>CAVXVH010000021.1:0-103307 GCA_963765065.1 uncultured beta proteobacterium | reverse complement strand
CTGCTCGCGGCCCTCGTAGAGCGCGAAGTCCATCTTGCTCTTGCCAACGACCTCCCGGATCGCAGTCTCGGCGATGAAGGCGACCATCTGGTCGGGACGGCGATTGTTGAAGACGTAGTCCTCGGCGCTCTTCAGGTTGTACTGGACCGCGAACTGGATGTCGATGATGTTCTCGTCGTCGGTCAGCATCACCGCTTCGCGCTCGACCTTGTTGCGCGGCGTGTTGCGGTAGCCGATCTCGATCGTCTTCACCTGCGAGAAATCGACGAGCTCCACTGCTTCGACCGGGAACGGCAAGTGCCAGCGCGGGCCGGGCTGCGTCGTCTCGGTGTACTTGCCGAAGCGCGTGACCACGCCGCGGCGGCCTTCGTCGACGATGTAGAAGCCGCTCGCGAGCCAGACCGCGAGCACGAGGAGGACCAGCAGGGCGGCACCGCCGATCGGCAGCGCGGCGCGCGGCCGGGCGTCTCGCCGCCACCGCCGCCGTCGGCGTTGCCGCCGCCGCCCCTGCGCCCGAACAGGTCGGAGAGGCGTCGGTTGACGTTGCGCCAGATCTCGTCGAGATCAGGCGGGCCGGCGTTGTTGCCGCCGCCGCCGCGTTTGCCCCATTGGGGATCGTTGAGCGACATCGCTTTACCGTCGGGCAGTTTCGTTCGCGCGGGTCGACACCCGGCGCGTGGACTCAAGCCCGGTCGTGGCCCGTTCAGGCAGGAAGTGGAGTGGTCGGGGACGCGTCGGTTTCGAGCGCCAGGCGCTCGGACAGTGCGTCGCGCAATTCGTTGCAACCGGCGCCGGTGAGGGCGCTGACGCAAACCGCGCAGATGGTACCACAGGGGTCGCGCGTTGCTCCGGTCGACAGGTCCGTGCGGTCGCACTTGTTCAGCACCCGGATCTGGGGGATCGCGTCGGCGCCGATCTCGGCGAGCACCGCCTCGACGGCCGCGACCTGGTCGTCGCGGTCCGGCGCCGAGGCGTCGATCACGTGCAGGAGCAGGTCGGCCTCGGTGGCCTCCTCGAGCGTCGCCCGGAACGCCGCCACCAGGTCGTGCGGCAGCTCGCGGATGAAGCCGACGGTGTCCGAGAGCACGACCGTGCCGGCCCGGGAACGTGGATGCGCCGCAATGTCGTGTCCAGCGTCGCGAACAGCTGATCCGCGGCATCGACGCGCGCGCCGGTCAGGCGGTTGAACAGCGTCGACTTGCCGGCGTTGGTGTAGCCGACGAGGGCGACGGTGCGCACCGCCGCGCGCCGCCGCGTGCGACCTTGCGTCGCGCGGCTCCTCGCCACGCCGGCGAGTCGCGTGGTGAGGGCCTTGACCCGCTTGGCGATCAGGCGGCGGTCGGTCTCGAGCTGCGTCTCGCCGGGGCCGCGCAGGCCGATGCCGCCCTTCTGCCGCTCGAGGTGGGTCCATCCGCCGACGAGCCGCGTCGCCATGTGCTTCAGCTGGGCGAGCTCGACCTGCAGCTTGCCTTCGCTGCTGCGCGCGCGCTGCGCGAAGATGTCGAGGATCAGGCTGGTGCGGTCGACGACGCGGCAGCCGAGCGCCTGCTCGAGGTTGCGCTGCTGCACGCCGGAGAGCGGGTGGTCGAAGATCACGAGCTCGGCCGAGGTGTCGCCCTTGCTCGCCCCGATTTCCTCGACCTTGCCCTTGCCGGCGAAGGTCGCCGGGTCGGGACGCTTGCGCTTGCCCGTGATGCGGCCGACGACCTCCGCACCCGCCGACGCCGCGAGGGCGGCGAGCTCGTTCATGCGGTCGTCGATGTGGCCGTCGCCGAGGTCGAGCTCGACCAGGAGTGCGCGGCTGCCGCCCTCGGGACGATCGAACATGTCAGCGGTACCAGCGCAAAGCACGCTGGCGCGGGGCGCAGCCTCGCATCAGCCTTCGGTGTCTCCGGCCGGTGCGTGGTGGGGCATCGTCACCGGGCGCGACGGCACGACGGTGGAGATCGCGTGCTTGTAGACCATCTGCGTCACGGTGTTCTTGAGCAGCACGACGTACTGGTCGAACGATTCGATCTGGCCCTGCAGCTTGATGCCGTTGACGAGGTAGATCGAGACCTGAACGTGCTCCTTGCGCAGCGTGTTCAGGAACGGGTCTTGTAGCATTTGCCCCTTGTTGCTCATGCGTTCGCTCCGGTTCTTTTGGTCGGCCGGTGAAGACGAAGGTGCCGGCGAACGGCGCTCGGCCACGAAGCCCGCAGCCGCGCCGGGCGCCCGGTCAGCCCCGGCGGCGGGAAGCCTTGTTCGCGTAAGGGTTGGCACCCGTCTTGAATTGTATCCTAAGGGGGGTTCCGCGCAGTTGGAACGCCTCGGCGAAGAATCGTTCCAGGTAGCGCCGGTACGTGTCGGGGACGCTCGCGAGCGCGGTGCCGTGGATCACCACCACCGGCGGGTTCATCCCGCCCTGGTGCGCGTAGCGCAGCTTGGGTCGCGAATAGCCCGCGCGCGGCGGCTGCTGGCGCTCGACCGCCTGCTGCAGCGCCCGCGTCAGGCGGGGCGTCGAGAGCTTCGCCATCGCGGCGGCATACGCGGCGTCGACCGAGGCGACGAGCGCGTCCAGCCCGCGACCCTCGCGCGCCGACACGTAGTGCGTGGTCGCGAAGGCGAGGAACGCGAGCTTGCGCGAGAACTCGCGCTTGACTTCCTCGCGATTCGATTCCGGCAGGCCGTCCCACTTGTTCACGGCGACGACCAGCGCGCGGCCGGATTCCAGCACGTGGCCGGCGATGTGCGCGTCCTGCTCGGTGATCTCGTCCTGGGCGTCGACGACGAGCACGACGACGTGCGCCTCCTCGATCGCATTCAGCGTCTTGATCACCGAGAACTTCTCGACCGCCTCGAACACCTTGCCGCGGCGGCGCAGCCCGGCGGTGTCGATCAGCGTATACGGGCGCCCACCGCGCTCGACGTCGAGGTGGATCGCATCGCGGGTCGTGCCCGGCTCGTCGAAGGCGATCACCCGCTCGGCGCCGAACAGCGCGTTGACGAGCGTCGACTTGCCGACGTTGGGCCGCCCGACGATCGCCACCCTGATGCGCGCCGAACCGTCGCCGGCCTCGGCCTCCTCTTCGCGGGTTTGCGGCGCCGGGACGTGGGCCAGCGCCTGCTCGAGCATGTCGCGCACGCCCTCGCCGTGCGCCGCGGAAATCGCGAGCGGCGCACCGAGCCCGAGCTCGTGGAAATCGGCGACCGCGCGCTCGACCGGTAGGCCCTCCGCCTTGTTCGGCGACGAGCACCACCGGACGCCCCGACTTGCGCAGCATCGTCGAGATGTCGCGGTCGACCTCGTTCAGCCCGGCCCGGGCGTCGACGATGAACACGACGACGTCGCACTCGGCGATGGCGGCGCGCGTCTGCCGCGCCATCTCCTTGAGGATGCCGCCCTTGGCCACGGGCTCGAACCCGCCGGTGTCGATGACGAAGAACGGCCGCTCGCCCATCTGGCCGCGGCCGTACTGCCGGTCGCGCGTGAGCCCGGGAAAGTCGGCGACGAGCGCGTCGCGCGTGCGCGTCAGCCGATTGAACAGCGTCGACTTGCCGACGTTGGGGCGGCCGACCAGTGCGACGGTGGGGAGCATCGGTTCACGGCCGCCGCGGACGGCGGCCGGGGGGCGGGGGCGGGCGGATCAGCGGGCAGACAGTGCGTACACCGTCCCCGAGGTCGACTGCCACACGATGCGCGCGCCCTGCGCGATCGGCTGGTTGGTCGGTGGCGAGCCGTCGGACGCGAGACGTCCCGCGTAGTTGCCGGTCTTGGCCGCGACGAGGTGAACGTAACCCTCGATGTCGACCACGGCCAGGAATTCGCCGGCAAGTTGCCCGGCGACCGGGCGGCGCGCGGCGAGCTTGTCCTGCTTCCACAGCGACGCCCCGGTGCTCCGGTCGAGGGCGTGCACGGCGCCGGCATCGTCGATCACGTAGTAGAACGCATCGTCGCCCGAAATGCCGGACAGGCTCGATACGTCGCGGGTCCACGTCGGCGTGCCGCGCAGGATCTCGAAGCACGCGAGTCGGCCCTGGTAGGCGACCGCGCAGGCCTGCCGTTCCTCGATCCACGGGCGGCTCGTCACGTCGGCGATGCGCTCGAGCTCGGTGGCGCCCTTCGGCGTGGCCACGGCCGCGTCCCAGCCGATCGTGCCGGTCTTCGAGTCGACGGCCAGCAGTCGGCCGCCCGCGACGCCGATGAACACGCCACCGCGGCTTGCCACGCCGCCGGCGCTGTTGCGCACGGTGAGCGGCGGGTTGGTGCGCTGGTTCACCCAGCGGGTCTTGCCGTCGGCCGCGGCAAGCCCGTAGATCCGCCCGTCGCCCGAGGTCACGACCACACTGCCTTCGGTGACGATCGGCGGCGAGATCACCTCCGACGAGACACGCGCAGTCCACAGCGGCTTGCCGTCCGGGTCGAACGCGAGCACCTCGCCCTTGTCGGTGCCGACCACCACGAGCGTCGCGTCGGCGCCGGGGCCGGCGGACAGCGGCTTGCCGGCGCTCACGCGCCACACGCTGCGGCCGGTGGCGGGATCGAGCCGGACCAGCGTGCCGTCCAGCGCGCGCGGCGTAGATCGCGTCGGGAAGCACCGCCGGGGACAGTCCGGATCGCGACTTGCCGACGCTCGTCTGCCAGTCGATCGTCGCGGTGGCGGTCGCGGTGAGCTCGGGCAGCGGACCGGGCTTGCTGGCCCCGGAGCGTCCGGTGAGCCAGTCGAAATTGGGCGCGGGCACCGACCACGACGGCATCCAGCTCGGCATCGAGCCGCAGCCCGAGACGAGCGCCGCGAGCGCGAGGCCCGCGACGAGGCGACGCGAGCGTTGCGCGATCATTTGGCGGGCGTCCCGGGCGCCGCAGGTGCGACCGGTGCCGCGGTGCGCGCCGGCCGCCGCCGGCGGGTGCGGCGTCGCCGCCGAGCGAGTCGAGCTTCACCTGCACGTAGTTGCGGTAGGGCGACTTGTTGTCGAGCTTGGCGAGCGCCGCCTGGTAGGCGCTCTTGGCTTCGGCAACCCGGCCGGCCGAGGCGAGTGCGTCGCCGCGCAGGTCGGCGAACAGCCCGGCGAAGGCGTCGGGGTGCTTCGCGTCGAGGGTCGCGAGCGCCTGGTCGTACTGCTTGTCGTCGAGCAGCGCCTCGGCGAGCCGGTAGCGCGCGACGGCCTTGAGCTCGTCCTCGCGCGCGTTCTCGATCACCCAGCTCAACTGCGCGCGGGCGCCGGCCTTGTCGCCGTTGTCCCACAGCATCTTCGCGTAGAGCAGGGCGCCGCGCGGCGCATAACCCGTGCCCGCGAAGCGACCGGCGAGCTGCCCCATCGCGTCGCGCGCCTTGGGCACGTCCGCGCCGCGCACGGCACCGGCGACGGCGCCATAGAGCACGGACGCTTCCTCGGCCTGCCGGTGCTGCCACCAGCGCCAGCCCTGCACGCCGATGTAGGCGACGCAGATCGCGATCACCACGCCGGAGATCAGGGTCCCCCAGCGCTGCCAGAACGCCTTCAGGTCCTCGAGCTTTTCCTGCTCTTCGATATCGTAGACAGCCATCGTCGTTCCTTGCCCGTTTACTCGTCCGTACCCGGCCGCGAGGCGTGCCGGCAGCGCGTCGACCGCGACGCTCTCCTGCTCGCCGGCCTCGCGCAGCGGCTTCACCCCGACCACGCCGCGCGCGGCCTCGTCGTCGCCGATCACGAGCGCGTAGCGCGCCCGGCTCGCATCGGCCTTCTTCATCTGCGACTTGAAGCCGCCGCCGCCCGCGTGCAGCACCACGGCCATGCCACGATCGCGCAGCGATTCGGCCACGCGGCGCGCGAGTGCTGCCGCCGCGTCGCCGGCGTGCACCACGTAGGCGAGCGGGGCGCCGCTGCCGCCGCCACCCGCGTCCCTGAGCAGGAGGATCATGCGCTCGATGCCCATGCCGAATCCGCACGCGGGCGTCGCCTTGCCGCCGAGCTGCTCGAACAGGCCGTCGTAGCGTCCGCCGCCGGCGACCGTGCCTTGCGCGCCCAGGCGATCGGTGACCCACTCGAAGACGGTGCGATTGTAGTAGTCGAGCCCGCGCACGAGCCGCGGGTCGACGGCGAAGCCGATGCCGGCTTCCGCGAGCAGCGCCTGCAGTCCCTCGAAGTGCGCGCGAGACTCCGGGCCAAGCCGGTCGAGCAGCTTCGGCGCGCCCTCGATCACCTCGCGCATCGCCTCGTTCTTGCTGTCGAGGATGCGCAGCGGATTGGTGTGCAGGCGCCGCCGCGAATCCTCGTCCAGTGCGTGCTCGTGGCGCTCGAAGTACGCGACCAGCGCCGCGCGGTGCGCGCGCCGCTCCGCGGCGTCGCCGATCGAGTTGATCGACAGGCGGATCGAGTCCGCGAGCCCGAGGTCGCGCCACAGGCGCGCGAGCAGGATCATCTGCTCGGCGTCGACGTCCGGCCCGGGAAAGCCCAGCGCCTCGACGTCGAACTGGTGGAACTGGCGGTAGCGGCCCTTCTGCGGGCGCTCGTGGCGGAACATCGGCCCGGCGAGCCACACCCGCTGCGGCCGTTCGTAGCACAGGTTGTGCTCGATCGCGGCGCGCACGATGCCCGCGGTCGCCTCCGGCCGCAGCGTCAGGCTCTCGCCGGAGAGCTTGTCGTCGAACGTGTACATTTCCTTCTCGACGACGTCGGTCACCGCGCCGATCGCGCGCACGAACAGCGGCGTCTGCTCGACGATCGGCACGCGCAGGTTGCGGTAGCCGTAGAGCGCGAACACGCGGCGCACCGCATCCTCGAAGCGCTCCCACAGCGCCGCCTCGTCGGGCAGCACGTCGTTCATGCCGCGCACGGCCTGCAGTCGAGCCGACGGTCCCGTCACGTTGAACTGACCGGTCTCCGCCTCGGGTCGGTGGGTCGTCTTCGCGCCGGTGCTCATGGCTGCGCCTTCAGCGCGATCGTGCGGCGCTCGGGATCGAGCGCGCTGGTGCGCGCTGCGCCGCCGTAGGTCGCCCGCACGTAGTCCTCGACGATGCGCTGGAACTCCTCGGCGATGCGCTCGCCCTTCAGCGTCACGGTCTTCTGCCCGTCGACGTAGACGGGCGCCACCGGCGATTCGCCGGTGCCCGGCAACGAGATGCCGACGTTGGCGAGCTTCGACTCGCCGGGCCCGTTGACGACGCATCCCATCACCGCGACGTGCATGTTCTCGACGCCGGGGTAGCGCTCGCGCCACGCGATCATCGAGACGCGCAGGAAGGCCTGGATGCGGGCGGCGAGCTCCTGGAAGTGGGTGGACGTCGTGCGGCCGCAGCCGGGACAGGCGGTGACCATCGGCGTGAACGAGCGCAGCCCCATCGTCTGCAGGATCTCCTGCGCGACGACGACTTCCTTCGTCCGGTCGCCGCCGGGCTCCGGCGTCAGCGACACGCGGATCGTGTCGCCGATGCCTTCCTGCAGCAGCACGGCGAGCGCGGCGGTCGAGGCGACGATGCCCTTGCTGCCCATGCCGGCTTCGGTGAGACCGAGGTGCAGCGGATAGTCGGCGCGGCGCGCGAGCTCGCGGTAGACGGTGATCAGGTCCTGCACGTCGGAGACCTTGCAGGACAGCACGATGCGATCGCCGGGAAGGCCGAGCGCCTCGGCGCGGGCGGCACTGTCGAGCGCCGAGGTGACGAGCGCCTCGCGCATCACCGCCTCGGCGGGCAACGGCACGGCGCGCGACGCGTTCTCGTCCATGAGGCGCGCGAGCAGGTCGGCGTCGAGGCTGCCCCAGTTGACGCCGATCCGCACCGGCTTGCCGAACTCGATGGCCTGCTCGATCATCACGGCGAATTGCGGGTCGCGCTTCGACCCCTTGCCGACGTTGCCGGGATTGATGCGGAACTTGGCGAGCGCACGCGCACAGTCGGGCACCTCGGCGAGCAGCTTGTGCCCGTTGAAGTGGAAGTCGCCGACCAGCGGCACGGTGCAACCGAGGGCGTCGAGCCGCTCGCGGAGCGCCGGCACCGCGGCGGCGGCCGCGACGTTGTTCACCGTGACCCGCACCAGCTCGGAGCCCGCGTCGGCGAGCGCCTTGACCTGCGCGACGGTGGCGGCGACATCGGCCGTGTCGGTGTTGGTCATCGACTGCACGACGATCGGCGCGGCGCCGCCGACGGCGACCGCGCCGATGCGCACGCTGCGCGTGCGCCGGCGCACGATGACGGGTCGTTCCATTGCGGAAATCAGGGCAGGCGCACACGCGCGACGTTCTGGCGCAGGTGCGGCGCCAGGTCGAACGGGGCGCCTCGCCACGTGACGCTGTTCTCGCCCGCATTGCCGAGCGTCAGGTCGAACGGCGCCTTGCCGGTGACCGTCTGCGAGGTGCCCGGCGTGCCGGTGACCTGCAGCACGACCTTGCCGTCGCGGTCGCGCACCTCGGTCCACGACGACGCGCGGTAGTTGATCACCAGCGTTGCCTCGCCGGCCGCGGGCGTCGGCGCGGTGGCGGGTGCGCTCGTGGCAGGCGTGACGATCGCGCCGCCACCCGACGGGCCGGGTGGGACGAGCGGCGGCATTGCGCCGGCGGGGGCGGTTTCGACCGCCGGGGCGGGCGGGGGCAGCACGCCGTCGGCGCGCGGCGCCTCGCTCACCGGCCCGGAGACGATCGGATTGGGCAGCGGCGTGCCCGACGACGGCGTGCCGGCCGGCGGGGCGACCGGATCGGGCAGCGCCGGCCGCACGGGCAACGTGCGCGTCTCGAAACCCCGCTGCAGGTCGCCCGGGCGCAGGTACTCGTAGAGCGCGGCGGCGCCGATCGCGGCGAGCAGCACGAGCGGGATGAGCCAGCGCGTCCAGGAGCCCGAACGCGCCCGTCCCGACGTCGGCAACTCGCCGATCGGCCGATGCGCGTGCCCGATGGTCGAGCGATCGAGTGCCGGGGCCTCGACCGCGCCCGGAATCGCGGCGAGCACGGCTTCCGGGTCGATGCCGACCGCCCGTGCATAGTTGCGCACGAAGCCACGCACGAAGGTCCTGCCGGGCAGGCTCGCGTAGTCCCCGTCCTCGAGCGCCTTCACCTGGCGCGGCGAGAGCTTCAACTGCTGCGACAGCGCATCGATGGACAGTCCGGCAGTCTCGCGCGCGGCGCGCAGCATCGCACCGGCGCTGCCGGCGTCGGGGTCGGTAGGCACGATCGGCGGGGATTCGGTCATGGGCACGGGCCGATCGCCTTGGTTTCGGCGGCATCGGGAAAGCGATTGCGCAGCTGCAGCGCGTACGACTGCTCCGCCTGCGCGTCGCCGAGCTTCTGCTCGACGCACATGCCGAGGAACAGGGCTTCGGGGGCCGGCGAGTTCTGCTGCATCACCATGCGCATCAGCGCGCGGGCATCGGCGTACCGTTGGCCGCGGTACGACAGCAGCGCGAGGTTGTACGCCGCCTGGGGTTCGTTCGGGCGCAGCTGCAGCGCCCGGCGGAAATACTGGTCGGCCGCCGCCGCGTCGCCGATCGACACGCTGCACTTGCCGGCATTGACCAGGGCGATCTCGGGCGTGCGGTACAGCGGGTCGCGGATCGCCGCCTCGAACTCGGCGATGGACTCCTTCGCGCGGCCGTGCGTGCACAGGTACCAGCCCCAGTTCTGGCGCGCCTCCGAGTCGTTCGGCGCGAGCTCGAGCGCACGGCGGAAGCTCGCCTCCGCCTTGGGCAGCTCGCCGATCGTCGCGTAGACGAGGCCGTAGATGCTGTGGGTGCGCGCGAAGGTCGCGTCGATGCGCTCGGCGATGCCGAGCTCCTCGAGGGCGACGTCGAACTGCGCGCGCTCGAAGTAGCCGGCGGCGAGCTCGACGTGGGCCTCCGCGCGCTGCCGCGGCGTCGACTCCGGCTGCTGGATGCGCGGCGACTGTGCCGGCTGCACCTGCGGCGAGGGGGGCGTCGGCTCGGGCTTCGGCGCGAACGGATTGGACTGGCACGCCGCGAGTGCCGAGACCGCGGCGAGCAACGCCGCAAGGTTGCGCAGGCGCATGGTGGACGATCCTCGTGGAGTCATCGGGCCGGGACCGGCGCGATGCGCGCCGCCAGCCGACGCTTGATGCGGTCCTGCACCTGTCCGGCGAGCTGGCCGCAGGCCGCGTCGATGTCGTCGCCGCGCGTCTTGCGGATCGTCGTCGTCACGCCGGCGTCCATCAGGATCTGCTGGAACGCGCGGATCCGCTCGCGCGGACTGGTGCGGAAGTCGGTGCCCGGGAACGGGTTGAACGGGATCAGGTTGAGCTTGCAGGGCACCGCGCGCGCGATCGCGACCAGCTGCCGCGCATCCTCCGGGCGGTCGTTGACGTCGTCCAGCATCACGTACTCGAACGTGACGAAATCGCGCGGCGCGTGCGGCAGGTAGCGCAGGCACGCGGCCAGGAGTTCCCGCAGCGGATGCCTGCGGTTGATCGGCACGAGCCGGTCGCGCAAGCCGTCGTTGGCTGCGTGCAGGCTCACGGCGAGCGCCACCGGGCAATCGGCGGCGAGGCGGTCGATCATCGGCACGAGGCCGGAGGTAGACAGCGTCACGCGACGCCGCGACAGGCCGTAGGCGTTGTCGTCGAGGAACAGCTTCAGCGCCGGGACGACGTTGTCGTAGTTCGCGAGCGGCTCGCCCATGCCCATCATCACCACGTTGGTGATCGGGGCCCGGCCCTGCTCGACCCACGGTGCCTGGATGCCGTCGGCCAGCAGCGTGCGATTCGCGTGCCACAGCTGGCCGACGATCTCGGCCGTGGTGAGGTTGCGGTTGAAGCCCTGCCGGCCGGTCGAGCAGAACGCGCAGTCGAGCGCGCAGCCCGCCTGCGACGAGATGCACAGCGTGCCCCGGTACCGCACCGAGGCGTTCGGCGAGGGACCCGCGGAGCGGGATCGACGCGCCGAGGTGTCGGATGCGGCCGCGGACTCGAACGGTTCGTCATCCTCCGGCGACCCGATGCGGACGCCTTCCGGAATGAACACGGACTCGATGGCGTTGCCCGCACCGACGTCGAACAGCCACTTGCGCGTGCCGTCGGCGGCCGTGGTGTCGCGGATCACCGCCGGCGCCGCGATCGTCGCAGTGGCGGCGAGGCGCTCGCGCGTCGCCTTGGCGAGATCGGTCATCCGATCCGGAGCGTCGGCAAACCGCTGGTGCAGCCAGCGCGACACCTGCCGGGCGCGAAACGGCTTCTCGCCCAGTTCGGCGAAGAACCGGTCGAGTCCGTCGGCGTCGAGGCCCAGCAATGGAGTCATCGCCACGGGAGAGCGGGGCAGGCGGGCGATCAGCGGCTGTAGACCGCGAGCGCGGGAAAGAAGTACGCGATCTCGTTGCGCGCGGTGTCGGGCCCGTCCGAGCCGTGGACCGCGTTGGCGTCGATCGATTGTGCGAAGTCGGCCCGGATCGTCCCGGCCGCGGCCTTCTTGGGGTCGGTGGCGCCCATCAGGTCACGGTTCTTGGCGATCGCGTCGTCGCCTTCGAGGACCTGGATCATCACCGGTCCCGAGATCATGAAGTCGACCAGGTCCTTGAAGAACGGACGTTCGCGGTGCACCGCGTAGAAGCCTTCGGCCTCGGCACGGGAGAGCCACGCCATGCGCGCGGCGACGATCTTCAGTCCGTTCGTCTCGAACCGGGAGTAGATCTTGCCGATGAGGTTCTTGGCGACGGCATCAGGCTTGATGATGGAAAGGGTGCGTTCGACGGCCATGGTGCGGCTCCGGCAGGGTAAATGCGATAAATGCGAATAAATTCAAAATTCTAACATTTTCGCCTCGCGCTGTCTTGCAAGCATCCTGCGCCACGGCCGATGGCAGGCCTGCCCAGGAGGACCGGGAGGATGCGCTGCGTCGGGCGTCGCGCGTGACACGCGCCGGCTCCATGCCGCCGACCACGTGCGCCGCCAAACTGCTAGAGTTCACGCGTCCCGGGCCCGACCCTGCGCTGCCATGCCCACCGAAAACACACCGGATCTGCGCGATTGGATCGGCCGCCGTGAAACGGCTCGCGATGTCGCGCGCGTGGCACCGGCGCTGGGCCTCGCGGCCACGCTGGACCGCGCCGACCTGATCGAGCGGCTGCCGACCTCCGAGGCCATGCTGCCACCCTCGTGGCACTGGCTGTACTTCCTGCCCACGGCGGTGCAGTCGGCGCTCGGCCCGGACGGCCATCCGACCCGCGGCGGCTTCCTGCCGCCGGTGACGCTGCCGCGCCGCATGTGGGCCGGCAGCCGGCTCGCCTTCCCGGCCGCGGTCGCCTTCGACGCGCCGCTCGAGCGCACCAGCACGATTGCCTCGGTCGAGCACAAGTCCGGACGCAGCGGCGAGCTGGTGCTGGTGACGGTGCGTCACGAGATCCGGGCGCACGGCGTGCTCGCCGTCACCGACGAGCACGACATCGTCTATCGGCAGGCGCCGCAGCCGGGCGCGCCGCCGGCGCCGCCGACCGAGCCCGACCCGGCGCGCGCAGCGGACTTCCGCCGCACCGTCACGCCCGACCCCGTCCTGCTGTTCCGCTACTCGGCGCTGACCTTCAACGGCCACCGCATCCACTACGACCGCAGCTACGTCACCGAGGTGGAAGGCTACCCGGGGCTCGTGGTGCACGGCCCGCTGCAGGCGACGCTGCTGCTCGACCTGCTCGATCGCCACCTGCCGGGCGCACGTGTCGCGAGCTTCACGTTCCGCGCGCGCGCGCCCGTGTTCGACACGGCGCCGTTCGACGTCTGCGGCGCGCGCGAGGGATCGACGGTGCGGCTGTGGACCCTGACACCCGACGGCCGCATCGCGATGGATGCGGTCGCCGAGCTCGCCTGAACCGAACCGAACAGCCTCGGAGCCGCTGATGGACCTGCCCGCGCCGGATCGCTACCAGGACATTCGCGACGGCATGCGCGACCTGTGCAGCCGTTACCCGGATGCCTACTGGCTCGAGGTCGACGAGAAGCGTGGCTACCCGGAGGCGTTCGTCGACGCTCTCACCGAAGCCGGCTGGCTGGCGGCGCTGATTCCGCAGGAATACGGCGGCTCCGGGCTGGGGCTGGCGGAGGCCTCGGTGATCATGGAGGAGATCAACCGCAACGGCGGCAATGCGGGCTCCTGCCACGGCCAGATGTACAACATGGGCACGCTGCTGCGCCATGGCTCCGACGCGCAGAAGCGGCAGTACCTGCCGCGCATCGCCAGCGGCGAGCTGCGGCTGCAGTCGATGGGCGTCACCGAGCCGACCACCGGCACCGACACCACGCGGCTCAAGACCACCGCCGTGCGCCGGGGCGACCGCTACGTGGTCAACGGCCAGAAGGTGTGGATCTCGCGCATCCAGCACTCGGACCTGATGATCCTGCTGGCGCGCACGACGCCGCTGTCCGAGGTGAAGCGGAAGTCCGACGGCATGTCGATCTTCCTGGTCGACCTGCACCAGGCGACCGGCAAGGGCATGACGGTGCGGCCGATCCCCAACATGGTCAACCACGAGACCAACGAGCTGTTCTTCGACAACCTCGAGATTCCCGCGGAGAACCTGATCGGCGAGGAAGGCAAGGGCTTCAAGTACATCCTCGACGGCCTGAACGCCGAGCGGACGCTCATCGCCGCCGAATGCATCGGCGACGGCTGGTGGTTCGTCAACCGCGCGAGCCAGTATGCGAAGGAGCGCGTGGTGTTCGACCGGCCGATCGGGCAGAACCAGGGCGTGCAGTTTCCGATCGCGGAGTGCTACATGGAGGTCGAGGCCGCCAACCTGATGCGCTTCGACGCCTGCCGCCGCTTCGACGCCCACGAGCCCTGCGGCGCGCAGGCGAACATGGCCAAGCACCTCGCCGCCAAGGCTTCGTGGGAGGCGGCCAATGCCTGCCTGCAGACGTTCGGCGGGTTCGGCTTCGCCGACGAGTATCACGTCGAGCGCAAGTTCCGCGAGACGCGCCTCTACCTCGTCGCGCCGATCTCGACCAACCTGATCCTGTCGTACATCGCCGAGCACGTGCTGGGCATGCCGCGCTCTTTCTGAGATGGGTCGGCCCATCGGCACTGAGGTGAGCATCGCTGCCGCGCAAGGCGTGCGCCCGCTCGACGGCATCGTCGTGCTGTCGTTCGAGCACGCGGTCGCCGGACCGGTGTGCACGCGTCACCTCGCGGACCTCGGCGCACGCGTGATCAAGATCGAGCGCCCCGGCGTCGGTGACTTCGCGCGCGGGTACGACGCTCGCGTGCGCGGCCTGTCGTCGTACTTCGTGTGGGCCAACCGCTCGAAGGAGAGCCTGACGCTCGACCTCAAGCACGCGCAGGCGCCGGAGATCCTCGCCCGGCTGCTGGCCAGGACCGACGTCGTCGTGCAGAACCTCGCGCCGGGCGCGGCGGCGCGGCTCGGGCTGTCGATCGAGGCGCTGCGCCCGCAGCACCCGCGCATCGTCGTGTGCGACATCTCGGGCTACGGCGCGGAAGGCCCGTACCGGGACCGCAAGGCCTACGACCTGATGATCCAGGCGGAGGCGGGCCTGATCAGCGTGACCGGCACGCAGGAATCGCCGGCGCGCTGCGGGTTCTCGGCGGCCGACGTCTCGGCGGGCATCTACGCGTACTCGAGCGTGCTCGCGGCGCTGCTGCTGCGCGAGCGGACCGGACAGGGCTCGCACATCGACGTCGCGATGTTCGAGACGCTGACCGAATGGCTGGGCAACCCGATGTACTACACGTTCGAGGGCCAGCCGGCGGCGCCCCGCACCGGGCCGTTCCACCCCAGCGTCGTGCCGTACGGCCTGTTCCGCGTCGGCGACGGCGGCATGGTGATGATGGGCGTGCAGAACGAGCGCGAGTGGGCGAAGTTCTGCGCCGAGATTCTCGAGCGGCCGGCGATCGCGACCGACCCGCGGTTCGTCAGCAACACGCTGCGCACCGAGCATCGCGGCGCGCTCGAAGCGCTGATCGGCGAGGTGCTGGCCGGGCTGACCACGCCCGCGCTCGAGGCGCGCCTCGAGGCCGCGCAGATCGCCTTCGCGCGCGTCAACGGGCCCGGCGACCTGTGGACGCATCCGCAGATGCAGGCGCGCGGGCGCTTCGTCGAAATCGACTCGCCCGTGGGACGCCTGCCGGCGCTGCGGCCCCCGGGCGACAACGACCGCTTCGCCCCGCGCATGGGCGCCGTGCCGGCGCTCGGCGAGCACAGCGAGGCCATTCTGCGCGAGGTCGGCTACGGTGCGGACGAGATCGCGAGGCTGCGCGCCGACGCAGCCCTTTAGCGGGGGACGACGATGAACGCACGCCTGCCCATCACCGAGAGCAGCGCAGCGCTCGCCGCTTTCGCCGCCGGCGTGCAGTTCGACGACATACCTGGCGACGTCGTGCGGCGCGCCGAGGACCTGCTGGTGGACTGGTTCGGCTCCGCGCTCGCCGGTGCGAAGGGCCGGCCCGTGCGGGCGATCGTCGACGTGGCGCAGGCCATGGGCGGCGCGGGCGGACCTTGCGAGGTGCTGATCACGCGCGCGCGCACCTCGCCGATGCTGGCTGCGATGGCCAACGGCGCGTCGTCGCACTTCGCCGAGCAGGACGACGTGCACAACGGCGCCGTGTTCCATCCCGCGACCGTGGTGTTCCCCGCTGCGCTCGCCGCGGCGCAGGCCGTCGGTGCCTCGGGCCGCGAGTTCCTGACCGCGGCCGTGGTCGGCTACGAAGTCGGCATCCGCGTCGGCGAGTTCCTCGGCCGGTCGCACTACCGGGTGTTCCACACCACGGGCACGGCGGGCACGCTGGCGGCGGCCGCCGCGGCCGCGCGGGTGTTGCGCCTGACGCCCGATCTCACGTTGCACGCGTTCGGCTCGGCGGGAACGCAGGCGGCCGGCCTGTGGGAGTTCCTGCGCGACGGTGCCGACTCCAAGCAGCTGCACGCCGCCGGTGCCGCCGCTACGGGACTGCTCGCGGCGTGGCTGGCGCGCGCCGGGCTCACCGGCGCGCGGCACATCCTCGAAGGACCGCAAGGCATGGCGGCCGGCATGTCGAGCGATGCCGATCCGGATCGGCTGGTCGACGCGCTCGGCACGCGCTGGGCGACCGCCGAGACGTCGTTCAAGTGGCACGCATCGTGCCGTCACACGCACCCCGCGGCCGATGCCCTGCTGGCAGTGATGCGCGAGCACGGCTTGCAGTCGGAACAGATCGAGACGGTGACCGCGCACGTGCACCAGGCTGCGCTCGACGTGCTCGGCCCGGTGACGCAGCCCGCGAACGTGCACCAGTCCAAGTTCTCGATGGGCACCGTGCTCGCGCTCGCCGCGCGCTTCGGCCACGCCGGCTTGGCCGAGTTCGACCGCGCGTTCCTCGAGCCGCAGACCGTCGCGTTCCGCGATCGAGTCCGCATGCAGCTCGACGCGGAAGTCGACGCGGCTTATCCGCGACGCTGGATCGGCAAGGTGAGCGTCACGACGACCGACGGCCGCACCCTGCACGGGCGCGTCGACGACCCGAAGGGCGACCCGGGCAACTCGCTGTCGCGCGAGGAGGTCGAGCGCAAGGCGCGGCGGCTGATCGCGTACGGCGGGACCCTGAACGAGGGCGAGGCCGGGGACGCGATCGAGCGCCTGTGGCGCATCGCCGACTGGCCGCAGGTCGGCCCGCTGCTGGGCGAGGCGCGGGCATGAGCCCGAAGGGCCGCCCCGAGGGCGAATCCGCCCCGAAGCGCGCAGCGCGAAGGGTAGTCCTGTGAGCAACCCGCTCGACGCGGCCGGCGCGCGCAGCCTGCTGTTCGTGCCGGCGACGCGGGCGGATCGCATCGGCAAGGCGCTCGCCTGCGGCGCCGACATCACGATCGTGGACCTCGAAGATGCGGTAGCCCCGGAGGACAAGGTGGCCGCCCGCGCGGCGCTTGCCGGGGTCGCGCACCGCGCGGCCGTGCGCATCAACGCCTGCGGCACGCCGTGGTTCGACGGCGACCTCGAGGCGTGTCGCGACGCGAAGGTGCCCGTGGTGATGCTGCCCAAGGCCGAGCAACCGGTCCACGTCGAGCAGGTGCGCGCGGTCGCCGGCGATTGCGCGGTGATCGCGATCATCGAGACGGCCGCCGGGTTCGAGGGCATCGACGCGGTCGCGCGCACTCCCGGTGTCGCCCGCCTCGCGTTCGGCAGCCTCGACCTGCAGGCCGAGCTCGGCATCGACGACGCCGACCTGCCGCTGCACTACTTCCGTTCGCGCATCGTGCTGGCCGCCAGGCTCGGCGGATTGGCCGCCCCCATCGACGGCGTCTGTACGGCGCTCGACGACGACGGCGCGCTCGCGGCCGAACTTGCGCGGGCGCGGCGCTTCGGCTTCGGCGGCAAGCTGTGCATCCATCCGCGCCAGGTGGCGGCGGTCAGTGCGGCCTTCCGCCCGACGGCGGAGCAGCTCGCCTGGGCGGAGCGGGTCGTCGCGGCGGCGGGCAGCGGTGCGGCCGCGCGTGTCGACGGTCGCATGGTCGACGCCCCGGTCGTGGCGCGGGCGCGCGACCTGCTGCGCCAGGCGGTACCGCGCGCCGCCGATCGTTCGCGCTGACGCTCGTTCGCAGCATCCGGTACACGGCCGCGCCACGCGTTCTATCTGCTCGGCACGTGTGACGGACGTCGTTGTGCGGCGCAGCAGGCGGTCGACCGCGGATCGCGGTGGCGTCGCCGATGCGGATGTTCTGTGAGCGCACGCCCGGCGCGCTTGTTCCGCGTCCCCGGGCCGGTCATACTTCGCTGCCGCCGGGCCACAAGACTTGTCCAGGCTCAAAGGACCGCGCCACAGATCGCGTAAAAGCTGTCCGGAATCCGGCGCCGCATGGCGGCGCCGGGCGCAGGCCCCCACAGGACGGACCAGGAGGAGTGCAAATGAAAGTCGACATGTCACCGCGCCGGAAGTGGCTCGCCACCGCCGGCGTCGCCGCCCTCGCCATCACGCTGCCGCTGGCCGCTGCGGCCCAGCAGCCGATCGTGATCAAGTTCAGCCACGTCGTGGCGGAGAACACGCCGAAGGGCCAGGGCGCGCTCAAGTTCAAGGAGCTGGCCGAGAAGAAGCTGCCCGGCAAGGTGCAGGTGCAGGTGTTCCCGAGCTCGCAGCTGTTCGGCGACGCCAAGGAGCTCGAGGCGCTGCTGCTGGGCGACGTGCAGCTGATCGCGCCGTCGCTGTCGAAGTTCGACCGCTACACGAAGAAGATCCAGATCTTCGACCTGCCGTTCCTGTTCGACGACATCGATGCCGTCGACCGCTTCCAGGCGAGCCCGGCGGGCCAGTCGCTGCTGACGTCGATGACCAACCGCGGGCTGATCGGGCTCGGCTACTGGCACAACGGCATGAAGCAGCTGTCGACCAACAAGGACCGGCTGATGCGGCCCGAAGACGTCAAGGGCCTCAAGTTCCGCATCCAGGCGTCCGACGTGCTCGAGGCGCAGTTCCGCGCGCTCGGCGCGAACCCGCAGAAGATGGCGTTCAGCGAGGTCTACCAGGCGCTGCAGACCGGCGTGGTCGACGGCCAGGAGAACACCTGGTCGAACATCTACTCGCAGAAGTTCCACGAGGTGCAGAAGACCATCGCCGAGACCAACCACGGCGTGATCGACTACATGGTCGTGGCCAACGCCAAGTGGTGGGACGGCCTCGCCCCGGACGTGCGCAAGGCCCTCTCCGAGGCGATGGACGAGGCAACCAAGTACTCGAACAAGCTGGCCTACGACATCAACGAGGCCGACAAGAAGAAGATCGCGGACGCCGGCAAGGCGAAGATCCAGAAGCTGCGCGAAGGACGACGTCGCCGCCTGGCGCAAGTCGATGGAGCCGGTGTGGAAGAAGTTCGAGGGCGACATCGGGCGCGATCTCATCGACGCCGCGTTGAAGTCGAACAAGTGACGACCTCGGGCGGGAGGCCGTCGCCGGCCGCCCGCCGGCCTGAACATGCGCTGGCTCGAGCATCTCGAGGAAGGCCTGATCGTCTTCCTGATGGCGGGGATGACGCTCGTCACCTTCATGCAGGTGGTGGCGCGCTACGTCTTCAACTACAGCTTCGTCTGGGCCCTCGAACTGACGGGCGTGATGTTCGCCTGGCTGATCTTCGTCGGCATGTCCTACGGCGTGCGGGTCGGTGCCCACATCGGCGTCGACGCGGTGGTGAGGGCGCTCGAGCGGAATACCCAGCGCGTCGTCGGCATGATCGCCGCCGTGCTCTGCATCGCCTACGCGCTGATCGTGGTCGTCGGCGGCTACCAGTACGTGCACAAGATGTACGAGGTCGGCATCCTGATGCAGGACATGCCGGTGCAGCAGTGGATCCCGCGCGCCATCCTGCCGATCGGCTTCGCGCTGCTGGCGCTGCGCTTCGGCCAGGTGCTCTACCGCCTTGCCAGCGGCAAGGAAGCGCACCTGCTCGGCGACGAGGCCAAGGACGCGCTGAAGCTCAAGCAGGACGAGCCGCCGGGCGAGGTGCGCAAGTGACTACCGTCGCACTGTTCGTCCTGCTGTTCGTGTTCATGCTGCTCGGCATGCCGGTAGCCGTGGCGCTCGGGCTGTCGTCGCTGATCACGATCCTGCTCTTCGCGCAGGACTCGCTCGCGTCGCTGTCGCTCAAGCTGTTCGAGACGTCCGAGCACTACACGCTGCTCGCGATCCCGTTCTTCATCCTCGGCGGCGCGTTCATGACCACCGGCGGCGTGGCGAAACGCATGATCCGCTTCGCCAACGCCTGCATCGGCCACTTGCGCGGCGGGCTCGCGATGGCCTCGGTGCTGGCGTGCATGCTGTTCGCCGCCGTCTCGGGATCGTCGCCCGCCACGGTCGTGGCCGTGGGCTCGATCGTGATCGCGGGCATGGTACGTGCGGGTTATCCGCTGCCGTTCGCCGCCGGCGTCATCTGCAACGCGGGTACGCTCGGCATCCTGATCCCGCCGTCGATCGTGATGGTGGTCTACGGCGCCGCGACCGAAACCTCCGTGGGCAAGCTGTTCATGGCCGGCGTCGTTCCCGGTATCGTGCTCGGGCTGATGCTGATGGTCGCGATCTACGTGCGTGCAAGGATGATCGGCCTGCAGAAGCAGCCCCGCGCGTCGCTGACCGAAGTGCTGCAGTCGGGGCGCGACTCGCTGTGGGGGCTGCTGCTGATCATCATCATCCTCGGCGGCATCTACGGCGGCGTGTTCACGCCGACGGAGGCCGCCGCGGTGGCTGCCGTGTACGCGTTCCTCATCGCGGTGTTCGTCTACCGCGACATCGGCATGAAGAACGTGCCCGGCGTCCTGCTGCAGGCGGGGACGGTGACGGTGATGCTGATGTTCATCGTCGCCAACGCGCTGCTGTTCGCGCACGTGCTCACCACCGAGCGCATCCCGCAGGCCATCGCCGAGACCATCATCGGCTGGGGCATGCCGGCGTGGCAGTTCCTGATCGTCGTGAACATCCTGCTGCTGGTCGCCGGCATGTTCATGGAGCCGACCGGCATCATCCTGATCATGGCGCCGATCCTGTTCCCGATCGCCACTCGGCTGGGTATCGACCCGGTGCACCTCGGCATCATCATGGTGGTGAACCTGGAGATCGGCATGATCACGCCGCCGATCGGCCTCAACCTGTTCGTGACGGCCGGCATCACCCGAATGTCGATCATGGAGGTCGTGCGTGCGGCGCTGCCGTGGACGATGGTCCTGGTTGTGTTCCTGATCATCGTCACCTACGTTCCGGCGCTGACGCTGTTCCTGCCGAATCTGCTGTTCTGACGCGGGTGGTGCCCGGCCGCCGGTCTCAGCCGTCGGGCCACCAGTCCAGCCGGTAGCCGCGGGCGGCGGGGCCGGCGCGAAAGGCGGGGTCTACGCCGAGCCCGGGGACTGCCGCCAGCACATCGCCGCAGAACACCAGCGGCAGCGCGCTGCGCTGCCACGGCGGAAGTCCGGACTCGCGCAGCCAGGCCTTCAGCGCGCGGCGCGGGCGCGACGCATCGAGGGTGAGGCGCTCTCCGCCGGTACGGGAGCGCACGACGACCGGCGCCTTCGCGGCGGCGTCCGCCGCCAGCCCCGCACCCACGGCCTCGACGAACGCCAGCCGGCCGTGCGGCAACACCAGCTCGCGCTCCCCGCGCCACGCGCACTCGAACGCGGGCTGCGCAGGCGGCCTGCGCTGCAGCCGTCCGCGATACACGCCGAAGCGCGCGCCGTCGTGCACGAACTCGACGCGCGCGTCGGTGCGCGCGCACGCGAGCTGGCCGATGTGCGCCTCGAGACGTGCCGAAGAGGGCGGGCGCAGGCCGTCGCGGCGCAGGAAACACCGCAGCGCGTTGCGCACCCGGTAGTCGGGCAATTGCAGGAGGCCGGCGACGTCCAGCCGGCCGCCGTCGTCGAGCGGCGCGAGATCCAGTGCCGCGAGGTCGTCGAGCAGTCGTGCCGCGTCGGCCTGCAGCGTGGCGGCGCGGGCCAGCGTGCCGGGGTAGCCGGGGAAGACGCGCGCAAAGGCCGGCACGACCGCGAGGCGCAGCGCGTTGCGGCGATGGCGCGGCAGCGCGTTGCTGTCGTCGTCGACGAAGGCGATGCCGCGCGCGCGCACCCAGGCGTCGATCGCGCTGCGCGGCAGGCCGAGGAGCGGCCGCAGCCAAGCGAAACCGCGTGCGTCCACCCGCGCTTCCGGCATGCCGGCGAGGCCATGCGGGCCGGCCCCACGGGCGAGCTGCAGCAGCAGCGTCTCGGCCTGGTCGTCCTGATGGTGCGCGAGCAGCACCGCGGCGGCACCGGCGTCGATCGCGGCACCGGCGAGGGCCTCGTAGCGGGCACGCCGCGCCGCGGCCTCGATGCCGTCCGGATCCGCGGCATCGACGGACACCCGCCGGACCACGAGTGGTACATCGAGCGACGCGCACAACGCGGCGCAGCTCGCCTCCCAGGCGTCGGCGTGCGCGGCAAGGCCGTGGTGGACGTGGATCGCGATCGGCGCGCGCGCCCGCGCCGCAGGCAGCCCCGCAACGGCACAGAGCAGCGCGACCGAGTCGCGCCCGCCGGACAACGCCACCGCGACGCGGCCGGGCCCGGTCAGGTGTGCCGCGAGGGCACGCGCGACCGCGTCGGCGAGCGGATCAGCTGCCGAGCTCCTTGAACTTGCCATAGGCGAGGAGGCGCTCCCCGCGCGTCTCAAGAAGCGTTTCGAGCGGCAATTCGGCGAGCTGCCGCAGCGTCTCCGTGAGTGCCTTCTTCAGGGACACCATCATCGCCGGCGGGTCGCGATGGGCGCCTCCGGGCGGCTCGTTGACGACGCGATCGACGAAGCCCAGCTGCTTCAGGCGGGCCGCCGTGATGCCGAGCGACTCCGCGGCCTCGGGCGCGTGCTCGGCGGACTTCCACAGGATCGACGCGCAACCCTCGGGCGAAATCACCGAGTACGTCGCGTACTGCAGCATCAGCGTCGCGTCGCCGACGGCGATCGCCAGTGCACCGCCCGAGCCGCCTTCGCCGATCACCGTGACGATGATCGGCGTGCGCAGCGCGGCCATCTCGTAGAGATTGCGCCCGATCGCCTCCGACTGTCCGCGTTCCTCGGCGCCGATGCCCGGGTAGGCGCCCGGCGTGTCGACGAAGGTGAACAGCGGCAGGCCGAACTTCTCCGCGAGCTTCATCAGCCGCAGCGCCTTGCGGTAGCCCTCGGGCCGCGGCATGCCGAAGTTGCGGTGGATCTTCTCCTTGGTGTCGCGACCCTTCTGGTGGCCGATGACCATGCACGGCTGGCCGTTGAAGCGGGCGAGGCCGCCGACGATCGCGGCGTCGTCGGCGTACGTGCGGTCGCCGGCCTGCTCGCGGAAGTCCGTGAACATGCCCGCGACGTAGTCGAGGGTGTAGGGCCGCTGCGGGTGGCGCGCGACCTGCGCGACCTGCCAGGCGCCGAGCTTGCCGTAGATCTCCTTGGTGAGCTGCTGGCTCTTCTTGGTGAGCCGGCCGATCTCGTCGGAAATGTCGACCGCGGAGTCCTCGTGCACGAAGCGCAGCTCCTCGATCTTCGCCTGCAGCTCGGCGATCGGCTGCTCGAAGTCGAGAAAGGTCTGCCTGCTGCGGGCGTCGCTCATGGGAACGTCGGGGCGTCGCGCGCGGGCCCTGGGCACGGACCCGCCGCTTCGCGCCGGATCATAGCGCAACCCGCCCGGTTGCTGTCCGCCACTTCCCAGGTCGTCACTTGACGGCGTCCCAGATCAGCTTGAGGCCGGTGGCGAACAGCAGCCCGTACGAGACCGCGTAGAACACGCGCTCCGTGATCCGCTTGTGCAGCCACACGCCGAGTGCGACGCCGATCGGCGCGAGCGGGCTGAACATCAGCGCCGTGGCGAGATTCGGGGCGGAGAGCTGGCCCAGGAACGCGTACGGCACGAGCTTCACGTAGTTGACGACCAGGAAGAACACCACCGACGTGGCGACCAGCACGGTCTTGTCGAGCTTCTGCGGCAGCATCCAGATCGCGAACGGCGGACCGCCGGCGTGGGCGAGCGTGCTGGTGAACCCGGAGACCGCGCCCCAGAACACGCCTGCCGGGCGACCCGGCGGCCCGGCTGCGGTCGCCGCACGCGCGGCGAGGCGCTCGGTGACCCGGAACCACCGGTTCAGGGCGAACGTCACCGCGATCAGGCCGAGCAGCAGCCGGATTGCATTCACCGGCAGCGCGCCGAAGGCGAACGCGCCGGCGGTGATGCCGGCGATCGCGCCGGGCAGGAGCACGCGCAGGTGCGCCAACGACCACTTGCCGCGGTAGGCGTGCACGCCGAACAGGTCCATCGCGCACAGGATCGGCAGCATGATGCCCGCGGCCTCCGGCGGCGCGATGAAGATCGACATCAGCGGCACCGCGACGCCGCCCGAGCCGGCGCCGAAGCCACTCTTCGCGATGCCGGTGATCAGGATCGCCAGTACCGCGACCGGATAGAAGCCGAGCGGGAAGTCGGGGATGGTCATCGCACGAGCGCGGGCGCCCCGGTCAGGGTCCCGGAGTCGCGGCCGGGGGCGCGTCGTCGGCCGCCTTGGCCGGCGCGCGCCACCACGCCCAGGCCTCGTTGGCGATCACCGCGCCCAGCACTACGGCACCGCCCACGAGCGCGAGTTGTCCGGGGTTCTCGCCGAGCAGCACCCACACCCAGATCGGGCCCAGGATCGGCTCGAGCAGGGCGAGCAGCCCGAGCTCCGTCGCCGTGAGCGAACGGGACGCGGCCACCATCAGCAGGCAGCCGGCACCGAGCTGCACCGAGCCCATCAGCGCGAGCACGGCGAGGTCGGCGGCAGTCGCCTCGAACGGCGCCGCGAGCGGCAGCGCCAGGGCGATCGACATCAGCCCCGCGATCATCACCGTCGGCAGCATGTCGACGCGCGCGTGTACGCGGCGCAGCACGGTGACGTTGGCGGCGAACAAGCACGACACGCCCACCGCGAGCAGGTTGCCGCTGATGCGGCCGGCGTCGAGCGAGTCGGCGAACATCACCACCATGCCCCCGAAAGCAACGGCCATCGCGATCCACGTGCGGGTCGGGACGGACTCCTGCAGGAACAGGCGCGCGGCGAGCGCCGCGAGGAACGGCGACACGCTCATCAGCACGAACGTGTTGGCGACCGTGGTGCGGGTGAGCGAGGCGATGAACAGGAAGAACTGGCCGGCGAGGAACGCTCCGGACAGGAGCCCCGGCAGGCCGACGGCGCGCACGGCGCCAACCATCTGCCCGCGGTGGATGACGAACAGCGTCGCGGCGACGAAGGTCGCCATGAACAGCGAGCGCCAGAACACGATCTCCCAGGCGTCGCGGAACGACAGCATGCGCACCAGCAGCCCGCCCGTCGACCAGCAGACGGCCGCCGCGACCATGAACAGGATCGCGCGCGAGCGCAAGGCTGGATCGGTGAGGGCGGCGGAGGACACGGGTTCGGCACACGCGCGGCACGTGGCCAGCGGGGGGAGTCGCGACGGCGGTCGCGCGGCGACGGCAACGGTGACGGCCGCCCGCGGGCGGCCACGACCGGCATTCCGCAACCCGCAGACGCCCGCGCGAACCGGTCGGATTCTACCCTGCTGCGCTGCGGGGCTGCGTTCAGGCGGTGACGTCGAACTGCGCAACACCTGCAGGGAAGTCGATCTCCGCCGCGCGGCCCATCGCCTGCGCGATGCGCGCGAAGTCGTCCGCCGGGACGCGGACCACGCCGAAGCGGAACGCGGCACCCCACTGGGCCTTGTTGCGGATGAACGAGAGCGCCGGGATCAGCGGCCGGACCGGCGCTGTGCCCGCCGGCATGAACTCGGCGGCGCGGCGGAACGGACCGCCCGGCCCGCCGACGATCTCGATGGGCGTATCCCGCACGCGGCCAATCGCCGTGAACGCCTGCAGCGCTGCACCGTCCGCGGACGTGCGCGGTGAGTAGAGGACGAAGCCGTCGCCGCCCTGCATGCGCTCGAGCGGACCCGCCTTGCCGCTGCCGAGCTGCAGGTAGCCTGCCGCCGCGCCGGCGACGGCCGCATCGCGCGCCACCACGACAATCCAGAACTGGCGGGCGCGCCCGCCCGCGCCACCTTCGCTGCTGCCGAGCCGCGCCATCGTCCGGTCCTCCCGCCACACGCCATGCGTTGCATCGTCGCGTGTAGCGGGTCTGCGGCACCATCGGCTGCCTGGACGATGGGGGCCGGGTCCGCGGCGCGGGCGACCGTCAGCGCAGTCCGGGGACGATCCGCGCCGTGCGAGCCGCGTAGTCGCGGTACTCGGGAAACTTCTGCGCGAGAAGGCGCTCCTCGCGGCTCGCCTTGACGTGCAGCACGGCAGCGAGCAGCGCCAGCGCGAGGAGTTGCGGCAGCCCGCGCCAGCCCAACGCGCAGCCCGCGGCGAACAGCAGCACGGCGAGATACATCGGGTGGCGCACGAGCGCGTAGGGCCCGGTGGTGACGAGGCGCGCGCGCTCGCGCGGCTCGGGGAAGATGCCGAAGTTGCCGGGACGGTTGTGGAGGAGCGTCCAGGCGCCGAGCCCCGCGGCGGCGGCGAGCGGCACGTACCCGGCCGGATGCCAGTAGGCCGCGCCGGCGGGAAGCACCGCGGCGACCATGGCCGCGAGCTGCAGCGCGACGAGCAGGGACGAAGGCATGGTCGTCTCGATCGGAGCACCGCGCTCCCGTTTCGAGCATAACCTACAATTCCGGCTGGCAAAGGAGATCCGGATGGTCAAGCATCGCATCGCCGTCATCCCCGGCGACGGCATCGGCAAGGAAGTCGTCCCCGAGGGCCTGCGCGTGCTCGAGGCCGCGGGCAAGCGTTTCGGCATCGGCTTCGAGTGGACGACGTTCGACTGGAACTGCGACTACTACGCGAAGCACGGGCGGATGATGCCCGAGGACTGGTTCGAGACGCTGTCGAAATTCGAGGCGATCTACTACGGCGCCGTCGGCTGGCCCGCGACCGTCCCCGATCACGTGTCGCTGTGGGGCTCGCTGCTCCAGTTTCGGCGCCGCTTCGACCAGTACGTCAATCTGCGCCCCTGCCGGCTGATGCCGGGCATCCCGTCGCCGCTCGCCAACCGCAAGCCGGGCGACATCGACTTCGTCGTGGTGCGCGAGAACACGGAGGGCGAGTACTCGTCGGTCGGCGGGCGCATGTACGAGGGCACGGAGCGGGAGATCGTGTTCCAGGAGTCGGTGTTCAGCCGCAAGGGCGTCGACCGGATCATGAAGTTCGCGTTCGAGCTCGCGCGCACCCGCCCGCGGAAGAAGGTGACGTCGGCGACGAAGTCGAACGGGATCGCGATCACGATGCCGTTCTGGGACGAGCGCTTCAGCGCGATGAAGGCGCACTACCCCGACGTCGCCACCGACGCGTACCACATCGACATCCTCACCGCGCACTTTGTCGCGCGGCCGCAGATCTTCGACGTCGTCGTGGGCTCGAACCTGTTCGGCGACATCCTCTCCGACCTCGGGCCCGCGGTCTGCGGCACGATCGGCATCGCGCCATCGGCCAACATCAATCCGGAGCGCACGTTCCCGTCGCTGTTCGAGCCGGTGCACGGCTCCGCGCCGGACATCGCGGGGCAGGGCATCGCCAATCCGATCGGCCAGATCTGGTCGGGCGCGCTGATGCTCGACTTCCTCGGCCACCACGACGCCGCGGCGGCGATCGTGGCCGCGATCGAGCGCGTGCTCGCCGACCCGTCGATCCCGCGCACGCGCGACATCGGCGGGCGTGCGGGCACGACCGAGGCCGGTCGCGTGATCGCCGAAGCGCTGTGACGCCGCGGCCCGCGTCGACGTGATCGCCACGCTCGCGCGCATCGCGCGTTGCGCTGCCTGGCTGGCCGCCGGGTTCGCCGCGCTCGCCACCGCGCCGGCCGCGGCCGACTACCCCGACAAGCCGATCCGGCTGGTGGTGCCGTTCCCGGCCGGCGGCGGAGCCGATGCGCTCGCACGCACGATCATGCCGCGCGTCGCGCAGGAGCTCGGCACGACGATCGTCATCGACAACCGTCCCGGCGCCGGCGGCAACGTCGGCGCCGAATACGTCGCGCGCGCCGCGCCGGACGGCTACACGCTGCTCTACGGCACCAACGGCACGCACGCGATCAACCGCAGCCTCTATGCCAAGCAGGGCTTCGACGCGGTGCGGGACTTCGCGCCGGTGTCGCGGATGACGCAGATCGCCGCGCTGCTCGTCGTCCACCCGTCCGTTCCGGCGAAGAACGTTCTCGAGCTGGTCGATCACGCGAAGGCGCAGCCGGGCAAGGTGTTCTTCGCCTCCGCCGGCAACGGCACGACGTCCCACCTCGCGGGCGAGCTGTTCAAGACCGCCGCCGGCGTCGACATCGTCCACGTGCCCTATCGGGGCGGGGCGCTCGCCGCAGCCGATCTCGCCGGCGGGCAGGTGCAGATGATGATCGACGTGATGCCGAACGTGCTGCCGCTCGCCACCGGCGGCAAGCTGCGTGCGCTCGGCGTGACCACGGCGGCGCGCGTCCCGGCGGCGCCCGCGATTCCCACGATCGCCGAGTCCGGCCTGCCCGGGTTCGAGGTCGCGGCGTGGGACGGGATCTTCGCTCCCGCGGGCACGCCCTCGTCGGCGGTGGCACGGCTCAACACGGCGATCCGGCAGGCGCTCGCCGACCCGAAGGTCCACGAGGCGCTGGTCGCGCGCGGCGCGCAGCCGGTGCCCAGCACGCCGGACGAACTCGCGCGCCACGTCGACGCCGAGTCCGAGAAGTGGGCGCGCGTGGTGCGCCAGTCCGGGGCCAAGATCGACTAGGCCTGCCGCGGCCGCGCTTGAACGTGAGGCCGCGCCGGCGCAGACATCCGATGGAGCAGACGATGCAGAAGCGACGATTGCCGCCCGTCCCCGCGTGGAACGAGGTGGCCGGCTACACCGACATCCGCTACGCGAAGGCCGACGAGGGCATCGCCAAGATCACGATCAACCGGCCCGAGGTGCGCAACGCGTTCCGTCCGGAAACGGTCAAGGAACTCGAGCGCGCCTTCGCCGACGCCCGCGACGACGAGACGATCGGCGTGGTGATCCTCACCGGGGAAGGCCGCGAGGCGTTCTGCTCCGGCGGCGACCAGCGCGTGCGCGGCAAGGGCGGCTACGTCGGCAGCGACGGCGTGCCGCGCCTCAACGTGCTCGACCTGCAGCGGCAGATCCGCACGCTGCCGAAGCCGGTGGTGGCGATGGTCGCGGGCTACGCGGTCGGCGGCGGCCACGTGCTGCACATGATCTGCGACCTCACGATCGCGGCCGACAATGCGCGATTCGGCCAGACGGGGCCGCGCGTGGGCAGCTTCGACGGCGGCTACGGTGCCTCGTACATGGCGCGCATCGTCGGGCAGAAGAAGGCGCGCGAAATATGGTTCCTGTGCCGGCAGTACGACGCGCAGCAGGCGCTCGAGATGGGGCTCGTCAACTGCGTGGTCCCTTACGAGCGGCTCGAGGCCGAGACGGTGCAGTGGTGCCGCGAGATGCTCGCCAACAGCCCCATCGCGCTGCGCTGCCTCAAGGCGGCGTTGAATGCCGACTGCGACGGCCAGGCGGGATTGCAGGAACTCGCGGGCAATGCCACGCTGCTCTACTACCTCTCGGAGGAGGGGCAGGAAGGCAAGAACGCCTACCTCGAGAAGCGCAAGCCGGACTTCCGCAAGTTCCGCCGCCTGCCGTAGGACCCGCGGCACACGCGGGTCGCGCGGCGCCAATCGGGCGATGAGCAATCTCCTTTCCATCCGCGCCGCGGCCGACGAGGCCGGCGACGCGATCGCGCTCTGCTGCGGCGGGCGTGCGCACTCGTTTGCCGAGCTCGCGGCGCGGATCGACGCGGAGCTTCGCACCTTCGATGCGTACTGCGACGGCCGCCCGTATCCGCTGGTCGCGACCGCCGAGCTCGCGACGGTGATCACGCTGCTGGCACTCCTCGAACTGCGCGTGCCGGCATTGCTCCTGCATCCGCGGCTCACGCCGGCCGAGCGCGCAGGGCTCCTCGCCGATGCGCACCGGCAGGGCCGCGTCCCGCATGCGGATGCGGCGGCGATCATCCACACGTCGGGCACGACCGGCACGCCGCGCGCTGCAGTGCTCACCCGTGCGGCGCTGGTCGCATCGGCGCAGGCCTCGGCTGCCAACCTCGGCTGGCAGGCGGACGACCGCTGGCTCGCGTGCATGCCGCTCGCGCGCGTCGGTGGGCTGTCGATCCTCACGCGCTGCCTCGCCGCGCGCCGTGCCGTGGTGCTCGCGCCGGGTTTCGACCCGGACACGTTTCCCGCGTTGCTCGACGACGAGCGCGTCACGCTCGCCTCGCTCGTGCCGACGATGCTCGCGCGCGTGCTCGACGCGCATCCGGATTGGCGGCCGCCCGCGCGTCTGCGCGCGGTGCTGGTCGGCGGCGCGCACGCGCCGACACGACTGCTCGAGCGCGCCGCGTCGCGGCACGTCCCTGTCGTGGTCACCTACGGCATGACCGAGACGTGCTCGCAGGTCGCCGCAACGCCCTACGGCGAGCGCTACGGCGCCGCGGCGTGCGGTGCAGGCCGACCGCTCGACGGCGTCGAACTGCGCGTCGCCGACGGACGCATCGAGGTGCGCGGCCCGATGCGCATGGCGGGCTACTGGGGCGAGCCACCGCTCGCGCCGCAGGCGTGGTTCGACACCGGCGACATGGGCGCATTCGATGAACACGGCTTCCTGCACGTGCACGCGCGCCGCGGCGACCTGATCGTTACCGGCGGCGAGAACGTCTACCCGGCCGAGGTTGAGCGCGAGCTCGAGCGTTGCCCCGGCATCGACGCGGCCGCGGTGTTCGGTGTGCCCGACGAGACCTGGGGCCAGACGGTCGCCGCGGCACTCGTCGTCGATCCGGCACGCGCGCCGCGCGACGACGAGCTCGCCGCGTGGATCCGCACGCGGCTCGCGACCCACAGCGGCCGCGACGCATCTGTCGCGTCGGGCGCCTGCCGCACACCGCCGCCGGCAAGCTGGACCGCGATGCGCTCGTCGCTTTCGCGCCGCTGCTCGGAGCGCTGCAGGACGGTAGCCGTCGTGAGCGCGGCGCTTCCTTAACCGGCGTCATGGTTCGCGCGCGGTGCGGGCGCGATGGCGGTCGTTTGTGGCACGATTCGGGGCAACAGACGCTGTCCCGCCCCAGGATCAGGCGTCATCGGTTTTCAGGGAGAGATGAATGGCACTGACGGTCGGAGTTCCCCGCGAGGTCCTTCCCGGCGAGAAGCGCGTCGCCACCGTCCCGGAGGTCGTCGAGAAGCTGATCAAGCTCGGCTTCGGCGTCGCGGTCGAGTCCGGTGCCGGCGAGGCGGCGAACTTTCCGGACGACGCGTACCGCGCCGCGGGTGCCGAGATCGTCGCCGGCGCGTCCGAGCTCTGGTCGAAGGCCGACGTCGTCTTCAAGGTGCGCCCGCCGAGCCCCGCCGAAGTCGGCGATGCTGCGCGAAGGCGCGACGCTGATCGGCTTCGTCTGGCCGGCGCAGCATCCCGAGCTGATGCAAGCGCTCGCGGCGCGCAAGGCGACGGTGCTCGCGATCGACGCGCTGCCGCGCCAGCTCTCGCGCGCGCAGAAGATGGACGCGCTGACCTCGATGGCCGGCGTCAGCGGCTACCGCGCGGTGATCGAGGCGGCCAACGCGTTCGGTCGCCCGTTCAGCGGCAGCATCACGGCCGCGGGCAAGATCCCGCCCGCCAAGGTGTTCATCGCCGGCGCGGGCGTGGCGGGCCTCGCCGCGATCGGCACGGCAGCCAACCTGGGCGCGATCGTGCGCGCCAACGACACGCGCGCCGAGGTCGCCGACCAGGTGGCGTCGCTGGGCGGCGAGTTCGTCAAGGTCGACTACGAGGAGGAAGGCTCGGGCGGCGGCGGCTACGCCAAGGTGATGAGCGAGGGCTTCCAGCAAGCCCAGCGCGAGATGTACGCCAAGCAGGCGCGGGAGGTGGACATCATCATCACGACCGCGCTGATCCCGGGCAAGCCCGCGCCCCGGCTCATCACCGCGGAGATGGTGCGGAGCATGAAGCCGGGCAGCGTGATCGTCGACATGGCGGCGGAGCAGGGCGGCAACTGCGAGCTGACCGAGCCGGGCAGCTCCGTGGTGAAGCACGGGGTGACGATCGTCGGCTACACCGATCTCGCGAGCCGCCTCGCCCGGCAATCGTCCACGCTCTACGCGACCAACCTGCTGCGCCTCGCCGAGGAGCTCTGCAAGACCAAGGACGGCGTGCATCGACGTCAACATGGAGGACGACGCGATCCGCGGCCTGACGGTCATCAAGGACGGTGGCATCACCTGGCCGCCACCGCCACCGAAGCTCCCGGCGGCGCCGCCGCCGGCAGCCGCAGCCAAGGCGCCCGTCGTCGTCGCGAAGGCCAAGGGCCACGGCGAGCCGAGCGGCCCGATGCCGCTCGCGAAGAGCGCCGTCGTGTTCGGCGTCGGTGCGCTCCTGTTCCTGCTGATCGGCCGCTACGCGCCGCCGGCGTTCCTCGGCCACTTCACCGTGTTCGTGCTGGCCTGCTTCGTCGGCTACATGGTGGTGTGGAACGTCAAGCCGGCGCTGCACACGCCGCTGATGAGCGTGACCAACGCGGTCTCCAGCATCATCGCCATCGGCGCGCTGGTGCAGATCGCGCCGGACCTGTCGCAGATCTCGACCGATCTCTCGCGCCCGGACGAGTGGATCCGCTGGCTGTCGGTCGGCGCGATCGCGCTGGCCACCATCAACATGTTCGGCGGCTTCGCGGTGACGCAGCGCATGCTGGAAATGTTCCGCAAGTAGGGGGACGAGACCATGACGCTCGAGCCTTTCCACGGTCTCCTATCTCGGCGCGACCATCCTGTTCATCCTGTGCCTCGGCGGCCTGTCCAACCAGGAGACGTCGCGGCGCGGCAACCTCTACGGCATCGTCGGCATGACGATCGCCGTGCTCGCCACCGTGTTCGGCCCGCAGGTCACCGCCGGCGGCCTGCCCTACATCATCGGCGCGATGGTGGTCGGCGCCGCGATCGGCCTGTACGCGGCGCGCATCGTGCAAGATGACGCAGATGCCCGAGCTCGTCGCGCTGATGCACAGCCTGGTCGGCCTCGCGGCGATGCTGGTCGGCTACGCCAACTTCATCGATCCCGCGGTCTCGGTCGAACCTGACGCCGGCCGAGAAGGCGATCCACGAGATCGAGATGTACCTCGGCGTGCTGATCGGCGCGGTGACGTTCTCGGGCTCGGTGATCGCCTTCGGCAAGCTGTCGGGCCGGATCAGCGGCAAGCCGATGCTGCTGCCCGGGCGCCACTGGCTCAACCTCGCCGGCCTCCTGATCGTGATCTGGTTCGGCTACCGCTTCGTCTCCGCGCACGGCGTGGCGGACGGCGATGCTGCCGATGATCGTGATGACGGTCGTCGCGCTGCTCTTCGGCGTGCACATGGTGATGGCGATCGGCGGCGCCGACATGCCGGTCGTCGTGTCGATGCTCAACAGCTACTCCGGCTGGGCCGCGGCGGCGACGGGCTTCATGCTGTCGCAACGACCTCCTGATCGTCGCGGGTGCGCTGGTCGGTTCGAGCGGCGCGATCCTGTCGTACATCATGTGCGCGGCGATGAACCGCAACTTCATCAGCGTGATCGCGGGCGGCTTCGGCACCGACAGCGGCGCGCCGGCCGCGGCGGGCAGCGGCGCCGTCCAGCCGGCAGGCGAGGTGAGCCCGATCTCGGCGCCCGAGACCGCCGAGCTGCTGCGCGAGGCGAAGAGCGTCATCATCGTGCCCGGCTACGGCATGGCGGTGGCGCAGGCGCAGCACACGGTCTACGAGATCACCAAGGCGCTGCGCGAGCGCGGCGTCAACGTGCGCTTCGGCATCCACCCGGTCGCCGGCCGCATGCCCGGCCACATGAACGTGCTGCTGGCCGAGGCCAAGGTGCCCTACGACATCGTGTTCGAGATGGACGAACTGAACGAGGACTTCCCCGACACCGACGTCGCGATCGTCATCGGCGCGAACGACATCGTCAACCCGGCGGCGCAGGACGACCCGACGAGCCCGATCGCCGGCATGCCGGTGCTCGAGGTCTGGAAGGCGAAGACCTCGATCGTGATGAAGCGCAGCATGGCGTCAGGTTACGCGGGCGTCGACAACCCGCTGTTCTACAAGGACAACAACCGGATGCTGTTCGGCGACGCGAAGAAGATGCTCGACGAGGTGCTGGTGGCGCTGAAGTCCTGATGCGCCCGCTGTCCCACCTCACCGTCCTCGACCTCTCGCGCGTGCTCGCGGGGCCGTGGTGCACGCAGCACCTGGCCGACCTCGGTGCGACGGTGGTCAAGGTCGAGCGGCCGGGGCAGGGCGACGACACGCGCGCGTGGGGCCCGCCGTACCTCAAGGACGGCGCCGGGCGCGACACGAGCGAGGCGGCCTACTACCTGTCCTGCAACCGCGGCAAGCGCTCGGTGGCCGTCGACTTCACCACCCCCGACGGCCAGGCGATCGTGCGCGAGCTCGCGCGCGACGCCGACGTCTTCGTCGAGAACTACAAGGTCGGCGGGCTCGCCAAGTACGGGCTCGACTATCCGTCGCTTGCCGCGCTGAATCCGCGTCTCGTCTACTGCTCGATCACCGGCTTCGGCCAGGACGGGCCCTACGCCGAGCGCGCGGGCTACGACTTCATCATCCAGGGCATGGCCGGCTTCATGAGCGTCACCGGCGAGCGCGACGATCGTCCGGGCGGCGGGCCGCAGAAGGCCGGCATCGCGATCACCGACCTCACCACCGGGCTCTTTGCCGCGACCGGGATCCTCGCCGCGCTCGCGGAGCGCGAACGCACCGGCCGCGGCCAGCACATCGACGCGTGCCTGTTCGACTCGGCGGTGTCGATGATGGCGGTGATGGACATGAACTACCTAGTCACCGGGCGTGCACCCGGCCGCTTCGGCAACGCGCACCCGAACATCGTGCCCTACGAGGTTTTCGCCTGCGCCGATGGCCACCTCATCCTGGCGGTGGGCAACGACAGTCAGTTCGCGAAGTTCTGCGAGGCGGCCGGCGTGCCGCAGTGGTCGGCCGACCCGCGGTTCACGAAGAACGCCGACCGCGTGCGCCACCGCGAGACGCTGCTGCCGATGGTGGCCGAAGTCGTGCGCACGAAGCGGCAGCGCGAGTGGCTCGACCTGCTGGAGCCGCTCGGCGTGCCCTGTGGCCCGATCAACACGCTCGACCAGGTGTTCGCCGAACCGCAGCTAGCTGCACGAGGCATGCGCTTCGAGCTGCCGCATCCGCTCGCCGGCGCGGTGCCGCAGGTCGCACTGCCGGTGCGTTTCTCGGGCGGCCCGGTCACCTCCGAGCTGCCACCGCCGCTCCTCGGCGAGCACACGCGGCAGGTGTTGCGCGAGCGCCTCGGCTACGACGACGCGCGGATCGCCGATCTCGCCGCACGCGGCATCGTCGGCCTCCGGCAGTAGGGTCGCGAAAAGTAGGGTCAGACTCGACTTTCTCCCGTTGGCGTCGCGATGGCCGCCGCCGCGACAGGAGAAAGTCGAGTCTGACCCTACTTTTCGCGGAATGTCGAGTCTGACCCAATTTTCGGGGCGATCAGTCGGTCTCCACCTGCCCCGTCGCGCGCTGCTTCACCTTCGACCACGACAGGCCGACGCCGAGCACGACGCCCACCGCGACGAGCACGATCCAGAGCAGCGTCTTGGTCGATCCCGGCTCGACGACGCCGAACTGCACCAGCATCCAGACGACCGTCGCAAGCAGCGCGGCGACCAGCACGAGGCCGACCGCGCCCAGCGACACCCACGCCGAGCGCACGCAGAACACCCAACCGCCGAACAGCAGCACGCCGAAGAACGCCTTGACCGCGTCGAACGCCGCGCGGTCGCGCAGCGCCCAGTCGACGTACGACCATCCCGACGGGTTCCAGGTGAGGAGCACGAGCGCGACCGCAAAGAGCACGCGCGGAACGATCGACGCCATCGGGCATTCCTCCGGCGAGGCTACCGAACCTTGACCCAGATCGGCCAGACCTGGTTGTCGGCGCGGTGCGGCACGTCGAAGTTGGCCCGGCTGGCCCACGGGATCACCTGCCGGTGCAGCGGCAGGTGGTGGATCTCGGCGTTGTGGATCTCGAGCGCACGCCGGATCAGCGCGAGCCGCTTCTCGGCGTTCATCTCGACCTTGACCTCGGCGACGATCGCGTCGAACTTCGGGTTGGTGTAGCGGCCGTAGTTGTAGTCGCCGTCACCCTTGCCGCTGTGGCCGCGAGAGCACCGGCTGGAGCGTGAAGATCGCGTCGGTGGAGGCACCACCCCAGCCCAGCATGTAGATGCTGGTGTCGAGCTTCTCGAGCTTGGGGAAGTACTGCGCGCGCGGCAGCGTCACGAGCTTCGTGTCGACGCCGATCTTCGACCACATCGCCGCGACCGCCTGGCAGATCTTCTCGTCGTTGACGTAGCGGTTGTTGGGGCAGTCGAGCGTGACTTCGAAGCCCTTCGGATAGCCCGCGTCGGCGAGCAGCTTCTTCGCCGCGGCCGGGTCGTGGGGCAGCCGCTTCTCGATCTCCGGCGTCGACTGCAGCGGCGACGGCGTCATCCCGCCGGAAACCTTCGACAGCCCGCGCATCGTCGACTTGTGGATCGCCTCGATGTCGATCGCCTGGTAGAGCGCCTGGCGCACCCGCTTGTCCTTCAGCGGGTTCTTGCCCTTGACGTTCGAGTAGAGGAGCTCGTCGCGGGCCTGGTCCATGCCGAGGAACACGATGCGCTGCTCGATGCCCTCGATCACCTTGACGCCGGAGGTCTGCTGCAGCCGCGGCACGTCCTGCGGCGCCGGGTCGTTGATCAGGTCGACGTTGCCGGCGACGAGCGCGGCAAGCCGCGTCGCGTCGTTGGTGATCGGCGTGTAGATCACCTCGGTGACGTTGCCGTCGAACTTCTTCGTGTCCTTCCAGCCCCACCAGTCGTTGTAGCGCACCAGCACGGTGCGGACGTCGGGCTCGCGCGTCTTCAGCGCGTACGGCCCGGTGCCGTTGGCGTTGCGGGCGGCGAAGGTCTCCTCCTTGTTCTTGAAGTCGAGCGGCTTCGTGGCCTTGTTCTTCTCGCTCCACGACTTGCTCATGATCATGATCGTGACCACGTGCTCGAGCATGATCGGGTTCGGCCCGTCGGTGACGAACTCGACGGTGAGGTCGTCGATCTTGCGCGGCTTGCCCGAGGCGCGGGCGTAGGCGCGGATCTGCGAGGTGTCCTCGGTGGCGCGCTGGAACGAGAACACGACGTCGTCGGCGCTGAACGGCGCGCCGTCGTGGAACTTGACGCCCGGGCGCAGCTTGAAGCGCCAGGTGGTCGGGTTCAGCTGCTCCCACGACGTGGCGAGCCCGGGGATGATCTTCAGGTCCTTGTCGCGCATCACCAGCGCGTCGTAGACGAGGTTGTTGATGTTGTTGGTGAGGTTCTCGTTCTGCGAGAACGGGTCCATCGTCTGCGGGTCGCCGCGGCCGGCCCAGCGCAGCGTCTTCGCGTCGGCGACGAGCGCGCCGCCGGCGAAGGCGATCGCGAGGAGCGCGGCGAGCGCGCGGGGAGCGGTGCGTGGCATGTCGGTGTTCTCCGGATGCGACGGGCCGCGGGGCCCGCCATGGCGCGCAAGCATACCCGACGCGCCGGAGCGCGGCGATACCGGGGAGGGTGCGGGCCGGGACACCGGGGCGCCCGCGTAGAATGTCGCGCGCTTCCCGGCGACGCGTGGCGGCGCCGTCCTGACCCGCCCGATGCCCGATCCCGCCCAGTCCCTCGCCGCACGCCTGTCCGAGATGCGGCTCGCGGATGCGCGGCGGCTCAAGGGACGCATCGCCCGTGCCCGCGGGCGGCACGCGTCCCCCGAGCAGTGGGCGGCACTCGCCGCCGAGGTCGCCGCGGCGACCGCCCGATACGCGGCGCGCGTCGCGTCGCGTCCGGCCTTTGCGTATCCGCCCGAGCTGCCGGTTTCGGCGCGCGCGGCGGACATCGCCGCGGCGATTCGCGCGCACCCGGTGGTGATCGTCTGCGGCGAGACCGGTTCGGGCAAGACCACGCAGCTGCCGAAGATCTGCATCGACGCGGGACGCGGCGCGCGCGGGCTGATCGGCCACACGCAGCCGCGCCGCATCGCGGCCCGTGCCGTCGCGTCGCGGATCGCGCAGGAGATGGGGACGCCGCTCGGCGAGGCGGTCGGCTACAAGGTCCGCTTCACCGATCGCACCAAGCCCGATGCCTGGGTCAAGCTGATGACCGACGGCATCCTGCTCGCGGAGACCCAGCGCGACCGCTGGCTGTCCGACTACGACACGATCATCGTCGACGAGGCGCACGAGCGCAGCCTCAACATCGACTTCCTGCTCGGCTATCTCGCGCGCCTCGTGCAGCGCCGCCGCGACCTGCGCGTGGTGATCACCTCCGCGACGCATCGACGCCGAGCGCTTCGCGCGGCACTTCGGCAGCGAGGACGGCCCGCGCCGGTGATCGAGGTGTCGGGCCGCACGTATCCGGTCGAGGTGCGCTACCGGCCGCTCGGCGGCGCGGAACTCGCCGGCGAGGAGGCCGACGACGAGGAGGCGCTCGAGGACGCGATCGTGGCGACCGCCGAGGACCTCTGGCGCGAAGGGCCGGGGGACATCCTCGTGTTCCTGCCCGGCGAGCGCGAGATCCGCGACACCGCCGACCTGCTGCGCAAGGGCCTCGCGCGCCGGCCGTACGCGGCGTCGGTCGAGGTGCTGCCGCTGTTTGCGCGGCTGTCGGTGGAGGACCAGCAGCGCGTGTTCGCGCCGTCCTCCGGCCGCCGCGTCGTGCTCGCGACCAACGTCGCCGAGACCTCGATCACCGTGCCGGGCATCCGCTACGTGATCGACTCGGGCCTCGCCCGCGTCAAGCGCTACAGCCTGCGCAACAAGACGACGCTGCTGTCGCTCGAGAAGGTGTCGAAGGCCGCGGCGAACCAACGCGCCGGCCGCTGCGGTCGGGTCGCCGACGGCATCTGCGTGCGCCTCTACGCCGCAGCCGACTACGCGGCGCGGGCCGACTACACCGACCCGGAGATCCTGCGCAGCTCGCTCGCCGCGGTGATCCTGCGCATGGCCGCGCTCGACCTCGGTGCCGTCGACGCCTTCCCGTTCCTCGATCCGCCCGGACCGCGCGCGATCGCCGACGGCTTCCAGCTGCTGCAGGAGCTGGGCGCGATCGACGCCACGCGCGCGCTGACGCCGGCCGGGCGCGAGCTCGCGCGCCTGCCGCTCGACCCGCGCATCGGGCGGATCCTGCTCGCGGCGCGCGAATCGGGATGCGTCGCCGAGGCACTCGTGATCGCCGCCGCGCTCGCCGTGCCGGACCCGCGCGAGCGTCCGCTCGAGCGGCAGCAGGCGGCCGACCAGGCGCACCTGCGGTTCCGCGACGAGCGCTCGGACTTCCTGTCGCTGGTGACGTTGTGGGAGTTCGTCGCCGATCTCGTCAAGCAGGGCCTGTCGCACCGCAAGCGGGTCGACGCCTGCCGCGCGCAGTTCGTGAACCACCTGCGGGCGACCGAGTGGCGCGACGTGCACCAGCAGCTCGGGAACGAGCTCGCCGAGTGCGGGTGGACGTGGCCCGCGGAACTGCCGCGCACGTTCGACGCCGCGCGCTACGCGACGCTGCACCGGGCACTCCTCGCCGGCCTGCTCGGCAACGTCGGCGCGAAGGGTGACGAAGGCGAGGGCTACCTCGGCACGCGGGGCCTGCGCTTCCACGTCCATCCCGGCTCGGGCCTCGCCAAGAAGGGGCCGAAGTGGGTCGTCGCCGCCGAGCTGGTCGAGACGACGCGCCTCTACGCCCGCTGCGTCGGTCGCGTCGAGCCCGACTGGATCGAGGCCGCCGCCGGCGAGCGCGTAACGCGCGACTACTTCGAGCCGCGCTGGGACGAGAGCCGCGGCGAAGTCGTCGCGTCGATGCGCGTGCAGCTCTACGGGCTGACGCTGGTGCCGCGCCGCGTGGTGTCGTTCGGCGCGATCGACCCGCCGCTCGCGCGCGAGGTGTTCATCCGCGAGGCGCTGGTGCCCGGCGCGCTCGCCACGCGCGGCGCGTTCCTCGCGCACAATCGGCGCCTGGTCGCCGAGGTCGCCGAGCTCGAGCACAAGGCGCGGCGCCAGGACGTGCTGGTCGACCCCGAGACGATCGCCGCGTTCTACGCCGAGCGGCTGCCGCAGGACGTGGCCACGCTCGCGGCGTTCGAGCGCTGGCGCGTGGCCGCCGAGGCCACGGACCCGAAGGTGCTGCACCTGACGCGCGAGGCGCTGATGCGCCACGCGGCCGCGGCGATCACCGAGGAGCAGTTCCCGGAGACGCTCGCCATGGCCGGCGCGACGCTGCCGCTCAAGTACCGCTTCGCCCCCGGCCATCCGCTCGACGGGCTCACGATCACCGTACCGCTCGCGCTCCTGAACCAGCTCGACGACGCGCGGCTGACCTGGCTCGTTCCCGGGATGATCCGCGAGAAGGTCACCGCGTATCTGAAGTCGCTGCCCAAGGCGCAGCGCAACCGCATGGTGCCGCTGCCCGAGCACGTGACCGCGTTCCTGGAAGCGACGACCGTCGGGGCGCAAGCCCTGCCGGAGGCGTTGCGCGGCTGGTTCAAGGACCGCTTCGGCACGTCGTTGCCGACCGACGCGTTCGACCGCGCCGAGTTACCGCCCCACCTCCTCGTCAACGTGCGCGTCGTCGATGCGTCGGGCACCGAGCTCGCCAGCGGTCGCGACCTCGCGGCCTTGCGCCACGAGCTCGGGCAGGCGGCGCAGATGACCTTCGCTGCCGCCGGGCCATCCATCGAGCGCAAGGGCCTGACCCGGTGGGACTTCGGCCACCTGCCGGCAACGCTCGCCGTCGCCCGCGGCGGGGCGCAGCTCACCGGCTACCCGGCCCTCGTGGACGAGCGCGACAGCGTGGCGCTGCTGCTGATGGACACCGAGGCGGCCGCGCAAGCGGCGACCCGCGCCGGGGTCGTGCGCCTGATCCGCCTCGCCCTCAAGGACGTGCTGTCGCGGTGGGAGAAGGATGCCCCCGGCTTCGCGCAGCCGGCCTTGCAGCTCAAGGCGGCCATCCCGACCGACGTGCTGCGCACCGACCTGATGACGGCAGTGTGCGACCGCGCGTTCGTCGGCGACGATCCCCTGCCGCGGGACGAGCGCGCGTTCGCCGAACAGGTCAAGCGCGCACGCACGCGGCTGCCGGCGGTCGCCGAGGGGGCGTTCCGGCTGCTCGCCGCGATCGCCGTCGAGTACCAGGCCGTGACGCAGCGCGTCATTGCCATGCCCAGCGCGCACGGCCGCTTCGCCGCCGACCTGAAGGCGCAGCGCGACGCGCTGGTCCATCCGGGCTTCTTCGCGGGCACGCCGTGGTCGGCACTCCAGCACCTGCCGCGCTACCTCGAGGCGCTCGACCGGCGTGCGGCGAAGTACCTCGAGCGGCCCGACCGCGACGCGCGGCACGCCGCAGCCGTTGCGGACCTGTGGCAGCGGTACCGTGAGCGGGCGGAGCGCAACCGGGTCGCGGGGCGGGCTGAGCCCGCCCTTACCGAATTCCGATGGCTGCTCGAGGAGCTCAAGGTGTCGCTGTTCGCGCAGGAGTTGCGGACTCCCCATCCTGTGTCGTACAAGCGACTGGAGCGCGCCTGGGCCGATCTTGCCCGATGAGGCGCGGGCAATGGCGTGACGCGACACCGCGTGCTAGAGTAACTTGGCCAAAGAATGCGCTAACGCGTTGACGCGGCGCCCAACTCGCAGTGGGTGCGCCGCGCGACGCCGTGCCCCACTCTCCGCGTGAACGCGACCCCCACGACCGCCGCTGCCCGCCGCCCGACCCCGCGTGAAGCGCACAGGATCCTGGACGAGTGCCGGGACCTGACCGTGAAGCGCATGCAGGGCGCGTTCTCGGCCATTCTCGACAAGGTCGGCGACGTGCTGATGGATCGCGCGGGCCGCACCGACGTTCGCGAGGTGCAGCAGCTGCTCATTGACGCCCGCGACGTGATGCGGGCGCAGCGGCCGGCGTTGCTGGCCGACTTCGAGAAGCGCCTGCGCCGCCGCATCGACGAGCGGCTGTCCGGCGCGGACCAGCGCAACAAGCCCGACTTCTCGAAGGCCGACCTGTCCGACCTGACGCTCGTCGAGACCACGACGATGGACGAGTCGGTGATCACCGGCAACCTGAAGCGGGTGATCGAGAACGCCTGCTACGAGGAACTGGCGCTGCTCAACCGCGGCGTCGGCCACCTGATGGAGCGTCCCGACCTCGAGACCGAGGGCAACCCGCTCGCGCCGGCGACGATCGTCGACGCGTTCGCGGACGCGCTGCGCGAAGTCAAGACCGACTCGCGCATCAAGCTGCAGGTGCTGAAGGAGATGAACCAGGTCGGGCTCGCCGACGTCAGCGCGATCTACGCCGACCTCAACAAGCGCCTCACGGAGCTGCACGTCGTGCCGGGCGCGATGCGCGCGGTCAACCCCGCGGGCCGGGGCGATCGCGCGCCCCACGATCCGCGCCGGCCGGAGCCGCCGCCGCCGAACGCCGAAGTCGACGTGATGGCGCTGTTCCAGCGCATGTTCGCGGGCGGCGCGCCGCCGCGCGGGCAGCCGATGCCGCCGTCGATGCCGGGGATGCCGGGCGGTCCCCCGCAGGGTGCGCCGAGCGCGCCTGCGTACGCGGCGTCCGAGGTCGGCAACCTCGACTTCCCGCAGATCCAGGCGCCGGGCGGCGGTGCGCCGGCCAGCCGAACGTTCCCGACGATGGCGCCCACGCCCTCGGGTTACGTGCCCGCGGCGCCGATCATCAGCACCGTCGACCTGCACGAGGGCCTGACCCGGCTCCAGGCCGGGCAGAGCGACTTCGAGGTCGGCGGCGCGGCGGTTCCGTTCTCCGGCATCCCGGCCGGCCTGCACAACGTCCTGCGCGACCTGCAGGAGTCGCCGCTCGGCCAGAAGGCGAACCAGCTCGAATCGATGACGATCGAGATGGTCGCGATGCTGTTCGACTTCGTCTTCGACACCAAGGATCTCCCCGACGGCATCAAGGCGCTGCTCGCGCGCCTGCAGATCCCGGTGCTCAAGGCCGCGATGCTGGACGGCGCGTTCTTCGCCAAGAAGAGCCACCCGGCGCGGCTGCTCGTCAACGAGCTCGCCCACGCGGGGCTCGGCTGGTCGCCGGTCATGGGCCAGGACGATCCGCTCTACCGCAAGGTCGAAGGCATCGTCCACGCGGTGCTCGACCGCTTCTCCGACGACCTCGGGCTGTTCGAGGAGCTGCGCGGCGAGCTCGAGGCCTTCCTCGCCGAGGAGGAGAAGGCGGCCGAGGCGAACATCGCGGTGACCGCCGAGGAGATCAACCAGCACGACCAGTACGAAGTCGCGCTGGCCGTCGCGCGGTCGGAGATCGAGCGTCGCATCGAGAACTACCCGGTGCCGGCGTTCCTCGGGCAGTTCCTGCGTCGCCACTGGCAAGGGGTGCTCACCCACCTCTACATCTCGGCCGGCGAGGACAGCGACGCGTGGAACGGCGCGGTGACGACTCTCGAGGACCTGGTCTGGAGCATCCAGCCCAAGCGTTCCTCGGAGGACCGGCGCCACCTGGTCGCGCTGCTGCCGTCGCTGCTCAAGCGCATTTCCGCGGGCATGCAGTCGCGCGAGTGGCCGGCCGTGGAACGCGAGGCGTTCATGACCAACCTCGTCGAGGCGCACGCGGCGGCGGTCAAGCCCACGCTCGCGCACGTCGAGTCGCCGACGGCCGCGGTGGCCGAGCAGGCGCGCGCGCAGATCGAGGTGGCGAGGGCGGTCGGCGACGAGGCCGCGGCGACCAAGGCGGAGAAGCTCGCGGAGGCGATGGCGCCGGCACCGCCGCCCGAGCCCGAGCCCGAGCGCGAGCTGCTCGAGGACGAGTACCTCGAGATCGCGCGGAGCCTCGAGCGCGGCATGTGGGTCGAGTTCGAGGGCGACGACGGGCAACTGTCGTTCGCGAAGCTCGCCTGGGTCTCGCCGCTGCGCGGCACCTACCTCTTCACCAACCGGCAGGGGCAGAAGGCGCTCTCGATCACCGCCGAGGAACTGGCCGGCCTGTTCCGGGACGACCGCGCGCGCCTCGTCGAGGCCGAGCCCCTGATCGACCGCGCCGTGTCGAACATGATGGCGAAGATGGAAGACCGCTTCGTCGAGGCCGCGTAAGTGGGGTCTATCCCCGCGACATTGGGGTCAGACCCCATTTCTCCCTGGTCGCCCTGATTGGCTGCCGCGGTTCCCGGAAAGATGGGGTCTGACCCCAGTTTCGATGCCGATCGCGCAATCGGCGCGCTGATCATCGGCAGCGAGATCCTGACCGGCAAGCGGCAGGACAAGCACCTGCAGCGCGTGATCGAGCGTCTCGCGGCGCGCGGCCTGACGCTCGCGTATGCGCACTACCTCGGCGACGATCGCGCGCGACTCGCCGCGCTGCTGCGCGAGACGTTCGCGCAGGGCGACATCGTGTTCTCGTTCGGCGGCATCGGCGCGACCCCCGACGACCACACGCGGCAGGCGGCCGCGGCGGCGCTCGGTCTGCCGCTGGTGCGACACCCCGAGGCCGTGGCCGCGATCGAGGCACGTTTCGGCGCCGAGGCCTATCCCAACCGCGTGCTGATGGCGGAATTCCCCGCAGGGCGCGACGATCGTCCCGAACACGGTGAACAACGTCGCCGCGTTCTCGATCCGGGACCACCACTTCTTCCCGGGCTTCCCGCAGATGGCCTGGCCGATGCTCGACTGGGTGCTCGAAACGCACTACCCGGATCTGCGGCGCGAGCCGGACGTCGAGCGCGCGCTGCTGGTACGGGACGCCGGCGAGAGCCAGCTCCTCGCGCTGATGAACGAGAACGTCCAGCGCTTCCCGCGCGTGCAGCTGTTCAGCCTGCCGTCGTTCGTCGCCGACGGCTCGCGCCGGCTCGAGCTCGGCGTGCGCGGACCGCGCGCCGAGGTGGAGCGCGCGTTCGAGCACCTGCGCGCGGGGGTCGCCGCTTCCGGCTTTCCCTTCGAGCCGATCGAGCCGTGACGCCGCCGGCGCCCGGGCCGATGACCGGTCTCGACGGCAGCGGCGTGCGCTACGACGACGCCCGCATCGGCGACCGCTTCGCGAGCACGATGACCGTCACCGAGACGCACCTCGTGCTCGGCGCCGGACTCGTCGGCGACTTCAACCCGCACCACGTGAGCGAGACGTACGCGCGCGGGGCCCGCTACGGCGGGCGCATCCTGCACGGCGTGATCACGTCGGCGATCATGGGCGCGCCGCTCGGCATGTACTTCCACGGCACGGCGATCGGCTTCGTCGAGCACCACGTGCGCTTCCTCGCGCCGGTGCGTCCCGGCGACACGCTGACCACGACGTGGACGATCGTCGACAAGCACGACAAGCCGAAGCACGCCGGCGGCATCGTCGTGCTGCACGGCGAGGCCCGCAACCAGAAGGGCGTCGTCGTGGCGAGCGCCGAGTCGAAGATGCTGACGGGGAACACGCACGGGGGCAACACCCACGCGCCGGGTACACCTCCCTAGAACGGCAGTCCGACGTAGTTCTCGGCCAGCGACGCCTGCGCCTGCCGCGACGAGAACAGGTACGCGAGCTCGGTGTCCTGCAGCCGCTGCTCGTAGGGGCTGCTGTCGGGAAAGCGGTGCAGCAGCGTCGTCATCCACCACGAGAAGCGCTGCGCCTTCCACACGCGCGCGAGCGCCTTCGCCGAGTAGCCGTCGAGGCCGCGGTCGTCGCCGTTGCGGTAGTGGTCGAGCAGCGCGTGATAGAGGTAGTAGATGTCCGAGGCGGCGCTGTTGAGGCCGCGCGCCCCGGTCGGCGGCACGATGTGCGCGGCGTCGCCGGCGAGGAACAGGCTGCCGTGGCGCATCGGTTCGGCGACGAACGAGCGCAGCGGCGCGATGCTCTTCTCGATCGAGGGGCCGGTGATCATCGACGACGCGACGTCCTGCGGCAGGCGCCGCCGGAGCTCGTCGAAGAACTGCTCGTCGGACCAGTCGTCGACCGAGTCCGTCAACGGCACCTGGATGTAGTAGCGGCTGAGCGTGTTGGAGCGCAACGAGCAGAGCGCGAAGCCGCGCTCGTGCCGCGCGTAGATCAGCTCCGGCGAGACCGGCTTGGTGCGCGACAGCACGCCGAGCCAGCCGAACGGGTACACGCGCTCGAACTCGCGGAGGCTGTCCTTCGGGATCGACTTCCGGCTCACGCCGTGGAAGCCGTCGCAGCCGATGACGAAGTCGCAGTCGACGCGCAGCACCTCGTCGTCTGCGCGACAGGTCAGGTAGGGCCGCGGCGTGTCGATGTCGTGCGGCTGCACCTCGTCGGCGTGGTGGATCACGATGCCGCCGAGCCTGTCGCGCGCGTCGTAGAGATCGCGCGTCAGCTCGGTCTGGCCGTAGACGATCACCGAGTTGCCGCCGGTCAGTCCCTTCAGGTCGACGCGATCCCTGATCCCGTCGTGGGCGATGAAGAAGCCGTCGTGGATCTCGCCTTCGCGGTCCATGCGCTCGCGCCGCCTGCGCCTCGCGCATCAGCTCGGCGAAACCGTGCTCCAGCACGCCGGCGCGGATGCGGCCGAGCACGTACTCGCGGCTGTGCTTTTCGAGCACCACGGTGTCGATGCCCTGCAGATGCAGCAGCTGCGAGAGCAGCAGGCCGGACGGACCGCCGCCGATGATGCCGACCTGGGTCTTCATCGTTCTCCCCTGCGCCGATCGGCGCGACTTTCTTTCCAAGTTAGCACAAGTACCGGCACCCGGCCGCCGGCGGCGCGAGCGTCCGATGTGCACGTCCAGTCGCCCGACGCAGGGCGGGGTGGCATAGTGGCGCCTGCCGCGGCGGGCGTCCCGCCGCCCGAAACAATGCGATGGAATCGATCATGAAGAGAAGACACTGCTAGTCGCTCTTGCCGCACTCCTGGCCGCCCACGCCGCATGGGGCGCAGGGGAGGCTGTCCCGCCCGTCGCCCCGCCGGTGAAGGGGGAGGTGCTCGAGGTGCTGGACACCGACGCCTTCACCTACATGCGCCTGCAGGACAGCCAAGGGCGAGACCTGGGCGGCGGTGAGCAAGGCCCCCGTGAAGAAGGGTGAGCAGGTGACCATCGACAACCCGACGGTGATGCAGAACTTCCAGAGCAAGTCGCTGAAGCGCACGTTCGACACCATCGTGATGGGACGGCTTGCCGGCGCCCCCGGCGCACCGGCCGCGGCGATGGCGGCGGGAGCGCCGCACGCGGGCGTCGACATGTCGCAGTTCCACGGCGGCGCGGGCAAGGCGCCCGAGGTGGAGATCGGCAAGGTGTCCAAGGCTGAGGGCGCGAACGGGCGGACCGTCGCCGAGGTCCACGCCAACCGCGTCGCGCTCAAGGACAAGCCGGTGGCGATCCGCGCCAAGGTCGTCAAGGTCAACGCCGGCGTGATGGGCAAGAACTGGGTCCACCTGCGCGACGGAACGGGGTCCGCCGCCGACGGCAGCAACGACCTGCTGGTGACGAGCAAGGACGAGCCGAAAGTCGGCGACCTCGTCGTCGCCAAGGGCACGGTGAAGACGGACGTGAACCTGGGCTCGGGCTACGCTTACAAGGTGCTGGTCGAGGGAGCGTCGTTCCAGAAGTAGTGCGTCGGGATCGGCCCGCGTTCGTTGCAGTGCCGCGACGTCACGGGCGCGATGGCTCGGTGCCGCGATCGGCGGACCGATGCTCGGGTGCGTTGCTGTCCAGCGCTGCGATCGCCGCCGCGTAGCGCCTGATCCCGGGCAAGGCGCTGAGTCCGTGCGCGATGATGCTGAGGAGCACCGTCGCCATGACCGCCAGGCGCAGCGTCGATTCCCCAGGTAGGCTCGTGGCCTTTTCGAGATAGACGAGCCCGAGCACGATGGAGGCGAGTCCGCGCGGGCCGAACCAGCCCATGAAGAGCACCGTGGAGCGGGCGAGGCCGGTGCCCGCGAGCGCGATCGCCACCGGCAGCATGCGGACCAGCGTCAGGCTCAGGACGGCGTAGAGCACGAGCGCGAGATCGAACTCCGGCAACGCCCGCACCACGAGGCCGCCGAAGAGGAAGAACACGAAGAAGTTGAGGAACTGGCCCCACGCCTCGGTGAACTCGACACTGTGCTCTGCCGACGTCGCGGAACACCATTTGCGCGGCCAGGCCGGCGACGAACGCGGCGATGAACATGCTCGCGCCGATGGCTTCCGACGCGAGCAAGCAGGCGAGCGGCAGCGCGACGACGCCGAGCTGCGACAGCCCCTCCGCCATCCATTCGTTGCGGCGCGCCCGTTCCAGCAGCCATCCGCCGGCGAGACCGACGCCCAATCCGATCAGCGCGCCGTAGCCGAACTGCTCGACGATGAATCGGGTCAGCACCGCCGCCGCCGGACGCCTCGCCTGGCCGCGGCCAGCGCGATGAAGAACATCATGAACGGCACCGAGAGCCCGTCGTTGAGGCCGGCCTCGACGTTCAGTGCCTGCGCGGACGCGCTGTGGCACGAGCGGGCTGTTGACGATCACCTGCCCGAGACCTGCATCGGTCGGCGCGAGGATGGCGGCCAGGATGCCGGCTTCCCACCACGACAGTTGCCCGAGGACCACCATCGCGCACAGCGCGCCGAGCACGATCGTGAGCAGCATGCCTGTGCTGAGCAGGCGCCTTGGCAGATTGGGACGAGCGTTCAGCAGTCGCAGGGAAACGCGCGACGCGTCGGTGAAGAGCAGCATCACCAGCCCGAGCTCCGCGACCAGCAGCAGGCCGTGCCGGTCGAGCTCGTCCTCGTGCGGCACACCGGTCGACCATGCGAGCAGCGCGCCCGCGACGGTGAACAGGATCGGCGCCGTGATGACGGTGCGTTCGAGCCGCCTCGACACCAGGCTGTAGAGGAAGACCAGCGCAACGAACGCGGCGATCACGACCATGGGTCCGGCTCCGTTGGTGGCGGGCCGACGCGGCGATCTCGACCGCGCTGCCCGGCTCCGGATGCTAGCGTGGGCCGGCCCGCGTCGCCTTCACGCACTCGGCGACGAGGTCGGGTCCGCGGTAGACGAGCCCCGTGTAGATCTGCACGAGCGCGGCGCCGGCGTCGATCTTCTCCTTCGCATCCGCGCCCGAGAGGATTCCGCCGACGCCGATGATCGGCATCGCGCCGTCGAGCGCGCGGGCCAGCGCCCGCACGACCGCGGTGGCGCGCTCGCGCAGCGGCCGTCCCGACAGTCCGCCCGTCTCGTCGGCGTGGCGGCGGCCCTCGACCCCCGCGCGCGAGATCGTCGTGTTGGTGGCGATCACGCCGTCGATGCCGTGCTTCACCAGCAGCCGCGCGATGCCCTCGATCGCCTTCGGTTCGAGGTCGGGTGCGATCTTCAGCGCGAGCGGCGTGTACTTGCCGTGCTGCTGCGCGAGCTTCGCCTGCTCGGCCTTGAGCCGGCCAACGAGCTGGCCGAGCGCCTTCTCGTGCTGCAGGTCGCGCAGGCCCTTGGTGTTGGGCGAGCTCACGTTGACCGCGACGTAGGAGGCCTTCGCGTAGCAGCCCGCGAGGCACGCGACGAAGTCGTCGGCCGCGCGCTCGTTCGGCGTGTCGAAGTTCTTGCCGATGTTGAGCCCGAGCACGCCGCGGTACCGCGCGCGGGCCGCGTGGTCGAGGAACGCGGCGAGCCCGTCGTTGTTGAAGCCCATCCGGTTGACCAGCGCCTCGGCATCGACGATGCGGAACAGGCGCGGCTTCGGGTTGCCCGGCTGCGGACGCGGCGTCACCGTGCCGCATTCGATGTGGCCGAAGCCGAACGCGGCGAGACCGTCGATGTGCTCGGCGTTCTTGTCGAGGCCGGCGGCCAGGCCGACGCGGTTCGCGAAGCGGAGGCCCATCACCTCGACGGGATCGTCGGGGACGTGCGGCAGCGCGAGCTTCGCGACGTGGCACCGTGCCGCGACGTCGAGGCTGCCGAAGGCGAGGTCGTGCGCAGTCTCCGGGTCGAGCGAGAACAGCAGGGGACGAAGCAGCGGGTAGAGCATCGACGGTTGCGCGGCTGATGCGCGTCGCGATGATAACATCGTCACGCGACTCGCCCATGATGCACGCCTTGGCCCACCGTCATATTCGCACCGTCGCCTTCGTGCTCGCGCTCGCCGCCGCGTCGGCGTCGTGCGCGCAGGGTGCGGCTGCCGCGCGCCGTGCGGAGCCGCCGCGCGAGTCGTGGCTGTCGCGCACCGACGTGCGCGCGTTCATCACCGAGATGTCGACCGAGCACGGCTTCGCGGAGCGCGAGCTCGAGCGCTGGCTCGCCGCGGCGAAGTTCCAGCCGAGGGTGGTCGAACTGATGAGCCGGCCGATTGTCGAGCCGCCGAAGTGGTTCGAGTATGCGCCGCAGTTCCTCGCGCCGGCGCGCGTCGAGGCCGGCGTCGCGTTCTGGAACGCCCATCAGGCGGCGCTTGCGCGCGCCGAGGAGCGCACCGGCGTGCCGGCCGAGGTGATCGTGGCGATCATCGGCGTCGAGACCTGGTATGGCCGCTACACCGGGAGCCACCGGGTGATCGATGCGCTGGCGACGCTCGCCTTCGACTATCCGCGCCGCGCGACGTTCTTCCGCGGCGAGCTCCGCGAGTTCCTGCTGCTCGCGCGCGAGCAGGGCTTCTCGCCGCTCTCGCCGAAGGGTTCGTTCGCCGGCGCGATGGGCCTGCCGCAGTTCATGCCGGGTAGCTACCGGCGCTACGCCCTCGACTTCGACGACAGCGGCCGCGCCGACCTGTTCGCGAGCCCGGAGGACGCGGTCGGCAGCGTCGCGAACTACCTCGCCCGCCACGATTGGCAGCGCGGCCAGCCGGTGATCCTGCCCGTGAAGTTCGATCCGGAGAAGCGCGACGGCGTGCTGCGGCGGCTCGACGGCGGGCTGTCCGAGCGACGCTCGGTCGCGGCGTGGGCCGAGGACGGCGTCACCGCGGTGTCGCTGCCCGCCGACCTCGCGCCCGAGCCGATCGGCGTGCTGATGCTCGAGGAGGGCGCGGGCGACGCCAGCCACTGGCTCGCATGCCACAACTTCTACGTGATCACGCGCTACAACCGCAGCCGGCTCTATGCGACCGCCGTGTGGCGGCTCGCCGAGGCGCTGCGCGCGGCGCGCGGGCCGGGTTAGCTGCGCGTGAAGAGCGCCTGCGCGTGCGCGACCAGCGCGCGCGTCGACGCGTCCGCGTCGGCGGGGAGCGCGGTCCCCTCGATCAGCGCGCGCGCAATCGGCTTGGCGAGCGTCTTGCCGAGCTCGACGCCCCACTGGTCGAACGAGTTGATGCCGTAGAGCAGGCCCTCGACGTACGTGCGGTGCTCGTAGAGAGCGATCAGCGCGCCGAGATTGTGCGGATCGACCTCGGGCAGCAGGAGCGTCGTCGACGGTCGGTTGCCCGGGCACACGCGTGCCGCCACCGCCGCGTCGAGCGCGGCACCGTCCTGTCCGGTGCCCGCGAGCTCGCGCCGCACCGTTTCCGCCGTGCGGCCGGCGGCGAGCGCCTGCGCCTGCGCCAGCGCGTTGGCGACGAGCAGGCGCTGCTGGTCGCCGAGCGGATGGCGCGCGCGCACCGGCAGGACGAACTCGACGGGCGAGGCGTGCGTGCCCTGGTGCAGCCACTGGAAGAACGAGTGCTGCGCGTCGGTGCCCGGCTCGCCCCACAGCGACGGCGTGGAACCGGCCGGCAGTGGCGCGCCATCGCGGGTGACGCTCTTGCCGTTGCTCTCGAGGACGAGCTGCTGCAGGTAGGCGGCCAACTCGCGCAACGCGTGCGAGTACGGAATGACGAGGCGCTGCGTGTGGCCGAGCCAGCGCGTGTTCCACCAGCCGACCAGCGCGAGCAGCGCGGCGGCGTTTTGCGCGAGCGGTGCCGTGCGCACGTGCGCGTCCATCGCAGCGGCTCCCGCGAGCAGTGTGTCGAACGCATCGGGACCGCAGCGGATCGCAATCGGCAGGCCCACCGCCGACCACAGCGAGTAGCGACCGCCGACCCAGTCCCACATCGGCAGCACGTCCTCGGCGGCGATGCCGAAGGCCCCCGCCGCCGCGACGTTCGCGGAGACGCCGACGAAGTGCGCACCGAGCCCGGCGCCGGGGAGCGAACGCACGAGCCAGTTGCGCGCCGCGGTCGCATTGGCGAGCGTTTCCTGCGTGGTGAACGTCTTCGAGATGACGACGAACGCCGTCGACGCCGGGTCGAGAGGCGCGAGTGCCCGCGCGATCGCCTCCGGATCGACGTTGGACACGAACGACACGCGTACAGGCGGCGCGTCGGTGCCGGCGAGGGCGTCGCAGACCATGCGCGGCCCGAGGTCGGAGCCGCCGATGCCGATGCTGACGACGTCCGTGATCGGCTTGCCGGTGGCGCCGCGACGCCGTCCCTGGCGGATCGCCTCGGCGAGCGCCCGGATGCGCCGCTGCGCTTCCCGGATCGACGGGATCACGTCCTGCCCGTCGACGCGCACCGGCGTGTCGTCCTGCTGACGCAGTGCGGTGTGCAGCGCCGGTCGGGCCTCGGACAGGTTCACGCGCTCCCCTGCGAACAGCGCGTCGATCCAGCGCGGCACGCCGATCGCGTCGGCGTGGGCCACGAGCGCCTCCAGCGTCGCGGCGTCGACGCGCTCCTTGCTGAAGTCGATGCGCCACTCGCCCCATTGCAGTGCAAGTCGCGTCGCGCGCTCGGGGTCGCGCACCAACAGATCGCCGAGCTTCGCGCTGGACAGGGCGCGTGCGCGGGCGGCAAGGGTCTCGGGCATCGTTTTCGCCTTTCGTTCTCGGGCATCATTGTAACGACCGCGACTTGCGGCTTCCGGCATCCCGAAGAGAACCGATCCGATGAGACCGAAGGGCCGCCCCGAGGGCGAATCAATCCGAAGCGCGTCAGCGCGGAGGGTAGTCCAGTGACCGCCGACACCGACAAGGACCTGCCGCTGAAGGAGGACACCCGCTTCCTCGGGCGCGTGCTGGGCGACGTGCTGCGGGCGCAGACCGGCGACGACGGCTACGGTCGCGTCGAGGCGATCCGGCAGGCCGCGGTGCGCTTCCACCGCGCGGCGTCCGACGAGGCCCGCAGCGCGCGCGACGAGCTCGACGCGATGTTCGCGGCGCTGCCGGTCGCCGACGTGCTGCACGTGGTGCGCGCCTTCAGCTACTTCTCGCTGCTCGCCAACATCGCCGAGGACGGGCACCAGATCCGGCGCCGTCGCGAGAACCGCTGTCCGGCTCGCCGCCGCTGCGCCGGCACGCCTCGCGCACGCTGCTCGCCGACGCGCTCGCGGCGAGCGGCGTCGGCCGCGACGGCGCTGCGCCGCCTGCTCGCGCGGGTGCGCGTGAGCCCGGTGCTCACCGCGCACCCGACCGAGGTGCAGCGCAAGAGCACCCTCGACATGCCAGCTCGCGATCGCCGAGCTGCTGAGCGCGGCGCGACCGCACGGACCTGATCGACGAGGAGCGCGCGGCGAGCTCGAGGCGGCGATCTGCGCCGGCTGGTGGTCACGCTCTGGCAGACGCGCGATGCTGCGCCGTGAAGCTGCGGCGTGAAGCGACGAGATCGAGAACGCGCTCGCCTACTTCGACTACACCTTCCTCGACGAGGTGCCGCGCTCTACGGCGAGATCGAGGACTCGGTCGGCGAGCTTCCGGGCGCGGCGCTCGCCGGCGACGCGCTGCCGACCGTGCTGTCCGATCGGCAGCTGGATCGGCGGCGACCGCGACGGCAACCCGTTCGTCACCGCCGAGATGCTCGAGCACGCCTTCGCGCGCGCAGGCCGACGATCGCGTTCGACGCACTACCTCGCCGAGGTGCACGCGCTCGGGGCGGAGCTGTCGATGTCGCCGCGCCTCGTGCGGCGCGACCGCACGCCGTCCTGCTGGCGCTCGCCGAGGCCTCGCGCGCGACCGCTCGCCCTTCCGCCAGGACGAGCCCTACCGGCGGGCGCTGCCGGGCGTCTACGCGCGGCTGGCGGCGACGGCGCGCGGCCTCGGGCTCACGGCGGCGCGCGACCGCCGGCCGCGGGCCGGGCCGGCCGTACGCGGACGCCGCGGCCTTCGCGGCCGACCTCGACGCGATCGACGCGTCGCTGCGCCGCCGACGGCGCGGCGACGCTGGCCGACGACCGGCTGCGGCGCTGCGCCGCGCGGTGCGCGACCTTCGGCTTCCACCTGGCGGACCGTCGACCTGCGCCAGAACGCCGACGTGCACGAGGCAGGTCGATCGCGGAGCTGCTGCGCGAGCGCGCGGCGTCGACCGCCGACTACCTGGCGCTCGGACGAGGACGCGCGCGCAGGCGCTGCTGCTCGCGGAGCTGGCGCACGCCGCGGCCGCTGCGATCGCCCGTTCGCGGCCTACTCGCGAGCTGCACGCGAGGGGAGCTCGACATCCTCGAGGCAGGCGGCGGAGCGTCCATGCGTCGCTCGGGCGCCGAGTCGATCCGCCACTACGTGATCTCCAAGTGCCGAGTCGCGTGTCGCGACCTGCTCGAGGTCGGCGGTGCTGCTGAAGGAGGCGGGGCTCGTGCGCGCCGCGGCGAGGCGCCCGCGCTCGACGCTGCAGTCGTGCCGCTGTTCGAGACCATCGACGATCTCGCGGCGCGCGCCGCAGATCGATGCGCGCGCTGCGTTCCCGCTGCCGGCGGCGCAGTCGATGGTCGCTGCTCGCGGCGGCGTGCAGGAGGTGATGCTCGGCTACTCCGACAGCAACAAGGACGGCGGCTACCTCACGTCGAACTGGGAGCTCTACAGGCGCGCAGCGCGAGCTGGTGGCGGTCGTTCGCGCGAGGCGGGCGTGCGGTTGCGCTTCTTCCACGGCCGCGGCGGCACGGTGGGCCGCGGCGGCGGCCCGAGCTACGAGGCCATCCTCGCCCAGCCGCCGGGCAGCGTGCACGGCGGAGCTGCGCCTCACCGAGCAGGGCGAGGTGATCGCGAGCAAGTACGCCGAACCGCGAGCATCGGCCGGCGCAACCTCGAGGCGCTGGTGCCGCGGCCACGGAGCGCGCGACTGCTCGGACCGAGGCGCCGCGCGAGCGAGCACGCCGAGTACCACGCCGCGATGGAGGAGATCTCGGCCGCTGGCGCATCGCCGCCTACCGCGGGCTCGTCTACGAGACGCCGGGGTTCGTGCGACTACTTCCGCGCCTCCACGCCGATCCGCGAGATCGCCGAGCTCAACATCGGCTCGCGGCCGGCCTCGCGCAGCCCTCGCAGCGCATCGAGGACCTGCGCGCCATCCCGTGGGTGTTCTGCTGGGCGCAGTGCCGCGTGATGCTGCCGGGCTGGTACGGCGCTGGGCAGCGCCGTCGAGGCCTTCGCTCGCGCGGCGCGGCGACGAGGGGCGGGCGCTGCTCGCCGAGATGTGACGCGCGTGGCCGTTCTTCCGCGCCATGCTGTCCAACCTGGCGATGGTGCTCGCCAAGACGGACCTGGCGGTCGGCCGTGCGCTACGACGAGCTGGTGCCCGACGCGGCAGCTTGCCGACGAGATATTCGGGCGCATCCGCCGAGGAGCGGACGCTCACCGTGAGTGGCCTTCTTCGACGATCACCGGCCAGCGACGGCTTCCTCGCCGAGCAACCCGGCGCTCGCGCGCTGCATCCGCAACCGCTTCCCCTACCTGGACCCGCTCAACCACCTCCAGGTCGAGCTGCTCGCGCTACCGCGCCGGCGACTCCGCCGCCGAGGTCGCACCGCGGCATCCACCTCACCATCAACGGCCTCGCCGCGGGCCTGCGCAATAGCGGCTGAGCACGGCGGCCGCAGGCCAGGCCCGCAGGGCCCGTCGCCGGGCGAGGCCGCGCGGCCGACGCTGGACGTTGTGTCGGGCGGTACGGGTCAAGGAGGCCGCAGCTGAGCACGGCGGTCGCAACGGCTGAGTTCACCGCGCTCGCCATTCGTCGGGCGCGAGCGCGGCACGCCTGCTGCGGCTGCCACACTGTCCGGCGCCGCAGCGGGCCTGCCGAATCGGCCAGGGGGCGTTCGCGGCCGGACGTGATAGCCCTGGCTCGGCCACTGCGCTGGAAGCCCTACTTCCGGGCGTGAGGAGCCAACGATGGTGGTGTGGGGCGTGTTCTGGGGTGCGCTCTTCGGCTTGTTCGCCGGCCACGCGAGTGGCTCGGGACTCATCGTCGGCGCGATGCTTGGCGGACTGGCGGGCTGGACGCTGCGCTCGGCGGTCGAACGGCGGGTCGCGTCGCTGCTCGACGCCCGCGGCGCGGCCGCGAGTGCGCCGGCGCGCAGCCCGTCGCCGGAGCTCCTCGCGCCGTGGGCTCCGCCCGAGGCGAAGCGCACCAACGACGCCGAAGTCGCCCCGCCGGCGAGCGTCGAGGTTGCGCTGCCGCTTCGTGCCGAGCCGAGTGCGCCAGGCTGGCTTTCGCCGCCGCCGCCGTCGGAGGCTGCGGCACCGCGGGCGCCGACTGCCCTGGAGGCCGCGGTCGAGCGCGCGCGCACCTGGCTGCTGGGCGGGAATACGGTCGCGCGGCTCGGCGCCGTCGTGCTGTTCTTCGGGCTGGCGTTTCTCGCCCGGTTGGCGATCGAGCGCGACCTCTTTCCACCGCAGCTGCGGCTGGCGGCCATCGCGCTGGTTGCCGTCGGCATGCTCGTGGCGGGATTCCGACTGCGCGAACGGCGCCCGGGCTACGCGCTTACGCTGCAAGGTGCCGGGGTGGCGATCCTGTACCTGACGGTCTTCGCCGCGCTGCGGCTGTACGGCTTCGTGTCGCCGTTGGCGGCGTTCGCGCTGCTCGTCGCGGTGTGCGCGCTGTCGGCACTGCTCGCGTTGCTGCAGGATGCGCGCGCGCTGGCGGTGATCGGCGCCGTGGGCGGTTTCGCGACCCCGCTGCTGGTCACGACCGGGCAGGGCGCCCACGTGGCGCTGTTCGGCTACTACACGGTGCTCAACGTCGGCATCCTCGGCATCGCCTGGAAGCGGGATTGGCGGCTGCTGAACCTGGTCGGCTTCGGCTTTACCTTCGGCATCGCCACCTTCTGGGGCGTGCTGCGCTATCGCCCCGACGAGTACGCGAGCGCGCAGGTGTTCCTGGTGGTGTTCTGGCTGCTGTACGTGGCGATCGCGGTGCTGTTCGATGGCGCCGCGCGCCGCGGCTGACCGATTACGTGGACGCGACGCTGGTGTTCGGCGTGCCGCTGATCGGCTTCGGGCTGCAGGCGGGGCTGGTGCGCGACTTCGAGTACGGCCTGGCCTGGTCCGCGCTCGCCGTCGCGTCGTTCTATCTGGGGCTGGCAGCGCTGCTCGCGCAGCGGCGGCTCGCGCAGCTCCGGCTGCTGGTCGAATGCTTTCTCGCGCTTGGCGTGATCTTCGCGTCGCTGGCGATCCCCTTCGCGCTCGACGCGAGCTGGACTGCTGCCGCCTGGGCGCTGGAGGGCGCCGCCGCCGTGTGGATCGGGGCGCGACAGCAGCGGCGGGCCGCACGCGCCTTCGGGCTGCTGCTGCAATTGGGCGCCTGCGTCGCGTTCGTGCAGCACCTGGGCGTCCGGCCACCGCAGCCCGTGCCGGTGTTGAACGCCGACTTCGTCGGCGCGGTGCTGATCGCGGGCGCTGCGCTCTTCAGCGCGCGTGTGCTGGCCGTGATCCATGGCAGTCAGCAATCGGCGCAGCGCCGCGGCTACGACGCGTTGGAGGGCGCGCTCGCCGTGCTGCTGTTCCTGCACGGCTTCCTCTGGTGGCTGCTTGCGCTGACGCTGGAGGCCACGCGCCGGCAGGTTGGGGCCGATGGCGAGGTCGGATTCGCGGTCGCGCCCGCGAACCGCGTGTTTCCCCTGATGGCCGGCTATGTGGTGAGCGCCACCGTCGCGGCTCGCGTGGGGCTGGCGCGCAGCTGGCCGGTAGCGACCTGGCCCGCCTACGCGTCGCTGCCGGTGATGCTCGCCGGCGCGCTGGCCGGCGCGGTACTGTTCCGGCACCTGTTCCTGCACCTCGGCTGGCTCTGTTGGCCGGTGGCCGTCGCCGCGCACCTCGTCGCGCTGCGGGAGCTCGACGCGGCGCCGAGCCGCTGGTGGGTCGCGGTACACGCGGGAGGCGTCAGCCTCCTGGTGCTGCTCGCCGGCAGCCTCGGCGTCGACCTGATCGACCGCGCGCGACTGTGGCACACCAGCTGGGCCCCGGCCGCGGCGCTGCTGGCGTGCGCGCTGGTGCTCCACGCGATCGGACGCGCCTCGGTGTCGCCGGCGTTGACCACCCGCTGGCCGCTCGACCGTTTCGCGGCTGCGTACGGCTGGTACGGGCTGCTGCCAGTCGCCGCGCTGACCGCGCTCGGCGCGCTGACCATGACGCTGACCCAACGCGGCGACGCCGCGCCGTTGCCCTACCTGCCGCTGGTGAACCCGACCGACCTCGCATTTCTGCTCGCGTTGGCGGCGTTGTGGGGGTGGCGGTTGCAGCTGTCGACCGCGACGTGGGCGCTGCCCGCCTGGGCGCGCGACGAGCGGGGCGCGCTCTGGTCGGCGGGTGCCGTCCTGTTCGTGTGGCTCAACAGCGTCTGGCTGCGCGTCGCGCATCACTACTTCGGCGTGGCCTGGAGGCCCGGCAGCTGTACGAATCGTTCGTCGTGCAGGCCGGGTATGCGTTGCTGTGGAGCGTGGCAGCGGTGGCACTGACGCTGTTCGCGTCCCGCCGCGGCCGCCGGGCGCCGTGGCTCGCCGGGGCCGCGCTGCTTGCGGCGACCGTGGTGAAGCTCTTCCTGATCGATCTGTCGAATGCCGGCGGCGGCGAGCGCATCGTGGCGTTCGTCGGTGTCGGCGCGCTGATGCTGTTCGTGGGCTACGTTGCGCCGCTGCCGCCGCCACCCCCACGCACGCGTGTCACGGACGAGCGGGAGGCGACGTGAGACCCCTTGCGAGTACCTTGCTCATCGGCTGCCTGTGTTCGGCGGCGCTCGCCGCCGAGCCGCGGCCCGACGAATTCGCGGCGCGGTTCGACCTTGCCACCCAGGGCGACGGGCCGTTCTTCCGCGTGGCGCTGACCGCCGACGTGGTGCGCCACAGCCAGTCGCCCGAGCTCGCCGATCTGCGGGTCTACAACGCGGCCGGCGAGCCTGTACCTTTCGCGCTCACGGCGCCGCTGGCGGACGAGCTGCGGACGACGCCGGTCGCGCTGGCGGTGTATCCGGTCACCGCACGCGTGCTCGCCGCCGCCGCCGCGGGCGGAAGGATGGCGATCCGCAGCCAGGGTACGTCGACCACGGTGATCATCGACGGCGCGAGCGAGGCCAATGCGGCGCCGGTGGACCGCGTGGCGGCCTACCTCCTCGATGCGCGCGGGGTCCGGGAACTCGGCGTGGCGGTCGAGCTCGACGCGCGCTTCGCCGGTGCGCAACTGGTGCCGATCACCGTCGAAGCGAGCCGTGACCTCAAGACGTGGCACCCGCTCGCGGTGGGCGAGCCGGTGTACCGCCTTGGCGACGGCGACGCACAAGCCACGCGCACCAGCGTGCGCTTCGCGCGCGCCGAGCCGCTGGAGGGCCAGTTCCTGCGCTTGACCTGGCCGGCGGCGACGCCTTTCACGCTCTTCGGCGCCACGGCTGCCACCATCCCCGCCGAGCGGACACCGCCGCCCGACGTACGCCTCGAGCTGGAGGCTCCGGTGCAGGTGGAGACGCATGCATTCGAGTGGCAGGTGCCGACCCCCGCTCGGCATCACCGCGCTCGAAGTGCGCCCGACAGAAGCCAACGTCGTGGCGCCGGTCACCGTGTTCGGCCGACCCGGCGTGGGCGAGCCCTGGCTCGCGATCGGTCGCGGAGTGGTGTACAGGATCGGGACCGGCGGCGTCGACACCTCGAGCCCGCCGCTGCGCGTGCGGCCGGGCAGTTACCGCACGATCAAGCTGGTGCCGGACGCCGGCAGCGCGCTCGGCGATGCGCCCGCGGCGGCGGTGCGCCTGCCCCCGCGCGAACTCCTGTTCCTGGCCCGCGGCGGACCGTTTGCGCTCGTCGTGGGCAACGCCGGCGCAGGTCGCACGGCCCTGGCCCCGGCCACGCTGATCCCGGACTACCGGCCCGAGGCGGTGCGCGCCTTCGCGACCGCGACGCTCGGGCCGGCGCAAGTCGACCCCGGTCGTGTGGCGTCCCCGCCGCACACCCTGCTGGGCGTCGACGCGCGCACCGCCCTGCTGTGGGCGATCCTGCTCGGCGCGGTCGCCCTGCTGGCCGGGTTCGCGCTGTCGCTGCTGCGCAAGCTCAGGCGTGCCGAGGGCGGCGAGTCGACGTCGCGCTGAGCGGGGCGGGCGCGCCCGCCGGGACCCCATTGCAGAGGGCATCGCGCGCGGTACCAAGCGGACCCCGGCATGGTCGCGAGTCCTCTGCGATTGATCGGTAACAATAATAATGAGAATGATTCGTATTGCTATTGACGTGCCCCCCGCATCGCGGCTACAGTCCGGCCCTCGAACCACCCGACTCCAACCACCCGCTGCCATGAATCGCCTGCTTGCCCTGCTGCCCATCCTCGCCTGCGCGATCGCGCCCGCCGTCCTCGCCCAGGAGCAGGTGCTGAACCTCTACTCCGCGCGCCACTACCAGACCGACGAGGCGCTGTACCAGAACTTCACGAAGCAGACCGGAATCAGGATCAACCGCATCGAGGCCGGCGACGACCAGCTGCTCGAGCGCCTGAAGAGCGAAGGCGCGAACAGCCCGGCGGACGTGCTGCTGATCGTCGATGCCGCGCGGCTCGCGCAGGCCGATGACCTCGGCCTGTTCCAGCCGGTGGCCTCGAAGGTGCTCGAGGCGCGCATCCCCGCAGAACTGCGCGACCCCGAGGGTGCCTGGTTCGGCCTGTCGAGCCGCGCGCGGATCATCGTCTACAACAAGGCGACGATGAACCCGGCCGACGTCGCCACCTACGCCTCGCTCGCCGACCCGAAGAACAAGGGCAAGGTGTGCACGCGCTCGGGCAGCCACCCCTACAACCTGTCGCTGCTGTCGGCGCAGATCGCGCATCTCGGCGAGGCGAAGGCCGAGGCCTGGGCGAAGGGCGTCGTCGCGAACCTCGCGCGCAAGCCCCAGGGCGGCGACACCGACCAGATCAAGGCGGTCGCCGCCGGCGAGTGCGGCGCGGCACTGTCGAACAGCTACTACTACGCGCGGCTGCTGCGCTCGACCAAGCCCGAGGACCGCGAGGTGGTCGCGAAGACCGGCGTGGTCTGGCCCGACCAGGCCGGGGTGGGGACGCACCTCAACGTCTCCGGCGCCGGCGTACTCAAGCACGCTCCGCACCGCGACAACGCGATCCGCTTCGTCGAGTACCTGGCGAGCGACGAGGCGCAGGGGTACTTCGCCGACGGCAACAACGAGTGGCCGGCCGTGAAGGGACTCAAGGTGAAGAACGCGGCGCTCGAGGCGATGGGCACGTTCCGCGCCGACGCGCTGCCGATCGCGACGCTTGGCCGCAACACCGCCACCGCGCAGAAGCTCGCGGATCGCGCTGGCTGGCGGTAAGGAACATCAGCGCAACCTCGTCGTCCCCGCGCAGGCGGGGACCCAGCGTCTCGGTGCCTTCGACGACTCTGGGTTCCCGCTTTCGCGGGAATGACGACGGGCGTGGGAATAGCATTAATTCCTCAGGGTGGCAGGGACGCGGTGCGGCGTCAGCCCCGCGCCACCCGGCGTGACGCGCGGGCGAGGAACAGGATCGGCACCAGGCCAACCGCAACGATCGCCAGCGACGGCAGCGCAGCCTCGGCGAGCCGCTCGTCGCGCGCGAACAGGTAGGTCTGCGTCGCCAGCGTGTCGAAGTTGAACGGCCGCATCACCAGCGTCGCCGGCAGCTCCTTCATCACGTCGACGAACACCAGCAGGAACGCCGCCGCGCCACTGCGCGCGAGCAGCGGCAGGTGGACGCGCCGCAGCGTCTCCAGCGTGCCCGCGCCGAGGCTCCGCGCCGCCGCGTCCATCGTCGGCGTGATCCGCGCGAGCCCCGGCTCGATGCCGTTCCAGGCCACGGCGAAATAGCGCACGAGGTACGCATACACGAGCGCGAACACCGTGCCCGTGAGCACGAGGCCGGGGTTCGTGCCGGTGACGCGCCGCACGGCGTCGGCGAGGAACGCGTCGGCGGCGCCCACCGGCAGCAGCACGCCGACCGCCAGCACCGTCCCGGGCACGGCGTAGCCCAGCGTCAGCAGCTGGCTGGTGCCGCGCGTCGCGGCGGAGGGTGCGATGCGCACCGCATAGGCGACCAGCACGGCCAGCGCGACGGCCAGGACCGCGGCGAGCGTCGACACGCGCAGGCTGTTCCACGCCCAGGTCGCGAAGCGGCCGGTGTCGACCGCGCCGGGATCGGCGAGGAACAGCCGCACCAGCAGCAGCACCGGAATCAGGAAACCGACCGCGAGCGGAACGACGCACACGATCGTCGCGAACCACGCCCGCGCGCCGGTCAGCTGCGGCGCGACCGACGGTGCCACGGTGCGCCCGCGCGTGCTGCCCGACACCCGCGCCGCCTTGCGGGACATGCGCTCGAGCGCGAGCGCCAGCACGACGAAGCCGAGCAGCGCGATGGCGAGCTGCGCCGCGGCGGCGCGGTCGCCCAGCGAGAACCAGGCCCGGTAGATGCCGGTGGTGAAGGTGTCGACCGCGAAGTAGGCGACCGTGCCGTAGTCGGCGAGCGTCTCCATCAGCACGAGCGCGATGCCGCCGGCGATCGCCGGCCGCGCCAACGGCACCTCCACGTGCCAGAACGCCCTGCGGCGGTCGAGGCCCAGCGTGCGTGCCGCCTCGACCAGCGCCGGCGGGCGCTCGAGGAACGCGGTGCGCGCGAGCAGGTAGACGTACGGGTAGAGCGTGAACACGAACATCACCGCCGCGCCGCCGACCGAGCGCACCTCGGGAAAACGATAGTCGTCGCGGGACCAGCCGAAGGCCTCGCGCAATGCCGTCTGCACCGGCCCCGCGTACTGCAGCGCGTCGGTGTACGCGTAGGCCATCACGTAGGCGGGCATCGCCAGCGGCAGCAGCAGCGCCCAGCCGAAGATGCGGCTGCCGGGGAAGCGCCGCTGCGCGATCAGCCACGCCGTCGCGGTGCCGCCGATACCGGCACCGGCGCCGACCAGCAGCACGAGGAGCAGCGTGTTCGCGACGTAGTCGGGCAGCACCGTCTGCGCGAGGTGCGACCAGGTGTCCCCGGCCCCGGGCGCGATGGCGCGCGCGAACACCGCGACGATCGGCAGCGCCGCCACCGCGGCGAGCGCGATCGCGAGCGCGGCGAGCGTGTGCCTCGGCGCGTGCATCGTCACGCGGCGGCGGGCGTCGCGCGCGTGCACGCGGGCAGTCGGCAGGAGGCACGCATGCGTCGATTATAGGGGCCGCCGCCACGGCATCGACCGCCCCACGCCCGTCGCCCGGCGCGGCGCGGGCGGCAGCGCGGCGCTATAATCGCTGCCGCGCGTTGGCGCCGCATCGATCGCGCGTCGCCCGCCGCGTCGTGCGGCTCCCGGCGACCTTCGATGCGCATCCTGATCTCCAACGACGACGGCTACTTCGCTCCCGGCATCGAGCACCTCGCGCTGGTGCTCGGCGCCCGCCACGACGTCACCGTCGTCGCGCCGGAGCGCGACCGCAGCGGCGCGTCGAACTCCCTCACGCTCGACCGTCCGCTGATGGTGCGGCGCGCGCCGAACGGCTTCATGTTCGTCAACGGCACGCCGACCGACTGCGTGCACCTCGCGGTGACCGGCCTCCTCGACACGCTGCCGGACCTCGTCGTCTCGGGCATCAATCTCGGCGCCAACATGGGCGACGACACGATCTACTCGGGCACGGTCGCGGCGGCGACCGAAGGCTACCTGCTCGGCATCCCGGCGATCGCGGTGTCGCTCACCTCGAAGGCCGGGCGGCACTTCGAGTGCGCGGCGGCGGTGGCCTTGGAGCTCGTCGAGCGCCACGAGCGCTCGCCCGCGGGACGCTGGCTGCTCAACGTCAACGTGCCCGACGTGCCGCGCTCCGACCTCGAGGGCATCCGCATCACCCGTCTCGGGCGGCGTCACAAGGCCGAGAACGTGATCCCGACGAAGAACCCGCGCGGCGAGACCGTCTACTGGGTCGGCGCGGCCGGCCCGGCCGCCGATGCCGGGGAGGGCACCGACTTCCACGCCACCGAGAACGGCTACGTGTCGGTGACGCCGCTGCAGATCGACCTCACGCATCGCGAGGCGATGCCCGACGTCGCCGCGTGGTTCGCCCGCTAGGGAAGCTCTGCGGAACCCCCACATGGTCGCGCTGCCGGGCGAAATGCGGATGAATGCGAGACTCGCGACGAAGGTCGTAGTACGTACTACGATGCCGAGGAGCGAGGCGCAGCAGGCGCCGCATTTCGCGGCAGCCCGAAGGGACGGGACTTGGCGGGCGGTCTACTTGTCGCTCGGCTTGCGAAGGCGCCCGGCCTGCGCTGCGCCTCGCTTCGCGTATCCCATCCCGCCAAGGCCCCGTCGCGGCCATGCGCGGGTTTCGCAAGCTTCCCGGCCGTTGCGCATGCTGACGAACCGCTTCGACGGCATCGGCATGACCTCGACGCGCACGCGCACGCGCATGATCGACCGGCTGCGCGAGCAGGGCATCCGCGACGAGGTCGTGCTCGCGGCGATGAACGCCGTGCCCCGCCACATCTTCGTCGACGAGGCGCTCGCGATCCGCGCCTACGAGGACACGCCGTTGCCGATCGGCAGCGGCCAGACCATCTCGCAGCCGTGGGTGGTGGCGCGCATGTGCGAGCTCGCGCGCCACGGCCGCGAGCTCGACAGCGTGCTGGAGGTCGGCACCGGCTGCGGCTACCAGACCGCGGTGCTCGCCCAGATCGCGAAGACCGTCTACACGGTCGAGCGCATCGGCTCGCTGGTCAACAAGGCGCGGCGCAACCTGCAGGCGCTGAAGGTCGGCAACGTGCGGTTGAAGCACGGCGACGGCGGCTCCGACCTCGGCGAGGACCTGCTTGTCGACGCGATCATCGTCGCCGCCGGTGCCACGCACCTGCCCGCGACGCTGCAGAAGCACCTGAAGCCGGGCGGGCGCATCGTCGTGCCGCTCGCCTCGCGCGACGAGGGCGAGCGCGGCGTGCAGCGGCTCACGGTGTTCGAGAACGCACCGTCGGGACTGCGGGAGACCACCCTCGATGCGGTAAGATTCGTGCCGCTCCTCGCAGGCCGCGCGTGAACCGCCGCGCGCGCGCGGAGTCGAACCGACCGATGCGGCCCGATACGATGCTCCACTCCGCGGTCCGGCTTGGCTTGCCGCTGATGCTCGCGCTGTTCGTCGGCGCCTGCGCGACGCGCACCGCCGCGCCCGTCGAGGAGCGCCGCACGCCGACGTCGCGCACGCAACCGCCACCGGCAGCTGCGCAGGTGCCGGCGCCCGCGTTGCCGGCGGCGCGACCTGCCGAGGTCGACACGCGGCCGACGATGTACACGGTGAAGCGGGGCGACACGCTGGCGGCGATCGCGCTCGAGTTCGGGCTCGACTACCGCGAGGTCGCGAGCTGGAACGGCATCGACAACCCGGATCGCATCCTGGTCGGTCAGGTGCTGCGGCTCGCGCCCCCCGGCGAAACGCGAGCCGTCGCGACGGTCGATGCCGCGACCGGCGTCACGACCGCGCCCCTGAAGGCCGTGCCGCCCGTCGTCGAGTCGCGCCCCGCGGCCGCGGCGGGCGTCGCCGCTGCCACACCCGCGCCGCCGCGCAACACCGACACGCTCAAGGTCGCGCCGAAGGCCGTGAAGGAGCCCTACTCGGAGGCCGCCGCACGCGAGATGGCGAAGGCGCCCGTCGAGCCGCTGGTGATCGCCAAGGCCGAACCGTCGCGCGCGCCCACTGCCGCCGCGCCGGCCACGGTACCGCCGGCCGCGCCCGCAGCCGCGCCGGCGGCGCCTTCAGCCGCGCCCTCGGCACCGACCAGCGCGGATGCCGAGGACGACATCGACTGGGTGTGGCCGGCGCGGGGCAAGCTCGTCACCGGCTTCTCCGACACCGCGAACCTCAAGGGCATCGACATCGCGGGACAGGCCGGCACGCCGGTGATCGCGAGCGCCGGGGGCAAGGTCGTGTACGCGGGTGCGGGGCTGCGCGGCTACGGCAAGCTGGTCATCATCAAGCACAACAACAAGTTCCTGTCCGCCTACGCGCACAACCGGGAAATCCTGGTCAAGGAAGGCCAGCAGGTGACCCGCGGCCAGAAGATCGCCGAGATGGGCTCGACCGACGCCGATCAGACCAAGCTGCACTTCGAGATCCGCCGGCTCGGCAAGCCGATGGATCCGCTCAAGTACCTGCCTCCGGCGAGCTGATCCGCGGTCCGGCGCGCAGCGCGGCCGGCGCAGGCAGCACCTCGACCGCACGCTCGAGCGTCGCGACCAGCGCAACGCGCTGGTGCGGTCCGGTGCGGCCGTAGCGCAGCATCGCGTAGGACTCGCCGATCGCGTGGAAGGCGATCGCGAACTCGGGCCAGCGCCGCGCGGCACGCTGCGTGAACGCGAGCGGACCTTCGTGCATCTCGCGCGGCAGGCCGGCGCGTGCGAGCGTCGTGCACACGTCCGACCAGAGCGCCGCCGCGCGCTCCCCGCGCCGCCGCGACAGCGCCAGCACGATGAGCACCACGGCCATCCACGCCGCCGCGGCGAGCGCCAGCGCGCCCATCACCTGCCAGGGCGCGTCCGGCTCGAGGTGCAACGATCGCCACAGCTCGCGCTGGCGCCCGTAGTCGAAGCCGACGACGTTGCGGCGCCAGGCGTGGTTGAGCGCGTCGAGCATCAGCTCGGTGCTCTTCAGGAAGCCCGAGTCGAGGCGCGCGAACAGCGGCAGCTGCTCGGCATTGGGCAGCGCGCGCGAGATGCCCGACTCGATGCGCAACGGGGACACCGCGCCCGTCGGGTCGAAGCGCTCCCACGCGCCGTCGATCAGTGCCTCGGTCCACGCGTGGGCGTCCGACTGGCGCACGATCAGGTAGTTGCCGCGCGGATTGAACTCGCCGCCCTGGTAGCCGGTGACGATGCGCGCCGGGATGCCGGCGCCGCGCAGCAGCACCGCGAACGCGCTTGCATAGTGCTCGCAGAAGCCGCGTCGCGAGTCGAACAGGAAGCCGTCCACCGGATCGCGGGGATGGACGACGCCGGGCGCGAGCGTGTAGGTGAAGTCCTCGTTGCGGAACATCGTCGAGCACGGCCTGGATCAGCGCGCGGTCGTCGGCGTGCTGTTCGCGCAGCGTGCGGGCGAGCTGCTGCGTGCGCGGGTTCGTGCCGGGGGGAAGGCGCAGGTTCTCCGTCGCCGCGCGAGGGCCCGCGGGATGCCGGTCCGCGAGCAGCGAGAGTTGCGCGTAGCGGCGCACCTGGCCGATCGGCCGGCGGGCGACGAGCTGCTGGTCCGCGGTGAGGACGACATCGGCGATCGTGCCCGCGTCGGTGAAGCGCGGCAGCGCCGCCGGCAGCTCGAGCGCGAACAGCCACGGGCTCTCGTTGGCCTCGAGCGTGACCGTGTACGCGACGCCCTTGCCCGCGTACGGGACGAGCGAGCCTTCGGCACGCGCGAGGGTGGCCGACCAGCTGCGCCCGTCGAAGCGCGACATCACGGGACCGCGCCAGTAGCGCAGGGACGCCGGCGGAGGGGGACCGTCGAAGTCGGCGCGCAACGCCACCGTGTCCTCCTGCGTGAGCTCCGCGATCATGCCCGGCGACATCGTGTCGGACAGCCCGGTGGTGGCGCGCGAGGCCTGCGGCAGGCCCCACAGCGGCATGGCGAGGCGCGGAAACAGGACGAACAGCAGTGCCGCGAGCGGCAGCCCCTGCACGATCAGCTTGCCCGCCGTGACGAGCGCGCGACGCGGGGCGGCGGCGGCAGCCGATGCCGGGCTGCGCGCCGCCAGCGCGGCGAGCGCCCCGCCGAAGGCGAGCACCGCCGGCGCCGCGGCGGCGAGTGCGAAGGGCGACTGCCCGAACAGGAACGGCGTCACCATCAGGAATGCGGCGATACAGAGCACCAGCGTGCCGTCGCGCGCCGTGCGCGACTCGAGGAACTTGATGCCCGCGAGCACGAACAGGAACGCGACCGACGGGTCGCGCCCGACCAGGTAGCCGTACGAGGCCCGCACCAGGAACGCGGTGATCACCGCGAAGAGCAGCAGTGCCCACGACGGGATGCGGGCAGGGGCGGCACCGGGCCGCGTGCCGTCGCGCGTGGCGAGGCGCATGCGCACCACGACCAGCGCCATGCCGAACACGACGATCCACAGCGGCAGGCTGAACGCGTGCGGCAACTGGGCGCAGACGAGCAGGAGGCCCAGCCAGCGAATCTGCAGCGGCGACAGCACGTCGACGTCGCGCCGAGCGGCGGCCCGTCTGAACAGCGGCCATGCCCGCGCCGTCATCGACGCGCCTCCAGCGTGGCGCTCGTGGCCACGCCCGGAACCTCGAACAGCGCGAGTGCGCACAGCGCCTCGCGACGGTGCTCGCGGCCGAGCCCGGCCGGCAGGTGCAGGCCCGGCAGCGACAGTGCGTAGGAGCGGCCGGCGCGCTCGCACGCCAGCACCCAGGCGGTCAGGCGCGCGAGGCGCGTTTCGCGGTCCAGCGTCGGCGGCAACGCCGCGTAGTCGAGCAGCACCGGTCCGCCGCCGCCCGCGCCTTCGAACTCCTTCGTGTACCAGCCGCCGCCGCGCGCCACGGCCTTCCACGCGACGCGCTGCATCGGATCGCCGCGCTGGTACTCGCGCAGGCCGGCGAGCTCCACGTCGCCTGCTCCCGACAGCGTCGCCTCGTCTGCGGCAAGCGTGCCCGGCGGCAGCGCGGGGGCGCCAGGCTCGGGCGCGGGATAGGCGATGCCTTCGAGCGGGAAGTGCACGTACGACCAGCCGCGCCACAGACCGAGCGGCCAGGTCGACGACACGGTGACCCGTCCCAGCGCGACGCGGCCGCGCCGCGGCGCGTCCACTTCGAGCGTGATCGCCGGCACGGCGTCGAACGCGACGTCGACGGCCTTCGGCGACGACCCGCGCGGGGCCAACTCGATCGCGACGCGGTCACGGCCGCCCGGATCGAGGCCCAGCGTGAACGCGACCCTCGCGCCGGCGAAGGTCTCGCCGGCGCCGCTCGGGCGCAGCGTGAGCCCGGCCAGGTTGCGGAACGTGTGCAGCAGCGCCGCGCTGACGAGGCCGGTGAGCAGAAACGTGACGACGAGCCCGAGTGCCAAGCCGTAGTTGAGCGACGCGACGAGCATGGTCGCGAGCGTACCGATTACCGCGAGGCCCCGACGCGACGGCACGATGTAGATCCGTGCGTGCGCCAGCGTGACCGCGGGACCGTCCGAAGGCGTGCGGCGCAGGAAGCGCTCGCGGGCGCGCTCAATCCACGCGAACGGCAAGGCGGCGACGCGCGACGACGCGGGCATCGCGGCGACGGGATCGCTACGGAATCGCGACGGCGCGCAGCAGCGCCTGCGCCTGCAACGCGCCGGTGCGGGCGCCGCCGGCGAGCCGATGCCCGGCGACGGCCGGGAACACGCGCTGCACGTCCTCGGGAAGCACCATCGGGCGACCCCCGATCAGCGCGTGCGCGCGGGCCGCGGCGATCAGCATCAACCCCGCGCGGGGCGACAGGCCGCGGCGCGTTCCGGTGTCGGTGCCGCTGCCGCCGCGGCTGGCGGCGAGCAGCGCCTGCACGTAGTCGAGCAGCGCCGGCGCGACGTGCACGGCGGCGGCTTCGCGTTGCCACTCGACGAGCGTCGCCGCGTCCGCCACCGGCTCGAGGTCGGCGATTCGCGCCCTCCGGTCGCCGCCGGCGAGCAACTCGCGCTCGGCCGACGCATCGGGATAGCCCAGCTCGATTGCCATCAGGAACCGGTCGAGCTGGGATTCCGGCAGCGGATTGGCGCCAATCTGCTCGACCGGGTTCTGCGTCGCGATGACGAAGAACGGCTCGGGGAGCTTGCGGGTCTCGCCGTCCTGCGACACCTGCCGCTCCTCCATCGCCTCCAGCAGCGCGCTCTGCGTCTTGGGCGGCGCCCGGTTGATCTCGTCGGCCAGCACGACGGCATTGAAGATCGGACCGGCGTGGAAGCGGAACACCTGCGCCGCACTGTCGAAGATCGACACGCCGAGCACGTCGGCCGGCAGGAGGTCGCTCGTGAACTGGATGCGCGAGTAGCGCAGGCCGAGCGTGGCCGCGAGCGCGTGGGCGAGGGTCGACTTGCCCACGCCCGGGATGTCCTCGATCAGCAGGTGGCCGCGCGCGAGGAGGCACGCGAGCGCGAGCTCGATCGGTCCTTCCTTGCCGACGATGATGCGCGAGAGCTGCGCGAGCGCCGCGGCGAGCCGCGTCGAGGTGGGCACACTGGAAGAGGCCGGGCGGACGGTCACGGGGAGGTCGGGGACGGATGGATCGGGGCGCGCGGGCCCGCGCCGGGCCCGTCGAGAGGGCACTCTAGCGTGCGGTCGACCGCTCGTCAGCACCGGCGGGCGCAGGTTAAACTCCGTTCGGCGGCTGCCCGCCGGTCCCCGCAGCCACGACCCGCAACCAGGACGATGCGCGACGTGCTCACCGCCTACATCACCCATCCGTCGTTCATGCTCCACGAGATGGGGCCGTATCACCCCGAGTGCCCCGAGCGGCTCGCCGCGATCGGCGATCGCCTGATCGCCGCCGGCCTCGATCCCTACCTGCACCACTACACGGCACCGGCCGCGACGCGCGAGCAGGTCGCGCGCGTGCACAGCGCAGCGTACATCGACGAGATCGAGGGCGCCGTCCCGGAGAGCGGGCTGCACTACCTCGACCCGGACACCGCGCTCAACCCGCACTCGCTCGTCGCCGCGAGGCACGCGGCCGGCGCGGTCGCGCTCGCGGTCGACCTCGTCATGTCCGGCGAGTGCAAGACCGCGTTCTGCGCCGTACGGCCGCCCGGTCACCACGCCGAACGGCGTCGCGCGATGGGCTTCTGCCTGTTCAACAACATCGGCGTCGGCATCGCGCACGCGCTCGAGCACCACGGCCTCGTCGCGCGTCGCGGTGATCGACTTCGACGTCCACCACGGCAACGGCACCGAGGACATCTTCGCCGACGATCCCCGGGTGCTGATGGCCTCGACGTTCCAGCATCCGCTCTACCCGTATTCCGGCGACCACCCGCAGGGCCCCAACATGGTCAACGTGCCGCTCGCGGAGGGCGCCGGCAGCGAGGAGTTCCGCGCCGCCGTGACCGAGCGCTGGATGCCCGCGCTGGAGGCACATCGCCCGCAGCTGCTGTTCATCTCGGCGGGATTCGACGCGCACCGCGAGGATCCGCTCGCCGGGCTCAAGCTCACCGAGGCCGACTACGCGTGGGTGACGCGCGAGCTCATGGGTGTCGCGCGGCGCCACTGCGAGGGGCGCATCGTGTCATCGCTCGAGGGCGGCTACGCCCTCTCGGCGCTCGGCCGCAGCGTCGCCGAGCACGTGCGCGAGTTCCTGGGCGCATAGCCCTGCAAATGGCAGGGTCGTGTGGCGCCGCGGCACCGGTTCGTCCGCATGTTCAGGCTTGACGGCAGGCAATCGTCGCTAGAATTTCGCGATCACTTCCAGAGGGCTTGGCTCCGATGAAGCGACGTTCGTTCCTGGGTTCGTGCGCGCTCTTGGGCGGTGCGGCGTCGCTCGCCTGCATGCAGGGCGCGTTCGCGAACACGCCGCCGCGCCTGTATGCGCGCACGCGGCTCGTCGATGCGCAGGGCCAGCCGATCCGCGCGCGCGCGCTCGCGGCCGAGACCAACTACGTGTTCCACTATCCGTACGCCTCGACGCCCTGCTTCCTGCTGCGCCTGCCGCGCGTCGCGTCCGGTGCCGTGAGCCTGAAGCGCGAGGACGGCGCGGCCTACGCCTGGAACGGCGGCGTGGGCCCCGAGCGCAGCGTCGTCGCGTTCTCGGCGATCTGCGCGCACAAGCTCGCCTACCCGACGCGCGACGTCTCCTTCATCCGCTACCAGAAGGACCCGTCGGCAACCTCGGCCGGGTCGGTGATCCACTGCTGCGCCGACCACAGCGTCTACGACCCGTCGGCGGGCGCGCGCGTCGTCTCGGGACCCGCGCCGCAGCCGCTCGCGGCGATCGTGCTCGAGCACGACCCGACGACCGACGCGATCCACGCGCTCGGCACGCTGGGTCCCGAGCAGTTCGACGCGTTCTTCAGGAAGTACGAGTTCAAGCTCGGCATGGAGTACGGCGGCAAGGCGAAGGCGCCCGTCGCCGATCGCACCGTAGTCAGCGAGCTCACGACGTTCTGCAAGACCACCATCCAGTGCTGAATAAGTAGGGTCAGACTCGACTTTCCCGAAAAAGTAGGGTCAGACTCGACTTTCGGCCGATTTCCACGGCACTGGCGGGACGTTACCGTGGAGCGATGGCCCGGCTTCCACGCTTCTTCGTTCCCGACACGCCGCAGCACGTCATCCAGCGCGGCAACGACCGCCAGCCGATCTTCCGCACGTTCGCCGACCACGCGTTCTTCAAGGACTGCCTGGCGTTCGCGGCGCGTCGGCATGGCGTCGCCATTCACGCCTACGTCCTCATGACGAACCACGTCCACCTGCTGGCCACGCCGGAGGCCGCCACGAGCCTGCCTCGCGCCATGCAATCGGTCGGCCGCGTGTACGTCCAGTATTTCAATTCGACGCAGGGTCGCAGCGGAACGCTCTGGGAGGGCCGGTACAAGGCGACAATCGTCGACAGCGACCGCTACCTGCTCGCGTGCATGCGCTACATCGAGCTCAACCCGGTTCGCGCGGGGATGGTCGAACACCCCGAGCGCTATCCGTGGTCGAGCCATCGGGCGAACGCATTCGGCGTGTCGGACCCCCTCGTCACCGCACACTCGCTCTATCGGGCGCTCGGGACTGCACCGGCGACGCGCCGAGCGGCCTATCTTGCGCTGTTCGGCCAACCGGTTGCCGACGACGAGACGCTCGCGATTCGCGACGCCACGCAGAACGCGTGGGCATTGGGCAGTGCGGAGTTTCGCCGCAGCGTCGAACGCCTCGGCCGACGCGCGGAGCGAGCATCGTTGGGCCGGCCGATGAAGTCCGGCAGCGTGGCCGAATAAGTCGAGTCTGACCCTACTTCTCGTTTCAGGGTAGGATCAGCGCGGCGGCGACCCGTCGGCCCTCCGCGGCGATGATGTTGTACGTGCGCGCGGCGGCGCTGCTGTCCATCACCTCGACGCCGATGCCCGCCGCGATCAACGCCTGATACACGCGCGGGTGGGGAAAGCGCTGCCGCACCCCGGTGCCGAGCAGCACGATCGCCGGCTCGAGCGCGCGTACGCGCTCGAAGTCCGCGTCGCCGAGCGCCTCGAACGTGCCGGCCCACGGCGTCACGATCGCGTCGGGGGTGAGGATCAGGCTCGCGCGGTACTCGTCGGCACCGACGCGCACCCAGCCGGGCCCGACGCCCGTCACCATGTGGCCTTCGCCCTGGGAGAGGTGGAATTTCACGTGCGAATGGCGGCGCCGCTGGCGCAGGCATGCTGCATTGCGGGAAGTGCGCGACTCCGCTAGGATTATACGTTCGTCCTTTTCTTCGTCGCTCGGACGGTTCCGGGCGCCCACGAGAGAAATGTCCGCATCGCCTCCCACCGAATTCGCGCGCCTGACCCGGCTGCCGCCGTACGTCTTCAGCATCACGTCCGAGCTCAAGATGGCGGCCCGGCGCCGCGGCGAGGACGTCATCGACTTCGGCATGGGCAATCCGGACGGCCCCACGCCGCCGCACATCGTCGAGAAGCTGGTCGAGACCGTGCGCCGTCCCGACACCCACGGGTACTCGATGTCGAAGGGCATCCCGCGGCTGCGCCGCGCGATCTGCCACTGGTACGCGGACCGCTACGGCGTGACGCTCGACCCCGAAGCCGAGGCGATCGTCACGATCGGCTCCAAGGAGGGCATCGCGCACCTGGCACTCGCGACGCTCGGCCGCGGCGACACCGTGCTGGTGCCGAATCCGAGCTACCCGATCCACATCTACGGGCCGGTGATCGCGGGCGCCGACATCCGCCACGTGCCGATGACCACCGAGGCCGAGTTCCTCGCGGCGCTCGAGCAGACGATCCACCTGTCGTTCCCGAAGCCGCGCATGCTGATCATCAACTTCCCGTCGAACCCGACCGCGCAGTGCGTCGAGCGGCCGTTCTTCGAGAAGCTGGTCGCACTCGCCCGGCAGTATGGCATCTGGATCGTCCACGACCTCGCCTACGCCGACATCGTGTTCGACGGCTGGAAGGCGCCGTCGATCCTCGAGGTCGAGGGCGCGCGCGACGTCGCCGTCGAGTTCTTCACGATGTCGAAGAGCTACAACATGGCCGGCTGGCGCGTCGGCTTACATGGTCGGCAACCGCGAGCTCGTCGCCGCGCTCGCGCGCATCAAGGGCTACCACGACTACGGCACGTTCACGCCGATCCAGGTCGCGGCGATCGCCGCGCTCGAAGGCCCGCAGGACTGCGTGCGCGACATCGCTGCGAAGTACCAGCGCCGCCGCGACGTGCTCTGCAAGGGCCTCGCGGAAGCCGGCTGGAAGGTCGACGTGCCGAAGGCCTCGATGTACGTGTGGGCGCGCATCCCGGAGCCGTATCTTGCCGCCGGCTCGCTCGAGTTCGCGAAGAAGCTCCTCGCCGATGCGAAGGTCTCGGTGTCGCCTGGCGTGGGCTTCGGCGAGTTCGGCGACGGCCACGTGCGCTTCGCCCTGATCGAGAACGAGAACCGCATCCGCCAGGCGGTGCGCGGCATCCGTGAGATGCTCCGCCGCGACGGTGTCGGATCGGCCGCGGCCGCATGAAAGTAGGGTCAGACTCGACTTTTCGACCGCAAATTCGCCCACGGACCGGCGTCAGGAAAGTAGGGTCAGACTCGACTTTTCGACCGCGAATTCGCCGACGAACCGGTGTCGCGAAAAGTCGAGTCTGACCCTACTTTCCTTACTTTCCTGAACCCATGACCACGCTCACGCCCATCCGCAAATCCGCGAAGCTCGCGAACGTCTGCTACGACATCCGCGGGCCCGTCCTCGCCCGGGCCAAGGTGATGGAGGAGGAGGGGCACCGGATCATCAAGCTCAACATCGGCAACCTGGCGCCCTTCGGCTTCGACACGCCCGACGAGGTCCGCCACGACGTGATCGTCAACCTGCCGCAGGCGTCCGGCTACTCCGACTCGCAGGGCCTCTTCGCCGCGCGCAAGGCGATCATGCAGTACACGCAGCAGAAGGGCATCGCCGGCGTCGACCTCGACGACGTCTACGTCGGCAACGGCGTCTCCGAGCTGATCGTGATGGCGATGCAGGGCCTGCTCGACGACGGCGACGAGGTGCTCGTCCCGGCGCCCGACTACCCGCTGTGGACCGCGGCGGTGAGCCTCGCCGGCGGCCGTGCCGGTGCACTACCTGTGCGACGAGGGCGCCGGCTGGCTCCCCGACCTGATCGACATCCGCAGCAAGATCACGCCGCGCACGCGCGGCATCGTGCTGATCAACCCGAACAACCCGACCGGCGCGCTGTACCCGCCCGACCTGCTGCGCGAGATCGTCGGCATCGCGCGGCAGCACCAGCTGATCGTGTTCGCCGACGAGATCTACGACAAGACGCTCTACGACGGCGCGACGCACACCTCGGTCGCCTCGCTCGCCGACGACGTGCTGTTCGTCACCTTCAACGGCCTCTCCAAGAACTACCGCGCCTGCGGTTACCGCAGCGGCTGGATGGTGCTCTCGGGCGCGAAGAAGCACGCGCGCGACTACGTCGAGGGCCTGAACATCCTCGCCTCGATGCGCCTGTGCGCGAACGTCCCCGGCCAGTTCGCGATCCAGACCGCGCTCGGCGGCTACCAGAGCATCAACGATCTCGTCGCGCCCACCGGCCGCCTCGCGCGCCAGCGCGAGCTCGCCTACGACCTGATCACCGCGATCCCGGGCGTCAGCTGCGTCAAGCCGAAGGCCGCGCTGTACCTGTTCCCGCGCCTCGATCCGAAGCTCTACCCGATCGACGACGACCAGCAGTTCGTGCTCGAGCTGCTCGAGGCGGAGAAGGTGCTGGTGGTGCAGGGCAGCGGCTTCAACTGGCCGCACCCCGACCACTTCCGCATCGTCTTCCTGCCCAACAGCGACGATCTCACCGAGGCGATCGTCGCGCATCGCCCGCTTCCTCGACGGCTACCGCCGCCGTCATGCCCACGGCCGCTGACCCATGAAACCCATCCACGTCGGCCTGCTCGGCTTCGGCACCGTCGGCCAGGGCACCTGGAACGTGCTCCGCCGCAACCAGGGGGAGATCCAGCGCCGCGCCGGCCGGCCGATCGAGATCAACTGGATCGGCACGCGCACGCTCGACCGCGCCCGCGAGGGCACGCGCGGCATCGCCGGCGTCAACCTCACCAACGATCCCGCGCGTCGTCGTCCGCCACCCGGACGTCGACATCGTCTGCGAGCTGATCGGCGGCATCGAGCCCGCGCGCCAGCTGGTGCTGGACGCCATCGCGCACGGCAAGCACGTCGTCACCGCCAACAAGGCGCTGCTCGCCCACCACGGCACCGAGATCTTCGCGGCAGCGCACGCGAAGGGCGTGATGGTCGCCTTCGAGGCGGCCGTCGCCGGCGGCATCCCGATCATCAAGGCGCTGCGCGAGGGCCTGTCGGCCAACCGCATCGAGTGGATCGCCGGCATCATCAACGGCACCTCCAACTTCATTCTCTCGGAGATGCGCGCGCGCGGCGCGTCGTTTGCCGAGGTGCTCGCCGAGGCCCAGACGCTCGGCTACGCCGAGGCCGACCCGACGTTCGACGTCGAGGGCATCGACGCCGCGCACAAGCTCACGATCATGTCGGCGATCGCCTTCGGCGTGCCGATGCAGTTCGAGAAGGCGTACGCCGAAGGCATCACCAAGCTCACGCGCGAGGACATCCGCTACGCCGAGGAACTGGGCTACCGCATCAAGCTGATCGGCATCACCCGGCGCGCGGCCACGGGCATCGAGCTCCGCGTGCACCCGACGCTCGTGCCCGCGAAGCGCCTGATCGCGAGCGTCGAAGGCGCGATGAACGCCGTGCTGGTGAAAGGCGACGCGGTCGGCGCGACGATGTACTACGGCCCCGGCGCCGGTGCCGAGCCCACCGCCAGCGCCGTGATCGCGGACCTGGTCGACGTGACCCGCATGCACACGGCCGACCCCGAGCACCGCGTGCCGCACCTCGCGTTCCAGCCGGACCGGCTCTCCGACGTGCCGATCCTGCCGATGGCCGACGTCGAGACCAGCTACTACCTGCGCATGCGCGTCGAAGACAAGCCGGGCGTGCTCGCCGACATCACGCGCATCCTCGCCGACCGCGGCATCTCGATCGACGCGATGATCCAGAAGGAGCCGCCCGAGGGCGTCGCGCAGACCGACATCATCCTGCTCACCCACCGCTCGATCGAGGGCAAGGTCGTCGAGGCGATCGCCGCGATCGAGGCGCTGTCGACGGTGAGCGGGCAGGTGACCCGCATCCGCATGGAAGCGCTGGCGTGATGCGATACGTCTCCACGCGCGGCGCCTGGGCGCAGTCGCCCAGGCCCTTCCGCGAGATCCTGCTCGAGGGCCTCGCACCCGACGGCGGCCTCGCGGTGCCGCAGGCCTATCCGCGCTTCACCGCGGCCGAGCTCGCCGCGCTGCGCGGGCTCGACTACCGGGCGCTCGCGTTCGCCGTGCTGTCGCGGTTCATCGACGACATCCCGGCGCCGGACCTGCGCCGGCTGATCGACGCGACGTACACCGCCGCGACCTTCGGCAGCGACGAGGTGACGCCGCTGACCACGCTCGCGCCGGGCTTCGCACCTGCTGCGCGTCTCCAACGGCCCGACGCTCGCGTTCAAGGACATCGCGCTGCAGCTCCTCGGGCGGCTGTTCGAGTACGTGCTGGCGGCCGAGCAGCGCACCATCAACATCCTCGGCGCGACGTCGGGCGACACCGGCTCCTCCGCCGAGCACGCGATGCTCGGTCGCGCGGGTGTCGCGGTGTTCATGCTCTCGCCGCGCGGGCGCATGAGCCCCTTCCAGCAGGCGCAGATGTACTCGATCGACGACCGGTCGATCCACAACCTCGCGATCGACGGCTCGTTCGACGACTGCCAGGACATCGTCAAGGCCGTCTCCGGCGACGCCGCGTTCAAGGCCCGCTACCGCATCGGCGCGGTCAACTCGATCAACTGGGGCCGCATCGCCGCGCAGGTCGTCTACTACTTCAAGGGCTACTTCGCCGCGACCGCGCGCGACGGCGAGCCGGTGCAGTTCGCGGTGCCGTCCGGCAACTTCGGCAACATCCTGGCCGCGCACGTCGCGCGCGAGATGGGCGTGCCGATCGCGCGGCTCGTGCTCGCGACCAACGAGAACGACGTCCTCGACGAGTTCTTCCGCACCGGCCGCTACCGGCCGCGCGGCAGCGCCGAGACCCACGCGACCTCGTCGCCGTCGATGGACATCTCCAAGGCGTCGAACTTCGAGCGCTTCGTGTTCGACGTCGTCGGGCGCGACCCCGCGGCGCTCGCGTCGCTGTGGGACCGGCTCGCCCGCGACGGGGAGTTCGATCTTGCCGGCAACGCCTTACTGGCCGCGCGTGCACCGCCGCCGGGCTTCGTCTCCGGCCGCAGCACGCACGCCGACCGCGTCGCGACGATCCGCGACGTGCACGCGCGCTACGGCGTCGTCGTCGACCCGCACACCGCCGACGGCCTCAAGGTCGGTCGCGAGCTGCGCCTCCCGGACGTGCCGCTGGTGTGCATCGAGACCGCGCTGCCGGCGAAGTTCTCCGCGACGATCAAGGAGGCGCTGGGTGTCGAGCCGGCGCGGCCCGCGGCCTACGTCGGCCTCGAAGAGCGGACACAGCGCTTCGAGGCGCTGCCGGCCGACGCCGAGCGTGTCAAGGCGTTCATCGCCGCGCACGCGGCAGCGGTCTGACCGGGCAGGAGATCCCGATGCGGGCGGCACTGGCGGCGCTCGTCGCCAACGTGCGTGCCGGCGTGCGGCTCGCGCTCTTCCTGCGCGTGTCGCGGCAGGACTTCCGCATCGACGCGCTGGCGCTCGTGCTGCTCGGTCGTCGTCTCGGCGGCGGTGGACTTCGGCGTCGAGCGGATCCTCGCGGGACCGGACGCCGTGCTGGATCTCACTGCCGTCGGCGGCGAGCTCGCCTCGCTCGCGATCCTGGTGCTGGTCGCCAGCGTGCTCGCGGCCGTCGTTGCGCGACGCGTCGCTGCCGCTCGCGCTGCCGATCGTGGTGCTCGCCTCGATGCTGCTGGTGCAGGCGTGCACGCTGCTGCCGCTCGCGCTCGACTTCCTCCCCGACGTCCCCGAAGTGGTCGAGGATGCCGTGCACTTCGCGCTCCTCGCGTGGTTCCTCGCGGTGCTGGTGCGCTCCACCTACGTCGCGCTGCAGCCGGCGCAGCGGCGCGGCATGCGCGCGCTGGCCGGGGGCGCGCTGCTCGCCGCGCCGATGCTGCTGCCGTCCGGCGTCGTCCCGGATGCCCCGTGGTGGGCACCGGTCGAGGAGTTCGCAGCACTCGACGGCAATCCCGCGTCGGAGCCCGTGCTCGCACTCCAGCGCGAGCTGCAGGACGACGCCCTCGCCGCGCTCGAAGACCACGTCGCCGGCCAGACCGAGCTCTACTTCGTCGCGTTCGCGCCCGACGGCGCCGGGTCGGTGTGGCGACCTCGCGTCGAGGCCGCGCGCGAGGCGATCGACGCGCGTTACGGCGAAGGCCGGTCGGTGGTCTACCTGAACGACGCGTCTTCCCTCGCGGACACGCCCTTCGCCACGGTCACGCACCTGCGCGAGGCGCTGCAGGAGATCGCGGCGGCCAGCGACCCCGACGAGGACGTCGCGATGGTGTACGTCGCCGGGCGCAGCAACGCGGACGGGACGCTCGTCGCCGAGTTGCCGCCGCTCGGACTGGTGCCGCTGTCGGGACCGGGTCTTGCGCATCTCCTCCGGGAGTCGGGCATCCGCTGGCGGATCGTCGTGCTCGAGGTCTGCGATGCCGGGCCGTTCATCGACGCACTGGCCGACGACGACACGCTGGTCGTATCCGCGGCGGGACCGGGCGAGACGCCGGCCGGCTGCAGGCGGGGAGGGGAGCCGACCGCGTTCGGCGACGTCCTCTTCGGCAAGGCGTTCACCGACGCGCGGTCGATCACCGGCGCGTTCGAGGCCGCGAAGGCGAGCCTTGCGGGCCGCGACGCGACGCCGGTGATGCACGTCGGCGCCGCGATCGCGCAGCAGCTCGAGCTTCTCGGCGGCGATCGGCAGGACCGCGCGGTGTTCCGCGTGCCGGCACGTCGCTGAGGGCGTTGGACCTGGCCGTCGTCGCTACCCGCACTCCGTCGTCGCCCATGTCTCCGTCGTCGCCCCCGCGAAAGCGGGGGCCCAGCGATCGTTCGCGCTCACGACCATGGGTTTCCCGCTTGCGCGGGAACGACGTCGTACCTGCAACGCCGCGGCTTCCGCAGTTGCTTTACAGGAGACGCCTTTTGTACCTGACCGGCTAAACTCCGCGCATGGCCGCGTCCGTCGAGGTTGCCGACCTCTCGCACGCCTACGGCGACGTTCCCGTGGTGCGCGGGATGAGCTTCGCGCTCGCCCCCGGCGCCATCGGCTGCCTGCTGGGCCCCTCCGGTTGCGGCAAGACCACGGTGCTGCGCTGCCTCGCCGGCTTCGAGCCGGTGAAGGGCGGGACGATCTCGCTGGGCGGGCGCGTCGTGTCTCGCCCGGGCTCGAGCGTGCCGCCGGAGGAACGCAGCGTCGGCATGGTGTTCCAGGACTTCGCGCTGTTCCCGCACCTCACCGTGGCGCGCAACGTCGCGTTCGGGTTGCGCGGCAACGCTGCGGACGTCGCGCAACGGCGCGTCGACGAGATGCTCGAGCTGATCGGCCTCAAGGACGCTGGCAACGCCTTCCCGCACGAGCTCTCGGGCGGGCAGCAGCAGCGCGTCGCGCTGGCGCGGGCACTCGCCCCGAACCCGGACCTGCTGCTCCTCGACGAGCCGTTCAGCAGCCTCGACATCGACCTGCGCGAGCGGCTGACGCTCGAGGTGCGCGGCATCCTCAAGGCCGCCGGCACGACCGCGATCCTGGTCACCCACGACCAGCACGAGGCGTTCGTGCTCGCCGACGAGATCGGCGTGATGAACGACGGCGCGATCGAGCAGTGGGACAGCGCCTATCGCCTCTACCACCAGCCGCGTACGCGCTTCGTCGCCGACTTCGTGGGGCAGGGGGTGTTCCTGCGCGGCGTGGCGATCGGCCGTGGTCGCGTGCTCACCGAGCTGGGCGAGCTTGCGAGCGACAACCCGCTGTCGATGGACGAGGGCGCCGCGGTCGATCTGCTGCTGCGACCGGACGATATCGTGCACGACGACGCGAGCCCCTGGGAGGCCGAAGTGGCCGCGAAGGCGTTTCGCGGCGCCCACTTCCTCTACACGCTCGCGCTCACTTCGGGCACCCGTGTGCTCTCGCTCGTCCCTTCGCACCACGACCACGCGATCGGCGAGCGCATCGGCATCCGGCTGTCGATCGACCACGTGATCGCGTTCCCGGCCGGGGTGAGCTGATAACGCGTCGCCGTCGCGGATTGACCGGACTGGGTTGCCGGGCTATAATTCGACTCCTGCCGCGGGGTGGAGCAGTCTGGCAGCTCGTCGGGCTCATAACCCGAAGGTCGAAGGTTCAAATCCTTCCCCCGCAACCAAACAGTCAGCAATTTAGCCCGGCCCTCCCGCCGGGCTTTTTGCTTTCCGGGTCTCGTCAGACATGCCTGATTTGGGTATGATCGTACCCAATATGGGCATGAAACACCCTGTCCGACCGCGCCATCGAATGCCACACGCTCCGCGAGCCTGGCCGATGCGCTGTTCACCGGCACACAGCAGCGCGTGCTCGGCCTACTTTTCGGGCAACCGACGCGCAGCTATTACGCGACCGAGCTGATCGGCCTGGCTGGGGCGGCTCAGGCGCGGTGCAACGTGAATTGGCGCGGCTGACGCGCAGCGGGTTGGTGACGGTACGACCGGTGGGAAATCAGAGGCACTACCAGGCCAACCGGGACTCGCCGTTGTTCACGGAACTGTGCAGAATCGTGCAGAAGACCGTCGGCCTCGCCGAACCATTGCGGGAAGCGCTGCAACCGCTTGCCGCGCAGATTCGCGCAGCATTCGTGTTCGGTTCCGTGGCCAAGCGGCAGGACGTGGCCACCAGCGACATCGACCTGATGGTGATCACCGATGCGTTGAGCTACGCCGATCTGTTCGCGGCAGTCGAGGCCGCCAGTGCGCGCCTTGGACGCGCCGTGAACCCCACCATCCTTTCCAGCAAGGACTCTGGCCAAACGCGTGAAGGACGACAACGCCTTCGTGAAGCGCCTTCTGGCGCAGCCCAAGATCTGGCTGGTCGGCGGAGAAGATGACCTCCGCATTTGAGAACCTCTGCGGACCTGGCAAGTCGCTGAAGTCCGAGCCTCCGGACGCAAAGGAGTTCGCCGGTCTGCTTCGGTCCGGCGCTGCCCGACTCCGGGATGCCGGGATGTCAGGGCTTGCGGTGGAAAGTCGCTTTGATCTTGCCTACAACGCGGCGCACGCTTTGTGCCTCGCCGCGCTGCGCTGGCATGGCTACCGCTCCGGCAATCGCTACCTCGTGTTCCAACTGCTGCCGCACACGCTCGGTCTGGGGCCGGAAGTGTGGCGAGTGTTGGCGAAATGCCACGAAATTCGCAATCTGGGCGAGTACGAGGGCGATCTGAACGTGGACGAGCGCATCGTCACCGATCTCATCAAGGCGTGCAGCGCGGTGGCCGCCAAGGTAAACGAATTGCCTCCGATTGTCGCTCGATGAACGCATTCGGCCTGGTTGGGACGAGCCTGTTCGTGAGTAGCTGAAGGGCGGTTCAGCTGGACACCTTGATCAAGGCCGCTCGTGCCGTCGGCAAGGAGGTTGAGATCAAGTTCAAGCAGGCCCAGAAGAAGGCGCGAACCAGCGGGAATTGAACGAAACGTCAGCTCGGTCCGAGCTACGGCGCAATGAGCTCGACGGTTGGAAAGTAGGCGCGGTAACGCTGCACGTCGCGCGTGAGCAGCGGGCAGCGCGCAACCGCTGCTGCGCGCCAATGAAGAAGTCGGACAGCACGTTGCTCTTGACACCACCGGCTCGTCGATAGCGCAAGAATGCCTGCCCCGCCAGAAACAGCGCGGGTCGAGGAACGTCGGCCACGGTCAATCGCATTTGGTCGACGACGGCGTCCAGCGCTTCGACCGTCGCGAAGGCCAGCGACAGCTCGGCGTAGATGATGGCGTTGATGGCGAGCTCGTGGACCTGCGCCTGGGCGCGCAACTGGCCGATCGACCAATCCGCCCAATCGGGATCGTCCTCGAGCACGTCCACCAGCACATTGGTGTCGACGATCAGCATCACGGCGCGTCGCGCAGCAGCTTCATCAGGTCGCGGGTTCGCCATTTCACTTCGGCGCGACCGCGTACGGCGGCAAAGCGGTCGCCTGCACTCTTGCGCGCCGGACGCTTGCTTGGCGCGTTGCAAGACAACTTCCCCCTCGCGGTTGACCGAGAAATCCACCGAGCTGCCCGGCTCGAGCTGCAGCGCATCGCGGATATGTTTGGGAATCGTCACCTGGCCTTTGCTGGTGATGGTCGTTGCCACGCCGTTCTCCGGAGGTATTACAACGAATGACAACGGTAATACTTCGGCCCGAACTCCGCAAGCGAAGGGCGAGGGACCGCGCGCGCGGCGACCGTGTGCCGCGCGCTACTCCTCGCCCGCCCGCATCAGGATCGCGCGAACGAGGGCGTCGGAGAAGTGGTAGCCGTTGGCCGCGAACGTCTCGAGCAGCGGCCGAACGGACGTCGATGAGTCCGCGCTTCTTGGCTGCGACAAGGACACCGGCACTTCCGATCACGTGCAGTCCGAGATTCGTCGCGATCTTGCGGCCGGACTTTTCGTCCATGAGCACCGACGCCGACAGCTTCAGAGCGAGACGAATCGCTGCCGACTCACCCTCGTCGAGCATCGGAAACGGCGGCAACGCCGGGTCCGGGTCAGGTACTTCCGTGAGCAGTCGCGCGTGAAAGCGCCTGACGGATGGTTCGTGCGCCGGGCTTCTCCGGATCGGCGAGACACTCGACGGCCACGGCATGAGGCACGAGCACCTCGCCGAGGACTTGCGGAAGGAGATCGAGTCTCTGGATGCGACCGAACGCGATCAGCGGACCCGCGTCCGCGACGACCGATCTCACCCAATCGCGGCGACCTCGGCGTCGAGGTCGTCCGGCGCATAGTCGACCGTGGGGACGCCGATTGCGGCGAGTTGCTCGACGAACGCCTCGTAGGACAGGCTCGCCAGTCTGGCGGCCTTGCCGAGACTGAGCGTGCCGTCCTGGAAGAGCTTGATGGCGAGTGCGACTCCGACGCCGGAGCGCAGCAGTCCTTCGTCGAGCGGGACGGCAACGAACAACGGGTGGCCATGTTTAGCCACGACCGCGAGCTTGCCCTGCTCCGCGTTTCTTACCAGGTCGCCGGTGCGTTCCCTGAGATCACGGATGGTGAAGGATTCCATGGCCACTCCAAAATGTGCCGTCAAATGATGGCACAATTTGGCGATAATCTACATCCGTCGACGTCAGTCGTCGCTCACCGCCTTCGCCCCGCTCGAGCATTGCCGTCCTGATCAGCTGGCCGGCCAAATCGAGCGAGGTGCGGACACGTTCGTGTTTCCGACGTGTACGACACGCTTCCTAGCGCGCCGCCGACGGCCCGCTCGGTGATCAATCCGCGATGGGCCAGGGTAGCGATGTCGTCTCGATCGTGGTCTTCGAACCTTCCGATCTTCGAGACGGCAAGGTCGACAGCGGAGAGTGCGCGTACCTCGAGCACGCGCTCATCGACGCCGGGCATGCTCAACGGGATGGAATCCTGATGCGCATTTTCGCGCAGCAACCCCAACGTGTCGTTGTACTGCCGATCGAAGTAGAGCAGTCGCGGTTCGCCCTGAGCATTGACGTAGTAGACCTCCAGACTCTCGGGCAACAGAATGCGGGTCGAGAACACGGCGTCGACGTCCTCGGTGCTGCGAGCGCCCGTATAGAAGTGCATCGCCGCTCCACCGGCCAGGTACATGCGCACTGGCAGGTGCCTGCCATCGGCGGCCGTCAGCGACGCCGCGATGCGAGCGGCGATCTCGGTCAGCGCCTCGAGAAATGCAGCGTCAGCGTCCTTGCTGGGGCGTCGTCGGGACGTTCTGTCCATCACGACACGACCGACGTCAGCCGCTGTCGCCGACGCTCGCGAAGCATGGGCAGGAAGCGGCTCGGCTTGACCGGCGAGCGGGTCAGCCACAGTCGAAAGGCTTCCAGCGAACGCACGCCCGGATGCAGCGACTCCGCCAAGCGCGCGTAGCGGCCGTCCGGGATCGAGACCGTTGGCACTGGCCACGAGATTGGCAACACCAGCCACGAAGAAGCCGGGTCCCATCGCTCGCCAGTGGGCAGGGTCGACGTCGCCGTGCGCGCACAGCGTGAGCAACCGTTCTTCCAGGTCGCGCGAAAGGTTCGCCGGAAACAGCTGATCGGCCGCCGCTTCCGTTGCATTCTGTCCGGGGGCAGGCGCGCGCAACGCGAGCTTCGAGCCCGCAGCCGCGGGCCAGCGCGTCGAGCGTGGCTGCGTCGCAGGTGCCGCGCCGCTTCACCCGGCACAGCGTCTCGTGGCGCAGGCCCGCCGCCGCGGCCCACTCTCGATCGGAGAGGCCGCGGGTCTGCGCCTGGCGGGTCATGGCGGCAAGCAGGTCCTGGAGCATACCAGCGCAATGTTGACCGTTCGATCAACCCGATTGTGCCAAGGATTGCGCGATCGATCAACATCGGGCGACGGGACGCTTGGTCCCAGCCGCCCGCCGGTTACTGGGCAGCGTCGCGACGTCGGCAAGTATTGCCGTTTACCGCGCTTGGTGTGGGGACTCTGACGCCCGGCCCGGTTTCATCGGCCACCGTCAACGGAATCGCTCGGCCCGAAACGGGGCCGAAAGGCCCCGAGGTCGTCCTCAAGACGGCCTGGAACTGAAGCGGTCACCCGTAAGGGAAACCGCCGCTACTCAACCTGCAATCGCCAGCTTCGGAACGCCTACCTCACCACGGCGGCCAACGCCACCACGCGGCCACCACCAAGGCGGTTCCGGCGGCAACGCAGGCACGGGTCTGTCTCGGCGCGGTGATCGGCGGGCGGGTCACCCCGCTGCTGTTCGTGGCGAAGCTGTTCCTGGGCAGGTTCAGCACCACGATGACCGGTGCTACCCAGCCGGCCTTCAACAGGGTGCGCTTGCTCGTGGAGATCCGCTCAGTCGGCATTCCCGGAGCATCGGGACATCGCCTCTTCCGGCGGGAGGCTCGAAACGTCGCGACGCTCGCTCATTGCTCGATCCTTGTCGGCCCAAGCTCATTTGCACAGGCGCAAGTGCGCTCAGGCACGCAATGAACCGAGCAAAAATCGTGCTACACAGCACCTCGTGATGGATCATGAAGTTAGCGGGTCCCTCGTGCGCGCTGTAAAGTCCGTCGACGAACTGAAGCTGGCGTCGAGCATGTCAGGATGGAACGCTCCCCGTACTACCAACTCCCAGGCCCTGACCGGGTGATGGTCACTTCCGGGAACGGGAAGATGTCAGGCCGGGCGCGGCGTGCCGCTCGGTCGGCGTCGCTCGCCACTTTCAGCAGCGCGTAGGTGACGAGACAGAACAAGCCAAACGCCACGGCGACTATGAGAATCCATCCAATGGTCACTGGTATCTCTCCCTACGCAGCCATCACGCGTCGCCAAAGTGCCTTGTACGCTTCAACAATCAGTATATGCCTTGAGACGCATCAAACCGACGTTTCGTTCCGGCGGTAGCGGGCGCGCACGCGATTCCAGGTCGGGACCGATCGGTCCACGGCTCCCGCGCTGAAGAGTATGCAGGGGACCGGTGGAATAGGTATCGCGTCGCCAGATTGATAAACTTGCACTTTCCTGGCGTCTCCGCTATCGGTAGCCGTCCTACATACCCATGCCGCCCGGAGTTTCCAACCATGCCGCTCGCCTGCCAGAGAGTCATCCTCGCCTGCCTTGTGGTCGTCGCTGGCCTGATCGCGGGACCCGTCGCGATCGCGCAGGCGCCTGCCGGCGCGGGTGCGACGCCAGCGCCAGCCGCCGCCGTGAATCCGTCGACCTATCGGGTCGGCGCCGAGGATCTCCTCGAAATCACGGTGTGGCGCGAGGACGCGCTGAAGCGGGAGGTGCTGGTGCGGCCCGACGGTGGCATCTCGTATCCGCTGATCGGCGAAGTCCAGGCCGCGGGCAAGACCGTCGACGCGCTTCGCGAGGAGATCACCAAGCGCCTGGAGAAGTTCGTCCCCGACGCGGCCGTCTCGGTGACGGTGCTGAAGACGGGCAGCCAGCGCATCTACGTGCTCGGCAAGGTCACCAAGCCGGGCGAGTTTCCCGTCGGCCGCAACGTCGACGTATTGCAGGCGCTGAGCATGGCCGGCGGCCTCACGCCGTTCGCGGACCAGAACGGCATCCGCATCATGCGGCGGGACGGCGAGCGCCAGAGCACGCTGCCGTTCGAATACGGTCGCGTCGTCCGGGGAGAGAAGCTCGAGCAGAACGTCCTGCTGCGGGCCGGCGATGTCGTCGTCGTGCCCTGACGCCTGCGCATGACCCTGAATCCACGCGTTCACCTCGCCGGCGCGGTCGTTGCCGCGGCCAGCGTATTGGTCGCCATCGCCGGCGACCGCGCAGCAGTGGTCGGTGTACTCCGGTGCCGCCGGACGCGCTCGAGTACAACGACAACTATTTCTTCGTCGACCCTGGTCAGGCCGGTGCCCGGCAACTCCGACTGCGCAACTGCCGAGAAGGAGTCGGCGTTCACGCTCGTCGCTGACCCCTTCGTTGCCGCGGCACGGCGGACCGAGGTGTCCGAGGTCACCGCGCTGCTGGCGATCGGCGCGAACAAGGTGTGGGGCATTTCCCCATCCGAGGAGTTCCTGAGCGGCCGCTTCGCGCTCGACGGCACGCTGCGCGAGGATCGCGCGACGTGGTCGGGCCGGACGTCCTACTCCCGCTCGTCGTCGCTCGAGCAGGCGGTCCGGGACGGAGACGTCGTGCTTGCCCGTACCTATACGGACGCGGCCGTGCTGGAGGGCTCCTACAACTATCAGCTGACCGACCGCTGGACGATCGGTGCCTCGGTCGGCGGCTACGCCAACTGGTACGACAGCGTCGAGGGCAGTGATGCCCAAAACGACGACTGGGGCTACAACGTCAGCGGCAACCTCGGTTACGCGTACTCCGACCAGACGCGGCTCAACTACACGCTCGGTTATACCTATTACGCGAGCGACATCACGCGCAGCAACGTCCTGACGACGACGCTCGGTGTCGTGCACCGTTTCTCTCCGCAACTGACGGTCTCGGGCTCGGTGGGTGGCTTCTGGAGCGACACTACCGCCAAGGAGAACCTGCCGGGGCAGGGAACGCCGATCGACGCGGGCGAGAACCGCGACGACAGCGGCACGTTCTTCGGCGGCAGCATTGCCTACGAGTTCTCGGAGAGCACGAAGTTCGACGCCCGGGCCTCGCAGGGACTCGCGCCCAGCGGCATCGGAACGATCAGCAAGAGCACCAACGCATCGCGTGGCGCTGTCGCACCAGTTCTCGGAACGCCTGTCCGGCCGCGTTGGGGCAGGCTACGCGCAGACGAAGTACCCCGTCGCGCTCGACAGTTCCGCCGACGACAAGACGATCACGGCGGACGCGGGACTGTCGTACCGGCTCGCGGAGCGCTGGATGCTCGACGCCGGCTATCGGTACACGCGCACTCGGTATTCGCAGGATTCTGGGCGACCCGAGCTCGAACGTCGTGTTCGTCAGCCTTGCCTACAACTGGCCCGGTGCGTCGTTCACGGGTTGGGTCGGAAGACCCGGTGGAGACGCAGGGCCTGCCGGGCGCCGGCGCGCTTTCGCTTCCCGAGCGCCCGAGCGGCACTCCGGGCACATCGTCTCCGATCAGCGCCCTCGGAGTCTCCTGCCTTTCGATCAGTTCACGCTGCCGTGACGCGGCTCCCGTTCACAGGTCCGGTGACAAACGGGACCAGTTTGATTGCACTACTTCGCACGCCATTCGCAATTGCGCGCCGGCCGCACGGCGCGAGACGAGCGTCCCCGTACTGCATAGCCATGGACGAACCGACAAGCGAGGGCCTGGAAGGCGGCAAGACCATCGGCGAGTACCTGTCGATGCTGCGCCGGCGCAAGGCACTGATCCTTGCCGTCGCAGGGATACTCGCGCCGATCATCATTCCTCGTGGCACTTGCGCTTCCGCCGGTCTACCGCTCGACGGCGACCATCCTGGTGCAGGAGCAGGAGGTCCCTCCCGACCTCGTGCGCTCCACGATCACCAGCTTCGCCGACGAGCGCATCCAGGTGATCAGCCAGCAGGTGATGACCCGCGCGCAGTTGCTGAGCCTCATCGACAAGTACGACCTGTACGAAGAAGCTGCGCGAGCGCGCGACGAAGGACGAGGTCGTCGAGCGGATGCGCAAGGACATCAAGCTCTCCACGATCAACGCCGACGTCTCGGACCGGAGCAGCGGACGCCGCGTGAACGCCACGATCGCCTTCACGATCTCCTACGACGCGCCCGACCCCGAGCGCGCGCAGAAGGTCGCGAACGAACTGGTCACGCTGTACCTGAACGAGAACGTCAAGGTGCGGCAACAAAGCGTCGCCGAGACCACGGCGTTCCTCACGCAGGAGGCGGAGCGGCTGGGGGCGCAGATCCAGGCGACCGAAGCGAAGCTCGCCGACTTCAAGCGCCGCAACGTCGGGCGCATGCCGGATTCGTCGGCGGTCAACATCCAGCTCGCCGAGCGCACCGAGGCGGAACTGCAGCGCATCGAGCGCGACACGAGCCTGCTGCAGGACCGCAAGCTGTCGATCGAAGCGCAGCTGGCGCTGGTGAAGCCGAACCTTGCGCCGTGACATCGGCGGCCTCGGGCGCGCCCGGTGGATCGCACGCCTGCCCGCGGAGGACCGCCTGCGCACGCTGCAGGCGCAGTACGCGAGCACCACCGCGGTCTACGGCGCCGACCACCCCGACGTGCGCCGCTTGCAGCGCGAAATCGCTGCGCTCAAGGCCGAGACCGGCGCGTCCGGGCACGGGCGACACGGCGGAACAGCGCAAGAAGCTCGAGGCCGAACTGGCCGCGGCCAAGGAGCGCTACGGCGACGACCATCCGGACGTTCAGCGTCTGCGGCGATCGATCGCCGCGCTCGAGGCGCCGGACGGCAAGGGGTCGTCGTCGCCGAAGGCCCCGGACCGGCGTCCTGTCGTCGACGCCCCGCGCAGCCCGGACAATCCCGCCTACGTCGTGCTGACTGCGCAGCTCGACAGCACGCAACGGGAGCTTCAAGCAGCTCGCCGCGACCAAGGATGACCTTCGCGCCAAGCAACGCGCCTACGACTCGCGGCTGTTGCAGATCCCGGAAGTCGAGCGGGAGTACCGGGAGCTCACGCGCGACTACGAGAATGCGCAGACGCGCTACCGCGAGATCAGGTCCAAGCAGATGCAGGCCGAAGGCGCGGTGGAGCTCGAGAAGGACCTCAAGGCCGAGCGTTTCAGCCTCGGCGAGCCGGCGAACCTGCCGCACAAGCCGTACAGTCCCGACCGGCCGCGTATCGCGTTGCTGGGTCTCGCTGGCGTCGGTCGGCGGCGGCCTCGGGCTCGCGTGGCTGCGCGAGCTTGTTCGATCGATCGCAGTCAAGGGTCCGCTCGAGCTCGCGCGCATCGCCACCGCTCCGATCCTGACGCCGATTCCCTATATCGAGACGGATCGGGAGCGCGCGAGCAAGCGACGGCGTGCGATGTCGCGATCATGGGCCTTGTCGCGCTGCTGTGCTGGCGCATTCCTGCTCGGGGTCCACGAATTCGTGAAGCCGTTGCCGGCGCTCGCTCGAATCGGTGACGAGCAAGATCAGGGCTCTGGTAGCCGAGCATGGAAAAGATCGCCATCGCGGTCCAGCGCGCGCGGGACGCCGAGCGGAAGTCGGACGTTCCGCTCGGTCCGACGCAAGCGACGGCCCCCGAGCCGGTGCCGTCGGGGGGCATGCCCCGTCGCATCGTCTATACGCGCACGCCGACCGTCCCGATCGCGCCGAGCGTGCTCGAGCGGCATCGCGTGACCTCGGTGAACGACGACATTACGGCCGACCCGTTCCGCATGCTGCGCACGCAGGTCCTGATGCAGATGCGCGCAGAATGGCTGGCAGACGCTCGCGCTGACCAGCCCCAACAAGGGGGCCGGCAAGTCTACGGTCTCGCTCAACCTCGCGATCGGCTTCGCCATGGAGGTGGACTACACCGCGCTCCTGGTCGACGCCGACCTCCGCGACCCGGACGTTCGCAACCTGCTGGAGCTCGCGCCTGGCCCGGGGCTGGCCGACTACCTGATGGGCAAGGCGAAGATCGAGGACCTGCTGATCCACCCCGACATCGGCAACCTGGTCGTGCTTCCGGGCGGCGCCCCGGTGACCTTCTCGTCCGAGCTGATGCGCTCGCCGATGATGGCCGACATGATCCGCGAGTTCCGCGCGCGGTATCGCGACCGCCTGATCGTGTTCGACGTGCCGCCGATCCTCTCCGGCGCCGACACGCTGGCCCTCTCCACGTACATGGACGCGACGATCCTGCTGGTCGAGGAGTGCAAGACGCGCAAGGACGACATCGAGCGGTCCTGTCGAGCTGCTCAAGGACTCGAACCTGATCGGCATCGTGCTCAACAAGTCGCGCGAGCTGCCCGAGCCCGACCCCATCGCGCGGCCGGAGCCCGGGTTCTGGCAGCGGCTCTTCGGCACCGAAGACTAGCGCGCGCCATGTACGAGCGGTTCTACGGTTTCAACGTCAAGCCGTTCGCGCTGCTGCCGCAGGAGGAATTCATGTTCCTCTCGCGCCAGCACAGCACGGCGCTCGCGCTGCTGACGTACAGCCTGCACAACCGCGCGATGTTCTGCGTGGTGTGCGGCGACATCGGCACCGGCAAGACGACGCTGCTGCGCTACCTGCTCGCCCAGCACGAGCCGCACATCGAAGTGGGCATGATCACCAGCACCACCGGCCGCTTCGAGGAGCTGCTGCCGTGGATGCTCACCGAGTTCGGGCTCGACTACCGGGGCCTCGACAAGATCGGCATGCAGCAGGCGCTGGTCGCGCACTTCAAGCGGCTGGACACGCTCGGCAAGCGCGCGGTGCTGGTCATCGACGAGGCCCAGGTGCTCGCGCCGGAGGTGCTCGAGGAGCTGCGGCTCTTCTCGAACATGAATGCCGGCCGCACGATGCTGCTGCAGACGATCCTCGTCGGCCAGCTGTCATCTGCGCGACACGCTGCGCCGCCCCGACATGCGGCAGTTCGCGCAGCGCGTGGCGGTCGACTACCTGCTCACGCCCCTCGACAAGGAGCAGACCGAAGCCTACATCCGGCACCGGCTGCACATCGCCGGGCCGGGGCACGAGGGTCTGTTCACCGTCGACGCGTGCGAGGCGATCTACACGGGCAGCGGTGGCATTCCGCGGGTCATCAACCTGCTCTGCGACATGTGCCTCGCCTACGGCTACGCCGACCAGGCGCTCGAGATCGACGCGACCATCGTGCTCGAAGTGCTGGCGGACCGGGCACGCGAAGCGAGTTGACGATCCCGCCACGAGTCATCGACGCACCGAAGCGTCGGCTATCGATGGCAGCACGAGGATGCGGTAGTACCAGAGCTTGAGGAACTGGAGCACGACGTCCTGCACGCCGTGGGTGGAGTCGAACCAGTTCGACGGTCCTGAGTACCGAAGACGGGCTGGCAGCGCACTGTCACTCCATGTGCTTCAAGGATCGCCGCGTAGACCTCCAGAGCACGCTGGCTTCTGAACCCCGGGGTGACAAGCAAGACGGAGCGGATGCTGCGCGTCTCGAGTTCGCGAGTGACCGCCCGAGCGAGGTTCAGGACCGTTCTAGTTGCGGCTGCGCCTGAGGTTGCGGGGCTCCGGCGCCGAGTTCGGAAGGAAGTGCTGCGACCGAGGTCAAGTATCCGGAACTCCTGGTGGCGACAGGCAAACCCGGAAGAGACTCGTCTCCTTGTCAAGTTCGTGGAGTACAAACTGCGAGCGAGTGCGCGATGCCATGAGTCCGTTTGTCCGTTCGTCACTTGGTGAAATTACGGCAGTGTGGCCTTCCGCATTTGTTAAGACTTCGATTTTGCAGCTTGTATCATTCGTACTCAATCAGCAGGAGTTCGCAATGAAGATCACTGTGGTCGGCGGCGGCCGAATGGGGCTTCCGCTCGCGTGCATGTTCGGCAAGAACGGCGCCGACGTCACGGTCAGCGACATCGACCCGGCAATCGCGAAGTCGATCGATGCGGGCATTTCGCCCTATGAGGAACCGGGACTCACGGAGCTGATGCGGGAGCTTCACGCGACCGGCCGGCTTCACGGAACGAGCGACACCGCTGCCGCGACCAACGCGGCCGACGCAATCGTCGTGATCGTCCCCGCCCACCTCACGCCGGAACGCTACATCGACTTCAGCATCCTGCAGGCGGCTTCGGCGGACGTCGGAAGGGGGCTCAAGCGCGGTGCACTGGTCATCTACGAGACGACGGTCTCGGTGGGCGGCACGCGACGCAGCCTGATCCCGGTGCTCGAGCGCGAGAGCGGACTCAAGGCCGGAGCCGACTTCCATGTCGCCTACAGTCCGGAACGGGTCAAGGCGAACCTGGTGCTGGCGCGCCTTGCGACGACGCCCAAGGTCGTGGGCGGCTTCGACGCCGCATCCCTCGACAAGGCCGCCGACCTGTACCGGCGGTATCTCGGGGCGCCGGTGGACGAGGTCGGCCCCATCGAGGCCGCCGAGATGACCAAGCTGCTGGGCATGCTCTACCGCGACGTGAACATCGCGCTGGTCAACGAGCTCGCAGCCTTCTGCGAGATGGCGGGCGTCGACTACGACCGGGTGCGGGCCGCCGCCAACACCGACGGCGAGGCGAACCTGCTGATCCCCGGTATCGGCGTCGGCGGCCATTGCACGCCGGTGTATCCGTACTTCCTGACGCGCGAATCCCGGCGGCTCGGGGTGACGCAGCGTCTCGCCGAGGCGGCGCGCGAGGTCAACGACCTCCAGCCCGCCCGGCAGTTGGACCGGGTGGCAGCGGCGTGGAAGCCGCTTGGAGGGACAGAACGTGCATCTCCTTGGCCTCGGCTTCCGACCAGGTGTCAAGGTCGACACGTTCAGTCCGGCATTCGCCCTGCGCGATTACCTCGCGCACGTCGGCGCGAACGCGACGATCTCGGATCCGCACTACACCGAGGCCGAGATCCGCCAGGCGGGGTTCGAGCCGGGCAGTGTCGAGGCGGCGCAACTCGTGGTCCTGAACACCGCGCATCCCGAGTTCGCGGAGCCCGATTTCGCGGCCTGGCGCAGGTCGGGCGTGGAGGTCGTGCTGGACGGCCGCAATCTCTGGGACCAGGCCATGGCGGAGAACGCCGGTCTCCTGTACTTCGGGATCGGCCGCTCCTCGCGCAGCGAACGTCACTGAACCACGCGAACGTTCGGCGCCCGGTCGGCGCGGTGGCGTGGCGCGCGCTACGCTACGACTCGCCGAGCAGCCGGCTCACCAAGGAGGTGTAGACCTTCTTGTGCTCGCTCCATCGGTAGGTTCGGCCGAAGCGCTCGGTTGCCTCCTTTGCGAGCGAAGAGCGCAGCGCCGGATCGTGGTGCAACGCCACGATGGCGTCGGCCAGGGATTCCGGGTTCTCGGCCTCGAAGAACTGGACCATCCGCTCGTCGAAGTAGCGTGCGATCGTGCCGGTACGCGGCACGACGCAGGGAATGCCCATCGTCACGTACTCGAGCAGCTTCGTGGGCAGCATGATGTCGGTGCCGCTGGAAATGCGCAGCGGCACGACGCCGATGTCGGCATCCTCGATGAGCGAGGGGATCTGCTCGACCGGCACGAACCCGTCGCTGAACGTCACGACTGGTCCTGAAGTCCAAGCGCGATCCCGCAGCGCGATCAGCGCAGTCACGCTCCTCGCCGGCGCCGATGATCCGTAGCTCGATGCGGGGGATCGCAGCGCGGGCGCGGGCCACCGCTTCGATCGCGACGTCCAGCCCGAGCCGGCGCGCGAGCGTGCCGTGATAGACGAGCACGAACGGCGCATCGGTCGCCTTGGGCGGGCGGCGTCGGCAGCGGCCGGAAGATCCGGTCGTCGGGCAGGTTCATCAGCACGTGGATCTTGTGCCGCGGAATGCCGCGTCCCGCCAGGATGTCCTTGAGCCGTTCCTCGACCGTAAGCACCGCCGAGGCGAAGCGTCCGGCCCAGCGCTCCTGCAGCTTGAGTGCGCGAACGATCCAGTGGCGCTCGTCCGGACGCCGAACTTCTCGAGATAGAGCTCGGGCATCAGGTCGTGCACGTCGTGGATCACCGGCCGTCCCAGCAGGCGCGGCAGCCACGCCGCGAACACGAGGAAGTCCGGCATGTTGTTGATGTGGACGAGCCGGTAGCGGCACGGGTGCCGCAGCAGGTGCAGCGATGATCATCACGAAGAAGATCCGCGTAGTCGAGCATGTACACGAGCGATCGACGTGCGGTGGTTCTTCAGTCCCGAGCATCTTGATGACGTCGACGCCGGCGATCGTTTCGCGGTTCGGCTCCCCGGGCTGGCGACTGGCAAGGAAGACGACCTCGTGCCCGGCCTCGACCAGCGCTTCCGCCTCGCGCTTGACGCGGGGATCGCGACGATAGTTCGTGTAGGCGGCCATCAGGACCGTGCCATCGGTCACGTCCCGTCCTCCGCGCTGCAGGTGCGCTACGCTCGTGGTGCCGCGAAACTCGAGTAGTGGCGGGCTCGTTGCGCGCCAGAACGTCGTTGATCGTTCGTCCATCGGTGGCCAAGCCCGCCCAAGCTCGCTAACCCGATCCACCATGTACCAGTAGAGCTGGTCGTAGCCTGGATCGCGCGCCCCACCGAAGACGATCGGGTGCCAGACGACCGAGACGGCACCCCGCTTTCGCTTGCAGTTCCTGCAAGCCTTCGTCGATCACGTCGCGGGCGCGCATCGGGCCTGCAGACCCATGTAGCCCTGCAGCGTCACGTCCATGAGAACAGGCTGATCTCGACGACGTCGTAGGGCCGGTTCCTCTCGAGGTCGTAACGGGAAGTAGGGGTACGAGAAGCCAGCGCGCGGGCCGCACCGGTCCGGGAAGCCCATCGACATGTCGTACCGGATGCCGGCCTCCTCCTGCGCCGCAAACAGCGTGTCGTAGTCGAACGACAGAAAGTGCTGGCGTGAGCCGACAGGGCCGGCCGAGCCGCTTCGGCGAGCAGTGCGACCTCCTCGACGTACCACTGCGGCGTTCTCGGTCGAGCGATAGCTGCCGTGCAGGCACAGGTCGAAGCCTGCGTCGGTGATGGCACGGAGGTAGTCGCGCGTCTGGTCGTCGTCGATCCCGTAGTTGACGTCCGTGGGATGGCGGCGGGCGACGGCGACCTGGAAGGACGAGCGCACGCCCAGCGCTCTCCTGCGCGATGATCTCCGGGACGCAGCCGTACGGATCGCGACCACGCAAGGAGTGCCCTGGCAAACCCGACGCCGGCGCGAAGCGCGTCGGCCAGGATCGCGCTGCGCACGAGGTGGCGGAGCACCGTCTTGCCTCCCTGGACAAGGTTGTCGACGGCGCCACCGGGAAGGAAGTCGACGTCGTGAGAAAGCGCCACGGCGAAAATCGCGCCCGTGGGCCCAGGGCGATGCAGGTTTGGAAAGCACAGCCCTCCCGGCGGGAAGCGCATCGATCGCGCCGCGTAGGCGCTCGACATACCGATCTACGATGTCCTGCGGAATGCCGAGTCGCGCGAAGCAAGAGTTCGCATGCAGTTGGCGCGAACCGGAACGGCGCAACGTAAGCCGCTCCGACCATGACGACAGAAATAGAACGCATTCGCGACGAGGTCAAACGGAATATCCACAAGGCTGCTGAATTCCGGACTTGACTCGGGAAACACTACTTGGAGGTCCCGTGTCTCGTGCGCCGCCTGCACATCCTCACTCGTCTCGAATAGCCGCCAAGCGCCTGGATGGTGTGCGATCGCAATGCAACGATCTAGTGGAAACTTAGGGTACTTCGAGTCTGCGTAGAGTAGCCATGCTCCGGATTTCGGCGCCACATCGACAAATACCAGCGGCGTGCCTATGGCCATAAAGAGCGTGTCCAAGACGTACCGGACGCGCGATTCGAGCGCGCCAGCGCACCGGAGGACGACGGATAGGTGTGGTCTTTCGCTGAGTTCTGGCACGGCGAACCTAGCGGCGATTCGGACAGTCAGGTTGGTCAATCAAGCGCAGCGATCCCCGCCGGGTTTGACTCCCGGCAATGCGCGCGGATAGGTGAGCGGCACCAACCCAGAGCATTGCGGTACGGGACCACGGGCCGGACCGAGTGTACTGAGTTGAGGAAGATCTGAACAAGTGCACAAAGGGGGGGCAGGCTTGAAATCCAAGCGAATACTTACCCGCGAGCCTCGGGCAACTACAGCGCCAGTTCCGCCGGGGGCGCGCCCACTTGACGCTAGCATATGACAATGGTATAAAACCACAAATCATCCGCCTTGCTGCCGAGGACGCAGCTAGTGGCTCCTGCATGCCACATGCATACACCGGCAACTTTTCTCACAGCGAGGACCATCGAGCACCTGTTCGTTACCACCGGGCCAGTTTGCCATGGCACACCTTACCTTGGTCCTCACGACTGCAGGACGACCGCCGCGAGCGAAGAGCGGGGCATGCTGGGGTGCCAGATTCGCCAGTTGCAGAAACGGGTGACATCCGAGTCCTGCGACCTTTTTCGTGGGCAATCACGGTGGGCGACCACATCACTCTTGAGCTCCTAGCTACGAACCAGGGCGAACTCCATATGCGCACGCGGTGTTGAGTGCAAGAGATATCGCGGAGCGGGTCCTACGTTTTTCGGAACCGGCCTCCAAATGCACCTGGAGTTCAACAGAGCCCAAGTCAACCCCAAAGGCGGCTGTGACAATGATGAAAGCCAACGCAATTCTCGGCGCACTTCTTCTAGCGATATGCGCGCCCGCGAATTCTGCTCCCCCTGCCTTGCCGTCGGGTAATGCCGGCATAGCGAGCCGCTACCCGAACGACGCCAACATCCGAACCGACCCAGCCGTGCTGTTCTTTGAGGACTTCGAGAGCTACACAGCGGTCTCCCAGTTGACTGGATCAGGCAATTGGAACTCCTACTACCAGGGGTCCAATCTAGTGTTGGATACAAGCACGCGTTTCGGCGGCGCTAAGGCGCTTCGCATGAGGATGCCAAGCACGGGAGGCGAAGTCTCCAATGCCATCGTTAAGACAATAAGTCCATCCCGGGACACGCTGTTCGTGCGCGCCTATGTCCGCTACCAACCAACTTATGCGGGAATTAATTCGGCACACAACGGGATCAGAATCACCGCAAACTACCAGGGACCTGGTCGAGTTCCAAATGGCAGCGACTTCTTCTATGTGGGGGTCGAACACTCGCGCTACCGCGGCGAAACCGAGCCGGGGTATACGAATGCCTATGTCTACCACCCGGAGCAGAACGACAGCTACGGCGAGCACTGGTATCCCTCAGGTTACACCAGCAACGGCAACGGCCCAGACGGCGGTTTCGGTGCTTCCTTCCTGGCGCGCAGCGACTATGCACCCAGACGCGGCGAATGGTTGGCCTACGAGGTCATGGTTCAGGCGAACACACCGGGAGTTCGCGATGGCCGCATTGCTGTCTGGGAAAACGGAGCGTTGATTGCCGACTGGCAGAACATCCGCTTCCGTGACGTATCGACCGTGAAGATCAACGAAATTCAGTTGGAGAACGGTGGGCAGGGATCAACACAGGTCAATGACAAGTGGTACGACAATGTAGTCGTTGCGACGAGTTACATAGGACCAGTGTCGCAGCAAGGACCCCTACCGGCACCGACGAATCTGCGAATACAGTAACCAAGGTCACGACTGCACGTTAGGGATTGCCGAGCCGCGCAACCTACCGAGCAGCGTGCGGCTCGGGCCAGCAATCATCCTGGGAAAAGACGAGTTCGGCCACCGGACGAAACTGCCATGCCTGATGCCGCATTGCGAACCATCACGTTTGCCGGCATCGCGAGCCGTGGCCAACTACTCGCTATGGGCACGCCCCCTCGCAGTCCGCCCACGCCCGCGGGTTGTTCGCCAGATCCAGACGCACCCTGAACGCAGACACCTTAGAGGAACGCCATGAATCGCCAAAGGCCCACACAACTTGTCCCGCTCGCCTTGCTGGCACTGCTCCCCATGTTCACCAAGACCGCGACTGCGGCGACAGTAAACGCCTCCAGTTGCTCCCAGTCAAGCGTCGCCACCGCAATCTCATCGGCCGCCAACGGCGATGTGGTCCAAGTGCCCGCGGGCACATGCAGTTGGTCCGGACTATCCATCGCCAAACCAATTCACCTCAAGGGGGCCGGCGTCGGTCAGACCAACATAACAGTTGCCGGCAACTACGGTGACCAAACAGTCTGGAGGCATCATTCGCATCACCAACTTCTCATTTTCGAAGTCGGGTGGAGGTAACGGAAGCAAAGGTTTCGACATTGGCGGTTCCTGGAAGAGCGCCGAGCCGGTGATATTTCAAGATAACGCCTTTACGATAAGCGGCACGGGCCTGTTCAAGTTGAGCGTTGCCGGAGGGGTCATCATCGCCGGCAATGATTTCACAGGCGGATGGGACGACTCGTTTATTCAGCCGAAGGATGATGGCGACTCCGGGGGGTCGTGGACAAGTGCCGACACGATGGGCACCAAGGACACGAACGGAAAGCTAAATCATTACATCGAGGGCAATACCTTCTACGGCGGCACCAACCAAGGCATCGATTGCGACGATGCCTCTCGTTGTGTCTATCGCCACAATACGTTGACGTATTCGTCCTTTAACACGCACGGGATGGATACCTCGCCAGTCGGCGTGCGGCATTTCGAGGTGTACAACAACACGTTCATTCACAACGGTGGGTCAAGCCAGATCGCGAATCAGAATTGGGCCATCTGGATTCGCGGCGGGACGGGAGTCATCTACGGCAACCAAATCGCTAATCTCGCTGGGTCGTACTGGGGCAACAAGTCCGAGTTGCACTTCTCTATCCGCGGCGCCGAAGATGTGCGGCCGCAGGGAGTTGCTCGAACGTAAGGTACCCTGTGCCGCGGCAGCTAGGCCAGAACCACAACGGATCCAGCTACTTCACCGATCCGATCTACATCTGGGGCAATACCGGGACGGTCGCAAGCGTTGCAGACTGGGGATGGGGCAATCCGTGCGGACTGACGTGGAGCACATTTTTCCAGTGGGGCCGGGACGCCGTCAATACGGGCGTACCGAAGCCTGGCTACACGGCCTATCCCTACCCTCATCCGCTCACGCAAGCGGGGGCTACTCCTCCGCCGGCAGCCCTGCCGGCCCCGGGGGGCCTCAGGTTGCAGTGATGAACCTAAACGTCATCCACTGACATCAGCTGTTCACGGGTCTCGCCCCGCTCAGCGCTGCTGCGCGTAGCCGAGGCCGGAAACGGAAACGGTCACAGCCTCGTTCGCGGTGGAGCGTTCGGCGCCTCCGCGCGAACGTTCGGCTCGCGTCTAGACGCCGACCGACGTTGGGCGGTCTGGACCTCTATGGCCACGATGCAGAATATGGTCCACACGAGGTGCAGGCCCTTGAATCCGGCTTCGGTGTAGTTGAAGATGACAATGGCGATAAGGTACGCCATGCGCAACATTGCGAGATCGGGCTGCGCGCGCGCTGAACCCTGGATCTTGCGAAATCCGGCGAGCAGCATGGCCAGAAGAAGGACAAGGCCAATCACCCCGAGATTCAGGTAGGTTTCGATATACCCATTGTGGGCTTGGATCGGCTGCCACCACCACTTCGCCCAAAGGGTGTCGCGCGTAGGCCCCAGCCAGAAACTCTCGAAACCGAACCCAAGTAGCGGTCTATCCTGTAAGGCAAGCACATCCGTCCACACCACCGTTCGGTCGGTCAAGTTGGGATTTCGGCCCAGTGACCGGAACAGCTTTTCGCGCAGCCCAAATGCCGCATCCAGCGTCATGCCAATGGTGGCCGCGGAAATGAACCAAACACCAAGGCTGCGAATGTCTACAACACGCTTCGCCAGCAGTAGCATTACGACCGCCCCGGCGGTGAAGGCGAGCAACGACGTTACGCTGTCTGCGCGGCTGAACAGGTAGAAAGTCGCGACCAGAAAACTCGCGCTAAGCAACACCTCTCGCTTTCTTTCGGATGCATCAGCGATGCGGCGGTACGTCGTCAGAGCCCAAACAAAGTACAAGCCGAAGATCATGCAAATATAGCCGAGGTCATTCTTGGTCAGACCGACGCCACGGTCGACGGGGCGCCGGTAAATGCATCAAATCCACGGCCGTACTCTGGGAAGTACTTGACGAGCAAGATCGAGCATGAAAGCAAGATGAAGCCGCATCGTTTGAGGATAGTACGCAGCGCGGCTTCAGGGTCACGATCCGTGAGTATCAGCAGCGCCATGAGCGGATGACCCAGGACCTTTACCCAGCGCTTGAACGCGACGAAGGGGTAGTCCGACCACACTACCGCGAGCAGGCAATACAGGAAGAAGATCACTACCCACCGATTGTTGCTGAGTATCCCGGCGAGCCTGGACGGCCGTTGATGCAGCACCCATGCGGCTGCAGCAATGAGCGATGAGAAGTAAAGGACATCGAGGAGGGTGCCCTCATCAGCTGGTGACGTCGGCGAGCCGATCGCGATCCATTGAGAGACCGAACGTGAGCTGATGATGACGATCCACAGTACTCGGCAGCCAGCGTACAAGGTCGCCTCGGCGCCGTGCCGACGCCTCGCCAAAGAGCAGGTACGCGAGAAGCGCAAACGTCAGTAGCGCCGCAAGCGACGGGGGCATGAGTCAGTCGACTCGTGCAGCAGCGCTGGGGGGTAGGCCAAGCACCTGCTGATACACCCCACACGTAATGCTGGCGACTTTTGTCCAGGAGTGACGTTCGTTGGCCATGGCGCGAATGGACGCGCGTGAGTTGTCCTGGTCCCGAAACATGCGACTTTCGAAAAATGCACGAATTGCCTGTGCAATTGCCGCTGCATCGCGCGGGGCGCAGATCAAACCGGTCGTGCCTTCAACGATATCGTCGCGAAGCGTGCCGACATCGGTTGCAATGACCGGAAGGCCAAAGCTGTAGGCCAGGAACGGAACGCCACTCTGGAAGATGTTGGTGTAGGGAATGACCAGTACATCGGCTGCTTTGAAGTAGCGCTCGACATCGGAGTCCGGTATGTGCTCGATACGTTCGATGACGTGTTCGCGGATACTGTGGTCAGCGAGGCGATCCTGAATAGCGCGCCAGTACGAACCACTTCCGCTCTTTACCTTGCCGGCAATGACCAGTCGGAAGGAGTCGATGTCGGAAGTCAGCTCGGGAAGTGCGTCCACCAGATACTCAAGTCCCTTGTACGGTGCGATCTGCCCGAAGAAGAGTGCGACCTTGCTACTGGAGCTAAGCCCGAGACTTTGCCGTGCTTCTTCACGCGTAATTTCAGTTACCGGGGTAGTGTTGTTGATCCCGAATGGGATGACGCTGATACGCTCGCGGGAAATGCCGAACTCCTCGTGGAGTTCGTCGCGCATCCTGGCTGTGTGCACGAAGATGTGCTCGCACAAGTCGGTACTGATGCGCAGTGTGAGTCGATTCAGGTAGCTGTCACGGCCGTCGCGCTTGGCGGCATTGACGTTGTGGGCGGTGAGCACGACTCGATGTCCGAGCGACCGGTAGTACGCCATGAGCACGGTACGATCAAACGTTTCGAACTTGTTGTTCCATAGGATGTGAAGCAGCCTCGTCTTGGCGGTAGCGGCGTATGCCATGAGACGCACGTAGTATCGCAACAGCCGCCACGCCTTGCGTGGAAGACTGGCATTGGTAGACTGGTCGCCTCGAAGATTGAGAAAGCGGACGAGAGGGGTGCCATGGAGTTCCGGCCCGTCGACCACATCGCTGCCAATGAAATCCAGGTGAACTCCGCGATGGATCAGGGACGTTGCAAGGCCAAGCGCGTATGAGCGGTCGTCAGCGCCCGTGAGCAGACCAACACGCAGCGTGCCAGCAGCATCCGCGGCGACGCCGGTGGACTGGCGACTTGGCGTTGCCGTCGAACTCATGGGCGTGAGGTTGAGATCCGGTTCGCGAAGTGTGGGAGTGTCCAGTGCGCCGAGGATCGCCTCGAGTACGTCGCCGCTGGAAATCGCCGTCGTGGCACGGATGTTCATGCCACGCTTGTAGAAGAACTCGCTCAGCAAGGGAGAGACGAGCTTGGTCTGCAGTCCGTAGTCGTAGATCTCCCACGGGCTCGTGCAGTTGAACAGGGTGACACACGGAATCCCGAGACCGAGCGCGAGGTGCATTGGGAGGCTGTCGCCGCTCACCAGGCACCGATGATTGGCGACGTCGCCAAGGTGCTCCAGCAGCGTCGCGCGCCTTGGGAGCACGTTGGTGCGCAGCCCTTCGGCCTGAAGGCGAGCTTGGAGATCGTCATAGTAGGCCCAATTCTTCATTGGCCAAACCGGGCCTGCGGCGGGGGCGATAGCCACGTCTCCGGATAGGGTCGTCCGTGCAGGCGTGGGTAATCGATAGCGCTCGCCTCGGAAGGTAAATCCCAGTCCCGGCGAAAAGCATCTCCTGATAGCTTCGGCGATTCTGCAGCTTCAATTCGTCCGCGCGCTGCCGG
>CAVXVH010000020.1:0-1288117 GCA_963765065.1 uncultured beta proteobacterium | reverse complement strand
CCCAGACTGTTCATGAGATTGACATCCCCCCCGTTCAGCCGCAACCCGGCCTGATAATCCCTGACCGCCTGCCGGTAATCGCCCTCGTCAAAACAGTGATCGCCGCTGACATTCAAACTGACGTGATCAAAAACCGTGACCGCGCCCGGCCCGAAAAATCGCCCGTGCAGCAGAGCCTTGCGACAGTTGACCGTGGTCTCGACCCGGGGGAAGTTGAGGCAGGGCCAGGCGCTTATCCCCAGGGCCACCGAGCCCCCCGGGGCAAGCTGCTCCAACTTTTTTTCAGCGCCCGGCCCCGACGCAACGTTTCCTGCGGAGATGCGTCGGGCAACAGCAGATAGGCCTCGTTCCGGGACACCGGTGCCAACAGTCGCTACCGGCAAGACAACCCTCAAGCAGCCGCGGCCAACGCGCAGCCCTCCCCCCCCCGTCCTCCACCTTCAACAGCAGCAGGCCAAACCGCTCCTGTCCTCGCCAGCCCCGCCGCAGCTGGCGCATAACCTCGCCGCCCGGCCTGGCCAGCGGGTGCGCCTGTTGCTGCCGCAGGACCGGATGCCTCGCACAGGCTGAATGGTCCCCGGCGCTCCGCGATTTCAAGCGCCTGCCAGCATTCATCGAACCAGGTGCCGGTTTCTTCGCTGGACCCGCCTCCCCCCGCACGGCAATACCGATATGTACGGTGTGCAACCCCTCGCGCTTCAGACCGGCCTAGCAGCCTGCGCGCAAAATGCAGGGCGCCCTCCCGGCCGGTGTTGTCCTGCAGCACGCCGAACAGATTCCCGCCCAGGTAGTAAACCGCACCGGTGACCAGTCGTTTCCAGCAGCCGCGCGGTCTGCACCAGCTGCCGCAGGCCCGGTCGAGGCGAGGCCGGCACCGGTAACGTCGCACCCACCAGAAAAAAGGAAGCGGGGGCTGGGGGGCAAGGCCAGCTGACTGTGCAGGAGACGGCTGGTGTAAAGGCCGGTTTCCGGATGGACATGGGCCTGTTTGATCAGTTCCAGGCTGGTCCGGAGCTGGTCCCTGATCGACGCGAGCCATTCCTGGGCCATTTTCCGCGACAGGCCGGGATCAATCCCCTGGAGAACGACCGCCAGATGTTCGCCATCTGCCACCGCCAGGGGCAGGACCAGCAGTTCCTGAACTCCGCCCGGCTCGCCGGCGACACAGATATCCTGCAACTGCTGCGCCACTTCAGGCGCATGCATCCCGCCTCAATCCCGGGCAAGGCATTCCTGCCCAGGGGCCGACCAGAAAACCGGGGTCGCGCTGACCGGCAGGATTTTTTCTATCTCCCGGGTAAACTCACGGCGGAAGAGGGAAAAATCCTGACGAGTTGAGCTGGATACGCGGAAGAAGAAAACAGGATGGAGCATAAATCTCGCGCGGATCAGGCGGGGGGGCGCCAAAGGACCTGCTGCAGGCTGGCAGCCAGCAGAGGCAATCTCGTCATCGGCAACGGTGCGCATGTCCAGCAGCAGGCCGTCATCCTCGACCCGTCCGATCACCGGCACGTCAAGGGACCGGAGCAGGACTTCCAGGCGGTTGACGCTCATCCGTCGGGGCGCAAGCGCTACTCCCCGGCTGGGCAGGTTCTGCTCGGGCATTGCCCCTCCCCCAACCCGGGCGACGGTATCCACCACCTGCACGCCGCAGACCTCGGCCTGAACGGCCGGAGCCGTGCCGGCCAGCCGTTTGGCCCGGCGGTTCCACCGCTGCCACCGGGGCGGCGATCATGGCCAGGGTCGGGATCTTCGCCACCGCGGTCTTCTCATCCAGGTACAGCCGGAGAATGGATTCCAGGCCGGCCAGGGTGAACTTGTCGATCCGCAGGGCCCGGTTCAGGGGATTCTTCTTCACCCGATCCACGATCTCGCGCCGTCCCAGGATGATGCCTGCCTGCGGCCCGCCCAAGCAGCTTGTCGCCGCTGAAGGTGATCACATCCGCGCCGCTGGCCACCGCCTCCTGCACCGTAGGTTCCTTCTCCAGACCGAACCGGCTCAGGTCGATAAAACAGCCGGACCCCAGATCCTCCATCACCGGAATGGCCCTTCTGCCGGCCAATCTGCACCAGTTCCTCCAGAGACACCTCCCGGGTAAAGCCGATGATCCGGAAATTGCTGCAATGCACCTTGAGCAGCAGAGCGGTCTGCTCGGTCACCCCGTTTTCATAGTCCCGCGGGTGGGTCCGGTTGGTGGCCCCGACCTCGACGAGCAGCGCGCCGCTGCGGGCCATGACCTCGGGGATCCGGAACGAGCCGCCGATCTCCACCAGCTGCCCCCGGGAGACGATAACCTCCCTGCCCCTGGCCAGGGTTTCCAGGACCAGGAGGACCGCGGCCGCATTGTTGTTGACCACCAGGGCGGCCTCGGCCCCGGTCAGCTGGCACAGCAGCTTTTCCACGAGGCTGTAGCGGCTGCCCCGCTGGCCCGTCGCCAGGTCGAACTCCAGGTTCGTGTAGTGCGATCCTGCCTCGCGGATGCTGTCCATCGCGCAGTCAGGCAGGATGGATCTGCCCAGATTGGTATGAATGATGACCCCGGTGGCATTGATGAGCCGGCGCAGGCACGGACGCTGCTCCTTGCGTATCCGCTCCGCAAAAACAGGCACAAGCGCCTCCAGGGCGAGCTGAGCCGGCAGGGATTGGCTCCCCGCCAAGAATCCTTGCCCGCAGTTCGGCCAGGACGTCGCGGACACTGTTCTTGACCAGGAGAACCGGGGCCTGCGCGACCTCGTCCAGGGCAGAAAAGTGCCTGCAGGCAACGCTCGACATTGGGAATGGTCCGCAAGAGTTCCTGGCCGGCCCGGCTTGGGGTATTCTCGTCTTGGCTCTCGGTCATGGCATTCATCATAGTATAATAGTGACTCGTAACAATTCTCAGTTGCCGCGTTGGCAGGACCTTCGGCTCCGCTCAGAGCAAGCTGTTTCGGCCTCAGACAGTTATCGTCCATAGCAAAGATATTGATAATGTTACGATACTTGCGCCGGAATACGCAACGAGAAAAAAACTAAATCTCAGGTTATAGGGTCGGTGAAGTTTGGCACTTAGCACTGCAGGCATACATGCCATGTGACGAGAAAAAATGCCGTTGACTTCCGGCCCCGGATAGAATAGTTTCCCGCCTCGTTGCTTTGAGAACATCCCCAAAAGATGTTTCACTTTCTGACAAAAGAACTTGACAGTGTCAGAAATAAAAAGTAAATAAATACTTTGTCCGTAATGAGCGGACCCACAATTTTTTTGTGGCATTTGATCTTTGAAAACTGAACAGAAGACGAGCGGGCCGATTGTATTATTTGTAGTTGAATAAAATCCAATCGAGTCAATTTTGTAGAACAACGCGATTGGGTTCAGGATATTAAACTGGAGAGTTTGATCCTGGCTCAGAACGAACGCTGGCGGCGTGCTTAACACATGCAAGTCGAACGCGAAAGTGGTCTTCGGACCGCGAGTAGAGTGGCGCACGGGTGAGTAACGCGTAAATAATCTACCCTGATGTCTGGAATAATTAGCCGAAAGGCTGACTAATACGGGATACATGCTTTGCTGTTGGGTGAAGCAGGAAAGGTGGCCTCTATTTATAAGCTATCGCATTGGGATGAGTTTGCGTACCATTAGCTAGTTGGTGGGGTAAGAGCCCACCAAGGCGACGATGGTTAGCGGGTCTGAGAGGATGATCCGCCACACTGGCACTGGAACACGGGCCAGACTCCTACGGGAGGCAGCAGTGAGGAATATTGCGCAATGGGGGCAACCCTGACGCAGCGACGCCGCGTGAGTGAGGAAGGCCTTCGGGTCGTAAAGCTCTGTCAGCAGGGAAGAAGTGCATGATGGCTAATATCCATTGTGTTTGACGGTACCTGCAAAGGAAGCACCGGCTAACTCCGTGCCAGCAGCCGCGGTAATACGGAGGGTGCGAGCGTTGTTCGGAATCACTGGGCGTAAAGGGCGCGCAGGCGGTTTTACAAGTCAGATGTGAAAGCCCACGGCTTAACCGTGGAAGTGCATTTGAAACTGTGAGACTTGAGTACCAGAGGGGAAAGTGGAATTCCCGGTGTAGAGGTGAAATTCGTAGATATCGGGAGGAATACCGGTGGCGAAGGCGACTTTCTGGCTGGATACTGACGCTGAGGCGCGAAAGCGTGGGGAGCAAACAGGATTAGATACCCTGGTAGTCCACGCGGTAAACGATGTGCACTAGATGTCGGGGGTATTGATCCCTTCGGTGTCGCAGCTAACGCATTAAGTGCACCGCCTGGGGAGTACGGTCGCAAGATTAAAACTCAAAGGAATTGACGGGGGCCCGCACAAGCGGTGGAGTATGTGGTTTAATTCGATGCAACGCGAAGAACCTTACCTGGCCTTGACATCCCGGGAATCTCCTGGAAACAGGAGAGTGCTTTCATTAGAGAGAACCTGGAGACAGGTGCTGCATGGCTGTCGTCAGCTCGTGTCGTGAGATGTTGGGTTAAGTCCCGCAACGAGCGCAACCCCTGCCTTTAGTTGCCAGCAGTTCGGCTGGGCACTCTAAAGGGACTGCCGGTGTCAAACCGGAGGAAGGTGGGGATGACGTCAAGTCCTCATGGCCTTTATGGCCAGGGCTACACACGTACTACAATGGCCGGTACAAAGGGCAGCGAACTTGCGAGAGTGAGCGAATCCCGAAAAACCGGTCTCAGTCCGGATTGGAGTCTGCAACTCGACTCCATGAAGTTGGAATCGCTAGTAATCGTGGATCAGCATGCCACGGTGAATACGTTCCCGGGCCTTGTACACACCGCCCGTCACACCACGGGAGTCGGTTGTTCCAGAAGCAGTTGAGCTAACTCGCAAGAGGGGCAGGCTGCCAAGGAATGGCTGGTGACTGGGGTGAAGTCGTAACAAGGTAGCCCTAGGGGAACCTGGGGCTGGATCACCTCCTTTATAAGGAAAGGTACAGGGCGATGCCTGTATACGGGATCAATCCTGCTCGTTTTTCTGTTCGGTTTTGAGCGATCAAAAGAGGTTCAAGGTTTGAGGTTCAAGGTATAAGGTTTAGGGTCAGGCGCTTTGCGCACTGATAAGTAAGGCTGCCGGAGGCAGCCACCTTACACCCTAAACCCTGGACCCTAAACCTTTTAACCGTGGGCCTGTAGCTCAGCTGGTTAGAGCGCACGCCTGATAAGCGTGAGGTCGGAGGTTCAAGTCCCCCCAGGCCCACCAACTTATCAGTTGAAAGTGAAAAGTAAAAAGTGCCAAGTTAAAAAGTAATCCGCCTTTCAACTTGTCACATGGAACTTGTCCCTTGAGAATGGGGGTGTAGCTCAGCTGGGAGAGCGCCTGCCTTGCACGCAGGAGGTCATCGGTTCGATCCCGTTCACCTCCACCAATTTGGTGGAAGCCTTGTTAAGGGTTGAAAAGCCTGTAAGTTTTAGTGATTTACAGGTTTTTTAGTCTTTAACGCAAGCAATTGACGTTAAATTAGTTCTTTGACAACTGAATAGCAGGGTATCTAAACAGTACGCTGCCGCGTGGTACGTGGACTTTGGTCCGGGTACTGGAAACGCGGTGGGTGTACGAACAAGCGTTTAGGATATAAACATAGTTTATAAAGGCTTTATGGTTAAGCTACTAAGGGCTGACGGCGGATGCCTTGGCACTAGGAGGCGATGAAGGACGTGGAAAGCTGCGATAAGCTTCGGAGAGCCGCTAACAGGCTTTGACCCGGAGATTTCCGAATGGGGCAACCCGGCAGAGGTCATACTCTGTCATCGTGTGGTGAATACATAGCTGCACGAAGCGAACGGGGGGAAGTGAAACATCTCAGTACCTCCAGGAAAAGAAAGAAAACTGAGATTCCGTCAGTAGCGGCGAGCGAAAGCGGAAATAGCCCAAACCATGTCCATTTCGGTGGATATGGGGTTGTAGGACCCCGATATGGGATGAGGATGGATAGCGGAACGGCATGGAAAGGCCGGCCAGAGACGGTGATAGTCCGGTACGCGAAATCTTGAATCACCCTAGGGAGTTCCCGAGTACCACGGGACACGTGAAACCTTGTGGGAATCTGGGAGGACCATCTTCCAAGGCTAAATACTACCTAGTGACCGATAGTGAACCAGTACCGTGAGGGAAAGGTGAAAAGAACCCCGGGAGGGGAGTGAAATAGAAACTGAAACCGTCAGCTTACAAGCAGTTGGAGCATCGATTTATCGGTGTGACAGCGTGCCTTTTGCATAATGAGTCAACGACTTACCCTATGTAGCGAGGTTAAGCCGCGAGGTGGAGCCGGAGCGAAAGCGAGTCTGAAATGGGCGACTAGTTACATGGGGTAGACCCGAAGCCGGGTGATCTATCCATGTCCAGGGTGAAGGTCGAGTAACATCGACTGGAGGCCCGAACCAGTGTAGGTTGAAAACTGCTTGGATGAGGTGTGGATAGGAGTGAAAGGCTAATCAAACTCGGTGATAGCTGGTTTTCTCCGAAATATATTTAGGTATAGCCTCGTGAGGTCACTGATGGAGGTAGAGCACTGCTTGGGCTAGGGGTCCCACCGGATCATCACACCGGGGTTTCGCTTCCGCGCCGTCGACCTCCTGCTCACCAATTTCCACCTGCCCAGGTCGACGCTGCTGATGCTGGTCGCGGCATTCGCCGGGCTCGACACCATCCGGACCGCCTACGCGCACGCAATCGCCGAACGCTACCGCTTCTTCAGCTACGGCGACGCGATGCTGCTGCGCCGCGCTGGCGCCGACGACGGCCGGGCGCCGGCCGAAGGCACCGGGTAAGCTGCGGGCGCGACCAGCCGGTCACCTGCCACGTCACGTTCCGACTCACGCCCCGATGCGCTTCGAAGTCCTCGCCACCGACGGCCGCGCGCGCCGCGCGCGCCTTACGCTCGCCCACGGCATCGTCGAGACGCCCATCTTCATGCCGGTCGGCACCTACGGCAGCGTCAAGGCGATGGCGCCGAACGAGCTGCTCGAGCTCGGTGCGCAGATCGTGCTCGGCAACACGTTCCACCTGTGGCTCCGCCCCGGCACGGAGGTGATCGAAGGCCACCGCGGCCTGCACAACTTCATGGGCTGGCCGAAGCCGATCCTGACCGACTCCGGCGGCTTCCAGGTGTTCTCGCTGGGCGCGCTGCGCAAGGTGCAGGAGGACGGCGTGGCGTTCGCCTCGCCGGTCAACGGCGATCGCCTGTTCCTGACGCCCGAGCGCTCGATGCAGATCCAGCGCGCGCTCGACTCCGACGTGGTGATGGCCTTCGACGAGTGCACACCCTTCCCCGCGACCCGCGACGAGGCGGCACGCTCGATGGAGCTGTCGATGCGCTGGGCCGCGCGCTCGAAGTCGGCACACGCCGGCAATCCGAACGCACTGTTCGGCATCGTCCAGGGCGGGATGCACGAGGACCTGCGCGACGCCTCGCTCGCCGCGCTCACGGCCATCGGCTTCGATGGCTACGCGATCGGCGGGCTGTCGGTCGGCGAGCCGAAGGAAGAAATGCTGCGCGTCCTCGACCACGCCGCCCCGCGCCTGCCCGCGGCGAGTCCGCGGTATCTCATGGGGGTGGGCACGCCCGAGGACATCGTCGCCGGCGTGCTCGCCGGGATCGACATGTTCGACTGCGTGCTGCCCACCCGCAACGCCCGCAACGGCTGGCTGTTCACGCGCTTCGGCGACCTCAAGATCCGCAACGCGGGCTACCGTACCGACACCGGCCCGATCGACCCGACCTGCGCCTGCTACGCCTGCCGCCACTTCACGCGCGCCTACCTCCACCACCTGCAGCGGGTGAACGAGATCCTCGGCGCCCGGCTCGCCACCGTCCACAACCTCCACTACTACCTGTGGCTCGCCGCGGGCCTGCGCGAGGCGATCGCCGCCGGCCGGCTGGCGGCGTTCGTGACGCAGTTCCGCGAAGACCGCGCCCGCGGCACGGGCAGCGCCGGCCAGGATCCCGGGGCCACCGGCGAACGCGGCCCCGGATGGTAGAATGGGCGGTTGTCGACCCACCTGCCCCGCACCGCCCGATCCGGGGCCGAGGGGCGATCGCGCCACCGCATCCGTGACGGGTGACGGTCAGGCGCCGCCACCGCAGGAGACTCGCCGTGCTCATCAGCAACGCCTTCGCCCAGGGGACCTCCGCCACGTCCGGCGCGGACATCATGGCCTTCCTGCCGATGATCCTCATCTTCGTCGTCTTCTACTTCCTGCTGATCCGGCCGCAGCAGAAGAAATCCAAGGAGCACCGCGCGATGCTCGAGGCACTGCAGAAGGGCGACGAGGTGGTGACCGCCGGCGGGCTCGTCGGCAAGGTGAGCAAGCTCACCGACCAGTACGCGTCGATCGAGATCGCGCCGTCGGTCGAGATCAGTGTCCAGCGGCAGGCGATTCAGCAACTCCTGCCCAAGGGCACGATCAAAGCGCTTTGACCCGGCGCGCCACGCGCGGCAACCGGCTGCCCGCCGGCGCCGATCGCCGTCCCGCCGTCGGCCGCGCGGCGCCGCTCCCGAGCCCCACACCGGCCCATCGCCCCGATCGCCACGCATGAACCGCTATCCCGCCTGGAAATACATCCTGATCGCGGTTGCGATCGTCATCGGCTTCGTCTACACGCTGCCCAACTTCTTCCCCGAGGTGCCGGCGGTGCAGGTGTCGACGTCCAAGGCGACGGTGAAGATCGATGCGGGCACGCTCGCGACGGTCGAGAGCGCGCTAAAGGAGGCCGGCGTCGCCCATCGGGGCGCCACGGTCGACGCGACCGGCGTCAAGGTGCGTCTCGCCGACACCGACACGCAGCTCAAGGCGAAGGACGCGCTGCAGAAGCGCCTCGGCGACGACTACATCGTCGCGCTGAACCTCATCTCATCGTCGCCGCAGTGGCTCGCCGCGATGGGCGCGCTGCCGATGTACCTGGGCCTCGACCTGCGCGGCGGCGTGCACTTCCTGCTGCAGATCGACATGAAGGGCGCGATCGACAAGGCCGCCGACCGCTACACGACCGACATCCGCTCGCTGATGCGCGAGAAGCGCGTGCAGTACGGCGGCGTCTCCCGCGAGGGCCAGAACGTCGTGCTGCGCTTTCGCGAGGAAGCCGAGCGCGTCAAGGCGCGCGTCGAGATCGAGAAGTCGTTCCCGGACCTCGCGGTCCGCGAGCAGGAGGCGCCCGGGGGCGAATTGCGGCTCGTCGCATCGCTGAAGCCCGAGGCGCAGAAGCGCATCCAGGACGGCGCGGTACAGCAGAACATCACCATCCTGCGCAACCGCGTCAACGAGCTCGGGGTCTCCGAGCCGATCGTGCAGCAGCAGGGCGCGGAGCGCATCGTCGTGCAGCTGCCCGGGGTGCAGGACACCGCGCGCGCGAAGGACATCCTCGGTCGCACGGCGACGCTCGAGATCCGTATGGTCAACGAGGATCCCGGCGCGCTCGAGGCCGCCAGCGCGGGCCAGGTCCCCTTCGGCTCCGACCTCTTCACCGAGCGCGGCGGCCAGCCGGTGCTGGTCAAGCGCCAGGTGGTGCTGACCGGCGACCGCATCAACGACGCGCAGCCCGGCTTCGACCAGCGCACCAACGAGCCCGCGGTGCACGTCAACCTCGACGGCAGCGGCGGCCGCATCTTCAAGGAAGTCACGCGCGAGAACGTCGGCAAGCGGATGGCGATCGTGCTCGTCGAGAAAGGCAAGGCGGAGGTCATCACCGCCCCGGTGATCCGCGAGGAGATCGGCGGCGGCCGCGTGCAGATCTCCGGTCGGATGAGCACCCGCGAGGCCAACGACGTCGCGCTGCTGATGCGCGCCGGCGCGCTGGCGGCGCCGATGGACATCGTGGAGGAGCGCACGGTCGGCCCGTCGCTCGGCAAGGAGAACATCGAGCGCGGCTTCCGCTCGGTGGTGTACGGCCTCATCGCGCTGGCCGTGTTCATGTGCGCGTACTACATGCTGATGGGGCTCGTCTCCACGATCGCGCTCGGCATCAACGTATTGCTGCTGATCGCGCTGCTGTCGATGCTGCAGGCGACGCTCACGCTGCCGGGCATCGCGGCGATCGCGCTCACGCTCGGCATGGCGATCGACGCCAACGTGCTGATCAACGAGCGCATCCGCGAGGAGCTGCGCTGGGGCGCGACGCCGCACGCCGCGATCCAGGCGGGCTACGAGCGCGCCTGGGGCACGATCCTCGACTCCAACATCACCACGCTGATCGCCGGCATCGCGCTGCTGATCTTCGGCAGCGGCCCGGTGCGCGGCTTCGCGGTCGTCCACTGCCTCGGCATCCTCACGTCGATGTTCTCGGCGGTGCTGGTATCGCGGGGCATCGTCAACCTGATCTACGGCAGCCGCCGCAAGCTCGACAAGATCTCGATCGGCCAGGTCTGGAAGCCCGCACCAACGCCGGCTCCCGCCAAGTGACGGGCACTCCGCGGCGCCGCGGCGCTGCCCGCTGCCCAACCCGGACCTGACCGCAGCCGACCGACCGCCAGGAAAGCCTCATGGAATTCTTCAGGATCAAGCGCGACATCCCGTTCATGCGGCACGCGCTGGTGTTCAACGTCATCTCGCTGGTGACGTTCCTGCTCGCCGTGTTCTTCCTCGCCACCCGGGGCCTCAACTTCGGCATCGATTTCCGCGGCGGCACGGTGATCGAGGTCGCCTACAACCACGCCGTGGACTTCAACCGGCTGCGCGGCGCGATCGACAAGCTCTCGCTCGGCGAGTACTCGGCGCAGGCCTTCGGCAGCTCCGACACCGCGTTGATCCGCCTGCCGCTCGAGGAAGGCGTCTCGACGGCGCAGCTCTCCGAGCGGGTGATGTCGACGCTGCGCGCCGACGACCCGTCGGTGACGCTGAAGCGGGTCGAGTTCGTCGGGCCCCAGGTCGGCAAGGAGCTCTACGAGAACGGCGCGCTCGCGCTGCTGCTGGTGATCGCCGGCATCGTCGCCTACCTGGCGATGCGCTTCGAGTGGCGCTTCGCGGTCGCCGCGATCATCGCCAACCTGCACGACGTCGTCATCATCCTGGGCTTCTTCGCGTTCTTCCAGTGGGAGTTCGGCCTGCCGGTGCTCGCGGCCGTCCTCGCGATCCTCGGCTACTCGGTGAACGAGTCGGTGGTGATCGCCGACCGGATCCGCGAGAACTTCCGCAAGATGCGCAAGGCCTCGGTCGAGACGGTGATCGACAACGCGATCACCAGCACAATGTCGCGCACGATGATCACGCACGGCAGCACGCTGCTCATGGTGCTGTCGATCTTCTTCTTCGGCGGCGAGACGCTGCACTTCTTCTCGCTCGCGCTGGCGATCGGCATCTGCTTTGGCATCTATTCGTCGGTGCTAGTGATGGCGCCGCTGGTGCGCTGGCTCGGCGTGTCGCGCGAGGACCTGGTGAAGCCCGAGAAGAAGAAGGGCCTCGAGGGCGAGAAGATCCTGCCCTGACGGGCCCGCCGCACCCATTCCGGCTCGCGCCGCCCCTCACCGCTCACCGCATCCCGCGCCGCGCCCCCGGTTCCCGATGGAAGCGATCACCGAACTCGTGCACGCGGTGCTGCACCTCGACGCGACGCTCGGACGCGTCGCGGCCGAGTACGGGCCGTGGCTCTACGTGCTGCTGTTCCTGGTGATCTTCGCCGAGACCGGCCTGGTCGTCACGCCGTTCCTTCCCGGCGACTCGCTGCTGTTCGTCGCGGGCACCGTCGTGGCGGGCACCTCCGGCGCGCTGTCGGTCCACCTGCTGGTCGCACTGCTGATCGTCGCGGCGATCCTCGGCGACAGCGTCAACTACTCGATCGGCCGCTGGATCGGGCCGAAGGTCTTCGAGCACGACCACCGCTACATACGCCGCGAGCACCTGCAGAAGACGCAGGCGTTCTACGACCGCTACGGCGCGGTGACGATCATCATCGGCCGCTTCGTGCCGATCGTGCGCACGTTCGCGCCGTTCCTAGCGGGCGTCGCCGGCATGCGCTACCCGCGCTTCCTCGCCTACAACGTGATCGGCGGCGTGCTGTGGATCTCCTCGCTGGTGTACGCCGGCTACCTGTTCGGCAACATCCCGTGGGTGAAGAGCAACCTGACGCTGATCGTGGTGGCGATCGTCGTGGTCTCGCTGATTCCCGCGGTGACGACGTTCATGCAGGAGCACCGCCGCGCCCGCGGCGCGGCGCGGCCCTAGGCGTCCGGCTTCAGACCCGGCGCGCGAGGTCGGCCGCCCGGCCGACGTACGTGGCCGGCGTCAGCGCCTTCAGCGCCGCCTTCGCTTCGGCCGGCAGCGCCAGGCCGTCGACGAAGGCGTTGAGGCTCTCGCGCGTGATGCCGCTCCTGCCGCGTGTCAGCGCCTTCAGCTGCTCGTACGGATTCGGCACCCCGTAGCGGCGCATCACCGTCTGGATCGGTTCGGCGAGCACCTCCCAGTTCGCGTCCAGGTCCGCAGCGAGCCGCGCGGGATCGGCGTCGAGCTTGGCGAGCCCCTGCCGCAACGACACCCAGCCGAGCAGCGCGTGGCCGAGCGCGACGCCGAGGTTGCGCAGCACGGTCGAGTCGGTGAGGTCGCGCTGCCAACGCGACACCGGCAGCTTGTCGGCGAGGTGCCGCAGCAGTGCGCTGGCGACGCCGAGGTTGCCCTCGGAGTTCTCGAAGTCGATCGGGTTGACCTTGTGCGGCATCGTCGACGAGCCGACCTCGCCCTCCTTCACCCGCTGCCTGAAGTAGCCGAGCGAGACGTAGCCCCAGACGTCGCGGTCGAGATCGATGAGTATCGTGTTCGCGCGCGCGACGGCATCGAGGTACTCGGCGACGCAGTCGTGCGGCTCGATCTGCGTCGTCCACGGGTTGGCCTCGAGGCCCAGCCCGGCGACCACGCCGGCGGCCAGGCGCTCCCAGTCGACGGAGGGATACGCCGCGACGTGCGCGTTGTAGTTGCCCACCGCGCCGTTCATCTTGCCGAGCAGCGGCACCCGCTCCAGCGCGGCGATCGCCCGCGCGACGCGCGCGGCGACGTTCGCCATCTCCTTGCCGAGCGTGGTCGGCGTCGCGGGCTGGCCGTGCGTGCGCGACAGCATCGGCACCGCGGCGTGCGCGTGCGCGAGCGCGCGCAGGTCCTCGCGGATCCCGGCGAGCGCGGGCAGCAGCACGTCGCGCCGCGCGCGGGCGAGCGCCATGCCGTGCGCGAGGTTGTTGATGTCCTCGGACGTGCAGGCGAAGTGGATGAACTCCGAGACGCGTGCGATCGCCGGCATTCCGGCGAAGCGCTCCTTCATCCAGTACTCGATCGCCTTGACGTCGTGGTTGGTCGTGCGCTCGATCGCCTTGACGCGCGCGGCGTCGGCCGGCGCGAAGTCGCGCACGGCCGCGGCGAGCACGTCGCGCGCCGCGTCGTCGAACGGGGGAACCTCGACGAGGGCCGGCTCGGCCGCGAGTGCCAGGAGCCACGCCACCTCGATCTCGACGCGGCTCCTGATCAGGCCGAACTCGCTGAAGTGCTCGCGGAGCGCGGCGACCTTGCCGGCGTAGCGGCCATCGAGCGGCGACAGCGCGGTCAGCGCGGGTTCGGCGGACATGGCGATATGCATCGGGTCGACGGCGAAATCGAGTGTAGCACGCAGTCTCGCGCCGGCCGGCCGGAGGCGCGTCGGCGCTCGACTATAATCTGGCTTCCCGAATCCGCCCGACGACGCCGTGCAGAAGCTCCTCTACTCGCCGACGAGCCCCTACGCCCGCAAGGTCCGCATCGTGCTCGCCGAGAAGAAGATCGAGTACGAGGCCGTGGCCGACGCGCCTTTCGAAGCCGCGTCGCAGGCGCAGCAGTTCAATCCGCTCGGCAAGGTCCCCGTGCTCGTGCTCGACGACGGCACATCGCTGTACGACTCGCGGGTGATCGTCGAGTACCTCGACAACGTGAGCCCGGTGTCGCGGCTCATCCCGGAGCCGGCGCGGCAGCGCATCGTCGTGCGACGCTGGGAGGCGCTCGCCGACGGCATCTGCGACGCCACGGTGGCGATCGTCCAGGAGCGCAAGCGGCCGGCGCCGCAGCAGAGCGGCGAATTCATCGAGCGCCAGGCGCACAAGGTGTCGGCGGGTCTTGCCGAGATGTCGCGGGAGCTCGCCGATCGGCCGTGGTGCAACGGCGAGGCGTACTCGCTCGGCGACATCTCCGCGGGCTGCGCGCTCGGCTACCTCGACCTGCGCGACCCGGGTCGCGACTGGCGCCGCGACTACCCGAATCTCGCGCGCCACGCCGAGAAGCTCGGCAAGCGCGCGTCGTTCGTCGACACCGCACCGTAACCGCGTTGCCGTCCCGCGGCGGTGTCACCGGACGCGCACCACCGCGCATCCGGTGATAGCTGCCCGCACTTGTGGGCGGGCGATTCGTACTACGGCGTCGCTACGAAGAACTGCCCATTGCAGGTCGCGGTCGAGCACGAGCCTGTACCACTGGCCCAGTTGACGTTGCGCAGATTGAAGTAATACGTCTGTCCCGGTTGGAGCTTTGCCGCGGCCGACGACCCGAAGAAGATCTGTGGCTGTTTGCCGTTGCTCCAGCTCATGGGGTAGTTGGTGCTCGTCGGGTCGGTCAGGCTGGCCGCCCCGACTACGAAACCACGGAAGTCGCACTTGCTACTGGACACCGACATGTTGCGCTCCACGTCATCATCTACATACTCATAGAAGCGCACCTGGCCCGTTCCGCTTACATTGGCACCGAGAGGCACCGTCAAGCGTCCGACGAAGATTGTGCCGGGCCTCATGCCGCCAGCTGCCTTCGTATCCACTACGGCGCCGCCCCACGGCAGCGCGACCTCGATGACGTCGCCGTAGCTCGCGCAATAGTCCGCGCCGCCCGGCGGAGGCGTCGTCCAGTTGACCGACACCGGCTGTGACGCCGTCCCGGCGCCGAACCCGTTCGTCGCGGCGACCGTGTAGCTCGCGGGACCGACCACCGTCGACGTGGTCTGGCACGTCGGCGAGCTGCCCAGGCAGCCCGCAACCGACCACTGCCAGCTCTGCGGCGACTGCGTGCAGCTCGCCGTCAGCGTCACCGAGCCGTTGACGTAAGGGGTGGAGGTGTTCGCCGTCAGCGTGCAGGTGGGCGGCGCGGTGGGCGGCTGCTGCCAGGTGACCGCGATGCTCGACGCCGGGCCCTCGCCGGAGGCGTTGATGCCGGTGACCGCGTAGGTGCGCACACCCGGAACGGCCTGCGTCGTCGTGCAGGTGTTGGTCGAGCTCGTGCACCCGGACCACGCGAAGGTGGATGGGCTGTTCGTGCACGCAGCCGTGAGCGTCAGCGTGCTGTTGACCGACGGGGAGGTGCTGCTCGCCGCGATCGAGCACGTCGGGGTGTTGCCGGCAGGCGGGGGCGTCGGCGTCGTGCCACCGCCGGAACGCCATTCGACCGAGACGCCGGCCTTGGTGCTCGTGCCGGCATTGTTCGTGGCGCGGAGCGCGTAGTAGACCGACCCGACCTGCGTGCCGATCGGGCTGCACGTCGGCGACGTGGCGGAGCACTCCGACAGGAGATTGCACGCCTCGAGCAGCAGCGCCGAGCAGCCCATCCAGTCGAATCGCGCCGGGCTCTGGCTGCAGTTGGACGTGAGGACCAGCGCCGAGCCGAGCGTCGGCGTCGGCGTGCTCGCGGACACGGTGCAGGACGGCGCACCCGTCGCGGCACCCTGCCAGTTGAGTGCGATCGATGCCTGCGCACCCGGCCCGGTGGCGTTGGACGCGACCACGCCGTAATTGACGGTACCCACCAGGGTCGCACTCGCCGTGCAGGTCTTGCCCGAGCCCGTGCAGTTGATCCAGGCGTAGCCGGTCGGGGTGCCCGTGCACGTGGCGGTCAGCGTCACCGGGACGCCGATCACCGGGAATGCCGTCGACGCGGCGATCGTGCAGGCCGGCGTGCCGGCCGCCGCCGGCGGCGGCGCCGCGTCCTTGGCGCAGAACGCCACGGGTCGCGACGGACTGCCGTTGCCCTCGAGCACGTAGCCCTTGGTCAGCATCGCGTCGACGACCGCCGCATCGGTGGTGTAGCGGTGGTTGACGTCGGCGCGCTTGTTGTAGAGGCGATAGACCGCCTTCGTGCCGGACGGGCACGCGCCGGTGTTGGGGTTGACCGGGTGGACGCGGAACAGGTCCTCGGCCTCGAGCAGCCACTCGGTCGGGAACTTCTTCTTCACGTCGTCGCATTCCAGCGGCGACGCGGAATAGAAGTGCGAGTCGAGCCCGACTGCCGGGTTGCCGTAGAAACGGCAGACCGGAGTCGAGGTGGCGTACATCGACGTCCCGGCGTCGAAGGTCTGGAACGTGAGGCCGGTTCGTGTCCAGCCCGCGTGCACCCCGCCGTCGAGTGCCTGGACCTCGGGCGCGTAGCCGGTCACGAAGTAGTGATCGAGCGCCTGGTTGTAATACTCGACGATCGTGCCGGCGTGGACGGGGGTGGCCAGACCCGCCATGGCGGCGACGAAAGCGAGGGAACGCAAGGGGCGGAGGACGTTGGGCATCGCGCGATTATACCGAACGGCGCGGGCAAAATGCACTTACCGTCGGCCTGTCGATTTGCGGACGTTCATCGGAACGCCCGCGGCCCGTCCGGTTCCCGTCTAGGGGTCATGGCAACTTAAAAAACATGATGAAAATCCGGTATTTGCCGGTTTTCTTGTGCCGGCCTGGCCGAATCGTCAAGTTCACCGCGATTGCGCGCGATCCGAGGCGTCTCATGCCAGCGGCATCGCCACCCTGAAACGATTGTGGCCATCGTGGCGGGAACGCCCGCGCGCCCGTGGCGACTGTCCGTGTGCCCGTCGTGCCGCGGCCAATCCGCTGCTCGCGTCCGCCTGGCGTCACCGCGAGCGAAAAAAAGGGCCCGCGCCAAGGCGCGGGCCCCTTGATGATGCGGAAAACGCAGGGGCGTCAGGTACCGAGCGTCTGCATCGTATCGCCGGCCAGATTCGGGTAGCGCACGTGCTCGACCAGTTCCTGCGTCTCGCGGTCGGGCGCCGGCGTCAGCAGGCTGACCACGATGATCACCAGGAACCCGAGCGGCACACCCCACAACCCCGCCGAGATCGGCTGGATGTCCCACCAGAGCTGCACCGGGGCGCTGCGCGGGATGCCGAGCAGCGCCTCGCGCATCCACACCTGGGTGGTCACCATGTAGTAGAACGTGATGCCGAGGCCCGCGATCATCCCGAGGGTCGCCCCCCACTTGTTGGCACGCTTCCAGAAGATGCCGCACACCAGCGCGGGGAAGAACGCCGCCGCCGCGAACGAGAAGGCCGCAGAGACGAGGAACAGGATGTCCGCCGGTTTCTGCGCCGCCACGAACGCCGCGCACAACGCCACGACCAGCAGCAGGATCTTGGAGATCATCACGCGACGGGCTGTCGGCGCGTTCGGATCCAACATCTTGTAGTAGAGATCGTGCGACAGCGCGTTGGCGATCGTCAGCAGCAGGCCGTCCGCCGTCGAGAGCGCCGCGGCGAGGCCGCCGGCCGCGACCATGCCGGAGATCACGTACGGCAGCCCGCCGATTTCGGGTGTGGCCAACACGACAATGTCGCCGCCGATCGCCATTTCGGCGAGCTGCAGGATGCCATCCTTGTTGACGTCCACCACCGACAACAATCCCGGATCCACCCGCGCCCACGACGCCACCCACTGCGGCAGCTTGGCGAACTCGGTGCCCACCACCAGCGTGTAAATCTCGAACTTCACCAGCACCGCGAGCGCCGGCGCGGTGAAGTAGAGCAGGAAGATGAAGAACAGCGACCAGAACACGCTCTCCCTCGCCTCCTTCACCGAGGGAGTCGTGTAGTAACGCATCAGGATGTGCGGCAGCGCGGCCGTGCCGACCATCAGGCAGAAGATCAGCGCGAGGAAGTTTCTCCGCGAGACGTCGCGCGCCTTGTCGTCCTTGCCCGGGAAGGCCTCGGCGTGACGCAGCGGCGGTGCGGCACGCGCGGCAGCTCCCTTGTCCTTGGTCCACTGTGCCTTCGCCGCCGCGGCGTCCGCCGGCCAGGCCTTCAGTGCCGCTTCAGCCGTGGCCACCTTGTCGGGGGCGTTCTCGGCCTTGGCCGCGTCGACCGCGGCCGCAAGCTTCGCCTTGCCCTCGTCGAACGCGTTGGGATTCGCGAGGTTCGCGTTCGCCGCGTCGGCGCGCGCCTTGAAGATCGCGCGGACTTCCTTCTCCTTCGGGTCGTCGATCAGCTGCTGCTCGCGGGCCGTGACCTTCTCGAGCACCTTGCCGTAGACGAGCTGGGGCACGGGGACACCCGTGTGCTTGATCGACAGCCACACCACCGGAATCATGTAGGCGATGATCAGGATGATGTACTGCGCGACCTGCGTCCACGTGACCGCGCGCATCCCGCCGAGGAACGAGCACACCAGGATGCCGCCGAGGCCGAGGAAGATGCCGATCTCGAACGGCACGCCGGTCAGGCGCGTGGTGATGAGGCCCACGCCGTAGATCTGCGCCACCACGTACGTGAACGAGCACAGGATCGCCGCGATGATGCCGACGAAGCGCGGAATGTTGCCGCCGAAGCGCGCGCCGAGGAAGTCGGGGATCGTGAACTGCCCGAACTTGCGCAGGTAGGGCGCGAGGAACAGCGCGACGAGGCAGTAACCGCCGGTCCAGCCCATGATGAACGCGAGGCCGCCGTAGCCCGTCAGGTAGAGCGTTCCCGCCATGCCGATGAACGACGCCGCGCTCATCCAGTCGGCGCCGGTCGCCATGCCGTTGAAGATCGCCGGAACGCGCCGACCGGCGACGTAGTACTCCGCGGCGTCCGACGTGCGGCTCATGATGCCGATGCCGGCATAGAGCATCACCGTCGCGAACAGGAACACGTAGCCGATCCAGTTGCGCGGCAGGCCGAGCTGCTCGAGGATCGCGAGCGCGATCACGAACACGATGAAGCCGCCCGTGTACCACGTGTACACCTTCTTGAGCTGCGAGGTGAACGCCTTCTGCGATCCCGCAGAGAACATCCCCCCCGTACCGCTGGGTGCAGGTCCGCCGGCCATTATTCCTCTCCCTCGTGGACGTCGTATTCCCGGTCGAGATTGTTCATGTACCGGGCGTAGAACCAGATGATGATGACGTAGACGACCAGCGCGCCCTGCGCGCCGACCCAGAACGAGAACGGCCAGCCGAAGAAATTGAAGCTCAGCTCCCTCGCGTAGTAGCCGAGGACGAAGGTGACGAAGAACCAGATGAACAGCAGGATCGCGGTGACCCGGAGGTTCTTGCTCCAGTACTCCACGTGCTTCTGGGATAGCTGCATGAAACGCTCCTCCTGACGCAGAACGGTGAAATCCCCGTGGCCTCGCGGCCGGCCGGCGCTCCGCGCGATTCGTGGTGCGCGCGGTAGGCCCTCGCCATCGGCCGCCCGCCGCGATTCGATCGTCGCGCTGGCAGCAGCCGATGCCCGGGTCGTCGACCCGGCAAATTGCCGCGAGTATAAACAGGTTTTTCCGACGGCAACAACCGATTCACGCGCAGAACGACGGCCGGCGTCGCAAAAGTACAGGTTTTGTGCGCCGCGTCCAGCGGATCGCGGTCCTGCAGCACGTGCGCAAGCGTGCGAGCGGGTCGCTACGGCCGCGGCGGAGCGGGCAGGCCCGTCTCGCGCGCGAGTTGCGCCGCGACCTTGGGCTCGAACGTGTTCAGGTGGGCGACGATGGCGGCGGTCTTGTCCGCCTTGCCGCGGTCGAACTGCACGCGGCCGAGCTGGTACCAGCCGTAGGGGCTCATCGGCTGCAGCTTCGTGTTGCGTTCGAGCACCGGGACGGCCTCGTCGAGGCGCTTCAGCGAGATCAGCGACAACCCGAGCCCGTAGAGCGCGCGGTCGTGGTCGGGATGGATGGCGATCGCGCGCCGGAACGCCTCGACCGCCGCCTCGTGGTCGTTCAGTTCCTGCAGCAGGAAGCCGCGGTTGAACGCATACTCGGCGTTGTCCGGCGCGAGCACGACCGCGCGATCGAACAGCGCGAGCGCCTCGCGACGGCGATCCTGCTGCGCGTACAGGAAGCCGAGTGCGGTGAGCGTGCGGACGTCGTCGGGAAACTCCCGCCGCGCGGTCACGAGCAGCCGCTCCGCGAAGGCGTTGGCGCCGAACACCCGCGCCCAGCCGGCGATCCTCGCGAGTCCGATGCGGCGCAGCGTGTCCATCGCCTCGCGCCTCAGCGCACCTGCTGGCACTCGGCGATCGACATCCCGGCGCCGATGCAGGTATTGGCGATCGTGAACGTCACCCACACCCACGCGACCGCGAGCAGCGCGAACGTCGCCCAGGGAATGTGCCGGTCGATGATGAACTTCGGCGAAACGAGCCGCAGCAGCTTCGTGAACGGCGAGGTGACGACCTGCAGCGTCCGGTAGAAGAAGTTGTTCTCCGGCGGCTGCCCGACGGCGCGAATCATCGCCCAGACGAGCGCCTGCCCGACGAGCGCGAGCAGCGCGATCTCGAGCACCAGCTTGACGAGCCGCAGGACGAAGAGCGTGGTGCCGATGTCGTTCACGTGTGGGAGCCGAAATGCGCGCGGCGGAACCCGCCGCAGGGTCCCGCCGCGTTGTACCACAAACGCGCGCCGCGGGCAGGCCGCGCTACTTCACTTCCTTGAGCTGGTCGAGGATCTGCGGGTTCTCTAGCGTCGAGGTGTCCTGCGCGATGTCCTCGTTCTTGGCGAGCGAGCGGAGCAGCCGCCGCATGATCTTGCCGGAACGGGTCTTGGGCAGGTTGTCGCCGAAGCGGATGTCCTTCGGCTTGGCGATCGGGCCGATCTCCTTCGCCACCCACTCGCGCAGCTCCTTGGCGATCTTCTCCGCCTCCGCGCCCTCGGGGCGCGCCTGCTTCAGCACCACGAACGCGCACACCGCCTCGCCGGTCATGTCGTCCGGGCGCCCGACGACGGCCGCCTCGGCGACGTGCGGGTTCGCGACCAGCGCCGACTCGATCTCCATCGTGCCGAGGCGGTGGCCGGAGACGTTCAGCACGTCGTCGATGCGGCCCATGATCCAGAAGTACCCGTCGAGGTCGCGGTTCGCGCCGTCGCCGGCGAGGTAGAGCTTGCCGCCGAGATCGTCGGGATAGTAGGACTTGCGGTAGCGATCGGGGTCGCCCCAGATCGTGCGGATCATCGACGGCCAGGGCCTCTTGATCACGAGGAAGCCGCCCTTCCCCCACTCGACGTCGTGGCCCGTCTCGTCGACGATCGCCGCCTGGATGCCGGGCAGCGGGAACGTGCAGGAACCCGGCTTCAGCGGCGTTGCGCCGGGCATCGGCGAGATCATGTGGCTGCCGGTCTCGGTCTGCCACCACGTGTCGACGATCGGGCACCGCGAGCCGCCGACGTGGGTGTAGTACCACATCCACGCCTCGGGATTGATCGGCTCGCCCACCGAGCCCAGCAGGCGCAGGCTCGACAGGTCGAACTGCTTCGGCAGGTCGGCGCCGAGCTTGATCAGCGAGCGAATCGCGGTCGGTGCGGTGTAGAAGATCGACACCTTGTGCCGCTGGATCATCTCCCAGAAGCGCGTCGGCGACGGGTAGGTCGGCACACCCTCGAACATCACCTGGGTCGCGCCGACCGCGAGCGGACCGTAGGCGACGTAGGTGTGGCCGGTCACCCAGCCGACGTCGGCCGTGCACCAGAACACGTCGGAATCCTTGATGTCGAACGTCCACTTCATCGAGCACACCGCGCCGAGCAGGAAGCCGCCCGTCGAGTGCTGCACGCCCTTCGGCTTGCCGGTCGAGCCCGACGTGTAGAGGACGAACAGCGGGTGCTCGGCATCCACCGGCTCCGCCGGGCAGTCGTGCGGCAGGCCGGTGACGAGGTCGTGCCACCAGATGTCGAGCTTCTCGTCCCAGGCCAGGCCGTTGGCGCCGGTGCGGCGGTAGACGACCACCGCCTCGACCGAGCCGCAGCCGCCCATCGCGATCGCCTCGTCGACCGCCGGCTTGAGCGCAATCTGCTTGCCGCCGCGGTACTGCCCGTCCGCGGTGATCACGAGCCTCGCCCCCGCGTCGGCGATGCGCTCGTTGACGCTCTTCGCCGAAAAGCCGCCGAACACCACCGAGTGGATCGCCCCGATGCGCGCGCAGGCCTGCATCGCCACCACCGCCTCGATCGACATCGGCAGGTAGATCAGGACGCGGTCGCCCTTCCTCGCGCCTAGCTTCTTCAGTCCGTTCGCGAACTGGCAGACGCGCTCGTAGAGCGCCTGGTAGCTGACCCGGGTGATCGTGCCGTCGTCGGCCTCGAAGATGATCGCGGTGCGGTGCGGGATCGTCAGGACGTGGCGGTCGAGGCAGTTGTAGGAGGCGTTCAGCTGCCCGTCGGCGAACCACTTGTAGAACGGCGCGTTCGACTCGTCGAGCGTCTGCGTGAACGGCTTCGTCCAGATCAGGTGGTCGCGGGCGAGCCGCGCCCAGTACCCCGCGTAGTCCTTGTTGGACTCGGCGACCAGGCGGTAGTAGTCGTCGCGCGTCAGGTGCGCCTGCGCGACGAACTCGGGCGAGGGCTCGAAGACGCGGGTCTCGTTCAGGACCGATTCGATCGTGTTGGACATGCCGTTTCCTCCGGACGGGATTTCCGCGCCGCGCCAGTCCGGCGGCCGCGCGCTTGAAGGGGTGCAGGACGGCCGAGTCTAACCGCCGTATCGCGCCTCCCGCAACGCGAGCGACTTGACGCAGCGCAAGTCGGCGGCGGCACGCCCCGTCCGCCAAGCGCCGCCCCGGCCGCTACGCGACTGGAAGAATAGGAGATTCCGGCAGCGGCGGCCCCGGCCGGCTCGGGGCGTGCGCGAATGCTAGACTGCGCGAGTTTTCCTCGCCGGTCTGCGCCGCGCCCATTCCGTCATGACCGATCCCCTCACCAATGCCAACGTGAGGATGCGGCCGCTGCCGCACCTCATCTTCTGAGCCGGTGGCTGCAGCTGCCGCTCTACCTCGGACTGATCATCGCGCAGGGCGTCTACGTCTGTCCACTTCTGGGTGGAGCTCGTCCACCTGGTCGAGGCCGCCTTCGGCAACCAGGACGGCGCTGGCGCCTGATCGTCGACGCGTCGGTACGCCCCCGAGATCGGACGGGTCGCCGTCGATCGCGAAGAGCGCCCAGTTCAACGAGACGGTGATCATGCTGGTGGTGCTCGGCGCTGATCGACGTGGTGATGATCTCCAACCTGCTCATCATGGTGATCGTCGGCGGCTACGAGACCTTCGTCTCGCGCATGCGACCTCGAGGGCCACCCCGACCAGCCCGAGTGGCTGTCGCACGTCAACGCCTCGCGTGCTCAAGGTGAAGCTCGCCACCGCCATCATCGGCATCTCGTCGATCCACCTGCTGAAGACCTTCATCAACGCGGACAACCTACACCGAGAAGATGCTGCATCTGCGCAGACCACGATCCACATCGCGTTCCTGCTCTCGGCGATGGCGATCGCCGCCTGCGACCGCATCATGCCGCACGGAAGAGGGGCCAAGGCCGGCGGCGCACACTGAGGCCCCCCCGGGGGCGCACACGAGGATCATCGCGATGACCACGATCCGCCAGGAAGACCTCATCCAGAGCGTCGCCGACGCCTTCCAGTACATCAGCTACTACCACCCGGCCGACTACATCCGCGCGCTCGCACGAGGCCTACCAGCGCGAGGACTCGCCGGCGGCGAAGGACGCGATGGCGCAGATCCTCATCAACTCGCGCATGTCGGCCGAGGGCCACCGGCCGATGTGCCAGGACACCGGCATCGCCATCGCCTTCGTCCGCGTCGGCATGGACGTGCGCTGGGACGCGAAGCTCACGCTGCAGCAGATGGTCGACGAGGGCGTGCGCCGCGCCTACACCGACCGCGACAACCCGCTGCGCGCGTCGGTGCTCGCCGACCCGGACGGCAAGCGCGTCAACACCGGCGACAACACGCCGGCGGTCGTGCACGTCGAACTGGTGCCCGGCGACAAGGTGGACGTGATCGTCGCCGCCAAGGGCGGCGGCTCGGAGAACAAGTCGCAAGTTCGCGATGCTGCTCGCCGTCGGACTCCATCGTCGACTGGGTGCTCTCGGTCGTGCCCACGATGGGCGCCGACTGGTGCCCGCCCGGCATCCTGTCGCTCGGCATCGGCGGCACGCCCGAGAAGGCGATGCTGCATCGCCAAGTGGGGCATGATGGACCCGATCAACATGCACGAGCTCGTCGCCCGCGGCCCGAAGACCCGCGCCGAGGAGCTGCGCCTCGAGCTCTACGAGAAGGTCAACGCGCTCGGCATCGGTGCGCAGGGCCTGGGCGGCCTGTCCACGGTGCTCGACGTCAAGGTCAACGACTAGCCGACGCACGCCGCCTCGAAGCCGGTGGCGCTGCTGCCGAACTGCGCCGCGACGCGCCACCTGCACTTCGTGCTCGACGGCAGCGGCCCCGCGCGCCTCGACCCGCCGTCGCTCGACGACTGGCCGAAGCTCGCACTCGACTTCGGCTCGAGCCGCCGCGTCGAACCTCGACGCGCTCACCAAGGCCGACGTCGCCTCGTGGAAGTCCGGCGAGACGGCTGCTGCTCTCCGGCAAGCTCCTCACCGGGCGCGATGCCGCGCACAAGCGCCTGATCGAGATGATCGCGCAAGCGGCGAGAAGCTGCCGGTGGACTTCACCAACCGCTTCATCTACTACGTGGGGCCGGTGGACGCGGTGCGCGACGAGGCGGTCGGCCCGGCGGGTCCGACGACCTCCTCGCGCATGGACAGGTTCGTCGAGACGATGCTCGCGAAGACCGGGCTGATCGGCATGGTCGGCAAGTCGCGAGCGCGGGCCCCGCGGCCATCGAAGTCGATCAAGCAAGCACGGGCCGTCTACTGCATCGCGGTGGGTGGCGCGGCCTACCTCGTGTCGAAGTCGATCCGGAGCCTCGAAGGTCCTCGCCTTCGCCGACCTCGGCATGGAAGCGATCTACGAGTTCGAGGTGAAGGACATGCCGGTGACCGTCGCCGTCGACGCGCAGGGCAACGCCGTCCACAAGACCGGCCCCGCCGAATGGCGGGCGAAGATCGGCAAGATCCCGGTCGTGACCGCATAGCGACGGTGTCGCGCGGACCGGCGGCGTCCGGCACGGTCGGCGCGCGGTGTATCCTTCGTGCGCCCGGCGCCGGCATGCCGGCGTCGCGGCGCTTCGGCATGCCGTACGTCTGCGACACCTGCCGTCCGCCGCCCCCCCGTACACACCACGTGCCCGACCCGCGCCGCCGCGCCGTGCCATCCCTTGCGCCGTTCCACGCGACGCTCGCCGCGCTCGCGCTCGTGGTCGCGCTCCCCGCACAGGCGGCACGCATCGTCGTGCTCAAGGGCAGCGACGCGCCCCGCATCGAAACCACGCTCGCCGCGCTGCGCGAGCGCGCGACCATGCCGGTCGACGTGATGACGATTCCCGCCGACGCGAGCGACACGGGCGCGGCGTCGCGCCTCGCCGCGGAGCGCGGCACCGTCGTGGTCGCGCTGGGACCTGTGGCGAGCGACTTCGCGATGAAGCTGCCGGCCGCGGCGCACGTCGTGCACTGCCTCGCCGGCGCGGACGCGCTGCGTGCGGGCATGCCGTCCGTAGCGTCCGAGGTGCCCGCCGGCGAACAGGCCGCGTGGCTCGCGCGGCTCCTGCCGAACGTGCGCACGGTCGCGTTCCTGTTCGACCCGTCGCGCAACGCGCGCCGCGCCGAGGCGCTCGCGGCCGCATTCCACGCCACGGGCTACAAGACGCTGCTGCGGCCGGTGCCCACGCCGGCGGCACTGCCGGCGGCGCTCGAATCGATCGCCGGACGCGCCGAGGCGCTGGTCGCGTTCCCCGACGCCACCGTGTTCACGCGCGAGTCGTCACGGGGCGTCCTGCTGTTCTCGTTCCGCAAGCGGATCCCGCTCGCCGGGCCGAACGACGCGTGGGTGCAGATGGGCGCCCTCTACGCGATCGACTGGGACTACCGCGAGGTCGGCGCGGCGTGCGCACGGCTCGCCGCGCGCGAGGCGGGCTTCGCGGAGGCGCCCCTGCCGTCGCCGCGTCCCCGCGTGACGGTGAACATGAAGAGCGCCGCGCACTTCGGCGTCGCCTGGGACGCTGCGCTGCTCCGCACCGTGGACGTGCGCCATGAATGATCGTGCGCGCGCCGGAACCGGGCCGATCGAGATCGCCGCCGACTCGCAGCTGCGCCGCGGCATGCGCCGCTTCAAGCGGCACCTGCATCCGCTGCAGTCGGAGTCGATGTCGCCGATCGACCTGCCGCCGATGCGCTCGGGCCTGCTCGCCAAGCTGAACCTGCTCACCGTCGGCCTGACCGCGCTCACCGCGCTCGTGCTGTCCGGCTACTACCTGTGGCAGCAGTGGGAGGGCGAGAGCCGCGAATTGAAGCAGCGCGCGCAGACGGTGCTCGCGGTGCTCGCCGACCTCACGGAGTTCGGCGTCTACACGTCCGACCGTGCGTCGGTCGAGCAGGCGCTGGCGGGGCTCGCCAGCGATCCGGACGTCGCGTACGCGATCGTGCTCGATCCGCGGATGAAGCCGATCGCCGAGCGACGCTTCGGCGCCGCGCCCGTCGGCGCACAGATCCCGCCGCTGCCCGCCGGCGTCGCTGCCCTGCAGGCGGGAGAGACGCGCGAGCTCGCCCCCGTGATCGGCGGCCGCCGCTTCCTGGAGCTGATCGCACCCATCGGCGCAGCCCCCACCGGCACGGCACGGGCAATCGGCGACGCCGCGGCCGAGGGCGCCGCACGGCCGGCCGGCATCGAATCGGGGCCGATCGGCTACGTGCGCCTCGGCATGTCGTACGGGCGGCAGCGCGACGCGATGCTGGCACAGGCGCTCGGCACGCTCACCGTCGTGCTGCTGCTGACCGTGGTCGCGGTGATCGCGTCGCTGCTCCTCACCCGCAGGCTGGTGGCGCCGATGCGGCGGCTGATGCGCGCCGCCCGGGCCGTCGGCGCGGGCCGCCTCGACGTCTACGTGCCGCCCTCCTCCTCCGACGAGCTCGGCATCCTGACCCACACGTTCAACCACATGACGCAGCGGCTCGCCGAGTCGCAGGGCGAGGTCGCGAACTACCAGCGCACGCTCGAGGACAAGGTCGCGCAGCGCACCAAGGAGCTCGAGGTCGCGACCGCGCACGCCTACAAGCTGGCGCAGCACGACATCCTGACCGGACTGCCGAACCGCAGCCTCCTCAACCAGCGTTTGAAGCAGATCTTCGCGCAGGCGCAGCGCAGCGGCCTGCAGGTCGCGTGCCTGTTCCTCGACTTCGACCACTTCAAGCGCATCAACGACACGCTCGGCCACGATGCCGGCGACCAGCTGCTGCAGGCGATCGCGCAGCGCCTGACCGGCGCGGTGCGCGAGAGCGACACGGTGGCGCGCCTCGGCGGCGACGAGTTCGTGGTGATCCTGCCGGGCCTCGACCCGGCGCACGCGACCTTCGAGGTGATGACGGTGCTGCAGCGCGTGCGCGAGTCGTTCCAGGCGCCGTTCCGCCTCGCCGACCAGACGCCGACTCTCACCTGCTCGATCGGCGTCTCGGTCTATCCGCTCGACGCGGTGGATCCGGTGACGCTGATCAAGCAGGCCGACACCGCGATGTACGCGGCGAAGGAGGCCGGCCGCAACGGCTACCGCTTCTACACCGCCGACATGAACGCGCGGGTGCAGCAGCGGCTGCAGCTCGAGACCGACATGCGCCGCGGCCTGATGGACGACGAGTTCTTCCTCGTCTACCAGCCGCAGATCGACTTGCGCAGCGGCCGCGCCTGCGGCGTCGAGGCGCTCGTGCGCTGGCGCGACCCGCAGCGCGGCATCGTCTCGCCGTCGGAGTTCATCCCCATCGCCGAGGAATCCGGGATGATCCAGGCGCTGGGCGCGCGCGTGCTGCGCGACGCCTGCCGCCAGGTCGCGCAGTGGCACCGCCAGGGCATGATGCTGCGCCTCTCCGTCAACCTCTCCGTGCAGCAGCTGCAGCACGAGAGCTGGCTCGCGATCGTCGCGGAAGCGCTCGAGTCCACCGCGCTGCCCGCGCACTACCTCGACCTCGAGATCACCGAGAGCGTGATCATCACGCACCCGGAGCGCGCGGTGGCGACGCTCGTCAAGCTGAAGCAGATGGGCGTGTCGATCACCGTCGACGACTTCGGCACCGGCTACTCGTCGCTCTCGTACCTCGCGCGGCTGCCGATCCAGGGCGTCAAGATCGACCAGCGCTTCGTGCGCGGCCTCGAGCAGAACCGCAACGACGAGGCCATCACGCAGGCGATCATCGCGCTCTCGCACTCGTTGGGCTTGAGGGTGATCGCGGAGGGCGTGGAGACCGCGGCGCAGCTCGACTACCTGAAGCGCCACGGCTGCGAGGAGGCGCAGGGCTTCCTGATCGCGCGCCCGCTCGAAGAGCCGGAGCTGCGCAACTGGTGGCGCACCACCGAAGCCGAGCAGACTGCCGCCGCTCCGCAGGCGGACCTCTGGAACGGCGCAGCCTAGACGCCGCACGGCACGAAGCGCGCCGCCCGCGGACATCGCGGCCGGTCAGCGCAGATCTCCCGGGACGTCGACGTCGGCAAGGACGCCCGCATCGTCGACGTCGACGCACGTGACCAACGACGCGTGCGCCTCGACGATCGCGCGCGCGCCGGTGTCGCCCGTGAGCGCCAGGAGCTCGTCGCGATGCGCCGCCGCGAATCCGACCGGATGCCCGCGCCTGCCTCGATGCCGCGGTGCCGCGATCGACGCCCCGCGCCGCAGCGCCTCGACGACCATGCGGATCGTCGCCGGCGCGACCCACGGCATGTCGGCCAGCGCCACGACGAAGCCGCCCGCTTCGTCCGCGGCCGCGATGCCCGCGGCGAGGCTCGCACCCATGCCGTCGTCCGCCTTGGCGGCGACAACGATGCGTGCGCCGTCGCCGGCGAACGCGGCGACGAGCGCCGCGTCGCCCGGCCGCACCACCGCGATGACCTCGTCGACCGCCGCGTGCAGGTTGCGGCAGGCGGCGACGCCCACCGGCACGCCGGCGTTCGGACCGGCGGGCAGCGGCGCGACGAGCTTGCGGCCGCCGAAGCGCTCGCCGCGACCGGCCGCGAGCAGGATGCCGATGACGCGCATGGGTAAGGGAAGTCGCGGCGCCTTCGCCTTGGCGCACGCAACGACGCTGGGTCCCCGCTTGCGCGGGGATGACGCCCGGGCACATTCGCGCCGGGGCGTCACTCCGGCAGCAGGCGGAAGCGGCCGTCCTTCACGGTGACGAGCACGCGCGCGCGCTCGTCCATGCCGTTGTGGTTGGTCGCGCTCATGTTGAACACGCCCTGGCAGCCGACGATCTCGCGCTCCTGCTCGATCGCGTCGCGCAGTGCCGCGCGGAAGGCCGGCGTGCCCGGCTTCGCCTTGGCCAGCGCCGCAGGCAGCGCGCGCTCGAGGATCAGCCACGAGTCCCAGGTGTTCGCGCCGAACGTCGCGGGTTTCTGGCCGAACTGCTTCTCGTAGGCGCTGATGTAGTTCAGCGCGACCTTGCGGATCGGGTTCGCTTCGGCGATCTCGTCGATCACCAGCATCGGACCGGCGGCGAGCACCGTGCCCTCGACCTTGTCCTTGCCGAGGCGGATGAAGTCGTCGGTGGCAACACCGTGCGTCTGGTAGATCGTGCCCTTGTAGCCCTGGTCGCGCAGCGTGATCTGCGGCAGCACGCCGGGGCCGCCCACGCCGGCCACGAGCACCGCGTCCGGCTTCGCGGCGATGAGCTTCAGCGTCTGGCCGGCGACGCTCTGGTCGGTGCGGTTGTAGCGCTCGACCGGCGCGACCGTGAGCCCCGCCTTCTCGGCGAGCCCGCCGAACACCTTGAGCCAGTTCTCGCCGTAGGGGTCGTTGAAGCCCACGAACCCGACGCTCTTCACGCCGGCCTTCCGCATGTGCCTGATCAGCGCCGCGGCGATCAGGTCGTCGTTCTGCGTGGTCTTGAACACCCAGCGCTTCTTCGCGTCGAGCGGCTCGACCACCGCGGAGGTACCGACGGTCGCCATCATCGGCACGCCGGTCTCGGCGATCACGTCGAGGATCGCCAGCGCGTTCGGCGTCGTCGACGGGCCGATCAGCGCGTCGACGTTGTCCTGCTGCACGAGCCGCTTCGCGTTCTGCACGGCGCGCGTCGTGTCGCCGCCGTCGTCGAGCTGCACGTACTCGATCGTCGTCGCGCCGATCCGTCGCGGCAGCAGGTCGCCGGTGTTCTTCTGCGGGATGCCGATCGCGGACGTCGGGCCGGTGGCCGAGACCATCAGGCCGATCCTGACCTGGGCGAACGCGGGCAGCGCGGCACACGCCGCCAACGCGGCGAGGAGGGTGAGGCGAACCATCGGAAGAGCTCCGGCGCAATGGGAAGGACCCGCATGCTAGCGCAACGCGTGCCGGCGCGATCCCCGGCGCCGCACAGCGGATGGACGCGGCGCGGCCGCGCACCGGATAATGGGTGCCATGACTGCCCCGATCGCAATCCCCGCGATGCGGCTCGCCGACGCGGATCCCGGGCCGATCTCGCGCGAGATCGAGCTCGCCGCCCTGTTGCTCCCGCTCGCCACGGCGCGAATCCTCGAGCTCGGCTGCGGCCGCGCGGAGTTCACGCGCGCGCTCGCCGCACGCTTCCCTGCGTCGCGCGTCACCGCGATGGAGGTCGACACCGTCCAGCACGAGAAGAACCTGGCCGGCGAGAAGCCGGGGAACGTCGAGTTCGCGGCCGGCGGCGCCGACGCGATCCCGCTGCCCGACGCAAGCGTCGACGTGGTGCTGATGCTGAAGTCGCTGCACCACGTGCCGGTCGCGAGGATGGACGCGGCACTCGCGGAGATCGCCCGGGTGCTCGCCCCCGGCGGGTTCGCATATTTTTCCGAACCGATCTATGCCGGCGATTTCAATGCGGTCGTCGCGCTGTTCCACGACGAGCGTGCCGTGCGCGAAGCGGCGTTCGCCGCGCTGGTGCGCGCAGTCGGGTCGGGCCGCTTCGAACTCGCCGCCGAGCGCTTCTGGCGGGCCAAGCGGCGCTTTGCAGGCTTCGCCGAATTCGACGAGCGGCTGATCCGCGCGACGCACAGCGAGCACCGGCTGTCGGACGAGACGTACGCGAAGGTGCGCGAGCGCTTCCTGCCCCACCTCGCGGCCGACGGCACGGCGACGTTCGACCAGCCGATGCGCGTCGACGTGCTGCGCCGGCGCGGCTGATCGACCGCCTGCTTCACAGCGTCCTCCGTGCACCGCCCCGCCGGGCATATCTGCCCGCGTCGGCCGCGCCTCCTCGCTCGGCGACGAACCCTTCGGGCCTGGCCTTCGGCCACCTCGCTCAGAGGTGCCGCGCAGCCGCCTGCGCGGACGCCCAGGCCCACTGGAAGTTGTAGCCGCCGAGCCATCCGGTCACGTCGACGACCTCGCCGACGAAGTGGAGGCCGGGCACGTCGCGGGCGGCCATCGTCTGCGACGACAGCGCGCGCGTGTCGACACCCCCCAGCGTGACCTCCGCCTTGTTCCAACCGAGCGTGCCGGACGGCCGCACCTCCCAGCCGGACAGGGCGCGCGCGATCTCCGCGAGGCGCACGTCGCAGAGCTCGCGCAACGGTCGCGCGACGTCGTTCGCCTCGCACCAGGCGTGTGCGAAGCGCCGCGGCAGTGCGCGGGCAAGCACGTTGTCGAGGCGCGCGTGGCTCGCGCGCTCGTCCTCGAGCCAGGCGTGGACGTCCCTGCCGGGCAGGAGATCGATCGACAGCGGCGCGCGACCGTCCCAGTACGACGAGATCTGCAGGATCGCCGGCCCCGAGAGGCCGCGATGCGTGAACAGCAGATGCTCGCGGAAGCGCCCGCCGTTGCACGAGATCTCGGCGTCGACCGACAGCCCGGAGAGGTCGCCGAAGCGCGCCAGCAGATCGGGTGGGAACGCCAGCGGCACGAGCGCCGGGCGCGGCGCGACGACCGGCAGCCCGAACTGGTCGGCGATGCGATAGCCGAGCGGCGTCGCGCCGATCTTCGGCACGGTGAGCCCGCCGGTGGCGACGACGAGCGAGCGTGCGCGCGCCGTACCGCGCGACGTCGTGACGGTGAACGCGCCACCCTCCCGCACCACGCCTGCGACCGCGCACGGATGCCACCAGGTCACGCGGCCGCGGTCGCACTCCGCCTTCAGCAGGTCGACGATCTGCAGCGACGAGCCGTCGCAGAAGAGCTGGCCGAGCTTCTTCTCGTGCCAGGCAATGCCGTAGCGCTCGACCAGCGCGAGAAAGTCGCGCGGCGTGTAGCGCGCCAGCGGCGAGCGGCAGAAGTCCGGGTTCTGCGAGAGATAGTTCGCGGGCCCGGCGTGGAGGTTGGTGAAGTTGCAGCGGCCGCCGCCGGAGATGCGGATCTTCTCGCCGATCGCCGCGTGGTGCTCGACCAGCAGCACGCTGCGGCCACGCTGTCCGGCCACGCCGGCGCACATCATGCCGGCGGCACCGGCGCCGACGACGATCGCGTCGAACGGCTCGCAACCGCTCATCGCGCCGGCGCCCGGACGCGCGGGGACGCCGCACGCACGTCAGGATCCGAAGAAGTCCCGCACGCGGTCGAAGAAGCTCTTCGCCCGGGGCGTGTGCGACTCCGGGTTCTTCTCGTTGATCGCCTCGAATTCGCGCAGCAGTTCCTTCTGCCGCGCCGTCAGGTTGACCGGCGTCTCGACCGCGACGTGGCAGTACAGGTCGCCGGTCACCGAGCCGCGCACCGGTCGGATGCCCTTGTTGCGCAGGCGGAACACCTGCCCGGTCTGCGTCTCTGCCGGGATCTTGATCTTGGCCTGGCCGTCGAGCGTGGTGATCTCGATCTCGCCGCCGAGCGCCGCCGTGGCGAAGCCGACCGGCATCTCGCAGTGCAGGTCGGCGCCTTCGCGCTGGAAGACCGGGTGCGGCTTCAGCTGCACGACGACGTAGAGGTCGCCGGGAGGCCCGCCGTTGACGCCGGCCTCGCCCTCGCCGGCGAGGCGAATGCGGTCCTCGTGGTCGACGCCCGCCGGGATCTTCACCGAGAGCGTCTTGTGCTTGCGCGTGCGTCCCTCGCCGCCGCACGCGGCGCACGGATCGGTGACCATCTTGCCGCTGCCGTGACAGGTCGGGCAGGTCTGCTGGATCGAGAAGAACCCCTGCGACACGCGCACCTCGCCGCGCCCGCCGCACGTGGTGCAGGGCTTCGGCTGCGTGCCGGGCTTGGCGCCGCTGCCGTGGCAGGTCGCGCAGGCCTCGAAAGTCGGGATGCGGATCTTGGCCTCCGTGCCGCGCGCCACCTCCTCGAGCGAGAGCTCGAGGTTGTAGCGGAGGTCGGCGCCGCGGAACATCCCCGAGCCGCGCCCGCGCGAGGCCTGTTGGCCGAAGATCTCGCCGAAGATGTCGCCGAACGCGTCGGCGAAACCGCCGAAACCCTCCGGCCCGCCCGGGCCGAAGGGCCCGCGTCCGCCGCCGAAGCCGGCGGACGGGTCGACGCCCGCGTGCCCGAACTGGTCGTACGCGGCGCGCTTGCGGGCGTCGGAGAGGACCTCGTAGGCCTCCTTCGCCTCCTTGAACCTGTCCTCCGAGCTCTTGTCCCCCGAGTTGCGATCCGGGTGGTGCTTCATCGCCAGCTTGCGGTAGGACTTCTTGATGTCCTCCTCGGAAGCGTCGCGGTTCACGCCCAGCACCGTGTAGTAGTCGCGCTTCTGTGCCATCGGTCGCTCTCTTGCCTTCCCTCGACGCCCCACGACAAACGGCCGGGCCGGGCGGCGCTGGTCGTCAGCGCTCGCTCCGGTCCGGCCCTTGACCCGTCGCCACGGACCGCCGCGCCTGCGGCGGCCGGACGTCGCCTGCTGCCGCTACTTGCGGTCCTTCACCTCGGTGAACTCGGCGTCGACCACCTTCTCGTCGCGCTTCCCGCCCGCCGCGCCGCCCGCACCGGCCGACGCGCCGGGCTCACCGCCACCGCCCGCGCCGTCCTGCGGTCCCTGCGTCTTCGCGTAGATCGCCTCGCCCAGCTTCTGCGCCGCCGCCTGCAGCGACTCGCCCTTGGCGTCGAGCGCCTCCTTCGAGGCATCCGGCTGCTTCAGGAGCTCCTCGGCCGACTTGATCTCGGACTCGATCTTCGCCTTCTCGTCGGCGCCGACCTTGTCGCCGAACTCGGCGAGCGACTTCTTCACGCCGTGCATCAGCGCGTCGAGGCTGTTGCGCGCCTGCGCGAGCTCGAAGCGGCGGTGGTCCTCGGCCTTGTTCACCTCCGCGTCCTTGACCATGCGGTCGATCTCGGTCTCGGACAGCCCGGAGTTGGCCTTGATCGTGATCTTGTTCTCCTTGCCCGTCGCCTTGTCCTTCGCGTTGACGTGCAGGATGCCGTTGGCGTCGATGTCGAACGTCACCTCGATCTGCGGCATGCCGCGCGGGCTCGGCGGGATGCCCTCGAGGTTGAACTGGCCGAGGCTCTTGTTGCCCGCCGATATCTCGCGCTCGCCCTGCAGCACGTGGATCGTCACCGCCGACTGGTTGTCGTCGGCGGTCGAGAACACCTGCTGCGCCTTGGTCGGGATCGTCGTGTTCTTCTGGATCAGCTTGGTCATCACGCCGCCGAGCGTCTCGATGCCGAGCGACAGCGGCGTCACGTCGAGCAGCAGCACGTCCTTGCGCTCGCCGGCGAGCACCGAGCCCTGGATCGCCGCGCCGACCGCGACGGCCTCGTCGGGATTGACGTCCTTGCGCGGCTCCTTGCCGAAGAAGGACTTCACCTGCTCCTGCACCTTCGGCATGCGGGTCATGCCGCCGACGAGGATCACGTCGTCGATGTCCCCGAGCGACACGCCAGCGTCCTTGACCGCGATGCGGCAGGGCTCGATGGTCTTCGCGATCAGCTCCTCGACCAGGCTCTCGAACTTCGCCCGCGTGATCTTCAGCGACAGGTGCTTCGGCCCCGAAGCGTCGGCGGTGATGTAGGGCAGGTTGATCTCGGTCTGCTGCGTCGACGAGAGCTCGATCTTGGCCTTCTCGGCCGCGTCCTTGAGGCGCTGCAGCGCGAGCACGTCGTTCTTGAGGTCGACGCCCTGCTCCTTGCGGAACTCGCCGACGATGTAGTCGATCACGCGCTGGTCGAAGTCCTCGCCGCCGAGGAAGGTGTCGCCGTTGGTGGAGAGCACCTCGAACTGCTTCTCGCCGTCGACGTCGGCGATCTCGATGATCGAGATGTCGAACGTGCCGCCGCCGAGGTCGTAGACGGCGATCTTGCGGTCGCCCTTCTCGCCCTTCTTGTCGAGCCCGAACGCGAGCGCGGCCGCGGTCGGCTCGTTGATGATGCGCTTGACCTCGAGGCCCGCGATGCGGCCCGCGTCCTTGGTCGCCTGGCGCTGCGAGTCGTTGAAGTACGCGGGGACGGTGATCACCGCCTCGGTGACTTCCTCGCCGAGGTAGTCCTCGGCGGTCTTCTTCATCTTGCGCAGCACTTCGGCGGAGACCTGCGGCGGCGCGATCTTCTTGCCGCGCACCTCGACCCAGGCGTCGCCGTTGTCGGCGCGCACGATCGAGTAGGGCATCAGCGCGATGTCCTTCTGCACCTCCTTTTCCTCGAAGCGCCGGCCGATCAGGCGCTTGACCGCGTAGAGCGTGTTGCGGGGATTGGTGACGGCCTGGCGCTTCGCCGGCGCGCCGACGAGGATCTCGCCGTCTTCCTGGTAGGCGACGATCGAGGGCGTCGTGCGTGCGCCCTCCGAGTTCTCGATGACCTTGGGCTGGCCGGCCTCCATGATGGCCACGCAGCTGTTGGTCGTGCCGAGGTCGATGCCGATGATCTTGGCCATGGGTGTGGTGCCTCCGCGGGCAGGATGAGTGTTGTTCTGGGAAATGGGGTTGGTACGGACCGGACTCAAGGCGCGGCGGCGGCCGTCAGCCGGCGCCCTTCGCCACGGCGACCATCGCAGGCCGCAGCACGCGGTCGTGCAGCACGTAGCCCTTCTGGAACACCTGGACGACGGTGTTCGGCGGCAGGTCGGCATCGACCATCTGCATCGCCTGGTGGCGGTGCGGATCGAACTTCTGCCCGGTCGGGTCCACCTCGGCGACCTGCGCACGCTCGAACGCCGAGCGCAGCTCCTTCAGCGTGAGCTCGACGCCGGCGCGAAGCTGCTCCGGCGAGGCGCTCGCCGCGGCCAGCGTCTGCTCCAGCGCATCCTTCACGGGGAGCAGGTCGCCGGCGAACTTCTCCGCGGCATAACGGTGCGCCTTGGCCACGTCGGCCGCGGCGATCTTGCGCACGTTCTCGAGTTCGGCACGGGCGCGCAGCCACGCGTCCTTGAGCCCGGCCACCTCCTCTTCGGCCTTGCGCAGCAGCGCGTCGACGTCGGGCGCGGGGTCGGCGGGCGGGGCCTCGGGGACGCGGTCGGCCATTCGCTCCGGCGCGGGAACGGGGACTTCGGGGACGGGAGGCACCGTAGGTGTCTCGGGCGGGGAGTCGGGTCGCTGCATCTCGGGTTTCGGTAGTCGTGGAACAGGTACGGCAAGACCCGACTCACCTTGGGGGAGGCAGGGACATTTTCAAGCCCCCGACGGGGTCCGCTGCCGATTCCAGCGGGCCCGGGGACAACGGCCGCCGCGCTACCGCGGTGCGCCGAGCGCCTTCGCCCGCAGCAGCGTCTGCTCCCGGGCCGCGGCGTCGGGGGGCGGCGCGAGCCAGCCCGACAGCTCCCGCCAGGCGATGTCGGTGAGGGCGGCGAGCCAGGCGGGATGCTCGTTCAGGCAGGGAATTGCGTGGTAGTCCTTGCCGCCGGCCGCGAGGAACGTGTCACGCCCCTCCATGCCGATTTCCTCCAGCGTCTCCAGGCAGTCGGCGACGAAGCCGGGGCACGCGACGTCGACCCGGCGCACACCCTCCTTGCCCAGCGCCGCAAGGGTCTCCGCCGTGTAGGGCTTGAGCCACTCCGCCTTGCCGAACCGCGACTGGAACGTCAGCACCCACTGCTTGCGGTCGAGCCCCAGCTCCCCGGCGAGGAGGCGCCCGGTCGCGTGGCACTGGCAGTGATAGGGATCGCCCTGGTCGAGGGTACGGCGCGGGACGCCGTGGAACGACATCACCAACCGGTCGGGCCGGCCGTGCTTGACCCAGTAGTCGTTGATGCTCTGCGCGAGCGCCCGGATGTAGCCGGTGTCGTCGTGAAAGGGCGCGGCGAAGCGCAGCGCCGGCACGCGGCGCAGCGTCGCGACGTGCGCGGCGACCTTGTCGAACGCCGTCGCCGTGGTGCTGCCCGCGTACTGCGGGTAGAGCGGCAGCACGAGGATGCGCTCGCAGTCCGCATTGCGCAGCGCATCGATCGCGTTCGCGATGGACGGGTTGCCGTAGCGCATGCCGAGCTCGACCGGACAGAGGTCCGCCGGCAGCCCCGCGCGCTTCAGCCGCTCGCCGAGATAGCCCTGCAGCGTACGAGCGCTGGCGTGCCGAGTGCACGGCGAGGGGCGAGCCGTCCTTGGTCCAGATCTGCCGGTACTTCGCCGCGGACTTCGCCGGCCGCACGCGCAGGATCACGCCGTGCAGGATCGGCAGCCACGCCAGGGCGGGGATCTCGACCACGCGCGGATCGGACAGGAATTCGGCGAGATAGCGGCGCACCGCGGCGGGAGTGGGCTGCTCCGGCGTGCCGAGGTTGACGAGCAGCACGCCGACCTTCGGCGCGCGGTCGTGGCGGAACGTGGTTTCGGGGGTGAAGGCCATGGGGGCGGAGGGCCCGCTCAGTCGGAGAGCTTGTGCGTGAGCGCGTTCGAGAGCAGCTTCGCGGTGATGTCGACGATCGGGATCACCCGCTCGTAGGCCATGCGCGTGGGACCGATCACGCCCAGCGTGCCGATCACCTGCCCGTCGACCGCGTACGGCGCGGTGACCACGCTCATCTCGTCGAGAGGCACGATGCCCGACTCGCCGCCGATGTAGATCTGCACGCCGTGCGCCTGCTGCGAGATGTCGAGCAGGTGCACGAGCGAGGTCTTCTGCTCGAACACCTCGAACAGCCGCTTCAGCCGCTCCATGTTGGACCCGAAGTCGCCGGACAGCAGGTTGCGCTCGCCGGCGAGGACCACCGCGTCGCCGTCCGCGAGCGCGCCGGCACCGGCGTCGACCGCGACGGTCATCAGCGTCGCGATGTCCGCGGAGAGCTCGCGGAGCTCGGCGGCGAGCCGCGCACGGATGTCGTGCGAACGGGACGCCGGCGAAGTGCTGATTGAGGAAGTTGGTCGCCTCCGCGAGCTCCACCTGCGAGAACTTGCGCTCGGTGTGCAGCACCCGGTTCTGCACGTCGCCCTCGGGCGTGACGATGATGAGCAGCACGCGATGGTCGGACAGGCGCAGGAACTCGAGATGGCGAAACGTCGCTTCGCGCCGCTTCGGCACGGCGACTACCCCCGCGAAGTGAGTGAGCTGCGAGAGCAGGTTTGCCGCGGCCGTGGCGAGCTCCGCGGGTCGCTCGGCGACGAGCTCGCCCTCGAGGCGGCTCACCTCGATCTGCTCGAGCGGCCGCAGCACCATCAGGCTGTCGACGAAAAAGCGGTAGCCCTTGGGCGTCGGCACCCGCCCGGACGAGGTGTGCGGGCTCGCGATGTAGCCCAGCTCCTCCAGGTCGGCCATCACGTTGCGCACGGTCGCGGCCGACAGGTCGAGACCGGAGTACTTCGACAGCGCTCGGGAGCCGACCGGCTCCCCCTCGACGATGTAGCGCTCGACCAGCGTCTTCAGCAGGTGTTGGGCACGGGCATCCAGCATGGCCGGCCGATTCTAGCGGAGCCGGGGGTCGCGTGGCGGTCCGTGGAACACCAGGGCCTCCGCCGCCGGACCGATGGCGGCCGCCCAGCGTCGGTGTGGTTTAATCCTTGCCATGTCGGCGACCTCCGTCAGGTTCCCACGCATCGCGCTGGTCGGCCGTCACGCGGGCGCCGCCGCGGAGACCCTCGTGCGCCTGGCCCGCTTCCTCGCCGCCCGCGGCCACGCGGTGGTGCTCGAGGAGGAGACGGCACGCACGACCGGTGCCGCAGGGCACCCCACCGCGGCCGCCGACGAGATCGGCGCGAATGCCGATCTCGTCATCGTGCTGGGCGGCGACGGCACCATGCTGTCGATCGCACGGCGCCTCGCGCCCCACGACGTCCCGCTGATCGGCATCAACCAGGGGCGACTCGGCTTTCTCACCGACATTCCCCTCGCCCGCATGGAGCCCACGCTCGAGGCCATGCTCGGGGGACGCTTCGTCGAGGAACGCCGCACGCTGCTCGACGCAACCGTGTGCCGCTTCGACGGCGAGCGGCAGGCGGCGCTCGCGCTGAACGACGTCGTCGTCAATCGCGGATCGCTCGGCACGATGATCGAGTGCGCGGTCGAGATCGACGACCGCTTCGCGTTCGCGATGCGGGCCGACGGCATGATCGTCGCCACGCCCACGGGATCGACGGCCTACGCCCTCTCCGCGGGCGGTCCGATCCTCGACCCGTCGGTGCCGGCCTTCGCACTGGTGCCGGTGGCCCCGCACGGGCTCACGCACCGGCCGATCGCCGTCGCGGACTCGTCGCGGCTCACCATCACCGTCGTGCGCGGCCGCGATGCCGCCGCGCACTGCGACGGGCAGGCGCGCTTTCCGCTGTCGGAAGGCGAGAGCGTGACCGTGCGCCGCGCCGACTACACCGCGCGCTTGCTGCACCCCGAAGACCACGACCACTTCGCGATGCTGCGCAAGAAGCTCCACTGGAGCGAGACGCCGGACCGGCTGCGCGGCGAGGACCCTTCCCCGCCTAGCGCCGGCAGGCACCCTGGCGCCCGCCACCCGACGCCCGATGCTCCGCCACCTGTCGATCCGCAACTTCGTGCTCGTCGACGCGCTCGACCTCGAGCTCGATCCCGGGTTTGCCGTGCTCACCGGCGAAACCGGTGCGGGCAAGTCGATCCTCCTCGACGCGCTCGGGCTCCTGCTCGGCGACCGCTTCGAAGTGCGGCAGATCCGGCCCGGCGCCGAACGGGCGGAGCTCGCGGCCGCGTTCGACGTCGCCGACGCGCCGCACGCGCGTGCCTGGCTCGCCGAGAACGCGCTTGCCGACGAGGACGGCGAGGTGCTGGTGCGTCGCGTGCTCGATGCGCAGGGCCGCTCGCGGGCCTTCGTCAACGGCCACCCGGTGACGCTGGCGCAGCTCGGCGCGCTGGGCGAGCAGCTGGTCGACCTGCACGGCCAGCACGCGCACCAGTCGCTCGAGCACGCCGAGGAACAGCGCTCGCTGCTCGACGCGTTCGGCGGCTTCGTCGCGCTCGCGCGGGAAGTTGCCGCGGAGTGGCGCACGTGGCGCGCCGCGGTCGAGCATCGCGATGCGGCGGCGAACGCCGCCGAAGCCTCTTCGGCCGAGCGCGAATACCTCGCCGCACGGCAACGCGAGCTCGCCGCGCTGGCGATGGCGCGACGGCGAGTGGGCCGAGCTCTCCACCGCGCAGTCGCGCCTCGGCAACGCGAGCGCGCTGCTCGAGGCCGCGACCGCCGGCGAGAGCCTGCTGGCCGACGGCGACGACGCGCTGACGGTGCGGCTCGCGCAGTTCGCCCAGCGGCTGTCGGCGCTCGCCCGCCACGACCCCGCGCTCGCCGAGATCGTCGCGCTGCTGGAGCCGGCCGGCATCGAGCTCGCCGAGGCCGCGCGCGCGCTGCGCGACTACCGGCGGCGGCTCGACCTCGATCCCGCCGAGCTCGCGCGCGTCGAGGCGCGCCTCGCGACGCTGCACGATGTCGCGCGCAAGCACCGCGTGCGTCCCGAGGCCCTGCCCGCGCTGCGCGCCGAGACCGAGGCGCGTCTCGCGGCGCTCGCCGAATCCGCCGACGCCGAGGCGCTCGCGCGCGCCGCGGCCCGGGCCGAGGCGAGCTATCGCGCACTCGCGGGCGAACTGTCGAAGAAGCGCCGCTTCGCCGCGAACGAGCTCTCGCATCGCGTGACCGCGGCGATGCAGGAGCTCGCGATGGCCGGCGGCCGCTTCGAGATCGGCCTCGTGCCGGTCAAGGAACCGGCGTCGTATGGTCTCGAGCAGGTCGAGTTCCGCGTCGCGAGCCATCCCGGCCAGCCGCTCGGTCCGCTCGCGCGCGTCGCGTCCGGCGGCGAGCTGTCGCGCATCGCGCTCGCGATCCAGGTGGTGACGAGCGAGGTCGGCCACGTCCCGACGCTGGTCTTCGACGAGGTCGATGCCGGCATCGGCGGCGCGGTGGCGGTCACGGTGGGCCGCCTGCTGCAGGCGCTCGGCACGCGCCGGCAGGTGCTCTGCGTCACCCACCTGCCGCAGGTGGCCACCTGCGCCGACGCGCACTACCGGGTGAGCAAGGACGGCGACGGCGCGCGCGCGACCAGCGTCGTCGCCGAGCTCGACCGCGCCGGGCGACAGGAGGAGATCGCGCGCATGCTGGGTGGCGCCGAGGTCACGGCGAAGACGCGCGCGCACGCGAAGGAACTGCTCGAACAGAACCGCCGCAAGTCGGCATGACGCACGGAGCCCCACGATGGTGATCGCACTCTTCGGCGCAACCGGCCGCACCGGCCGTCTCGTGCAGGAGCGGCTGCTCGCGCGCGGCGACCACGTGCGCGCGCTGGCACGCGATCCGGGCAGGCTCGCGCCGCACCCCGGCCTCGCGGCATTCGGCGGCGACGCGCGCGACGCCCTGGCGGTGCGGCGTGTCGTCGACGGCGCCGACGCGATCGTCTGCTGCCTCGGCATGCAGGACATCACCGTTCCCGCCACCGACTTCTCCGACTCGGTGCACACGATCGTCGAGGCGGCGCGCGCCGCGGGCGTGCGCCGGGTCGTCGCGATCGCGTCTGCAGGCGTACTCGCGGACGCCCGGGGCGGCCTGCGCAACCAGCACGGCCTGCCGGCGGCGTTCGCCAACATCGCCGCCGAGCACACCCGCAACCTGCGCACGCTCGAGGCATCGGGGCTCGACTGGACGCTGATGTGCCCGATCGACCTGGTCGACGCGCCCGCCGGCACCGCGCGTTGGGCGTTCGAGGATCTGCCCGCGGGCACGCACACGGGCTACGCCGACCTCGCCGACACGATCGTCGCGATGCTGGAGCGGGACGACGCGCACGGCAGGCGCGTCGGCGTCGTCAGTGCGGAGTAACGGGGCGATGGTCCGGGGCTCGCCCGGTCCTATCCCCTAGCACGCTCGGGGCGCCTGCCCCCCGCTCGCGTCGCGGCCTCCACGGTCGACTGCTGGAACGGCAGCATCGCGCCGTCGGCCGCTTGCGTCGACTCGCCCGGTCGCATCCCCGAGCAAGCTCGGGGCCCCTGCTTCCCGGCTCGCGCCGCTACCGACGCGGCGCCTTGGCCTTGGGCTTGGCCACCGTCGGCGACTTCACCAGCTTCATCGTGCCGCGCACCGGACCCTTGGCCTTGGCGACGGCGGCGCGCTTGTACGTCGGCAGCGGCAGCGCGTCGCCGGTTTCGATCCAGTGCCGGACGCGTTCGGCGTCGCCGAGCCGCGTGTGCTTGCCGATCGAGTCGAGCAGCACGATCACCACCGGGCGGCTCGCGATGTTGGCGAGCATGACCAGGCAGCGGCCGGCCTCGCGGATGTAGCCGGTCTTCTGCAGCTGGATTTCCCAGTCGGACGAGGCGACCAGCCGGTTCGAGTTGTTGAAGCCCAGCACCCGCCCGGCCGGGTCGACCTCGACGAAGGCGGAAGGCGTCGTCGAGTACTCGCGGATCAGCGGGTACTGCGCGGCGGCGCGAACCATGGCGGCCAGGTCGGTCGCCGTGGAGACGTTCTTCGGCGACAACCCGGTCGGATCGTCGAAGCGCGTGCGCGCGAGGCCGAGCGCGCGCGCCTTGGCGTTCATCGCCGTGACGAAGGCATCGGTGCCGCCGGGGTGGTGCCGCGCCAGCGCCGAGGCGGCCCGGTTCTCCGACGACATCAGCGCGAGCCGCAGCATCTCGCGGCGCGGCAGCTGGGTGCCGAGGTGGAGGCGCGAGCGGCTGCCCTTGAGGAAGTCGAAGTCCTCCATGTCCACCGCGAGGAGTTCGTCCAGGGGCTGGCCCGAGTCCAGCGTCACCATCGCGGTCATCAGCTTGGTGAGCGAGGCAATCGGCGACACCTCGTTCGCCGCCTTCGCGTAGATGGGCACACCCGCCTGCGCGTCGAGGATCAGCGCATTGGCGGAGGCGAGCTTGAGCTTGTCGGGGTCGCGGGCGTCTGCCTGCGCCAGGACCGCGCCAGAAAAGCCGAGAAAAACAAGGATCAGGAGCTTTTTGATCATGTGCAACCTGAGCAACGAGCCGTTTTATAGCACGCCTGTTGCCGTGCCGCCAAGACCGTTGTTCGCTCAGGGGTTTACGCCCGTCCAGCCACGCCGGTTGTCGCCTACATGTTCCTGCCGGGCCGGGCGGGGGAGGCGACCTCCGCCGCGCCATCGGCCGACGCCTCGTGCGGCGCCCGCCGCGCCTCGTCCTGCTGCAGTCGCCACATGCGGGCGTAGATGCCGTCCGCGGCGAGCAGCGCGGCGTGGGTGCCGCGCTCGACGATCGTGCCGCGCTCGAGCACGAGGATCGGGTCGGCGTCGACGATCGTCGACAGCCGGTGGGCGATCGTGAGCGTCGTGCGATTGCGCGCGATCAGCTTCAACTCGGCCTGGATCGCCTTCTCCGAGCGCGAGTCGAGCGCCGAGGTCGCCTCGTCGAAGATCAGGATGCGCGGATCCTTGAGGATCGCCCGCGCGATCGCGACCCGCTGCTTCTCGCCGCCCGAGAGCTTCAAGCCGCGCTCGCCGACGGGCGTCGCGTAGCCCTGCGGCAGCCCGCTCGACGAAGTCGTGGATCTGCGCGAGCTTCGCCGCGGCGACGATCTCGTCGCGCGTCGCCCCCGGCCGGCCGTAGGCGATGTTGTACTCGATCGAGTCGTTGAACAGCACGGTGTCCTGCGGCACGATGCCGATCGCCGCACGCAGGCTTTCCTGGGTGACGCCGCGCAGGTCCTGTCCGTCGATCGCGATGCGCCCGCCGGTGACGTCGTAGAAGCGGTAGAGCAGGCGCGCGAGCGTCGACTTGCCCGACCCCGACGGGCCGACGACCGCGACGTTGCCGCCGGCCGGAATGACGAAGCTCACGCCGTGCAGGATCTGCCGGTCGGGCTCGTACCCGAAGTCGACGTCGTCGAACCGCACCTCGGCGCCGGCGATCGCGAGCGGCGGCGCGCCCGGCGCGTCCTGCACTTCGCGGTGCTCGTCGATCAGGCCGAACAGGCGCTCCATGTCGGCGAGCGCCTGCTTGATCTCGCGGTAGATCACGCCGAGGAAGTTGAGCGGGATGTAGAGCTGGATCATGAAGGCGTTGACCAGCACCAGGTCGCCGATCGTCATCCGGCCCTCGGCCACGCCGACGGTGGCCCGCCACATGATCAGCGTCACCGCGACGGCGATGATCGCGCTCTGCCCGATGTTGAGCGCCGACAGCGACGTCTGGCTCTTCACCGCAGCCCGCTCCCAGCGCTGCAGGCTGTCGTCGTAGCGGCGCGCCTCCCAGCCCTCGTTGCCGAAGTACTTGACCGTCTCGTAGTTGAGCAGGCTGTCGATCGCCCGCGTGTTGGCGCGGCTGTCGAGCTCGTTCATCTCGCGCCGGAAGTGCGTGCGCCACTCGGTGACCGCGACCGTGAACGCGATGTAGAGCGCGAGCGCGCCCACGGTGATCGCGATGAACGTCCAGTCGTACTTCGCGATCAGGATCGCGCACACCAGCGTGATCTCGACCAACGTGGGCAGGATCGAGAACAGCGCGAACTGGATCAGCGTCGAGATGCCGCGCTGCCCGCGCTCGACGTCGCGCGTGAGGCCGCCGGTCTGGCGGGCGAGGTGGAAGCGCAGGCTGAGCGCGTGCAGGTGGCGGAACACCTCGAGCGCGATCTTGCGCACCGCGCGCTGCGTCACCTTGGCGAACAGGTACTCGCGCAGCTCCGTGAACACCGTGGTCGCGACGCGCAGCAGCCCGTAGGCGGCGAGCAGCGCGAGCGGCACGGCGAGCAGCGCGACCTCGCGGTCGAGCGCGTCGACGATGCCCTTCATCACCAGCGGCACGCCGACGTTGGCGAGCTTCGCCGCGACCAGGCAGGCGAGCGCGGCGACGACCCGCCCCTTGTACTCCCAGAGGTAGGGCAACAGCGCGCGGATCGTCGCCCAGTCGCCGCGCCGCGTGCGCGACACGCCGCGGTCGAGCGGCAGGGGCAGGGAGGACGTGCTGTGGCCGCGCATGGGGGAGTGTGGAAGGCAGGGCGTCGGGCCACGCGCGCGTCGCCCGCGCCGCCGCCATTCTACCGAGCGCCGGGGTTCGTGCCCTGCCGGGCCGTTCGACTAGCGCCGCGTCACGGTGTCGGGGGTGCCGCGCTTGCGCCGCCGGCCGCGCCACCACTCGTCGCCGCCGTAGCCGAGGAAGCCCATCGCGACGCGCACCACGCCGTACGCGGCCCACGACAGCCCCTTGGCGAACGGCGAGCGCGCCGCCCAGTGCTGCGGCCCGACGCGCCGCGCGCCGGTCTGGATCATCTGCAGCAGCTCGACGCGCAGGTCCTGGGCGAAGGCGGGGTCGCGCACGAACACGTTGGCCTCGCGCGACATGAGCAGCGAATACGGGTCGATGTTCGACGAGCCGACCGTCGCCCAGCGCTCGTCGACCACCGCCACCTTCGCGTGCAGGAAAGAGCGGTGGTATTCCTCGATCGCGATGCCGCTCGCCAGCAGCTGGCCGTACAGCGCCCGCGACGCATAGTGCAGCAGGCGGTACTCGACGCGAGCCTGCAGCAGCAGCGTCACTTGCACGCCGCGGGCCGCGGCGCCGATCAGCGCGCGCCGGAAGCGGATGCCGGGGAAGAAGTACGCGCAGGCAATCACGATCTCGCGCCGCGCGGTGCGGATGCCCGCCAGGTAGGCGCTCTCGATGTCGCGCCGATGCCGCAGGTTGTCGCGGATCGCGAACTTGACGGTCTGCGTGCCGACGCGCTGGACCTGGCGGGTGTCGGGAAACAGCGGCACGTCGCTGCGCGAGAACTGCACGAGCTCGCACAGTGCCCACACGCGGGCCATGGTCTGCACGATCGACGCGACCACGGGCCCCTGCACGCGCACCGCGAAGTCGACGCGCGGCGGCTTGTGCCCGGGCGTGTGCATGTCGTCGATCACGTTGACGCCGCCGACGAACGCGACGGCTCCGTCGACGTGTGCGATCTTGCGGTGTAGCCGGCGCAGGCGATGGGAGCGAAAGTGCCAGGGTGCGACCTCGGGCCGGTAGATGAGCAGCTGCACGCCACCCTGTTCGAGCCGGCGACGCAGGGGCGCAGTGAGGTAGTGGCGGGCACCCCAGCCGTCGACCAGCACGCGCACCGTGACGCCGCGCGCGACCGCGGCGGTCAGCGCGGCTGCCACCGCGTCGCCGGCGCGATCATCGGCAAAGATGTAGGTCTCGAGCCAGACCTCGCGCGTCGCCGCCGCGATCGCGCCGATCAGCGCGGGGAAGTACTCGGCGCCACTGCGCAGCAACTCGACCGCATTGCCCGGCGTGAATCGGTTCATCGACTGCCGCGCCTCGCGATGCGCCGCGGTCAGCGGCGTCGCGGCGCCTCGAAAGTCGCGGCCAGCGCCGCGTGGTCGGAGATGCGCGCGCCCGGAAACGCCAGGTGCACGTGCGCATCGGCCACCACGAGCCCGCGGGCGTAGATGCGGTCGAGGTGGAACACGGGCAGCACCGACGGGTAGGTGCGGGCGAGACGCCCGGTGACCGTCTTGAACACGTCGACGACGCCGAGCTCCCCGACCAGCATCCGGTCCGCCTTGCGCCGCCAGTCGTTGAAGTCGCCCGCGATGATCAGCGGGGCGTCCCTCGGAACGGTCTCGCGGATCCGCTCGCACAGCGCACGCACCTGCCACTGCCGGCCGCGCTCGAACAGGCCGAGGTGGACGTTGATGCAGTGCAGCTCCGGCAGTTTCTTGCCGAGCTCGACGATGCAGTGCAGCATGCCGCGCGACTCGAACGGATGCGCAGAGATGTCCTCGTTCTCCTGCACGAGGATCGGAAAGCGCGACAAGAGCGCGTTGCCGTGGTGCCCGTGCCGGTAGACGGCGTTCTTGCCGTAGGCGAGCTCGCGCCAGTTCTCGCCGGCGATGAACTCGTGCTGCGGATGCACCGGCCAGTCGTGATGGCGCCCGGCGTTGCGCTCGTGCACGCCCTGCACCTCCTGCAGGAACACGACGTCGGGGTCGAGCCCCTGCAGGCGGTCGCGCACCTCGTGGACGACGACACGACGGTTGAAGCCGGACAGTCCCTTGTGGATGTTGTACGTCGCGACGGTGAAGCGCACGGCGGGGGTCGAGGGCACGCGGATACGGCGCCTATGTCAGCGAATCGGCGCGCCGTGCACCGGGCGTCGCGGACGCGACGAGGTTGCGCAGCTCCCGCAGCGCCACCGAGACCATCGCGAGGTCCGGCGTCGGTGCGCCACGCACCTCCTCGACCACCTTGAGCGCCCGCTCGCGCGCCGTGCGATGCGCGGACTCCCAGGCCGCGAGCCACGCCTCGGCGCCAACCGCGCCGGAAGCCTCGTGCAGCACGTCGATCGTCAGCGCGCGCTGCAGGCCGGCGACGTCGTCGCGCAGCGCGCCCCGCGCCAGCCCCTGCCAGTGACCTTCCGCGGGGAGCGCCGCGATCCGCCGCGTCAGCCAGTCGAGCGCGAGCCGGTCGCCGAGCGCGAAGTACACGTGGGCGACGGCGGCAACGTCCTGTCCCGTCGCCGCCGCGGTCTCGACGATGTCGGGTGCGCCGGAAAGGGGTTCGAGCGCCGCGACGCGGCGCGCGAGCGGCTTCGGCACGTTGGCCGACTCGAGCTCCGCGGCTCGGCGCAGCGCCTCCTCGCGCGAGGCGCCGGGCAGGAGGTCGAACACCCGCTCCGCGAGTGACGCCACCCCCGGGCCGAAGCGGGCGATCGTCGCGGCCAGGTCCTCGGCCAGCCGGGGGCTGCGCAGGAACCAGAGCGTGCCGCGGGTCGCGAGGCGGCCGGTGTCGATCAGCATCGCGGCCTGCACGTCGTCGGCCACCTGCATGTCCAGCGACTCGATGTCGCGCCACACGGCAGGCAGCGCGAACACCTCGCGCGCGAGCATGTGTGCGCGCACCACCTCCGCCGGGCTGGCGCCGGTGGCCTCGCGCATCCGGTGCACGAACGTCGCGCCGGCACGGTTGATGGTGCGGTTCACCACCACGTTGGCGATGATCTCGCGGCGCAGCGGATGGCGTGGCAGGTACGCGCCGTAGCGCTCGACCAGCGCCGGCGGGAAGTAGTCGACGAGCGCCTTCGCGACCCAGGGGTCGTCGGGAAGCTGCGAGGCGAGGATCTCGTCGTAGAGCCACAGCTTCGCGTAGGCGAGCAGCACCGCGCGCTCCGGCGTGGCGAGGCCCTCGCCGCTTGCCGCGCGCTCGGCGAGGACGTCGTCGGCGGGCAGGAACTCGATCGCACGGTGCAGGCGCCCCTCGCGCTCGAGGAAGCGCATGAACCGCGCCTCGTCGTCGAGGAGCCGCGGCGCGAGCCGCCGACCCACCGACAGGATCTCGGTCTGCTCGTAGTTGTCGGCGAGCACCAGCGCCGCGACGTCGTCGGTCATGGTCGCGAGGAACTCGTTCCTCTGCTTGGTGGTGAGCGCCCCCTCGGCGACCGGCAGGTCGAGCAGGATCTTGATGTTCACCTCGTGGTCGGAGGTGTCGACGCCGCCCGAGTTGTCGATCGCGTCGGTGTTGATGCGCCCGCCGGCGCGCGCGTACTCGATGCGCCCGCGCTGCGTGAAGCCGAGGTTGCCGCCCTCGGCGACGACCTTGCAGCGCAGTTCCGTCGCGTCGATGCGCAGGGCGTCGTTGGCGCGGTCGCCGACCTCCGCGTGCGTCTCGTCGGAAGCCTTGACGTAGGTGCCGATACCCCCGTTGTAGAGCAGGTCCACGGGAGCGCGCAGGATCGCACTCAAGAGTTCGTTCGGCGGGAGCGCCGTCACGTCGTCGGCGAGGCCGAGCACCGCGCGGGCCTCGGCCGAGACGGGGATCGACTTGGCCGCGCGCGGCCACACGCCGCCACCGCGGCTGATCAGCTTCTCGTCGTAGTCCGCCCAGCTGCTGCGCGGCAGGTCGAACAGCCGCCGGCGCTCGGCGAGCGACGCGGCGATGTCCGGCGACGGGTCGACGAAGACATGGCGGTGGTCGAACGCGGCGACGAGCCGGATGTGCGGGGACAGCAGCATGCCGTTGCCGAACACGTCGCCCGACATGTCGCCGATGCCGACCACGGTGAAGTCCTGCGCCTGCGTGTCGACGCCCGCCTCGCGGAAGTGGCGCTTCACCGCCTCCCAGGCGCCGCGCGCGGTGATGCCCATGCCCTTGTGGTCGTAGCCCGCCGACCCGCCCGAGGCGAAGGCGTCGCCGAGCCAGAAGCCGTACTCCGCGGACACCGCGTTCGCGTGATCCGAGAACGCCGCGGTGCCCTTGTCCGCGGCGACGACGAGGTACGGGTCGTCGGGGTCGTGGCGCTTGACGTCGGGCGGCGGCACGATCGTCTCGCCCTGGCGGTTGTCGGTCACGTCGAGCAGCGCCCGCAGGTAGTCCTGGTAGCAGGCGATGCCCTCCTTCAGGTACGCGTCGCGGTCGGCGGGCGACGGCGCGCGCTTCAGCACGAAGCCGCCCTTCGAGCCCACCGGCACGATCACCGTGTTCTTCACCATCTGCGCCTTGACGAGGCCCAGCACCTCGGTGCGGAAGTCCTCGGGACGGTCCGACCAGCGCAGTCCGCCGCGCGACACCCTGCCGCCGCGCAGGTGCACGCCCTCGAAGCGCGGCGCGTAGACCCAGATCTCGAACAGCGGCGCCGGCGCCGGCATCCCCGGCACCTGCGCGGGGTCGAGCTTGAACGACAGGTAGGGACGGCGGCGCCCTTCGCCGTCGACGCGCCAGAAGCTCGTCCGCAGCGTCGCCTCGATGACCGCAACGTACTGTCGCAGCACGCGGTCCTCGGACAGGTTGGTGACCTTCTCCAGAGCCGTGCGAATCGCGCCCGCCTGGCGCCTGGCGAGGTCGTCGTCGGCGGCCGTGGGATCGAAGCGCGCGCGGAACAGCGCGACCAGCATGCGCGCGATGCCGGGATGCGCGGCAAGCGTCTGCTCGATGAACGCCTGCGACAGCGGAAAGCCGAGCTGCCGGAGGTAGCGGCCATAGGCGCGCAGCACGACCACCTCGTCGGCGGAGAGCCGGGCCGCAAGCACGAGCCGGTTGAAGCCGTCGTTTTCGACCGTGCCTTCGAACACGCGCAGGAACGCGTCCTCGAAGAGGCCGCGCGCCTCCTCGTGGTCGACCTCGGCGTCGGGCAGGACGAGCCCGTAGTCGTGCACCCACACCCGCTCCGCGCCCGCGGGCGACACCCGGTAAGGGCGCTCCTCGATCACCGTCAGGCCCATGCGCTCCAGCATGGGCAGTGCGTTGGACAGCGGCACCGGGCCGCCGCGGTGCACCAGCTTGAAGCGCAAGGCCGACGGCGCGGCATCCACGGGACGGTACAGGTTGATGGCGACGCGGCCGGTGGCGAGCGCCGACTCGACGAGCGCGATGTCCGGGACGGCGCTGCGCGCCGGGAAGTCCTCGCGATACGCGGCGGGGAACGCGTACGCGTAGCGATGGTAGAGCGGTCCGCCCTGCCCCTCGCCGAGCGAGCGGTCGAGCGCCTCGGCGAGGTCGTCCTCCCAGCGCCGCGACGCCGCGGCGAGGCGCCGCTCGAGCTCCTCGGCGTCGTAGGCGGGAATGCGACCGGGCTGCGTGCGCACGGTGACGAGCACGCGCACCAGCGACGACTCCGACAGCAGCACCGCGAACTCCGACCCGGTGCCGCCGAAGGCGTCGACGAGGATCGCCTGCCACTTGCGCCGCAGTTCCGTCGTGTAGCGCTCGCGCGGCGCGTAGATCAGGCACGAGACGAAGCGCTCGTACAGGTCGTGGCGCAGGAACACGCGGAAGCGCTGCCGTCCCTCGAGCTTGAGAATGCCGAGCACGGTGCGCGCGAGGTCGCCCTCGCTCACCTGGAAGAGCTCGTCGCGCGGATAGGTGGCGAGGATGTTGGTGAGCGACTTCGCGGAGTGGCTCTGCGGCGGGAAGCCCGCCTGCTCCAGCACGCGCCCGACCTTGCGGCGCAGCAGCGGGATGTCGGTCGGCTTCGCGCTGTACGCCATCGACGTGTACAGGCCGAGGAAGCGGTGCTCGCCGCACACGTTGCCGGCCGCGTCGTAGCGCTTGATGCCGATGTAGTCCAGGTAACCCGGCCGGTGCACGGTCGAGCGCGAGTTCGACTTGGTGATGATGACGAGATCCCGCATCTTCGCCTGGCCGCGCAATGCCGGGGGAAGCTGCCCGAAGCTTGCCGAGTGCGTCTCGCCGGCACGGTCGCGCAGGATGCCGAGCCCCGAGCCTGGCACGATCGCGAGCCCGACGCCTTCTTCACGCTCGACGAGATCGTGGCAGCGGTAGCCGACGTAGGTGAAGTGGGCGTCCGCGAGCCACGCCAGGAATTCGCGCGTCTCGGCGACGTCGTCGGGGGGCAGTGGCGGCGCGTTGCGCTCCAGACCCGCCATCACCTCGAGCATCTTCGCGCGCATCGGCGCCCAGTCGCCGACGACGGTGCGGACGTCGGCGAGCACGCGCGCGAGATCGGCCGCCAGCGCACTGCGACGCGCCGCGTCGGCGACTCGCTCGACCTCGACGTGCATCAGCGACTCGCGCACGCCGCCGCGCTCGCCGTCCCGCGCGAGCCCGGCGAGCCGGCCGCCTGCGTCCCGCTGCACCGTCACGATCGGGTGCGCGATCAGGTTGACGGCCAGTCCCTGCCGCAGCACCTCCATCTGCACGGAGTCGACGAGGAACGGCATGTCGTCGTTGATGATCTCGACGACCGTGTGCGGCGACTGCCAGCCCTGTTCGTCGACCGAGGGGTTGAACACCCGCACCTTCGCTTCGCCGGGTGCCCTCGTCGCGGTGACCTGCCACAGCGACCGGACCGCACCGTAGAGATCAAGCGCCTCGCGCTCGATCACGTCCTCGGCATCGAGCCCCGCGAGGTAGGCCCGGCTCAACTCCTCGAGGTGCGCGCGCTCGCGCGGATCCGCGCGTGTGGCGACGAGCGAAAGCACGGCCTCGACGCGTTCCGCGGCGGCGGCATCATGATTGGCGGCCATCAGGACTCCCGGAAGATGAGCAGCAAGCCGCTGCGCGTACGGTTCGTGCAACCACGTGGTCACCGATCCCATCGTTGCGCGCGGCAGCATCAATGGTAGCGCGGACCGCCGTGGCCCCGGCGATCCCGCGCCAGTCGGCGCCGGCGACCGCGCCTCGTCGGGTCAGGACCACGCGGGCAACGCGCAACGCGGGCTGCGGCGGGCAAGCGTGGCCGGAAAGTCCTGCGTGGCCCGCCGCATCGCCGGCGACTCCGCGTGGTGGCACGTGAGGCAGGCACCGACGGTGAGGATGCGCCGCTGTTCCGCGACCGAGAACGGGCGCGCGCCCTCGCGGGTCGACACCATCCCGGTCCGCTCCTGCAGGAATCCGGTCCACGCGTCCTCGGGCAGTCCGTCGTGCGGAGAGGGCTTGCCCGCCGGCGTGAACCGCCAGCGGCCGCTCGCGCCCTCGACCACGTACCGCAGGTCGCCCTTGCCGAAACCCATTGCCACCGGATCGGCGTGGCAGGACGCGCACGAGCGCGCCTCGCGACGGATGGTGTGCGGGAAGAGCTTGGCGTACAGGCGGCGGAACAGCACGTCCGGCGGGCGGCCGTGCTCGCGGTTGCGGTCGAAGGTCATGATCATCCCGGGCACGAAGGTGTCGATCGCGCCGCGCGCCTCGCCCTCCGCGAGCACGCCGAGCGTCGGCAGCGTCGCCTCGAACGGCCCTGCCGACTCGTTCCACGTGCCCTGCACCCACGCCTGCGCGGCGTGGTCGAAGCCCTCGCCCTTCGGGTCGAACTCCGTGTGACAGGCGACGCAGCGAGGCGCCCAGGCGGTGTGGCAACTCGCACACGACAGCCGGGCGTGCCCCTTGCCCTGGGTGCAGGCGGCGGCGGGCGGCTTGAGCGGCAGCGCTTCGCCGGTGCGCTTGCGCAGCAGCCGCGCGCCGCCGCCCTCGACGACGAACACGTTGACCAGCGGCTCGCCGTCGCGCGTGGTCCCCATGCGCTCGCCGGCGCCCGGCTGCTGATGGCGAATCCTCGCCAGCGCTCGCGATTCGGCACCGACGTAATCGGCCGCGACCGAGGCGAGCGTCTGCGCGTGGCAGTCCTCGCATCCGATGCGCAGCTGCTGCGACTTGCGCGCCACCTCGGCGCCGGGCCCCATCACCTCGTTGGCGGTGTGGCAGTCGATGCACTCCAGCCGGCGCTGGTGGTGCACGTCGGCGACGACCTTCTCGACGTAGCGCCCGTCCCCCAGCTTGCGCACGTTCGGTGAATCCGGGTCCGCCGGCCCGCCGCCGCCCGGGATGTGCATCTCGTGCCAGCCTTCGTAGCTCAACGCGATGCGACCGGACCGGCTGTGGCAGCCGAAGCAGTGGCCGTTGCGCGGATTCACCGTGAGCGAGGGATGCGCTGAGGGCGCAGCCTTGCGTGCCTCGCGCGCCAGGGCGGCGTACGCGGCGAGGGTTGCCGCGGCGCCCGCGTCGTATTCGAGGTGGCAGGCGAGGCAGCCGCCGCCCTGCGTCGTCTCGCCGATCGGTCCCCACTCGGTCTTCGCCTGGCCGAGGTGGCAGCCGACGCACAGCTCGCGCAGGTGGCTGTCGGCCACGCCGTGGCCGAGCCGCTGCGCGTGCGGCAGCGGCGCGCCCGGCGGGTCGGGTTCGCCCAGCACCGTGCGGTTGACCGCGATCACGCCGGCCATCGTCGCCATGATCGAGCGCTCGACGCGCGGCACGATGGCGTCGTGGCACCCCGCCTGGCCGCAGGTGCGCGGCGCGTCCGCGAGGTTGCCGGGCACGAGCACCAGGCCGGCGTGTGCGCGCGCCTTGTCGAGCGTGCCGCGGTCGCCGGCGTGACAGGCCGCGCAGCCGATCGAGCGCGGCGCGTGCGCACCGGTCAGGCCGGCGACGTCGCCGTGGCACGCGACGCAGCCTTCCGCGAGACCGAGGGCGACGGCGATGCGGGGGGCGTCACCGCGCCACCACCACGCGCCTCCAGCGATCGCTCCGAGTGCGACGACGAGCGCGACGAGGAAGAGCCTGTGACGCACGAAAGCCAGTCTACCGCGAAGCGCGCGGGCCACCGCGTCGCCCGTGCAGAGGTCACGAGTGCACCGCAAGTTCGTAACACCCGGTGCGGCGGCAGCCACGGCACCACGTGCTCGTCGCATCGGTTGATTGCCCGGCCCTCTCCCACACGTTGGTGTGCCAGCGCACAGACGGTGAAGCACCGGCGGATCATCCTCTGCCTTTGCCCGCAAGCGATGGGTCCCCCGAGCCTCCTGCCGCGGCCATCTCGGGCGACCCTGGCAACGTCGTCGAGTGCCAGTCGCAACAGAGCCGGAACGGCACCGATGTCACCCCGGGTGTCGGCTTGCGCAGGCGAGCAATCAGGATGTCCTACACGCGGGTGCGTGCAGTTCCTACGCCACATCAAGACTGGCACGGGAAGTTCCAGGCGTCGGCCGATGCGAGCCTGTGCCGGCAGTCTTTCGAAGCCACATGGAGAGCGCGATGGGTACCAGATTCAGACTGGCAGTCGGTGCTGCGGCGATCGCCGTGGCCATGCAAGCGTCGGGGCAGGTGACCTTCTTCGAGCGGCCCGGCTTTGCAGGCCGTTCGTTCACCGCCGACAAGCAGATTAGGAATTTCGAGCGCTTCGGCTTCAATGACCGTGCTTCGTCCGTCGTGGTGAAGCGTGGCGTCTGGGAAGCCTGCGACGGCGCCCGGTTCGAGGGTCAGTGTGTCGTCCTGCGTCCGGGCAGCTACGGCTCGTTGAACGCCATCGGCCTCAACAACAGCGTCTCATCCGTGCGTCCGGTCGACCGCCCCGAGTACGGTGACGGCCGCGAGTTCTACTCGACGTCGGGCTACGATTACCGCAGGCGAAAGAACGAGCGCACGTTCGAGGTGCCCGTGACGTCGGTGCGCGCGGTCGTCGGGCCGCCGCAACAACGCTGCTGGGTCGAGCAACAGCAGGTCGTGACGAATTCGCCTGACGTCAACATCCCGGGCGCGATCATCGGCGGCGTGCTGGGCGGCGTTCTCGGGCACCAGATCGGCGGCGGCCGTGGTCAGGACATCGCGACCGGCGTCGGTGCGGTGGGCGGGGCAGTCGTAGGCGCGAACGTCGGTCGCGGTTCGGGAGGACAGCAGGTGACGACGCAGGACGTCGAGCGCTGCACGTCGGAACCCGTGTCGTCGCGCCCCGATTACTGGGACGTGACCTACGACTTCCGTGGCATCCAGCATCGCGTGCAGATGACGGCCCCGCCGGGACCGACGATCCTCGTCAACGGCAAGGGTGAGCCGCGCGTCTGACGGAAGATGGGGTGGCTGATGGGATTCGAACCCACGACAACCGGAATCACAATCCGGGACTCTACCGCTGAGCTACAGCCACCACGGGTGTTCTGGCGCGCCCGACAGGACTCGAACCTGTTACCGCCGGCTTAGAAGGCCGGTGCTCTATCCAGATGAGCTACGGGCGCTTCGTGTCGGGCCTTCAGGGATGTTCCGCGGCAACGTCACCGCCGAAGCATCACTGCCACCGATCGGGAAATGTACCACATCCCGTTGATTCGGTGCCGGAAAGCGGCACCCCACCCAGGGAACGCCGCTACGGGTCGAGCGTCGGCCGCACGTAACCGATCGCGTCGAGGTCGACATCGAGCCCGCGACGGGTCTCGGCGTCGAGCTCGACCAGCGGCGGGCGCACGCGGCACCAGCCCTCGTCGCCGGTGCCGGCCGCGATCGCCGCCTTCATCGCCGCGATCATCGGACGCTTCTGGAACACCGCGCGCACCCGGTCGAGCGCGGCCTGCCGGTCGTCCGCGCCCGGCTCGCGCCATTTCGCAGCCGATGCCGCGATCGCGCCGCCGTTGACGTTCGCCGTCGCCGAGATGCAGCCCGCGCCGCCTGCACGCAGCGTCGGCAGCAGGAAGGTCTCGCTGCCGGCGTAGACGTCGAAACCCTTGCCGCCGAATGCCTCGATCACCGCCTGCGTGTTGTTCCAGTCGCCGGAGCTGTCCTTGATGCCGGCGACCACACCGGGGTAGGCGGTGAGCAACCGGTCGATGAGCGTCAGCGAGATGCCGACCTGCGCGACCGGGGGAATGTGGTAGAGGTACACGCGCAGCCGCCGGTCGGCCACCGCGTCGATCACCGCAGCGAAGCTGCGGTACAGTCCCTCGTCGCTCACGCCCTTGTAGTAGAACGGCGGCAGCATCAGCACGCCCGCGCAGCCGGCCTGCACCGCGTGGCGCGTGAGTTCGATCGTGTCCGGCAGCGCGCACGTACCCGTGCCGGGCATCATCCGCGACGGCGGCAGGTCCGCGTCGACGAGCGCGTCGAGCAGTGCGCGCTTCTCGGCAACCGACAGCGAATTGCCCTCGGAATTGGTGCCGAACACGGCGAGCCCGACGCCCTGCGCGACCAGCGCGCGGCAGTGGCGCACGAAGCGCGGCACGGAGGGCGAGAAATCGGCCTCGAAGGGGGTCAGGACCGGGGCAAGGACGCCGCGAAGCGTCGACGGGGATGCGCTCATGAGGCGCAAGTCTACGCGCCACCGGCTGCGCTGCCGATCAGCGGCGGTCGAGCCGGTAGACGCGTGCCTCGCCGTAGCTCTTCGCGAGCCCGACCCGCCCGACGTACTCGAGCAGAAACCGGTCCCCTCCCGTCGCAGCGAGCGTGGCCGCGAAGGCCTCGCTCGCGAACACCGTGCCGGGCGGGGTCACCGGCTCGATGCGCGCGGCGCGGGTCACGCTCGCGCCGTAATAGTTGTCGCGCCCGATCACGGGATCGAAGCCGCGGAACACCGGTCCGGCGTTCAACCCGATGCGGATCTGGCTTCCCTCCGGGAGGCCGAATGCCCGCCAGTCGGTCGCGTGCATCGCGTCGCGCAGACGGAGCGCGAACGCCGCGGCATCGCGCGGCACATCGAACACGAGGTAGAGGCCGTCGCCCCAGGTGTTGGCGAAATCCGGCGCCGCGTCCGCGGCCGCGATCGCCTGGCCGGCAATCGACCAGAACGCCTGCTGGAAGCGCGCGACGTTGGCGTCGGAAATGCGGCTGTAGCCCGCGAAGTCGGCGAACACCATCGCTTTCAGCACGCGCGCCGCGGGAGCGCCCCCCCGCGTGCCCGGATCGACGCCGCGTGATGCGGGTGCCGCGATCCGGTCCGCGCCGCCTGCCGCCGGCGCCGGCATCGCATCGCGCAGCATCGCCAGATCGATCGCCTCGATCGGGCCGACGTCGCGCTGCCAGCGCTCGACGGCATCGCGCGTGCCACCGACATGGCCTGCCGAACCGGCATCGAACACCGCCAGCAGCGACGGCGCGGTCTCGAGCTGCGCGGCGCGCAAGCTCGCCAGGCCCTCGACGAGGTACGCCGCCTGCCGGTACAGGATGTCGTCGCCGAGATACCCCTCCTCGGTGGCGAAGATCACGCGCGTCGCGCGAACGAGCAGGTCGTCGAATCGCTGCACCCACTCCGGACCCCCGGTCGCGACGCTGGTGCGCATGAAGTCGCCGCGATCGAACGGCAGGATCACGTTGACCTCGGCGCCGGCGGCTTGCGCCGTCTCGATGAACAGCAGGTCCGCGCCACAGGCCGCCGAAGTGTAGACGATGGGCGCGTGCCACCGGTCGACGCGCTCCCGCAGCGCGGCGGCCACCGCGGGGACGAGCGACGCCGGGAACCGCGGCGCGGCACGCCCTGATGCATCGAGCATGTGCCCGGTGAAGGCGACGACGTCGGGCGCGCGCACGATCGGCAGGAGGTCTGCGGCGGCAGGCAGCGCACGTGCGAGCAGTTTGAGCTGTCGTCGCACGCTCGCGATGCGCCCGGCGTCCTGTCCGGCCTCCTGCCAGGCCGCCGCGTAACGCTCGCGCGCGAGTGCAAGGTCGCCACGAAGCAGCGCCGCTTCCGCCGCGGTGGGAAGGTCCCAGCCCGAGAGCGTCCCACTCCGCGCGGCCAGCGTGGCTTCGATCTCACCGGCGAGCGCACGCGCCGCGTCGACGTCGCCCAGCAGCATCGACAGCGTCGCGGCGTTGACACCCGGATACGGATCCCGCGCCAGTGCGTAGGCCGCGAGATACTCGGCGCGCGCGCGTGCCGCGAAGACGTCGGCGTCGCGCCCGGGCGCCGCACGGTGCAGCGCGTCCTTCCACAGCCGGCCGCGCTGCGCGAGGATTTCGCCCTTGATCCCGCGCGCGTCGGCGCCTGGCGCGCGCCCGGCACGGTCGAGCAGCGCGTGCGCCTCGCGCGCGACGCCGGCCCGTGCATGGGCCAAGGCGCCAAGGAACAGCCACGCGGCGTCGCCGGTCGAACCGCCTCCCGCCTCGCGGAACGCGTCGCACGCCTCCCACGGAGCGCCGCGCGCGAGCAGGTCGCGCACGCGCTCGGATTGCAGCGGAAGCGAATGTTCCATCGAGGCTCGTGCGCCAGATGTACGCGCGAGAGTGCGAGGTCGAGGCGCCGCACCTAGCGCCGACGGGAACGCGCCTCGTCGATGCGGTCGCGCCAGAACCTGACGTACGAGGCACGCTTCAGCTCCGCCGGCAGCTTGTCCATCAGCGCGCTCGCCTCGGCCAGCTGCCGTGCCGCATCACCAACGCCGGCGACGGATGCGACGCAGAGCGCGGCAGCCAGCTCCAGGTGCTGGCTCGGGTCGTCGACGTTGCGCGCCGCGAGATCGCGCTGCAGGGCGAGTGCGGGCTCGACGATCGCGCGCGCCTCCGCGGGCTTGTCGAGGCGCACCTTGACCAGCGCGGCGAACGTGCGCTCGAACGCTGCCGATCGGACGTCGCCGAGATCCTCGTTGCCCAGCGACGTGCGAGCGTCCACCACCCGTGCCGCTTCGCGGTCGGCGGTCGCGAAGTCGCCGAGCGCATAGGCGGCCATTGCCATCGGCGCGTGCAGGATGATCTGCGCGATCAGGTATTCGCGACGCGTCGTCTCCTGCCTAGGCTCGAGGCGGTCGAGCTGCGGCGAGACCGCCCGGCCCAGCTCCAGCGCACCGCGATAGTCGCCGAGGCCTTCGGCGACGGCGACGGGCCAGACCTCGCGGAAGATCGGACGCGACAGGTGGTCCCACGAGCCGGTCGGGGCGTTCTTCACCACCCACGCGTTGTGCGAGGCCGCTACCGTCAGCGCCGCTTCCGCCTCGCGGCGGTGGCCGCGCTGTGCCTCCAGGCTGGCCAGGCGATTGGCATGCAATGCGGCCCCGTTGCGGATCTGCAAGCTGACGGGGGCCTGCGCGACGATCGCCTCCGTCGACCGCCACGTCGCGGCGGCATCGTCCAGGCGGCCCATCGATTCCAGGATGTTGGCCTTGATGAAATTGGAGACGCCGAGGTTGCCCCAGGAAATCGCGTTGCCCGGGTCCATGCGCACGAATTCGCGCCACGCGCCCTGCGCCGTGTCGACCATCGCCAGCGCCTCGGCGAGGCGCATCTCGCTGGAGAGCAGCGCCGACAGCGGGGACGTGGTGAGGGCCTGCGCGCGCAGCGCCTGCATGTGGCCGGGCCGCTTCTCGAGGACCTTCGCGGCGACCTCGAGCGCCTCGCGGCCGGCGCGCTTCGCCTCCTCGCTGCGGCCGAACTGCCGGTGCGCCTGCACCAGCCAGGACGACGACTCGGCGAATCCGGCGGCCGACGCGAGGTCGTTCATGCGCAGCTCGTCGATCGCGCGGTAGGCGGCCCGCGCCTCCTCGAGCGACGCCACGGCCGCCTCCTGCCGGTTGCGCGCCTGCAGGAAGCCGTGCATGTTCATCACCTCGCCGAACGTGCGGCGCAGCGGCGCCGACGGGCTCGGTCCGGTCGCGAGTGGCCGGATCGTCTCGACCGCGCGCGCACTGATCGCCAGCGCGCCGGATTCGTCGTTGATGCTCGACGCGATGCGCGCCTGCGTGCTGATGCCGAGCGCGAGGCCCACCAGCGTCGTCTCCGAGCCGTCGCCGTCGTCGCGCATCTTGCCGAGGACCTGCACGGCCTCGTCGATCGCCTTGCGCGCGTCCCCGAGGCGCGCCTGAGTCCGCAATACCGCACCGTAGCGCACCAGGGCCAGTGCCCGATTGCGCTCCGACTGGGCATTGCGCAGCTCCGGCGGCAGCCCCCCGTAATAGTCGATCGCGCGCTTGGCGAGCTCGGCGACGATGTCGAGGCGGCCCACCGGTGCGAGCTCGAGCTGGAAGTCGTCCAACAGGTAGAGGACGAGCTTCTCGGCCTCGCCGCGCGCCTGCTCGGCCGCGAGACGCGTCGCCTCGGCATTGGCCTCTGCGGCCTGCGCACGCTCTGTCGCGAACCAGCCGTAGACCGCGCTGCCGACGGCAAGCACCGCCAGTACCGCGCAGCCGGCGGCGATCTGTCGCGCACGCACCAGCGCCTGACGCGTGGCGCGTTCCCGCTCGCGTTGCGCTGCGAGCTTGGCCTCGGCTGCCTCGCGGGCCTCGCGCTCCAGGCGCACATCCCGGCTGCCCTTGACCACGCCGGTGAGCACGTCGTGCGTGAGCTCGACGCGTCGCACGTCGAGCCGCTCCTCGATGCGCAGCAGCCGCCGGTCGACGAGCTTCGCCATCGTCCCCGGCGCGGCTCCCGCGGCCGAGAGCAGCTTCTGCAGCCGTTCCTCGGCGAGGCTCTCGCGGTAGCCGGACTCGGTCAGCAGGTGATCCTCGATCACCTGCCGCACACCCTCGGGCTGGTCGGCCAGCGCGCGCTCGTAGAACTCGGCGAGGATCGTGTCGCGCGAGCCCGCGAGGACGTCGGCGGAGATCTCGCTGCGTCCCTTGGCAATGCGGGCGTTGTTGAGCTCGCGGCAGACGAGCGACAGCAGCGCCGGCTCGACCTCGGCATTGCGCAGCTCCGCCCCGCCCGCGACGAAGCGCACGATCGACTCGGCAACCTCCTCCGATACCAGCCTGCCGCCGGGCCGCGTCACCGCCGAGAGCGCCTGCACGCCGTTCATGCGCGCCAGCCGCATGCGGTTCTGCGTGATCGAGGGCATCATGCCCTTGAGGCCCTCGAGGTGCGCGAGGTAGTCCTCGCGCAGTGCGATCAGGATGCGGTAGTCGGCGCGGGTGAAGTCGAAGCGCTCGATTGCCGTGTCGTCCTCGTCGAGTCGTACCTCGAGCACCTTCGGCGGCCGGTTCTCGACCAGGTCGGCAAGGTCGGCGAGGAACTCCGCGGCGCGCCCGCGCCCGAAGGCGTCGCCCTGCGCGATCGTGAAGACTTCCTCGAACTGGTCGAAGATCAGGATCGGCACCAGCGTGCGCCCTTCGGCGTCGCGCAGCACGTCGTCGCGGTGGTGCAGGAACTCCCACAGCGACTCCCCCTCGACCGCGACGCCGGTCTGCGTCCACGTGCCCGACGCATGCGTCTCGCGGAAGATCGCCTGCTTGATCTGCTCGGAGGGCGGCGGCGACTCGGGGGCGTAGTCGACGCGCACGTACACCGGGCAGTAGCCTTCGGGACGCAGCTTCGGCACCAGCCCGGCGCGCAGGATCGATGTCTTGCCGAGGCCCGACTGCCCGAACAGGATCGTGAGCAGCTTCCTCTGCACACGGCGCGCAAGCTCGCCCACCTCCTCCTCGCGGCCGTGGAAGTAGTCGCGAGTCTCCTCGGTGAACGACGCGAGTCCGAGCCAGGGATGCTGGCGGTCGACCTCGGCGCCGCCGGCCGCGCGCGGCGGCGCGGCGGGCAGAGCGGCGTTGTCGCTGCGGTCGTTCACGCGCGCTTCTGCAGCAGGTCCGAGAGGCGCTGCGCGAACTCGGGTGTGACCTCACCGCCCGGCAGCCGGGTGAAGTGCACCGACCTGAACCGGTCGGGGACGCTCGCGCGCGACGCGTCGGTGGCGTCGATGCACACCGGCAGGATGAACACCGCCTCGTCGGCCATGTTGCGCGTGCGATCGATCGCGTAGCTCCACTCGCGCCGGAAGTAGCCCTCCAGCCGCCGCTCGGTCGCCGCCGAGACGACCGGCACGAAGTACGCGCAACGCGCGATGTTGCGCTGGATCTTGCGGTCGTAGTCGTCGCCGCCCTCGAGCCGCTCGAGGTCGAACCACGCCGGGATGCCGGCGGCGTCGAACCCCGCCTTGAGGCGCTGCACCGCCGGCAGGTCGTCACGCGCGTAGCTCACGAACACCGCGTGGTCGGGCATCTCGCGCTCGGGGGGTAGGAAGCGGCGCGGCGTGGTACCGAGCGCGATCACTTCGCCCGGACCGCGGCGCGTGGTCCAGCGACGATGCAGCTCGTCGACGAACTTCTGCGCGCCGCTGTAGACGCGCGTGCGCACGCTCACCTGCTGCAGGAAGCCCATCAGCCGGGTGTCGCGCCCGCTGTGGCTGTCGGCGAGCACCTCGCCGACGTCGCGCGGATCGGACAGACGCCGGCGCTTGGCCATGCGCAGGAACAGCCGGGCGAGCCAGTTGGTGAAGCTGCTGCCGATGAACAGCAGGTGATTGTGTTCGAGCTCGTGGAAGAGCTTCTCGGGCGTCAGGTGCTCGCTCTGCAGTGCGCAGATGAACTCGAGCATGTCCTCGTCGGAGACGACGTAGGTCGGCGATGCGGACAGCCGCCCGAGCAGGTGGTAGACGACCGGGCGCGTCAGGCGCTCGCGCTCCGCGGGGATGTCGGCTACGCGGTTCGGTGAGTACGCGACGACCTCCACCGACTGCGCGCCGGCGAAGCGCACCTCGTTGACCGCGCGCTCGAGCAGCGGGTCGAACGTGGTCGTGACGAACAGGTCGAAGTCGGTGATCGCCGCGAGCTGCCGCAGCGCGAGCGGGGGCGCGAAGTCGGCGTCGCGCATGATGCTCCGCACCCGTGCGTAGGCCTCCTCGCGCCGGCCGCGGGCGGCGAGGTACCAGCAGAGGACGTCGTTGAGCGTCAGCGGCTTCGGCAGCACCTCGGTGTCGACACCGAGCTTCTCCGCGAGCCGGCCGGCAATCCACTCGTAGAGGAGCCGCGGGCCCTCGGCGGTCTCGACCTCGAGCAGCTCCGGGCCGATGATCGGAATGACCCGCTTCTCCTCGATGAAGCTGAGCAGGTCGTCCCACGCGTCGTCGTCGAGCTCCTGCGGCGGAGCCTGCATCTGCAGCACGTTCGCCATCGCCGGTCGCCGGACGGGCCCTCTTTGTTGAAATGACGGCACACGTGGCGCAGGAACGCCGCCGAGTGCAACGACGGCGAAGTGTTACCGATTCCCCGTAGCGGGTCAAACGTCGTGGCGGCGCGGTGCTGAACTGCAGTCAGGGAGCCGGACCTGGCGGTGTTGGCGCGACCAACTCGTAGGTGCCGTCGTCGTGGAGGACCACGTTGCCGGTGGTCAGTGCGCCACGCCGTCGGTAGACGCTGTACACGACGCCCGTGCCGGTCGACCGGCAAGACACGAGGGCCAGCGTCGACGGCACGACGCCGCGCTCGAACAGGCGCCGTCCGCTGCCGAGCAGCACCGGGAACACCAGCAGCCGGTACTCGTCGATCAGGTCGTGCGCCAGCAGCGTCTGCGCGAGGTCGCTGCTGCCGTGCACCTGCAGCTCGCCACGGAGCGCGCGCTTCAGCGCAGTGACTTCCGCGACCACGTCACGAACGTGCGTCGTGCCGCGCCAGGCGAACGCCGACTGCGCGCGCGAAGCGACGTACTTCGGCAGCGCGTTGAGCTTCGCGGCGACGGGATCGGCCGGATCGGTGACCTTCGGCCAGTGCGCGGCGAAGATGTCATAGGTGCGGCGCCCGAGCAGGAAGGCATCGGCCTTCGCGAAGATCGCGTCGATCGCCGCGCCCATGTCGGCGTCGAAGTGCGGCACCACCCAGCCGCCGGCGCGGAAGCCGCCGCTCGTGTCCTCGTCGGGCCCGCCCGGCGCCTGCGTCACGCCGTCCAGCGTCATGAAACTCGTCAACGTCAGTTCCGCCGCCATGGCCACGGTCTCCTTCGTCGATGCGTTCGAGAGCTGACCGCCGTCGTCGGCGTGCTGCAGGCGGGAAACGACAATTCTGGTCGGGGTGACAGGATTTGAACCTGCGACATCTTGCTCCCAAAGCAAGCGCGCTACCAGGCTGCGCTACACCCCGAACGGCGGATTATGCCACTCGCGACGGGCGCGGCGCGCATCGCCCGCCCGAGGACTCATGCGGGCTTCGCCTCGAACCCCGCGCCGACGATCGCATCGACGATCTGCGCCGGCGAGCCGGCTGCAGGGTCGTATTCGACGGTCGCGCGCTTGTCGCCGAGCGAGACTTCGACGTTCGCGACCCCCGGCGCCTGCCGGATCGCGTTGGTGACGCTGTTCACGCAGCCGTTGCAGGTCATGCCGTCGACGGCGAATGTCGCAGTGGTCGTGCTCATCGGCTTTCCTCCGGGAGGTGATTGCGGGTACGCGTCCCGGGAGCGGGCACGCCCGCACCCGGGGAGAGTCGCTCGGCGCCATGCGGCGGCCGCCAGCGCTTGAGCAGCAGCGCATTGGTGACCACCGACACCGACGACAGGGCCATGGCCGCGCCGGCCACGACCGGCGACAGCAGCCCCGCCGCGGCGAGCGGGATGCCGAGCACGTTGTAGACGAACGCGAAGAACAGGTTCTGGCGGATCTTGGCGATCGTCGCGCGCGACAGCGAGATCGCGGCCGGGACGGCGCGGAGGTCGTCGCGCAGGATGGTGATGTCGGCCGCGGAGAGCGCGCTGCCCGAGCCCGCGCCCATCGCGAACGAGACGTCCGCCTGCGCGAGCGCCGGCGCGTCGTTGACGCCGTCGCCGACCATGCCGACGGCCTCACCGGCACGCTGCATCTCGAGCACGCGCTCGCGCTTGTCCCGCGGCGTCGTCTCGGCCTGCCAGCGGTCGACGCCGACCGCCTTCGCGACACGCTCGGCCGTCGCGGCGTGGTCGCCGGTCAGCATCACCACGCGCACGCCCTGGTCCCGCAGTGCCCGTACCGCCCCCGCGGCATCGCGACGCAACGTGTCGGCGAGCGCGATCCAGCCGATGACCGCGTCGTTTTCGGCGACACCGACGATGGTCGCGCCGCCCGACTGGATCGTCGCGAGAACGGTCGCGTCGAACGCCGCGCCCTGGTCGCCAAGGAATGCGGGCGAGCCGAGCGCGAGCCGTCGTCCGCCGTGCGCGCCGGCCACGCCGCGCCCCGGATGCTGACGGACATCCTGCACGGCGACGGGCATCAGGTCGCGGCGTGCCGCCGCCTCCCGGATCGCCTTCGCCAACGGGTGCGTCGCCCCCTGCTCGAGGCTCGCCGCGAGCAGCAGCAGCTCGCTCTCCGTGTGGTGCAGCAGCGGGTGGATCGCCTCGACCGTCGGCGCACCGGCGGTGAGCGTGCCGGTCTTGTCGACGACCACGGTGGTGAGCCGGCGCGCGTGCTCGAGCGCTTCCGCGTTCTTGACCAGGATGCCGGCGCGCGCGCCTTCGCCCACGCCCACCATCAGCGCGGTCGGCGTGGCGAGGCCGAGCGCGCAGGGACAGGCGATCACCAGCACCGCGGTGGCCCGCAGCAACGCTTCGGTCCAATCGGCAAGCAGGAAGCCGTTGACGACCAGCGTCGCCACGGCGATCGCGAGCACCGTGGGCACGAAGACGCCAGCCACCTTGTCGACCTGCCGCTGCACCGGCGCCTTCGACCCTTGCGCGGCCGCCACCTGCCGCACGATGCCGGCAAGCAGCGTCGCCTGACCGACGGCGATCGCCTCGCATTCCAGCGGTCCGTCGTCGTTGACCGTTCCGGCGAACACCTGGCCGCCGGGGCGCTTTGCCACCGGCAGCGACTCGCCGGTCAGCATGGACTCGTTCACCGCGGAGGTTCCGGAGAGCACCCGGCCGTCGACCGGCACGGCCTCGCCCGCACGTACCAGGAAGCGCTCGCCGCGCTTCAGTTCCGCGAGCGGCACGGTGTGGTAGCGCTCGCCGTCCCAGCGGTGCACCTGCGGCGGGGCGAGGTGCAGCAGATCGCGGATCGCCGAGGCGGTGCGCGCCCGCGCACGGCCCTCGAGCAGCTTGCCGAGCAGCACCAGCGTGATGATCACGGCGCTGGCTTCGAAGTAGACGTGCTGGCCTGCGAGCGGCACCAGCCAGACCGCCAGCGACAGCACGAAGGCCACGGTCGTGCCGAGCGCCACCAGCACATCCATGTTCGCGGTGCCGTTGCGAAGCGCGTTCCACGCGCCCCGATAGAAGCGCGCGCCGGCGACGAACTGCACGGGTGCTGCGAGCACGAACTGCAGCCACGGCGCGATCGGGTTGTCGTGACGGCCGGTCGCGAGCATCCACACCATCTGCAGGACGAGCGGGGTCGTGCACAGTGCGGCGAGCGCGAACATGCCGAGATCGCGCCGGTAGCGGGCCTGCGCTTCCCGTGCCACGTCATCGGGGGCGGCGAATGCATCGCGCGCCGGCGCCGCGTCGTAGCCCGCGCGGCGCACGATGCCGATCAGGTCCTCCGGCGCCGTGCGGGCCGCGTCGAACTCGACGTGGGCGGTCTCGGTCGCGAAGTTGACCTCCGCCGTCACGCCGGGCGCGCGGTTCAGCACCTTCTCGATCCGCGCCGCGCAGGCGGCGCAGGTCATGCCGGTGAGTTCGAGGTCGACGGACTGGTTCATCGTGCGGGAGACGTTGCCGATTCGTCCGTGGGAATTCTACGCGCGCCGGTGTGCGCCTGGCGCGCCCGGCTGCGGCGCCGGCACGTTGACGTGCATCAAGACCATGGGCGTCGCGTTGCCGCGAATGCGCGACCGACCCCCCCGGTCGACTTGACGCGCGTCAAAGCCGCCGGAAACGCGTTGACCCCGGTCAATCCGGGGCGTGCGCTCAGCCTTCCCGCTTCAGTTGCGGGAACAGAATGACATCGCGGATCGACGGGCTGTCGGTGAGGAGCATCACCAGCCGGTCGATGCCGATGCCCTCGCCTGCCGTAGGGGGAAGCCCGTACTCCAACGCGCGCACGTAGTCGGCGTCGTAGAACATCGCCTCCTCGTCGCCCGCCTCGCGCGCCTCGACCTGCGCACGGAAGCGCGCCGCCTGGTCCTCGGGGTCGTTCAGCTCGGAGAAGCCGTTGGCGAGCTCGCGCCGGGTGATGAACAGCTCGAAGCGATCGGTCACCGCCGGATTGGCGTCGCTCGCCCGCGCGAGCGGCGACACGTCGGTCGGGTGCGCGACGATGAACGTCGGCTGCACCAGCAGCTCCTCGGTCGACGCCTCGAAGAGCTTCAGCTGCAGCAGCCCCAGCCCGTCGGTCGGGAACACCTCGACGTCGAACGGCGCGAGCGCGACGCGCAGGTACTCGGGCTTGCCGAGCTCCGCGAGCGGATACTGCGCGTTGTACTTGTGGATCGCCTCGGCCATCGTCAGGCGGTCGAACGGTCGGCCGAGGTCGATCGTCTCGCCCTGGTAGGTGAGCGTGGTCGTGCCGACGACCTTCTGCGCCACCTCGCGGAACAGCGCCTCGGTGAGGTCCATCAGGTAGTGATGGTCGCGATTAGGCCTCGTAGAACTCGAGCATCGTGAACTCGGGGTTGTGCCGGGTCGAGATGCCCTCGTTCCGGAAGTTGCGGTTGATCTCGAAGACGCGCTCGAAGCCGCCGACGACCAGCCGCTTCAGGTACAGCTCGGGCGCGATGCGCAGGTAGAGCTCGATGTCGAGCGCATTGTGGTGCGTGACGAACGGCCGCGCCGTGGCGCCGCCGGGGATCGGGTGCATCATCGGCGTCTCGACCTCGAGGAAGCCGCGCGCGACGAAGAACTCGCGGATCGCCTGCACGATCTGCGAGCGCTTGACGAAGACGTCGCGCGACTCGCGGGTTGGCGATCAGGTCGAGGTAGCGCTGGCGGTAGCGCGGCTCGACGTCGGTCAGGCCGTGCCACTTCTCCGGCAGCGGCCGCAGCGACTTCGACAGCAGCCGCACCGCGGAGCACTTCACCGACAGCTCGCCGGTCTTGGTGCGGAACAGCGTCCCGCGCGCGCCGAGGATGTCGCCCAGGTCGTAGCGCTTGAAGGCGTCGAGCGCCTCCGCGCCGACGCCGTCCAGCGTCACGTAGAGCTGGATGCGACCGCTCATGTCCTGCAGCGTGCCGAAGCACGCCTTGCCCATCACGCGCTTCAGCATCAGCCGCCCCGCGACCGCGACCTCGATCGCGGCGGGCTCGAGCTTCGCGTTGTCGTCGCCGGCGTGCCGCGCGTGAAGGTCCGCGGCGAGCGCGGTGCGGCGGAAGTCGTTCGGGAACGCGGGGCCGGCGGCGCGCAGCGCCGCGAGCTTCTGCCGGCGCTCGGCGATGATGGCGTTCTCGTCGGGCGGCGGGGTGGCGCCGGGCGCGGCGGTGTCGTTCATGGCGTGAGGGTTCGGGTGAAGTGAACAGCAATCAGGGCACGACCCATTGGCCGGCTCCGTCGCGCCCGCCCCATTCGAAGCGTGCGCGGCGCAGGTCGCGGGGCCCGAGCCAGAGCCAGTCGAGCGTCTCGATCGCGAAGACCAGCACCGCGAAGTGCGAGAACGCCATGTCGGCGCTGCCTTCCTGCACCAGTTGCTCGAACGGGGTCGCGCGGGTCAGCGGCGTGCCGGGGGCGAGCGCGATCGCCGCGGCGCTCTTCGACAGCGCGGACGCGTCCTGCCAGCAGGCCAGGGCAAGGTCGTCCTCGTGGTGCACGGTCACGCGGCCGGTGAAGCGGGCCTCGACGGCATCGCCCGGATCCCAGAACGTCACGGCCGCACGTCGCTCCGCCGCGAGGGCGCCCGCCTTGGGGCTCCGCACGTCGGTGTGGAAGGTGAGCGTGCGCGCCTCCCGATCGGCACCGCGCAGCGCGATCACGCGCGCCTCGGGCTGGCCGCGCGAACCGACCGTTGCGAGCATCGGCAGCGCCCACGGCGTCCAGCGCTCCTGCACGCCGCGGGCGAGCGCACCCCACACGGTGTCGAGGACCTGCGGCAGTCCCGCCGGGAGCGAGTCCGCCGGCGCCGCGATCGGGATGGCCGGCGCGGGCGAGGGCGTCCGCATCACACGCCCTGCTTCAGGCTCGCGGCGATGAAGTCGTCGAGATCGCCGTCGAGCACCGCCTGCGTGTTGCCGACCTCGTGGTTGGTACGCAGGTCCTTGATCCGCGACTGGTCGAGCACGTAGCTGCGGATCTGGTGCCCCCAGCCGATGTCGGTCTTGGTGTCCTCGAGCTTCTGCTGCTCGGCCTGGCGGTTGCGCAACTCCAGCTCGTAGAGCTTGGCCTTGAGCATCGACATCGCCTCGGCGCGGTTGCGGTGCTGCGAGCGGTCGTTCTGGCACTGCACGACGATGTTGGTCGGCAGGTGCGTGATCCGCACCGCGGAGTCGGTCTTGTTGATGTGCTGGCCGCCCGCGCCGGACGCCCGGTAGGTGTCGATGCGCAGGTCGGCCGGGTTGATCTCGACCTCGATCGAGTCGTCGACTTCGGGGTAGACGAAGACGCTCGCGAACGAGGTGTGGCGGCGCGCGTTGGCGTCGAACGGGCTCTTGCGCACCAGGCGGTGGATGCCGGTCTCGGTGCGCAGGTGCCCGAAGGCATACTCGCCCTCGACCTTGATCGACGCGCTCTTGATGCCGGCGACGTCGCCGTCGGAGACCTCGAGCACGTCGGCCTTGTAGCCCTTGCGTTCGCAGTAGCGCGTGTACATGCGCAGCAGCATCTGCGCCCAGTCCTGCGCTTCGGTGCCGCCGCTGCCGGCCTGGATGTCGACGAAGCAGTTCGCCGGATCCATCGGATTGGCGAACATGCGGCGGAACTCGAGGTCGGCGACCCTCGACTCGATGCCCGCGATGTCGTCGCGCACCGCGGCGAGCGTGGCGTCGTCGTTCTCGACGCGCGCGAGCTCGAACAGCTCGCCCGAGTCGGCGAGACCCGCGTCGATCGACGTCAGCGTGTCGACGACCCCCTCGAGCGCCTTCTTCTCCTTGCCGAGCGCCTGCGCGCGCTCCGGATCGTCCCAGACCTTCGGATCCTCGAGCTCCCGCGCGACCTCGGTCAGCCGCCCCGCCTTGACGTCGAAGTCAAAGATACCTCCGCATCGCCGCGGAGCGCTCTTTGAGGCCCGCGAGCGAGTTGGCGATCTGGTTCAGGGCTTCGGCTTCCATGGCGGTCCCGTGCGGCAAGAGCAAGCGGCGGATTATACGCCCGCGTCGCTCCCGGACTCGGGCTCCGCCACCCCCGTGCAGCGGTCGCCGCGCATTGGCAACCCGGTGTCGATGACCTACCATGATGCCCCTTCCCGCCGTACCGCGGACGACCCCTCCCCGGAGTTACCGATGCCCACGCTCTTCATCAACAAGGAACGCGTCGACGTCGCCGCCAGCGTTCCCGGCGACACGCCGCTGCTCTGGATCCTGCGCGACTACCTGTCGATGACCGGCACCAAGTACGGCTGCGGCATCGCCGTGTGCGGCGCGTGCACCGTCTGGATCGAGGGCCAGCCGGTGCGCGCCTGCGCGACCCCGCTGTCCTCGCTCAAGCAGGGGGTGGAGATCACCACGATCGAGGGCGCGAAGACCCGGGAGGCCGCCGCGGTCCAGGCCGCGTGGGAGAAGCTCGACGTGCCCCAGTGCGGCTACTGCCAGTCGGGCCAGGTGATGGCGGCGGCAGCGCTGCTCGCGAAGAAGAAGCGGCCCACGGACGCCGACATCGACGAGGCGATGACCGGCATCCTGTGCCGCTGCGCGACCTATCCACGCATCCGCGCCGCGATCAAGGAAGCGGCGAAGGCGCTGGGCTGATCGGAGACATGGCGATGAACGACATCCGCATCGAAAACGTCTCCCGTCGCGGCTTTCTCAAGGCCGGCGGCGCGCTCTCCGCCGGACTGGTCCTCGGCGTCCACGTGCCGGCGTCCGCGCAGGGCGCCGCCGCGAAGGCCGGCACAGCCTTCGCGCCCAATGCCTTCGTCCGGATCGGCACCGACAACACGGTGACGGTCGTGAGCAAGCACCTGGAAATGGGCCAGGGCACCTACACGGGCCTCGCGACGATCGTCGCCGAGGAGCTCGACGCCGACTGGGGACAGGTCCAGGTCGAAGGCGCGCCCGCCGACGCCTGCGCGCTACAACAACCTGCTCTGGGGGCCTGCGCAGGGCACCGGCGGCAGCACCGCGATCGCCAACTCCTTCGAGCAGCTGCGCAAGGCCGGCGCGACCGCGCGCGCGATGCTGGTCGCCGCGGCCGCGCAGCGCTGGAACGTCCCGGCCGCGTCGCTGCACGGTCGAGAGGGGCGTGGTGGCGCACGCGGGCAGCAACCGCAAGGCGACGTTCGGCGAGCTCGCCGCGGCGGCCGCCTCGCAGGCCGTGCCGGCGGAGGTGAAGCTCAAGGACTCCGAAGGACTTCACCTACATCGGCAAGCGCGTGCCGCGCATGGACAGCGAAGGCGAAGTCCGACGGCACGGCGATCTTCACGCAGGACGTCGAAGCTGCCCGGCATGCTGACCGCGGTGGTCGCGCATCCGCCGCGCTTCGGCGCGAAGGTGGCGAGCTTCGACGCCGCGCGGCGTGCAGGGCATCCCGGGCGTGCGCCAGGTCGTCGAGATCCCGACCGGCGTGGCCGTGCTGGCCAACGACTTCTGGTCGGCGAAGAAGGGCCGCGACGCGCTCACGGTGCAGTGGGACGAGAGCGGCGCCTTCAAGGGTTCGCTCGGCCGAGATCATGGCCGGCTACCGCAAGGCTCGCCGAGCAGCCCGGCGCGGTGGCGCGCAACGACGGCGACGCCGCGAAGGCGCTCGCGGGCGCGGCACGCGTCCTCGAGGCGGCCTACGAGTTCCCGTACCTCGCGCACGCCGCGATGGAGCCGCTGAACTGCGTGGTCCGCATCGCCGACGACGACGGCTGCGAAATCTGGAACGGCGAGCAGATGCAGACCGTCGACCAGTTCGCGCTGCGCCAAGTACTGCTCGGCCTCAAGCCGGAGCAGGTGAAGATCAACATGCTCTACGCCGGCGGCAGCTTCGGCCGGCGCGCCAATCCGCGGCCGACTACCTGCTCGAGGCGGTCGATCGCGCATCGCGCTCGCCGGCGCCGGGCAGCGCGGCCGGTGAAGCTGGTCTGGACGCGCGAGGACGACATGCGCGCCGGCTACTACCGGCCGGTGTACTTCCACGCGCTCAAGGCCGGTCTCGATGCGCGGCGGCAACGTCGTCGCCTGGCAGCACCGCATCGTCGGGCAGTCGATCGTCGCCGGCACGGCGTTCGAGTCGGGCATGGTCAAGGACGGCATCGACGCGACCTCGGTCGAAGGCGCGACGAACCTGCCCTACGCCATTCCGAACCTGCGCGTCGACCTGCACTCGCCGAAGCTCGGCGTGCCGGTGCTGTGGTGGCGCTCGGTCGGCTCGACGCACACGGCCTTCTCGACCGAGACGTTCCTCGACGAGCTCGCGCGCGGCGGCGGCAGGATCCGGTCGAGTTGCGGCGCGGGCTGCTCGGCAAGCACCCGCGCCACCTCGCGGTGCTCGAGCTCGCGGCGGAGAAGGCCGGCTGGGGCAAGCCGCTGCGCCGGGCAAGGCCGGCGAGAAGCGCGGCCGCGGCATCGCGGTGCACGAGTCGTTCAACACGTTACGTCGCGCAGGTGGTCGAGGTGACGGTGAAGGCCGACGGCTCGTTCACCGTCGACCGCGTCGTCTGCGCGGTCGACTGCGGCATCGCGGTCAACCCGGACATCGTGCGTGCCCAGATGGAAGGCGGCATCGGCTACGGGCTGTCGGCGGCGCTCTACGGCGCGATCACGCTCAAGGACGGCGTCGTCGAGCAGTCGAACTTCCACGACTACCCGGTGCTGCGCATCAACGAGACGCCGAAGATCGAGGTGCACATCGTGCCGTCGACGGCGAAGCGCCGACCGGCGTCGGCGAGCCCGGCACGCCGGTGATCGCGCCGGCGCTGGCCAACGCGCATCTTCGCCGCCACCGGCAAGCGGCTGCGCACGCTGCCGATGAAGCTAGCGTAAGTGCACACTCCCGAGGGCTTCCACCCGGCGCACGCGCTGCCGAACGAGCTGCCGGGCACCGCGCTCGCCTTCGCATTCCGCGACGGCAGGATCGCCGTGGCGGGCCACGGCGACGCCCCGCACGATCCCCACGCTGGCGGCGGTCGAGGCCGCCGGCGTCCGCGGCGAGCGTCACTATCTGGGCGAGCTGGCCGGTGCGCCCTGCGTCGCGATTGCGCTGCCCGATGACGCGCCCGAGTGCCCCGGCTTCGCGTTCAACGGGCTGCGCGCGCTGTTCTTCCGCCTGCCCGACCCGCTGCTCGCGCTCGCCGCCCGCGCGTTCCAGGTCGTCGAGTGGGACCGCACGCATCGCTACTGCGGGCGTTGCGGGACGCCGACGCGCGACAAGGCGGGCGAGCGGGCCAAGGAGTGCCCGGCCTGCGGTTACGTCGCCTACCCGCGCGTGTCGCCGGCGATGATGGCGCTCGTCACGCGCGGGCGCGACATCCTGCTCGCGCGCGCGCACCGCTTCCCACCGGGCATGTTCAGCGCGCTCGCCGGCTTCGTCGAGCCGGGCGAGACGATCGAGGACTGCCTCGCGCGCGAGGTGCGCGAGGAGGTCGGCGTCGAGGTCCGCGACCTGCGCTACTTCGGCAGCCAGTCGTGGGCCTTCCCGCACTCGCTGATGATCGCCTTCACCGCCGAGTACGCCGGCGGCGAGATCCGCTGCGAGGACGACGAGATCGCCGAGGCGCGCTGGTTCGCCGCCGACGCGCTGCCGCCGCTGCCACCGTCGGTGTCGATCGCACGGCGGCTGATCGACGAGACCGCGCGACGCCTCACGGAGACGTGACGGTGGCGCACGCCGCGGCGTTCGACCTCGACGCCTACCTCGACCGCGTCGGCCGGCCGCAGGTCGGCGGTGCCGACCTCGCAACGCTTTCGGCACTGCACCTCGCCCACGTGTCGTCGATCCCGTTCGAGAATCTCGACGTGCTGTGGCAGCGCGGCATCGCACTCGATGCGGCGTCGCTGCAGGCGAAGCTCGTGCGCGGCGGCCGCGGCGGCTACTGCTTCGAGCAGAACGCGCTGTTCGCGCTCGCGCTCGAGGCGCTCGGCTTCGACGTCGTGCCGCTCGCCGCGCGCGTGCGCTACCGCGCCACCCGCCTGCTGCCGCGCACGCACCAGCTGCTGCTGGTGACGATCGCGGGCGAGCGCTACGCCGCCGACGTCGGCTTCGGCGGCAACACGCTGCTCGCGCCGTTGCCGCTCGTCGCCGACGCGCCGGTCGCACAGCACGCCTGGCGCTACCGGCTCGCGCGCGAAGGCAGCACCTTCGTGCTGCAGTTCGAGACCGGCGACGGCTTCCTCGACCTCTACGCGTTCACGCCCGAGCCCGCAGTGCCCCCGGACCTCGAGATGGCGAACTGGTACGTGTCCACGCATCCGGCGTCGCGATTCGTCACCACCTTCACCGTGCAGCAGGCCACGCCCGCGGTGCGGCGAGTGCTGCAGAACCTCGATTACACCGAGGACCGCGGTGGCGGCGACGTGCGCACGACGCCCATCGACCGCGACGCACTGCCGGCGCTGCTGCGCGAGACGTTCGGGCTGCGCCTGCCGGCGGGCGTGCCCCTGCCCCTCCCCGCGGCGGTCGGCCCGCCCGCTGTGTGACCTGCGGCACAGACGCGACGATCCCGCGGCCCGCACGATCACCAACCCAATCGAGGAGACGACATGGCTGCCTACGCTTTCGGCAAGACGGTTCCCTACGGCTTCGACGACGCGATCGCGCGCATCACCGCCGCGCTCGCCGAGCAGGGCTTCGGCATCCTCACCGAGATCGACGTCAAGGCGACGCTGAAGAAGAAGCTCGACCTCGACGTCGCCCCGTACAAGATCCTCGGCGCGTGCAATCCCCAGTTCGCGAGCCAGGCGATCGCCGCCGAACCCGCGATCGGCGCGCTGCTGCCCTGCAATGTCGTGGTGCGTGTCGATGCCGCCGGCCACACGGTCGTCGAGTGCATGGATCCGCTCGCAGTGATGAAGCTCGTCGCCAAGCCGGAGGTCGAGGCGCTCGGCACCGAGGTCCGCAAGCGCCTCGAGACCGCGCTGGGCAAGCTCTGACCGCACGCGGTCGTCCGCGGGGAGCGGGGCCTGCGCGGCTGCTAGAATCGCGGACCTGCTGCGTCCTTCCGGTCCGATGACCTTCCGCGCTCTCCGCCACCTCGCCGCGCCCGCCATTGCGCTGCTGCTCGCGCTGTCCCCCGGCCTCCCGGCCGGCGCGCAGACGGCGGCGCCGCCGCTGCCGAAGGAGGAGCCGGCGCCGCCGCTGCCGGCCGAGTACGACGACGCTGCGCGGCGCGCGTACGCGCAGGGGCTCGGCGAGGCCCGCGACCTCGTCAATGCCAAGCGCTACGACGAGGCGACGGCCAGGCTCGACCTGCTCGTCGCGACGCGTCCGCGCGAGCCGCAAGCGCGGTTCCTCAAGGCGGTCGTGCTCGCCGACACCGGGCGGTCGGCCGACGCGATGGCGGCGCTGCGCGCGATCGTCGCCGACTATCCCGAGTTGCCCGAGCCGCGCAACAACCTCGCGGTGCTCTACGCGGCCGGCGGCAACTACGCGCTCGCCCGCGAGGAACTCGAGCTCGCGATCGCCGCGGCGCCCGACTACGCGATCGCCCACGAGAACCTGGGCGACGTCTACGCGCGCCTCGCGGTCGTCCACTTCGAACGCGCCGCCGCGCTCGACAAGGGCAGCAAGGCGGTGGCGCAGAAGCTGAAGCTCGCCCGCGACCTCCTCGGCGTCGCGCGCTGAACTCTCCCATGTCCTTGCAAGGAGGTACCCCGATGATCCGTCACGTCCTCGCGATCGCCAGCGTCGCGCTCGCCCTCGCCGCGCCGTCGGCCGCGTTCGCCGCGAATCCGCAGGTGGAACTCGACACCACCGCCGGCAGGATCCGCATCGAGCTCTATCCCGACGCCGCGCCGAAGACCGTCGCGAACTTCCTCGACTACGTGAAGGCCGGGCACTACAACGGCACGGTGTTCCACCGCGTGATCGACGGCTTCATGATCCAGGGCGGCGGCTTCACCGCCGAGCTCTGGCAGAAGCCGACGCAAGGCCCCGGTGGTCAACGAGGCCGAGTCGGCGCAGCAAGGCCGGCTTGCTGAACGTCCCCGGCACGATCGCGATGGCGCGGACGTCGGACCCGAACTCGGCCACCGCGCAGTTCTTCATCAACGTCAACGACAACAAGTCGCTGAACTACCGCTCGCCGGACCCGCAGGGCATCGGCTACACCGTGTTCGGCAAGGTCGTCTCCGGCATGGACGTCGTGCAGAAGATCGCGAAGTCGCCCACGGCCGCCGCTGGCATGCACCAGAACCTGCCGAAGGAAGCCATCGTCATCAAGTCCGCGGCCGCGGTCGCCGCCAAGTAAAGGAACCCCCCATGCGCAAGGTCCGCCTCGACACCAATCACGGCGCGATCGTCCTCGAGCTCGACGACGACAACGCCCCGGCGACGGTCGCCAACTTCCTGCAGTACGCGCAGGACGGCCACTACGACGACACGGTGTTCCACCGCGTGATCGACGGCTTCATGATCCAGGGCGGCGGCTTCGCCCCGGGCATGAAGCAGAAGCCGACGCGCGCGCCGGTCGCGAACGAAGCCGGCAACGGCCTCAAGAACCGCAAGTACACGGTGGCGATGGCGCGCACCAGCGACCCGCACTCCGCGACCGCCCAGTTCTTCATCAACGTCGCCGACAACGACTTCCTCGACTACAAGGGCCCGAGTCCGCAGGGCTGGGGCTACTGCGTCTTCGGCAAGGTCGTCGAGGGCACCGACGTCGTCGACCGCATCAAGGACGTGGGGACGGGCCGCAGCGGACCCCACGAGAACGTGCCGAGCGAGGACGTCGTGATCCGCAAGGCGGAAGTGCTCGCCTAGCACGACGCGGGCGCGGCAACGAGCGTACGCGCCGTCGCGCACGGTGCGCGGCCCGCCGATGCAGCCGACGCTGTTCCTGTCCGACCTCCACCTGTCGCCCGACCGCGTGGCGACCGCGGTCGCATTCGAGGCGTTCTGCGCCGGACCGGCGCGTGGGGCCGCCGCGGTCTACGTGCTGGGCGACCTCTACGACTGGTGGATCGGCGACGACCAGCTCGACGATCCGTTCGCGGCGCGCATCGCCGCGGCGCTGCGCGGCGTCACCGCCGCCGGCGTGCCTGTTCACGTCATGCAGGGCAACCGCGACTTCCTCTACGGAACCCGCTTCGAGCGCGCCACCGGGACCGCGCTGCTGCCGGAACAGCTGGTGGTCGACGTGAACGGGGTACCGACCGTCCTGCTCCACGGCGACGAACTCTGCACGTCGGACCTCGATTACCAGCGCTACCGCGCGCGCATGCGCACCCCGGAGACCCGGCGCCGCCTGCTCGCGCTGCCGGCCTTCGTGCGACGCTGGATCGCCCGCAGCCTGCGCAGGAAGAGCCGCGACCCGTCGGCGCAGAAGCCCGAGTCGATCCTCGACGTCGCGGAGGACGCCGTCGTGGCGGCGTTCCGCGCGCACGGAGTCGAGCGGATGATCCACGGCCACACGCACCGCCCCGCCACCCACCACGTCGACGTCGACGGCCGCCACTGCGAACGCATCGTGCTCGCCGACTGGCACGACCGTGGCCACTGGCTCGAGGCCGGCGCGGAAGGCCTGGTGCGCCGCGACATTTCCTAGCCTCTGCCGCGGCCGCGCGGCAGCGACCGCGAGCGGCCTTACAATTCCGGGTAACGCTTCAGGGGAGCACCCGATGAGCGCGACGGGGCGCCCCGAAGCGAGTCAGCGCGGAGGGTAGTCCAGTGAGCAATCTGTTCGACCTGCGTGGCCGGGTGGCCATCGTCACCGGCGGCAACGGCGGCATCGGCCTGGGCATGGCGCGCGGCCTTGCCGGTGCCGGCGCAAGCGTCGTCGTCGCGGCGCGCAATGCCGAGAAGTCGAGCGCGGCGGTTCTGGAGCTCGAGACCCTCGGCGTCGAGGCGCTCGCCGTCGGCGTCGACGTGACCGACGAGAATTCGGTGCAGGCGATGGTCGACGCATCCGTCGCGTGGCGCGGTCGGCTCGATATCCTGGTCAACAACGCCGGCATCAACATCCGCAAGCCTGCGCAGGAGCTTGCGCTGGACGAGTGGCGGCGGGTGCTCGACGCCAACCTGACGAGCGCGTTCCTGTGCTCGCGCAGCGCCTATCCGCACATGAAGCGCGCGGGCGGCGGCAAGATCGTCAACATCGGCTCGATGCTGTCGATCTTCGGCGCGTCGTTCGGTCCGGTGTACGGGGCGAGCAAGGGCGGCATCGTGCAACTGACGAAGTCGCTGGCCGTGACGTGGGCGCCGGACAACATCCAGGTCAACGCGGTGCTGCCCGGCTGGGTCGACACCGAACTCACGCGCCGTGGCCGCACCGAGATCCCGGGACTCGACCAGAAGGTGCTCGCCGGCACCCCCGCCGGACGCTGGGGCCACATCGACGACTTCGCGGGAATCGCCGTGTTCCTGGCCAGCGCCGCATCCGGCTTCCTGACGGGTGCCGCGATCCCCCTGGACGGCGGCTACTCGACGCAACTCTGACGACGTCCTGCCCGACGTCGCAGTCGGGCCCCACCGACGTGGCAGGTCGCGCAACGTAACCCTCGGCGCGACGTCGAAACTCGCCGGCAACCGCCGGGAAGATCTCGTGTCGTGGCCGTTGGTGTTGCCAAGTTCCCGCGACTTCTGTAAGCTAGTATGTAGTTACTTACTTGCAACCTACGGATCGGATGCCATGGATGCCAGCACCGCCCCTCCGGCGGCACCCCGCCATCGCATGAAGACGGACGAGCGGCAGCGCGAAATCGTGGCCGCCGTGCTGTCGCTCGCCCGCGAGCGCGGCCCGGACTCGATCACCACCCAGGCGATCGCCGACCGGATCGGCGTCACGCAGGGCGCGCTGTTCCGCCACTTCCCGGACAAGGCGGCGATCTGGCTCGCCGTCTTCGCCTGGGTGCGTGAATCCCTCGGTGCAGTGCTCGACGAGGCGGTGGCGACGGCAGATTCGCCGCTTGGCAAGATCGAGCGTGCGTTCCTCGCGCACGTCGCATTCGTCGCCGCCAACCCCGGCGTTCCCCGCATCCTGTTCCACGAACTGCAGTACCCGGGCGACTCGCCGGTGCGTGCCGAAGTGGGCGCGATGATCGCGGCCTACAGCAAGCGCCTGACGTCGCTCTTCGCGCAGGCCAAGGCCGCGGGCGAGTTGCCGGCGAACCTCGATGCCGCCCTCGCTCCGGTGCTGTTCATCGGTGCGGTGCAGGGCCTGGTCATCCAGTCGGCACTGATCGGCGACGAAGCGGCCATGACGAAACGTGCCCGCCAGATGTTCCCGTTGCTGCTGCACGGCTATCGCGGGCGGAGCAAACCGTGAAGCTGCGTCCTGGCCGCAGGGCCGTGCTGATCACGGTCGGCATCGCCGTTGCACTGCTGCTCGGCTGGCTGGCGACCAGCCAGGGGCCGCTCGCGCCGGTCAAGGTCACGCTGGCCAAGGTCGAACAAGGATCGCTGATCGCGAGCACGTTCGGCATCGGTACGATCGAGGCGCGCCGCAGCTACGCACTCGGCCCGACGCTGGCGAGCCGCGTGGCGCGCGTGCTCGTCGACCAGGGCGATGTCGTCAAGAGCGGACAGCTGCTCGCCGAACTCGATCCGGTCGATCTCGACGCCCGCGTCACGAGCGGGCAGCTGGCCGCCGAGCGTGCCGCCAGCGCCGTCCGCGCCGCGGAGGCCCAACTCGCGGAAACGCGCAGCCGCGCACAGCTCGCGGCGGCAAGCGCCCGCCGCTCGACGGAACTGCAGGCGCAGGGCTTCGTCAGCCGCGAAGCCGCCGACGCCAAGGGACACGAAGCGAACGCCGCGAAGGCAGCCGTCGACGCCGCGACCGCCCAGCTCGCCGCGGCGCAGCGCGACCGCGAGCGCGCGCTGTCCGACGTCGCCGGCGTCGGCAAGCTGCGAGCGCAGGCGCGGCTCGTGAGCCCCGTCGATGGCGTGGTCAGCGCGCGACTGGTCGAGCCCGGAACCACGATCGTCGCCGGCCAGGCGGTGGTGCAGGTGATCGACCCGGCCACCCTGTGGGTCAAGGCACGGATCGACCAGGGCCAGGCGGGCGGTGTGCGCGCAGGCCAGCCCGCGGAGATCGTGCTGCGCTCGGACGCCACGCGCGTCCATCGCGGCGAGGTCCAGCGCATCGACTGGGTCAGCGACGCGGTGACCGAGGAACGCATCGTCAACGTCGGCTTTGCCGCGCGGCCGCCGGGGATTTCGGTCGGCGAACTCGTCGAGGTGACGATCCGCACCGCCGAACTCGCCGACGTGCGCTCGGTACCGGCGGCGGCGTTGAAGCGGCTCGAACGGCAAGACGGCGTCTGGCAACACGCCGATGGCCGCGTCGCATTCCGGCCGGTGAGGGTGGGCATCACCACGCTCGACGGGCGCAGCCAGATTCTAGACGGTCCGGCCGTGGGCGACGACGTCGTGGTGCACAGCGACGCGGCATTGCGCCCGGACGCCCGGGTCAAGGTCGTGAAGGCGATCATCCGCGCCAATCCATGATCAATCTCGCCAGTCGCGACGTCGTCCACGGCTGGGGCAAGTTCATCTTCACCGGGCTCGGGCTCGGCCTGCTCGTCGGGGTGACGCTGTCGATGGCGGGCATCTACCGCGGACTGGTGGATGACGGGAAGGTCCTGCTGCAGAACGGCGGCGCCGACCTCTGGGTCGTGCAGCGCGACACGCTCGGGCCGTACGCGGAACCGTCGAACGTCCGCGACGACGCGTACCGCTCACTGCTCAGCGTGCGGGGAGTCGCAGAGGCCGGCAACGTCACCTACCTGACGATGCAGATCGCGCACGAGCGTGGCGACGTCCGCGTCATGCTGGTCGGCATCGAGCCCGGACATCCCGGCGAGCCCGGCTACCTCGTGGCAGGGCGCCCGATCACGCGCTCGCACTACGAGGCGATCGCGGATGTCAACACGGGGTTCCGGCTCGGCGAGCGCATCCGCATCCGCCGTCACGAGTACACGGTGGTCGGCCTGACCCGCCGCATGGTGTCCTCCGGGGGCGACCCCATGGTTTTCGTGCCGCTGCAGGACGCGCAGGAAGTGCAGTTCCTCAAGGACAACGACGCGCTGGTGAACGAGCGGGCACGCACCGCCGCCAACCCGGCGTTCAACCGTCCCGGCGTGCCGGGTCTGCTCGACGCCGTGCAGGCCAGCCAGGCCAGCAGCCGCACGGTGAACGTGGTCATGCTGCGACTGTCGCTGAACGTTGACGAAACGGTCGTGGCGCGCGAGATCCGGCGCTGGAAGCACCTGGAAGCGTACACGCGCGCCGACATGGACGAGATCCTCGTCGCCAAGCTGATCGCCACGTCGGCGAAGCAGATCTTCATGTTTCTGGTCATCCTCGCCGTGGTGAGCGGCGCCATCGTCGCCTTCATCATCTACACGATGACCCTGAACAAGGTGCGCGAGATCGCCGTGCTGAAACTGATCGGCGCGCGCGATCGCACCATCGCCGCGATGATCCTGCAGCAGGCGCTCGGCCTCGGCGCGATCGCCTTCGTCGTCGGCAGGACCGTGGCCACGCTGTGGGCGCCGATCTTCCCCAAGTACGTGTTGCTGCTGCCCGGGGACGCGGTGCTGGGCGCCGTGCTCGTGCTGGTGATCTGCGCTCTGGCGAGCATCGTCGCGATCCGCGCCGCGCTCTCCGTCGATCCGGCGGCCGCCATCGGCGGATAGGCGATGTCCCAGCCCGCCATCGAGATCAGCGGCCTCACCAAGCGCTACGGTGCGGGCGACGCGGCCGTCGATGCGCTGAAAGGCGTGGAGATGATCGTCCAGCCCGGCGAGGTCGTGGGCCTGATCGGTCCCAGCGGCTCGGGCAAGAGCACGCTGCTGAAGTGCCTGGGCGCCGTGATCGAGCCCACGTCCGGCCGCATCGCGCTCGCCGGGGAGAAGATCTACGACAACGGCTGGAAGGTCGCCGATCTGCGTGCGCTGCGCCGCGACCGCATCGGCTTCGTGTTCCAGGCGCCCTATCTCATCCCGTTTCTCGACGTGACCGACAACGTCGCGCTGCTGCCGATGCTGGCCGGCGTGTCCAACGGCGAGGCGCGCGACCGGGCGCAGGCGATGCTCGTCGCGCTGGATGTCGGGCATCGCGCGCAGGCCCGGATACCGCAGCTCTCCGGCGGCGAGCAGCAGCGCGTCGCCATCGCCCGCGCGCTGGTCAACCAGCCGCCGATCATCCTCGCCGACGAGCCCACAGCGCCGCTCGACAGCGTGCGGGCGCTGACCGTGATCCGCATCCTGAACGAGATGGCGCAGCGCTTCGGCACCGCGATCATCGTCGTCACCCACGACGAAAAGATCATTCCGACCTTCCGGCGGATCTACCACATCCGCGACGGGCGCACCTACGAGGAAGCCGGCGAGGCGCGCGCCGCCTGATGCGAAGGCCGGCGCTACTGCTTGTCCATGAACCGCCTGGCGCCCTGCTCCAGGAAATTGGACAGCATCGCTTGCATTGCCGGCGCCTGCAGCTGCATCCACTGCCGCCATAGTTCCGGTGTCAGGCGCACCGCGTCGCCCCCGCTCCGTCGCGTCGGCTCCTGCAGCTTCCGCTGGATGTCGAGCAGCGTGTTGACGTTTTCCTCCATGTACGCGCCCACCATCGTCTGCTGGGCCGCGCCGTGGAAACGCACGATCTGGGCGAGCATCTCCGCACTGAACATCGGGGTGGCGCCGGACTCTTCCTCGAGAATGATCTGCAGCAGGATCGAGCGGGTGATGTCGGCACCGGACCTGGCATCGACGACCTCGAAGTCGACGTTCTTCAGCACCAGCTGCTTGACGTCCGCCAGCGTGATGTAGCCGTCGTTGGCCACGTCGTAGAGCCGTCGATTCGGGTACTTCCTGATGGTCCTCCGCGTCTCGCTCATGGTGTCCCTCGCACTGCCCTGCCCCGCCCATTATGGGCCGCCGGTGTCGCGGCCGCGGGCCATGCGGTGCGAGGCGGATCGCCCGCCCATGCTGCAACGCAGCAAATACTTCTTGACTTCCGCGATTCCTGCCAATATTCTTCGAGTTGTGCGGTGCAGCATTCTGTGACCTGGATCGGAGCGAGTCTCCACCCCGTCGACAGGCGGCACCCTGACACGAGCCTGCTCGGCTTCCGATCAGGCCCCTCCATCCGAAAGGGAACGCCATGTACCAAGCTAACGAACAAGTCGCCGCCATCAACAAGGCCAATGTCGCGCAAGCCGCCAAGCTCGCCGCGCTCGTCCTGGAGAACGCCGAGAAGCTCGCCAAGGTCAATCTGCTGATGGCGAAGAGCGCCCTCGCGCAGGGCATCGAATCCGCGCAAGCCGTCGCCGCCGTCAAGGATGTCCAGCAGCTGTTCGCCCTGAACGCCACGCTGGCGGAAGCGGGCGTGCAGGCGGCCATGGGCTATTCGCAGCACCTGTACCAGATCGCGACCGAAGCGCAAGCGCAGTTCGCGAAGCTGGTCGAGGAATCGCACGCCACCTACACCAAGGGTGCGACCGCCTGGGTCGACGAGGCCAGCAAGTCGGCACCGGCCGGTTCCGAAGCCGCAGTCAACGCGTTCCGCCAGGGTCTGGCCGCGTCGACGGCAGCGTTCGGCCAGTTCAACCAGGCCTCGAAGCAGGTCGTGAGCCTGGCCGATGCGAGCGTCCGCGCCGCTGCCGCCAACGCGTCGAAGGTCGTGGCAACGACCAAGGGCCGCAAGTCGGCCTGAACAGAGGCACGCCAAGGCGACGTGACGAACCGTCACGCCGCCTCTTGAATCGACTCCCGGGGGCCTTGCGCACAGCGCACGGCCCCTTGGTGCGTTTGGCGAGGCCCCGGGGTACGCGCGCCGTGCCGATCACCCGACCTGACCGGTGTGGGCAGGAGCCCGGACTGCGTCCGTGCCACTACGCCAACGCCTGCGCGAAGTCCGCGATCAGGTCGCCTTCGTCCTCGATGCCGACCGAGACCCGCACGAGCGAGTCCTCGATCCCCATCTCCGCGCGACGCGCCGCGCCCATTTCCCAGAAGATCGTGTGCGCGACGGGAATCGCGAGCGTGCGGTTGTCGCCCAGGTTCGACGACAGTACGACGACGCGCAACCGGTTCAGGAACTCGAACACGTCGAGCGCGGGGTCGACCTCGAAGGACAGCAGTCCGCCGAAGTCGCGGAACAGTTCCCGCGCGATGGCGTGCTGCGGGTGCTGCGGCAGTCCCGGGTAGTGCACGCGCGCGACGCGCGGGTGCGCGGCGAGGAAGCGGGCGAGCGCGCCGGCGTTCCCGCACTGGCGGCCCATGCGCAGCGCGAGCGTCTCCGCCCCCACGGCGATGTGGTGCGCCTGCTCGGGCGCGAGCGTGCCGCCGAAGTCGCGCAACCCCTTCTTGCGGATCTGCGTGATGCCCCACAGCCGTGGATCCGCGCCGCGATACGCCGGCAAGATGTTGGGCCAGCGGGTCCAGTCGAAGCGGCCGGTGTCGGTGATGCTGCCGGCCAGCGCGTTGCCGTGGCCGCCGATGTACTTGGTGAGCGCATTGACGACGAGCCCCGCGCCTACCGACTTCGGGCGGAACAGCCAGGGCGAGGTCATCGTGTTGTCGACGACGTAGAGGATGCCCCGCGTCTCGCACAGCGCGCCGATGCGCGCGAGGTCGGCGACCTGCGTGCGCGGGTTCGCGATCGTCTCGACGAACACCAGGCGCGTGTCGGGCCGGATCGCCCGCTCGACCTCCGTCACCGCCGTGGCATCGACGAAGGAGACCTCCGTGCCGTGGGCCTGCAGCGTCTCGAGCAGGCTGTTGGTGTTGCCGAACAGGTAATGGCTCGCGACGACGTGGTCGCCCGCGCGCAGCAGCGCGAGCATCGCGGCGGCGATCGCAGCCATCCCGGTGGCGAAGGAGACGGTCGCGATGCCCTGCTCCATCGCGCTGACCTTGGCCTCGAGCGCCGCGGAGGTCGGGTTGCCCTGACGGCCGTAGACGTGGCCCGGCTGGCGGCCCTGGAACACCGCAGCCAGGTCGCGCGCGTCGCGGTAGCCGTAGGCGACCGAGACGTGCAGCGGCTTGTGCAGCGCGCCGTGCTCGATCGCGGCGCCGCGGTCGGAATGCAGGATCGTGGTGGTGAAGCCGCGCGATTCGCGTTCGGTCATTGCCAGGTCGTCCGCAAACAAAAAACCCGTCGAGCCGCAAAGCCGGACGGGTTTCGTGTGCCCCGCCCGGAATCCCCGGGCTGGAGCGGTCCTCGCTTTAGCGGCATTTGTTACGCGCCCGCAAGCTGAAGCCTCAAATCGGCGCGAGCAGAGTATAGCCGCCTGCCGCGCGGCGCGCCAGCCGTCGGTCGGTCGGGCTCAGGCGTCCCCTCCCCCGCCGTCACCGCCGCCGGTGTCGCCGCTCGCGCCCCCGCCACCCCAGCCCCCGCCGCCGTCGTGCCCGCGGCCACCGCCGTCGCCCGGCCCCTCTTCGGCACGGCTGCCGCCCGCAGCGGCCGCCGCGGGGAGCAGCACGGCCATCTCGGCACCGTCGCCGGAAGCGTTGCGCCGCGCACTCGCTGGCGCCGCATGCATGTTGCGGCGGTGGCGGCGCCGCACCGCGAGGCGCCAGAGGACGAACACGGCGAGCACCGCGGCTACGGCCAGTCCCATGGCGGTGGAGGTCATCGCGGCACTGTCTCCGTGGAGTCGTTCACGGAGCGATCATGCCGCAACGCGACACCGACGCGCCGCCACTCGGTGGCCCCGAACCGCGGCTCGTCGCGACGTGGCGGATCAGCCCGCGACGCCCTCGCGCGCGGCGTCGACCAGGTCCGGATCGTCGTTGCCGCGCTCTTCGTCGCGGTGGTCGGCGAGGTGCGTGAGGTAGTCGGCGGTGATGTCGCCGGTCACGTAGCGGCCGTCGAAGCATGAAGCCTCGAAGTCGGACAACCGGGGATTCGCGCCGCGGACCGCGCGCTTCAGCGCGGCGATCTCCTGGTAGATCAGCAGGTCCGCACCGATCTCCCGCGCGACCTCGGCCTCGGTACGGCCGTTCGCGACCAGTTCCCGCGGCGTGGGCATGTCGATGCCGTACACGTTCGGATAGCGTACCGGCGGCGCGGCGGAGGCGAAGTACACCTTGCGCGCGCCCGCCTCCCGCGCCATCTGCACGATCTCGCGGGACGTCGTGCCGCGCACGATCGAGTCGTCGACGAGCAGCACCACCTTGCCGTGGAACTCGCTGACGATCGGATTGAGCTTCTGGCGCACGCTCTTCTTGCGGATCGCCTGCCCCGGCATGATGAACGTGCGCCCGATGTACCGGTTCTTGATGAACCCTTCGCGGTACGGCAGCGCGAGCCGGTTCGCGAGCTCGAGCGCGGACGGGCGGCTCGAGTCGGGAATGGGAATCACGACCTCGATGTCCTGCGCCTCCGGCATCACGCCGATCCGCGCGGCGAGTTCGGCACCCATGTTCATGCGCGCCTGGTACACGGACGTCCCGTCGATCACGGAATCGGGCCGCGCGAGGTAGACGTACTCGAAGATGCAGGGCTGCAGCCGCGGATCGTCGGCACACTGCCGCGAATGGAGCGCGCCCGAGAGGTCGACGAACACCGCCTCGCCGGGCTCCACGTCGCGCAGCAGCCTGAACCCGAGCGCCTCGATCGCGACGGACTCGGAGGCGACCAGGTATTCGCTGCCGCCGAGCGCGTCGTTGTGGCCGATGCACAGCGGACGGATGCCGAACGGGTCGCGGAACGCGACGAGGCCGTAGCCCGCGATCATCGCCACGACCGCGTAGGCGCCGCGGCAGCGCCGGTGCACGCCGGCCACCGCACGGAAGATCGCGTCGGGGTCCAGTCGGTGGTGGCTCGCCGCGCGCTCGAGCTCGAGCGCGAGCACGTTCAGCAGCACCTCGCTGTCGCTGTTGGTGTTGACGTGCCGGAAGTCCTGCTCCCAGAGCTCGTGCTTCAGGAGCGTCGAGTTGGTGAGATTGCCGTTGTGGCCGAGCGTGATGCCGAACGGCGAGTTCACGTAGAACGGCTGCGACTCGAGATCCGAAAACGCGCTGCCCGCCGTGGGGTAGCGGCAGTGGGCGATGCCGGTGCTGCCGGAGAGGTCGCGCATGTTGCGCGTCCGGAACACGTTCTGCACCAGCCCCGGGCCCTTGTACATGTGGAATACCGGGCCCTCGCTCGTGACGATCCCGGCGGCGTCCTGGCCGCGGTGCTGCAGCAGCAGCAGGCCGTCGTAGAGCAGCTGGTTGACGGGTGTGTGCGCGACCACACCGAGAATGCCGCACATCGCGTCTTAGACCTTACGTGGCGCCGGGGCCGTTCGCCGGTCCGGGTAGGCGAGCCGCTCCGCCCACTGCGGCGGCAGCCAGGGCCGCAGCGACAGCGCAGTCTCCTCGAACGGCGAAGCGAAAGCCGAATTCTGCCACCAATCTCGCGACGGCAGGGCAGTGAGCCCCGCCGCCAGCACGAACGCGAGCACGAGCACGGCGCCGCGCGCCGTCCCGAACAGGCCGCCCAGGCCGCGGTCGACGAAGCCGAGCCCCGCCTTGTGGATCACGGAGCGCAGCGGCCACGCGACCAGCGCGCCGACGACGATCGCGAGCACGAACACCAGCACGAACGCGAGCACCTGCGGCAGATACGGCGCATCCGGGAACGCGGGCAGGACGGCGGCGACGGCGGGCGCGAAGCCGATCGCCAGCACGAAGCCCGTCACCCAGGCCGCCAGCCCGATGAGCGAGCGCACGATGCCGCGCACGAAGCCGAACAGCGCGGACAGCGCGATCACGGCGATCATGGCAAAGTCGAACGCGGCCACTGCATCATCCTCGCGCCACGACCAACCGCGACCGCACGCGAAACGTACTACTTCGCGGCAGTGAGGATGCCGTTTTGCCCTTCGGCCTTGAGCCTGACGCGCGCCGACTCGGCAGCCTCGCGCGACGGGTAAGGACCGACCCGCACGCGCCAGACGCGTCCGCGGGACGTCTCGTAGGGCTCGATGTACGCAGGATGACCCGCCTTCTTGAGCTTCCCAGCGAGCGCGTTCGCGCCCTTGTCGTCGGCGAACGCGGCGAGTTGCACGCTGTAGGCACCCGCACCCGCCGCCACGGGCTCGGCGGCCTTCGGCGCATCCGCCGCCTTGGGCGCCGTGGCCGCTTTGGCGGGTTCCGCGGCCTTCGTGGACTTCGTCGCGTCGGCCGACTTCGGCGGCTCGGCGGTCGGTGCCGTCGTCCCTGCAGCGGCCGGCGCAGGCGCCTTGCTCGCGGTCGATGTCGGCGCACCGTCGCCGTCGGTGCCGGATGCCGGCTTCGACTGCGGCGAGATGACGCGCTGCTCGGCCTGCGCCAGCGCACGCGAGGGGGCCGGCGGCGGCGCACCGCCGTCCTTCGACGGCGTCGCCTGCGTGGGCGTGGCCGCCACCGGCGCGGCGGGTTCGGCCTTCGGCGGCTCCGTCGTCGACTTGGCAGCGGCAGGCTGCTCGGGGGGCGCCTTGCCCTTGTCGCCGAGCTTGCTCACGAACTTCGAGTCGTCGACGGGCGGAATCCTGACCGACACGTCCTCGCCGAGCGGCTTGGGATCGGACTCGAGCAGCATCGGCACGAGCACCGCGGCCGCAAGGGCGAGCACGATGGCGCCGATCAGGCGCCGGCGCGCACGGCGGCGCAGTTCGTCGAGTTGAGGTTCGATGGGTTCGGGCATGGGGCCATTCGGCGCGGCGTCGGCGCCGCATCGGGACGAGACGTCGACCGCTTCCGCTAGCGGCGCGCCGCCAGCGCAGCGGCCACCGTGAGAAAGGAGCCGAACACGACGATTCTATCAGTCTCGGTCGCGGCATCGACCGCGGCGCGGTACGCCGTCGCGATGTCGGGAAACGCGCGCATTGCCTGTGCGGCCACGCCGGCAGCCCGGAGGCGCGCCTGCAATGCGTCGCCGGTGGCTCCGCGCGGTCCCGGCAGCGTGGCGACGTGCCAGCGGTCGATGCGCGACCCGACCGCCGCGATCACGCCATCGATGTCCTTGTCCGCGAGCATCCCGAACACCGCCGTGGTGCGCGGGTGATAGCCCATGCTGCCGAGCGCCTCGGCGAACGCGCGCGCGGCGTGCGGGTTGTGCGCAACGTCGAGCACGACCGTAGGCCGTCCCGGCAGCACCTGGAAACGTCCAGCCAGCTCGACCTTGACCAGGCCGTCGCGGACCGCGCTCGCGGGCACCGGCAGGACGTCGCGCAGCAAGGCGAGCGCGGCGATCGCGGTCGCCGCATTGCCGAGCTGATAGCTGCCGCGCAGCGCCGGCATCGGCAGCCCGTAGCGCGGCCCGCCCGGGCCGTGGTAGCGCCACTGCGTGCCGTCTGCCGTGGCCCCGTAGTCGATGCCGATGCGGCAAAGGTGCGCGCCGATCGCGCGCGCGTGCTCGATCACCGCCGCCGGCGGGTCGGGCTCGCCGCACACCGCGGCGCGGCCGGCACGGAACACGTGCGCCTTCTCGCGGCCGATGTCCTCGCGGGTCGGCCCGAGATAGTCCTGATGGTCGAGGTCCACGGACGTCAGCACCGCAACGTGCGGGTCGACGACGTTCACGGCGTCGAGCCGCCCGCCGAGCCCCACCTCGAGCACGAGCGCATCGAGCTTCGCCCGCGCGAAGACCGCGAACGCCGCGAGCGTGCCGAACTCGAAGTAGGTGAGGGGCGTCGGCGGGTCGACGGCGACGCGCGCGTCCTCGACCGCGTGGAACGCCTCGACCAGCGTCGCGTCGTCGACGGGCACGCCGTCGATCGCGACGCGCTCGTTGTAGCGGGAGAGGTGCGGCGACATGTAGCGGCCGGTGCGGTAGCCCGCGCAGCGCAGCATCGCCTCGATCATCGCCACCGTGGAACCCTTGCCGTTGGTACCGGTGACCGTGATCACCGGGGCAGCGAGCGCAATGCCCATGCGCCCGAGCACTTCGCCCACGCGCGCGAGCCCCATGGCGATCGCCCTGGGGTGCAGCGTCTCGAGATAGGCGAGCCAGCCCTCGAGGTCCGCGGGCCGCGCGCGCGACATGCGCCGCTAGCTCGCGGGCACGGGCGCGCGCAGCATCAGTGCGAGGAGACGCGCGAGTTCGTCACGGAGCGCCCGGCGGTCCACGATCATGTCGATCGCGCCCTTCTCGAGCAGGAACTCGGCACGCTGGAAGCCCTCGGGCAGCTTCTCGCGCACCGTCTGCTCGATGACGCGGGGGCCGGCGAAGCCGATCAGCGCGCCCGGCTCGGCGATGACCACGTCGGCGACGAAGGCGAAGCTCGCCGAGACGCCGCCCATCGTCGGGTCGGTGAGGATCGACACGAACGGCAATTTGGCCTTGGCGAGCGTCTGCAGCGCCGCGGTGGTCTTCGCCATCTGCATCAGCGAAGCGACACCCTCCTGCATGCGCGCGCCGCCCGACGCGGATACGCAGGCGAACGCCATGCGGTTCTCGTACGCGACGCGGGCGCCGCGCACGAAGCGCTCGCCGACCACCGAACCCATCGATCCGCCCATGAACTCGAACTCGAAGGCCGCGACGACCAGCGGCACGCTCTTCACGCTGCCCTGCATCACGACGAGCGCGTCGGTCTCGCCGGTCTCCTCGAGCGCAGCAGCGAGGCGGTCCGGGTACTTGCGGCTGTCCCGGAACTTGAGGCTGTCGATCGGCACGACCTCCGAACCGATCTCGAAGCGGCCTTCCGGGTCGAGCAACTGTTCGAGCCGCTCGCGCGCGGACACGCGCGCGTGGTAGCTGCACTTCGGGCAGACGCCGAGGTTGTTCTCGAGGTCGGTGCGGTAGAGCACGGCCTCGCACGCGGCACACTTGACCCACAGCCCCTCGGGAACCGCCTGCTTGCGCGCCCCGGGCGTGCTCTTGATGCGTGGCGGAAGGAGTTTCTGCAGCCAGCTCATGGCGGGTAGCCTAGCGCGGTTCGCCGCCCGACGGCACGACGCGTTGCCCGACCGCCGGCGCGCCCGCGGGCGTGCCCGGCTCGTCGAGCGCGGCGCGGATCCCCGACAGCCACGCGCGCGCGCGCGCGGGCGCCCCCTCGGGCGCGCCGGCTTCGATTTCCTGGATGATGCGACTGCCGATGACCACGGCGTCGGCGTGCGCCGCGAGCGCGCGGGCGCTCGCGGCGTCGCGAATGCCGAAGCCCACGCCCACCGGGATGCGGACGTGGCGGCGGATCTCGTCGAGGTGGCGCGCGACGTCGGCCGTGTCGAGGTGCGCAGCACCCGTGACGCCCGTCAGCGAGACGTAGTAGACGTAGCCGCGCGCGACCTTCGCCACCGTCTCGATGCGCGCCGGTGGCGTCGTCGGCGAGAGCAGGAAGATCGGCGCGAGCCCGCGCGCGTCGAGCAGCGCGGCGAACTCCTGCGCCTCCTCGGGTGGGTAGTCGACGACCAGCACGCCGTCGACGCCCGCCTGCGCGGCACGCTCGGCGAAGCTCGCGGCACCCATCGCCTCGATCGGGTTCGCGTAGCCCATCAGCACGACCGGCGTCCCGGCGTCGCGCGTGCGGAACTCGCGGACCATGTCGAGCACGCGGGTGAGACCGGTGCCGCGTGCGAGCGCGCGCTCGGAGGCGCGCTGGATCACCGGCCCGTCGGCCATCGGATCCGAGAACGGAACGCCCAGCTCGATCACGTCCGCACCGCCCTCGACGAGCGCGTGCATGATCGGCACGGTGAGGTCCGGCGACGGATCCCCCGCGGTCACGTACGGGATCAGCGCGGTGCGCTTGGCCTCGCGCAGCGCACCGAAGCGGACGTCGATGCGACGGTCGTTCACGCGGGCGTCACGCCTTGCCGCCCGCGCGAATCTGCGGGTCGCACTCGGGACGACAGTAGAACCGCAGGCCACTCCGCTCCGCGACGGTGTTCATGTCCTTGTCGCCGCGGCCCGAGAGATTCACCAGCAGGATGCGGTCGGCGGGCAGCGTCGGCGCGAGCTTCGCCGCGTAGGCGAGCGCATGCGCGGACTCCAGCGCGGGAATGATGCCTTCGGTGCGGCAGCACACGTGGAAGGCGGCGAGCGCCTCGTCGTCGGTGATCGTCTCGTAGTGCGCGCGGCCGCTGTCCTTGAGATACGCGTGCTCCGGACCGACGCCGGGGTAGTCGAGCCCCGCCGACACCGAGTGCGTCTCGATGATCTGGCCGTTCTCGTCCTGCAGCAGGTAGGTGCGGTTGCCGTGCAGCACCCCGGGCCGGCCCGCGGTGAGCGATGCCGAGTGTCTTCCGGTGGCGAGGCCCTCGCCCGCGGCCTCGACGCCGACGAGCTTCACGTGCGCGTGGCCGAGGTACGGATGGAAGATGCCCATCGCGTTGCTGCCGCCGCCGACGCACGCGATGACGACGTCGGGATCGCGGCCCGCGAAGCGCGGCATCTGCAGGACGCACTCGCGGCCGATCACGCTCTGGAAGTCGCGCACCATCATCGGATAGGGGTGCGGGCCGGCGACGGTGCCGATGATGTAGAAGGTGGTCTCGACGTTGGTGACCCAGTCGCGCATCGCTTCGTTGAGCGCGTCCTTGAGCGTGCGCGAGCCGGACTCGACCGGCACGACGGTCGCGCCCAGGAGCTTCATGCGGAACACGTTCTGCGCCTGTCGCTTCACGTCCTCCGAGCCCATGTAGACGACGCACTCCATGCCGTAGCGCGCGGCGACCGTCGCGGTCGCGACGCCGTGCTGGCCGGCGCCCGTCTCGGCGATCACCCGCCGCTTGCCCAGCCGGCGCGCGAGCAGTGCCTGGCCGATGCAGTTGTTGATCTTGTGCGCGCCGGTGTGATTGAGATCCTCGCGCTTGAACCAGATCTGCGCCCCGCCGAGGCGCTCGGACCAGCGCGCCGCGTGGTAGACCGGCGACGGGCGTCCCACGTAGTGCGCGAGCTCGCGCTCGAACTCGGCGACGAACTCGGGATCGTTCTGGTAGCGCGCGTACTGCTCCTTCAGCTCGCCGAGCGCGCGGATCAGCGTCTCGGCGACGAATACGCCACCGTACGGGCCGAAGTGGCCACGGGCGTCGGGCAGGTTGTACGGGAGATCAGCCATCTGCATGCCGCGCTTCCTCGATGAACGCCGCGATTCGCGCGGGATCCTTGACGCCCTTCACCGGCCGGCCGTCGGCGCCACGTACCTCGACGCCGCTCGACACGTCGACCGCCCACGGCCGCAGGAGGCGGATCGCCGCGGCGACATTCCCCGCGTCGAGCCCGCCGCCGAGCACGAGCGGCCGCGGCAGCCCCGTGGGCACGCGCGACCAGTCGAAACGCCGTCCGGTGCCGCCGGGAAGGCCGTCGGCGGGCGGCGCGTCGAGCAGGATGCCGGCGGCATCGCCGTAGATCGCCGACGATTCTAGCAAATCGCCCTGCTCGAAGACCGCGAGCGCCTTGAGGTAGGGTCGTCCGAACGAACGACACAACGCCGGCGGCTCGGCGCCGTGGAACTGCAGGACGTCGAGCGGGACCGCCGCCAGCGTGCGCCGCACGTCCTCGGGATCGGGGTCGACGAACAGCCCGACGATCGTCACAAAGGGCGGCATCGCGGCGGCGATCGCGTGCGCGTGCGCGGGTTCGACGATGCGCGGCGAGCCGCGCCAGAACACGAGGCCGATCGCGTCCGCGCCGGCGCGTGCGGCGGCGAGGCCGTCGTCGACGCGGGTGATGCCGCAGATCTTGACGCGCGTGCGCACCGGATTGGTCATGCCGCGACCGTCACGTCGCGGCGGGTCGGCGGCAGACCGAACCGCGCGTCGTAATCGGCGCCGCAGAAGTAGAGCCCGTCGGCCGCGAACGTCGCTGCGCCGCGGGTGCGGTCGCGGGCATCGAGCAGCTCGCCGATCCAGCCGACGTCGCGACGCCCGGACCCGATCTCGACCAGCGCGCCGACGAGGTTGCGGACCATGTGGTGGAGGAACGCATTGGCCGAGAACTCGAAGCGGAGCAGCGCTCCGTCCCGGCGCACCTCCGCGCGCGCCAGCGTCTTCACCGGCGACTTCGCCTGGCACTCGGCCGCGCGGAAGGCGCTGAAGTCGTGCGTGCCGACGAGCCGTTCCGCTGCCCGCTGCATCGCGTCGAGGTCGAGCGGCCGATGGTACCAGCCGACGCGCCCCGCGAGCAGCGCCGGCCGTTCCACGCGGTTCTGCAGCAGGTAGGCGTAGTGGCGTGCGGTCGCGGCGAAGCGCGCGTGGAACGTGGTGTCCACCGGCGCCGCCCAGAGTACCGCGGCCGCGGGTGGAAGGGACGTGTTCACGCCGCGCACCCATGCCGCGTCGGGGCGCACGGCGTCGGTGTCGAAGTGGGCCACCTGCGACGCCGCGTGCACACCGGCATCGGTGCGCCCGGCCGCGGCAACCCGGACCGGCGCGCCCGCGATCGCCGCCAGCGCGTGCTGCAGCGCGTCCTGCACGCCGCAACCCTCGCGCTGGGACTGGAAGCCGCAGAACGCGCGGCCGTCGTACTCGAGGGCAAGAGCGTAGCGCATGGCGGAAAACGCAACGGGCGGCTTCGCGGCCGCCCGTCGCTGCGAAGCAACCGCGGTCAGAGCTTGGCGAGCAGTGCCTGCGCCTCGCTCTTCTGCTGGTCGTCGCCCTCGTGAAGGACTTCCTGCAGGATCTCGCGCGCGCCCTCGACGTCGCCCATCTCCTGATACGCCTTGGCGAGGTCGAGCTTGGTCGCGGCGTCGTGCCACTGGCCGTCGAGCACCGACGGCGTGGGATCCTCGAACGTCGCCCGCTCCGGATCGAAGCCGAGGTCGAGCTTGTCCAATGCGATCGCCGCCGCCGGACGCGTCAGCGACGATCCGCCGAGCGGTCCCGAGTCGGCCACACCGGCACCCACTTGCATCGGCTGCTCGCGCCTCGCCATCGGCGCCGGCTTCTCGGCCTCGTCGAGCTTGAACTCGAGGTCGAATTCCTTGCGGATTGCCTCGACCTTCTGCTCGAGGGGGTTGGCGGGAGCCTGCGTGGCAGCCTTCGCTGCGCCGATCGTTCCGGCCACCGCCGCGGCAGCCGTGACCGCGGCACCGCGCGCCTTGTCGCCGGCGCCGGCCATCTCGCGCGCGACCTGTCCGGCCTTCTCGAGGGTGGGCGGGCCCTGCCTCGACAGCGTGATCGGCCCGGTCCCGGTGTTGCGGCTGGACAACGGCGAGACGGTGATGTCCTCGTCGAGCTGGAAGTCGAGTCGTTCCGGTGCCGGCGAGGTGGGTCGCGGCGACGCGGGCTTCATCTCGGGGGAAATCGTGAACGCACGCGTGTCCGCGTCCAGGGCCACCGCGGCCTTCGGCGCGACCGCGGACGGCGTGCCGCCTTCGGCGAACATCGGGTTGTTCGGATCGAGCTGGCGACCGAGCGCGACGGCCTTCTGCCACGTCTCGCCCTGGCCCTGGCTCACCGCGTAGAGCTCGGAGGCGACGGTCTCGAACGCCGAGGGCTTGTTGTGCTGCGCGTGGATCTCGAGCAGCTTGAGGTAGATCTCCTGGCGCTGCGGATCCTTCTTGAGTGCGTCCTTGAGGATTTCCTCGGCCTGGGCGTCGCGCCCGTAGGCAAGGTAGACCTCGGCTTCGGCGATCGGGTCGACTTCGTCGGTGTCGATGTTGCCGAGGCCCTCGCGGCTGAAGTCGCTCTGCAGCGAGTTCTCGCCAGTGTTGACGACACCACCCCCGGTCGAGCCGAACACCGTGTTGGTCTTGATGTCGGTGCCCGAGATGATGCTGTCCTCGAACTTCGTCGTCTTGCGGCGCCGGGCGGCCACCAGCGCAGCGATACCGCCCAGTACCGCGAGCGCGCCGGCGCCGATCGCCCACGTGGGCGTGTTCGACATCAGCTCCTCGAGGAACGACGGCTGCGGCGCCGGCGGCGGCGGCGCGGCCTTGGCAACCGACTTGGCAGGCGGAGGCGTGGGCGCGGCCGCTACCGGCGCGGGCTCCGCAGCCTTCGGGGCCTCCTCCGCCTTCGCGGGTTCGGGTGCCTTCGCCGGCTCGGCGAGCTTCGGCGGTTCGATCTTCGGTGCCTCGGCGACCTTTGCGGGCTCGATGGCCTTCGGCGGCTCGGCCTGCGGCGGAATCGGCGTCGGGGCCGGCGCCTGCGCCTTGGCGGGCTCCGGCGCCTTGACCGGCTCCGCGGCCTTCGGCGGTTCGGGCTTCACTGGCGCGGCCACCGGCGGTGCCGGGGCCTTCGCCTTGGCGGCGTCGGCCTGCGCCTGCGCGGCCGCGAGCGGCGCGCTCTTCAGTTCGACGGCGCGCTGCATGTCGCGCACCGTCTTCTCGAGCTCGGCGATGCGCGCCTGCGCTTCGGCGAGCTGCTTCGAGCGCGCCACCGAGTCCTCGGCGCCCGCGCCGCCCTTGGCGACACCCGCTTCGCGCGAGATGCGGACCTGGTCGCGGCCAGGCGGCACCGCACCGGCCTTGTCTTCTGCGGCGGCGGAGATCCGGCCGCCGGCTTCGCGTCCCCCGCCACCCGCGACGGAGGGCGCGGATGCGGCAACGCGATCGCGGTAGGCGCGCCAGTCGGCGGCCTGGACGCGCACGACCTTCGCGGCCTCGGGGACGGGGGTGGCCGCCGCGGCTTCGGCGCTCGGCACGGTGACGATCGCCCCCGAGCGCAGCCGGTTCATGTTGTTGCCTTCGAACGCGCCGGTATTGGCGTTGAACAGCGCCACCAGCATCTGTTCGAGCGAGACATCGGCAGGCTTGTACGCCGAAGCGATCCTGGACAGCGTGTCGCCGCGTCGAACGACGTAGCCGTCGGTTGGCGCAGTGGCGGGCGCGGGGCGTGCCGTCGGCGCCGGGCGCGCGGCGGCCGCGGCCGTGGTCACGGGAGCCTGGCGGGACGGCGCGGCCGGCTCGACCGCCACCTGCACGCCGGTGCCCGGCGGGTCGAGCAGGAACGTGTAGTCGCGAACCACGCGTCCGGTTGCCCAGTTCACCTCGACCAGCAGGTCGAGATAGGGCTCGTTCACCGGGGTGGGCGACGTGACCTTCAGGATCGCGCGGCCGTCGGGTGTGCGCTCGACGGCGATGCGCGCGCGAGAGAGTACCGCCTGGTAGCCCAGGTTGTTCTGCCGATAGAGCGTCGCGTCGGCGACCTTCGCGGTGAGCGACTCGAGCTCCTCGCGCGTGACGGCCGCGAGTTCGATCTGCGCGGACAGCGGTTCGCCCAGCGCGGAGTTCACCGTGAGCTTGCCGAGCGCAAGCGAGTACGCCGGGGCCGGCAGCGCGAGCGCGCTGGCCACCAGGGTGTACGTGAATATGGGTTTCACCCGCATGCCGACCCCTCGAGCATATCGTGTTAGCAAGGGCTAACTTAACATCATGGGTTTAGCTTCGCAAGCTAAAGCCCCGTCTTAGCTGGCCTTTTTGACCTGACCGCGTTGTGGTCTACGCAAGCTTCATGCCGATGTTCTGACCGCGTGCCAACGACCGGGAAAGCGGTCTGTGCTACTACGACGGATCGTATTGTCGCGCAGAGGAAGCTCCTGCGGTACCCAAGGCGGCCGCGGTGGCCTCCTGCGGGGACACAGGTGTGGCAACGGCGCGAACGTGACGAAAACTGCCGCAGTGCGGCAGCCTTCGTCACTCGACCGAACGGCCGGGTGCCGACTCGGATTCCGCCCCGGCGCGTCAGCGGCCGAGCAGGATGCGCAACATGCGGCGCAGCGGCTCCGCGGCGCCCCAGAGGAGTTGGTCCCCTACCGTGAATGCGCCGAGGTAGCCGGCACCGAGCTCGAGCTTGCGCAGTCGTCCGACGGCGATGTCGAGCTTGCCCGTGACGGCCGCCGGCGAGAGCCTGCGGATGCTCTCGTCCCGGGTGTTGGGGATGAGCCGCACCCACTCGTTGGCGCCGGCGATCAGCCGTTCGATCTCGGGCAAAGGCAGGTCCCGCCTCAGCTTGATCGTCAGCGCCTGCGAGTGGCAGCGCATCGCGCCCACGCGCACGCAGATCGACTCGACCGGGATGGCCGGCGGCGCGCCGGTGACGCCGCGGCCGAGGATCTTGTTGAGCTCGGCGCCGCCCTTCCACTCTTCCCGCGACATGCCGTTGCCGAGATCCTTGTCGATCCACGGGATCAGGCTGCCGGCGAGCGGCACGCCGAAGTGCTCGGTGGGGAAGCGTTGGTCGCGCAGGATGCCCGCGACCTCGCGGTCGATGTCGAGGATCGACGAGTTGGGATCGGCGAGCAGCGCCTTCGCGGCGAGGTGCGCCTCGCCCATCTGCAGCAGCAGCTCGCGCATGTTCTGCGCGCCGGCGCCCGACGCCGCCTGGTAGGTCATGCAGGTCATCCACTCGACCAGGTTCTCGCGCAGCAGCCCGGCCATGCCCATCATCATCAGGCTCACGGTGCAGTTGCCGCCGACGTAGTTCTTCACGCCCTTCGCGAGTGCGGCGTCGATCACGCCGCGATTGACCGGGTCGAGGATGATGACCGCGTCGTCCTGCATGCGCAGCGTCGAGGCCGCGTCGATCCAGTAGCCGTCGAAGCCGGCGTCGCGGAGTTTCGGGAACATCGGCCCGGTCCAGTCCCCGCCCTGGCAGGTGACGATCGCGTCCAGGCCCTTGAACGCGGCAGGGTCGTGCGCGTCGCGGAGCGGACCCGGCGCGTCGCGCCCGACCGCCGGGGCTGTGCCGCCGGCGGCGGACGTGGAGAAGAACACCGGCTCGATCAGGTCGAAGTCGCGCTCTTCCTGCATGCGCGAAAGCAGCACGGAGCCGACCATGCCGCGCCAACCGACGAATCCGACACGCATTGGTTTCACCTTCGGTCAGGACGGCGCCACGCTGCCGTCGATGCTGTTGCCCCGCACGCCGCCTTCGGGCGTCCCCGCCGCTCGCGGGGACGAAGCGGAGGCGGACGCGACCGTCAGGTCGTCGTGAGCGTCGACGCTTTCGTCGCCGTGGCGACGTTCGCCACCGCCCGCGCCGCCCTCGGGGCGGCCGGCGACGCGATTGCGACGTGGCGGCGGGACATGCCCACAATCATAGCACGGCCTCAGCGCCCCTGTTGCAGTGCAGCAACGACCGCCTCACCCATCGCCCGAGTGCCGACGATCGACTCGCCCGGCAACGCGATGTCGCCGGTGCGGAGCCCCTGCGCGAGCACCTTCCGCACCGCGGCGTCGACGCGGTCGGCGACGTCGCCGCGCGCGAACGTGTGGCGGAACATCATCGCCGACCGACAGGATCGTCGCGAGCGGATTGGCTCGGTCCTGGCCCGCGATGTCGGGCGCCGAGCCGTGGATCGGCTCGTAGAGTCCCTTGCCGTTCGCGTCGAGCGAGGCCGACGGCAGCATGCCGATCGACCCGGCGAGCATCGAGGCCTCGTCGGAGAGGATGTCGCCGAACAGATTGCCGGTGACGATCACGTCGAACTGCTTCGGCGCCGCGCACGAGCTGCATCGCGGCATTGTCGACGTACATGTGCGACAGCGCGACGTCCGGATAGTCGGCGGCGAGCTTCGTCACCACTTCGCGCCAGAGGATCGACGGTGTCGAGCACGTTCGCCTTGTCGACCGAGCACAGCCTGCGCGAGCGCTTGCGCGCCGTCTCGAAGCCGACGCGCGCGATGCGCTCGATCTCCGGCACGCTGTAGTGCATCGTGTCGAAGCCCTCGGCGTCGCCGTCGCGCATTGGTCCGCCGTCCGCGCGGCTGCGCCGAAGTAGATGTCGCCGGTCAGCTCGCGCACGATCACGATGTCGAGGCCGGCGACCACCTCGGGCTTCAGCGTCGAGGCCGCGGCGAGCTCCGGATAGAGCATCGCGGGGCGCAGGTTGGCGAACAGCGCGAGCGCCTTGCGGATGCCGAGGATGCCCTGCTCCGGCCGCAGCTCCCGCGGCAGCGTGTCGTAGCGCGGTCCGCCGACGGCGCCCAGCAGCACGGCGTCGGCGGCATCGGGCGAGCGCCAGCGTCGCCGCGGGCAGCGGGTGCTTCGCGGCGTCGTAGCCGGCGCCGCCGATCGGCGCGTGCTCGGTCTCGACGGGCAGGCCCTCGCGCCGCAGCGCGTCCAGCACCCTGACCGCCTCGGCGACGATCTCGGGGCCGATGCCGTCCCCGGGAAGGATGGCGATCTTCATCGCGTGGCGGTGGCGCGGCTCGCGAACGGTGGCGCAGTTCACGCGAGCCACGGCTGGTCCGCGAGCCGCCTCGCCTCGAACGCGCGGATCGCGTCCGCGTGCTGCAGCGTGAGTCCGATGTCGTCGAGGCCGTTCAGCAGGCACTGCTTGCGGAACGGCTCGACGTCGAACGGGTACGACAGTGCGCCGTCGCGCGTGCCGACCGTCTGCGCGCTCGAGATCGACGACGAGGCGGAAGCCCGGGAAACGCCGCCGTCTCGTGGAACAGCCGGTCGACCGCGCTCTCCGGCAGCACGATCGGCAGCAGGCCGTTCTTGAAGCAGTTGTTGAAGAAGATGTCGGCGTACGACGGTGCGATCAGCGCGCGGAAGCCGTAGTCCTCGAGCGCCCAGGGCGCGTGCTCGCGCGAGGAGCCGCAGCCGAAGTTCGTGCGCGCGAGCAGGATCGATGCGCCGCGGTAGCGCGGCTGGTTCAGCACGAAGTCAGGGTTGGGACGCCGCGTCGCAGGGTCCATGCCCGGCTCGCCGCGGTCGAGATAGCGCCAGGCGTCGAACAGGTTCGGGCCGAAGCCCGAGCGCTTGATCGACTTCAGGAACTGCTTGGGGATGATCGCGTCGGTGTCGACGTTGGCGCGGTCGAGCGGCGCGACGAGTCCCTCGTGGACGGTGAACGGTTGCATGGTCGGGACCTGCGGCGGGCGTGGCGTGGCGTGCCGGGAACGCGTCCCCCGCTACCGGGTCTTCGCGGCCTTCTCGATCGCCTTGCCGCCGGCCTGCACGTCCTGGCCGACGCCTTCGAGCGTGTTGCAGCCGGCGACACCGAGCACCAGGCCGGCGAGCGCGAACAGTGCAGACATTTTCTTCAGCATTCCGGTGACTCCTCTTCTCACGAAAGTCGACGCACGTCGACGAAATGCCCCTCGACCGCGGCGGCGGCAGCCATCGCCGGGCTGACCAGGTGGGTGCGGCCGCCGGCGCCCTGCCGGCCCTCGAAATTGCGGTTGGACGTCGACGCGCAACGCTCGCCCGGTTCGAGCCGGTCGTCGTTCATCGCGAGGCACATCGAGCAGCCCGGCTCGCGCCACTCGAAGCCCGCGTCGCGGAACACGCGATCGAGCCCCTCGGCCTCGGCCTGTGCCTTCACCAGCCCGGAGCCGGGCACCACCATCGCGAGCGTCACGTGGCGCGCGACGCGACGGCCGCGGGCGACCGCGGCGGCCTGCCGCAGGTCCTCGATGCGCGAGTTCGTGCACGAGCCGATGAACACCTTGTCGACGTGGATGTCGGTGATCGACGTGTTCGGCGTGAGTCCCATGTACGACAGCGCCTTCTCCATGCCGTCGCGGCGGGTCGCGTCACGCTCGCGGTCGGGATCGGGAACCCGCCCGTCCACCGCCACGACCATCTCGGGCGACGTGCCCCACGTCACCTGCGGCGCGACCGACGCGCCGTCGAAGACGTGCGTCACGTCGAAGCGCGCGCCGTCGTCGGAAACCAGCGTGCGCCAGTAGGCGACCGCGCGGTCCCACGCGGCGCCGACCGGCGCGAACGGGCGGCCGCGCAGGTAGTCGATGGTCGTGCCGTCGCAGGCGACCATGCCGGCGCGCGCGCCGGCCTCGATCGCCATGTTGCACATCGTCATGCGCCCCTCGACCGACAGCGCGCGCACCGCGCTGCCGGCGAACTCGATCGCGTGCCCCGTGCCGCCCGCGGTGCCGATGCGGCCGATCACCGCCAGCACGAGGTCCTTTGCGGTCACCCCGGGCGCCAGCCGGCCGTCGACGCGGACCAGCATCGACTTCGACTTCTTCGCGAGCAGGCACTGCGTGGCGAGCACGTGCTCGACCTCGGAAGTGCCGATGCCGAAGGCGAGCGCGGCGAACGCGCCGTGCGTGCTCGTGTGCGAGTCGCCGCAGACCACGGTCATCCCCGGCAGCGTCGCCCCCTGCTCCGGCCCGATCACGTGCACGATGCCCTGGCGGCGGTCGCGGAACGGGAAGTACGCCTTCGCCCCGGTCGCCTTGATGTTGGCGTCGAGCGTCTCGACCTGCGTGCGGGAGATCGGGTCGCGGATGCCTGCGTCCCAGTCGCGCGTGGGCGTGTTGTGGTCGGCGGTCGCGACGATCGACGAGGTGCGCCATGGCTTGCGGCCGGCGAGGCGCAGGCCCTCGTAGGCCTGCGGGCTCGTCACCTCGTGCACCAGGTGGCGGTCGATGTACAGGAGCGCCGTGCCGTCGGATTCGGTACGGACGACGTGGCTGTCGAACAGCTTGTCGTAGAGGGTGGCGCCGGGCATTGCGTGAAGTCGGCAGCGGGGCGGAGGGGAACCGTGAAGGTTAGCACAGAGGCTCGTGCCGACGACCCCGGCGCCTCGCCACCGTCAGGCGCCGAGCGCACGGCCGACGGTCTCGCGCACGGTCGCGGCCGTGCCGGCATCGAAGGGGTCGAACCGTGTCGCCGTCGTCGCGCGGAGCCAGGTGATCTGGCGCTTGGCGAGCTGCCGCGTCGCGGCGATGCCCGCGTCGCGGAAGGCCGCGCGGTCGATCGCCCCCTCGAGGTAGCGCCACGCCTGCCGGTAGCCGACCGCGCGCATCGCCGGCAGCTCGGGACGCAGGTCGAAGCGGCGCCGCAGCGCCGCCAGCTCGTCGACGAGTCCCGCCGCGATCATCGCGTCGAAGCGCCGCGCGATCGCATCGTGAAGGCGCGCCCGGTCCGCCGGCATCAGCGCGAGCGGCAGCGCGTCGGCGAGCGGCAGCGCGACACGCCGCCCCTGCTGCACCGACAGCGGCACGCCGGTCGCGCGGTACACCTCGAGCGCGCGCTGGATGCGCTGCGCGTCGCCCGGGCGCGAGGCGGGCCGCCGTCGCCGCATCGACCCGTGCAAGCTCCGCGTGCAGCGCCGGCCAGCCGCGCGCCGCGGCGTCGCGATCGATCTCGGCGCGGATCGACGGGTCGGCGCCGGGCAGGTCCGACAGGCCTTCGGTCAGCGCCTTGAAGTAGAGCATCGTGCCGCCGGCGACGATCGGCACACGGCCGCGCGCGCGGATGGCGCCGATCGCGGCGTTGGCGTCCGCGGCGAAGCGCGCCGCGGAATAGGGCTCGGTGGGATCGACGATGTCGAGCAGGTGATGCGGCACGCGCTCGCGCGTCGCGCGGTCGGGCTTCGCCGTGCCAACGTCCATGCCGCGATAGACCTGCGCCGAGTCGACGCTGACGATCTCGCCGCCGAACGCCTGCGCGAGGTCGAGGGCGAGCGCGCTCTTGCCCGCCGCAGTCGGCCCCATCAGCAGGATCGTGGTCATCGCAGGGCCGGGGCTCATCGACCGCGCATGAACAGGCGGTCGAGATCGGCGATCGAGAGCTGGTACCAGGTCGGGCGTCCGTGATTGCACTGGCCGGCACGCTCGGTCGCCTCCATCTCGCGGAGCAGCGCGTTCATTTCGGCGACGGTGAGGCTGCGGTTCGCGCGGACGGCCCCGTGGCAGGCCATCGTCGAGAGGATCTCGTCGCGGTGCGCGGCCAGCACGTTGCTGCCGCCGTATTCGGCGAGGTCGTGCAACACCGCGCGGGCGAGCGCCACCGGGTCCGCGTCGGCGAGCGGCGCGGGCACCCCCCGCACGCCGAGCGTGCCCGGGCCGAATGCGGCGAGGTCGAAGCCCAGCGCCGCGAGCGCGTCGGCGTGCTCCTCGACCGCCGCCATCTCGCGGCCTTCCGCCGCGAACGCCGCCGGCACGAGCAACGGCTGCCCCGGCACGTCGGTGCCCACCGCGGACTTCATCCGCTCGTAGACGATGCGCTCGTGCGCGGCGTGCATGTCGACCAGCACCAGGCCGACACGGTTCTGGGCGAGCACGTAGACGCCGTGCAGCTGGGCGAGCGCGAAGCCGAGCGGATGGTCGTCGCCGGTCGCCGGCAGCGCCGTTGCCACGCCCGTTGCCGTCGTCGCGTCCCCGCGCGCCCCGAACAGGCGCGCGTAGAACGCCGAGGGTTCGGCCGTCGCGAGCGCCAAGGGGGCTTGCTGCGCCGGCGCGAACGCGGCGGCAACGTCGGCCCGCGAGCCCGTTGCGGGCGCGAGCGGCGGCGTGCGCGCGGCGGCGAGTCCGAGCTTCTCCGCGGCCGACACCGCCGGCTGCTCGGCGGCCGATGCCGCCAGCGCGCGCTCCACCGCGCGGCGGACGAACTCGTGGATCGCGCCCGAGTCGCGGAAGCGCACCTCGGTCTTCTGCGGGTGGACGTTGACGTCCACGCGTCGCGGGTCGAGCGTGAGCCAGAGCGCGTACGTGGGCGCACGCTCGTGGTGGAGGACGTCGCGGTACGCCTCGCGGAGCGCGTGCGCGAGCACCCGGTCGCGCACGAAACGGCCGTTGACGAACACGTACTGCGCGGTCGCGCCCTGCGCAGCATAGGCGGGACGCACCGCGAACCCGCTCAAAGCAAGGTCGCCCGCATCCACCTCCACGCGCGCCGCGTTGTCCGCGAACGCGGGGGAGAGGAGTGCCGCGACGCGCGCGTGCCGCCCCCCGGGCAGCAGCCGCTCCTGCGCGCGCGCATTGTGCTGCAGCGTGAAGCCCACCTCGGGATGGGCGAGCGCCAGCCGGCGGAACGCCTCCTCGCAGTGCGCCCACTCGGTCGACTCGGTGCGCAGGAACTTGCGCCGCGCCGGCGTGTTGTAGAACAGCTCCTCGACCGTGACCGTCGTGCCGGACGCGAGCGCGGCAGGCGCGACGGGACGCACGGCCCCGCCCTCGACCTCGAGCCGCCACGCATGCGGCCGCGCGGCGGCGCGCGATGCGATCGCGAAGCGCGACACCGCAGCGATCGAGGCGAGCGCCTCGCCGCGGAAGCCCAGCGTCGCGATCGCCTCGAGGTCGGACGGCACCGCGATCTTCGAGGTCGCGTGCCGGGCGACCGCAAGCGCGAGGTCCTCGCGATCGATGCCCGCGCCGTTGTCGGCGACGCGCAGGCGCCGCACACCGCCGCCGGCGACGTCGACGTCGATCTGCGTGGCCCCGGCGTCGACGCTGTTCTCGATCAGCTCCTTCAGCGCCGCCGCGGGACGCTCGACCACCTCACCTGCGGCGATCTGGTTGACCAGCTGGTCCGGCAGTGCGCGGATCGCTGCCAAGGCTGCTCAGTACACGAGTTGGCGCGCCCAGCGCGCGTAGACGTCGTCGGCCACGGCGTTCGACGCCGCGACGCGGGACTCGAGGTCGCGGAGCAGGTCGGCCGCGCACTGCATCGACGGCGTCGAACAGGGCGGCAACTCCGCGTCCGACTGCGCGACCCACGCGCGCGCGATGGCGGCCGTGATCTCGACGTGACCCTGCATGCCGAGGTGCCGGTCGCCGACAACGAAGGCCTGGTTCGCGGTCCACGGATTGGCGAGCACGCGGCGAGCCCCCTCGGGAAGTTCGAACGCTTCGTAATGCCACTGGAACATCGCGAAGCGGGAACGTCCGCCGAACCACTCGTCGGCAGCGGCCTCGTCGCACGGCTCGACGTCGCTCCAGCCGATCTCGGCGATGGCGGCGCGCCGGACACGCGCCCCGAGGGCCGTCGCGAGGAGCTGCCCGCCCAGGCAATGCCCGATCACCGGCACGTCGCGGGCGATCGCGTCGCGCACCAGCGATTCCATCGGCGCGACCCACGGCAGCGGATCGTTGACGCTCATCGGGCCGCCCATCATGCCGATGCCGGCGTAGGGCGCCGCGCTCGACGGTACCGGCTCCCCGTCATGCAGCGCGAAGAGCCGCCGCGGACGGCCGGCCGCCGCGAGCCAGTCGGCGAAGTGGCCGGGCTCGTCGCCGGGAGCGAAACGGAAGATTGCGACGGGTCGCATCGTGCGGGCGGCAAAGCGGGGATTCTACCGGCCGCCCGCGATCCGGGCCCGCCGCACCACGCGGCGGCGCGGTTACATCTGCTTGAAGAGATGGGTGAACTGCCGCGAGATCGGGAGCTTCTCCGGCCGGTTCTTGAGCATCACGAACTGGCGCTCGGCATCCTCACGCAGGATGCTCGCGACGTGCCCGAGGTTGACGATCGTGCTGCGATGGACCTGCCAATAGCGGTCGGGATCGAGCTCGCCGGCCAGGTCCTTGAGCGGCGTGCGAATCAGCGCCTCCGACTGGGCGAGCACGACGCGCGTGTACTTGGTGTCGCTCTGGAAGTACACGACGTCGTCGACGTCGATCAGCCGGATCTGCTTGCCGACGGCCGCCTTGATCCACTTCAGCCGGCGCGTCGTCCGCGGCACGTGGCCGGCGAGGTCCGCGACCAGCGCGGACAGGTCCGCGGGGGGTGCGCCGAGCGCCTTCCTCACCCGTTCGACGGTCTGCGCAAGCCGGTCCTCCTCGACGGGTTTCAGCAGGTAGTCGACCGCCCCGGCCTCGAAGGCCTTCACCGCGTACTGGTCGTACGCGGTGATGAACACGATGTGGGCGTCGCCGCCGATGCCGGCCGCGACGTCGAGCCCGGAGCGGCCCGGCATGCGTATGTCGAGGAAGGCGATCTGCGGGCGGTGCACGTCGAACAGCGCGAGCGCCTCGTCGCCGTCGGCCGCCTCGGCGACGATGTCGAGCTCGGGCCACACCACGGCGAGCTTTTCCTTCAGCCGTTCGCGCATCAACGGCTCGTCTTCGGCGATCAGCGCGGTCGGTCGTGGCTCGGCGTTCATCTCGCGTCTTTCGTGACGGTCATCGGCGATCTCAGCGTGCGGCCGCGCGCGGGACGAGCGCCGGCGTGCCGGCCGGCGCCGCTTCCGGCCGGGCGGTCGTGGCATCGGCAGGCAGGACGATCCGCGCCACGAAGCCGCGCGGCACGTTGCCTTCGAGCGCGAGCGACGCGCGCCCGTCGAACAGCAGCGCGAGGCGTTCGCGGATGTTGGCGAGGCCGATGCCCTGACCCTTGACGCCGCCACCGTGCACCCCCGTGCCCGTGTCGGCGACGGAGAGCACCAGTCGGCCGTCGGCATCCTGCGCGGCACCCACGTCGATGCGACCGCCAGCGGGCAGCGGCTCAATGCCGTGCTTGATCGCGTTCTCGACCAGCGTGATCAGCATGCCGGGCGGCACCACCGCGTCGGCGAGCGACGCGGGGATGTCCACCGCATACGCGAGACGGTCGGCGAGGCGGGTCTTCATGATGCCGAGGTACGCCTCCACCAGCGTGCGCTCCTGCGCGAGCGACGTCACGTCGTCGCGCAGCGCTGGAGAGGCGGCGCGCAGGAACCGGATCAGGTTGGCGATGAGCCGTGCCGCCTCCGGCGCACCCTTCTCGGCGAGCTGCTGCGCGCTGCCGAGCGAGTTGAACAGGAAGTGCGGCTCGATCTGCAGCTGCAGCATGCGCAGCTTCGACTCGGCGAGCTGCCGCGACAGCTCGCTCTGCCGCGCCTCCGACTCGAGACGCGCCGCGAGCGCCTTGTACTCGCGGTTGCGCAGGTTCGCGATCAGCGCGACGACCAGCACGTACAGCACGCCGAACACGAGCCCGGCGGTGACGATGTGGCGCACCTTGGTGCTGTCCTGCAGCCAGGCGAGCGGGTCGACGCCCTTGGCGATCCCCGCGACCGACGCGCCGACGAACGCACCCACGAGCGCGAGCAGCGGGCCGACGACGATGTAGCGGAACAGCTTGCCGCTGAACTTGCGGTAGCCGAACCAGGCGGCGAGTCCCGACCACAGCAGCGTCAGCACGAGCAGGTTGAACAGCACCGCGGCCTCGGCGAAGCGCATGTTCCACGGCAGCTTCGAGGCGACGAAGGCGACGGCGGTCGTGAGCGCGATGATGCCGACCAGCCAGCGCCAGCCGCCGCCGCGGTAGAACCAGCGGTCGAACGAGCGCACGTCCTCGCGCTCGATCTCGGACAGCGAGCAGAGGACGCGATTGGCGAAGGCGTCGTAGCGGGACTTCAGGGCGTCGAGCATCGCGGCATCGGCCGGACGGAACGCAGTCATTCTAGGCACGTCCGACACCCGGCGCCGGCGGCGCTGCGACGGGCTGCGACCGGTGGCGACGGACGGAGGGTCCGCCCGACCCCGGCAGGCCGGTCAAAGACCGCGGGAGATGCGGGCCCAGGCCGAGTGATTGTGGATCGACTCGAAGTTCTCCGCGTCGACCGCGAACGCCTCGATGCGCGGGTCGGCCGAGAGGCGCGCCGCGACACCCCGGACCAGGTCCTCGACGAATCGCGGGTTGTCGTACGCACGCTCGGTCACCCATTTCTCGTCGACCCGCTTGAGGATGCCGAAGAGCTCGCTCGAGGCCTCCTCCTCCGCGACGCGCACGACGTCGGCGATGAACAGCGCTGCACGCGGCCGCACGGTGATCGTCACGACCGAGCGCTGGTTGTGTGCGCCGTAGTCGGAGATCTCCTTCGACGACGGGCACAGCGAGGTCACCGGCACGGCCACCGAGACCAGGCCACGGAAGCCGCGGTCGTCGAGGTCGCCTTCGAGGCGCGCTTCGTAGTCGAGCAGGCTCGACACTCCGGACACCGGCGCGATCTTGCGCACGAAGAACGGGAACGAGAGGGTCACGCGCCCCGCGGGCGCGTCGAGGCGCGCAACCAGCGTCTCGAGCAGCTCGTGCAGCGAGGCGACGCCGATCGGCACCGCACCCGGCTGCGCGCGCTCCTCGAGCAGCGCGACCAGGCGGGACATGTGCGTCCCCTTGCGGTCGGCGGGCAGCGCGACGAACACGCCGCACTCGGCGATCGTGGTCTGCACGCCGTCACGGTCGGCGATCGGCAGCGGATAGCGCAAGCCGCGGATGCCGACCTGGTCGATCGGGATTTCGCGATGGTCGCGCGCCGACTGGACGTCGGGCATCGGCAGCAGCGCGGGCGGGTCGGTGCGGTTCATGCGGCGTGGCTCGCGAAATCCGGATCGTCTCACGCCGCCGCGGGCTTCGCCCACGTCGTCGCGTCCAACGGTCCCATGCGGCGGCCGATCGACGCGGCAATGCCCTGCGCGTCGAGCCCGCACTGCCCGATCAGGAACGCCGGGTCGCCGTGGTCGACGAAGCGGTCGGGCAGGCCCAGCATCAGCAGCGGCACCTCGACGCCTGCCGCCGCGAGCGCCTCGCCCACCGCACTGCCGGCGCCCCCGGCGATCACGTTCTCCTCGACGGTGACGAGGACATCGTGGTCGCGCGCGAGCGCGAGCACGAGCTCGACGTCGAGCGGCTTCACGAAGCGCATGTTGGCCACGGTGGCGTCGTGGGCTTCCGCCGCCTCGAGGGCCGCGGCGAGCGGCCCGCCGAACGCGAGGATCGCGACCCGATGCGCGCGACGCCGCGATTCGCGGCGCACGATGCCCTTGCCCACCGGCAGCGTGTCGAGCGCCGGCTCGATCGCCACGCCCGGCCCGGTCCCGCGCGGGTAGCGCACGGCAGCCGGGCCGTCGTGGCGAAACGCGGTGGTGAGGAGCTTGCGGCACTCGTTCTCGTCGGCGGGCGCCATTACCAGCATGTTGGGGATGCAGCGCAGGTACGACAGGTCGAACGCGCCCGCGTGCGTCGCGCCGTCGGCACCGACCAGCCCGGCCCGGTCGACGGCGAACACCACCGGCAGGTTCTGCAGCGCGACGTCGTGGATCAGCTGGTCGTAGGCGCGCTGCAGGAACGTCGAGTAGATCGCCACCACCGGCTTCATGCCCTCGCAGGCGAGGCCGGCCGCGAACGTGACCGCGTGCTGCTCGGCGATGCCGACGTCGAAGTAGCGCGAGGCGTGCTCCTTGGAGAAGCGCACGAGCCCGGAGCCCTCGCGCATCGCCGGCGTGATGCCGACGAGGCGCGGATCGGCCTCGGCCATGTCGCAGAGCCAGTCGCCGAAGATCTGCGTATACGCGGGCCTGGTCGCGGGTTTCGTCACGACGCCCTGGGCGAGGTCGAAGCGCCCGACGCCGTGGTACAGGATCGGGTCGTCCTCGGCGCGGGCGTAGCCGTGGCCCTTCTGCGTGATCACGTGCAGGAACTGCGGGCCGGCAAGCTCGCGCACGTTGGCGAGCGTGGTCACCAGCGCGTCGACGTCGTGGCCGTCGATCGGGCCGATGTAGTTGAAGCCCAGCTCCTCGAACAGCGTGCCGGGAAGCACCATGCCCTTCATGTGCTCCTCCCAGCGCTTGGCGAGCTCCTTGACGGGAGGCAGGCGCGAGAGCACTTCCTTGCCGCCCCGCTTCACCGAATTGTAGAAGCGTGACGAGAGCACCTTGGCGAGGTACTGGTGGACGGCCCCGACCGGCTCCGAGATCGACATCTCGTTGTCGTTCAGTATGACGAGCAGGTCCGCCCCGGCCGTGCCGGCGTTGTTGAGCGCCTCGAACGCCATGCCGGCGCTCATCGCGCCGTCACCGATCACCGCGACGACCCGCCGTGCGTCGCCCCTCATCGTGCTCCCGATCGCCATGCCCAGCGCGGCCGAGATGGACGTCGAGCTGTGCGCGGTGCCGAACGTGTCGTACTCGCTCTCGCTGCGCCGCGGGAACCCGGAGGGTCCGCCCCACTGCCGCAGCTTGTGCATCACCGCGCGGCGCCCGGTGAGGATCTTGTGCGCGTAGGTCTGGTGGCCGACGTCCCAGACGATGCGGTCGCGCGGCGTGTCGTACACGTAGTGGAGCGCCACCGTGAGCTCGACGGTGCCGAGGTTCGACGACAGGTGACCGCCGGTCTCCGCGACGACGTGCAGCAGCTCCGCGCGGAGCTCGCGGGCAAGCTGCGGCAGGTCCGCACGCGGCAGCCGGCGCAGCGCCTTCGGATCGTCGATCGAGTCGAGCAGCCGGATCATCGCTTCAATACTGCCGCAACACGATCCAGTCGGCCAGTTCGACAAGGCGACGCGCACGGGCGCCGAAGGGCGCGAGGGCAGCGTGCGCTTCCAGGCGCAGCGACTCGGCGCGGCGCTGCGCCTCGTCGAGGCCGAGCAGCGTGACGTAGGTCGGCTTGCCGTGCGCCGCATCCTTGCCCGCGGTCTTGCCGAGCGAGGCGTCGGTCCCCGTGACGTCGAGCACGTCGTCGACGACCTGGAACGCGAGCCCGGCGGCCCCCGCATAGGCCGCGAGCGCCGCGGTGTCCCCGGTCGTCGCCTGCGGCCCGCACATCGCGCCCAGTTCGACTGCCGCGCGGATCAGCGCACCGGTCTTCATCCGGTGCATCGCTTCGAGGTCCGGCAGCGGCAGCGCCTGACCGACTGCGGCGAGGTCGATCGCCTGCCCGCCGGCCATGCCTGCGACGCCGGACGCCCGGGCGAGCTTCGCGCACGCCAGTCCGGCATCGCGCATCGACGACGCGCCGAGCGTGCCGAAGGCCGCTGCCTGCAGCGCGTCGCCGGCGAGCAGCGCCATCGCCTCGCCGAACGCGACGTGCGCCGTGGCACGCCCGCGGCGCAGCGTGTCGTCGTCCATGCAAGGCAGGTCGTCGTGGATCAGCGAATAGGCGTGGATCATCTCGACCGCTGCCGCCACCGCGTCGACCACCGCGACGTCGGCGTGCGCGAACTCGCCGGCCGCGTAGGCAAGGAGCGGCCGCACCCGCTTGCCGCCGCCCAGCACGGCGTAGCGCATCGCCTCGGTGAGCGTCGCGGTCGGGCCGGGCAACGACGGCAACGCGGCGGCGAGCACGAGCTCGATGCGCTGCTGGCGCTCGCGCGACCACACGGCCCAGTCGAGGTCGTCACGCATCGCCGGTGCCCGGCTCGAAGGGTTTCAGCACGCCCTTCTCGAGGATCTCGACCTGCTGCTGCGCGTCCTTCAGCGCGTCCTGGCAATAGGCAAGCAATGTCGCGCCGCGCTTGTAGGCCGCCAGCGACTGCTCGAGCGGCAACTGGCCGCCCTCCATCGTCGCGACGAGCTCCTCGAGCTCCGCGAGCGCGGCTTCGAAACTTGCGGGCTTGTCCGTGGTCTTTGCCATTGGCCGGGTCGCGAGTTGCAGGATGGCGCCTCGCCGATAGGAGACTAGAGTGCGGACGGGCGAGGGTCGAACCCGAGCGGGCAGACGCGATCGGCGGTCCAGGCACGGCGGCCCGCGGACGGCGTGACCATCTGCTTCGCGAACGTTCCTTGACGGCGTTGCACTGGCTTTCTATACTAGCACGTTTTGGCGATGCGGCCTTCGGTGGCCGACTTAGCACATGGTTCGGGGCGCCAAGATCCTGCGATGCAGCGTGCGCGGGGTCGTCCGAGGCGTCCCGGGTTGTTGGGTTGGGTTGGTGGTAATTCCCGAAAGGACCACAGGTCATGTCGAATCTGGCCACGGCCGCGCATCTTCGCGCCGCCGTTTCGCAATTCCCCGCGTCCTGGTACTGCGATCCTCGCGTCTTCGAGCTCGAGCGACGCCTGCTGTTCCCGCGCGCGCCGGGCTACGCCGGCCACGAGCTCATGGTCCCCGAGACCGGCGACTACTGCGTGCTCCCTGGGCGGGACAACGCGCAGGCGCTGGTGAGGAACGCGCACGGCGTCGAGCTGCTGTCGAACATCTGCCGGCACCGTCAGGCGCTGATGCTGACGGGCAAGGGCAACGCGCAGAACATCGTCTGCCCGATCCACCGCTGGACCTATGACCTGAAGGGCGAGCTCCTCGGCGCGCCGCACTTCGCCGACAAGCCGTGCCTGAACCTCGGGCGCACGCCGATCCGCAACTGGAACGGCATGGTGTTCGACGGCCCGCGCGACGTGGCGCAGGACCTCGCCGAACTGTCGACCGGCGACTTCGACTTCGCGGGCTTCGTGCTGGACAAGGTCGAGCTGCACGAGTGCAACTACAACTGGAAGACCTTCATCGAGGTCTATCTCGAGGACTACCACGTCGGCCCGTTCCACCCCGGGCTCGGGCAGTTCGTCACCTGCGAGGACCTCCGCTGGCAGTTCGCCGAATGGGCGTCGCTGCAGACGGTCGGCATCAACAACCGCCTCGCCAAGCCCGGGTCGAAGACGTACGCCAAGTGGCACGACGCGGTGCTCAGGTACTACGGCGGCGAGACGCCTCCGCACGGCGCGGTCTGGCTCACCTACTACCCGAACATCATGGTCGAGTGGTACCCGCACGTGCTGGTGGTGAGCACGCTGATCCCGAAGGCCGTGGACCGCACGACGAACATCGTCGAGTTCTACTACCCGGAGGACATCGCGCTGTTCGAGCGCGAGTTCGTCGAGGCCGAGCAGGCCGCCTACATGGAAACCGCGATCGAGGACGACGAGATCGCCGAGCGCATGGACGCGGGCCGCAGGGCGCTGTTCCTGCAGGGCCGCAGCGAGGTGGGCCCCTACCAGTCGCCGATGGAAGACGGCATGCAGCACTTCCACGAGTTCTACCGGCGCGAGATGCACGCGCACATCGAGGGGCTCGGGCTCGCCGTCTGAGGTCGGCATACACCCGGACCCGCCCGGAGGTGCGGCGGCGTGTCCGCGGCGACAAAGTACGTGCGCGGAAATCGCGGCGCTCACGTATCATGTGCGCCGCGCCGGCGGCATGCTGCATGCCGCCGGCCACGAGGGTCGCCCGAGAATGCAATCGTCATGGAGCACCTAATGGCATCAAGAACACCAATACGATCCCTGCTGTTGTCGTCGTGCGCCGCGTTGATGATGATCTGGAGCAGCATCGGTGCTGCCCAGGTTCCCGTCGTGACCGGCGAGCACTGGACCCGGTCGACGGTGGATCAGAAGAAGGCCTATCTGATCGGCATCGCCAACCTGATCCAGGTCGAGACGGCCTACTACGCGGCGAACCCGCCGGCCGACGGGCAGAACTTCGTCCCTCGGTTCGCCAGGGGCCTGCAGGGTCAGACCCTCGACAGCGTGAGGGACGCGCTCGACAAGTGGTACGCCAATAATCCCGGCCAGCAGCAGCGGGCGGTCATCGAGACCATCTGGTTCGAGATGGTCGTGCCCGGCCTCCAGAAGGCCAAGTAGCGGAGAACGATGATGAAGCGACTTCTGTGGGTAGCGGCAATGGCCGCGGCGACGACCTTCGTCGGTTGCACCAACATGACACCGCAGCAGCAGGGAACGGTCACCGGCACGGCCATCGGTGCAGCGGCCGGCGCGGGCATCGCAGCGATAGCCGGCGGCAGCGGCTGGACCGGTGCGGCCATTGGCGGCGTCGCCGGCGGCGTGGCCGGCAACATCAGGGGCAGCAGGCAGCAGTAGGTCTCGGGCGGGGCTCGGCGCAAGCAAGGCGCCGCGCCCCGCAACGCTCCAACTCACCACGGTCACCCCGACCGCGACGTCAGCCGTCAGCCGTCAGCCGGAAGGCAATAACATCACGGCGTGGTCAGGCGATGGTGCCAGCGCGTCAGGCGGCGGCACCGGGCCATGTCACTTGCCCTTGATGATGCCTCGACCCGCCAGCTGGCCGATGATGAGATCGGCGAACGCGGGGGTTTCGCGCGCGACGGAGCGCGGATTGAGCGTGGTCGTCGTGCCTGCCCAGATCAGCTGCTTGCTCTGCACGTCGAACAGCTTGGTTTCGACGACCGCGAGATCGTACTGGCTGACCTGCTGCACGGGAAACGTCGTCCGGGTGTTGAGGCCGCCCCACCCGCCGCGGCCCCACGCCATGCCGCCCGGCACCATCGTCGTCGACACCTGCGTCCTCGTGTCCACGCCGAGCAGCCTGACGAGCAGCAGGCCCTGCGCGCCGCTGTTCACGACGGCCGCGACAAACGACGGGTCCGCTGCACGCGCGGCGTCGGGGATCACGGCATGGCCGGCGATCCCCTCGATGCCGTTGGCGCGAAGCCTCTCGGCAAACGCATCCTCGAAGACCCGGCCATCGGCGACGCTGTCGATGCTGCCCACGACGACGATCTTGCGCAACGGCGGGCCGGCGAATTCGGTGTCGAACCAGGCCGAGCGAATGGATGTGCTCTGGCAGCCACCGAGCAGCAGCGCCAAGGCGAGCAGGACCCACGTGGGACGGACATTCGAACGGATCGGCGTGCTCATGTTGTGCTTTCGGAACCTGTTGCAGTTGCGCCACCGCCAGCACGCTGAAGGGCGCCGGCGCCTGTCGTCGCGTTACCATCGCAAAGTATATGCGCTTCCGGCACAGGGGACAGCTTTGACAGGAATCATCCGGAGAACGGGCTGCCGCCGGGCCGCCGCAGTGGACAGCATCCCGGCCGAGCTTGGCGCAGGCATCTCCCCATGACGTCGCGCAGCCCGCTGACCCGGAAGGAGTGGTGTGTCGCGCTGACGCTGCTCGCCGGCGCCGGTCTCTGGCAGTTGATGCCCGTCGTGGCGCAGCCCGCCGGCTACCACGGGTTCGCCGATGACCGATCGTTGCTCGGCATACCCAACGCGGCCGACGTGCTGTCCAATCTGGCGTTCGTGGCCGTGGGTGCCTTCGGATTGTTCCGCGTGCAGCAGGGCGGTCGGCCCATGGCGCCGGTCGTTCGCTTCAGCCTGAACGTCTTTTTTCTGGGACTGCTCCTCACCGGGTTCGGGTCGGCGTATTACCACTGGAACCCGACCGACGAGACGCTGGTCGCCGACCGGCTGCCGATGACGATCCTGTTCGCGGGCATCTTCGGCGCGATGACGGCCGAACGCGTCAGTCTGCGCGCCGGCTGGGCCGTGCTGCTGCTGATGCTGATCGTCGGTCCGGCCAGCGTCTTTCAATGGCACGCCACCGGCGACCTCTCGCTCTACGCCGTCATCCAGTTCGGCGGCATGGCCGCGCTGCTGCTGCTGCTCAGCCTGACCAAGCGCGGCCACGATCCCTTCCCCTGGTGGACGCTGATCGCCTGGTATGCGGTCGCCAAGGTCGCGGAGGCCGGCGACATCCTGGTCTGGAACGCGACCCGCGAACTCTTCGCGGGACACGTGCTGAAGCACCTCGCGGCAGCGGCGGGCGGACTGGCGATCGCCAACGCCTTGCGCGGCAGCCAGCCTGCCGAGCGCGCCCCAGCCTAGCGCCTCGTCACGGGACCCCCGACCGGTAGCGCCGGCGCAACCGGTCGCGCGATGCCCTCGTCGATGCGCCCGATCATGTAGTCGAAGAACGGGTTCGACGAGGTCCGCACCAGCGAGTCGATCGAGACGACGAGCGTGCCGCGCTCGCCGCGCGCAGCGATCGCGCCCAGGTTGACGCCGAAGTCCTCGCTGTCGTCGGGCGTCATGCCGTACAGCGGATCGGTCATCGGGAACGGCAGCGCGAGGTGCGACAGCGAGAACACGTCGCTGGGGTAGTTCGCGTCGATCGGACGGCGACGCTCCTCCGTCGCGCCTGCCTCGGTCGTGATCTCGACCATGCGGCTCTGACCCGGCGACTCGTTGGTGAGGACGGCCGTGCGGAAGCTCCGCGGCGCCGCCGGCAGCAGCCGTGCGAGCACGGTCTGCGGACCCGCGCGCAGCAGCGGGCCCAGCTGCGCGGCCCGGTTGATGTCGAACAGCACGAGCTCGCTGCCGTTGGCGGGCAGCTGGACGTAGAGAGCGTCGACGATCGCCCGCGTGCTCACGGTGAAGTCGACGACCGACTGGAACGTCACGATCGGCGGCAGCTCGGCGAGCTTGCCCGCCTCGGCATAGCGCGTGATCTGCGCCTGCAGCGTGCGCGCGGCCAGCGACGACTGCCGGGCGCCGTTGACGGGAAACGAGTTGTACTTGAACGGGTTGAACTCTGGAACGATGCCGAGCCACGAAGCCTTCGCGAACGTCGGGAACACCGCCGGCCAGCCGAACACGCCGGCGAAGCGGGCGAGGCTCGTCACGCCGATCATCGGCGAGATCAGGACGACGCGCGCCGGGCGCGGCAGCTTCGGATCCGCCATGGCGTCGAGCGCGTAGTTCATCGCCAGCGCGCCGCCGTTGGAGAAGCCCACGACATGCATGGGCGCGCCGGGCGGCAGGCCGCGCTGCGCTTCGCGCACCGCCAGCCGTGTCGCCTCGTTCCAGTCCTCGAGGGCGACGCGCGAGAGCCCGCTCGGCAGCGTGCCGTGTCCCGGCAGTCGGATCGCGACCGCCCGGTAGCCGTGCTCGACATAGCGGCGCGCGACGTGGCGCAGGCTGTAGGGCGAGTCGGTGAGCCCGTGCAGCAGCACCACCGAGCCGACCACCGGGCCCGCCGGATCGAGCGTGTACGAGCGATTCCAGTCGTGCCGGAAGCGCCCCGGATAGATCGGGCTGCCGTCGAAGTAGCGGTTCGACGGCACGCGGTCCTCGGGCGGCAGCCGATCGGTGACCTCGCGGCGCAGGTCGTCGAACAACGCCTGCTCGGCGCGCAGATAGCCGGCCCAGTCCGTCCGCGCGATGGCTGCCGCCTGCATGTCCTGCAGGACGTGCGTGTGCCACGGCGACAGCGGCAATCCGCGTTGCGTATCCCACACGCGGACCGCGAGCAGCGTGAAGAGGCTCGCGCCCGCGACGAGCGCGATGCGCTTGACCCACCGAATGGTCGTGCTTCGCAAGGTGCAGATCTCCTCGGGCGCGCGTTCGCGGCGAATGTACCACCCGGACGCCGGGTCGACGCCCCACCCGAGTTTGTCGCGGGCTCGACAGCCGCGGCGCCGTTTGTCATGCTTCCGGCAGATCGCGAGGGGCTCGCGGACCAATCGGTCGGGGGGAGGCAATTTGAAGGAAGCGTGGATGGCGCTGGCGCTCGCGTGCCACGCCGGGGTCGCCTGTGCCATCGCACCCGGCTGGATCTGCTTCGGCAACGAGCCTTCGTGGAGCCTGCAGTTCCGCGACGCGTCGCGTGCCACGCTCGCGTTCCCCGACGCGCAGCCCATCGTGCACGACGGCGCAGCGCGGAGCCTGCCGCCGTTGCGCGAGTGGATGTGGCGGGGCCGACCGGCAGGCGGCGGCGGCGAGGCCGTCGCCTTTGTTGCCGAAACCGCCTGCAGCGATGGCATGTCGGATGTCAGGCACCCGGCGACCGTGCGGCTGTCGTTGCCGGACGGCAGGTTCCTCGCCGGCTGCTGTCGGATCGCCTCCGCGGCGAGCTCGGACCCTGGCATCGAGGGGCGCCGCTGGAAGCTCGCCGACATGCAGGGCATCGCGGCGGACCTGCGGGCAGCGCGCGCGCCGGTGACGGCCCGGTTCAACGACGGCCGCATCGAGGGCTTCGGCGGCTGCAACCATTTCACCGGGACCTACACGCTCGACGGCGATCGCGTGACGATCGGCTCGCTCGCTGCGACGATGATGGCGTGCCCGCCTGCCACGATGGCGCTCGAGACGGCGCTGACGCACGCGCTCGCCGGAACGTTGCGCGTCGACATGCGCGACCGCACGCTGACGCTCACCGCGCCGGTCGGCCACGTGCTTGCGTTCGAGGAAGCCCGCGTCCCCGCGCTGGACGGCGGGAAGTGGACGGTCACGGGCTTCAACAACGGGCGCCAGGCGGTGGTGAGCCCGCTCGGCACGACGCAGCTTTGGGTGCAGTTCGGACAGGGCGGCGTGCGCGGCCACGCCGGCTGCAACACGTTCCGTACGACCTATGCGGTCGACGGCGATCGCATCGCGATCGGAGCGATGGTGGTGACGCGCAAGGCCTGCACTGCTGCCGGCGTGATGCAGCAGGAGCGCGAGTTCCTCGCGGCGCTGCGCTCCGCGACGCGGTGGACGATCGATGCGCGGGGCATGCTCGACATGCACCGGGCGGATGGGGAGCGCGTGCTGACGGCCGGCGGCGCATTCGAATGACGACAACGACAAGGACCCAAATGAATGCCCAGACCCCGCTCGGCGCATGCGCCCGACGTACGTTCCTCGCGGCGTTCGCGTGCCTGACGGCGACCGTTTCGGGCGGCGCGCTCGCCCAGGCCGTGACCACTTCGGCCGTGAACGTGCGCGCCGGTCCCGACCGGATCTTTCCCACGGTCACGTGGGTCCTGAACGGAACACCGGCCAAGGTGCACGGCTGCGTGGACAGCTGGCGCTGGTGCGACGTCACCGTGGGCCGCGACCGCGGCTGGATCTACGCGCGCTATCTCTCGGTGCCGCGGAATGACCGCAACGCGACCATCCTCCAGGGCGGCCCCGGGCTCGGCTTTCCTGCCGTTGAGTTCTCGGTGCGCCCGTATTGGGAAGCGCACTACGCCGATCGCCGCTGGTTCGGGCAGGCGGGGCACTACCAGACACGTTGGGATCGGCGCCGCCCTCAGCCGGAATGGAAGGATCGGTCGGCCGCGAGCAAGGCGGGCGCCGGCTGAGGAAAGCAGCTTGAGGCGCCGACGGCATGACGCGGGTCGCAACGTGCGGCCCGGTCCGGAATCACAGTAAGATTGCGCGGGGCAAATTTCGACGGACGAGGTGCGCGGGCGCCGCTTGCCGGTGCCGGCGCGCGCATCGACAGTACCTGGAGAACCGCAATGGCAGGCAGGAGTCGTTGGATCACACTGGCAGTCGCGACGTCGCTCGCGGGGGCCGCGGGTACCGCGCTGGCGCAATCGAGCGTCAACTTCGGACGCATCACCGCCGTCTCGGCGATCACCGAGTCCGACGCGCGCGCGCGCACGGGCGGAGCGATCGTGGGTGGCACGCTCGGTGCGGCCGTCGGCTCGGGACGCTCGGGCAGCAACCGCGCGCTGGGCGGCGTCGGCGGCGCGTTCGCGGGGTCGCAGATCGGGCGGCTCGCGAGCCAGCGACAGGCGTTCGAGTACACGATCCTCATGGGCGGCACGCAGACCATCACGATGATCTCCGACCAGGCGGGCAAGCGCGTCGGCGATTGCGTCGCCGTGGAGCGCGGCGCGCACAACAACCTGCGCCTCGTCGCGGACGCGAAGTGCGCCACGCCCGCGCGGGCAACGCCGGCGCGGCCGACGCCGGCCGACCAACGGCAGTCCGACGCCTGCATGCAGGCGAAGGATCAGCTGCTCGCCGCCGCAACGGCCGACGCGTTCGACCTCGCCGAACGCCGCGTTCGCCTGCTCTGCGGCGAATAGCCGGGGCGTGGGCGGAGCATCGCCGCGCGCGTGCTCCGCACCACCGCAGGGCCGCCGGTGGCGGCACGGCGCTATGCTTGCGCCTCGCGGGTGCACGAATCGCAACCGCTGCCGCTCATGCAATCCCTCTGGATGCTCGCCGCCGGGCTGTGCTTTGCGCTGATGGGCGTATGCGTGAAGCTCGGCGCGCCGCACTTCGACACCGCGGAGATGGTGTTCTGGCGCTCGGTCGTCAGCATGAGCGTCACGGCGCTGCTGCTCGCGCGGGCCGGACTGTCGGTCCGCACGGCGCGCCTCGGCATGCACGTGCACCGTGGCGTCGCGGGCTTCGTCTCGCTGTTCATGTTCTTCTACTCGCTGACGCTGCTGCCGGTCGCCACGGCGATGACGCTCAACTACACCTCGCCGCTGTTCGTCGCGCTGCTGTTCACCTGGCTCGCCCACGAGCGCCTGCGCCGCGGGCTCTGGCTCGCGGTGGCGCTCGGCTTCGTCGGCGCGGTGCTGCTGCTGCGGCCGACGATCACGCCGGAGCAGGTGTTCCCGGCGGCGGTCGGGCTCGCCTCGGGCGCGTTGTCGGCGGTCGCCTACTGGAACGTGCGCCAGCTGGTGCGTGCGCAGGAGCCCGAGGAACGCGTCGTCTTCTACTTCGCGACGATCTGTGCCGCCGGTTCGCTGGTCTGGATGCTGCCCCACCGCTGGCATGAGATCACGCTCGACACCGCTCCGATCCTTGCCGGCGTCGGCGTGTTCGGCACGCTCGGCCAGCTCGCGATGACACGCGCCTACGGCAAGGGGCCGGCGATCGTGACCGCGGCGCTCTCCTACAGCGGCATCGTGTTCTCGTCGGTGCTCGGCATCGCGCTCTTCGCCGACGCGTTGCCGTGGATCGCGTGGCTCGGCATCGCGCTGATCGTCGCGGCCGGCATCATCGCCGTGCGGCTGCAGCCGCAGACGCGCGCCGATCCCGCGCCGCAGGTGCGCAACGACTGAACGGTCGCCACGAGTGGATCGAAGTCCAGGCTGGCGGTAGCGACGGCGAACCCTTCGTTCAGCAGCGCGCCTGCGAGGCCGATGCCGCGCCAGCCGCCCGCGTAGCAGTCGACGCAATCACGAGCGCCGCGCCGGACAACAGCAGCGCCGCGCCCGCCACCTCCAGCAGGCCGAGCCGTTCCTGCAGGAACACCACCCCGAGCACGGTCGCGATGATCGGGGTCACGAATGCGTACATGCCCGCGCGCGCGGGTCCCCAATCGCGCACGAGGCGCAGGTAGATGAAGGTGGCACCGACACCGCCCGCGAGCACCATCCACGTCATCCCCATGAGCGAAGGCGGCGTGACGAGCGACAGGAGTTCGTCCGCACCTGGCCGTTCGACCAGCGCCACCACAGGCAGCAGTGCGATGCCGCCGAGCAGCATCTGCGTGCCCCCGACCGCCATCGGCGCAGCCGTGCGCAGCAACGGACGCGCAAGCACGGAGCCAAGGCAGTACGCGAGTGCGCCCACGACCACGACCGCGAGTCCGGCGATGGCCTCGGCGTCGAAGCGGCCGTCGGTACGGCGCGCGAACAGGAGGGCCAGGCCGACCACGCCGAGCGCGATGCCGAGCACCTGGCGGCGCGACGCGGTCTCCTCGCGCAGCAGGCACCCGAAGAGCAGGAGGCCGATCGGCATGGTCGCATTGTTTGCGATCGCGGACACGCCCGTCGACAGGCGCGCGGTGCCCCAGAACACGGCCGCGAACGAAACAGTCACGCACAGGAGCGCCACCAGCACGATGCGACCGCGCCCGACGCGCAGCACGTGCCCGACGTCCGCGACGCCGGCGATGGCGGTCATGGCGAGCCCCGAGACGATCGCGCGCACGCACGCCACGAGCAAGGGCGGGGACTGCGACACGCCGACCTTCACGGCGAGCCACGTGCCGCCCCAGAACAGGCACAAGGCCGCGAACCACCAGCGCAGGTCGGTCCTCACCCGTTCCCTGCGGTGGCCGCGGCACGTCCGTAGGTCTGCGCCATCAGCGCCTCCACTTCCGCCCGCGTGGGGCAGCCGAGCCGCCCGCCGAACCGCGTGCACTTGAGCGACGCGGCCGCGCACGCGAACTGCGCCGCTTCGCGAAAACTGCGCCCTTCGAGGATCGCGAGGCCGAATGCGCCATGGAAGACGTCGCCGGCGCCGAGCGTGTCGACGGCGTCGACCTGCGGTGCCGACACGTGGTGGATGCGGCCGTCCTCGTGCCAGCGGTAGCCGTCGGCACCGCAGCTCGCGCCAACGTGGCCGTGGTGGCTCGCGGCAACCTTAACGAGCGCGTCGTCGATCCGCTCACATTGCGCGTAGACAAGCAGCCCTGCGTCGGAGAAGACCGCAAGGTCGGCGAGCGGCACCAGGCGCTGCAGCGTCGGCAGGGGCGCGGTGTCGCCGTCGATCATGGACAGGATGCCGCGCTCTCGCGCCGCGCGCAGCGCCACTTCCGCGCCGCGCATCCAGCGCGTCTCGCAGTGGACGAGATCGACACCGGCCAGCGTGGCGAGCGGCAGCCAGTCGGCGGAAGTGTCCGCATGCGGGTCGTGATACGGCACGACGATGCGGTCGCCCTGGCGGTCGACGATGATGGCGACGTGCGACGTCGCCGAGTGCGGTACGACGTGCAGCCCGGACACGTCGAGCCCCTCCTCCAACATCATCTCGCGCGCCTCGACGCCAAGCCGGTCGTCGCCGACGCGCGACCAGACCAGCCCCTGTCCGCCGAGCTTCGCGAACGCGCAGGCCGCGGCCAGCGCCATGCCGTCGATCAGATGGCACGTCTGGCTCGCCAGCACCTTGGCCGGCGCGGGCGGGATCGCGTCGACGCGGAAGACGGTGGCCGAGCAGATCGCGCCGACGGTCACGATCCGCTTCCGGCGCGCCTCCCCTTCGCGCGCGGACGCGCGCTCGCCGCCTGCCTGCACCGCACTATGCATGCGCGAGCGCCGTCCACGTCGCGCAGAATGCTTCGCCGCGCCGGCGGATCTCGGCACAGTCCATCCCCGGCTTGTAGAGCGCGCCGCCGACGCCGAAAGCACGAGCGCCAGCGTCGTACCATGGCTTCATGTTGGCGGTGGTGATGCCGCCGAACGGTAGCAGCAGCGTGCTCTTCGGGATGACGGCGCGCATGGCCTTGACTGCGCCAGGCGTGACGAGTTCGCCGGCGGGGAACAGCTTGAGCCCGTCCGCGCCTGCGCGCAGCGCCGCAAACGCTTCCGACGGCGTGGCTACGCCGGGGATGCACATGAGGCCGGCCGCCTTCGCGGCGCGGATCACTTCCACGTCGGTGCAGGGCGAGAACACGAGTTCGCCGCCCGCAGCCACGACCTCCGCGACGCTGCTCGCGAGCAGTACGGTGCCGGCACCTACCAGCGCGTCGCGCGGCAGCACGCGGCGCATGATGCCGATGCTCGCCAGCGGGTCGGGCGAGTTGAGCGGCACTTCGAGAAGGCGCAGCCCCGCCTCGTATAGCGCAGTGGCCACGGCCTCCGCCTCGCCGGACTGCACACCCCGCAGCACGGCGATGATGGGCATCGTTTCCTTCGCGGCGGCAAACCGGTCCGCGAGGGCTTGTTCCGTCAGCATGGATCGCTCCGATGAAATGCATGGCGGTGGTGCATGGCGGCAATGGCGTCGTCCCGGACGTTGGCGTCTCTCTGTGCCCGCCTCACGCGAAGCCGAGCGCGGTCGCGAGGCCTGCGAGCGACGCCACGACCGGCACGTGCGCCGGAAAGGGAGACGGCTCGTCCGGCGGCACCACGCCCAGGAAAGGGATGCCGAGCGCCGCCGCCGCATCGAACTCGGTGGTGCCGTCGCCGATGGCGAGCATGCTTTCGCGTGGAACGCCCGCCGCCAACGCGAGTTCGCGAAAGGCCGCAGGCTTGGTGGCCGGCGCGCCATGCAAGCTCGCGAAGTACGGCGCGAGGCCTCGCTGCAGCACGATGTCCGTCAGCTCCTCCTGCGGCGTACCGGACACGACATGCAAGGTCGCGGCACCGCGCGTGGCGTCGAGGAACTCGGCCGCGCCGGTAATCAGCTCACATTGTAAAACGGCGTCGTGGACGAGGCGCGTGTACTCCCGCGACAGCGCCTCGATGGACTGGTGCGTCACCGGTCGCCCGAACAGGGCCGCCTCGAAATGGCGGAATTTGACGCGGCGCGTCTCGCCCGCATGGCGACGTTGGTAGTCGAGCACGGCGGCGAGCTTCTCGGGCGACTCGTCCGCATAGATCGTGAGGTAGGCGTCGACCTTGAGCCTGACCGAATCGACAATAACACCGTCGAAGTCGAGGAGCAGCACCTGCGGTTGCGCGCCCAACAATCCGGCGGGCAGGCGCGCCGCGCTGCGCTCGCCGGCGAGGTGACCAGATGCCATTGCGTCGCTCACGTGGATGGGTGGCGGTGCGACGCGCGCGTCACAGCGACATGGCGTCCGCGTCGACGGCCCTCGGCAGCGATCCCGCCGCCTGGCTACCCGGCCTCTTGAGCCGCAGCGGCCACAGTTCCGACAGGTTCTCCGCGCAGGCCATCACCAAGGGCGCAAGCTCGTCGATGCGGCTCGCCGTCATGCGCACGCTGGGCCCCGCGACGCTGACCGTCCCCACGCTCGGTCCGGCCGCGGCACCGCGGATCGCCGCGCCGATGGCGGTCACGCCAGGCTCCGCTTCCTCGACCGCGAGTCCGTAGCCGCGCGTGCGCGTCAACTTCAGATCGGCGAGCAGCGCTTCGACCGTGCGGACGACCTTCGGCCCGAAGCGTTCCGCACGCTCGAAGCCGCCTTCGCGCAGCACGTACTGGACCGCCTGCTCCTGGGTCAGCGACGCAAGCCACGCCTTCCCACTCGCGGTGGCATGCAGGGGAACGCTGCCACTCGTGTCCGCCGGCTGGTAGACGAGGCCCACGTTCCCGACGGCGCCTTGCGCGTGCGCGATCCATACCAATGCGTGCCCATCGTAGACGGCCAGCCGCACGAACTCGCGGCTGTCGCTCGCGAGTCGGTCGAGCAGCGGCTGGCAGGCGTCCGCGACGCCAGTCGCGGCGTAGAACTTCTGGCCGAGTACCGCGAGGTGCATCGTCAGCCGGTAGAAACCAGTCACCGGGTCCTGCGCCGCCCAGCCGCGCTCGACCAGTGTGACGAGCATCCGGTGCACGCCGCTCTTGGGCACTTCGAGCCAATCCGCGACGTCGCGCAGGGGCATCTCGCGAGCGCCATCCGCAAGGAGCTCGATGATCTCCAGGCACCGTTCCGCCGGGATGTGGGCCACGCGTGCGTTCCTTCCGTTCCTGGTTGGGTGGCCTATTGCGTGGCCGCGTCCGTGGCCGCCGCGCGGCTCGCGCCCGCGAAGAAGGCGAGCAGTGCCTCGCCCTGTCCCGCGTGCATGTCCTTGCCGGCGACGAACGGGCAGCCATGGCGCCGCGCGAGCTCCGTCATGGGCGTGCCGGCGTCGGTGTTGATGACATCGCCGATCAGCGTGTCGGGCGCCAACGGACCGATCTCGCCGGGCAGGCCGTCGCCCGCGCGCATGCCCACCGTGGAGGCGTTGATGATCATGGTGGTGGCGGACGGCACCGATGTGGCCGGCCGCACGTCGGCCGCCGGGAACGTCTTCCGGAGCGCCGTCGTCGAGCGCCTGCGCGCGGTCGCCAGCCGGATCGATGATCGCGATCGACTGCACGCCTGCGGCCACCAGCGCGCAGGCAATCGCGCTGCCCGCCCCGCCCGCCCCGAACAGCGCCACGCGGCGCCCGCGCAGCGTGTAGCCCTTGCGCGCGCCGCCGTGCACGAAGCCGGCGCCGTCGAACATGTCTGCCGTCCACGTGCCATCGGCCTCGCGCCGCAGCGCGTTCACCGCGCCGATGCATCGTCGCGGTCTCGCCCAGCTCGCGTCGCGTACTCGAGCATCCGTGCCTTGTAGGGCACGGTGACCAGCAGGCCGTCGAGATTGCCGAGCGCCATCAGCCCCGGAACGCTCGTATCGAAGGTCTCTGGCAGCACCTGCACCGGCAGCATGACCGCGTTAATGCCCGCGGCGGCGAAGCCCTCGGTGAAGACCTCGGGCGAGCGCACCTGCGCGATCGGGTCGCCGACGATGGCATACAGGCGCGTCGTCCCGTCGATGCGGATGGAACTCACTGCGCTTCCTTCCCGTGCAGTGCATGCCAGTGCGCGACGCGCGCCGAGCGATATCGGCGCGGCTTGGCGTGGATGTCGCGCGGCGAGGCCCATCGGCGCGGGATCGAAGATGCGTGCGTCCATCGTCTTCAACTCGGGCGACACCGCCGGCCGGAAGCCCATGTGCGCGATCACGTCGCGCTCGAGGTCGAGTCCCGGCGCGATCTCGATCAGCTCGAGGCCATCGAGCCCGACGCGGAACACGCAGCGCTCCGTGACGAACAGCGCGACCTGGCCCTGCGCACGCGCCGAAGCTCGCGTTGTAGCAGATCTGCTCGAGCTTCGGCACGAACTTCCGGTGCCGTCCCTCCTTGCGGATCACGGTCCGGCCGTCCTCCCAGCCGATGTCGAGGTCGCCGGCAGTGAGCGTGCCGCCGAAGACGACGCAGCGCGCGTTCTGGCGATGTTGATGAACCCGCCGACGCCGATGATCTCGATCGCCGAAGCGGCTGACGTTGACGTTGCCCTGCGGGTCGACCTCGGCGAACGACAGGAACGCGATGTCGAGCCCGCCGCCGTCGTAGAAGTCGAACTGCGCCGGCTGCTCGATCATCGCCGCGAAGTTCTGCGCCGCCGCCGGAATCGCGGCCCCGTGATCGGCGCGCCGCCGATGATGCCCTGCTCGTTGGTGAGGATCGCATCGATCGAGAAGGCCCTCCTCGGCCGCGACGGTCGAGATGCCGGTCGACACGCCCGCGCCGAGATTGCAGATCGCGCCTGGGAAGAGCTCCATCGCGCGCGCGCGCGCACGATCACCTTGCGCGGGCCGAACGGCAGCGGCTTGAGGTCGTCGCACGGGCACGCGCAGCTCGCCCGAATAGCTCGGGTCGTAGTCGGTGACGTAGGTCTGGCGCTGCTCGGGGTCGACGACGACGAAGTCGACGAGGATGCCGGGGATCTTGACGTGCTTCGCCGGCAGCGTGCCGCGCCGGGCCATGCGCTTGACCTGCACGATGACGATGCCGCCGCTGCGCCGCGTGGCCTGCGCCATCGCAAGCATCTCGCCGAAGCACGGCCTCCTGCTCCATCGTCACGTTGCCGTCCTCGTCGGCGGTGGTGCCGCGCAGGAAGGCGACGTCGACGGGCACCGGCTTGAACAGCAGCCACTCCTCGCCGGCGATCTGCACGACCTCGACGAAATCCGGCGGCGTGCACGGGCTCTGCCGCGCGCCCTGCTGGCGCGGGTCGACGAAGGTGTGCAGTCCGGTCTTGGTGATGCAGGCCCGGGCGCCGGCCGCCATGTCGCGCATCATCTGCGACAGCACGCCCTGCGGCAGCGTGTAGGCCTCGATCTTGTTTTCGGCCGCCAGCTCGACGAGCCGCGGCGAATCGACCAGCGCGCTGGTGATCGCACGCTTGAGCAGGCCCTCGTGTCGCGAGGTGGTCGGCGCCCAGGGAGCTGCGGTCGCCGACGCCGACCACGCTGATCGACGTGAGTCCGCGCGGCTGCCCTTCGGCGAGGAACCGCCGCTCGACGCGCCGCCAGCAGCGCCTCGGGCACCGCGTGCCCGCCGCCCGAGCCGCTGATGAGGATCGCGTCGCCGTCTTCGACGAGTGCCGCTGCCTGGTCTGCCGTAATCTTGTTCCATGAACTCGTGTGCAAGGGACTCGCGAACGCGCCCGTCAAGGGTCGAAGAAGGAGCCTGCGACGCATCGTGCCGGCACGTTGCCTCAGCGCTGCCCGGCGCGCGGCGGCAGCCGGCAGATCTCGAGCTGCGTAGACCGCCGCGTCCGGCCGCACGTAGACCTCGCAACGCGCGAGTACCGGTCCCTCGCATCGACTTGCCGGGCCGCTTCCGCGGCGTTGCGGGTCGACGGTCTCGACCACCAGCACGTGCGAGGGCACGTCGAACTGCCCGCGTGCTCGACTCCGTGGTGTCGATGTGGCTCGCGAGCTGGTCGCACGCGAAGAGATGGCAGGCCAGTACCCCTGTCAGTTGCATCGCCGCCGGGAAGATCTCGTCGCGCGCCGCCTGCACGATCGCGTCGACGTTGCGCGTCCGGCATCTCGATGCGCAGGGTGAGCACGAAGCCGCCGGTGCTGCTGCCCACCGTGTGCAGGATCGAACAGATCGCGCGCGACGTGTTGCGAAAGTGCCTGCAGCGTCGCCGTCGTGGCCGGCGTCGGAGCGTTGAGGCGCGCGAGGTACTCGGGCGACGTCAGGACATCGAGGTCGTCTGCCTCGTAGATGGTCAGCCATTCGGGCGAGTGCCCGGTGCAGGCGAGTCGGCGCCCGCGCAGGAACCCCGGCAACGCGAGGCGCTCCGGGATGTGCTCGCGGTCGTGCCAGCGATAGAACTGGTCGCGACCCTCGGGCGCCACGTCGTTCCAGATCAGCACCGCAGCATTGCCGAGCAGCGCGGTGGCCTCGACCGGATGCGCGTTGCCCGAAGGTGCGGACCCGTGCTTGATGTCCATCACGAACATTTCGTCGTCCATGCTCATTGGCCCTTGAAGTCTGGCTCGCGCTTGGCAAAGAAGGCCGCCACGCCTTCGTGCAGGTCGTGGCTGTCGAAGATGTGCTGCTGCGCGACGGTCGGACAGCGACAGCCCGGCGTCCAGCGGCAGGTCGTACGCGGCGTCCACCAGCGTCCTTAGCGAGCCGATTGGAGACGGGCCCGCGCGCGCAGATCGTGGCGGCCAGCTCCCGTGCCGCGTCGAGCGCCGATGCCCGTCACCGACGACCCGGTTGACGATCCCCAGGCCAGCGCCTGCTCGGCGGAGATCGGTATCGCCGGTGAAGAGCATCTCCTTGGCCCGCGCCGGGCCGATCAGGCGCGCAAGGCGCACCGAGCCGTTGCCGGCGAGTCCGCCGAGCCGCGACTCGGTGCAGCCCCACCGTGACGTCCGCGCCGGCACACCCGCAGGTCGCACGCGAGGGCGAGCTCGAGTCCGCCGCCCAGCGCCGGGCCGTCGATCGCGGCGATCGGTGGGCATCGGCAGCCGCGCGAGCCGGCGCAGCACCATGTCCTCGAACAGGATCTTGTGCTCGCTGGCGTCCTCGCGCAGATGCGCGAACTCACGGATGTCGCTGCCGGCACAGAACGCGCGCGCCGTCGCCACCGTGCAGGATCACGCAGCGTACGTCCTGGCGCTGCGCCACCTCGCCAGTGCGCGGTTCGAGCGCCCGCAGCAGATCGCTTGGTGACGAGATTGAGCGGGCCCGCTGTCGAATGCGATCTCGGCGATCGGCCCGTCGAAGGCGACGCTCGACTGGCGTGCGCACGCCGCGTCGACGACCTGACTTCGGCAGCGACGTCGCTCATGACCGCACGTCGCGCGCTTGCGGACGTCGACGCCGTGCAGCACGCCCATGCGCTCGAACTGCCGGTGGATCCGGTCGACGTAAGCGCGAACTCCGGCGCGTCGCCGAGCACGATCGGCCGCGGCCGCGGCAGATCGACCTCGATCTCGTCGACGACTCTCGCCGGGGCTCGGGCTCATCACGAGGATCCGGTCGGAGAGCCCGACCGCCTCCTCCACGCTGTGCGTGATGAAGAGCACCGTGGGCCGGCGGCGCAGCCACAGCGCTTCCAGGTCGGTGCGCACCTGCAGCCGCGTCAGCGCATCGAGCGCGCCGAACGGCTCGTCCATCAGGAGGACGCGACGGGTCGTGCACCAGCGTGCGGATCAGCGACACGCGCTGGCGCATGCCGCCCGACAGCTGGCGCGGATACTTGTGCATCGCCGTGGTCGAGCCGCAACTGGTCGAAGAGCTCCCTGCGCGCGGTCCTCGAGCTGCTTCCGCGGCAGCTTGCGGATGTCGGCATGCAGCATGACGTTGTCGAACGCGGTCCGGAAGTCGAGCAGCAGGTGGTCCTGGAACGCGATGCCGACGTCGGTGATCGGCTTGGTCACCGTCTTGCCACCCACCACGATGTCGCCGCTGCTGCGCTTGAGCAGGCCCGGCGACCATCAGCATCAGCGTGCTCTTGCCGCAGCCGGACGGGCCGACGACCGACACGAACTCGCCCGGCCGCGATGTCGACGTCGATTTCCTTCAGCGCCCGGAACGGCTGGTCCGTGTCCTCGCCGAACGTCTTTCGACGCGGTCGATCTCGATCGGGACGCCGCACTTGCTCCGTCGACGCGGCGGCGCTCATGCAGGTCGTGCCTCCGCCGTCACGCCGCAGGCAGCCGCGCGACGCGGCGACGGCGGCGAGCGGCACCTTCGACACCAGCAGCGCCTTCTGGCCCTGCTGCACGACCGATGCCGTCCTGGTTCACGATCTCGACGTCGAAGGTCGCGATCGCCTGCGTCGGCCTGCGACCGGCTGTCGCGCAACTCGGTGATCCGGTAGTTCACGAAGATCGTGTCGCCGATGAAGATCGGCCCGACGAACTTCCAGTCGGTGATGCCGAGGAACGCGATCGCCGTCTCGCGCAGCTCGCCGGTGCGCGCCCACATCAGGCCGTGCGCGTAGGCGAGGCCGAGCATGCCGTGGGCGACGCGGCGGCCGAACTGGCTGGCCTTGCCGTAGACGTCGCTCGTGTGCAGCTCCGAAAAGTCGCCCGTGAGCCCGGCAAAGCCCACAGGTCGGCATCGGTGATGGTGCGCCCCGGGCTGCGGAAGCGCATGCCCGACGTGCAGGTCCTCGTAGCGGTATCCAGTCGTCGGCTGGTCGTCATCGAGGTCTTCAGTCTCGGTACCTCGATGAGCTGCGTGCTCCGGCTTCTTGCAGGCGCGCATTTCGGCGATCCGGCGGCAGGTAGTCGTTGGTGTAGTAGGTCTTCGGGTCCTGGCCGGCCGGCAGCAGCTTGACTTCCGAGAGCAGCGTTCCTGCGTCGTCGTCCACTGCGCGTCCTCGGCCTTGCCGATGATACTGGCGCCGCCGCTGCAGAACAGCGGCGTGATCGCGGCGAGCTCGCTGCGTCGCGAGCTTCTCGTTCACTTCCGGGAACACGCCTTGAGGTGCTTGATCGTCTTGTGCCGGATTGTCGAGCGCGAAGCTCCAGCCCTTCAGGCTCGCCGCGATGAACTTCTTCAGCACGTCCGGCTTGCTCCTTGATGAAGCTCGTTGCGCGCGAAGATCGAGGTGCTGACCGTCGGCACGCCGTAGTCGGCGAAGCGGAAATTGTCGAGTTCCGCGCCCTGCGCCTCGAGCTGGATCTGGTAGGCGTCCATCGAGCCGAGAATGGCATCGACCTGGCCCTGCAGCAGCGCCGGCACCATGGACGGCGGCCGGCATGTTGATCAGGGTGATGTCGGTCTCCTTCAGGCCGTTGGCCTTGAGGAACAGCGGCAGCATCGGTCGTCTGCGACGATCCGGACGGGACGCCGACCTTCTTGCCGGCGAGGTCCTTGACCGACTTGATGCCGGTCTTCTTCAGCGCCGAGACTTCGTTGGGATTGGACTGGTAGACGGTCGACACGACCTTCATCGGCGCGCCCTTGGCGATCAGCTGGCTGACCGCCACGGCGTCGGCATAGGCGAGCTGGGCCCGGCCATTGGCGACGAGCTGCGCAGTGTTGCCGGAGCCGTTGCCCTGCGACGACGGTCACGTCGAGGCCGGCCGCCTTGTAGTAGCCCTCGCCGCACCGCCGCGGCGAAGCCGGCGTTGGCGCCGCCCGCCATCCAGTTGAGCTGGAAGGTGAGCTTGCGTCTGCGCCTGGCGCCTGCGTCGCAGGCCCGCGATGCTCGCCGTGGCGCCGATGGCCGCCACGAAGCTGATCCACTGCCGCATGGTCGTTCCTCCTGTGGTTGTCATGGTCGTTTCGCCTTGTTCTGGTTCACGCAAGTGCCGCCGGCGCCGTTGACCGACGCCCGCTGAGCTCAGTGTTCGGCGATCCGCTGCCAGGGCGTCATCGCCCACTCGGCGAACTCGACGGCGTAGTTGATGACGATGCCGATGACCGTCAGCACCACGAGCACCGCGAAGGTGAGCTCGATGTCCATCGTGCTGGTGCCGCGCAGCAGCACGTAGCCGAGACCCTCGTTGGCGCCGACGAACTCGGCGACGATGGCAGCCGTCGCGGCGATCGTGGCGGAGGTCTTGATGCCCGGCGAAGATCACCGGCAGCGCGGCCGGGAAGCGCAGGTAGCGGAAGGTCTGCCAGATGCTCGCGCCCATCGACTTCGTGAGATAGAGCAGCCGCGCATCGAGGATCTGGAAGCCGCTGATGCTGGCGATCAGCAGCGGGAAGAACGTCATCAGCACCGTCAGCAGGACCTTCGACTCGATGCCGAAGCCGAGCCACACGAGGAACAGCGGCGCGACCGCGATCTTCGGCACGAGCTGCAGCAGCATGATCGGCGGATAGAGCGATCTGCTCGCGCCAGCGGCGACAGCGCGATGACAGGCCGAGCGGGATGGCGGTCACGACGGTCAGCCCGAAGCCGAGCACGATCTCGGTCAGCGTGACCTTCGTGTGCGTCCAGAGCATCGCCGCGTCGGAGACAAGCGCGCGAGAACACGGCGTCGGGGCCGGGCAGGAGGTAGGCGGGGATCTTGAACGCCTCCACCGCGGCCCACCAGAGCCCGACGATCGCCACGAAGGTCAGCGGCGGCAGCAGATTCCAGCCGATCCGGCGCAGCAGGCGCATGGCGGGGGAGCGCACCTTGGAGGCGCCTGCCTTGGCCACGATGACGTCCGCCGCCATGGCGGCGCTCCACTCGCCGGTTTGCTTTGCCGCCGTCGCCGGACGCGACGTGGTGGTTGTCATGCGGTCACCCGCTCCTGTCGGGTTGGCGCGCCCACGCAACCAAGAGGTCGCGGCTGGATGCAGATCCGTAGCTCATCCACGACCTCCACCACAAAGCACGAACGCCGATCAATGGTGGAATGCTATCCCATCTTGGGTGCGATCCGCAACGATTCCCGAGCCATCCAGCCAAATGTGGGCGCCTAGCGAACGGCCGAGCGGGTTGAACGCCGAGCCGCCGAAGGTCGCGGCCGGTATCTCGCCGTGAGCCTGCAGCCGCAGACGCGTGCCGATCCCGCGCCGCAGGTGCGCAACGACTGAGTAACCGTGTCCGTCGTCAAGCGATAGTGGTCTGACGTTGAGCGTTCAGGTGATCTCGGACGAGAGCGTTCAGGTGCGTGACGAGCTTGCGCATGCAGGCGATGAGCGCGACTTTCTTGAGCTTGCCGGCGGCCACCAGGCGTTCGTAGAAAGCTCGGATGGCCTCGTTGTGTCGAGTTGCGGTGAGCGTGGCCATGTACAGGGCCCGTCGCAGCTCGAAGCGTCCGCCGGAGATGCGTCGTCGACCTTTGCTGGCGCCGGAGTCCTTGGCGTAGGGGGCCACGCCCACGAGCGCGCAGATCTGGCGGCGATTGAGCCGCCCGAGCTCGGGCAGTTCGGCGATCAGGGTGGCAGCGGCGACCTTGCCAATGCCGGCGATGCTCTGCAGCAGCTTGGCCATGTGGGTGTGATGCTGCTCGACGTGGGTGGCCATCTCGGCCTCGACGTCGTCGAGCTGGCGGGCGATGGCTTCGAGCAGCGCTTCGATGCTGGGTCGGGTCACGGCCCGTGCCAAGCGCAGCCGCTGGCGCTCGGAGAGTTGCATGGCGACCAACTGGCGGCGTCGGGTCACCAAGGCGGCGAGGTCCTGTTGCTCGGGCACGGTGAGCGGGCGGATGAACCGTTCGCAGTCGGGCCGACGCGTCAGCACGCCGGCGAACTCGGCCAGCATTACCGCGTCGATCCGATCGGTCTTGGCCCTCTTCTGCATTGCCTGGGCGAAGTGGTGCGTCATGCGCGGGTTGACCACGGCCACGCGAAGCCCTGCGGCCTGCAGCGCGCACGCCAGCGCCGCCTCGTAACCACCGGTGGCCTCCATCAGCACCAGTTCCGGCTTCAGGCGCACGAGGGCCTCGGCCAGCGTACTGTGGCCGTCGGCGTCGTTGGGAACCTGCCGCAGCGCAGCCGGAAGCTCGGCGCCGATTGCGGCCACTTCGACGTGCTTGCTGGCCACGTCGATGCCTACCATCACGGATGATCCAGACATGGTCTTCGTAACCCTCTCTTGTCCATGCGAGCCGGCACGCGGCCGCTCGGCTAACCGTTCGGGCATCAAGAAGACCAGCACGGGGTCCGCGCGCAATCTACTGAGTCACGGGCTTGCGAGCATGCTCGCCGGCCCAAGGCCGTACCAGGCTGCACGGTCCGGTCTGGCTGCCTCAGCGGCAGTCAGACTCTACCGCGCCGGTCGGTCTGAACATACAAGGATCCCGGATGTTCACCACGCTCATCACGCCCGGGGACCTCGCCCCGCGACTCGCCGACCCCGCGTACGTCGTCGTCGACGTGCGTCACGACCTGGCCCGGCCGGAGCGCTGGGGCGAAGACCAGTACCGGGCCGGGCATCTTCCTGGTGCGCACTTCGCGCACATCGACCGCGACCTCTCGGCGCCGAAGACCGGACGCAACGGCCGCCATCCGCTGCCTGCCCCGAGGAAGCTGCCGCGCTGTTCGGGCGGCTCGGCATCGCGCCGGGCACGCAGGTCGTCGCGTACGACCAGGGCAGTAGCATGTTCGCGTCGCGGCTGTGGTGGATGCTGCGCTGGCTCGGCCACGACGCCGTCGCCGTGCTGGACGGCGGCTTCGAGCGCTGGACGCGCGAAGGCCGGCCGGTGAGCACGGACGTGCCGCCGCCGTCGCACGCGACGTTCGGCGCCCGGACGCACCCGTCCCACGGCGTCCGCGACCGAGATCGAGAAGGCGATCGCCGGCGGCGTACTGACGCTGGTCGACGCGCGCGTGCCGGAGCGCTATCGCGGCGATGTCGAGCCGCTGGATCCCGTCGCCGGGCACATTCCGGGGGCGCGCAACCGCCCGTACGTCGAGAACGTGAACCCGGACGAAACCTTCAAGCCTGCCGACACGCTGCGCCGCGAGTTCGCCGCACTGCTCGGCGCGACGCCGCTCGACCAGGTGGTGCACTACTGCGGCAGCGGCGTGACCGGATGCCACAACGTGCTGGCCATGGAGATCGCCGGCCTGCCGGGCACACGGCTCTTTCCCGGCTCCTGGAGCGAATGGTGCGCGGACCCTGCCCGCCCGGTCGAGACGGGCGACGGATCCGGCGCGCGCTGATACGGACGACGACATGCCCATCCCCCAGACCACATCCGAAGACGAGCGCGTCGCGTCCGTCCGCGAGACCACGCGACGCTTCGCCGAGGAGCGCGTGCGGCCGCGGGCCGAATCGCTCGACGAAACCGAGACGTTTCCCGCTCGACCTCTACCGCGAGTGCGCGTCGCTCGGCCTCTTCGGCATCACCGTGGCGGAGGCGCACGGCGGCCTCGGCGCCGACGTGCGTACCTACGCGACGGTGATGGAGGAGCTCTCCCGCGGCTACGCGTCGGTCGCCGACCAGTGCGGCCTGATCGAGCTCGTCGGCACGCTGCTCGTCGACGCACGGGACGCCGGCGCAGATCGCACGCTACCTGCCGCCGCTGCTGCGCGCCGAGCGGCGCTGCGCGTACGCGCTCACCGAGGCCGAGGCCGGCTCCGACCTCGCCAGCCTCAGGACCACCGCGGTCCCGCGACGGCGACGGCTGGCGGCTCACCGGCCAGAAGCTGTGGATCCACAACGCGCCCGTCGCCGACTTCGCGCTGGTGCTCGCGCGCACCGATCCGCGGGCCGGCCACCGCGGCATGAGCATCTTCATCGTCGACCTCGACGTTCCCGGCTGCTCGCGCGGCAAGAAGGAGCACAAGATGGGACAGCGCGCCTCGCAGGTCGGCGCGCTGTTCTTCGACGACGTGCGCTGCCGCGGACGCGCTGCTCGGCCCGCCGGGACGCGGCTTCCACGCGATGATGAGCGTGCTCGAGAAGGGTCGCGTCGGCATCGCCGCGCTCGCCGTCGGCATCCTGCAGGACGCGCTCGAGGCCTGCGTCGACTACGCGAAGGCCCGCCGTCAGTTCGGCAAGCCGATCGCGGACTTCCAGGCGATCCAGTGGATGATCGCCGACATGGCGAAGGACACCGCGGCCGCGCGGCTGCTGGTCGACGACGCGGCCGCGAAGCTCGACCGCGGCGAGCGCGCGACGCTCGAGTCCTCGATGGCGAAGTGCTTCGCCAGCGACGCCGCGGTCGCTGCACACGCAGAATGCGGTGCAGATCCACGGCGGCAGCGGCTACATCCGCGGCGTCGATCGTCGAACGGCTCTACCGCGACGCCAAGATCACGCAGATCTACGAGGGCACGAACCAGATCCAGCGCATGATCATCGCCCGGCAGATCCTCGCCGACTGACGACGGCAACGACTGTGCCGGCCGTCACAATCGCTGAATGTGCAGGCCGCCGTCGACGTTCACGGCGTCGCCGGTGACGAACGGCAGGTCGCCGCAGGCGAGCGTCGCCACGACGCGGCCGACGTCCTCGGGCTCGCCCCAGCGGGGAATCGGCGTCAGGCCCTCGGCGATCAGGCGGTCGTACTTCGCGGTCGCGACGCGGGTCATCTCGGTGTGGATGATCCCCGGGCGAACCTCGTAGGAGGCGATGCCCGCCGGAGCCAGGCGGATCGCGAGCACCCGCGCCAGCATCGACAGCCCGGCCTTGGCGACGCAGTACTCGGCGCGCTCGGCGGACGCGATCACCGCATTCGACGACGAGATCGTCACGATCGAGCGATGGCATGCACCGGGCGGGTCGTCGAGCATGCGCCGCGCGATCGCCTGCGTCATGAAGAACGTGCCGCGCAGGTTCACGCCGATCACGCGATCGAAGCTCTCGGGCGTGACGTCGAGCAGGTCGCCGCGCCTCGCCACCGACACGCCGGCGTTGTTCACCAGCGTGTCGAGCCGCCCGCCGAGCGCCCACGCCGCCTCGACGACGCGTGCGTGCCCGGCGAGATCGGCGATATCCGCCGCTACGAAGCCGGTGCGTGCGCCGAGCGCCTCGGCCGCGCGACGGGTCTCGCGCGTGTCGTCGGTGTCCGCCAGGTCGGCGATGACGACGTCGTAGCCGCGCCCTGCGAGGGCGAGCACGATGCCGCGGCCGATGCCGCGATTGCCGCCGGTGACGAGCGCGATCGGTCGCATGGAACTCCCATCGTTTGGTGGCCCAGCCGGTAGCATACGCACTCCCGATTTCCGCGAGGAGCAGCCCATGCCGAGACTCACCGACCGCGTCGCGATCGTCACCGGAGCCGCGCGCGGCATCGGCCTTGCGATCGCCAAGCGGTTCGCCGACGAAGGCGCGGCGGTCGTCATGGCCGACGTCGCGGAAGCAACGCTGTCCGAAGCCGCTGCCGCAATTCCCGGCGCCACGACCGTCGTCGCCGACGTCTCCCGCAAGGCGGACGTCGACCGCGTCGTCGAGGCTGCCGCCGCGCGCACCGGCCGCATCGACATCCTCGTCAACAACGCCGGCATCACCCACGCGTGCGACTTCCTCGACCTCGCGGAAGCCGACTTCGACCGCGTGCTCGGCGTCAACCTGAAGTCGATGTTCCTGTGCGGGCAGGCGGTCGCGCGCCACATGGTCGCGCACGGCGTGCGCGGCGCCGTCGTCAACCTGTCGTCGGTGAACGCGGTGCTCGCGATCGCCAACCAGGTGCCCTACACCGTGAGCAAGGGCGGCGTGAACCAGCTCACCAAGGTGATGGCACTGGCACTCGCGCCGCACGGGATCCGCGTCAACGGCATCGGCCCGGGCACCATCGCCACCGAAATGGCGCGCGCGGCGGTGCTCGGCAGCGAGGAAGGCCGGCGCAGGATCCTCTCGCGCACGCCGCTCGGCCGGCTGGGCGAGCCGGAAGAAGTTGCCGCGATCGCCGCGTTCCTCGCCAGCGACGACGCGTCCTACGTCACCGGCCAGACGATCTACCCGGACGGCGGGCGGCTCGGCCTCAACTACACGGTACCCGTGGCGTGAGTCGCCGACGTTCGGGGCATCGCGACTGGCGCGCCGACTGCGCTCACTTGCCCAAGAGATGCAGCTGCCAGAGCTCCTTCTGGCTCATCGGCAGCACGGGCTGCAGCGCGAGCATGCCGGTGCGCCCGATGCTCTTCTCGAGGTAGGCGAGCTCCTCGAACTTCGCCTTGGTCTCGTCGTCGAGCGGCAGGTCGAAGCCGCTCTCGCGCATCAGCAAGAGGCCCTTGGCCCGCATCGCGAGCTCGGTGTGGAGGCGCAGGTAGCAGAGGAGATCCGCGACCACCGGGCCCGCGAAGCGGCTCTTCAGCGTCGCGAGGTAGCGGCCGATCGGCGAGTCGGAGAGCCTGCCCGACTGGATCAGCTCGAGACGCTCCGCGTCGCTGTCGAAGCCGCTGCCCAGCCAATCGGCGAGCGTCTTCTGGCTGCGGTGAAACACGTAGAGGATCAGCGGCGGGATCACGACGACGACCGCAAGCGTGGACAGCTTCGGCGACAGGAACATGTGGTTGAACGCCGAGTGCAGCATCACCGCGGTGACGAAGCCCGGGACGAATGCGAGGAGGCGCGGGCGTACCTGCTCGAGCAGCGCGAGCGTGGCGATCGTGTAGATCGCGGTCGCGCCGCCGTGCATGATCGCGGTGCCGAAGCCGCGCACGATCCAGGTGCCGAGCCCCGCGTCCGACGCGATCTGCTGGTAGTAGAGGTTCTCGACGATCGCGAAGCCGGCGCCGACGGCGAAGCCCAGGATCGCGCCGTCGACCAGGAAGCCGACGCGACGCGTGTGCACCAGCACGCCGACGACCGCGGCCTTGAGCAGCTCCTCGACGAGCGGCGCGACGTAGCGCGAGTAGTTCTGCAGGTCGAGGCCGAGCCGGTCGATCAGCCACGCATTCGCGAGGTAGCTCACCCCGGCCACGACGGCGCCGGTCGCGACGACCGCGATCACGGTGGACAGGCGGACCAGCTTGTAGCTCTCGATCGCCAGCAGCACGACGAGAAAGCCCAGCACCGGGAGCAGGCCCACCAGCGCGGGAACGATCCAGTCAGACATCGGCGGGCGCCCGGCCCGTCACATGATCTTGAGCGACGCCATCCACTCGCCGCTGGCGCGCCGGCCGTCGCCGAAGCCGATCGCGTAGCCCACGGACAGCGTCATCGGGTACCAGTGCAGGACCGTGAAGTCGAAGTCGACCTGCGCGCCGACGTTCCCGTAGTTCTTGCGACGCGACGAACGCTCGACATCCGTCCACAGCGCCGACGCGAACACCGCGGGGCGCATCCAGGCGAGGTGGAAAGCCGGCGTTCCTACCGACTCGAAGACATACGGGGTGATGTTCCACTCGAGCATCGGCCGCACGAACGACTGCCCGCTGATCGCGTCGATGCCGAAGCCGGGATACGGAATACCACTCGCGGTAGCGCTTGATCTCGCGGCTGTCCACGTAGTTGTTGCCGAAGCCGCCGAGATAGAAGTTGGAGATCGAAATGTCCGGGTTGCCGGTGACATACCCGCCCGCGGTACGCAGCCAGACCGACGAGTTCGCAAGCGGCAAGGCCCAGCCGTAGTCGAGATTGCCGCGGACGTACCACGGCGACTCGCCGGTGACGTGCTGCACTCCGGTGAACGCGGACCATCGGATGCCCTTCTCGTCGTCCACCGCCCCGAGCGAGCGACGGGTGTCCGCGTAGCGCAGCCCCACGCGCGCCTGCGTCAGCCGGTCGAATCCGCTCTCGATGTTCTGCGCCTGCGGCAGCGTGTCGATCCTGTCGTAGAACGCGCCCTCGGCCACGAACTGCAGCGTACGCGGATCGTCGTAGATCAGGTAGTGCTCGTAGCCACCCTGCGCCGCGAAGCCCTTGCGGCTGCGCTTCGTGGGGCCGAACAGGTCGTAGAAATCGGAGCGGTTCCACGAGAGGCTGCCCCACCAGTCGAGGTACCGTCCCTTGACCTCGAAGTGCGCGCGCTCGTTCGACGGCAGGTCCTGCCCCGGCGTTACCGCTACCGTGATGCCGATGGTCGCGAGCGCCGTGGGATCGGCAATGTTGAACTGATAGCCGATCCCGATCGCGTCCTTGTAGCCCTGGAGGACGGGAAAGGCGTTGTTGAGCGCGAGGTTGGCGAGTGGCCTGTAGGTGCCGCGGTCCACGATCAGCTTTTCGTCATCGACGGCGGCAGGGGAATCGACCTGCCATCTGGTGACGACCGGGTGCTTCTTCGCGAGTTCCGTACCGAGGAAGCGGATCGGACTCGCATCGTTCACGACGACGGGATCGATGACCGCGGGAACGAAGCCCGATGACGTGTAGACGAGCACCAGCAGACGCCCGTCGCCGAGCGGCAGCGGGCGGAAGAAGTCCGCGTCGGTGTTCGACACGGCCTCGACATGACCCGTCGCCACTTCGTAGCGGAAGATGTTGGACACGCCCGTGTAGTAGCTGCTGCCGTACAGATGGCGTCCGTCCTTCGAGAAGACGAAGCTCTCGGGGACCGACTGCCCGAAGCGAAACTCCGACACGAGGTTCATGTTGCCGGTGCCGAGCCCGCCGAGGTTCCACACGCGCAGGAACTGATCGCCGTTGAGCTCGGCCACCGACGCCGACAGGAGCTTGCCATCAGGCGAGATGTCGAGGTCGTAGGGAACAACGCCGTACGGGAAAAAGTGGAACGCCTTCCACTCGCTGTACGGGTACGGAATGTGGACGAGCACCGCCTGCCCGGCGGCGTGGCGGATGCCGAGCAGCGAGCGATCGGCGGGATTGAAGGCAATGTTCCCGACGCGGGCATCCTCCAGCAGCATGCGCGACTCGCCGGTGCGCACGTCGACCGCCATCAGATCCCGAAATGCCGTGTTGTCCGACGTGTAGAAGACGGTGCCGCTTCCCGCGTCGAAGGCAAAGGACGTCACGCTGTACAGCATTGTGCGCTTGAGGTCGGCGAGCCTCCGGAACGTGCCGTTCCTGACGTCGACCGCGCCGATGTGCGGGACGACGCCAGGCGCGCGAAAGCCCCCATAGAGCGTGCCGGTGGCCTCGTCGAAATGCAGCCGGGAGACACTGCCGAGGGGCGCGTCGACCAGCCTGCGATACGGCGTGATCGGATGCTTGCGGATCTCGGCAAGATTCTTCCGCTGGAACTCATGCTCGAACGCGACCCAGTCCGCCCAGGCCCGCTCGAGCGGCATGCCGAAGACCTGTTCGAACCGCGCCGCGTATTGACGTTCGCTTCCCTCGTCGCGGCGAATCCATCCCAGCACCTTCTCCGGAGAGTGCGCGTAGGCGAGCCAGGTGAGGAATCGCGTTCCGTACAGGTAGGCGTTGGCGAGGGTCTGGAAGTCGGAGCGCACGCCTCGCGATTCCAGCCCGAGCGGGTCGTAGAAGCGAGCGCCGTCACGCACCATCGCCCGGAACACCATCTCGTCGTAGCCACCTTGCGCACGGCCGAGTCCGCCGCTCATCCAGGTTTCGATGAACGTGGCCGCGCCTTCCGAATACCAGCGCGGGACCGTGAATCCGGGCACGGTGAGATAGCCGTACAGCAGCGATTCCGGGTGGTCGGACTCGGGGGCCACCTTCCCGAACAGCAGCCCGCGCCATCGCCTGTCGTCGGCGTTCTCCAGGTCTCCCTGGGCGACGTGGAGCAGCTCATGGTTCATCAGCGTGTAGAACCGGTCGCTCGCAGGATAAGTCTCGAAGGCGTGCGACAGCGGGGCCACGTCATAGGCGAGAAAGTTGCGCGGTGTGCTCATCGCCGCCGCGTTGCCGTAGTCGCTCCAGTCCTTGAGCACGACGGTCGGGCGGTCGGTCGGGACCCACCCGAGCATCTGCCGATGCCACTTGAGCGAATTCGTGTACGTGCGAATGACATGGGGGGCGAGAAAGCCGAGCGGCTCGAACCAGACCAAGCGCAGATCCGGCGTGTCGATGTACGACATGCGCAGCGCGCCATCATCCTCGGCGTTCGCGAGGCAGGACACCAGAATAGCCAGTACGACGCACGCCAGACGTCGAAACATTCGCGCATCCCCCTCGAACCCGCGTGTCGGGTGCCGGCAAAGCAAACCGCCGGCCCTCCCGGACCGGCGGTCTGGACGACTTCCGTTGTGTTCGAGCTACTTCGCGACGCTCGAGCCGAGGTTGCGGTTGCCCGCGGCACCGAGGTTGCTGTTGCCCGCCGCACCGAGGTTGCTGTTGCCCGCCGCACCGAGGTTGCTGTTGCCCGCCGCACCGAGGTTGCTGTTGCCCGCCGCACCGAGGTTGCTGTTGCCCGCCGCACCGAGGTTGCTGTTGCCCGCCGCACCGAGGTTGCTGTTGCCGGGCGCCCAGGTTGCTGTTGCCCGCCGCACCGAGGTTGCTGTTGCCCGCCGCACCGAGGTTGCTGTTGCCGCGCCGCACCGAGGTTGCTGTTGCCGGCCGCACCGAGGTTGCTGCTGCCCGCGGCACCGAGGTTGCTGTTGCCGGCGGCACCCAGGTTGCTGTTGCCCGCGGCACCGAGGTTGCTGTTGCCGGCCGCCCCGAGGTTGCTGTTGCCCGCGGCACCGAGGTTGCTGTTGCCGCGGCGCCCAGGTTGCTGTTGCCGGCCGCCCCGAGGTTGCTGTTGCCCGCGGCACCGAGGTTGCTGTTGCCCGCGGCACCGAGGTTGCTGTTGCCCGCGGCGCCCAGGTTGCTGTTGCCGGCCGCCCCGAGGTTGCTGTTGCCGGTCGCGAGCGGAACCGGGGGCGACGGGCGACGCTCGGTCCCCGGCTGGCCGAGCTTCACGTCGTCCGCACTCGGCTGCGCGTTGCGCACCCGCTCGGCCGGGACGATCGTCCCCGCCGCCTTGTCGCCGCTGGCCGGGAAGTCGACCGACGTGCCCACGAACAGCGCCAGGACGGCCGCGGCGACGCCACCCATGATCCAGTATCCACGCTTGCTCATGTCTTGCCTCCCCCACATGGGCCCGGACGGCGTCCGGGCGGTGATCGGTTTCGACGGGGCCCGGACCCTGATGTCCGAACCTGTTGGGCCAATTACACCCGACTGCGCAAAAGGTTGGCGAGTCGACGCCCCCTTTGCCGTGCTGCGCTGCAATGCCGCCATCACGTCGTCGGCAAACCCTTCCGGCGGCTCGACACGTGGCATGCCATCGAGCGCGCCGAACAGACGCTGGAGCTCCGCGAACTGCGTCCGCGCTTGCGGGTCCTGCGCGAGCACCCGGTCCAGCGCGGCGCGCTCCTCGCTCGATGCCACGCCATCGAGGACGGCGTGCATCAGTTGCAGCATCTCGGTACGGTCCATCGCTAGAGCTCCGGCAGCAGCGCGCGAAGGCGCTGCCGCGCTTCGAACAACCTTGACTTGACGGTCTTCTCGTCGACGCCGATCGCTTCGGCGATCTCCTGGTAGGAGAGCTCCGAGAAGTGGCGCAGCGTGATCACGGTGCGGTCGGCGACGGACATTCTCTTCAGTGCGTTGTGCAGCAGCTGCGCGCGCTCGTCGTCCTCGAACCGGCGCTCGGGCCCTGCGCCGGCGTCCGCAATCTCGGCGTCCTCGTCGAGGCCCTCCTCGCGTCCGGTGCGCCGCAGCAGATTGAGGGCCTCGTTGACCGCGATGCGATAGATCCAGCTGAAGAACTTGTGGCTGGGGTCGTAGTCGTCCGCGCGTTCGGCGACCCGCAGGAACACGGTCTGGGCCACGTCGCGGGCGTCGTCGGCGTTGCGCAGCACGCCGAACGCCGCGTTGTAGACCGGCCGCTGGTAGCGGACCACCAGCGCCCGGAAGGCCGCGGCATCGCCGCGCCGGTAGCGCTCGAGGAGTGCGTGATCGGTGCCATCGATCACAATTACACCCGGGCGTCGAAAAAGTTGGCGCCGAAGCCTAGCGGGCCGGCTCGATCTCGAACAGCTGATCGAAGCCGGAGTAGACGAAGATGTCCCGAAGGTGCGGACTCACCCCGGCGAGCCGCAGTCTGCCGGCACTGCCCATCAGGCGTTTCTGGGTCTTGAGCAGGACGCCGAGCCCGGCGCTGGAGATGTATTCGAGGCCGGCGACGTCCAGCGTGACCGTGCCCGACACCTGGTCGAGGACGCCCTGCGCGTGCGCGGCCTGGGCGGCATCGAGCCGTCCCTTCATGACCACGACGCCGTCTCCCCCCGCCTCGATCGTCAACATGCCGATTCCCCCTCCCGGCTTCGCCCCGCACGGTGCGCGCCGGGCGCATGGTCGTTGCCGCGGCTACGCTCCGCCCCGCCGCACGGGATCGCCGCGCTTGCGGAAGCTGATCCGTGCCTCCCTCCGCTCGGGCGCATAGCGGTACTCGAGTTCCTCGACCAGTCGCCGCGTCAGGTGAATCCCGAGCCCCCCTGGCGCGCGCTGCTCGATCGGCAGCGTCACGTCGGCGTCCGGGGCCTGCGTCGGGTCGAACGGTTCGACATCATAGTCGGTAAGCGCCACGTCGACGCCCCCGGCGATCCGCGCGAGCGCGAGCTCGACCTCGTCCCCGCCCGGCCGGCCGTACTTGACCATGTTGGTGAACAGCTCCTCGATGGCGAAGTCGACCGGCGACAGCAGCGCGGCGTCGACGCCGTGCTCGACGAAGAAGGCCGCCGTGAACGCGAACAGCGCGGGCAGCGCGTCGACGCGGCGGGCGAAGCGCCGCCCCGCCGTGGCGGGCGCGCGCGCCACCAGGACCAGCGTGACGTCGTCCTGCTGCGGGGCCCCGCGGGCAAACGCCTCGACGTCGGCGAGGATGCGCGCCGCCAGCTCCGCCATCGGCCGGGCGCCGTGGCTCCGCGCGATGGCCTCGACGCGAGCTTCGCCGTACGCCTGGCCGTCGGGGTCGTGGTACTCGTACACGCCGTCCGAGATGAGCAGCACGACATCGCCCGGCCGCATCTCCAGCGTCACCGCCGGGCGCAGAGTCCGTAAGCGGCATCGCACCGAGCGGGAAGCTCGTCGGGCGGTGCGACGTGCACTCGCCGGTCGCTGCCGAGAGGTGCAGGATCGGGCCCTGCCCGCCGCTGTGGAACTCGAAGCGATGGGTGCGCGGATCGAGTACCCCGATGAACGCCGTGATGAAGCGGTCGTCGGCGAGCGTGGCCGCAAGCTGGTCGTTGACGTGCCGAAACGCCGTCGCAAGGTCCGCGCCGAGGCGGAACGCCATCCGCAGCATCGCCTGCATCTGCGTGACCGACAGCGCCGGCGCGATGCCGTGGCCCGTCGCGTCGCCGAGCACGACGACGAGCCCGCGCTCCGTGGGGATCATGTCGAAGGTGTCGCCGCCGGTCTGCTCGGCCGGCCGCGACGTGCCGAAGACGTCGTACCCGGGGATGACCGGCATCGCCGACGGCAGCGTGCTCATCTGCACCTCGCGCGCCAATTCGAGCTCCTGGCGCAGACGCTCGCCCTCGATCAGCGCCTCGGTCATGCGCACCCGCTGCAGCGCGACCGCGCACTGGGCGGCGAGCGCCGCGGCCAGCGTCTCGTCGCCGGTGTCGAAAACGCCGCCCGCCTTGTTCAGCACCTGCATCACGCCCACCAGCGCGCCGCGGTGGTCGATCAGGGGCAGCGTGAGCATGCAGCGCGTGCGGTAGCCCGACTCGCGATCGACGCGCGGGTCGAAGCGCGGATCGGCATAGCAGTCGGGAACGTTGATGATCGCGCGCGACTGCGCGCACGCACCGGCGAGGCCCGCGGTCGCGGGCACGCGGACGGCGGGAATGCCGGTCGCGACCTCGAGAACCAGTTCCTCCTTCGCGGGGTCGTAGAGCCACACCGAGCCGCGGTCGGCCTTCAGCACCTGCTTCGCCGCGTTCACCACCTCGGCGAGCATCGTGGTCAGGTCGAAGGGCTGCGCGAGCGCGGTGGTGACGCCGAGGATCGCCTCGAGATCGAGTACGGAAAGCCGAGAGCGCGGCACCCGGGAGTCCATGCCGCGCGAATGTAGCAGCAAAGCCCGCGGACTTGCGAAACCCGCGCGCCGTCCCGCAGGGCTGCCGGACTCAGTCCTGGCCGATCTTCGCGTCGCGGACGACCTTGGCCCACTTGTCCACCTCGGCGCGCAGGAACGCGCCGAACTCGGCGGGGCCGAGCGGCTTCGCCACGGGAACGAACGTCGCCTTGCGCAGGCGCTCGCGCGCCTCGGGGTCGGCAAACGCGACGGCAAGTGCCGCGTGCAGCCGGTCGCGGGCGGCGTCGGGCGTGCCCTTCGGCAACACGAAGCCGGCCCAGTCGCTGACGTTGAAGTCGGCAAGGCCCGCTTCGACCATCGTGGGCACGTCGGGCAGCTGCGGCAAGCGCTCGTTGGTGGTGACCGCGAGCGCGCGCACCTTGCCCGGCGTCACCTGCCCGATCGCCGACGACGCGGTCGCGAACATGTAGGCGACTTCGCCGGTCACCACCGCCAGCACCGCGGGCGGCGCCCCTTTGTACGGCACGTGCGTGACCGGCACGCCGGTCCGCGCCTTGAACATCTCGCCCGACAGGTGCCCGGGGCTGCCGATGCCTCCCGACGAATAGTTGGCCGAACCACGGGCCTTGAGCGTGTCCACGAGCGCCGGCACGGTCGCCGCCTTGATGTCCGGATGGACGATCAGGATGTTGGACGGGTAGACGTACATGCCCACGGGTTCGAGGTCCGTGAGCAGGTTGTAGCCCTTGTTCCTGATGATGCTCTCGTTCGCCGCGGCCGCGACGTTGATCATGCCCACGGTCAGCCCGTCCGGCTTCGCATTGCGCACGAACTCCAGCGCAACCGCACCGCCCGCGCCCGGCTTGTTGTCGATCACCACCGTGCTGCCGAGCTCCCGCTCGAGCTGTGCGGAGACGTTGCGCAGCACGATGTCGAACAGCCCGCCCGGCGGCCCGCCGACGACCACCTTGACCACGTTCTGCGCCTGCGCCAGCGGCCCCATCGCCAGCGCGAAAGCCCCGGCGGCGATCGTTGCGACCATGCGTCCACGCCCGTTCATCGTCGTCTCCTCCGTGTCTCGTTCACGCGGCCGGCCGCGTCAGCTGCCCGCGCCTTCTCCGGTGCCCCGCCGGCCCGCGATCTGCGCGCCGCCGGCGACATACACGTTCTCGCCGGTGACGAACGATGCCCCCGGCGCGCAGAACATTGCGACCACGCACGCGACCTCCTCCGGCTCGCCCGCGCGCCCGGCGTGGCTGCAGGTGCGCGAAAACTCGTCCCAGTCGCCGCCCGGTGCGCGCCGCCACGCGTTCCGCTCGGTGCGGATGAGCCCCGGCGAAACCGTGTTGAACGTGACGCCGTGGCGCGCCCACCGGCACGCGAACCCCCGCACCAGCTGGCGCTGCGCGGCCTTCATGGCGCCATAGATCGGCAGCGTCGGCAGCGGCGCCGCGTCCGTGATGCTGCCGATCGTGACCACGCGACCGAAGCCGCGCTGCACCATGCCGGGAACGACGGCGTCGATGAGCCGCACCGTGCCCTTGAAGTTGGCCTCGATCTGCGCGTCGACGTCCTCGTCGCGGAGGTGCTCGAGCGTCGCCTGGATCGAACGGGCGGCGTTGACGACCAGCACGTCGATCGGTCCCAGGGCCGCCTGCGCAGCGCCGACCAGCGCCGCGCCGACGTCGGCGCGTGCGACATCCACGTCGAATGCCTCCGCGCGTCGTCCCAACGCGCGGAGCTCGGCGACGACCGGCCCGGCCATCGCGCTGTCGCCCAGGTGATTGACGGCGACGTCCGCACCCATCTGGCCGAGCGTGCGCGCGATCGCGGCTCCGATGCCGCGCGACGCGCCCGTGACGAGCGCGACCCGGCCCTCGAGCGACACCATCGAGCGGAAGTCGGCGGGAGCCATGGCGTCTGTCGTCATGCGCGCGGCGCCGGTCACACCTGGTCCCACGTCGCGACGACATCGTCGCGAACCTGCTGCTCGAGCAGGCGCTCCTGGACCTCGATCCGGGCGACGAGCTCGAGCGTCTCCGCGGCGCGGTCCTGCGGTACGCAGACGGCACCGCTCTCGTCGGCGACGACGAAGTCGCCCGCACGGATCGTCACGCCGGCGATCGCGATCTCCTCGTTGATGGACCCGAACGTGAAGTCGTTGCGGCTGCGCCGCGGGCACACCCCGACCGCCCACACCGGATACCCGACCGCGCGGATCTCCTCGAGATCGCGGCACGTGCCCCAGAGGATCGTGCCGCGCACGCCGCGCCGCTGCGCGAGCCGGGACGCGAGCCCGCCCCAGGCGGACGCGTTGGTCGCGCCGTCGAGGTCCATGACCACCATGTCGCCGGCGCGCATCGCCTTCAGCACCCGCTCGAGCGGCTTGCCGACGCCCCCGCCGAATCGGTAGGCCTGCGGGTCCGCGGACTTGCGCACGAACCTGACCGTGAGCGCGCGACCGCACACGCGCCCCAGGCCCTCGCGCTGCGCGGCGATGCCGGACAGCGCGCCGGCGATGCCGAGTTCGTCCAGCGCGTCGGAGATCGAAGACGTCGGATAGCCGGCCAGGCGGGTCGCGGTGCTCAATCCGGATTCCATCGGCATCCTTTCTCGCTCACGGGTCGGGGTGTCGCCGCCACGACGCTCAGGCCTCGATCCGGTACGGTGCCAGGCGCTCGAGATCGACGTCGAGCCCCAGTCCGGGCGCCTCGCCGAGGTCGAGCGCCCCGTTTGCCGCCGGCCGTTCGATCAGCGCGTCGCGCGCGGGATTGCGACCGACCGGGTATTCGAGCAGGCCGCCGCGACTGCCGCTCGCCGCGAGCAGGTGCGCCGACGCGAGGACCCCCGGCGCCCCCGAGAACATGTGCGGGCAGAAACGGTGGCCGTCGGCGACCGCGCGGCGCGCGACCGGAAGCGCGCCGGAAAAGCCGCCCCACTTGGTGATGTCGGGCTGCACCACGGACAGCGCGCCGGTCGTGAAGGCTTCGTCGATCATCGCCGGGGTCAACAGGTTCTCGCCGCCGGCGAGCGGCATCGGCGCCGCCGCCGCGAGGCGTCGCCACGTCGCTGCGGGTGCGTCGGCGGGTATCGGCTCCTCGAGCCACGACAGCCGCTCCCCGGCCAGTTGCCCGACCGTGGCGATCGCGCTCTCGGCGTCCCACGACGCGTTCACGTCGAGCATCAACTCGCACGCGTCGCCGATCATCGCGCGGAGCGGGCGCACGGCGGCGAGATGCTCCGCGACCGCCCCCGCCGAATGCACCTTGAAGGCGCGAAAGCCCTCGCCGAGGCAGCGCTCGACGAGGGTACGCACGTCGTCGGCGCGGCCGATGCTCGCGTAGACGAGAACGCGGCCGAGCGTGCCGCCGAGCATTCGCCACAGCGGCTGCCCAGCCCGCTTCGCGGCGATGTCCCACAGCGCGATGTCGATGCCGGCGATCACCGCCGCGATCGGACCGCTCTCGCCGGACTGCAGGCGCAGCACGTTGCTGAACGCGGTCGCGTGCGTCCACGCGTCGACCGGCGAGGCGAACGACCGGCCGACCAGCGCCGGCGCGAGCACTTCGGACAGCAGGCGCGCACGATGGCGGATCCCGAAGCGCGGGAAGTTGCACCAGACCTCGCCCCAACCCTCGACGCCGTCCTCGTCGCACGCGTGGACCAGCAGGCTCACCTGATTGCTGATCGTGGCCATCGGCGTGCTCACCGACCGCCCCAGTGGCATCTCGAGCGGCACCGGCGCGATGCTGCGCAAGCGGACGGGCGCGGCGAACGAAGTCGGCTGGAGCATCGGCAGGCAGGACGATGGAAAGACTTGCACGCAGCGGCGGTGTCGCGCCGCCGGGCGCACGTGAGGTGACCGCATCCATTCTGGTCGAAGCGGCAATCCGCTTCAATTATGATGTTGTTATCTGGTCATGCGGTTTTCATATGAGCACCCCGACTCGGCCGTCATCACCTGCCGGCGGCTCCGGCCAAGCGCGCCTGACTGCGGCCGCGGTCGAGTCCGTGCATCGGGGCGATCGCCTGCGACTGCGTCACCTGCGACTGCTGGACCTCGTGCGGCGTCGCGGCTCGCTCGGCGCGGCAGCGCGCGCGCTCGGCGTAAGCCAGCCCGCAGCAACGCTGCTGCTGCGCGAGCTCGAGGCGGCCTTCGGCGCGGCCCTCGTCGAGCGCGATCGCCGCGGCGCGCGCCTCACGGCGTCGGGTCTGCGCGCGTTCGAGCGCCTCACGGTCACGCTCTCCTCGTTCGAACATGCGGTCGAGGCGGCGCGGATGCCCTCCCTCGAGCCGGTGCTTCGCGTCGGCGCCGTGCAGATGGCCGGCATGCGCGTGCTGCCCCGGGCGCTCGCGGCCCTCGAGCGCGCCGGCCACGCCGGACGGATCCAGCTTCGGGAAGGTCGTGCCCGCGACCTCCTCGGCGCACTGCGCGAAGGCACGCTCGACTGCGTGATCGGGTGGATGGACGAATCGCTGGCCGAAGCCGCGCCCGCCGAGCAGTTGCGCGTCGAGCCGCTGTGGTACAGCCGCATGCTCGTCGTCGCTGCCGCCAAGCACCCGCTCGCGAAGGCGCGCACCGTCGACGTCGCCGAGCTCTCACGATGGCGGTGGATCGTGCCGCCGGCCGGATCGCGCACGCACGCGGCATTCCTGCAACTGTTCCTGCACAACGGCGTTGCCGTCCCGCCCATCGCCGTCGAGTGCGCGGCGCTGCACACGATGCTGCACATGGTGGCGGCCACGCGGTTCCTCGCGGTGGCGCCGGACACCGTCGTCGACCACTATGCGCGGCAGCACCTGGTGGCCGCACTCAGGGGCCGCGCGCTCGACCTCGGCCGCAATCAGGTGTCGCTCGTCACGCGCAGGGACAGCGATGCGCTGCAGGCGCTCACGCGCTTGCGCGAGGCGTTGACGTTGGCTCCGGATTAGGGCCCGCGGGGATCGCGCAGAAGCTCCCTATCGCGTGCCGGGCGACAGCGCGGCACCGAGCGGCCACTCGAGCAGATTGCGATAGCGCGAGCCTCCCGGCGCCAGCGTCGATTCGACGAGCGACAGCCGCGCCACTTGCCAGCCGACCGGCTGGACCGCGCCTCGATGTGCAGCGCGTGCGCAGTGACGCGCGAGCGTGAGGTGGGGCCGGAACATCCTGCGCTCGGTCGGAAAGCCCTCGCGTGCGAGTCCGGCCGCAAGCGCCGCGTGGAGTGCGGCGAGCGATGGCGGCACGCCGTCGCACGACAGCCAGGCGATGCCGAACCCCGTGCCGCCGACGCGCTCGAGCGAGAGCCCGAATGGCGCGATGCCCGCGGCGGCATCGCGACCGATACGTTCCAGCGCACCAAGCCGCTCGTCCGCGACGGGGCCGAGAAAGGCGAGCGTGACGTGCAGGTTGTCCTCGCGGGGCGCCTTGCCGTGCCCGTGGTGGGCAATCTCGTGTGCGAGTCGAACGAGCGCAGCGCGCGCGGACGCGTCGGGCCACAGCGCGAAGAACAGCCGGCGCGTCGCGGGTGCCGCGGTGCCCGGTTCATTGGAAGTGGTGTTGCGGTCGGAAAGGATGGCGGTGCGCCCCGCTTCGACGGAAGCCTAGGTCCCTGTGCGACCAGAAAAAAGGCCGTGCCCGCTGCTGCGGGCACGGCCTCCGTCAGGAGACAGGTCGGGAGTCTACGCTGCGGCCGCGGCCTTGCTCTTGTCGAAGAACTGCTCGTCCTCGGTCGAATGCGACAGCGCGGTGGTCGAGGCGTTGCTGCCCTGGACCGTGGTCGTGACGGCGTCGAAGTAGCCGGTGCCGACCTCGCGCTGGTGCCGCACCGCCGTGAAGCCCTTTTCGGCCGCGGCAAACTCGGCTTCCTGCAGCTCGACGAACGCGCTCATCTGACGACGGGCGTAGCCGTGCGCCAGGTTGAACATCGAGTAGTTGAGGCTGTGGAAGCCGGCCAGCGTGATGAACTGGAACTTGTAGCCCATCGCGCCCAGCTCGCGCTGGAACTTGGCGATCGTCGCGTCGTCGAGGTTCTTCTTCCAGTTGAACGACGGCGAGCAGTTGTACGCCAGCATCTTGCCGGGAAACTTCGCCTGGATCGCCTCGGCGAACTGCTTCGCGAACGCGAGATCGGGCTTGCCGGTCTCGCACCAGATCAGGTCGGCGTAGGGCGCGTAGGCCAAGCCGCGCGAAATCGACTGCTCGAGACCGTTCCTGCGTCTTGTAGAAGCCCTCGGCGGTGCGCTCGCCGGTGCAGAACGGCTTGTCGTTCTCGTCGATGTCCGAGGTGAGGAGATCCGCCGCTTCGGCGTCGGTGCGTGCGAGGAGGATCGTCGGCACGCCCATGCAGTCGGCGGCGAGCCGCGCGGCGATCAGCTTTTCGACGGCTTCGCGCGTCGGGACGAGCACCTTGCCGCCCATGTGGCCGCACTTCTTGACCGACGCGAGCTGGTCCTCGAAGTGGACGCCAGCGGCACCCGCCTCGATCATCGCCTTCATGAGCTCGAACGCGTTCAGCACGCCGCCGAAGCCTGCCTCGGCGTCGGCGACGATCGGCGCGAAGAAGTCGATGCCGTCGTTCTTGCCTTCCATGTGGTGGATCTGGTCGGCGCGCATCAGTGCGTTGTTGATGCGGCGCACGACGTGCGGGACCGAGTTCGCCGGATAGAGCGACTGGTCCGGGTACATTTCGCCGGCGATGTTCGCATCGGCCGCGACCTGCCAGCCGGACAGGTAGATCGCCTTCAGGCCGGCCTTCACCTGCTGCATCGCCTGGTTGCCGGTCATGGCGCCCAGCGAGTTGACGAACGGCTCCTCGTTGATGAGCTTCCAGAGCTTCTCGGCGCCGCGGCGCGCGAGCGTGTGTTCGATCTGGATCGATCCGCGCAGGCGAACGACATCCTCCGCCGTGTAACCGCGCCTGATGCCCTTCCAGCGGGGGTTTTCCGCCCAGTCCTTCTTCAGCCGTGCTGCCTCGAGGTCGTAGTTCATGGTCACTGCTCCCATCAAATGCGTTCAGGCCAAGCCCCCGGCGCTCTCGCGGCGCCTCCAAGGGCACGTTGGTCGGCGGCGCTCCCGCGCACCTCCTGCGCACGGGCACACCGCAACTGCGAAATCACCGGCGAACCCAGTTCGCCGGCACTTCGCGCACGGACCGTCGAGGATCGCCCGGGCGGTCGAGCGGGCATGGATGGGGTCAAATCCCAAGCCCTGCAGCCACGTCGCCTCCGTTGCCGGGCGACGCGTTCGTGATCAATCCGAAATTAACAAAGGTGCGCGCAGGTTTCAAGCACGATTATCGCGCCGCATCACCAAAAAGTCGCAGAAAATCAATACTATAGAAAAGACTTCCACGATGTGGAAATGACCGGAGCTTGATTTGGCGCAATGGGTGCTGCACTGCGGAGGAAAGACGCCCGCGTCATGCGATGCGCAACGTGACCCGAGCGCAGGACGCCGCGCAGGGACGCGTCGCGGCTCGCACGCGGGCGGGCGACCGGGCAGCCGCTCGGCGCTTCCGATAGGCGGAAACCGATTCCACCAGGACTCGGGGTGCACGCGCGGCCCCTGCAGCCGCGTTCAGAGCGACCTCAGGGTGCCGCGTCGGCGACGACCAGGCCGTCCTCGTCGGCGCACGCCCAGGCACCCGGCCGGAACGTGACGTCCGCGAACGCGACGGCGACGTCGCGCCGTCCTGCGCCGCGCTTCTCGCTGCGGCGAGGGTGCGTCGCCAGCGCGAGGATGCCGATGTCGACCTGCCGCAACTCGGCAGCGTCGCGCACGCAACCGTGCACGACGATGCCCGACCAGCCGTTGCGGTGCGCGAGCACCGCGAGGTTGCCGCCGACCAGCGCGCAGCGCAGGCTGCCGCGGCCGTCGACGACGAGCACGCGGCCCGCCCCCGCCTCTTCGAGCATCGTGCGGACGAGCGAATTGTCCTCGAAGCACTCGAGCGTCGCGATGGGGCCGGCGAAGCGGGGGCGCGCCCCGTAGGCGCGGAAGAGTGGCGCCGCGACGGCGACGCGGTCGCCGTGCTGGTCGCAGAGGTCGGCAGTGGCGTGCATTTCAGCAGTCAGGAGTCAGAGGACATAGGACAGACGTTCGCGGGGGGTCGGGAGCGCGGCGGCTACAGCAACACGCGGTGGCCGCGCTCCGGGGCCTCGACCGACGGCCAGCCGAGGCGCTGCGCGACGAGCGCCGCGAAGCCCAGCTGCGTCTCGCGCTCGCCGTGGACGACGAAGGTGCGACGTGGCGCTTGCCGGAAGCCGGCGAGCCAGCCGAGCAGCGCCGCCTGGTCACCGTGCGCGGAGAGGCCGCCGATCGTGTGCACCGAGGCGCGCACCGGCACCTCCTCGCGAAACAGTCGCACCGTCTTAGCGCCGTCGACGAGCGCGCGCCCCAGCGTGCCGTGCGCCTGGAAGCCGGTGAACACCACCGCGCAGTCGTCGCGCGGCAGGTTGTGGCGCAGGTGATGCCGCACGCGGCCCGCGTCGCACATGCCCGACGCCGCGATGATCACCGCGCCGCTGCGGATCGCATTGATCGCCTTCGAGTCGTCGGGCGTCTCGGTGAAGCGCACCCGCATCCGATTGGGGTGACGCGACTGCCACTCGGCGAGGTCGCGGCTCTCGCGATCGAGCGTGCTCGCGTACTTCATCGTGATCGCGGTGGCCGCGGTCGCGAGCGGCGAGTCGACGAACACGTTGAGCGACGGCACGCGTTCCTGTTTCGCGAGGTCGGCGAGCACGTGGAGCACCTCCTGCGTGCGGCCGACAGCAAACGCCGGGATGACGACGTTGCCGCGGGGCAGCACGCGCGAGAGCACTGCGGAGAACTCGTCGTAGGTCTCCGCGAGCGTCTTGTGCAGTCGATTTCCGTACGTCGACTCGACGATCAGGGCGTCGGCCTCGGCAATCGGCGTCGGATCGGGAAGCACCGGGCGGCCCGGCTGCCCGAGGTCGCCGGAGCACACCAGCTTGAACGGCTTCGACCCGCCGCCGCGCTCGATCCAGATCTCGACGATCGACGAGCCGAGGATGTGGCCGGCGTCCCTGAAGCAGGCGGTGATGCCGGGCGCGGGAGAGAACACCGTGCCGTAACCCACCGGCTCGAGCAGCCGCAGCGCCTCGTGCGCGTCCTTGATCGTGTAGAGCGGCTCCTCATTCCTCTCGTTGCCGGCGTTGCGCCTGCCGCGCCGCGCCTCCCGCTCCCGGGCCCACTCGGCATCCTTTTCCTGGATGAAGGCCGAGTCCGGCAGCATCACGCCGAGCAGGTCGGCCGTCGCCGGCGTCGCGTACACCGGCCCGCGGTAGCCGAGCCGCGCGAGCCGCGGCAGCAGCCCCGTGTGATCGATGTGGGCATGCGTCGCGATGACGAAATCGACGGCGCGGTCGCCGCGCGACAGCGCGGCCCGGTTGCGCTCGTCGGCATCGCGGTCGCCTTGCACGAGCCCGCAGTCGACCAGGAAGCGGCGCCCGAGTGCCTCGACCTCGAAGCACGAGCCGGTGACTTCGCCGGAAGCGCCGCGGAAGGTAAGCGCGAGGGTCATGGTGGCGGGTGGACCGGCGACGGACGCAGTTGGAAACGCAGACACAAAAATGTACCCGGCATCCGGTGTCGCCCCGGCCCGAGAACCATTATGCTATGCGAAAGACCCCGCAGGCTTCGCGGCCGGCGGAACAATAACGAGAATCGGTTCCCTACCCACGGAGGAAAGATTGGATTCCCGACACATCGCGTTCGCGGCCGCACTTGCGGCCGTCACCGGGCCTGCGCTTGCGCAGGCACCCGATCCCAATCTCGGCCGCGACCTCGCCGCCACCTGTGCGAACTGCCACGGCACGAACGGCGTGTCGCAGGGGGTCGTCGCATCGCTCGCGGGCGTGCCGAAAGCCGACATCGTCGACAAGATGAACGCGTTCCGCGACGGCAAGCGCCCCGCCACGATCATGCACCAGCTCGCCAAGGGCTACACGCCCGAGCAGGTCGAACTCGTCGCCGCGTGGTTTGCGGCGCAGAAGCGCTAACGCGGCCGGGGAGCGAGCAATGAGCATGCAACGACGGGATTTCCTCAAGGCGGCCGGGGCTGCCGGCGTGGCCGGCGCGATGGCCGGTTGCGCGTCGATGCCGGGCGGTGCGTCCGCCGGCAAGGTGGTCGTGGTCGGCGGCGGCTACGGCGGCGCCACCGCCGCCAAGTACATCCGCATGTGGAGCGGAGGCCGCGTCGACGTCACGCTGGTCGAACCCAACGAGAGCTTCGTCTCCTGCCCGCTGTCGAACCTCGTGCTCGGCGGCAGCAAGACGATCGCCGACGTCACGGTGCCGTACAGCGGGCTCGTGAAGAACCACGGCGTCAACCTGGTGCGCGACGTCGCCACCGCGATCGACACCGACAAGCGCGTGGTGCGCGTGGCGAGCGGCGCATCGCTGCCCTACGACCGCCTCGTGCTCTCGCCCGGCATCGAATTCATGGCGGTGCCCGGCATGAACAGCGTCGAGGCGATGGACAACATCATGCACGCCTGGAAGGCCGGGCCGCAGACGGTCGCGCTGCGCCGCCAGCTCGAGGCGATGCCGGACGGCGGCGTCTACGCAATCGTGATCCCGGTCGCGCCGTACCGCTGCCCGCCGGGGCCCTACGAGCGCGCCTGCCAGGTGGCCTGGTACTTCAAGCGCGCGAAGCCCAGGTCGAAGGTGCTGATCCTCGACGGCAACCCCGACGTCACCTCGAAGGCCGGCCTGTTCAAGAAGGCGTGGAACGAGGACTACAAGGGCATTGTCGAGTACCGCAACAACTACGTCGCCACGCGGGTCGATGCGAAGACGAAGTCGGTCAAGTTCGAGACCGCCGACGACGTCCGCGCCGACGTGCTGAACTTCATCCCGCCGCAGTCGGCGGGGGACATCGCGCGGCAGGCGGGCGTGATCACCGCGAACAACCGCTGGTGCGAGGTCGACTTCCTCACCTTCGAGTCGGTCAAGGTGAAGCACGTGCACGTGTTGGGCGACGCGATCCAGATCGCGCCGGGGATGCCGAAGTCCGGCCACATGGCGAACCAGCACGCGAAGGTCGCCGCCGCCGCGATCGTGTCGATGCTGACCGGCCAGCCGGTCAACGCGACGCCGATGGTCACCAACACCTGCTACAGCTTCATCACCGACAAGGACGTTGTCCACGTCGCATCGGTACACCGCTTCGACAGGGACAAGAAGACGTTCCTCGCCGTGCCGGGATCGGGCGGCCTGTCGCCGACGTGGACGCCGCTCGAAGGCGAGTACGCGTTCTCCTGGGCGAAGAACATCTGGGCCGACACGCTCGCCTGACGGCGGCACTGCAGCAAGCAGGACCGAAGGGCGCGGCGACGCGCCCTTCGTCGCTGCGGCCGCCTAGGCGCGGTGAATGATCTGGCTCGGCGTCGGTGCCGGCCAGCCGGCTTCGCGGGCGACGCGCACGATCGCCTCGTTGGTGTCGAAGTACACCTGCCAGTAGTGGTCGGTGTGCGTGTACGGGCGCACGGCGATCACCGTGCCCACGAGGTTGATGTCGAGCAGGCTGACGTCGGGCGCGGGCTCGGCGGCGACGTTGGGGATCTGCGCGACCGCCGCCTTGAGGCGCGCGATCGCGTCCAGCGGGTCGACGCCGCCGGCGAGCTGCGCGGTGCGATCGACGCGCCGCACCGGGAGCGCGGAGAAGTTCTGGATGGTGCCGCCGAACACCTTGCCGTTGCCGACGAGGGTCAGCACGTTGTCCGGGGTGACCAGAGTGGTGCCGAACAGCCCCAGTTCGTGCACCGTGCCGGTGATGCCGCCGATCTCGACGAAGTCGCCGACCTTGAAGGGCCGCAGGATCAGCATGAAGGCGCCGGCGGCAAAGTTGCCGAGCATGCCGCTCCACGCGGCGCCGATCGCGACGCCGGCGCCGGCCAGCATCGCGGCGATCGACGTCGTCTGGATGCCGAAGTAGCCGAGGATGCCGAGGACCAGCGCGATGTTCAGCGCGACCGCGACGATCGAACCGAGGTACTTGGTGAGCGTCGGGTCGACGTTGTTGCGCTTCATCGCCGCGCCCATCACGGCGATGACGCGCCCGATCAGCCAGCGGCCGACGATCCAGAAGGCAATCGCGGCGAGGATCTTGATGCCGAGCTCGGTGGCGGTGGTGCTCAGAAACTGCTGGATGGTTTGGACGTCCACGGCGGTGTTCCTTCGTTCGGTTCAGTTCGTTGCGCCCTGCGCCGCGCCAGCTCCGGCGCGCCACGCGAGCAGCTGCATGCGGATGTTCGTCGCCGTCAGGAAGCGCCCGTAGCCCTCGGCACACGCCGGCGAATCGATGCAGGACGCCGATTTCCTTGCCGCTTCGTGCCGCCAGATCGTGCGCCCCTCCTTGATCGTCTCCAGCACCTTGAGCGTCGACAGGCGGGAGCGATCCATCGTCACCGGATTGTCGGGCAGGATCACGAAATCCGCCAGTTTGCCGACCTCGATCGAGCCCTTCGACTGCTCCTCGAAGTACTGGTAGGCGGCCCACAGCGTGAGCGCCTTCAGCGCCACGATCGGCTCGACGCGCTGCGCCGGGCCGAGCACGTAGCCGGTGCGGGTGGTGCGGTTCACGGTGGCGTCGAGGATGCGGATCGAGTCCGGGAAGGCCACCGGGGCATCGTGATGGGAGGTGAACGTCATGCCGCGCTGCACCAGCCAGCCCGTGGGGGAGATGTTCTCGGCGCGCTCGGGGCCGAGGACCGACTGCCGGTGCCAGTCGCCCCAGTAGAACGTGTGCATCGGAAACACCGACGGCAGGATGCCGAGCGCCTTAAGGCGGTCGACCTGGTCCTCGCGCAGCGTCTGGCCGTGGACCAGTACCGGCCGCACGTCCGCGCCCGGCACCGCTTCGCGCGCCTTGCCGAAGTCCGCCAGCAGCTGATCGATCGCGCGGTCGCCGTTGGCATGCGTCAGGATCTGCCAGCGGTTGCGCAGCGCCGCGGTGTAGTACTCGACCGCCTTGGCGTCCGGCACCACGCCGTAGCCCGCGTAGTCGTCCTTCTGCCCCTGCGGCGGCTTGAAGTAGGGCTGCGTCAGCCAGGCGGTCTTGCCCTGCGGCGAGCCGTCGAGCGTCAGCTTGACGCCGCCGATGCGGAAGCGGTCGCGGTAGGTCGGGACCGTCGTCGTGTCGTGGTACCACGGCGCCGACAGGAGCTCCGTGGAGCCCGGCTGGATGATGTCCGGGTAGGCGACGACGTCGGCCTTGAGCTTCTTCCGCGTCGCGGCCGTGATCGCGGTCTTCACGTTGCCCGGCGTGGCGCGGCCGTCCTGGATCGTCGTGTAGCCGTAGCGCAGGTACAGGTCCTGGCCCTTCTCCAGCATCGCCACCGCGCTGTCGACCGACAGCTTGGGCATGAGCTTGCCCAGCGCGATGAAGAAGGCGAGCTCCTCGAGCACACCGTCGGGCTCCTGGCTGCCCGCCTTGCGGCGGATGACGCCGCCCTCGGGATTCTTGGTCTGCGCCGTGAAGCCCAACAGCGCGAGCGCCTTGCTGTTCACCGCGGCGAGGTGCCCCGACTGGTGGATGACCACCACCGGCATCTCCGTGGTGATCGCGTCGAGGTCTTCGCGCGTGGGATGACGTTGCTCCTTCAGCTGGGCGTCGTCGTAGCCGAAGCCGAAGAGTGCCCCGTAGGTCTTCGGGAGCTGCGACGTCGCGAGAAACTCGCGCATGGTCTTCTGCACGTCGGCAACGGAGGCGTTCGGCCCGTCCGGCGGCGGCAGCAGGTTGGCCGACACCGCCTGGAAGCCCACCATGCTGATGTGGCCGTGGCCGTCGATGAAGCCGGGCACGAGCGTCTTCCTCCCCAGGTCGATCACCCGTGTCTTCGGTCCGCGCAGCCGCATCACGTCGGCGGCGGTACCGACGGCGACGATGCGGCCGCCGCGCACGGCGACCGCCTCGGCGGAAGGCTTCGCGTCATCGACGGTGACGATCGACCCGCCGCGCCAGATCGCGTCCGCGGGGGTGCCGGCGGCAAGGGCCGGCACGGTGAGCACGAGGAAAACGGTACCGATCAGCGCCGCACGAAATCTACTCATGGGGCCTCCCATCGTCAGTCGTTGTGCCGGTGTGCGAGCAGCCGCGTGAGGTTCGATGCGATCGCGCGTCCCACCTCGGCAGTGCCCTGCGAATTCGCTGCCACTGGAGCGGTCACTTGCGGAGCGTCCGCCGACCGTTGCGTCGACTTCGGCATCTGGCGTGGCACCGGTTGCACCCGACCTTCGAGCATCGTGCCCCACACCGTGATGTCCTTCAGCTTCTCGGGCGCGACCGCAGAGGGGCTCCGGTCGAGCACGGTGAGATTTGCGTCCTTGCCCACTTCGATCGAGCCGAGCTTCTTCTCCATCCGGATCGAGTACGCGGCATCGATGGTGATGGCCTTGAGTGCCACATCGAGCGGCACTTTATGCCGCGGACCCGCGACCGGCCCTTCGGCGGTGACGCGGTTGACCGCCGCCCAGACCAGCTGCATGGGCTTGGCGGGCGCCATCGGCATGTCGGAGTGGAAGGACAGCGATCCGGCGCTGCTCACGACGTCGCCCAGAGGCACCATGTTCGCGGCGCGCTCGGGACCGATGCCGAGCTTGGCGTAGCGCCCGGCCAGGGCCGTCACGTAGTACGGGTTGGCGCTGACAATGCCGCCCAGCTCGATCCAGCGCCGAATCTGTTCCGGTGCCGCGAAGCCGAAGTGAACCAGCACGGTGCGATGGTCCTGCCGCGGGGTACGCTGCATCGCTTTCTCGAGCGCGCCGAGCAGCACCTCCATGCCGGCGTCGCCATTGTTGTGGACGTGGATCTGGTAGCCGGCGTCCCAGTAGGCCTGGAACATGAAGTCGAACGCCGGCGGGTCGGTGATCCACGCTCCGTGGTGGCCGTCCGTGTAGCCGTCCTTCATCTGCATCAGCTGGCTGTAGATCGCGCCGTCGGTGAACAGCTTGACCTGATTGGGCAGGTACCAGGTGCGGCCCTTGCCCCAGTTCTCGACCTTGCGGGTCTCGGCCAGGAGGCTCGTCGCGTCATTGGGCCGGATGGCGTGGAAGCTCTTGCCATCGCCGATGAAACAGTGATTGAACGGGGTTGCGTCGTCCGAGTAGACGGCGTTGATCGCATCCTGCAGCGGCTTCGAAAGGAAGCCGCCGGGCTCGCAGGCGAGCGTGATGCCGTTGCGGTGGTAGTAGCGCTTGGTGAACTCGAGTCCGTTGCGAAACTGTTCGGCCGAGGCCAGGTGCGGCGTGATGTTCGGCAGGATCGCCATGCCGCCCTGCTCGAAGAAGTGGCCTTTGGCCAGGTCCAGCTGCGCCTGCGCGCTCTTGCTGAAGCTCCTGACCAGCGCTTCGTCGATCTTCATCATCCTGAGCGCCGCGCTGTTCAGGAAGAACTCGTGGGCCGAACGGTGCCAGACGATGACCGGAAAACCCGGCGCCAGCTGGTCCAGCATCGCGCGGTTCATCGCGCCGTGGAAGTAGTGGTGGTAGCCCCAGGTGATGAACGCCTTCGAAGGATCCTTGTGCGCGGCGATCGCGGCACGCAGCCTGGCCTGGTAGTTCTTCTCATCGCGCACCGCTGGCGAGAAGCCGTCGACCGCGTCCCAGTCCTCGATCGAGATGACCTTGGTGTTCATCGTCAGCGCCGCCAGCACCGGGTGCACGTGCTGCTCGATGAACCCCGCGATCACCACCTTGTCGCCGAAGCTCCGGTCGAGCCGCGCGCCTTTGCCCGCTGCGACCTCGACCTCGGCGCGCGTGCCGACCGCAATGAACTTTCCGTCCTTGACCGCAATCGCATCGGCCCGTGGCTGCTTCGGGTCCATGGTGACGAACTCGCGCGCGACGTAGATCACGGCCGCGCCGGGCTGCGCGAGCGAGCCCGCGAAGTCCTGCAGCGTGTTCGTTTGCGCCGTCGCGCTGGCAGCCACGAGCGCGGCAAGCGCCGCCGCGACGAGGGCAAGGGGCGCGCGAGAACTTCGGTTTGGTTCACGTTTGCAGGGCACGGTCCTGTTCCTCCCGGTGTCGGGCGCAGAAACGGGCGGATCACTTCGCCTGGAAGATGGTCTTGCCTTCCTTGATGGTCTCGACGACCTTGATGTCCTTGATCGCCATCGGCTTCACCTTCAGCGGGTTCTTGTCGAGGATCACCAGGTCGGCCAGCTTGTCCGGCTTCGAGCGAACCCTTGATGTCGCCCTCGCGGTGCTGGTCGGCGGCCCAGATCGTCATTGCCTTCAGACCCTCCATCGGCGTGACGCGCTGGTCGGCGCCGATGACGGCACCGCCACGCGATACGCGGTTGACGGCGGACCACAGCATGAACATCTGGTCGAGCGGTGCGACGACGAAGTCGGTGTGGTTGGTCGGCTTCAGCCCCTTGTCGATCGCGTCGCGCATCGGGCTGATGTACATCGCCTGCTCCTTGCCGCGGTTGGCGATGTGCGCCTCGGCGAAGTAGTACGTGTGCAACGTGTAGAACGACGGCCGGATCTTGTACTGCACGTACTTGTCGATCTGGTCCTTGCGCGTGAACTGCGCGTGGATCATCGTGACGTGGCGTTCCTTCGACAGGTCGCCGGCCGCGGCCACCTCGTGCGCCTTGATGAAGGCATCAATGGCGCCATCGCCGTTGGCGTGCAGGTTCAGCGGTACGTCGAGGTCATACACGGCCTTCACCGCCTTGTTGACGACTTCCTGCGGTGCCGTCAGCTCTCCGCTCCAGTCCTTTTCGCCGCCCGGACCGCCCGTGAGGTAAGGCCTGGTGAAGAACGCGGTCTTGCCCTGCGGCGAGCCGTCGATGGTGATCTTCACGCCGCCGATCTTCAGCCGGTTGTCGTACTTCTGCCAGCCGGACACCGGGTTGTCCTTCAGCACCGCCTCGAGGTCGGTGATGAACGGATAGGCAATCACGTCGATGATGGTGCCGCCAGACTTCGCGGCACGCTGCATCAGGGCAAGCTCCGCGGCGTGCGTCGCACCCTCGTGCGCAGTGGTGACGCCTGCGGCCGCGTACAGCTTCTGGCCCGCGATGGACCACTCGACCTCCTGTGCCGAAGTCGGCTTCGGCAGCGAAGCGAAGATCGGCAGGTACGCCGTTTCCATGATCAGCCCGTACGGCTCGTTCGTCCCGGGCTTGCGCACGATGACGCCGCCCGGTGGCGTATTGGTCTCGGCGCTGAGATTCCACTTCTTCATCGCCGCCGAGTTGAGCACCGCCCCGTGCATGGACACGTGCCCTGCCAGGATTGGGTTGTCGGGGAACGCCTGGTCGAGATCGTCGCGGTTCAGAAGCCGCCCGTTCGGCATGACGTTCTCGTCGTAGCCGTAGCACTGGATCACCTCGCCCTTGGGAATCTTCTTGTCGGCGGCGAATTTCCTGATCGCGGCGACGATGCTGGGCACATCCTTCGCCGGCCCCGCGGGCGGCGCGTAGAGGTTGCACTGGTTGGCCACCGTCAGAGAGCTGAAGTAGTGGCTGTGCGCGTCGATGAATCCCGGCAGCAGCGTCTTGCCGGCAAGGTTCACCACCCTCGTCTTGGCGCCCTTGTGGCCTGCTTCCACCGACTTGCGGTCGCCGACGGCGAGGATCCTGCCGTCCTTGACCGCCAGCGCCTGTGCCGACGGTGCTTTGTCATTCATCGTCACGATGTCGCCGCCGACATAGATCGCATCCGCGGAGGTGGATGGCTGCCCAAAGGCGGGCGCGGCAAGATACGCGGCGCCGATCAGCGCCGCGAGACGGTTCAGATTTCTCTTGTTCATTCTTGGGTTCCTCTTGGCGCTACCACTAATTTCAGCGCGGGAACAGCAAGGCCACGACAAAGCGGAAGCCCCAGCCGTGCGGGCCGCCTTGCGGGCCGTCGGCCCAGTAGCGGGCACCGCCGCCGATGCTCACCAGCTGGTTGCCGACCTTGGTGACCTTGGACACGATCGCGTTGATCGGCACCGCCCACTGCTCGCGCTCCCAGTCGTAGGTGCTCTCCGTGTTGAGGGTGAACGACCACGCGGTCGGCGTCGTGTAGCTGACGAAGGGCTGCACGAAGGTCGCGCTCACGTCCTGGTTGCCGCTGCCGGCGAAAGACCAGATGTGGTTCGCCAACAGCCCGTAGGTCCAGGGGCCTTCCTGCTTCAGCGCCACGCCCGTCGGTCCGGCGCCCCACTTCTGCGCCGACAGCAGGTCGTCGGAGCCGGTCGGCAGCAGGAACACCGGGCCGGCGCCCCAGATCCAGCCGCCGGCGGTCGGCGCCTTCGGCGAGAAGAACACGCTCTGCACGATGTCGCCGATGCCGGACTGGCCACCGGCACCCGGGAAGATGTCGTCCTGCGACACGACGGGCAGGATCGTGCGCGAAATCAGGTTCCAGTCGGCGTTGAGGTCCACCGGGACGACCGGCTGGATGTTGAGCTGCCAGCGGTTGCCGTCTCGGGCCGGCCCGATGTCGCTGTCGTAGTTGAGCTGGAACGGCACGCTGATCAGCGCCGCCACCGGATTGGCGAGTTGCTTGGCGAGGTCCTCCGAGCTGAGCGCCGCGGCGCCCCGGGTACCCGTGACCGTGTCCTGCGCCACGGCAGGGACTGCGACGAGGATGCCGACGACGAGGACAGCCGCCGACAGGCGCTTCGCACTCCGTTCGATGGTCATCCTGCGCGTTCCTCGGTATTGCGGATGTAGGAGGTTTCGAGCCGGATGCCTGGCCGGCGCACTGCCGGGTAAGGGCCGCGCGATTCTGCCGGCGACGATACAATTACACAATCACATATTTTTTATAATTTGCATGCACATATCGTATAGTGCCCGGATTCGTTTCCCCACGAGTCGCGAACCATGCACGTCGACCTGCGGTTGCTGCGGCAGGCCCAGGCGCTGATGGAGCACGGCAGCTTCAGCCGCGCCGCAACTGCGCTTGCGCAGTCGCAGCCCACGCTGTCGCGCGGGATCAAGGACCTCGAGGAGCGCGTCGGGCTGCCGCTGTTCACGCGCGAGCGCACGGGCGTGCGTCCGACCGACTTCGGCCTGGTCTTCATGCAGCATGCGACCGATCTCCTCGCCCGCGCGGGCGACCTGGAGCGGGAGGTCGCGCTCGTCAAGGGACTCCGCAGCGGCGAGGTTGCGCTCGGCACCGGCCCTTATCCTGGGGATACGATGGCAGCGAAGTGTGCAACCCGCTTCACCGCGGCGCACCCGTACGTCCGCCTGCGCGTGACGGTCGCCGCGCCGGCCGAACTGGCGCGGCTGCTGCGGGCGCGCACGCTCGACCTGGTCGTTGCCGAGGCGGGCGCCCTTGTCAACGTCGACGACCTCGAGGTGCTGGAGTCGCTCGAACCGTTGCCGGCGTTCATCGTCACGCGCGCCGGGCATCCGCTCGCGGCCCGGAAGGCCGTGGAGCTCGCGGATGTGCTCGACTACCCCTATGCGCAGGTGCAGTCGCTGGCGCCGCGCGTGCTGCAGCCGATGCTCGCGTCACGTCGCCGACCGGCAACAACGCGGTCCGAACCGAATCTTCCGTTTCCATCGCTGGAGTGCCCGACGGCGCGCTTCGCGCTCGATGTCGTCGCCGCGACCGATGCCTTCACGTTCGCGTCGCTCGGCATGATCCGGGGCGAACTCGAGCGCGGCACGCTCGTGCCGGTGTTGCAGCCGCCGTGGTTGCGCGCCGAATGGGCCATCGCGCGGCTGCGCAAGCGGACCCTGTCGCCGTCGATGGCCGCGCTGGTCGAGATCCTCGGCGACGCGCACCGCGCGAATCTGGTCGAGGAGGCAAGGCTCCGCAAGCACTGGCTCGGAAAGAAGTCCCCGGCGTCGCGCGCAACGCGCCGCCGGTAAACGAAACGGCGCCCGCAGGCGCCGTTTCCCACTGCCAACTTGCGAGACGACGCTAGGCGACCGGCTCGGCTTCCTTCGGTGCCTCTTCCTCGAAGGCGAGCGTCACCTTGTCGGCATCGTCGAGGTCGATCGTCACCTTGCCGCCGTTGACCAGGCGACCGAACAGGAGCTCGTCGGCGAGCGCCTTGCGGATCGTGTCCTGGATCAGCCGCGCCATCGGACGCGCGCCCATCTGCGGGTCGAAGCCGCGCTTGGCGAGGAACGCCTTCAGCTTCGGCGTGAAAGACGCGTCGACCTTCTTTTCGTGCAGCTGGTTCTCGAGCTCGAGCAGGAACTTGTCGACCACGCGCAGGATGACGTCTTCGTCGAGCGACGCGAACGAGACGATCGCGTCGAGGCGGTTGCGGAACTCCGGCGTGAACAGCCGCTTGATCTCGCCCATCTCGTCGCCGGCGCCCTTCTCGGTGGCGAAGCCGATCGTGCCCTTGACGAGGTCGGCGGCGCCCGCGTTGGTCGTCATGATGATCGTGACGTTGCGGAAGTCGGCCTTGCGCCCGTTGTTGTCGGTCAGCGTACCGTGGTCCATCACCTGCAGCAGGATGTTGAAGATGTCCGGGTGCGCCTTCTCGATCTCGTCCAGCAGCAACACGCTGTAGGGGTGCTTGGTGATGGACTCGGTCAGCTGACCGCCCTGGTCGAAGCCGACGTAGCCGGGCGGCGCGCCGATCAGGCGCGACACCGCGTGCCGCTCCATGTACTCGGACATGTCGAAGCGGATCAGCTCGACGCCGAGGCAGTAGGCGAGCTGCTTCGCCACCTCGGTCTTGCCGACGCCCGTGGGTCCCGAGAACAGGAAGTTGCCGATCGGCTTGACGGGGTTGCCGAGCCCGGAGCGCGCCATGCGGATCGCCGAGACCAGCGCGTCGATCGCCTTGTCCTGGCCGAACACGACGTTGCGCAGGTCACGGTCGAGGGTCTTCAGCGCGTTGCGGTCGTCCGAGGACACGTTCTTCGCCGGGATGCGGGCGATCTTGGCGACGATGTCCTCGACTTCGGACTTGCCGATCACCTTCTTCTGCTTCGACTTCGGCAGGATCTTCTGCGCAGCGCCCGCCTCGTCGATGACGTCGATCGCCTTGTCCGGCAGGTGCCGGTCGTTGATGAAGCGCGCGGCGAGCTCGGCGGCGCTGGTCAGCGCCGCGGGCGCGTACTTGACGCCGTGGTGCGCCTCGAAGCGCGACTTCAGGCCCTTGAGGATCTCCACCGTTTCCGCGATGGAAGGCTCGGGCACGTCGACCTTCTGGAAGCGCCGCGACAGCGCGTGGTCCTTCTCGAAGATCTGCCGGTACTCCGTGTAGGTCGTCGCGCCGATGCACTTCAGCGCCCCCGTGGAGAGCGCGGGCTTCAGGAGATTCGAGGCGTCGAGCGTGCCGCCGGAGGCGGCGCCCGCGCCGATGATCGTGTGGATCTCGTCGATGAACAGGATCGAGCGCGGGTTCTCGGCGAGCTGCTTCAGCACCGCCTTCAGCCGCTGCTCGAAGTCGCCGCGGTACTTGGTGCCCGCGAGCAGCGCGCCCATGTCGAGCGAGTAGACCTGGTACTCCTTCGAGGAGCTCCGGCACGTCGCCCTCGTTGATGCGGCGCGCGAGGCCCTCGGCGATCGCCGTCTTGCCCACGCCGGCCTCGCCCACCAGCAGCGGGTTGTTCTTGCGCCGCCGGCACAGCACCTGGATCGACGCGCTCGAGCTCGTGCTCGCGGCCGATCAGCGGATCGATCTTGCCGTTGCGGGCCAGGTGGTTCAGGTTCATCGTGTAGGCGTCGAGCGCGCCCTGCGACTCGGAGCCGCCCTCGCCCTCGTCCTTGCCGCCGCCCTCCGGCTTGTCGGGCTTCGCCTGCGGCGTCTTGGTGATGCCGTGGGCGATGTAGTTGACGACGTCGAGACGCGTCACGCCGCGCTGGTTGAGGAAGTAGACGGCGTGCGACTCCTTCTCGCCGAATATCGCGACCAGCACGTTGGCGCCGGTGACTTCCTTCTTGCCCGACGACTGGACGTGCAGGATCGCGCGCTGGATCACGCGCTGGAATCCCTGCGTCGGCTGGGTGTCCGCGTCGCTGTGCGGGGCGAGCCGCGGGCGTGTGCTCGTTGATGAAGTCGGTGAGCACCCCGCGCAGCTCCTCGAGGTCGACGCCGCACGCCTTCAAGACCTCGGCCGCCGAAGGGTTGTCCAGCATCGCCAGCAGCAGGTGCTCGACGGTGATGAACTCGTGCTGCTTCTGCCTCGCCTCGACGAAGGCCATGTGGAGGGAGACTTCCAGTTCCTGCGCGATCATGGTCCTGCTCCGTGTTGCCCGCCCGGGCCGCGTCCGCGTGCGCGGCGAAACCGTACAACGTTCAAGTCTCCTCCATCGTGCACTGCAGCGGGTGCTGGTGCTTGCGGGCGAGGTCGACCACCTGCTCCACTTTCGCCGCCGCGACTTCCCGCGTGTAGGTGCCGCAGACCCCCATGCCCTCCCGGTGGACCTGCAGCATCACGCGCGTCGCCTTCTCCCGCGTCATGCCGAACACAGTCTGCAGGACGACGACCACAAAGTCCATTGGCGTGTAGTCGTCGTTCAGCAGCAGCACCTTGTACAACGGCGGCGGCTTCTGCTTGGTCTTCTCGGCCTCGAGAAGTTCGCCGCGTTGCTCGTGGACCGCCATGAATTTGGGAAACCGCCGGTAAGCGCCTGGAAGATGGGGATATGTTTGATGATTGCAACAGTTTTATCAAGGGGAAACCGCCCGGGGGTCGGCATCCTTGACGCCCTCGGGAAATTGCGCGTACAAGGAGGTCGTTTGCCCGAGGGGAGCTGCCGTACCGGTCTGCCGCCGTACCCGCCGTAGTCGCGCAGTATCGATGCGCTTGCCGCCCGTGGTTGGCCCTCGCGAACGATCATCTCCATTTCTGTAAGGAACAAGCTGTATGGCAACCGGCACCGTCAAGTGGTTCAACGACGCGAAGGGGTACGGGTTCATCACGCCGGACGACGGCGGCGAGGACCTGTTCGCGCACTTCTCGGCGATCAACATGCAGGGCTTCAAGACCCTCAAGGAAGGCCAGAAGGTCAGCTTCGACGTCACGCAGGGCCCGAAGGGCAAGCAGGCCTGCAACATCCAGGCTGCCTGAGTTCGCGTTGCGGCGTCCCCAGCGGGCCGCCGCAAACAGAAAGCCCGCCTCACCGGCGGGCTTTTTTTGTGCCGGCGCCGGCTACATGCGCTCGATCATCGCCTGGCCGAACCCCGAGCAGGACACCTGCTTCGCGCCCTGCATCAGCCGCGCGAAGTCGTAGGTGACGACCTTGTCGCCGATCGCCTTCTCGAGGCTCGCGTGATCAGGTCCGCGGCCTCCTTCCAGCCCATGTGGCGAGCATCATCTCGGCCGACAGGATCTCGGAGCCGGGATTGACGTAGTCCTTGCCCGCGTACTTGGGCGCGGTGCCGTGCGTCGCCTCGAACATCGCCACCGTGTCGGAGAGATTCGCGCCCGGCGCGATGCCGATGCCGCCGACCTCGGCGGCGAGCGCGTCGCAGATGTAGTCGCCGTTCAGGTTCAGCGTCGCGATCACGTCGTACTCCGCCGGCCGCAGCAGGATCTGCTGCAGGAACGCGTCGGCGATCACGTCCTTGACCACGATGTCCCTGCCCGTCTTCGGGTTCCTGAAGCTCATCCACGGCCCGCCGTCGAGCGGCTTCGCGCCGAATTCGCGCTCGGCGAGCGCGTAGCCCCAGTCGCGGAACGCGCCCTCGGTGAACTTCATGATGTTGCCCTTGTGGACCAGCGTCACCGACGGCTTGTCGTTGTCGATCGCGTACTGGATCGCCTTGCGCACCAGCCGCTCGGTGCCCTCGCGCGAGACCGGCTTGATGCCGATGCCCGAGGTCTTCGGGAAGCGGATCTTCTTGACGCCCATCTCCTTGATCAGGAAGTCGATCACCTTGCGCGCGCCGTCGGACTCGGCCGCCCACTCGATGCCGGCGTAGATGTCCTCCGAGTTCTCGCGGAAGATCACCATGTCGACCTTGCTCGGCTCCTTGACCGGCGACGGCACGCCGGTGAACCAGCGCACCGGGCGCAGGCAGACGTACAGGTCGAGTTCCTGCCGCAGCGCCACGTTGAGCGAGCGGATGCCGCCGCCGACCGGCGTCGTGAGCGGGCCCTTGATCGAGACCACGTAGTCCTTCAGGATCTCGAGCGTCTCCTCGGGCAGCCAGCACGTCGGCGCCGTAGACCTTGGTCGACTTCTCGCCGGCGTAGATCTCCATCCAGTCGATCTTGCGCTTGCCGCCGTAGGCCTTCGCCACCGCGGCGTCGACGACCTTGATCATCACCGGCGTGATGTCGAAGCCGGTGCCGTCGCCCTCGATGTAGGGGATGATCGGCTGGTCGGCGACGTTCAGGCTGTAATCCTTGTTGACGGTGATCTTTTCACCGCCGGCCGGGACCTTGACGTGCTTGTACTGGGGCATGGAGTCTCCTGATGTGCCGGCGGGGGCAACGCGCCGCGGGTTCTTGGTCGCGGTCGGCGGCCCGCCGATCGAGCGATCGCGGGATGCTTGCGGTTGCGGCGCCGAACTCCCGGGAACAGGTCCCTGCGCCGCGAAAAACGGCCAATTATCGTCGATTTTGACCCGCCTAGTCACTGCGCGACGCACCTCCCCGTCCCCGGCGCCCCGGGGCGAGATCGTGTTCTTCAACAAGCCGTACGGCGTGCTCTGCCAGTTCTCGGGCGACGGCACGCGGCCGACGCTCGCCGACTGGATCCCCGTTCCGGGCGTCTACCCGGCGGGGCGGCTCGATGCCGACAGCGAGGGCCTGGTCGTGCTCACCGCGGATGGCGCGCTGCAGGCGCGGATCAGCCATCCCCGTCACAAGCTGCCGAAGACCTATTGCGCGGAGGTCGAGGGAGCGCCGTCCGATGCCGCGCTCGCGTCGCTCGCGCGCGGCGTCGACCTGGGCGAGTTCGTGACCGCCCCGGCGACGGTGCGCCGCGTACCTCCGCCCGCGTGGCTGTGGCCGCGCGATCCGCCGATACGTTTCCGCAAGTCGGTGCCGACGGCCTGGCTCGAGCTCTCGATCACCGAGGGCAAGCACCGTCAGGTGCGACGCATGACGGCGGCGGTCGGTCTGCCGACGCTGCGACTGATCCGCTGGTCGGTCGGTCCCTGGACGCTCGCCGGTCTGCCTCCGGGCCAATGGCGCAGGGCATCGGCAAGCGCGTTGCCGAATATCGCGTTCCGGGCGCGCTGACGAGCCCGCCGAACGTGCGTGCTATGATCCTGCGCCGATTCCGGCCCGTGTTGCCACCACGCTGAACGCGCGCCGGCCCCACCCGTCACCCACACCCTTCGCTCCGGCGCCCGCCGCCGCTCCCGCCCGCAATGATCCGCCGCCTGCTCGCCCGCTTCCTGCCCGGACTGCGGTCGAGCGAGCCCCGCGTGTACAAGCCCGAGCAGCACCCGGTCCGCGCCACGCAAGTGAGCCACGGCGCGCGCACGGTGACCCGGCGGCTGCAGGAGGCGGGGTTCAAGGCGTTCATTGTCGGCGGCGCAGTGCGCGACCTGATGCTCGGCATCGAACCGAAGGACTTCGACATCGCGACCGACGCGCGCCCCGAGCAGGTGAAGCCGCTGTTCAGGCGCGCCTACGTGATCGGCCGGCGCTTCCGCCTCGTGCACGTTCACGTCGGCGCCGAGGTGGTCGAGGTCTCCACGTTCCGCGCCGCGAACGCCGGTGGCGACGCGACCGACGAACACGGCCGGCTCCTTAGCGACAACGTCTACGGCACGCAGGCCGAGGACGCGGCCCGCCGCGACTTCACCGTCAACGCGCTCTACTTCGATCCGTCGACCGAGGAGGTCTGGGACTTCGTGGGCGGCGTGACCGACGTCCGTGCGCGCCGCATGAAGCTCATCGGCCCGCCGGTGACGCGCTACCGCGAGGACCCGGTGCGCATGCTGCGCGCGGTGCGTCTCGCCGCCAAGCTCGGCTGCACGATCGAGAAGCGCACCGCGGAGCCGATCCCGCGGCTCGCCGACCTGATCCGCAATGTCCCCGCCGCTCGGCTGTTCGACGAGATGCAGAAGCTCCTGCTCTCCGGGCACGCCACGGAGACGCTCGCCAGCCTGCGCGTACACGGCCTGCACCACGGCCTGCTGCCGCTCATCGACGTGATCCTCGAGCAGCCCGGCGGGCAGCGCTTCATCGAGGCCGCGCTCGCGAACACCGACGCCCGCGTGCGCGAGGGCCGCAACGTGTCGCCCGCGTTCCTTTTCGCCACGCTGCTCTGGCACGAGGTGCTCGGGCAGTGGAACGCCGCGAAGGCCCGCGACGAACGCGCGCTGCCGGCGCTGTTCGACGCGATGGACCGCGTGCTCGGCCAGCAGGCGGAGCAGATCGCCGTGCCGCGCCGGTTCGAGGCGACCATCAAGGAGATCTGGTCGCTGCAGCCCCGCTTCGAGCAGCGCGCGGGGAGCCGGCCGTTCCGCCTGCTCGAGCACCCGCGCTTCCGCGCCGCGTACGACTTCCTGCTGCTGCGTGCCGAAGGGGGCGAGGCCCCGCAGGCGCTTGCGGACTGGTGGACACGCTTCCAGGATGCGAGTCCCGACGAGCGCGAGGCGATGCTGAAGCCCGACGAGGCGCCGAAGAAGCGGCGCCGCTCGCGCGGCCGGGGTCGCAAGCACGCCGACGGGGCCGGCGCCGCGGCCGCGGCGCCCGCGGGCGCCGCGCCACCGCCCGACGACGACGCGCGCTGAACGCGACGGCCGCGCGAGCGCGATGACCCTCGCCTGCATCGGGCTGGGCAGCAATCTCGATCACCCGCGTCGCCAGCTCTCCCGGGCCGTGCGCGCGCTGGCGCGATTGCCGCGCACGCGCCTCCTCGCCGTCTCGGGGAACTACATTTCCGCGCCGGTCGGCACGCCAGGTTCCCAGCCCGACTACGTGAATGCGGTCGCGCTGGTCGACACGGCGCTCGCGCCGCGGGCGCTGCTCGCGAGGCTCCTCGCGATCGAGCACCGCCAGCGTCGGCGCCGCGTGCCGGGGATGCGCAACGCACCGCGGACGCTCGACCTCGATCTGCTACTATTCGGCCGCCGTCGCATGCGCGTCGAATCGCTTGCGCTGCCGCACCCGCGCATGCACGAGCGTGCGTTCGTGCTGCGCCCGCTCGCCGACCTCGCGCCCGCCGCCGTGATCCCCGGCCGTGGTCCGGCGCGGGGGCTGCTGCGGGGGGTCGCGGACCAGCGCATCGCGCGTACGCGCATCCACGGCTCCCCCCTTCCCCGGCGCCCCCGCGCATGAATCTCGACAAGTGCCGCTACATCGTGGTCGAGGGGCCGATCGGTGCCGGCAAGACGAGCCTTGCGCACGCGCTGGCCCGGCACCTGCGCGCGGACGAGCTGCTCGAGCGCCCCGACGAGAACCCGTTCCTCGCGCGCTTCTACGACGACATGGCGCGCTACGCGCTCGCCGCGCAGCTCACGTTCCTGTTCCAGCGCGTCGACCAGCTGCGCGGGCTTGCCCAGCTCGACCTGTTCGCGCGTCCGACGGTGGCCGACTTCCTGTTCGACAAGGACCCGCTGTTCGCGCGCAACACGCTCTCCGACGACGAGTTCGCGCTCTACGAGAAGATCTTCCTGCACCTGAAGCCGCAGGTGCCGGTGCCGGACCTGGTCGTGTACCTGCAGGCGCCGGTCGACACGCTCGTGTCCCGCGTGCACCGCCGCGGCGTCGAGTTCGAGCGACAGATGCCGGAGGCCTACCTCGCGCGCCTCGCCGACGCCTACGCGCGCTTCTTCTATTCCTACGCGGAAGCGCCGCTGCTGATCGTCAACAGCGAGCGGCTCAACTTCGTCGACAATCCGGACCACCTCGCGCTGCTCCTCGCGCGGATCGCGTCGATGCGCAGCCAACGGGAGTTCTTCAACCTTGGTCAGCACGCCTGACGCGAAGCCCTACGGCACGCCCGCGCCCGTGCCGGCCGCGCCGTCGCGCGTGACGGTGACGACGCTCGCGAAGATGGCTGCCGAGGGCCAGCGCATCGCGATGCTCACCGCCTACGACGCGAGTTTCGCCGCACTCGCCGAGCGCGCGGGGGTCGACGTGCTGCTGGTCGGCGACTCGCTCGGCATGGTCGTGCAGGGGCATCGCACCACGCTGCCGGTGACCCTCGACGACATCGTCTACCACACGCGCTGCGTCGTCGCCGGCTGCTCGCGGCCGCTGGTGATCGCCGACCTGCCGTTCGGAACGTTCCAGGGCACGCGCGAGGATGCGTTGCGCGCGAGCGTCGCCGCCCTGCAGGCGGGTGCCCAGATGGTCAAGATCGAGGGCGGCGCGTGGGTCGCCGCCACGGTCGAATACCTGACCGCGCGCGGCGTGCCGGTGTGCGGGCACGTCGGGCTCACGCCGCAGTCGGTGAACGTGCTGGGCGGCTACAAGGTGCAGGGCCGGACCGACGCCGCCGCCGACGCGCTGATCGGCGACGCGCAGGCGCTCGCGCGCGCCGGCGCGTCGCTCGTGGTCGTCGAGTGCGTGCCACGCGATCTCGGCGCCCGGGTCACGAAGGAATCCGGCGTGCCGGTGATCGGCATCGGCGCCGGCCCCGACTGCTCGGGACAGGTGCTGGTCGTCTACGATGCGCTCGGCCTGCAGCCCGGCAAAGCGGCGCGCTTCGTGCGCAACTTCCTTCCCGGCCACGACAGCGTCGAGGCCGCACTCGCCGCCTACGTCCGGGCGGTCAAGGACGGCACGTTCCCCGCGCCGGAGCACTGCTTCTGACGCCGGACCCGATCCAATCCGAGGAACCGCCTCATGCTGATCTGCCACAACGCCGAAGAGCTCGCTGCGCACACCAAGGACTACCCGCAGGTGGCATTCGTGCCGACGATGGGCAGCCTGCACGAGGGACACCTCTCGCTGATGCGCATTGCCCGCGAGCACGGCAGCGGTGTCGTCGCGAGCATCTTCGTCAACCGCCTGCAGTTCGGGCCCAACGAGGACTTCGACCGTTACCCGCGGACCTTCGAGGAGGACCGCCGCAAGCTCGAGTCGGTGGGCGTCGACCTGCTGTTCGCACCGGACGAGCACGAGATGTACCCGACCCCGCAGGTGTACCGCGTGCAGCCGCCGCCGCTCGCCACCGAGCTCGAGGGCGCGTTCCGGCCGGGCTTCTTCGACGGCGTGTGTACGGTGGTGCTGAAGCTTTTCAACCTCGTGCAGCCCGACGTCGCGGTGTTCGGCAAGAAGGATCGGCAGCAGATCAAGATCGTGCGCGGCATGGTGCAGCAGTTCAACATGCCGATCCGCATCGTTGCCGGCGAGACGGTGCGCGCCGACGACGGGCTCGCGCTGGCGTCGCGCAATGCCTATCTCGCCCCTGCCGAGCGTGCCGAGGCGCCTAGGCTGTACCGCACGCTGCGCGACATCGCCGACGCGATCGCCGGCGGGCGCACCGACTACGCGAACCTCGAGGCCGCCGGCCGCGCCGAGCTCGCCCGCGCCGGCTGGAGCGTCGACTACATCGCAGTGCGCAACGGCCTCGGCCTGCGCATCCCGCACCCGGAAGGATTCGACCACCCGAACCTGCTGATCGTGCTCGGTGCCGCGAAGCTCGGCAACACGCGCCTCATCGACAACGTCGACGTCGTGCCGAAGCACAACGAGGACTGAGCCGGCACCTGTCACCGGGCCGTAACACGTTCATGCGAACGTAGCGGGTTTTCGCCAACCATCCTTCCGCACCATGACCAACTGCGCCCGTCGCGCCCTGGCCGTCACGCTGATCGCCCTCGCGGCGACTCCCGCGCTCGCACTGGCCCAGTCGACCTATCCGACGAAGCCGATCCGTCTCGTGGTGCCGTTTCCGCCGGGCGCGGGCACCGACACCGTCGCGCGCTTCGTCGCCCAGAAGCTCGCCGAGTCGATGGGCGCGACGATCGTCGTCGAGAACAAGACCGGCGCCGGCGGCGCGATCGGCGCCGCCGAGGCCGCGAAGGCCGAGCCCGACGGCTACACGCTGCTGTTCGTCGCCTCGCCGTTCACCACGGTGGCGGCATCGGCCAAGGCACCCGGCTACGACCCGGTGCGGCAGTTCGTGCCGGTGGCGCCGATCGCCGCCGGCCCGCTCGCGTTCGTCGTCAACCCCGATGTGCCGGCCGCCACGATGCGCGAGTTCATCGCGTACGCGAAGCAGCATCCCGGCAAGATCAACTACGGCTCCGCGGGGCCCGGCAGCGTCAACCACCTCGCGCTCGAACTGTTCAAGGCCCGCACCGGCACCGACATCGTGCACGTGCCGTACCGCGGCATTGCCGACGCGACCAAGGACCTGCTGGGCGGACAGCTGCAGGCGATGACGGCATCGATCCCGGCGACGCTGCCGCAGCTGGCCGAGCGGCGCGTGCGCGTGCTCGCCGTGACGGGCGAGCGGCGCATTGCTCAGCTGCCGGACGTGCCGAGCTGGCAGGAGCAGGGCGTCGCCGACGCGAACGTCGTCAACTACTGGGGCATCGTCGCGCCCGTCGGCACGCCGCCGGAAGTGGTCGCCAAGCTCAATGCGGCGACGCAGAAGGTGCTTGCGCAGACCGACGTGAAGGCGCGCCTGGAGCGCGAAGGCGCCGAGCTCATTCCCGGACCGCCCGAACGCCTGGGCGGGGTGATCGAGCGCGACCTCGCCGGATGGAAGAAGCTGATCGCGGACGCGAAGCTCACGTTCGAGTAGGCACCGGCCTCACGCGCCGAGGTTGCCCTCAACCCAGCGCAGGATCTGCGGCAACGACAGCGCGCCGCTCTGCCGCGCCGCCTCGCGGCCGTGCCTGAACAGCACGATCGTGGGGATGCTGCGGATGCCGAAGCGCTGCGCGATGCCCGGCTCGGCCTCGGTGTCCAGCTTGGCGAGCCGCACCCGCGGCTCCAGGCGTGCGGCGGCCTGCTCCCAGGCAGGCGCCATCGTGCGGCAGGGGCCGCACCAGGGCGCCCAGAAGTCCACGACCACCGGCAAGTCGCTCGACGCGACGTGCCGCTCGAAGCTCGCCCCGTCGAGCGCGATCGGATGGCCGGAGAACAGCGGCGCCTTGCAGCCGCCGCAGTTCGCGTGGTCGCCGAGCCGCGCTCGCGGCAGGCGATTGGTCGTGTGGCATTGGCCGCAGACGACATGCACGGAATCGGTCACGAGCGAGCCCCGGTTGCGGTGACGGCATCGACAGGACGACGTATCGTTGCGCAAGATGCGGCCGCAACGGACGGATTCAAGTGATGCGCAGGGCCCGGCGCGCGCGCGGGGCCTCGAGCCAAGCTCGGCCGCGACGCGCACCCCTTGCGGTTGACCGCCGTCAAGCCGGCGCGCCGCGAGACTCCTATGATGGGTCGAGGCAGCAGGTTCGGGCCGCTCGCGCGTCCGCCGGCGCACGGGGCAGCAGCGCCTGGTGCGCCTGACCCGCAGCGCCCCTCGACAATGCCGATGGAGGCGTCGATGGTCGAGGCGCATGGCCGGCAGTCCGTGGCATCGGTGGATGCGGCCCGGTCGCCTGCGGACGACCGCAAGTCGCCCGCGTGCGCGGCGTCCTCCCGCGAGATCGATCCCGGGGAGCAGGCGCGGCTGGTGGCCACACTGCGCGAGCCCGCCCGGCACGGTCCCGACTGCACGCGCGTCGATCTGCTGGAAACCCACATCTCGTACGTGCTGCTGACCGGCGCGCACGCCTACAAGATCAAGAAGGCGATCGGCCTCGAGTTCCTCGATTTCCGCACGCTCGCCGCGCGCCGCTTCTACTGCGACGAGGAGCTGCGTCTGAACCGGCGCCTCGCACCCGCGCTCTACGAGTGCGTGGTGCCGATCACCGGGTCGCCCGAGGCACCGCAGCTCGGCGGCGCAGGCGAGGTACTGGACTACGCGGTCCGCATGCGGGAATTCCCGCAGCGGATGCTCCTGTCCGCGATGCTCGACCGGCAGGAGGTCGACGAGCGGCGCATCGACGAGCTCGCCGCCGAGGTGGCCCGCTTTCACGGACGCATCGACGTCGCGCCGCCCGGGTCGCCGTACGGCGATGCGAAGGACGCGCTCGCGCTCGCACTCGACAACATCGACGCGTTGCTGGCCGCCCGGCCGGATCCGGCGATCGCGGGGACGCTCGATACGCTGCGCCGCTGGACGGAGCGGACGTTTGTGTCGATACACAGCCGGCTCGAGGCGCGTCGCCACGAAGGCTTCGTGCGCGAATGCCACGGCGACCTCCACCTCGGCAACATCGCCGTGGTCGACGGGCGGATCGCGATCTTCGACTGCATCGACTTCAACGCGCGGATGCGCTGGAACGACCTGATGGGCGAGGTCGCGTTCCTCGCGATGGACCTCGAGTACCGGGGCCGTGCGGATCTCGCCGACCGCTTCGTCAACCGCTACATGGAGGCCACCGGCGACTACGCAGGCGCCGCGGTGCTGCGCTTCTTCGTCGTGTACCGGGCGATGGTCCGGGCCAAGGTCGAGGCACTGCGCGTCGCGCAGATGCCGGACGGCGCCGAGCGCGCGTCGCTCGCCACCGAGTGCCGCGAGTACGTCGCGCTCGCGCGCGCCTGGGCGGCGCCGCCGCACCCCGCGATGGTCGCGATGCACGGGCTCTCGGGTTCCGGCAAGACCACGGTGTCGGATGCCATCACCGCGCCGCTCGGCGCGCTGCGCGTGCGCACCGACGTCGAGCGCAAGCGATTGCACGGGCTCGCGGCAACGGCGGCGAGCGGCAGCGGCACGCAGTCCGGCCTGTATGCCGAGGACGCGACCCGGGCCGCGTACCGTCGCGTGCTGGACCTCGCGCACGAGGCCATCGCCGGCGGCTTCACGGTCGTCGCCGACGGCGCGTTCCTGCACCGTTGGCAGCGCGAGCTGTTCCGCTCTGCGGCCGCCTCGCTCGGCGTGCCGTTCGCGATCCTGTCGGTGCAGGGACGTCCGGCGACGCTCGAACGGCGCATCGCGGCACGGGCGCGAGCGTCCACGGACGCCTCGGAAGCCGACGCGGCGGTGCTCGCCCACCAGCGCCTGGCCGAGGAGCCGCTCGCCGACGACGAGGCGCCGCGCGTGGTGGTCTGGAACGGCGAGCGGCCGGTCGCGACGCTGCGCTCGAGCCCGGAATGGGCGCGGCTCGTGGCGCTCATCGGCGATCCCGAGGCCGCGCGCGCCGGACCCGAGCATCCCGGCATACCGGTCGCCCAGGAGGCCGTGGTCCTGTTCCTGTCGCGCCCGTCGAGTCACGCGGAAGGAGGCACGCTCGTCGAGACCATCGAGACGCACTGGTCGTGGGTGTTCGTCACCGGGAACCGCGCAGTCAAGATCAAGAAGGCGATCCGCACCGAGTTCGCCGACCTGCGCCGCGTCACCGCGCGCCGCCGCAATTGCGCCGAGGAGGTGCGCCTGAACCGCAGGCTGTCGCACGACGTCTACCTCGGCACGCGGCCGCTCCTCGCCGACGCCGGCGGGAGGGTCTCGTTCTCGACCGGCGCGCAGGCGGTCGACTGGGCGGTCGAAATGCGCCGCCTCGCGCCCGAGCGGATGCTCGATCGCCTGATCGCCGACGGCGAGGTGCGCGCGGCAGACGTCACCGCGCTCGTCGCCCGGCTCGTCGCCTTCTACCGCGACGCCCGCCGTCACGACGCGGACGTCGAGGCGTATCGCGAACGCCTCGTGGGCAGCGTCCACGCCAACCGCGACGAGCTCACGCGGCCGGAGTACGGGTTGCCCGTCGAGCGGATCGAACGGATCTGCGCTCGGCAGCTCGACGTGCTGGCGGCGCGCCCATGGCTCGACGCGCGGCGCGGCGCGCTGGTCGAAGGCCACGGCGACCTGCGTCCCGAACACGTCTGCCTCGACGGCGAGCCGCAGATCATCGACTGCCTCGACTTCTCGCGCGCGCTGCGCACGCAGGATGCCGTCGACGACCTCGGGTTCCTCGCACTGGAGTGCGCGCGACTGGGCGCGCCGTCGATCGGTGCGGCGATCCTCGACGGCTACCGGCGCGCGAGCTGCGACGACGCGCCGCCGGCCGCCGTGCGCTTCTACCAGGGTCTGCGTGCGTGCGTGCGTGCGCGGCTCGCGATCCGGCACCTGCGCGAGCCGGCGCTGGCACGGAATCCCCTGTGGCGTGAACGCGCCGAGGCCTACCTCGCGATCGCGCAGCAGCTCGTCGAGGACGGGGGCATGCCGTGAACTCGTGCCGCCCGCCTCGTTCAGTCGAGCAGCGCGGACAGCGAGCCACCCGCGTGGAGGCGCCCGATCGCGGCCGCGACGAGCGGCGCGATGGCGAGCCGCTGCAGCTTCGCCGCGAACGGGCCCACCGGCATCGGCTGCGCCGGAAGCGAGTCGGTGATGAGGATCCGGTCGACGTCGGGGCCGGCGAGCGTGTCGGGCGCGGTCGGCGCGAATACGCCGTGCGAGGCTACCGCGATCACGCGCGCAGCGCCCCGATCGCGGCACGCGCGCGCCGCGCGCGCGACGGTGGTGCCGCCGGCGATCAGGTCGTCGACGATGATCGCGATGCGCCCCTCCACCGGCCCGACGAAGCCTGCGCCGCTCACGACGCCGCTGCTGCGGTGCTTCTCCGCGAACGCAGCGCCGACCGGGCGGCCGAGCGCGGCCTCGAGGCGCCGGCGGAACGCCTCGGCGCGCTTGATGCCGCCGGCATCCGGCGCGACCACGGTCACCGGCAGATCGGCGAGATCCGGTGCGAGCTCGGCGACGAACCGGGGCGCCGCCTCCAGGTGCGCGGTGCGGCAGCGGAACGCATTCTCGAACGCGGCGAGATTGTGCACGTCGAGCGTGACGACGCAGTCGCTGCCGACCGCCTCGAAGAGTTGGGCGACGTAGCGCGTCGTCACCGGGTCGCGCGGCTTGGTCCGCCGGTCCTTGCGGGCGTAGCCCATGTAGGGAAGCACCGCGGTCACGCGCGCAGCACCGGCGTCCCGGATGGCCGCCACGAAGAACAGCAGGCGGACCATGCGGTCGTTGACGCTGTGGCTGCCGTCGGTGAAGAGCGACTGCACCACGTAGACGTCGCGCCCGCGGACGCACGCGAGCGGCCGGGTCTTGTGCTCGCCGTCCTCGAACACCCGCGCCTCGAACGGGGCGAGATCGACCTGCAGCGCGGCGGCGACGTCGGCCGCGAACGTGCCGGAGGATTCCGGCGAGAACAGCATCGGTGCTCGATCGTCCATGATCCCGCTATGGGTGTCCGCAAGGCACGCGGCACCGCCCACGGGCCGCCGCGCCGTCCGTCCCGCCACCTGCCGGCCCACGTGAGCACCGGGTGACGCGATGACCTGCCACGACGTCTTCAACGGGGATGCCGACGGGCTGTGCGCGTTGCATCAGCTTCGACTCGCCGCGCCTCGGGACTGCCATCTCGTCACCGGCCCGAAGCGCGACGTCCGCCTGCTCGCGCGGGTCGACGCGCGGGAAGGGGACAGCGTCACGGTGCTCGACATCTCGCTCGACGTCAACCGGACGGCACTCGATGCCCTCCTCGCTCGCGGCGTCCACGTGACCTGGTTCGATCACCATTACGCAGGCGCCGTGCCCGTGCACCCGCGACTCGCGGCGACGATCGACACCGCGCCGGACGTCTGCACCGCGATGCTGGTGGACCGGCACCTCGACGGCCGCTACCGGGCGTGGGCGGTCGTCGCGGCCTACGGCGACAACCTGCGCGCGAGCGCCGAGCGGCTGGCGCGGAGCCTCTCGCTCGACGACGCCGAGGCCCGCGAGCTGCGGAGTCTCGGCGAGACGCTCGCCTACGCCGGCGGCGGGGAGCGCGCAGAGGACCTCGTCATCGGTCCGGCCGATCTCTACGCGATCCTGCGCCGCTACCGCGATCCGCTCCACTTCGCCGCGGCCGAGCCGGTGGTCCGGACGCTGCGCGACGGCGCACGCGCGGATCTCGCGGCGGCGCGGGCGCTGACGCCGGCACTCACGCGCGCGGGGGCCGAGGTCTACGAACTGCCGGATGCAGCGTGGAGCCGGCGCGTGGCGAGCCTGTTCGCCAACGAGCTCGCGCACCGTGCACCCGCTCGCGCGCACGTCGTACTGACCCCCGGCGAACGCGGCGACTGGTGGGTGAGCGTGCGTGCGCCGCTGGCCGCACCGCACGGCGCCGACCGCCTGTGCCGGCAGTTTCCCGCAGGGCGGCGGACGGGCCGCCGCGGCCGGCATCAACGGTCTTCCGGCAGCGCGCCTGCCCGAGTTCCTCGATGCGCTCGATGCCGCGTTTCCCGGCAATGCTCCGTGACGACCGGCAGTTTGGTCGGGGTCACCGGCGCGTCCGTGCTGCGGTGCCGGTGTCCGGGCCGCCGGCGCGCGCCTCGGCGGGTCGCAGTGCAATCACGTTGCCGACGGCCGCGAGGGCCACGCCGAGCACGCCGACCCACGTCCAGCGATAACCCTCGAACGCGGTGCTCGCCAGCATCGCGACCACGGGAGTCGCCACGCCGACGAAGCTCGACGGGCCGGGACCGACCCGTTTCAGCAGCGTCAGGTAGGTGGCGAACGCGACGATGCTCCCGAACACGGCGAGGTAGAGGAGCGAGAGCACGTAGGACGGGCGCGGATCGAAGGTCCAGGAGGCGCCGGCCGCGCCGGCGACGATCGCCACGACCAGCGCGCCGTAACCCATCCCCCAGGCGGTGCTCGACAGCACGGGCAGCTGGTCGCGCTGCATGCGCATCGAAATCAGGTTGCCAAGCGCAGCGATTACGGGCGACGCGATCGCGAACGCGAGGCCGACGCTGTTCGCGCCGCCCTCCCCGGCTGCGCGGAGCTCCGGCAGGAACAGCAGCGCGATGCCGGCGACGCCAAGCACCGCTCCGGCCAGCGTGCGTGCGGCGACCGGCGTGCCGAACGCCGCCCGCGCGCCGAAGGGCGTCATGAACACGATCGTCGAGAACACGACGGCGACGAGCCCGGAGGCGAGCCGCTGCTCCGCCTCGTAGACCGCGACGTAGTTGAGGCCGAACATCGTGACGCCCTGCAGCGCCATCCAGGCGTGTGCCTGCCGCGGCAGCGCGAGCGAGCGGCCCGTCGCCGCGCACCACGCGGCGAGGATCAGCGCGGCGAGCGCGAAGCGGTAGGCGACCGAGACCTCCGGCGCGACCGCGCCCAGCTGGAACTTGATCGCGAACCAGGTCGAGCCCCAGATCAGCGTGGGGATCGCAAACAGCGGTCCGAGGCCCATCACGCCGCCCGCAGCGCGTCGACGATCGACAGCCGTGCCGCGCGCGCCGCCGGCAGGAATCCGCCGACGAAGCCCATCGCGATCGAGAACCCGAGCGAGGCCAGCACGATCTCCGGCGTGAGCGTGAACGCGAACGCGAGCTCGGCAAACGTCTGGAAGTTCGTGGTCGAGATCGTGATCGCCTGCATGAACGACGCGGCGAGAAGGCCGAGGACGCCCCCCAGGAGCCCGAGTGCGAGCGCCTCGACGAGAAAGGCGGCGAGCACCGAGCCGCGGGAGAAGCCGAGCGCACGCAGCGTGCCGATCTCCGCGGTGCGCGAGGCGACGCTCGCGTACATCGTGATCATCGCGCCGATGACGGCCCCGATCGAGAAGATCACCGAGATCGAGGTGCCGAGAATGCTGATGAACCTGGCGAGCGTCTCGGACTGGTCGGCGTAGAAGCGGGCCTCGCGCTTCGCCTCGAGCGTGAGCCGCGGATCGGTCTCGATCTCGCGCTTCACGGCGTCGAATCGTCCGGGATCCGCGAGCCGGAAGATCAGCGACGAATAGCGCGCCGCGCCGGAACGCCTGCAGCAACTGCTCGGCATCGCCCCAGATCTCGGAGTCGAAGCCGGTGCGGCCGGCGTCGAACACGCCGACGACCGTCCAGTCGCGGGAGGCGAAGCGCAGCGTCTCGCCGACGCCGGCGCCGCGGAATCCTTCCGCGATGGCGCGGCCGGTCACCACCTCGGCGGTGCCGGGCCGGAACATCCGGCCCTCGGCGAGACGGACCTGGGGGCGCAGCTCGATCCCGGCTTCCGTCACGCCGCGGATCGTCACGTTCGACGGCTTGCCGGTCTCGCGCTTGGGCAGGTTGATGAGGACGACCGGCTCCCGCGACACCAGCCGGGTTCCGCGCGATCCGGTGGCGATGTCGGGCAGGCTCTCGACGATGCCCGCCTGCAGGCGGTCGATGCCGCTCTGCACCTCGGTCTGCGCCGAGCGGCGGATGACGACGACGTTGTCGGGCTGGCCCGTGGCGACCAGCGTCGCGCGGAGGCCCGCGGCAAGCATCAGCACCGTGGCGAACACGTAGACGACGAGCGCCATCCCGCCGGCGGTGAGGAGCGTCGTGAGCCGCCGCGCCGCGAGGTTCCTGAGGACGTAGGAGAGCGGAATGCCCACGGCATCAGGCGACGGCGCGCAGGCCCTCGACGATCGGTTCCCGGGACGCGTGCCACGCCGGCGCGATCGCGGCGACGACGCCGACGGTGAGCGCCGCCGCGAGCTGGGCCAGCATCGTGCCCTCGGAGACGATGAACACGGGGAAGAGCGTACCGACGGCGCCCGTGAAAGCCGCCGCCGCGGGAAGCGTGAGCACGATGCCGAGCACGCCGCCGGCGAGCGCGATCGCGAGCGACTCGGCCACGATGAGCCCGGCGACGAACGTGCCCTGGAACCCCAGCGCCTTCAGCGTCGCGTACTCGGCGTGGCGCTCGCGGGCGGTCATCGCCATCGTGTTGGCCATCACCGCCATGATGATGACGATCACGACGAACGAGACTGCCTGGATGGCGAGCAGGATCGTCTCGGTCATCGCGATGAAGCCGAGCTGGAAGGCCTTCTCGGTCTCGGTGAGCGTCTCGGCGAGCGAATTGCGGAACGTGGCGTCGATCGCGGCGGAGACCTCGGCGGCACGCGACGGATCGCGGATCTCGACGATGAAGGCGCCGATCTGGTCTGCGCGGCGCGGGAAGCGCCGCTTGACGGACTCGTTCAGGTAGTCCCAGTGGAAGAACATCGTCGACTCGTCGGTCGACGGCTCCGCGCCCGCGTAGATGCCGCGTAGCGTGAACGACCACGTGCCCGGGAAGATCGTGCCGCGCAGCGGGATCGTGTCGCCGACCTTCCAGCCGTACTCCGCCGCCAGCTTGCGGCCGACGATCGCCCCGGCCCGGTCGGTGAGGAACGCCTTGCGCGCGTCGTCGGACAGCAGGAACTCGGGGTACATCGGCAGGTACGTCGCCGGATCGATCGCGAACTGCGGAAAGAAGTTGCGCTCGGTCACGTAGACGCCGCCGAACCAGTTCGCCCACGACACGCCCGCGACGCCGTCGACCTGGCGGATCTTCTGCGCGTAGCTGGTCGGCATCGGGAACACGAGCGACACCGCGTTGCGCGTCACGAGGCGCGTCGACGAGCTCGCGTTGGCGCCCGCATACCAGGCGTCGACGACTGTGCGCAACAACCCGAAGGCCACGATCGCGACGACGATACCCACGACGGTGAGCAGCGTGCGCAACTTGTGCCGGAGCGCGTTGCGGGCGACGAGCAGCGGAAAGAACACGGGAAGGCTCCACGCGGCCGGTACCGCGCGCCGGACGGCGTGCGATCAGCAGTTTACCCGAGGCCCCGCACCGCTCATCGGAGCGGCATGCTTCTTGCGCCAGCGTTGCCCAACCTTCGCTGCCCAACTTCGTCCCGTGCGCCGCCATTGGCGCAGCCAACGCACCGTGAACCACACCGTCTCCATCGTCGTTCGCACCTCGCGCGTGCTGTGCCGGGCGGTCCCGATCGCCGCGCTCGCACTCCTGCCGGTCGCCACCGCGGTTGCCGCCGCGGCCGGCGCGGAGGGGCGCCAGTCGCCACTGCCGGATGCCTCGGCGCCGTTCGGCCCGATGGGCTGGGGGCTGGTCGTCACGCTGGGCCTGCTCGCGGTCGCCGCAGGCGCATTCACGATGGGCCGGCCGAATCGCCCCGCACCGCTCGACCGCGCCGCCAACGACTCGACGCTCGGCACCACGACCGTCGCGTCCGCTCCCGAAGAGGCCCGCGTCGTTCCCGAGTCGGAGAGTCACGGTGCATCGGCGCCGCGCACCCCGGAGCCCGACTCGACGCCGGCGACGTTGCCGCAGCCGCACGCGTACCTCGCCCTGCACCACGTGGACCTTTCGATCGACGTGCTCCACCGGCACATCGACGGCGAGGAGCGCCCGATGCCCGCGGTCTGGGTCATGCTGCTCGACCTGTGCCGCACCCACGGACGCGAGCAGAAGTTCCGCGATCTCGCGCTCGAATTCCACCGGCGCTTCAACGTCCGCGCGCCGCGCTGGGAACGCTATCCGCCTGATCGCGGCGAGCCGGGCCTCGAAGCGTATCCGCGGCTGGTCAAGGCGATCACCGCCGCGTGGGGCACTCACGAGTGCGGGCGATTGCTCGATCGGTTGCTCTACGACAATCGCGGCGGAGCGCGCCGGGGCTTCACGCTCAACGCGTACAACGACCTGATCGCGCTGCGCCGCGCCGCGCACAGCGTGCTCGAGACCATCGGGTCCGATCTTGCGCTCGAGGCGCGGCAACGTGCCCGGACGACGCCCACCGCCGTGGCGACACCAGGCGAAGTCTCCGCGAACGACGAGATCGAGAGCGCCTCGCCGCTGATCCAGGAGCTCCGGGACCAGCTCGACGGCGACCTCGAGCCGGCGGTTGCCGCGACGTCGGCACTGGAACGCGAGCATCCGGCCTTCCTCGGCGTGCTGGCGCGCGAGTGGGGCAACGCCGCGCTCGCCGGACGGCTGTGCGAGATGCTCGCCCGCGGCGGCGAGGGAACGCCGCCGCTGTCTGCCGAGGTGGCCGAGGAACTCGAGCTCCTGCGGGGCATGGCCGAGCGCCTCGGCAAGACGACGGACATGGCCATCGCCGCCAGCGGCTGACGCCCGTGCCGCCCGGTCCGGCGGCGCCGCTACTCGACGAGCCGCCCTTCTCGAGGTGCACCAGCCGGTGCGCCTTCCCGGCGGCCTTCGGGTCGTGCGTGACCATCACGATCGTCTTGCCGAGATCGTCGTTCAGCCGTTCGAGCAGGTCCAGGATCTCCTCGGCGGTCGTGCGGTCGAGGTCGCCGGTCGGCTCGTCGGCGACGATCAGCGTCGGGTCGGTGACGAGCGCGCGCGCGATCGCCACGCGCTGCTGCTGGCCGCCCGAGAGCTCGCTCGGGCGGTGCAGGGCGCGGTCGCCGAGGCCGACCAGCTCCAGCGCCGGTCGACCCGCTCGCGGCGCTCGCGGCGCGCGAGGCCGGAGAGGAGCAGCGGCAGCTCGACGTTCTCGAACGCCGTGAGCACCGGCATCAGGTGGTAGAACTGGAAGATGAAGCCGACGTGCGCGGCCCGCCACGCGGCGAGCGCGGCGTCGGAAAGCCCGGCGATGTCGACGCCGGCGATCCGGATCTCGCCGGAGGTCGGCTTGTCGATGCCGGCGATGAGGTTCAGCAGCGTCGACTTGCCCGAGCCGGAGGGCCCCATCAGCGCGATGTAGTCGCCGCGGCGCACGTCGAGGTCGATGCCGGCGAGCACCGTGATCACCTGGTCGCCGCGCACATAGTGCTTCGACAGCGCGCGGATCGCCACGAGCGGCGCTTCGCCGCGCGGCGCCCGCGCGACGCCGCCTGCGCTCCCTGCGGCCGGTTCGCCCATGACCCGCGCGCTACCTGGACGCGACCTCGACCTGCGCGCCGTCGGCAAGATCGGGCGCGGGCCGGAGCACCGCCCGCTCGCCCGACCTCGCATCCCCCGCGATCGCCGTCAGGTCGCCGAGCTTCGCTCCCGGCGTCACGTCCACCGCCACCGCGCGGCCGCCGCGCACGACGAAGATCACCGTGCGCCCGTTCCGCTGCGCGAGCGCGTCGGCGGCGACCGCGACCAGCGGCCGCTGCTGCTCGGGCGACACCTCCTGCGACAGGAACGCGACCTTGGCGCTCATCTCGGGCAGGATGCGCGGATCGAGCGCGTCGAACTGCACCTTGGTCATCACCGTCGCCTTGGCGCGATCGACGGTCGGCACCATGCGACTGATCCGCCCGCGGAAGCGGACATCGGGCAGCGCGTCGAGCGCGATCTCCGCGGGCTGGCCGACGCGCACCTTCGACAGGCTCGACTCGGCAACGTCGGCCTCGACCTCGAGCGTCGTCATGTCGGCCATCGTCACCACCGCGCCCTTCGAGTCCGCCGCCGACGAGAACGGCGTGATGATGTCGCCGACGTTCGCGCTCTTCGAGAGGATCACGCCGTCGAACGGCGCACGGATCAGCGTGAAGTCGACGGAGACCCTGGCGTTGCGGGCGTTCGCCTCGGCGGCGCCGATCGCCGCGCGCGCGCTGCCGACGCCCGCCGTGGTGCGGTCGCGTCGCGCCGTCGCGGCATCGACCGTGGCCGCGGACACGAAGCCCTTCGCCGCGAGATCGACATTGCGCGCGAGCTGCTGCGCCGCGTCGCGGGCTTCGGCTTCCGCCTGCGCGAGCGCCGCCCGCGCCGCACGCACGTTCGCCTCGGCGCTCTCGGACTGCGCCAGCACGTCGCGATTGTCGAGGCGGGCGATCACCTCGCCCGCCTTCACGCGCGAGCCCTCGGCCACGCCGAGCCACTCGAGGCGGCCGGTGGCCTTCGACGCAATCGCGGCCTTGCGCTGCGCCACGACGTAGCCCGTCGCGTTCAGCACGACGAACTGCTGCGACGGATAGCTCGTCACCACCGGCGTCGTCTGCACGCTCGCCGCGCGCGGGACGAACGCGTACCACACCGCAACTGCCGCGGCGCCTGCGGCAGGCAGCAGCCACCACAGCCACCGGCGGCGGCGGCGCACCGGGACGGCGCTGCGGTCGATGGAGAGCTTCGCGAGGTCGGGGCCGGCCATGAGGGGGATTGCGCATCGATGGCGCCGGACGTCGCTCACGTCCGTGCGCCGGGGAGTGGTGCATTCTAGCCCGCCGGCCGGGCTGCGCAGGTCGCCGCTCCGCGACGTCGATCGCGCAGCGTCGCGCGACGGGCCGTGCGTCAGCCGCCGTCGAGCGGCGTGGGCGTGGCAGGCGTCGGCTCGCGCTCGCCGCGACGTACCGCGGCGATCGACTGCGCCGACAGGATCGCGAGGCCGACGCCGAGGCAGGCAATGCCCGCCCATTCGCCGGCGGTCAGTCGCTCCCCGAAGATCGCCATCGACGAGATCAGCGCGATCACCGGGATCGCGAACATGTTGAGTGACGCCGTTCCGGCAGGCAGGTGGCGCAGCACCGCGATCCAGAGCACGAAGCCGAGGCCGGTGGAGATCGCGCCGGTGAAGCCGAGCGCGGCGACGAACGACAAGCTCCACGCCGTCGACTCGAACGCGAAGAACCACGGCAGCAGCGTCAGCGGGATCACGCCGACCACCATCTGCCACGCCACGAAGTTCAGCATGTCGAGGCGATGCTTGCGCTGGTAATACTTGGTGGCGACGGTCCCCGCAGCCCAGCCGAAGCCCGACAGCACCGCCCACAGCTTCGACGCGAGTCCGCCCTGCCAGTGCCAGGGTGCGACAACGAGGACGAGGCCCGCGAACGCGAACGCGACCGCGAACCATCGGGCGCCGCGCACGCGCTCGTGCAGCACCGGCCAGGCGATCAGCAGCGTCCAGAACGGCATCGTGAACACCAGCACCGACGCGCGGCCCGCGCCGCCGCCCGCGACCGCCATCGTGGTCGCGCCGAAGTTGACGGTGGTCTGGAAGAAGCCGGTGACGAGCACGGGCCACCACACCGCGGGCCAGGCGAGGCGGCGCTGCCACGCCATCGTCACGAACAGCACGGCCACCGCGAGCCAGGTGCGCTGCACGTTGAACACGACGGGATCCGCGCGCGACAGCGCGAACTTCATCACCGCCCAGTTGCTGCCCCAGATCAACGTGAGCACGACGAGCGCGAAGTACGCCGCCCGGCGGCTGTCGATCGCCAGCGGCGCGGTCACCGGACTACCCTCCGCACTGCGTGCTCCGGGCCCGATTCGCCCTCGGGGCGGCCCTTCGGGCTCACGACAGGAAGCGCTCGATCGCTGCGGCGACCGCCTCTGGCTGGTCGTGGTGGAGCATGTGCCCGGCGTCGGCAATCGTGACTAGCGTCGCGCCGGGCACGTGGGCCATGCGCCGTCGCACGCCGGCGAGCGAGTCGGTGGCGGCCTCGCCTTCAGGGTGACGGTCGAGCCAGCGCGGGATGTGCGAATCCTCGGCGGCAACCCACAGCACCCGCGCGCGGATGCGGCCCCACACTGCGAACGCTTCCTCGAGCCGGTAGACGGTCGGGAACGGCAGCTTGTGCCTCGGATCGGCGGTGAGGCGCACCTTGCCCGCGCCATCCTCGACGGCCCACTGCCGCGCCAGGAACGCCGCCCGATCTGCGGCAAGCCGTGGGTCGTTCCTGGTCAGGCGGCGCGCCACGGCGTCGAAGTCGGCGTAGGACGCGAAACCCGGCGGATCGGCAAGCGCGTCGAGCCACGCGGCCAGCTTGTCGGGCGCCTGCTCCGCGGCCTCGGCCGGGATGCCGAAGCCGTCCAGCGCGACCAGTTCCCCGACGCGTTCCGGACGCACGCCCGCGTAGTGCATCGCGACGTTCGCGCCCAGGCTGTGGCCGGCGACGCGCACCGCCTCGCCCGGCGCGTAGCAGTCGGCCAGCGCGTCGAAGTCGGCGATGTAGTCGGCGAACCAGTAGCCGCGCGGATTCCAGCTGCTGCCGCCGAAGCCGCGCAGGTCCGGCGCGATCACGCACCACTCGCGCGCGAGCGCATCGACGAGGAACTGGAACGATGCCGCCACATCCATCCAGCCGTGCAGGAGGAACAGGCGCGGAGCATCGTCCGCACCCCAGACCAGCACCTGCGTATCCTGTCCGCGCAGGTCGACGCGCTCCACGCGCGGCACGTGCACGGGCGCGTACGGCGTCACTTGCGGCGGCGGCACTGCGCCAGGCCGTCCTGCCATCCGGTGCGGTAGTTGCCTCCGGCCGCGAAGCGCGTGGCGTCCTTGCGCTCCACGCCGCCGGCGCTCGCGCAGCCGTCGGCGAAGCCCTGGCGATAGGGCAACGGAAAGCCTTCCAGGTTGACCGGCGGCGGCGGCGGCTCCGCCGTGCGCGGCAGCGGCGGTGCAGTCGGTGTCGGCGTCGGCGCCGGCGCGGGCGCTTCCGGCGCGGTCGCGCACGCCGCGAGCGCGAGCCCGAGCACCGCCACGGCGCGGCGTAACACGATGGAGCAATGCACGATCGCTTTTCCCTTGCGCGCCGCTCGCGCGCGCTTGCACGAGGGTAAAATTCTAGCAGGCTGATGCACGACCCGTCGGCGGCGCGCTGCGGCGTGGCGGGATGCGCAGCGCGAAGTTCCCCATGAGCGACCCCGCCTTCGTCCACCTGCGGCTGCACAGCGAGTACTCGATCGCCGACGGCACCGTGCGCATCGACGACGCGATCGGCGCGGTGGCGAAGGACGCGATGCCCGCGCTCGCGCTCACCGACCTCGGCAACGTCTTCGGGCTGGTGAAGTTCTACCGCGCGGCGCGCGAGCGCGGCGTGAAGCCCGTGATCGGCTGCGACGTCCGCATCACCCACGAGTCCGAGCGCGACGCGCCGTATCGGCTGCTGCTGCTCTGCGCCGATCGCGGCGGCTACCTGCGTCTGTGCGAGTGGCTGTCGCGCGCGTATCGGTCGAACCAGCACCGGGGCCACGCCGAGCTGTCGCGGCGCTGGTTCGAGGCAGGCACGGACGGACTGATCGCACTCTCCGGCGCACGCGACGGCGACGTCGGTCAGGCGCTGCTGCAGGGCAACGCGTCGGGTGCGCAGAAGCACGCGCGCGGGTGGTCCGCGCTCTTTCCCGGCCGCTACTACCTGGAGGTGCAACGCGCGTCACGGCCGGACGACGAGGCGCTCGTCGCATCGACGGTGGAGCTCGCGGGCGAGACCGGCCTGCCGGTCGTCGCCACGCATCCCGTGCAATACCTGCGGCGCGACGACTTCCGCGCACACGAGGCGCGCGTGTGCATTGCCGAAGGCCACCTGCTCGCCGACCCGCGGCGCCCGCGTCCGTTCACGACCGAGCAGCACCTCGCCACCACCGCGGAAATGGCCGCGAAGTTCGCCGACATCCCCGAGGCGCTCGCCAACACGGTGACGGTGGCAAAGCGCTGCAATCTCGCGATTGCGCTCGGCAAGCCGCACCTGCCGGACTTCCCGCTGCCCGAGGGCGTCACGATCGACGAGCACCTCGGCGTCGAGTCGCGTGCCGGCCTCGCGCGACGCCTTGCCGCGCTCTACCCGGACCCCGCGGAGCGCGAGCGGCGCCGTCCTGAATACGAGGCCCGGCTGGAGTTCGAGGCGAGGACCATCGTGCAGATGGGCTTCGCCGGCTACTTCCTGATCGTCGCCGACTTCATCAACTGGGCGAAGGCCAACGGCGTCCCGGTGGGTCCGGGCCGCGGCTCGGGCGCCGGCTCGCTCGTCGCGTACTCGCTCGGCATCACCGATCTCGACCCGCTGCGCTACGCGCTGCTGTTCGAGCGCTTCCTCAATCCCGAGCGCGTGTCGATGCCGGACTTCGACATCGATTTCTGCCAGGACCGGCGCGAGCGCGTCATCGACTACGTCAAGCACAAGTACGGTACCGACAGCGTGTCCCAGATCGCGACGTTCGGCACGATGGCCGCCAAGGCCGCGGTGCGCGACGTCGGCCGCGTGCTCGACCTGCCGTACGGCTTCGTCGACGGCATCGCCAAGCTGATTCCGTTCCAGCCCGGCAAGCAGGTGACCATCGCCCAGGCGCGTGCGATGGAGCCGCTGCTCGCCGAGCGCGAGAAGGCGGAGGAGGAGGTGGCGGAGCTTCTGGCACTCGCCGAGTCGCTCGAAGGTCTCACCCGCAATGTCGGCATGCACGCGGGCGGCGTGCTGATCGCGCCGGGCAGGCTCACCGACTTCTGCCCGCTGTACGTGCAGCCGGGCGCGGACGCGATCGTCTCCCAGTTCGACAAGGACGACGTCGAGGCGGTCGGCCTCGTCAAGTTCGACTTCCTCGGCCTGACGACGCTCACCATCCTCGACTGGACGCTGCGCTACGTCGCGAAGCTCGACCCGGGAAGTGCGATCGACCTCGCCGGGTTGCCGCTCGACGACCGGGCCGCGTACGAGATCTTCAAGGCCGGCAACACCAGCGCGGTGTTCCAGTTCGAATCGCGTGGCATGCGCGACCTGCTGACGCGCGCGAAGCCGGACCGCTTCGAGGACATCGTCGCGCTGGTGGCGCTGTACCGTCCCGGCCCGATGGACCTGATCCCGGACTACGTCGACCGCAAGCACGGTCGCCAGAAGGTCGAGTACCTCGACCCGCGCCTCGTGCCGATCCTCGGCCCCACCTACGGCGTGATGGTGTACCAGGAACAGGTGATGCAGATCGCCCAGGTGATCGGCGGCTACTCGCTCGGTTCCGCCGACCTGCTGCGCCGCGCGATGGGCAAGAAGAAGCCCGAGGAGATGGCGCAGCAGCGCGAGATCTTCGTCGCCGGGGCGGTGCGGAACGGCGTTGCGCCGGCGAAGGCCACCGAGCTGTTCAACCAGATGGAGAAGTTCGCGGGCTACGGCTTCAACAAGTCGCACGCCGCGGCCTACGCGCTCGTCGCCTACCAGACCGCGTACTTCAAGGCGCACCACGCGGCGGCGTTCATGGCGGCGAACCTCTCGCTGGTGATGGACGACACCGACAAGGTGCGCTCCCTCTACGCCGATGCCGTCGAGCAGGGCCTCGAGATCCTGCCGCCGGACGTGAATGCCTCGGCGTGGCGGTTCGAGCCGGTGGACACGCGGCGCATCCGCTACGGGCTCGGCGGGATCAAGGGTACCGGCGAGCAGGCGATCGCATCCGTCGTCGCCGCCCGCGCTGCGGACGGCCCGTTCCGCGACCTGTTCGAATTCTGCCGGCGGGTCGACAAGCGCCTCGCCAATCGCCGCGTCGTCGAAGCGCTGGTGAAGGCGGGGGCGTTCGACTCGATCGATCCGCGCCGCTCGACGCTGTTCGCATCGGTCGGCGTAGCGATCGAGGCGGCCGAGCACGCCGAGGCCTCAGCGCACCAGGTGTCACTGTTCGGCGAGGGGACGAAGGAGACGCTGGTGCCGCTCGTCAACGCGCGCGAATGGACCGATGCCGAGCGCCTCGCGCACGAGAAGACGGCGCTCGGGTTCTACGTCTCGGGACACCCCTTCGCCGCGCACGCCGCGGAGCTCGCGCCGCTCGTGAAGACCTCGCTGTCGGCGATCCAACCGCGCCAGGAGCGCTTCCTCGTCGCGGGGATCGTGACGGCGCTGCGCATCCAGCAGGGCAAGCGTGGCAAGAACGCCTTCGTCACGCTGGACGACGGCAAGGGCACCGCCGAGATCACCGTCTGGAACGAGGCCTTCGACGCGGCACGGCCGCTGCTGCGCGAGGACCAGCTGGTGGTCGTCGAGGTGAAGGTCATGCAGCGCATCGGCGAGGACGGCGATGCCCAGAGCCTGCGCATCGTCGCCGAGAACGTGTTCGACCTCGCCGCGGTGCGCAAGCGCTGGGCGAAGCGGCTCACGCTGTCGTGCAACGGCAACGCCGACGCGGGCCGTCTCGCCGAGATCCTGGGGCCGTTCCGCGCCGAGGGCGTGCCGGTGACGATCCACTACGAGAATGGCCGAGTCGCCGGGGACGTCGACCTTCCCGACGACTGGCGCGTCAATCCCGATCCGGCGCTGATCGACCGCCTGCGCGAGTGGCTGCAGCCCGCGAACGTGCAGGTCGTCTACTGACCGGCGGCCTTCCGCAGGCAGCTTCCCGATGCGGTCGCTCGCGGAGCGCTACACGGTACTGCTGCACGAGCCCGGCGTGCCGCGCTTCGTCGCGCTGTCGCTGGTCATGCGCATGCCGCTCGGTACCGTCGGGCTCGCGACGCTGCTGCACGTGCGCGAGATCACCGGTTCGATCGCGTTTGCCGGCAGCGTGGTCGGCGCGATGCTCGTCGCCTCGGCCGCCGCCGCGCCGATCCAGGGCCGCCTGATCGACCGACACGGGCCTCTTGGCGTGCTGACCGCCACGGGGCTCGTCGCCCCGCTCGCCCTGCTCGCCATCCTGCTGGCGCGGCCGCTGGACCTCGCGCGTCCGGGACTGCTCGCCGTGGCCGTCGTCGCGGGCGCGTTCGCGCCGCCGGTCACGGTGATCGTGCGCACGCTGCTGCGCGCACGCTTCGCCGAGGGCGCACTGCGCCAGTCGGCGTTTGCCCTCGACGCCGTGCTGCTCGAGCTTGCCTACACCGCCGGTCCGCTGCTGATCGCCGCCGCGATCGCCCTCCACTCGTCGACGGCGGCGATGACCGTCGCCGTGCTCTTCCAGGGCCTCGCCGTGCCGTTGCTGTTCCTCTCGGGAGGCCTCGCGTGGCGCGTTCAAGAGGCTCCCGCCCCTCGGCACCTGCTCGGCCCGCTCGCCGAGACCCGGCTGCTGCGCCTCTACGCCGCGACGATCGCGCTGTGCACCGCGTTCGGTGCCCTCGAGGTCGGCTATACGGGCTTCGGCCGCGCCGTCGGCCACGACCCGTGGGGACCGCTGCTGATTGCGCTGAACTCGATCGGCAGCGCGGTCGGCGGCCTGGTCTACGGCGGCCTGCACCTGCGACGACCGCTGCCGCGGCAGCTGCCGATCGCGATGGCGCTCCTTGCCATGCCGCTGCTCGCGCACCTGCCGGTGGCAAACCCGTGGGGTCTCGCGCCGCTCGCGTTCGTCGCCGGCACGCTGATCGCTCCGTCGATGACGATGGTCTCGCTGCTCGTCTCGCGCTACGCGCCCGCGAGCAGCACGACCGAGGCGTTCACCTGGTCGTCGACCGCGATCGTCACCGGCGTGGGCGCCGGCATGGGCGCCGGCGGTGTGCTCGTCGAACACCTCGGTGCGAACGGCGCATTCGGACTTGCCGCCGCCGCGGCGTTCGTCGGTGCGTTGCTCGCGCTCTCGCTACGACGGGCGGTCTGACCCGAAGCGCTCGCGCAGCGCGGTCTTCAGCACCTTGCCGGCATTGTTCTTCGGCAGCGTGTCGACGAACAGGTAGTGCCGCGGCCGCTTGAAGCGGGCGATCTCGCCGCGGCAGTGGGCGTCCAGCGCAGCCTCGAGGCGCCGCCGTGCATTTTCGTCGCCCATCGCGACGCGCGCGACGACGCACGCCACCACCTCCTCGCCCCACTCCGGATGCGGACGCCCGAACACCGCGGCCTCGGCCACCTCGGGGTGCGAGAGCAGCGCCTCCTCGACTTCGCGCGGGTAGATGTTCGAGCCGCCGCTGATCACCACGTCCTTCGAGCGGTCCTTGAGCGTGAGGAAGCCGTCCGCGTCGAGCGCGCCGAGGTCGCCGGTGTGGAGCCAGCCGTTCGCGAGCGTCGTGGCAGTCGCTTCCGCATTGCCCCAGTACTCGCGCATCACCGTGGCCCCGCGCACCAGCACCTCGCCGACCTCGCCCGTCGGCAGCGGCGCATCGTCCGACCCGCCGATGCGGACCTCGATGCCGAGCTGCGCGGTGCCGACCGAGCCGATGCGGTGCAGGTCGCCGCGCGCGATCGCATCGGCGACGACCGCGCGGTCCATCGCGGTGATCGTCATCGGCGACTCGCCCTGCCCGTAGATCTGCGCGAGGCGCGTGCCCAGTGCCGCGAACGCCGCCTTGCAGTCGGCGACGTACATCGGACCGCCGCCGTACACGATGCCCTTCAGGTGCTCGCGCGCGAGGGCCTCGATCGCCGGCGACTCGACCAGGCGCTTGACCATCGTCGGCGCGGCGAAGAAGGCCGCGCCGCGCCACGCCCCCGTGAGCGCCGCGATCTCCGCGGGATCGAAGCCGCCCGACTCCGGCACGACGTTCGCCGCCCCGCGCGCCACGTGCGGCACGACGTACAGGCCCGAGCCGTGCGACAGCGGTGCGGGATGCAGGATCGCGTCGCCGGGCGCGACCGGCAGCACGTCGGCGAGGAACGCGAGCGTCATCGCGAACAGGTTGCCGTGCGTGATCACGACGCCCTTCGGTCGCCCGGTCGTGCCGCTGGTGTAGAAGAGCCACGCCGCGTCGCGCGTGGCGACGGGTTCGAGCGGCAGCTCGTCGTCGCCGTCCGCCAGCGCCGCATACGCCGGACTGCCGAACGCCACCGCGTCGCGCAGCGCAGTCGTGCCGACGGCGGCGGCGGACAGCGCGACGTGCCAGTCAGCGTCGACGAACGCGAAACGGGCTCCGCTGTCTTCGATCACGAAGGCGAGCTCCTTGGCGTGGAGCTTCGCGTTCACCGGCACGGCAACGAGGCCCGCCCACCAGCAGGCGAACAGCGCTTCCACGTACCCCGGGTCGTTGCGCGAGACGAGCGCGACGCGATCGCCGGGCGCGAGGCCCGCGCTCCGCAGGCCCGCGGCAAGCCGCGCCACCCGCGAGGCCAGCGTCGCGTAGTCGACGCCGGTGCCCTCGCCGTGCGCAAGCGCGCACGCCCGCGGCCAGGTTCGCGCAGTGCGTCGGAGCAGCACCGCGATGTTCGCGGCGGTTGCGGCCCGCGTCATCGCGGCGTCCGCGGGTACCAGCGCGTCTTCAGCCGGCCTTCTCGACCTTGACGACGAAGTGCGTGGTGTCGCCGCGCCAGAACAGCTTCACGTACTTCTCGCGGTAGTGCAGCTTCACCTTGTAGTCCCCGGCAATGGCGGCGTCGATGTCCTGCCGCACCTGCTCGTCGCCCGGCGCGACGCTGAAGTCCCAGATGCGGGTCGCGACGCCGCCCTGCGGGTCGGTCTGCAGGTAACCGAAGTCGAGCGTCCCTTCCCAGGTCTTGAACAGGTAGCCCTTGTGCGACAGCTTGATCACCTTGCCAACGCGGTAGCCATCGCTGTAGTCGGCGACGATTGCGAACCACACGCCGCCCCCCACGATCAGGATGGCCAGCAGCGCGACGGTGAGGAGGAATTTCTTCATGGGGGGCTCGGCAGGACAGGCTTCGGCCAGTAGTCTAGCCGAGATCGCGTCGCACGACGGCGTGACGACGCCGGCGCTCGTTACAATCCGCGCGAGCGCCGCGCCGCGCGCGCCATGCAAGCGAGATCCCGATGCCTCTTCCCGACACGATGCGCCAGGTCGTCTGCACGGCCCCCGGGGGTCCCGACGTTCTCGCATTGGGCACGGGGCCGGTACCCGTGCCGCGCGCAGGCGAGGTGCTGATCGAGGTGGCGTACGCGGGCGTCAACCGACCGGACTGCCTGCAGCGCGCCGGCGCGTACCCGCCGCCGCCGGACGCGTCGCCGATACTGGGTCTCGAGGTCGCGGGCCGCGTCGTCGCGCGCGGCGCCGGCGTGGCCGAGCCCGCGCTCGGCGCGACGGTCTGCGCGCTCGTGCCGGGAGGCGGCTACGCCGAGTACTGCACCGCGCCGGCGGCGTGGTGCCTGCCGATCCCGACCGGCGTGTCGGTCGGCGATGCGGCCGGGTTGCCCGAGACGCACTTCACCGTCTGGAACAACGTGTTCGACCGCGGCCGGCTCGAAGCCGGGGAGACCCTGCTCGTCCACGGCGGCACGAGCGGCATCGGGCTGACCGCGATCCAGCTCGCGAAGCGCTTCGGCGCGACGGTGATCGCCACGGCGGGCTCACCGGAGAAGGTCGCGTTCTGCCGGTCGATCGGCGCCGACCACGCGATCGACTACCGCACGCAGGATTTTGTCGACGAGGTCGCGCGCATCACCGGCAAGCGCGGTGTCGACGTGATCCTCGACATGGTCGGCGGCGACTACATCGCGCGCAACCTCCGCTGCCTCGCGCTCGAGGGGCGGCTCGTCATGATCGCGTTCCTGCAGGGGGGCCGTGCCGAGATCGACTTCCGTCACGTGATGATGCGCCGGCTCACGATCACCGGCTCGACGCTGCGCGCCTCGCCCTTCGAGCGCAAGGCGGCGCTGGCGCGATCGCTGCGCGACAAGGTCTGGCCGCTCTACGCCGAGGGGCAGCTCCGCGTGGTCACGCACGCGACGTTCCCGCTCGCCGAGGCCGCGCGGGCCCACGCGCTGATGGAGTCGTCGGCACACGTCGGCAAGATCGTGCTGCGGGTGGAGACGTAGCCTCCGCCGGGCATCAATACGTGGCGCGCCCGCCCGACAGGTCGAACACCGCGCCCGTCGAGAACGAGCACTCCGCGCTCGCGAGCCAGCACACGAGCGCCGCGATCTCCTCGACGGTGCCGAAGCGGCCCATCGGGATCTTGGCGAGCATGAAGTCGATGTGCTGCTGGGTCATCTGGTCGAAGATCGCGGTGCGCACCGCGGCGGGCGTCACGCAGTTGGCGCGAATGCCGGTCTTCGCGAGCTCCTTGCCGAGGCTCTTGGTGAGCCCGATCACCGCCGCCTTCGACGCGCTGTAGGCGGAGGCATTGGGGTTGCCTTCCTTGCCCGCGACCGACGCGATGTTGACGATGCGTCCGTAGTCCTTCTTCAGCATCACGGGCACGACCGCGCGGTTGCAGTGGAACAGCCCGTGCACGTTGACGTCGAAGACGCGCTTCCAGTCCTCGACCGGATATTCCCAGACCGTCTTGTTCGGACCGGTGATCCCGGCCGAGCAGACCAGCACGTCGATGCCACCCAGCGCAGCGGCGGTCGACGCCGCGGCACGCTCCACGGCGGCGGCGTCGGCGACGTCCACCGCCTCGACGTGCGCGAACCCGTAGGCCGCCTTCGCCGCGCCGATCGCCGACTGGTCGCGGTCCCACAGTGCGACCGACGCACCACTCGCGGCGAAGCGGCGCGCGACCGCGAGCCCGATGCCGGCCGCGCCACCGGTCACGACCGCCGTGCGGCCCTTGAAGTCCAGTTGGTTCATCGCTCGCCCCCCTCTCCGTCGCTGGCGAGAAGGATAGCAGGCCGCCGCATCGCGGCGGCCGCGCCGCTCGCGTCAGCGCAGGAAGCGCAGCACGCTCACGACCACGACGATCAGCGCGGTCAGTCCCATCACGGCAAGCACCGCGGTGAGCAGGTGGCGCGTCTCGCTCTGGTACACGATCAGCTCGTCGGCGAGCTCGGCGACCTGCGCGGACGACGCGTACGACGACCGGGACTCGCGCCCGTCGCGCGGGTACTCCTCGTCGCCGTCGACATCGCGTTCGCGATCGCGATCGTAGTCCTCGTCGTCCCAGTCGCGGCGCGGACCGCGCGGCGGACCGTCCGACGCGTTGGCGACGTCGACGGGCACGACGAAGGTCAGGTTCGACACCGGCAGGCGCCGATGCGAAACGTTGTCCCAGAACTTGCCGGTGCGCCCGCCCTTCGAGCGATAGGTGAGGCCGCGCGGGCCGAGACCCGTGCGATCGCCGGCCTGCATGAAGATCTTGTGCGGCAAACGTCCGGCACGGCCGAGGTCGAGCAGCACGCGGAACTCGCGCGGTCCCAGCGGCACGTCGATCTGAAACTCCGCGGGCGCACGGCTGCCGCCCGACGCCGTTTCCGGCACGTACGTGAGCTTACCGGCGATGCGTCCGTCGGCGCGTGTCAAGAGTCCGCCGCGCTCGCGGATGCGCAGCATGCCGTTCAGCGCCTCCATCTTGCCGCCGCTCGCGAGCTCGACCGTCTCGCCGCGATTCAGCGACACCTTGAGCACGAGGATCATCTCCGCGCCGTCCTCGATCACGACGCGCGCCTTGTGCGGCTTCAAGCGGATGAGCGGCATGCGTGGCGCGACGTCGGCTTCCGGCGGCGCGGGCGAGATGGTCTGTTGTGTGGACGGTTCGAAGTGGCGCGCGGTCTTGCGCATGTCGGATCGCTTCGCGCGGTCGCACGTTCGTCGTGCATCGTGCGCGGCTGGTGAAGCGTGGTTGGATTCTAATGGCTGGTTCCGCGTCGTAAAGGGCTTGCGCGACGCGCGCGACGAACGGGAATGCGCCAACGTCGGGAAAATTGACAAACCGCCCCGCTTTCGCGTTTGTTCACCCGGTGTTGTTTCAACTCCTCCGAAAAAGGCGTTGCGCGGAGCACCGCAGCCACGATGCGCCGGGTTTCGCCGAGCGCATGCGAATGTCATGTGCGAACGCTTCTCGCATGCGCGCGGCGCGTCGCGCGGACGATGCGTCGTGGCGGTTTCGTCGTCGATGCAAGCGTCGCAGATGTGCACGTGCCGGGACGCGCGCGGTGCGCGGTCGACACGTGCAAGCAGGCGCGGACCGTACACTGGGGGAGTGGTGCCGGCAGTAGGATTCGAACCCACGACCAACGGTTTACAAAACCGCTGCTCTGCCAACTGAGCTATGCCGGCCGCGAATGCGACGCGCGCGCATTGTAGCGCGGCGCTGCCGCACGAGACGGGACCGGGGAGACGGCGGCGGACGGCGGTGCCGGTACGGGGCCCGGGCGGGCCCCGCTCGCTACTTGACGACCTGCAGGTGCGAGCGGCGCGGACGACCGCGCTCGAGATCGCCCTCGGGCTTGTCGTCGGACTCGGGCGCGGGAATCGTCGCGGCGTCGAGCGACGCCGCCGCATCCTGCGCGACATTGAACGAGAATCCGTAGCCCGTTTCCTTCGCGAAAATCCCGGCGACTGCGCTCATCGGCACGGAGACCTCCTGCGAGACGCCGTTGAAGCGCGCGGTGAACTGGATCCAGTCGTTGTCGATCGTGAGACGGCGCGTCGCGCTGGCACTGACGTTCAGCACGATCTCGCCGTTCTTCACGTACGCGCGCGGCACCTTGGTCTGTGCGTTGACGCGCACCGCGAGATATGGCGTGAGGCCGTTGTCGGCGCACCACTCGGAGATGGCGCGCACCAGGTAGGGCTTGGCGGACTGCTCGGACATGCGTTGCAGGATACTACGCAGGGCGGGGCGAGGGTCAAGCGCGATTCGTAAGGCGGGGCGACACCCCGCACGCAGCGCCGGCCCCGCCGCGGCCCGTCAGCCGCGCATTGTGCGGGACAGCAGCCCGGCACACCCCGTGCGCACGCCGGAAACGCTTGCGGGCGGGGGCCGCTGCAGTGGACAGTGCGCGGGCGACGTGCGCTTCGGCCAGCCGACGGGCGGCGCGCGTCGACGGCCCCGCGGGATCAGCGGCGCATGCCGCGTTCGGCCGACGTGAGCGCCTCGGAAAACGCCGGGCGCGCGAACAGGCGCTCGGCGTACTTCATCAGCGGCGCGGCCGGCTTCGGCATCTGCACGCCGTAGTACTCGAGCCGCCACAGCAGCGGCGTGATTGCGACGTCCAGCATCGAGTACTCCTCGCCGAGCATGTACTTGTGCTTCGAGAACACCGGCGCGATCTGCATGAGCGCATCGCGCACCTGGTTGCGGGCGCGCTCGGCGTTCTTCTGGTTGCCGCCGTCCAGCGCATCGATGTGGCAGAACAGCTCCTTCTCGAAGCGGTGCAGGAACAGCCGCGCGCGCGCGCGCATCACCGGATCCGCCGGCATGAGCTGCGGGTGCGGGAAGCGCTCGTCGATGTACTCGTTGATGATGTTCGACTCGTGCAGCACGAGGTCCCGCTCCACCAGCACCGGCACCTGGTTGTACGGGTTCATCACCGCCAGGTCCTCGGGCTTGTGGTCGAGGTCGACGTCGATGATCTGGAAGTCCATGCCCTTTTCGTGCAGCACGATGCGGCAGCGCTGGCTGAACGGGTCGGTGGTGCCGGAATAGAGGGTCATCATGGCGGGGTCTCCTCGCGGGCGGGTTCGGTCGCGGGCGGCTCTGGCGGCCGGAATGTTGTGGAATGTTGGGGCGGCACCCGGGAAGGCAACGGGGCAGGAGCGCCGCCCCTGCCCCGCATCGCGCGTCGCCGCGCGGCCCGGACTGGGGACTCTGCCGGCGTCCTAGTGGACTTCCTTCCAGTACTCGCGCTTCAGCCAGTACGCGAGCAGGAACAGGACGCCGAGGAACATCAGCACCACCACGCCGAGCGTCCTGCGGGTGTTCTTCGCCGGCTCCGCAACGTAATCCAGGAAGTTGACGAGATCGCCCATCGCCCTGCGGTACTCGGCGGGGCTCATCGCCCCCGGCTCCTGCACCGCGAGGGTCTTCACGGTGTACTTGTCCTTGGCCGGCTCGACCAGGGCGATCGCCTTGGCGGCGATCGCGGCACCCTCCGCCGCGGCACGGGTCGGGTGCTCGGCAACGTCGAGGCGGTTCACGCCCGAAAGCTCCCAGAGCACGTGCGGCATGCCGACGTTTGGGAACACGAGGTTGTTCCAGCCGGTGGCCGACTTGTCGTCGCGGTAGAACGAGATCAGGTAGTTGTAGAGCCACTCCGTGCCCCGGACGCGGGCCTCGACCGAGAGATCGGGCGGCAGCACGCCGAACCAGGCCTTGGCGTCCGCCGGCCGCATCGCGACCTGCATCGTCTCGCCGACCTTCGTCGGCGCGAACAGCTCGCCCGCCGGCGTCTGCTCGAAGCGGCCCGTCAGGATCAGGTTGTCGGCGATCTGCGCCTCGGTCAGCCCGAGGTCGGTGAGCCGGTTGTAGCGCATGTACTTCGCGCTGTGGCAGTTGAGGCAGTAGTTGACGAACAGCCGCGCACCGCGCTGCAGCGACTCGAGGTCGCGCGAGTCGGCGCCGAAGTGTTCCATGCGCGGCGCCGGCGCGCCCGCGGCGAGCGCGGCGCCCGAGGCGGCGAACAGGACAGCCGCGAGGAGGGAGGCAATCTTCATCATCACGAGGTCACCCTTGCCGGCACGGGCTTCGTCACGTCGCGGGCCGTGTACCAGGGCATCAGCAGGAAGAACAGGAAGTAGACGACGGTGAGGATCCGCGAGAGCACGGTGGCGACGTCGGCGCCGCCGAGGACCGGCCAGGAGGTCGGGAACTGGCCCCACACCGTCACCGGCACGACGCCGAGGTAGCCCAGCACGACGAAGCTCACCACGAACGCCGCGAGCCACGACTTGTAGAGCGTGCCGCGGTAGCGGATCGACTTCACCGCGCCGCGGTCGAGCCAGGGCAGCGCGAACAGGATCATCACCGCGGCCCCCATCACCACCACGCCGTAGAACTGCGTCGCCGGCAGGAACGGCGCGATCGACGAGGGCACCGCGCGCAGCATCGCGTAGAACGGCGTGAAGTACCACACCGGCGCGATGTGCGCGGGTGTCGTCAGCGGATCGGCCGGGATGAAGTTGTTGTGCTCGAGGAAGTACCCGCCCATCTCCGGCATGAAGAACACGATCACCGAGAACACGGCGAGGAACACGATCACGCCGACGATGTCCTTGATCGTGTAGTAGGGGTGCGAGTTGATGCCGTCCAGCGGCAGCCCCGTCTTCGGGTCCTTGGGCTGCTGCTTGATCTCGACGCCGTCCGGGTTGTTCGAGCCGGTCTCGTGCAGCGCCATCAGGTGCGCGGCCACGAGGCCGATCAGCACCAGCGGGATCGCGATCACGTGGAAGGCGAAGAAGCGGTTCAGCGTGATGTCGGAGATCGTGTAGTCGCCGCGGATCCACACGCCGAGGTCCTCGCCGATCAGCGGCACCGCCGTGAACAGGTTGACGATCACCTGCGCGCCCCAGTAGGACATCTGGCCCCAGGGCAGCAGGTAGCCGAAGAAGGCCTCGGCCATCAGGCACAGGTAGATCAGGCAGCCGAAGATCCAGGTGAGCTCGCGCGGCTTGCGGTAGCTGCCGTACATCAGCCCGCGGAACATGTGCAGGTAGACGACCACGAAGAACATCGACGCGCCGGTCGAGTGCATGTACCGGATCAGCCAGCCCCACGACACGTCCCGCATGATGTACTCGACCGACTCGAACGCCTTCTGCGCGTCGGGCTTGTAGTTCATCGTCAGGAAGATGCCGGTGACGATCTGGATCACCAGCACGAACGCGGCGAGCGAGCCGAAGTAGTACCAGAAGTTGAAGTTCTTCGGCGCGACGTACTTTCCCCACTGCGACTCCCACAGGGCCGTCAGCGGGAAGCGGTCGTCGATCCACTGCAGCATCTTCTCCATGTCCGTTCCTTACGCCTGGGCGTCCTCGCCGATCAGCACCTTGGTTTCGCCCAGGTACTTGTGCGGCGGGATCGGGAGGTTGATCGGCGCGGGAACGCCCTTGTAGACACGGCCGGCGAGGTCGAACTTCGACTGGTGGCAGGGGCAGAAGAAGCCGCCCAGCCAGTCGGCCCCGAGGTCGGCGGGCGCGACGTCCTTGCGGAACGTCGGCGAGCAGCCGAGATGCGTGCAGATGCCCACGGCGACGAGCACCGCCGGCTTGATCGAGCGCGTCTCGTTCTTCGCGTAGGCGGGCTGCTCGGAACCCTGCGAGCCCGGGTCGGCCAGCTGGTCGGTGAGCTTCGGCAGCGTCGCAAGCATCTCCGGCGTGCGGTTGATGAGCCACACCACCTTGCCGCGCCACTCGACGTCGATCTTCTGGCCGGGCTCCAGCTTGCCGATGTCGACCTCGACCGGCGCGCCCGCGGCCTTGGCGCGTTCGCTCGGAAAGAACGACATCACGAAGGGCAGCGCGGCCGCGGCCGCGCCGAGACCGCCGACGACACCCGTCGCGCCGATGAGGAAGCGGCGCTTGCGGAGGTCGAGTTCGGGGGAGAGTTTCGCGTCGGTGGACATGTCGCTCTAGCTGGTGGTCGTAGGTGGTTGGGTTGCGCCGCAGCCAGGGCTGCGCCGCGGGTATGCATTGCCGGTCGTCGGCCCCGGCATACGCGTACCGCGGGGAGGCGCCGGCGACAGGTCGCCGGCTCGCAAAACCTTCGAATTATACGGGTTTGGCCCACCGCACCGGAAGGCTCGCCGCGGCCCGATGCCGAAAATCGCATCATTTTCATCAGGTTGAGCCTGGACACCCGGGGTGATGCCGGCACCTTCGGCCGGACCCGCGGCGGCCGCGATGCTGCGCCGCGCCTATAATCGGCGCTCTACCGGGATGCTTCCTGTGCTCCGCAAGTTCTGGCTCCTCTTCGCGCAGGCCTGCACGCTGTTGCTCGCGGCGCTCTTCGTCGTGGCCACGCTGCGGCCCGACCTGCTGCCGCGCTTCTCGGGCACGGGCAACATCGTCACCGTTCAGCAGTCGACGGCGCCGGCCACGCCGGCCGGCGCGCCGACCGGTACCGCGTCGTACGCCGAGGCCGCCAAGCTCGCCATGCCCGCGGTGGTCAACATCTACACCAGCAAGGAGATGCGCGGGCGGAGCTCGTTGCTCGACGACAACCTGCTGCGCCGGTACTTCCCGGATCTCGCCGAGCGGATGCCGCCGCAGCGTGCCACGAGCCTCGGCTCCGGCGTAATCGTGGCCCGCGAGGGTTACGTGCTCACCAACCACCACGTGATCGACGGGGCGGACGAGATCCAGCTCGTGCTCGCCGACGGTCGCCGCATTGCCGCGAAGGTGCGCGGCTCCGATCCGGAGACCGACCTCGCGGTGTTGAAGGCCGAGGCCGCCGACCTGCCGGCGATTACGCTCGGCGACCTCGGCGGCGTGCAGGTCGGCGACGTCGTCCTCGCGATCGGCAACCCGTTCGGTTTCGGCAACACGGTGACGCTCGGTATCGTTTCGGCGCTGGGCCGCAGCCGGCTCGGCATCAACCGCTACGAGGACTTCATCCAGACGGACGCCGCGGTCAACCCCGGCAACTCCGGCGGGGCGCTGATCGACACTTCGGGTCGGCTGATCGGCATCAACAGCACGATCTACTCCCGCTCCGGCGGCTCGCTCGGCATCGGCTTCGCGATCCCGGTGTCGCTGGCGCGCGACGTGCTGGCGCAGATCATCGAGAAGGGCGAGGTCACGCGCGGCTGGTTCGGCATCGAGCCGCAGGACGTCGACGACGAGATCGCGCGGGTGCTGTCGCTGCCGCGCACCGAGGGCGTGCTGATTCGCGGCGTGCAGCGCGGCGGACCGGCCGAACGCGCCGGCATGCAGGTGGGAGACGTGGTGCTCGACGTCGCGGGTCGTGCGACGCGCGACACGCCGGCGCTCCTGACCAGGATCGCCGAGCTCCCGCCGGGGTCGAGCGCCAAGGTGACGGTGCTGCGCGACGCGAAGCCGCTGCTGCTCGACGTCTCCGTCGGCAAGCGGCCGCGGGCGACCTAGGGCCCGGTTCCAGTCGCGGGTCCGCCAGCACCCTCGCCCTCGGCCTCGCGCTGCGGCGGCGAGACGAAGCGGGCGACGAACAGCCCCACCTCGTAGAGCAGCCACAGCGGGATCGCGAGCAGCAGCTGGCTGATCACGTCGGGCGGCGTGAAGATCGCGCCGATCACGAACGCGCCGACGACGATGTACGGCCGCGCCGCCTTGAGCTTGTCGAGGCCGACGATGCCGAGGCGGACCAGGACGACGACGATCACCGGCGTCTCGAACGTGAGGCCGAACGCGATGAACATCGTAAGCACGAACGACAGGTACTTGTCGATGTCCGTCATCATCTGCACGCCGGTCGGCGCGTAGCTCGCGAAGAAGCCGAACGCGACCGGGAAGACGACGAAGTAGGCGAACGCCATTCCGACGAGGAAGAACAGGAAGCTGGTGACGATCACCGGCATCGCGAGGCGCTTCTCGTGCTGGTAGAGGCCCGGGGCGACGAACGCCCAGGCCTGGTAGAGCACGTAGGGCAGCGCGACCACGAAGCCCGTCATCAACGTCACCTTGAGCGGCACGAGGAAGGTGCCGGTGACGTCGGTGGCGATCATCGTCGCGCCCGCAGGCAGCGCCGCGAGCAGCGGCTTCGCCAGGACCGCGTAGATCTCCTTCGCCCACGGGATCATCACCAGCGTCAGCACGACGACCGCGATGATCGCGCGCAGCAGCCGGTCGCGCAGCTCGACCAGGTGCGAGATGAAGGTTTCCTGCGGCTCGGGCGTATCAGCCATCGGTTCCGGGCGGGCGCCCGGTCAGATCCTGTCGAAGCCGGGCAGGCTCGCCTGGCGCGCCGGCGGTTCGGGCTCGGCCGGCGGATTCGCGGCCGGCGGTGGCGTTTCGACCGGCGGCTCGGCGAGCGGCGGCAGCGTCGCCGCAGCCGCCGCCGCCGCGCCCACGTCGGAGAGCTCCTTTTCGACGGCGCGGGCGCCCGTCTCGAAGTCTCGCACCGCTGACGTCATCGAGGTCTCGATCTCGCGCGCCGCACCCTGCACCTGCTGCTGCAGCTTCTTGAGCTCGTCGAGCTCCATCTCGCGACTGATGTCCGCCTTGACGTCGTTGACGTAGCGCTGCAGGCGACCGAACAGGTGGCCCATCGTGCGCGCGGCCTTGGGCAGTCGGTCGGGGCCGAGCACGATCAGCGCCACGACGGCGATGAGCGTCAGTTCGGAGAAGCCGATATCGAACATCGGGGGCGGGAGCGATACGCAGGCACGACGCCAGTCGGGACGGGCTCGCGGCCAGCCGGTGCAGTCGCGTCGGGAGACGACCGCTCGGCCGGTGGGCGCGCGAGCGTCAGGTCCTGGTCGAGGATTCCTTCTTGACCTCGCCCTCGATCGTGCGCCCGGCGATCTGCGAGGGCTCGGATTCCTTGCCGGCGGTGGCCGCGTCGTCGCCGGTCTTCATGCCTTCCTTGAAGCCCTTGACGGCGCCGCCCAGGTCCTGGCCGATGTTGCGCAGCTTCTTCGTGCCGAAGATCAGCACCACGACGAGCAGCACGATCAGCCAATGCCAGATGCTAAACGATCCCATGTCAGTCTCCTTGTGATCCCTTCCGCACGATCATCGGGCCCAGCGGGTCCGGTCCTCCGATCACGTGGATGTGGACGTGCATCACTTCCTGCCGGCCGACCCGGCCCGTGTTCACGATCGTGCGGAAACCGTCGGTCGCGCCCTGCTCCCTGGCCACCCGGCCCGCGATGGCCATCATCCGCCCCAGCACCGGCTCGTGCACGCCGGTCGTCTCATAGAGCGTCGCGACGTGGACCTTCGGAATCATGAGCAGGTGCACCGGCGCAATGGGGCTGATGTCGTGGAAGACGACGATCGCATCGTCCTCGTAGACCTTGCGGCTCGGGATCTCCCCGCGAGCAATCTTGCAGAAAATGCAGTTCGGGTCCTGCAGCATGCCGTTTCCTCAGCGACCGCGCGCGGCCAACCGCGCGTCGATCGCCGCCTTGAGCGCGTCCGGTTCGTCGGTGCCGATCGTCACCGCCCGCCCCGCCCCGGACCTCGAGGCGCACCGCGTGGCGACCGGCGTCATTGTAAAGCCATCCGGATGGGGCCCGGCGCATGCCGCATCCCCACCACGCCCGGGTCCCGGCTACCCGAGCGCGGCTAGCGCCGCCGCGAGGCCTTTTCGGCCAGGCCGGACTTGCCGTGACGGCGGGCCAGTTCGCGCAGCACGTCGTCGGGTGAAAGGCCGTGCCGCGCGAGCAGCACGAGGCAGTGGAACCAGAGGTCCGCGACCTCGTACGTGATCTTCGAGGGATCGGCGTCCTTGCCGGCCATCACGACCTCGGTGGCCTCCTCGCCGATCTTCTTCAGGATCGCGTCGCCGCCGCGCGCGAACAGCGACGCCACGTAGGAGCCGGCGGGCTCGGAGTCCTTGCGCGATTCGATCGTTGCCGCCACCTCGGCGAGCACGCCCGCGAGTGCCGGGTCAGGTAGGGTCATGGCCGTAGATCGCCTGAGGGTCTTTCAGCACCGGGTCGGCGTCCAGCCAGCGACCGTCGCCATAGCGCTTGTGGAAGCAATGTTCACGCCCGGTGTGGCAGGCAATGCCGCCGCCCTGATCCACCCGGAGCAGGATCGCGTCGTCGTCGCAATCGAGCCGGATCTCGCGCACCGTCTGCACGTGGCCGGAGGCTTCGCCCTTCTTCCAGAGCTTGCGGCGCGAACGCGACCAGTAGTGCGCGAAGCCGGTGTCGACGGTCGCGGCAAGCGCCTCGCGATTCATCCAGGCGAGCGTGAGCACGCGGCCGCTGTGCGCCTCCTGCGCGATCGCGGGCACGAGCCCGTCCGCGTTCCAGCGGATCTGGTCGAGGTAGCTCATCCCGTGTGGTCAGTCCCGGACCTCGATGCCGGCGGCCTTCATCGCCGCCTTCGCCTGCCCGATCGTGTACTCGCCGTAGTGGAAGATCGACGCCGCGAGCACCGCGTCGGCGCCGCCGACCGCGATGCCGTCGACCAGGTCGGCGAGCCGGCCGACACCCCCCGAGGCGATCACGGGAACGTCCACCGCTTCCACCACAGCACGCGTGAGCTTCAGGTCGAAGCCGGACCGCGCGCCGTCACGGTCCATGCTGGTGAGCAGGATCTCGCCGGCGCCGCGTTCCACGACCTCGGCCGCCCAGGCCACCGCGTCGATGCCGGTGGGCGTGCGGCCGCCGTGGATGTAGACCTGCCAGGCGTCGACGGCGCACTGCTTCGCGTCGATCGCCGCAACGATGCACTGCGATCCGAAGCGTGCCGCGGCCTCTCCGAACAGGTCGGGATTGCCCACGCCGGCGGTGTTGATGCTCACCTTGTCGGCGCCGGCGTTGAGGAGCGCGCGGATGTCGTCGACCGAGTTGACGCCTCCCCCGACGGTGAGGGGAATGAACACCTGGTCGGCGACCTTCCCGATCATGTCGTAGAGCAGGCCGCGCGTCTCGACGCTGGCCCGGATGTCGAGGAACGCAAGCTCGTCGGCGCCCTGCTCGTCGTAGCGACGCGCGACCTCCACCGGGTCGCCCGCGTCGCGCAGGTTGACGAAGTTCACGCCCTTGACCACGCGGCCTTCCGCGATGTCCAGGCAGGGGATGATGCGCTTGGCGAGCATCAGGAGTCAGTTGACCGTTGACAGTGGACCGGAGTGTCCGGTGGACGCGCGCCGACCACTGTCAGCTGCCAACTGCCAGCTGTCAACCGGACCGGCCGCCTTCTGCGCATCCCGGAATCCGAACGTGCCCTCGTAGAGCGCGCGACCGGCAATCGCGCCGATGATGCCATCGGCCTCGTGCTTCGCCAGCGCCTCGATGTCGGCGAGCGAGGCGATCCCCCCCGACGCGATCACCGGCGCCTTGATCGCGCGCGCGAGCCGCACGGTCGCCTCGATGTTCACGCCGGTCATCATGCCGTCGCGGCCGATGTCGGTGTAGATGATCGCCTCCACGCCGTAGTCCTCGAACTTGCGCGCGAGGTCGACGACGTCGTGGCCGGTCATCTTCGACCAGCCGTCGGTCGCGACCTTGCCGTCGCGGGCATCCAGGCCGACGATGATGTGCCCCGGGAACGCGTAGCAGGCGTCGTGCAGGAAGCCGGGGTTCTTGACGGCCGCGGTGCCGATCACGACGTAGCTGATGCCGTCGTCGAGGTAGCGCTCGATGGTGTCGAGGTCGCGGATGCCGCCGCCGAGCTGCACCGGGATCTCCTCGCCCACGACGGCGGTGATCTCCCGGATCGCGAGCTCGTTCTTCGGGACGCCGGCGACCGCGCCGTTCAGGTCGACGAGGTGCAGCCGCTTCGCGCCCTGCTCCAGCCAGTGCTGGGCCATCGCCGCCGGATCCTCGGAGAACACGGTGGCCGTGTGCATCTCGCCCTGCCTCAGGCGAACGCAGTTGCCGTCCTTGATGTCGATCGCGGGAATGATCTGCATGGCGTGGGCGTGACTTCGAGGGGTCGTACGGGGCCGCGCGGCGCGCGGTCCCCTGGAACGCTTCGCGCGGTCAGGCGCGCCCGTCCCAGTTCACGAAATTGGCAAGCAGCTGCAGTCCGGCGCGGTGGCTCTTTTCCGGGTGGAACTGCACGGCAAAAATAGTAGCCCGCGCAATCGCGCAAGTAAACGGCGTCGGGTACTCGGTGGTGCCCGCGGTGAGCGCCGGGTCGTCCGGAACGGGATGGAAGCTGTGGGCGAAGTAGAAGCGCGTCCCGTCGGCGATGCCCTGCCAGAGCGGGTGTGCCCGCGTCTGGTGCACCGGGCTCCAGCCCATGTGCGGCACCTTGAGCCGCTCGCCACGCGCGGTGCGCATCGCCGTGTCCCGGAAGCGCACGACGCGGCCCGGCAGCACGCCGAGCCCGGCGGTGGGCCCCTCCTCGCTCGCGTCGAAGAGCATCTGCAGGCCGAGGCAGATGCCGAGGAACGGGCGGTCGCCGAGCACGTCGCGTACGACGCCGGCAAGCCCGCTGTCGTGCAGGCAGCGCATGCAGTCGGGCATCGCGCTCTGCCCGGGAAGCACGATGCGCTCCGCCGCGCGGATGACCGCCGGGTCGCCGGACACGACGATCTCGCGTTCCGGCGCGACGTGCGCGAGCGCCTTCGCGACCGAGCGCAGGTTGCCCATCCCGTAGTCGACGACCGCGATCACACTCATGGCAACGGATTCCGACGTGCGGTCCGCCGTCAGAGGCTGCCCTTGGTCGACGGCACGACGCCCGCGGCGCGCGGATCGCGCGCGACGGCCATCCGCAGCGCCCGTCCGAAGGCCTTGAACACCGTCTCGGCCTGGTGGTGCGCATTCTGCCCGCGCAGTCCGTCGACGTGCAGCGTGACCAGCCCGTGATTGGCGAAGCCCTGGAAGAACTCGTGCACCAGGTCGACGTCGAACGTGCCGATCATCGCGCGCGTGAACGGCACGTGGAACTCGAGTCCCGGCCGGCCCGACAGGTCGACGACCACGCGAGCGAGCGCCTCGTCGAGGGGCACGTAGGCGTGGCCGTAGCGGACGAGTCCCGACTTGTCGCCCACCGCCTGGCGAAACGCCTGCCCCATCGTGATGCCGACGTCCTCGACCGTGTGGTGCGCGTCGATGTGCAGATCGCCCTCGGCGCGCACCGCGAGGTCGGTCATGCCGTGCCGCGCGACCTGGTCGAGCATGTGGTCGAGAAACGGCACGCCGGTGGCGAGGCTCGCGCGGCCCGCGCCGTCGAGGTTCCATTCGACGGCGATGCGGGTCTCGGCGGTGTCGCGCTGCACCGATGCGGTGCGCGTGGCGGGAGCGGGAGCGTTCATGGTCGGGCGGCGAGCGCGCGCAGGAGGGTGTCGTTCTCGGCAGGCGTGCCGACGGTGATCCGCAGGCAGTGCGTCGTGAGCGGATGGTGGCCGTGCAGGTTCTTGACCAGCACGCCCGCGGCACGCAGTTCGGCGGCAACGCGCGGCGCATCGGGCACGCGCACGAGCAGGAAGTTGGCGTCGCTCGGGATCACCGCGTAACCGGGCACGGCCGCAAGCGCCCCCGCGAGCCGCGCGCGCTCGCTCTTCACCGACGCGATCTGCGCGGCGAACACGTCGGCGGCCCCGAGCAGCACCGGCACGACGGCCTGCGTCAGCGCGTTGACGTTGTACGGCGAGCGCACCTTGTCCATCTCGGCGATCCACGCCGGGTGACCGATCGCGTAGCCGAGCCGCGCGCCCGCGAAGCCGATCTTCGAGAGCGTGCGCAGCACGACCAGATTGGCGAACTCCATCACGCGCGGCACGAGCGTCCCGTCCGCGTAGTCGGCGTAAGCCTCGTCGACCGCGACGACCCCGGGCGCGGCGGCGACGATCCGCTCGATCGTCCCGACGGGCACCGCGCGGCCGGTCGGATTGTTCGGGCTCGCGAGCCAGACCAGCGCCGGGCGTTCCCGCTCGATCGCGGCGAGCATCGCACGCTCGTCCACCTGGAAGTCGTCGGCAAGCGGCACCGGGACGTAGCGCGCGCCGGCGTGCATCGCGTAGGCGCGGTACATCACGAAGGTCGGGGACGGGGCGAGCACCGTCGCTGCCGCGCGCGCGACCGCCGTGGTGAGGATCTGGATCAGCTCGTCGGACCCGTTGCCGAGCATCAGCGCCGCGCCCTCGGGCAGCGGCAACGCGCGGGCGAGCGCAGCCTTGACCGCGGTACCGGCCCCGTCCGGGTAGCGATGGAGCGCGACCCCCGCGACCGCCTCGGCCACGCGCGCGCGGAGCTCCGCCGGCAGCGGACGCGGGCTCTCGTTCGCGTGCAGCAGCACGAAGCCCTCGGTGCTCTCGACGCGGTACGCCGACTGGGCGAGGACCTCGGGCCGCACCACACGCTGCACGCGGCGCAGCACCTCTGCGGCCGGTGCCGCAACCGGAATGGGGCGCGGATCATTCACGGCTTGGCGTCCGCGAGGCGCGCCTCGGCGGCGCGGGCGTGGGCGACGAGGCCCTCGCCGTGCGCGAGGGTCGACGCGATCGCGCCGAGCGTGCGCGCGCCTTGCGGCGAGACGCGGATCACGCTCGAGCGCTTCTGGAAGTCGTAGACGCCGAGCGGCGACGAGAAGCGCGCGGTGCGGCCGGTGGGCAGCACGTGGTTCGGTCCCGCGCAGTAGTCGCCGAGAGGCTCGGAGGTGTGGTGGCCGACGAAGATCGCGCCGGCGTGGCGGATCTGCGGCAGCAGCGCGTCGGGGTCGGCGACCGCGAGCTCGAGGTGCTCGGGCGCGACGCGGTTGGCGATCGCGCAGGCCTCGGTGAGGTCGCGCACCTTCACCAGCGCGCCCCGGTTCGCGAACGAGGCCGCGATGATCGGTGCGCGCGGCATTTCCGCGATCCACGCGTTGGCCTCGCACGCGACCGCGTCGATCAGCGTCGCGTCGGGCGAGACCAGGATCGCCTGCGCGAGCTCGTCGTGTTCCGCCTGCGAGAAGAGGTCGATCGCCACCCACCGCGGATTGGCGGTCGCGTCGGCAATTACCAGGATCTCGGAGACGCCCGCCACCATGTCGATGCCGACGGTGCCGAACACCCGGCGCTTGGCCGCAGCGACATACGCGTTGCCCGGGCCGCAGATCTTGTCCACCGCGGGAACCGTTGCCGTGCCGTAGGCGAGCGCCGCGACCGCCTGCGCACCGCCGATCGTGAAGGCGCGCGACACGCCGGCGAGGTGCGCGGCCGCGAGCACCAGCGGGTTGCGCACGCCGTCCGGCGCGGGCACCACCATCACGATCTCGGCAACGCCGGCTACGTGCGCGGGGATCGCGTTCATCAGCACCGACGACGGGTAGGCCGCCTTGCCGCCGGGGACGTAGAGGCCGACGCGATCGAGCGGTGTCACGCGCTGCCCGAGCTCGGTGCCGTCCGCCTCGCGGAAGCTCCACGACGCCGCCTTCTGGTGCTCGTGGTACGCGCGCACTCGGGACGCCGCGGCGGCGAGCGCGTCGCGCTGCGCCGCCGGCAGCGCCTCGAAGGCCTCGCGCATCGCGGTCGGGGAAATCTCGAGGTCGGCGACACGCTCCGCCCGCACCCTGTCGAAGCGGGCGGTGTACTCGAGCACCGCCGCGTCGCCGCGCGCACGGACGTCGGCGACGATCGCAGCGACGGCGGCGTCCACCGCCGGGTCCTGCGCCGCCTCGAAGGCGGTGAGCCGGTCGAACTCGGCGTCGAAGCCGGGCGCCGTCGTGTCCAGGCGGCGCAGCGACAGCGCGAGCGGCGCGTTCATGCGGTCGCTCCCGCCGGGGCCTGCGCGGCGACCGCCGCGGCGAGCGCATCGACCAGCGGCTTCACCGTCGCGCGCTTCAGCTTCAGCGATGCCGGGTTGACGACGAGCCGCGCGGTGATCGGCGCGATGTCCTCGACCGTCACCAGATCGTTGGCCTTGAGCGTATTGCCCGTCGACACGAGGTCGACGATCGCGTCGGCCAGGCCGACCAGCGGCGCGAGCTCCATCGAGCCGTACAGCTTGATCAGGTCGACGTGCATGCCCTTGTCGGCGAAGTGCTCGCGCGCGATGCGCACGTACTTCGAGGCGACGCGGATGCGCGCGCCGCGCTGCACGGTGCCGGCCCAGTCGTAGCCGCGGCGCGTGGCGACGACGAGCCGGCAGCGGCCGATGCCGAGGTCGAGCGGCTGATAGAGGCCCTCGCTGCCGTGCTCGAGGAGCACGTCCCTGCCGGCGACGCCCAGGTCGGCCGCGCCGTACTCGACGTAGGTCGGGACGTCCTGGGCGCGCAGGATCACGAGCGAGACCCCCGGGCGATTGGTGCCGAGGACGAGCTTGCGGGACGTCTCGGGATCCTCGGCCGGCACGATGCCGGCACGCGCGAGGAGCGGCAGCGTTTCGTCGAGGATGCGGCCCTTCGAGAGGGCAATGGCGACGCCGGGCACGGCTTCGATTCCGGGGGGGGAACGGACGCCGATTCTATCAGTCCGGGGCTGCCGCTCCCGCGCGCGCGGCCCGCAGCGCGGCCGCCTACTGCCGAAAGGTCGGCGCCGAGGGCGCGAGCGGCATGCCGGAGGTTGCACGCACCGGATTGATGTCGACGCCTCCGCGGCGGGTGAAGCGCGCCTCGACGCGCAGCGACCCGGGCCGGCAGCTGCGCGCGATGTCGGTGAAGATGCGCTCGACGCAGTGCTCGTGGAAGCCCGGATGCAGGCGATAGCCGAACAGGTACGCGGCGAGCGCCGCACGGTCGAGGCGCGGGCCGCGGTAGGCGATCGCGACGCTCGCATAATCCGGCTGCCCCGTGACGGGACACACGGAGCGGAAGCCGTGCGTGACCAGCGTCTCGTCCATCGGTTCCGTCCCCGCGCGGAGCAGTGCCGCATCGGGCGCCGTCGGGGAGGACGCCGGCGGCTCGTCGTCGATCGTCGTCCCCGCAAGAGCGTGGCGCGCGTGCCTGCCCCACGCCTCGGGCAGGTCCACGCCGACGTCGATCCGCGCTCCGGTCGCCACCGAGAGATCGCGGGCGAGTGCCTGACGGAGGTCCTCGGGGCTCGCGAAGACCGCGTGATTCACCGAGGCGAGCCAGAGCTTCACCGACTTCGATTCCACGATGCGCGGCGATTCGCACGGCACGGCGAAGCGCGCGACGCCCGCGCGCGGGCGCTGCTCGTGGTCCTGCCAGCCCACCTCCCACGCGGTCCAGTGGTCGGCGCCCGCGAACGGCAGGTCGCCTGCGAGGCCCAGGGCCTCGCGCTGCGGCGCGCGCTCGACCGGATAGAGGAGCGACGGATCGTAGGCGTCGGGATAGTGCGTCGCGCGACCGAGTGGCGAGTCGGGGATCGTGCCCACGTCCGCCCGCCCGGTCCCTACTTCACGCGCCGCACGCGCGCACCGATGCCGGCCAGCTTCTGCTCGATCCGCTCGTAGCCGCGGTCGAGGTGATAGATGCGGTCGATCGTCGTCTCTCCTTCGGCGATCAGGCCGGCGATGACGAGACACGCGGAAGCGCGCAGGTCGGTGGCCATCACGGTGGCGCCGGCGAGTCTCGGCACGCCCCGCACGATCGCGGCGTTGCCCTCGACCTCGATGTCCGCGCCGAGGCGCACGAGCTCCTGCACGTGCATCATCCGGTTCTCGAAGATCGTCTCGGTGATCACGCTCGTCCCCTGCGCCACCGACGCCAGCGCCATCATCTGCGCCTGCATGTCGGTCGGGAAGCCCGGGAACGGCGCGGTGCGCACATTGAACGCCGCGAGCGGTCCGTCGCGGCGCACGCGCATCGTCGACCCCTCGACCTCGATCGTCGCGCCGACCTCGCGCAGCTTGTCCTGCACGGCGTCGAGCGCATCGCACGCCGCGCCCTCGAGCGTGACGTCGCCACCGGTCGCCACGACGGCGGCCGCGAACGTGCCGGTCTCGATGCGGTCCGGCATGATCCGGTGCGAAGCGCCGTGCAGCGCGTCGACCCCGTCGATCACGATGCGGTCGGTGCCCGCACCCGCGATGCGCGCGCCCATCGCGACGAGACAGCGGGCGAGGTCGACCACCTCCGGCTCGCGCGCAGCGTTCTCGAGCACCGTCTGGCCCTCGGCGAGCGTCGCCGCCATCATCAGGTTCTCGGTGCCGGTGACCGTCACCACGTCGAACACGAACCGGGTGCCGACGAGACGCCGCGCCCGCGCGGCGATGTAGCCGTGCTCGAGGTCGATCTCGACGCCCATCGCCTGCAGGCCCTTCACGTGCTGGTCGACCGGCCGCAGCCCGATGGCGCAACCGCCGGGCAACGACACGCGCGCCTCGCCGCAGCGGGCCACGAGCGGCCCCAGCGCGAGGATCGACGCGCGCATCGTCTTGACAAGCTCGTAGGGCGCGAGCGGCCAGTCGATGCGGCTGGCGTCGAGCGTCAGCCGGTCGCCGTCGAACTCGCACGCCACACCCATCTGCGCGAGCAGCGTGCGCATCGTGCGCACGTCGTTCAGCTGCGGGACGTTGGCGAGCACGAGCGGCTCCGGCGCGAGCAGCGAAGCGCACAGGATCGGCAACGCGGCATTCTTCGCACCCGACACGCCGATCGTGCCGGACAGACGCGCACCGCCTTCGATGACCAGCTTGTCCATCGGGTGGGAGGGTTCTGCGCGCCGCTCAGCGCGCGGGCGAGGGAACGCGACGGCAGGCGCCGGCGCGAAGTCGAGTTCGATCGTGTCCATGCGCGCAGCCTGACCCCTCCATCGGGTCAAGGCCGGGACGGGATCGTGGCAAACCGCGGGCGAATCGTGGCGCGGCGAAGGTCACTTGACGGTGCTCCGCGCCAACGCGCTTCGGTTCGGAGTCGCCCTCGGGCTCATCGCTTCACTGCTGCGACTGCGCGCGGGTCGCGGCGAACTCGGCCGGCGTCATCGTCAGCATCGACAGCGCGTGGATCTCCTCGCGCATGCGGTCGCCGAGTGCCGCGTAGACCAGCTGGTGCCGCGCCACGCGGGACTTGCCCTCGAACGCGGCGCAGACGACCAGCGCCTCGAAGTGGTGGCCGTCTCCGCGGACCTTGAGCTCGTCACAGGCGAGCGCGGCCGCGATCGATGCCCTGATCGAGTCGGGATTGACGGCGGGGGTTTCGTGCATGGCGAGGGCATCCGACGAGCCGAAGGTGCCCATGGTACCGGATGCCCCGCGCGTGCCCGACCTCCCGCGTCACGTGCGCAGCCGCCACCCGCGCGCGAGCAGCGCGAGCGTCAGCGCGGTGAGCGCGGCGCAGAAGCCCGCGACCACGGCCAGCGACAGCCACGGCGAGACGTCCGAGCGGCCGAAGAAGCCGTAGCGGAACCCGTCGATCATGTAGAAGAAGGGATTGAGGTGCGAGGCGGCCTGCCAGAACGGCGGCAGCGAGTGGATCGAGTAGAACACGCCGGACAGGAACGTCGCCGGCAGGACGATGAAGTTCTGGAACGCGGCCAGCTGGTCGAACTTCTCGGCCCAGATGCCCGCGATCAGCCCGAGCGTGCCGAGGATCGCGCTGCCCAGCGCCGCGAAGGCGAGCGCCCACCACGGAAACGGCATCGCGAGCACCGACGGCGCGAACCAGAGCGTGACCAGGAACACGCCGAGCCCGACGACGAGGCCGCGCACCATCGCGCCCAGCACGTAGGCGGCGAACAGTTCCCCGGGCGAGAGCGGCGGCAGCAGCACGAAGATCAGGTTGCCGGTGATCTTCGACTGGATCAGCGACGACGACGAGTTCGCGAACGCATTCTGCAGCACCGCCATCATCACGAGGCCGGGCACGAGGAACGCGGTGTAGCCCACCGCGCCGTCGTAGACCGCGACGTGCGACTCGAGCACGTGCGCGAAGACCAGCAGGTAGAGGAGCGAGGTCAGCACGGGCGCGGCGATCGTCTGGAAGGAGACCTTCCAGAAGCGCAGCAGCTCCTTGCGCAGCAGCGTGATCCAACCGGTGCCCTCGTGCGTCCGCATCAGCGTACCCCCGCGGGCGCCGCGGCGCCCTCCCCTTTCATGATGCGCAGGAACACCTGCTCGAGGTCGGTCTCGGCGAGCGCGAGCGACTCGATCGCGATGGCCTCGGCGCGCAGGTCCGCAAGCAGCTGCTCGAGCTCCGCGTAGCTCGCAAGCGCGACGTGGAACGCCCCCGACTCGCGGCGGAAGTCGCGGCCGGACCACGCCGACGGCAGCCGGTCGATGACGAGCCGCGCGGTGATCCCGGCGAACTGCGACAGCAGGTTCTGCGTGGTGTCGAGCGCGACGACGCGGCCGGCCTTGAGCATCGCGATGCGGCCGCACAGCGCCTCGGCCTCCTCCAGGTAGTGCGTGGTGAGGATGATCGTGTGGCCGTCGCGGTTCAGCTTGCGCACGAACGCCCACAGGCTGCGCCGCAGCTCCACGTCGACGCCCGCGGTGGGTTCGTCGAGCACGATCACCGGCGGCTTGTGGACCAGCGCCTGTCCGACGAGCACGCGGCGCTTCATGCCCCCGGAGAGCGAGCGCATGTTGGCATCCGCCTTCGACGTGAGGTCGAGGTGGGCGAGGATCTCGTCGATCCAGTCGTCGACGTCGGACAGTCCGAAGTAGCCGGCCTGGAAGGTGAGCGTCTCGCGCACGGTGAAGAACGGATCGAACACCAGCTCCTGCGGCACGACGCCGAGGGCGCGCCGCGCCTTGCGGTAGTCGGCGACGACGTCGTTTCCCATCACGCGCGCGGTACCGCGGTCGGCGCGCGTGAGTCCCGCGAGAATCGAGATCAGCGTCGTCTTGCCCGCGCCGTTGGGCCCCAGCAGGCCGAAGAACTCGCCCGGCTCGACGACGAGATCGATGCCGTCCAGTGCCTGGACGCTGCCGAAGCGTCGCGTGATGCCGGACAGGGCGACGGCGGCTGCCGGCCGTGAAGTGGATTGCATGCGATCAGCCCTCCAGGAGCCGCGCCTCGGCGAGCGCGATCTCCTTCGGCCGGCCGAGCAGCACGACGACGTCGCCCGCTTCGAAGCGGAAGTCGGCTTCCGGAAGCCGCGACGGCATGCCGCGCCGGCGCACCCCCGTCACCTCGATCCAGCCGGCGAGTCCGAGTTCGGAGCGCGTCCTGCCGACCGCGGCCGCGCGCTCGCCGAGCAGCACCGAGTGCAGCCGCGGCTGCAGGTTCTCCGCGCCGTCGGTGGCGTCGGTCGCGCCGTGGTAGAAGCCGCGGAACAGGCTGTAGCGCTCCTCCCGGATCGCGCGGATGCGTGCCAGCACCCGGTTCAGCGGCACGCCGAGGACGAGCAGCGCGTGCGAGGCGAGCATCAGGCTGCCCTCCAGCACCTCGGGCACCACTTCGGTCGCGCCGGCCTTGACCAGCCGGTCGAGGTCGGCATCGTCGACGGTGCGCACAATGACCGGCAGGTCGGGCCGCAGCGCCTGCACGTGCCCCAGGATGCGCAGGGCGGCATGGGTGTCGGCGAACGTGACCACCACCGCGCTGGCCTTCAGCACGCCCGCGGCGATCAGCGCCTCGCGGCGTCCGGCATCGCCGAACACCACCGACGAGCCCTCGGCGGCCGCCTCGCGCACCCGCTGCGAGTCGTTGTCGAGCGCCACGAACGCGATCTTCTCGCGTTCGAGCAGCCGCGCCAGATTCTGGCCGCTGCGGCCGTAGCCGCACACCAGCACGTGCTCCTGGCGCGCGAGCGACGTCGAGGCGATCGCGGTGATCTGCGTCGCCCGCGCCAGCCAGTCGTTGGCGGTGAGCTTGCGCACGATCGGCTCGGCGAACTGGATGACGAGCGGCGCGGCGAGCATCGACAGCACCATGGAGGCGAGCACGACCTGGACGAGCGCGGGCGGCAGCAGCTTCACTTCGGTCCCGAGCGCGAGCATCACCAGCGCGAGCTCGCCCGCCTGCGCGAGGTAGAAGCCGGTGCGCATCGCCGAGGACAGCGGCGCGCCGAAGACGCGCGCCAGGGCGACGATCAGCGCCAGCTTGAACGCCACCGGCACGCCGAGCAGCAGCAGCACGAACGGCCACTGCGCGAGCACCAGCTCGAGGTCGAGGCCCATGCCGACGGTGACGAAGAACAGTCCCAGCAGCACGTCGCGGAACGGCTTGATGTCCTCCTCGACCTGCATCCGGTACTCGGTCTCCGCGATCAGCATCCCGGCGAGGAACGCGCCGAGCGCCAGCGACAGTCCCACCGCCTCGGTGAGCGTCGCGAGACCGAGCGTCACCAGCAGCACGTTGAGCATGAACAGCTCGGAGGAGCGCTGGCGGCCGACCAGGTGGAACCAGGCCCGCATCGGCTTCTGGCCGAAGCGCAGGATCAAGAGCAGCGCGACGGCGCCCTTGAACGCGGCGAGCCCGAGCGCCGCGGGCAGGCTCATCGCCTCGCGCGCGAGCGCCGGAATGACGATCAGGAAGGCCACCACCGCCAGGTCCTGGAACAGCAGGATCGCGATCACGTCGCGGCCGTGCGGCGTGGCGAGCTCCATGCGCTCGGTCAGCATCTTCGAGACGATCGCGGTCGAGCTCATCGCCAACGCCCCACCCAGCACGAGGCCTTCGCGCCAGCCGAAGCCGGCGAGCGGCAGCGCGACGAGCCCGGCGAGCGTCGTGATCGCGACCTGGGCGAGCCCCAGCCCGAACACCGCGCGCCGCATGGACACGAGCTGGGGCAGGCTGAACTCGAGCCCCAGCGAGAACATCAGGAACACGATGCCGAAATCGGCGAGGTGGCGGATCGACGCGCTGTCCTCGACCCAGCCCAGCACGTGCGGGCCGACCAGCACGCCGGCAACGAGGTAGCCCAGGATCGGCGGCAGCCGCGCGAGCCGCGCGACGACCACGACCACGACCGACGCGCCGAGCAGGACGAGGATCGTGGCGAGCGTCGCGTTCATCGTCGATTCGAGCGTACGCGCGAGGCGCGTCGAAGCCACTCCAATCTAGCACGGAACCCGCGCCGCCCGGGACCGGCGGCGCACGGGCCGGGCGCTATACTGCACAGGATGAACGACCGGCATCCGCCGCTGCTGCCCGTCGACGCGCCGCGCGCGCTCGCACTCGCGCGCGACGTGCTCGACACCGAGGCGCGGGCGATCGCGACGCTCGGCACGAAGCTCGGCGCGGCGTTCGTCGCCGCCGTGGGCATGGTGCTCAATTGCCGCGGGCGCGTGGTGGTGTCGGGCATCGGCAAGTCGGGGCACATCGCCCGCAAGCTCGCGGCGACGCTCGCCTCCACCGGCACGCCCGCCTTCTTCGTGCATCCGGCCGAGGCCGGCCACGGCGACCTCGGCATGATCACGCCGGACGACGTGGTGATCATGCTGTCGAACTCCGGGGAGACCGACGAGCTCGTCATGCTCGCGCCGCACCTGCGCCGCGAGGGGGCGCACCTCGTCGCCATCACCGGCAACGAGCAGTCCTCGCTCGCCCAGGCGGCCGACGTGCACCTCGACGCCGCGGTCGACGCCGAGGCCTGCCCGCTGGGCCTCGCCCCGACGGCGAGCACGACCGCGGCGCTCGCGCTCGGCGACGCGATCGCGATCGCCGTCCTCGATGCCCGCGGGTTCTCGGCCGAGGACTTCGCGCGCTCGCATCCCGGGGGCTCGCTCGGCCGCCGGCTGCTCACCCGCGTCGAGGACGTGATGCGCAGCGGCAGCGCGGTCCCGACGGTGAGCACCTCGGCCACGCTGGCGGAAGCCGTGATCGAGATGAGCGGCAAGGGCATGGGCATGACGGCGGTCGTCGGCGGCGACGCTCGCGTCGCCGGCATCTTCACCGACGGCGACCTGCGCCGCGCGATCGAGCGCGGCGTCGACTTCCGCGTCGCGCGCGTAGCCGACCTGATGACCCGCGAGCCGCGGCGGATCGCACCCGAGCGCCTCGCGATCGACTGCGTGGAGACGATGGAGCGCGCACCCAAGGTCACCCAGTTGCTCGTCGTCGACGGCCGCGAACGGCTGGTCGGCGCGCTGCACCTGCACGACCTGTTCCGAGCGAGAGTGATCTGATGGACGCGGACCTCCTGCGCCGCGCGAGGGGCGTGCGGCTCGTCACGTTCGACGTCGACGGCGTGCTCACCGACGGCCGCATCTACGTCGACGACCACGGCCGCGAGTTCAAGGCCTACCACGTCCAGGATGGCCTCGCGATGAAGATGCTGCAGCACGCGGGCATCGCGGTCGCCTGGATCACCGGCAGCAACGCCGAGTCCGTGCGCCATCGAGCGCACCTTCTCGGAGTCCACCGCGTGGCGCTCGGCGCGGAGCAGAAGACGGCGCCGTGGGAGCACATCCGCGCGGAGCTCGGGGTCCCGCCCGAGGCGTGTGCGCACATGGGGGATGACCTCCCCGACGTGCCGCTGCTGGCCGCGTGCGGTCTCGCGCTCACCGTGCCGCACGCGCCCGACGCGGTGAAGCGCCACGCGCACTACGTCACGCGCCGCGACGGCGGCGCCGGCGCCGTGCGCGAGGCCACCGAGCTGATACTCGCCGCGCAATCGCGGCTTGCCGGGGCCGAGGCCGCGCACGGCGCGCCCGCCCGCGACGGCTGAACGCATGCGCAACGCACGCCGCTCGCTCGATCGCGTCGCCGGCTGGCTGCCGCTGCTGCTGCTCGGGGGCCTGGCCGCGCTCACCTACTGGCTGGATGCGCAGGTGCTCGAACCCGGACCGCGCCGCGACGGCAGCGGGCGCCACGACCCGGACCTGTTCGCCGAAGGCGTGCGTGCGGTCGAGCTCGACGCCGACGGCCGCCCGACGCAGACGCTTTCGGCTGCCGTGGCGCGGCACTACCCGGATGACGGCACGATGGAGTTCGAGGCGCCGAAGCTGTCGGTGACGCGGCCCGGCCAGCCGTCGTTCACGGTCGAGGCGAAGCGCGCCCGGGTCTCGGGCGATCGCGAGAACGCGTATTTCGAGGGCTCGGTGCGTGCGACGCGCGAGGCGGGCCCGGAGTCGGGCGACGCCACGCGCATCTCGCTCGCGACCGAGTTCCTGCACGTGATCCCGAAGCAGGACCGGGCACAGACCGACCAGCCGGTGACGATCGACGAGGGGCGTGGAATAATCCGCGCGACCGGCCTGATCCTCGACAACGCGTCCAAGACGCTCAAGCTCAAATCCGAGGTGCGCGGCACCATGCAGCCGGGCAACCTCGCCAAGTGACCGATGGGAACCTCACTACTCGCACCACTGTGCGCGCTCGCGGTGCTCGCCGCCGCGCTGACCGCGGCGCCCGACGCCCGCGCCGAAGCCGCCGACAAGGGCAAGCCGATCAACTACTCGGCGGACTCGGGCGACGTCAACTACCAGACCAAGATCGGCAACCTCTCGGGAAACGTGGTCATCACGCAGGGCACGATGACGATCCGTGCCGACCGCATCGTGTTCAAGCAGAACGCCGACAACTCGGTGTCGGCGACGGCGCACGGCAATCCGCTGTCCTTCCGGCAGAAGCGCGACGGCGTCGACGAATACTTCGAGGGCCACGCGCAGCGCGCCGAGTACGACGGCGCGAAGGAGGTGCTCGAGCTGTTCGACCGCGCGCTCCTGAAGCGCGGCCAGGACGAGATCCGCAGCAACTACATCTACTACAACGCCAAGACCGAGCAGTTCCGCGCGGAGGGCCGCCCGGATGCCGCCGCCGCGCCGCCCGAAAGCGGTCCCGGCGCACGCGTGCGCGGCGTGTTCCAGCCGAAGAGCGGCGAGGGCAACGAGGGTTCGTTCCTGCCGCGCCCCGGCGGCGACGGCAAGGACGCCGCGAAGGCGAAGGACGCGAAGACGCCGGCGAAGGACGGCAAGGCCGCCGCGAAGCCGCCCGAGCCGCCGCTGCCGCTCAAGCCCTCCGGCGAGCTCGCCCCGAAGGCCGCGAAGTGAGCCGCAAGTGAGCGCCGCGCGGCGGCGCGCGCACGGAGCGCTCCGATGACGACCCTCGCGGCCGCCGAGTTGCGCAAGCGATACGGATCGCGCACCGTCGTCCACGACGTCTCGCTCGACGTGCACGCGAGCGAGGTGGTGGGCCTGCTGGGACCGAACGGCGCCGGCAAGACCACGTGCTTCTACATGATCGTCGGGCTGGTCGCCGCGGACGGCGGGCGCATCGAGCTCGACGGCGAGGACCTGTCGCGGCTGCCGATCCACCAGCGTGCGCGGCGGGGGCTGTCCTATCTGCCGCAGGAGGCCTCGATCTTCCGCAAGCTCACCGTGGCCGAGAACGTGCGCTCGATCCTCGAGCTCTCGGAGGACGACCCGGACGCGATCGCGAACCGCCTGGACGCGCTGCTCGAGGACCTGTCGATCGCGCACCTGGCCGACGCGCCCGCGGTGTCGCTCTCCGGGGGCGAGCGGCGGCGCTGCGAGATCGCCCGGGCGCTCGCCACGCGGCCGCGCTTCATCCTGCTCGACGAGCCCTTCGCGGGCGTCGACCCGATCGCCGTGCTCGACATCCAGCGCATCATCGGCTTCCTCAAGGAGCGCGGCATCGGCGTGCTGATCACCGACCACAACGTCCGGGAGACGCTCGGCATCTGCGACCGGGCCTACATCATCAACGACGGCCGGGTGCTGGCCTCGGGCAAGCCGGACGAGATTGTCTATAATGAGGCGGTGCGAAAGGTCTATCTCGGCGAGCACTTCCGGCTCTAGCATCGAAGCGTCCGCAAGCCTGGGCCGGTGCTGCGGCGGGCGATCGACGCTCGCCGAGGCGCGAAGACCGCAGGCCCGACAGTGAAACAGACGCTCCAGCTCAAGCTCTCCCAACACCTCACGCTGACGCCGCAGCTGCAGCAGTCGATCCGGCTGCTGCAGCTGTCGACGCTCGAGCTGAACGCCGAGGTGGAACGGATGCTCCAGGAGAATCCGCTTCTGGAGAAGGAGGAGGCCGAGGGCGAGGAGGAGCCTCCCCAGGAGTTCCCACTCGCCACGCGCGAGCGCCCGGCCGAGCCCGAACACGAGTCCCGCGGCGGCGACGACGAGCCGGAGGAACGCCCGCTCGACGTCACCCAGGCGGCCGATCCGTCGGACGTCGCCGACTACACGAGCCCCGACACGGACTGGGGCGGCGGCGCCCCGCCCGAGGACGACGAGTTCTACCCGCAGCAGGCGGCGACCTCGTCGCTGCGCGACCACCTGCTCGAGCAGCTCTCGCTCCTGAACCTCGACGGGCGCGACCGCGAGATCGTCGGGACGCTGATCGACGCGGTCAACGAGGACGGCTACCTCACGTCGACGCTCGAGGAGATCGCGGAGATGTTCCCGGCCGACGCCGAGCTCGGCGCGGACGAGCTCCGCATCGCGCTCAACTTCCTGCAGAGCTTCGAGCCGGTCGGCGTCGGCGCGCGCGACTGCAGCGAGTGTCTCCGCCTGCAGCTGAAGGCGATGCCCGCGGACACCCCGTGGCGCACCGAGGCGCTGAAGGTCGTCGACGGGCACCTGGCACTGCTCGCCAATCGCGACGTCACCAAGCTGAAGCGGCTGCTGCACACCGACGACGCCGGCGTGCGCGGCGTGCGCGACCTGGTGCGCACGCTCAACCCGCGCCCCGGCGCGTCGTTCGCGCGCGAGGAAGCGGCCTACGTGGTCCCCGACGTCATCGTGCGCAAGATCCGCGGCCAGTGGGTGGCGGCGCTGAACGACGCGGCGATGCCCAAGCTGCGGCTGAACCGCATCTACGCCGACATCCTCACCCGCAACCGGGACGCGTCCAACCAGCAGCTCACCGCGCAGCTGCAGGAGGCGAAGTGGCTGATCCGCAACGTGCAGCAGCGCTTCGACACGATCCTGCGCGTCGCCTCGGCGATCGTCGAGCGGCAGCGCCGGTTCTTCGAGCACGGCGAGGTCGCGATGCGCCCGATGGTGCTGCGCGAGATCGCCGACATGCTCGAGCTGCACGAATCGACGATCTCGCGGGTGACGACGCAGAAGTACATGCTGACGCCCCGCGGCACCTTCGAGCTCAAGTACTTCTTCGGCAGCCACGTCGCCACGGACACCGGGGGCGCCGCTTCGGCAACGGCCATCCGCGCGCTGATCAAGCAGCTGATCGGCGCCGAGGACCCGAAGACCCCGCTGACCGACAGCCGGATTGCCGAGGTGCTGGGCGAACAGGGCATCCTCGTCGCCCGGCGCACGATCGCCAAGTACCGGGAATCGCTGCAGATTCCGCCCGTGAACCTGCGCCGTTCGCTGTGAGCGGAACGCCGCCGGCCCGTCTCTTGCTCGGACGACCGAGAACGTAGAAACTGAACCAAGGCGGCACGGCCCGTGGCCCCGCGCCTCCTGCTTGCCATCCCGCCGCGCGGCAATCCGCCAGCCCCCATGGAGCGCCTGATGAACCTGACCCTCACCGGACACCACCTCGACGTCACCCCGGCGATCCGCGACTACGTCGTGGCGAAGCTCGACCGCATCACCCGGCACTTCGATCACGTGATCGACGTCAACGTCGTGCTTTCGGTCGACAAGCTGGCGCGCAAGGTCGAGGCGAACGTGCACGTGCGGGGCAAGGATCTGCATGCCGAGGCCGTCGACGGCGACATGTACGCCGCGATCGACCTCCTGTCCGACAAGCTCGACCGGATGGTGCTGAAGCACAAGGAGATCCGCGCGGCGCACCGCCCGGACGGGGGCGGCGTGAAGCGCCAGTCGGCGGCGAGCAGCGAGGGCAGCGGCCAATAGCCGGCGTATAATCGGCCGGCTGCGACTCAGGCGGGGTCGGCGAGCCGACACCCGCCTTTTCGTTTGGGCACGCTCCCCACACCCGCGACGCGGATGAACCAGATCGCCGAACTCCTGCCGGTCGGCAACGTCGTCCTCGATGTCGACGTACCGACCAAGGCGCGCCTCTTCGAGGCCGTCGCCGACGTACTCGAGCGCGACACGGGACTGCCCCGTGCCACCGTCGTGGCGAGCCTCTCCGCGCGCGAGAAACTGGGGTCGACCGGGCTGGGCCAGGGCATCGCCATCCCGCACGGCCGGCTCAAGGGGCTGCCCGAAGCCCGCGGCGCGTACGTGCGCCTCGCCAATCCCATTCCCTTCGAGGCGCCGGACGGCCGCCCGGTGGCGCAGGTGTTCGTGCTGCTCGTCCCCGAGCACGCCACCGACCGCCACCTGCAGATCCTCTCCGAGCTCGCGCAGATGTTCTCGGAGCGTGCGTTCCGCGAACGGCTCGCCGCGTCGGCCACCGCCGAACAGGCGTACTCGGTGATCCGCGACTGGCAATCGGCCGGCTGATCGCTGCCCCCGGGGTTCCCGACCGCGCCCATGCGTCAGGTCAGCATCGAACGCCTGTTCTCGGACAACCGGGAGCGGCTCAACCTCACCTGGCGCGCCGGTCGCCAGGGGGGCAACCGCGTGCTCGCCGGGGACACGGAGCTGAAGCCGACCATGGGGCAGGTCGGCCACATGAACTTCATCCACCCGTTCCGCATCCAGATCCTCGGCGCGGCCGAGATCGCCTACCTGGCCGCGCTGTCCGAAGACGAGGTCCGGGCCGCGATCGACCGGCTCTTTGCCGGCGAGCTGATCGCGGCTGCCGTCGCGAACGGCGAAACGCCGCCGCCCTACCTCGTGCAACGCTGCAACGCCGCGCACGTCCCGCTGCTCACGTCGCCGCAGCCGTCGCCGCACCTGGTCGACGTGTTCCGCTACTACCTCGCGCGCGTGCTCGCCGAGTCGACGACGCTGCACGGCGTGTTCCTGGACGTGCTGGAGCTCGGCGTGCTGATCACCGGCGCCTCGGCGATCGGCAAGAGCGAGCTGGCGCTCGAGCTCATCTCGCGCGGCAACGGCCTCGTCGCCGACGACATCGTCGAGCTCTATCGCATTTCGCCGGACACCGTCGAGGGCCGGTGCCCCGACGTGCTGCGGGACTTCCTCGAGGTGCGCGGCATCGGCGTGCTCAACATCCGCACCATCTTCGGCGAAACCGCGATCCGGCCGCGCAAGCTGCTGCGCCTCATCGTGCACCTCGAGGACCACAGCCACGAGAGCTTCGCCGAGCTGGACCGGCTCAAGGTCGACGCGACGTTCCAGGAGGTGCTCGGCGTGCCGATCCGCCGCGTGACGATCCCGGTGGCGGCGGGCCGCAACCTCGCCGTGCTGGTCGAGGCCGCAGTGCGCAACTTCGTGCTGAACCAGCGCGGCATCGACAGCACGAAGGAGTTCATCGACCGCCAGCAGCGGCTGATGGAGTCCGGCGGCGACGGCGTGCGGTAGCCGTCACGACGAAGCGGCGGATGCGACCCGGGCGATGGACCTGATCCTCATCGGCGGCGTTTCGGGCTCGGGCAAGGGCGTGGCGCTCGCCGCGCTCGAGGACTCGGGCTACTACAGCGCGAGCCACCTGCCGATGCCGCTGATCCTCGAGACGGTCGAGTACCTGCGCCGCGCGGGTCAGGAACGCATCGCCGTCACGCTCGACCTGCGCACCGACCACGGCATCGCGAGTCTCGGCGACACGCTGGCGGTGCTGCGCGCAGCCGGCTGGAGCGTCCGCTTCCTGATGCTCGACGCGAAGACCGACACCCTGGTCAAGCGCTTCTCCGAGACGCGCCGGCGGCACCCGTTCTCCAGCGAGTCGCGCACGCTGACCGAGGCGATCGACCACGAGCGCCACCTGCTCGCCGACGTCCGCGACCTCGGCTTCGTGTTCGACACGAGCGACCTCCCGGCCGCGGCGCTGCGCTCGTGGATCAAGGACTTCGTGAGCGTGGACGCCTCGCGGCTCACGCTCCTGTTCGAGTCGTTCGGCTTCAAGCACGGCGTCCCGCTCGACGCCGACCTGGTCTTCGACGTCCGTTGCCTTCCCAACCCGCACTACGAGCCGAAGCTCGCTCCGCTGACCGGCCGCGACCGGCCGGTGATCGAGTTCCTGGAACGCGTCCCCGAGGTCGAGGAGATGTACGGCGACATCCAGGGCTTCGTCTCGCGCTGGCTGCCGGCGTTCGTGCGCGACAACCGCAACTACCTCACCGTGGCGATCGGCTGCACCGGCGGCCAGCACCGGTCGGTGTACTTCGTCGAGCGCCTCGCCGCCGCATTCGAGGGCCGCTACCAGGTCCAGAAGCGCCATCGCGAGATCCGCGGCGCGCCCGACCGGTGACGCGCGTGCGATCGACGGCTGCACCTGCCACGATCACGCTGGCGTTCACCGGGGCCTCGGGGATGCCGTTCGGTCTGCGGCTGCTCGAATGCCTGCTCGGCGCGGGCGTGCGCGTGTACCTGCTCTACTCGCCCGCGGCGCAGATCGTCGCGAAGCAGGAGTGCGACCTGGTGCTGCCGGCGCGGGCCGGCGACGCGGAGCGCGCGCTCGCGGCTCGCTTCGGCGCCGGTGCCGGCCGGCTCCACGTGTTCGGCCGCGAGGACTGGATGGCACCGGTCGCCTCGGGCTCGAACCCGGCCGACGCGATGGTGGTGTGCCCGTGCAGCATGGGCACGCTCGGCGCGATTGCCGGCGGATTGGCCGACAACCTGATCGAGCGCGCCGCCGACGTCATGCTGAAGGAGCGGCGGCCCCTGGTGCTCGTGCCGCGCGAGACCCCGCTCTCCGCGATCCACCTCGAGAACATGCTGAAGCTCGCCCGCGCAGGGGCCGTGATCCTGCCGCCTGCGCCGGGCTTCTACGATCGCCCGCAGACGGTTGCGGAGCTGGTCGACTTCGTCGTCGCGCGCGTGCTCGACCAGCTCGGCGTCGCGCACGCGCTCGGCCCCCGCTGGGGCGAGTCGCGCGTGGCACCCGGTCCCGGCGGCGCGTCGGCGTGAAGCTCAAGCTGCCTGGCCTGCGGCAAGTCCAGGGTACCGTGCGCATCCCGCTGTTTCCGCTGCGCACCGTGCTGTTTCCCGGCGGACTGCTGCCGCTCAAGGTGTTCGAGCAGCGCTACATCGCGATGACCAAGACCTGCCTCGCCGAGGACCGTCCGTTCGGCGTGTGCCTGATCACGCGCGGCGACGAGGTGTCGCGCCCCGGCGCCGGCGCCGCGCCGGAGTTCGCCCAGGTCGGCACGCTCGCGCGCATCACGGCGTGGGACATGCCGCAGCTGGGGATCCTCCACGTCGCGGCGGAAGGCGCGACCCGGTTCAGAGTGGAACGGCACGAGGTCGAGGCCTCAGGGCTCGTCGTCGCCGACGTCGTGCCGATCGCGGCCGAGCCGCCGGTCGCGATGGACGCCGCGCGCGCGCCGCTCGCCCGCCTGCTCGAGCTGATCGCGTCGCGCGTCGGCGCGCACCAGTTCCCGGCGCGGCAGGACTACGCCGACGCCTCGTGGGTCGGCTACCGCCTCGCCGAGTTCCTGCCGCTGCCGCTGCCGATCAAGCAGAGCATGCTCGAGGTCAACGACGCCGGCGTCCGGCTCGCGGTGCTGCAGAAGTTCCTCGCCGACCAGGGCCTGCTCTGACGCGGTCGCTATAATTTCCGATTGGCTCCGAAGGACGATCGACCATGGCCGGCCACAGCAAGTGGGCGAACATCAAGCATAAGAAGGCCGCCGCCGACGCGAAGCGCGGCAAGATCTTCACGCGCCTCATCAAGGAGATCACCGTCGCGGCCCGCCTCGGCGGCGCCGACATCGGCGCCAACCCGCGGCTGCGGCTCGCCGCCGACAAGGCGCGCGAGCAGAACATGCCGAAGGACACGATCGACAACGCGATCAAGCGCGGTTCCGGCCAGCTCGAGGGCGTGAACTACGAGGAGATCCGCTACGAGGGCTACGGCATCGGCGGCGCGGCGGTGATCGTCGACTGCATGACCGACAACCGCACGCGCACCGTCGCCGACGTCCGCCACGCGTTCTCCAAGTACGGCGGCAACCTCGGTACCGACGGCTCGGTCGCCTTCCTCTTCAAGCACTGCGGGCAGATCGTGTTCGCGCCGGGCACGAGCGAGGAGCGCGTGATGGAAGCGGCGATCGAGGCCGGTGCCGAGGACGTGATCACCAACGACGACGGCAGCGTCGAGGTCGTGACCGGCCCGTACGACTTCGTCGCCGTCAAGGACGCGCTCGCCAAGGCCGGGCTCGCACCCGAATTCGCCGAGGTCACGATGAAGCCGGCGACCGAGGTGGAGCTTCGCGGCGAGGACGCGCAGCGGATGCAGAAGCTCCTCGACGCACTCGAGTCGGTCGACGACGTGCAGGAGGTCTACACCTCGGCCGTGCTCGAGGAGACGGAGGGCGCCGCATCGTGATCGTCAGCACCACACCCACGCTCGAAGGGCGCCGCATCACCCGCTATGTCGGGATCGCGAGCGGCGAGGCGATTGTCGGCGCCAACATCTTCCGCGACCTGTTCGCGAGCGTCCGCGACATCGTCGGCGGGCGTGCCGGCGCGTACGAGAACGTGCTGCAAAGTGCCCGCGAGACCGCGCTCGCGGAGATGCGCGAGAACGCGGAGCGGATGGGCGCGAACGCCGTCGTCGGCGTCGACCTCGACTACGAGACCCTCGGCCAGGGCGGCTCGATGCTGATGGTCTGCGCGAGCGGCACCGCCGTCGTGATCGAATAGCCCGAAAGTAGGGTCAGACTCGACTTTCCACGCCGGACACTTGCGCGATCAACCCGCGTCAGCGGAAAGTCGAGTCTGACCCTACTTTCGCGCTTTCCGTGAGGCCGGGTCCCGGCACGTCCAAGGCAATAGTGGAGTCCGACCCCAATCTTCGGCGCATCCTGGGCATCGACCCGGGCCTGCGCGTCACCGGTTACGGTCTCATCGAAGCGCGCGGGCAGCGCCTGTCCTACGTGGCGAGCGGCTGCATCCGCGCCGGCGCCGGGTCGCTGCCGACGCGACTCGGCGTCATCGCGCGCGACATCGCGTTCCTGATCGCCGAGTCGCGTCCCACCGAGGTCGCGGTCGAGAAGGTGTTCGTCAACGTCAACCCGAACTCGACGCTGCTGCTCGGCCAGGCGCGCGGTGCGGCGATCGCGGCGGCGGTACTCGCAGGCATGCCCGTGACCGAGTACACCGCAGGCCAGGTCAAGCAGGCGGTCGTGGGCGGCGGCCGCGCCGCGAAGTCGCAGGTGCAGGCGATGGTCACGCACCTTCTCGCGCTGCCTGGCGCGCCGCAGGAGGACGCCGCCGACGCGCTCGCCGCCGCCATCTGCCACGCGCACGCCACGACCGGACTCGCGAGCCTGGCCGGAGCGGGACGCAGCGTACGCCGCGGGCGGATGCGATGAGCCCGAAGGGCCGTCCCGAGGGCGAATCAGGCCCGAAGCGCGTCAGCGCGGAGGGTACTCCAGTGAGCGCCGCTCTCGCCGTCCGCCCGCGCGCGGTGCTCTTCGACATGGACGGGCTCATGCTCGACACCGAGCCGCTCGCGGCGCGCGCGTGGCTCGTCGCGGCGCGCCAGCTGGGCGTGGCCTTCGACGCAGCGGTGAACCCGTCGCTCGTCGGTCGCACCTTCAGCGACTGCCGCACGCTGATCCTCGAGCACCACGGGCCGGGCTATCCGGTCGACACGCTGATGGGCGCGTGGCACGGCGCCTACGACGACCTGGTCGAGCGCGAAGGCCTGGTGCTGAAGCCGGGACTGCACGAGCTCGTCGACTGGCTGGAGCGCGAGCGCGTGCCCCGCGCCGTCGCAACGTCGACGCGGCGGACGCGGGCATGCGCGAAGCTCGAACGCGTTGCACTGCTGTCCCGCTTCGCGGCGCTGGTGGGCGGCGACGAGATCGCACGCGGCAAGCCCGCCCCCGACATCTTCCTCGAGGCGGCCGCGCGGCTCGGCGTGCCGCCCGCGGCCTGCCTCGTGCTCGAGGACTCCGCACCCGGACTCGCCGGGGCACTCGCCGCCGGCATGTCCGCGATCATGGTGCCCGACCGGGCGGCACCGCCACCGCTGATCGCCGGCCGCGCGCCGATGGTGATGGCCTCGCTGGCCGAGGTGCGCCTGTACCTCGCGGCGTTGCCGCCGGGCTGACGCGACTCCCGCGGGGCTGCCGCAACGCTTCCCGAAGGGTCGCGTGCGATAATCGTCACGATGATCGGCCGACTCACCGGCACCCTGCTCGAGCGCAATCCGCCGCAGATCCTGCTCGACGTGCAGGGCGTGGGCTACGAGGTCGACGTGCCGATGAGCACGTTCTACAACCTGCCCGCCAACGGCGAGCGGGTTGCGCTCTACACGCACCTCGTCGTGCGCGAGGACGCGCACCTGCTGTTCGGCTTCCTCACCGAGCACGAGCGCCGCGCGTTCCGCCAGCTGACCCGCGTCTCCGGCATCGGCGCCCGTACCGCCCTCGCCGTGCTGTCGGGCCTCTCCGTCGCCGAGCTCGCGCAGGCGGTCACGCTGCAGGAGTCGGGCCGGCTGACGAAGATCCCGGGCATCGGCAAGAAGACCGCCGAGCGCATCCTGCTCGAACTGAAGGACAAGCTCGGCGCCGAGCTCGCGACGGCCGTCGGCGCGAACCGCCCCGCGCCGGCGTCGGCCGACATCCTGAACGCGCTGTCGGCGCTCGGCTACAGCGACCGCGAGGCGGCCGCGGCCGTGCGCAACGCTGCCGGACGGTGTCGCGGTCGCCGACGGCATCCGGCAGGCGCTGAAGCCACTGTCCAAGGGCTGATGCCGCCGTGTCGTCGCGTCGGCAGGGCTTGCTGCGCCACGTCGAGATGCCGGCTGGCGCGATTCGCTACGTGAACCCCGGCCGCGGTGACGTCGTCGCGCGCTTCGAACTCGACGCAGCAGCAACGGCCCCGGGTGGCGCCAAGCGACGGCCGCGGGCGAAGGCATAGAATCGCGCCATGGCGATCGAGAACGACTCGTTGACGCGCGTGGTGTCGGCGCGCAACCAGAGCCGGCAGGAGGAGGCCGTCGAGAAGGCGCTGCGGCCGCGCGCGGCTCGACGAGTACGTCGGGCAGGAGAAGATCCGCCACCAGCTCGGCGATCTTCATCGAGGCGGCGCGGCAGCGCAGCGAGGCGCTCGACCACGTGCTGCTGTTCGGCCCGCCGGGGCTCGGCAAGACCACGCTGTCGCACATCGTCGCCCACGAGCTCGGCGTCAACCTGCGTCAGACCTCCGGCCCGGTGCTCGAGCGGCCCGGGCGACCTCGCGGCGCTCCTCACCAACCTCGAGCCGCGCGACGTGCTCTTCATCGACGAGATCCACCGGCTGTCGCCGATCGTCGAGGAGATCCTCTATCCCGCGCTCGAGGACTTCCAGATCGACATCATGATCGGCGAGGGGCCGGCAGCGCGCGAGCGTCAAGCTCGACCTGCCGCCGTTCACGCTGGTCGGCGCGACCACGCGCGCCGGCATGCTCACCAACCCGCTGCGCGACCGCTTCGGCATCGTCGCGCGGCTGGAGTTCTACACGCCGGAGGAGCTGACAGCGCATCGTCGCCCGCTCGGCGGCGCTGCTCGGCATCGGCGTCGACGCCGCGGGCGCGGTCGAGATCGCGCGCCGCTCGCGCGGCACGCCGCGCATCGCCAACCGGCTGCTGCGCCGCGTGCGCGACTTCGCGCAGGTGAAGGCGAACGGCGCGATCGACGCGCGAGGTCGCCGACGCCGCACTGTCGATGCTCGACGTCGACGCGCTCGGGACTCGACGTGATGGATCGCAAGCTGCTCGCCACGGTGCTGCAGAAGTTCGCGCGGCGGGCCGGTGGGCGTCGACAACCTCGCCGCCGCGATCGGCGAGGAGCGCGACACGATCGAGGACGTGCTCGAGCCCTACCTGATCCAGCAGGGCTCCTGCAGCGCACCGCGCGCGGCCGCATCGCCACCGCGCTCGCGTGGCGCCACTTCGGCCTCGCGCCGCCGTGCCGCCCGGCGCCGCGGTGGACCTGTTCGCCGGCGCGAATGCCACATGTCTGCAGCCTTCCCCGGTGCGCGTCTACTACGAGGACACCGACGCCGCCGGCGTCGTCTACTACGCGAACTACCTCAAGTTCATCGAGCGCGCGCGCACCGAGTACCTGGCCGCGATCGGACACCCGCTCGGCGGAACTCGAGCGCCGCCACGGGCATCGTATTCGTCGTGCGACGCGTCGAGGTCGACTTTCTCGCTCCCGCCAGGCTGTCTCGACGCGCTCGACGTCACGTTCGAGACGGAGCGCGTGCAGCCGCGCGGGGCTCGTCGCCCGGCAGGAGGTCCGCCGCCGTGGGGCGCCGCTGGCACGGGCGCGGGTCGACCTCGCCTGCCTCGACGCCGCGCGCTGGAAGCCCGCCCGCATTCCCATCGACCTCGCCTCCGCCGCGCAGCCGCGCCCCGCCCCGTGACCCTCCACACCGATCTCTCGTTTCTCGCGCTCGTCAAGCAGGCGTCGTTCATCGTCCAGGCGGTGATGCTGCTGCTCGCCGTGCTGTCGCTGTGGAGCTGGTGGCAGATCTTCCTCAAGCTGTTCCAGCTGACAGCGCGCGCTCGCGCGACACCGAGGCCTTCGAGGACGCCTTCTGGAAGGGCGGCGACCTGGCCGAGCTCTACCAGAAGACCAGCCAGTCGCGCACCGGCGCGGGCCTCGAGCACATCTTCACCGCCGGCTTCCGCGAGTACTCGAAGCACCGGCGCCAGGGCAGCGCTTCGGCAGTGACGCTCGACGCCGCGCGCCGGGCGATGCGTGCCGCCTACCAGCGCGAGATCGACGCGCTCGACGCGCACCTCTCGGGGCTCGCCACCGTGGGCTCGGTGTCGCCGTACATCGGCCTCTTCGGCACCGTGTGGGGCATCATGAACTCGTTCCGCGGGCTCGCGAGCGTCGGGCAGGCGACGCTCGCGCAGGTCGCGCCGGGCATCGCCGAGGCGCTGATCGCGACCGCGATCGGCCTCTTCGCCGCGATCCCCGCGGTCGTCGCGTACAACCGCTACACCCACGACGTGGACCGCCTCGCGACGCGCTACGAGACGTTCATCGAGGAGTTCTCCAACATCCTGCAGCGGCAGGGGTGAGGTCTGTCGATGCGCCGCGGCCGCAAAGCGATCAACGAGATGAACGTCGTGCCGTACATCGACGTCATGCTGGTGCTGCTCGTGATCTTCATGGTCACGGCACCCCTCATCAACCCCGGCCAGGTCGAGCTGCCCTCGGTCGGCAGCCGCCTCGCGGTGCCGGTGCAGCCGCTCGAGGTGACGCTGCGCACCGACCAGTCGCTGTGGCTGCGCGACGGGGCGACCGGCGCGCCGCCGCTGCGCCTGTCGCGCGACGAACTGGTCGCCCGCTTGCGGCAGGCGCAGGCCGCGCGCGCCGAGCAGCCGGTGGTGATCGCCGCCGACCGCAGCGCCCGCTACGAAGACGTGCTTGGCGTGCTCGACCTGCTGCAGCGCAACGGCGTGCGCAAGGTCGGCCTGCTCGCCAGGCCGCCGGGCTGAAGTGAAAGATCGCACCCGGCCACCACAGCCCTCGCGGCGCCTGCGCGGACGCTGGCCCGCCCTCGCGCTGGCGGTGGTCGTCAACCTTGCCTTCGTCGCCGTGCTCGTGTTCTCGGTGACGTGGCGCAATCCGGCGCCCGTCCCGGTGACGGCGGAGCTCTATGCGCCTCCGTCGCGCGCACCGGCCGCGTCGCAGCCCCCGGTCTCGGAACCGCCGAAGCCGCCACCGCCGAAGGCGGAGCCGCCCAAGCCGGAGCCACCGAAAGCCGAACCGCCCAAACCGGAACCGCCGAAGCCCGTGCCCAAGGCCGAGCCGCGGCCCGAGCCGAAGGTCGCGAAGCCCGATCCGCACGAGGCCGAGATCGCGCAGAAGGCGCGCGCCGAGGCCGAGAAGAAGAAGCGCGACGACGCCGAGCGCGCGAAGGCCGACGCCGAGAAGAAGAAGCGCGACGAGGCCGAGCGCGCCAGGGCCGAGGCGGAAAAGACGAAGCGCGAAGCCGATGCACGCGAGCGCCAGGAGCGCCAGACGGCGGCGCTGCGCGCGGAAGCCGAACGCGAGGCGAAGTCCCGGGCCGATGCGGAAGCGAAGGCGCGTACCGACGCCGAGGCGAAGGCGCGCAGCCGACGCGGAGGCGCGTGCCAGGGCCGCCGAAGCATCGGCGCGCTCGCGCGCGGAAGCCGACTGGATCCGCAGCATCCAGGCCAAGGTGCGGGGCAACGTCACACTGCCGCCCGACCTGCCGGGCAACCCGGAGGCCATCTTCGAGGTCGTGCAGCTGCCGACCGGCGAGATCATCGAGGCGCAGCTCAGGAAGTCGAGCGGCGTGCGCGCCTACGACGAGGCGGTGCAGCGCGCGATCCTGAAGAGCTCGCCATTGCCGCGTCCGGAACGCGCCGATCTCTTCCAGCGCACGCTGACGCTCAAGTTCCGGCCGGTGGATCAACAGGCCGTTGAAAAGCTGCTGCGGGGTCGATCTGCTTTGTTGCTCAGGCGCTCGAAATCCTCACGTACGTCTGTGTACGCTCCGGTTTCTCGCCCCTTCGCGCCTCGCATCTCGACCTCCTCGCGACGCTTTTCAACAGCCTGCTAAGGGACCTCGTAGACCGCGCTGGGCAGACACATGATCGTGGCATTGGTGCCGTAGCCCTCTGGAATCCACCCGTACAGCGCGCGCAAGGTCTCCCACTGTGCATCTCTGAGCACCATGTAGCGGTGGTTGACGTCCGGCTTGTTGTTGTACAGCCGGTACAGCGGAACGGAGTTCGCGGGACACGCCCCGTCCACTTGCGACGGGAGTTTGGCACCGAAGAGCTCGGGGGTCTCGTACACCCAGGCGCTCGAAAACCTGTCGATCACCGCCTGGCACTCGGCCGGTGCCGCCGAATAGAAGTGGGAGTCGAGGCCAGCTTCCGGTCTGCCGTAGAACCGACAGACTGGATTGACTCCGGACGTCGCATCGGACGTCGGCCAGACCCAGAACGAGTACCCGCTGCGCGACCAGCCCGGGAAATACCCCTCGTCCAGCTTGCGAATCTCGTCCTCGGACGGCGTGATGAAGTAGTGTAGGCGTGCCACGTCGACGAACTCGATGGCCCGGATGGCGCCGACTGCGTGCGAAACTGGCACGCCGGCACCAGTGACCTTGAATGCCGTGACTTCCTGTTGATCGACAAGCACGGCGACCTTCGCTACCAACATTCGGCTTGACTTGGGAGCGAATCGAATCGTGACATCGCACGACGCCCCGGGGGCAACATTTGCGCAGGCTGCGACTACTAGATAGCTCGAGTACTCTTGTTCCACCGCTTTCGAGCAAAACTCCGGCAACGGCCCGATCACTGCCGGACAAGAGGTACCAAACACCCGGAACGCAACGGTCGCCGCAACCGGACTCCGATTCTCGACAGAAACAGTCGCAGGCGGCGCGTATACCCCAACCACGGTTTCGGGAAAACTCACCGAACTGGGAGCGACGACTACTTGCGCGTTCGCGACAGGAATCGACGCAATGCAAACCAGCCACGAAAAGGCCAGTGCAGCGCCACCAAACAGAACTGCATTACGAATACTCGATCGCCTGTCCATCACAGCAGAAGCAGTCATGAATGTGTGTAGACAGCTTGACACGCGGCGACTTGCCGTGGAAGCGGCGCGTTTTGACGGTGATCATGATCGGGCCGTGCGCAACTGAGCACACGTGCGATGCCCACGGATTTGCATGGGGTATTCGGTCACGACGGTCGTCAGCCTGCGGGGCGAGGCCGGTGGATTGACGACCTGCGGCGGCGTCACGCATCCGCCCCGCCCGCGGACCGGCGCGAGCCGCGTCCGCACGAACGACGTCCCTAGTCTCGCACCTGCTTCTCGACGATCTGGATCGCGGCCCACGACCACTCGGACCGCTGCTCGACGAGGTTCTTCAGCGCGACCGTGTACACCGACCGGTCGGTGGTGAGGATCACCTGCCGGCCGTCGGCGTACTCGGAGGTCGGCACGATCAGCGTCTTCACCGACAGCGGCTTGTCGGGACGGGACGGCGGCGGCAGGTAGAGGCCCTCGAAGCGCGCGCCGATCGTCGACATGTCGATGCCGTTGACGACGAAGCCCAGATCCTCCTTCGGATCGCGCTTCGCGTGCAGCACCACCGGCACGACGCGCTCGGCGATCAGCGACACGCCGGCCTCGACGTCCTCGTTGCTCACCTTGTTGAGACGCCGCACGACACCCAGCACCCAGTCCGAGACGTCCGATTGGCGCACGGCGACGAGGCCGCCGAGCGCAAGCGACTGCCCGATGCCGCCGGAGGCGGCGATGCGCAGCCCGGCGACGCTGCGATCCTTCACCTGCCACATCGGATCCGAGAACGACGACAGGCTCATCGCCAGCGAGTCGTGCTCGTCGTGCGCCTGGCGCCGCAGGCGCGGGCCGTCGGAGACCGCGTAGACCTCGATCTGCTCGCCCGCGCCGTCGGCCGGGGCGTCGGGGACGCCCTTCATCGCGAGCTCGCGGCAGATGCGCGCGAGCCCGATGCGCACGCGCGCCGAGACCGCGCACGCGATGCGCGGATCCTTGCGCAGCTCGGTGTTGACGTTCGGGGCGACGGCAGGGCGCACCTTCTCGAGGATCGCGATGCGCTGCTGGTTGATCGGCGCAGCGGGACCGAGGTCGGTCGACTCGGCGCTGCGCAGCGCGTGCACCGCGCGCTCGAGCGACTCCGCGAGCGGCGTGGTGTCGAGGTAGCGGAGCATCGATCCGGCGTCGGTGCCGGTGCGACGCACCAGGCCGGACTTGCCGGCGAGATCGACGTAGAAGCCTTCGGGAGAACGCGGCACGGCGTCGAGCACGAGCTTGCGGCTCCACGCGCGAAGCTGCGAGCCCGCCCAGTCGAGCTGCGACGGCGACAGGTTGCCGGTGTTGAGCTGGTGGATCAGCAGCGCGTTCAGGTATTCCTGCTCCGGCGTCCACGACGTCGCGTTGGGACCCGCGCTGCCCAGCACGGCCGGCGCGCGATCGACGCCGAGCTCGGCGGCGCGGAGGTATGCGCGATGCACCTCCATCCACTTGCCGGGGATCCAGCGCTCGAAGCGGAACACGCGCAGCTTCGCGTCGGTGCCGTAGTAGTGCAGCAGGCGCGCGAACAGCAGCGGCAGCGCGGCGCTCCAGCGCGTGTTGCCGTCCTGCCGGACCGCCTCCTCGAGTCCCGTCTGGTAGGCGTGCAGGAACCCCTGCGTCAGGTCGTAGGCCGCCTGCCAGATGCGCTCGGCGAGCTTGCCGGTGGCGTCGTGGTTCTCGACGTACTGCTTCATCAGCTGGCGCCGGTCGGCGCCGAGTGCCGAGTCCAGGTACTCGATCGCCTGCACCCGGCCGAGGTCGAACGGCCGCCGCGACTGGCGCAGCGCGTCGAACGCCCGCATCACGTGCTGCTGGCGGCCGATCACGTCCTGCGCCGGCAGCTGCCGCAGCCAGACGGAGGTGTTCCGCCCGCTGGTCAGCGGATCGTTCGCGTCCTTGTTGCCCGTGCCGAGAAAACCGAACATCGCTTTCATGACGCAGTCGCGGCGCTCACGCCGTGGCCCGTGTCGTCCTCTCCATGTCGAGCGCCACCGGGGGGGTATGCGAATGGCATTTTATAGGGCAACTGCCCGGCGGCGCGAAGGCTCGTTCGGCGGCTCGGCTAGAATCGTCGCCCGGCCTCGTTGCCGCGCGTCGTAGGCCTCGCCGATTGCGCCGGTTGCCGGTACCCTCCCCGATTCCCGCACGCTGCCGACGGTTCCCATGCCTCTCCGACTTTCTGCCTTGCGCCATCTCGCCGCGTCCCTGACGGTCGCATGCATTGCGGCCGTGCCCGTCGCGCTGGCCCAACCGGCCGGTTCGACTGTTTCGACCCCAACTTCGAGCAAATTGGATGCCAAAGTGACAGAACTCAAGAAAATAGATGTAAAACAGGGCACTGGAACTGAAGCCCCGTCCGGCAAGGCCGTCGTGGTGCACTACACAGGGTGGCTCCATGACCCGGCTGCGCCGGACGGCAAGGGCACGAAGTTCGACAGCTCGCGCGACCGCGGCGTGCCGTTCGGCTTCATGCTCGGCGCGGGCCGGGTGATCAAGGGGTGGGACGAAGGCGTCGTGGGCATGAAGGTCGGCGGACAGCGGACGCTCATCATTCCTCCGGCGTTGGGCTATGGCGAGCGCGGCGCCGGCGGCGTGATTCCGCCGAACGCCACGCTGATCTTCGACGTCGAGCTGATCGAAGTGAAATAGGGCATTCGTTCGATGCTGCCTCGCGACAACCGGGCGACGGTCAGGCGCCGCGCGGATTACCGGCCCCCCGCGTTCATGGTCGATCACATCGCGCTGGAGTTCGACCTCGACCCCGACGCGACGCGCGTCACCTCGACGCTCACCTTCCGGCGCAATCCGGATGCCGACCCGCGCGACCGCGACGCACCGCTCGCGCTGGATGGCGATGGTCTCGCCGACGTCGCCGTCCTGCTAGACGGTGTGCCGCTGCCGACCACACGCGTCGCGCAAGCGCCCGGACGTCTGTCGATCGCCGACCTCCCGGGCGCGGGTACGCTCACGGTGCACACGCGCATCGCGCCCGCGCGCAACTCCGCGCTCGAGGGCCTGTACGTGTCGTCGGGCGTGTTCTGCACGCAGTGCGAGCCGGAGGGCTTCCGGCGCATCACCTGGTTCCCCGACCGGCCGGACGTCCTCGCGACCTACACGGTGACGATCCGCGCCGACCGTGCCCGCTACCCGGTCCTGTTGTCGAACGGCAACCTGGTCGACGCGGGCGAGCTCGCCGGCGGCCAGCACTACGCGGTGTGGCACGACCCGTTCCCGAAGCCCTCGTATCTCTTCGCGCTGGTCGCGGGCGACCTCGCCGCGCTCGAGGACACGTTCACGACGCGCTCGGGCCGGCCGGTCCATCTCGCGATCTATTCGACGCCGAAGAACCTGCCGCGCTGCCGCCACGCGATGGAGGCGCTGCAGGCCTCGATGCGCTGGGACGAGGAGCGCTTCGGCCGCGAGTACGACCTCGACCGCTTCATGATCTTCTGCGCCGACGACTTCAACATGGGCGCGATGGAGAACAAGGGGCTCAACATCTTCAACAGCCGCCTGCTCCTCGCCGACCCGGAGACCGCCACCGACGACGACTACCAGGCGATCGAAGGTGTCGTCGGGCACGAGTACTTCCACAACTGGACCGGCAACCGCGTCACGTGCCGCGACTGGTTCCAGCTGTCGCTCAAGGAAGGGCTCACCGTGTTCCGGGACCAGGAGTTCTCGAGCGACCGCGGCTCGCGCGCGGTCGAGCGCATCGCCGCCGTCGAGTACCTGCGCCGCGACCAGTACGCCGAGGACGCCGGCCCGATGGCCCACCCGGTGCGTCCCGACGAATACCAGGAGATCAACAACTTCTACACGGCGACCGTCTACGAGAAGGGCGCCGAGGTGATCCGCATGCAGCACACGCTGCTCGGGCCCGAGGCGTTCAGCCGCGGGATGGATCTCTACTTCGCGCGCCACGACGGCCAGGCGGTGACCTGCGACGACTTCGTCAACGCGATGCAGGACGCCTCGGGCATCGACCTCGCGCAGTTTCGCCGCTGGTACTCGCAGGCCGGCACGCCGCTGCTGCGCGTCGCCGGACGCCACGATCCGCTCGGCCACGCATACACGCTCGACGTCGCGCAGGCGTGCGCGCCGTCGCCCGGCCAGCCGGACAAGGCGCCGTACCACATCCCGCTCGCCGTCGGCCTGGTCGGCCCCGACGGGCGCGACCTGCCGACGCGACTCGAGGGCGGCGACGGCACGCCGCGGACGACGCACGTGCTCGACGTGCGCGAGTCGCGGCAGCGCTTCCGCTTCCTCGACGTCGCGGTGACGCCGGTGCCGTCGCTGCTGCGTGGCCACTCGGCGCCCGTGCGCGTCGAGTTCGACTACACGGACCGCGAGCTCGCGCTCCTCGCCGCGCACGACGCCGACCCGGTGAATCGATGGGACGCGGCGCAGCGGACGTTCGTGACCGCGCTGTTGTGGCTCGCACGGCAGTGCCGCGCCGGCGCGCCGCTCGTGCTGCCGGCCGGCATCGAGCACGTCGTCGCGCATCTGCTCGACGACGCGTCGAGCGACCCCGCCCTCGTCGCCATGGCGCTCACTCCGCCGGACCTGGGCTACGTCGCCGCGCTGGAGCCGGTGCAGGACGTCGACGGCATCGTCGCCGCCCGCGGGTTCCTCGTACGCACGCTTGCCACGCGGCTCCGGCCCGCCTTCGAGGCGGTGGTCGCGCGCCACCGGCCGCGCGAACCCTATGCCCCGGTGCAGGTACAGGCGGGACCGCGCCGGCTGCGCAACGCGGCGCTGCGTTACCTCGGCGCGCTCGACGACGCGCCCTCGCGTGCGCTGGCGATCGCGCAGTACGACGCGGCCGACAACATGACCGACGCGATCGCGGCGCTCGCAGCGCTGAAGGACAGCGACACCGCGGAGCGGCACGACCTGTTCGCGCGCTTCGAGGCGCGCTGGCGCGAGGAGCCGCTCGTGCTCGACAAGTGGTTCGCGCTCGAGGCGACGGCGCTTCGCGAGGACACGCTCGCCCGGGTGCGTTCGCTGCTTGCCCACCCGCGGTTCAACGCGCGCAACCCGAACCGGGTGCGCTCGCTCGTCGGCGCGTTCGCGCTGCGCAACTACGCGCGCTTCCACGCCGCCGACGGCGCGGGCTACGCGTTCGTCGCCGACCAGGTGCTGGCGCTCGACCCGGCCAACCCGCAGCTCGCCTCCTCCGTCGCGAGCGCGTTCAACCTCTGGAAGCGCTTCCCGCCGCCCCGACGCGCGCTGATGCAGGTCGCGCTCGAGCGCGTCGCGGGCACGAAGGGACTGTCGAACGACGTCGCGGAGATCGTGTCGCGCACGCTCGACGACTGAACGATCGGGCGCCCCTCCGCGGCGCCCGCGCCGGCTCTACCAGTAGGTCTCGACGGTGATGTGACCCGGCTCCCGGCGGCGGTGCCGGCGCATGCCGCGATCCCCGAGCACCGCCTGCGTGTCGTCGACCATCTGCGGGTTGCCGCACAGCATCGCGTGCGCGGTGTCGGGGCCGAGTAACTGTCCCGCGCGCGCCTCGATCTGCCCGTCCGCGAGGAGCGCGGGAATGCGCCCGCGCAGCGCCGCGGAATGCTCCTCGCGCGAGACCACCGGCACGAAGCGGAACGCATCCGGATGCGCCCGCGCGATGCCGGCGATCTCCTCGGCATAGACGAGCTCCCGCGCGTACCGCACCGCGTGCACGAGCACGACGCGCGGGAATCTCTGCCACATCGCGGGCGTGCGCAGCATCGACAGGAACGGGCCGAGGCCGGTCCCGGTCGCGAGGCACCACAGCGACGGGGCGGGCGGCACCTCGTCGATGGTGAAGAAGCCGTTGGCCCGCGCGAGCAGCCAGAGTCGATCGCCGGGCACGAGCGCCGCCAGGCGCGGGGAAAGCGGACCCTCGGGCACGACCACGAGGTAGAACTCGTGGGCCGGCGCGCCGGGAGGATTCACGAACGAATAGGGACGGCCGAGCATCGGCTCCTTCGAGCCTGGCGGTGCCGGAAGCGCCAGCTTGGCGAACTGCCCGGCGGTGAACGTGACCTCCGGGGCGTGCACGCGAAGCGAAAACAGGTTCTCGGTCCAGCGTCGCACGTCGACGACGTGTCCCTCGACCCATGATGTCATTGGGGGAATCCGGCGTTGATAGAATGCGGCTATGGTAGCGCGAGCCCGCCGCACGCCGCCTTCGGGCTTTCGCATCGCGCTCGCGCGACCCACCGTGCGGCACGAGGCGGCGTTTCTCGCCGCGGTGCGCGCGAGCCGCGCGTTCCACGCCGGCTTCGTCGTGCCGCCCACGACGCCGGCCGCGTACCGGGAGTACCTCGCGCGCTTCGCGTCGCGGCGCGCCGGCGTGCGCAATCTCGGCTTCTTCGCCGTGCGGCTCGAGGACCGGTCCATTGTCGGCGTCCTCAATCTGTCGGAGATCGTGCGCGGCGCCTTCGAGAGCGCCTATCTCGGCTACTACGCGCTCGCGCCCTACGCCAACGCCGGCTACATGTCGGAAGCGCTGGTGCTCGTCCTGGACACCGCGTTCGACGCACTCGGCTTGCACCGCGTCGAGGCCAACGTGCAGCCGGTCAATGCCCGGTCGCTGGCGCTGGTCGAGCGCGCCGGCTTCTCCCGCGAAGGCTATTCGCGCCGCTACGTCAAGGTCGGCGGTCGCTGGCGCGACCACGTGCGCTTCGCCATGCTCGCGGAGGACTGGCCGGGCGCGCGCCGGCGCGTCGTCGCCGCATTGAAGGCGCATCGTTGATCCGCATCCTGCCCTTGGCGATCGCGGGCGCGATGCTGCTCGCCCTCGCCGGCTGCGCCGCGACGCCCGCGATCGAGCCGGGCAAGCCGCTCGAGGTGCGCGCGCATCCGCTGCCGCCCTACGAAATTCACGAGGAGTGCGCGTCGCTGCATCCCGGCGACCGGCTGCACTACCGGTTCGAGTCGAGGGCGCCGCTTGCCTTCAACATCCACTATCACGAGGGCAAGGCGGTGGTGATGCCGGTGACGCGCGAACGCGCGACCGCCGACGAGGGCACGTTCGTGCCGCTCGGCGCGCACGTCTATTGCCTCATGTGGGAAGCGGGTGCAGAAGGCACGACGGTCGACTTCGCGGTGCGCCTGACGCGGGGCAGCGGCAAGTGAACGGCTCCCTCCCCGTGCTGCTGTTCGACCTCGACGGCACGCTGTCCGACAACTACGAGGGCATCTCGCGCAGCATCCGCTACGCGCTCGAGCGACTTGGCGCGCCCACCCCGGACGAGTCGACGCTGCGCGCCTGCGTCGGCCCGCCGTTGCGCGAGTCGCTGGCGCGCCTCCTGCCCTCCCCCGACGCTACGGCGATCGAGGCAGCGCTCGCCGCCTACCGGGAACGCTTCCACGACCTGGGCTGGCGGGAGAACCTCGTGTACGAAGGCGTGCCCGAGGCGCTCGCGGCCCTCGCCGAGTCCGGTGCGCGCATGTACGTGTGCACGACCAAGCCCGAGGTGTTCGCCACGCGGATCGTCGCGCACTTCGGCCTCGACGCACTCGTGACCCGGGTCTACGGCGTCGATCTCGCGGGCGCACTCGACGACAAGCGCGCGCTGCTCGCGCACCTGCTCGCCACCGAGTCGCTGGATCCGTCCGGCGCGATCATGATCGGCGATCGCCACCTCGACGTTCGCGCCGCGCAGGCCAATGGCACGCGCGCGGTGGGGGTGCTCTGGGGCTACGGGTCGGCCACGGAGCTCGAGGGCGCCGAGCGGTTGCTCACGGCCCCACCCGAGTTCGTCACGCTGCTCGACTGAGTAACCGTGTCTGCCGTCAAGCATTTGTTGGGCGAACTTGAGCGTTCAAGTGGTCACGGGCGAGGGCATTGAGGTGGGTGATGAGCTTGCGCATGCAGGCGACCAAGGCCACTTTCTTGAGCTTGCCTGCGGCGACCAGACGCTCGTAGAAGGTGCGGATCGCGTCGTTGTGGCGCGTGGCGGTCAGGGTCGCCATGTAGAGGGCTCGGCGCACCTCGAATCGCCCGCCGACGATGCGTCGTCGTCCGCGGCTGGCGCCGGAGTCATTGGCGTAGGGGGCGACGCCCACCAGGGCGCAGATCTGGCGGCGATTGAGCCGGCCCAACTCGGGCAGTTCGCCGATCAGGGTGGCGACGGCCACCCGGCCGATGCCGGCCACGCTCTGCAGCAACTTGGCCATCTGGGCGTGGTGCTGCTCGACGTGGCGGGCCATCTCGCCATCGACGTCGTCGAGTTGGCGGGCGATGGCCTCGAGCAGTGCCTCGATGCTGGGGCGCGTGACCGGGCGGGCCAGACGCAGGCGCTGACGCTCGGACACTTGCATGGTGACCAGCTGGCGGCGGCGGGTGACGAGGGCCGCCAAGTCCTGCTGCGCGGGCACGCTCACGGGGCGGATGAAGCGCTCGCAGTCGGCGCGGCGCGCCAGCACGCCAGCGAACTCGGCCAGCGTGGTGGCATCGATGCGATCGGTCTTGGCGAGCCGCTGCATCGCTCGGGCAAAGTCGCGCGCCATGCGCGGGTTGACCACGGCAACGCGAAGACCGGCCGCCTGCAGCGCGCACGCCAGTGCCGCCTCGTAGCCCCCAGTCGCCTCCATCAGCACCAGTTGCGGCCGCAGTCGTGCCAAGCCATCCGCCAGCGCGCTGTGGCCATCGGCATCATTGTTCACCCGGCCCAGCGACACCGGAAGCTCGGTACCGATCGCTGCCACGTCGACGTGCGCACTCGCGACGTCGATGCCCACCATCACGGATGATCCAGACATGGTCTTCGTATCCCTTGCTTGTGCATGCGAGCCGGCGCCAGGCCGCTCGACTAACCGTTCGGGCGTAAGGAAGACCAGCACGGGGTCCGTGCGCAATTCACTCAGTCACGGGCTGGCGAGCAGGCTCGCCGACCCAAGCGCGTTCCAGGCTGCACGGTCCGGTCCGGTCACCTCGGCGGTGTCAGGACTCTACCGCGCCGGTCTGGCCTGAACATACAAGCGAGGCGGGCGAAGCCCAGGCCCGAAGGGCCCATCAGCGTCCGGAGATCGACGCCATCACCGCGAGGAACACGAGGACCGCGACGACGAGGGCGGCGATCTTCCACGGGCTCTTCGGGTACTCGCCCTCGATCCTGCCGGTGACCCCGTTCATCACGCACTGGTAGCTCTTGCGGCCGTAGTCGTAGCTCAGGAGCCACACCGGCATGAGCACGTGCTTGAACGTCTGTGCGGACCAGTCGGCCGCGACGCGGAGATTGCGCTGCGTGTCGCCGGGAACCCGGGCGGCGCAGGCCGCCAGCAGCTTCTGCTGCATCGCCTCCCGCGCGCGCAGCACCGCCGCGGGGAGTTCGACCTGATAGCGCTCGACCACCCAGCCGGCGACGTAGGCCGGGTCGTACGGCGCGAGGTCCGTGGTGGGAAACGGCTCGATGCCGCGCACCAACGCGGGCTTCACGCCGACCGAAGCGCAGACCAGGTCGTCGTCGAAGGCAAGCGTCAGGGTTCCTGAGGCCGGCGTCCAGCGCACCTTGCGCACCTGCTCCGCGCGCGGACGCCCGTCGCGAAGCCGCATCTCGGTCTCGTAGTAGTAATGCCCCGCCTCGGCGGTCCAGCGCGCGTCGGCGCGCGCGTCGAACGTCCAGTACGGCAGGTAGACGCCGTGCACGGTGTCGGTCAACGCCTTGCGTCGCAGGGCAGAAGGCGCGAACCACCGCCCGCCGTACCAGCGGCGGATCCGCTCGCGCGCGTCGGCGGCGCCGACGGCGAACGGCAGCACGCTGCCCGGCCGGAACGCCGGCTCCTCGTCCGTGTATTCGACCAACTGGGCGGCGCCGCAGAACTCGCAGTGCTGGGCCTGCCGCGAGGCATCGAGCACCGACACCGCGCGACAGCTCTGGCAGCGCACGCTGCGCTTCTTCGCGTCCCACCCCCGCGGCGCGCCTGCAAGCGCGGCCAGCGCGGCGCCGAGATCGTGCTCGACCACCGGCGCGCCTGCGCCCTCCGGTGCCGGCGAAGCCGTGCCGCAGTGCGTGCAGACCAGCATGCGACGCTGCGGATGCCACGCGGCATCGCCGCCGCACGCGGGACACGCGAACCGGGCGCGGGCCGTTTCCTCGCGCATGCCGACAACGGGCGCTAGCGGATCGTGTAGCCCACGACGCGCCAGAGGCCGTCGGCCTCGCGCTCGAGCGTCACGGTTTCGGTGCCGCCCGCCTCCTTCTCGAACGCGGTGCGGAAGGCAAGTACCGCGTACTCGCCTTCGGGGGCGCCGGGGAAGCTCCTTTCGAAGCGCGTGCTCGCGAGCGTCCGTTGCACGACCGCTCCGCGCGGCCCGCGCTGCGCGGCGAGTGCCTTGGCCCAGCGATCCTCGGGGGCCGCCTCGCGGAACTTGACCGCGGCGCGGTCACGTGCCGCCTTGGCGTCACCGCGGTCGACGAGGACGAGCCAATCGCGTGCCGTCGCGGCGACCACGCTCGCACGCGGGTCCTGCGCTTGAACGCTCGCGGCCGCGAGGGCCACCGCACCGAGGAGCCCCGCCAGCACGCGACGGCGGCCACCCACGCCTTGCGCTGCCGCTCGTCCTGCTGTACCCGCGGTCATTGCAGGAACGCGTCGAGCGCGGCCCGGGTGATGCGCCACTGCGTGCCGATGCGGCGTCCCTTGAGATCCCCCGACTCCAGGCTCGCGAGCACCTCCGACTCGCCGACGCCGAGCTGCTCCGCGACCTGCGCCGGCGTGAAGAGTTCGGGCGCCGCGACCGGCACCGCCGCCGGCGCGGGCACCGCCACGCCGGGCGTCGCCTGCGCGGCGATGCCGCCGGGCTGGTTCATCATCTGCTGTGCCATCGCCATGCCGATCGCGAGCTCCGCGCCCGTGCCGGCGACGCCGCTGCCGCCCTGCGCGAGCCCCTGCGCCATCTGGTACTTGACGTAGTCGTTGAGGTTGCCGACCGCCGCCATCGACGAGCGCTTGTCGATCGCCTGCTCGACCTCGGGCGGCACCGACACGTTCTCGACGACGAACGTGGTCATCTCGAGGCCGTACTTCTCCGCCAGCACCGGGTTGACGAGCGGCAGCAGCGCCTGCCCCAGCTCGCCGTAGCGGGAAGCGACGTCGAGCGCGGGGATCTTCGCGGTGGCGAGCGCGTCCGAGAAGACGCTGACGATGCGCGAGCGCATCGTGTCGGCGAACTCGTCGAGCCGGAAGTGGTGGTCGGTGCCGGCAACCTCCTTCAGGAACCTCGGCACGTCGACGATGCGGAAGTCGTAGGTACCGAACGCGCGCAGCCGCACGACGCCGAAGTCGGCGTCGCGCATCATCACCGGGTTCGCCGTGCCCCACTTGTTGCCGGTGAACACCCGCGTGACGACGAAGTAGACGTCCGCCTTGAACGGGCTCTCGAGCGCGTACTTCCAGCTCCGGAGATTGGTGAGGACCGGGATGTTGTCGGTGACGAGGCTGTGCTTGCCCGGGCCGAAGCGATCGCCGAACTCGCCGAGGTACACGAACTGGGCCGCCTGCGACTCGCGCACGATCAGCTGCGCGCCGTTCTTGATCTCGCGGTCGTCGTCGGGGAAGCGCCACGCGAGCGTGTCGCGCGAGTCGTCGGTCCACTCGATGACGTCGATGAACTGCTTCTTCAGGAAATCGATGATCGCCATGTTCCCCCCTTCGCCGAGCCGGTTGCCGTCACACCGGCGCCGCGCGGAAGCGGCGCCGGGCGGTCACGCGATGCGCCGCTACTTCGCCGCCGCGAGCCGCTTCGCCTCGGCCTCGGCGCGCGTCAGCTCCGACTCGAGGCTCTGCACCGGGATCGCGCCGGGCACGATCGTGCCGTCGGCGAAGACCAGCGTGGGCGTGGCGGTCACGCGCAGCTTCTGGCCGAGCGTCTGCGTGGCGGCGATCGGGTTGTCGCAGTCGCCGCTGTTCGACGGCAGCGTGCCCGAGGCGAAGAAGTCGTCCCAGGCCTTCGCCTTGTCGGGCGCGCACCAGATCAGCCTCGACTTGCGCGCGGCGTCCGGATGCAGCTGGTCGATCGGGTAGAGGAACGTGTAGATCGTGACGTCGTTCACATCCTTCAGCGTCTCCTCGAGCCGTTGGCAGAACGGGCAGTCGGCGTCCGAGAACACCGCGAGCTTGCGCGAGCCGTTGCCTTTCACCTTCCTGATCGCGAGGTGCAACGGCAGCTCGTTCCAGGCGATCCGGTTCAACTCGCGCGCCTTGCGCTCGGTCAGGTTGACCTTGGTCTTGGTGTCGTAGACGTTGCCGACGAAGATGTACGCGGCCTTCGGGTCGACGTAGATCATCTGGTCGTCGAACATCGCCTCGTACAGTCCGAGGAACGGCGCCTTGGCGATGTGGCGCACCTGAACGCCCGGGAAGCGCTCCTCGACCAGCTTCTTCACCGCGGCCGCGTCGGCGGTAGGTGCGGGCACGGCGGCGGCAGGCCGGGACGCCGGCGCCTTCGGCGGCGCGGACTGGGCGGCGGCGGGCAGGGCGATCGCCAGGGCGAGCGCCGCCGCAGCGAGCGGGGCAACGAGCATGGGGTGCATCTGTGATCTCCGGAAGTTCGAAAGGTGACTGGCGTCAGACAGCGTCAGCGCAACGCAGGTTGCGCTAGCGCCCGCTTGGCGAAGGGAAGCCGATCGGCGGCGGCAAGCCCGAGGTTGCGCAGCACCGAGACCCACGCGCCACGTGCGCCGAACAGCCGGGCGAGCCCGTCGGTCACGGCCTGCATCGCGAGCACCGGCTCGGCACGGCGCCGCGCGTACCGCTCGAGCAGCACGGGCGCGCCGGGATCGGTGACGGGCCCCCGCTCCGCCAGCACTGCGGCCAGCGCCTCGGCATCGCCGAATCCCAGGTTCACGCCCTGCCCGGCCAGCGGGTGCACGCCGTGCGCGGCATCTCCTGCCAGCGCGAGGCGATGGGCGACGAGCGCGGGCAGGCGCAGGAACTGCAGTGGGAATGCGGTCGGCGGCGTGACGACTTCGAAGTCGCCGAGAGCCTGCTCGCCGGCCGCGGCGACGCGCGCGGCGAGCGCGGCGTGATCGAGCGACATCAGTTCGGCGGCGAGTGCCGCGGGCGCCGACCAGACGATCGACACGCGCCGTCCCGGCAAGGGCAGCCAGGCAAGAATGCCGCCGTCCTCGCGGAACCACTGCCGCGCGCAGCCACGGTGCGGGCGCTCGCAGGCGAAGTTGGCCACGACCGCGGTCTGCCCGTAGGGTCGGGGGACTGCGTGCATCCCGGCGGCCTCGCGCACCCACGAGCGCACGCCGTCGGCACCGACGACCAGCCGCGCCTCGACCCGATCCTCACCCGCCAAGACCAGCGAGGCGGAGTCCGGCGCGAATGCGAGCGACTCGAAGCGGCGCGGCGCCAGCACGACGACACCTTCGTCCCGGACGCGCGGCACGAGCGCGGCACGGATCTCGCGCTCCTCGACGATCCAGGCCAGCGCGCGCACGCCGACATCGTGGGCCGAGAACTCGAGCACGGCACCGCGATCGCCTTCGACGCGCATCGACTCGACCGGCTGCATCCGGTCCGCCGGCAGCCCGGACCAGGCCCGCTGCGCTGCCAGGAAGGCGACACTCCCCGGCGATATCGCGTAGACACGGGAATCGATCGTCGCCGGGTCGGCAGGCACCGTGTCGACGGGCGCCCGGTCGACGAGCGCGACCGAGAGCCCGGTGCGAGCCAGCGCGGGAGCAAGGGACAGCCCGACCAGCCCTCCGCCCGCCACCAGCACGTCGCAACGCGTCGACGTCATCGCGCGACGCCCCACAGTGAACTGCCCTCCGCGCTAACGCGCTTCGGGGCGGATTCGCCCTCGGGGCGGCCCTTCGGGCTCACTCCGACCACTCCAGCGACTCGATGACCAGGTTGCGGTTGGTGTAGATGCACAGGTCGCCGGCGATGTCGAGCGAGCGCTGCACGACGTCGCGCGCGGACAGCGTGGTGTTCTCGACCAGCGCGCGCGCCGCGGCCTGTGCGTACGGTCCGCCCGAGCCGATCGCGACGATGCCGAACTCCGGCTCGAGCACGTCGCCGTTGCCGGTGATCACGAGCGACGCGGTGCGGTCGGCGACCGCGAGCATCGCCTCCAGCCGACGCAGGATGCGGTCGGAGCGCCAGTCCTTGGCGAGCTCGACCGCCGCGCGCGTGAGGTGCCCCTGGTGCTTCTCGAGCTTGCCCTCGAAGCGCTCGAACAGCGTGAACGCGTCCGCGGTCGCGCCCGCGAAGCCGGCGAGCACGCGCTCCTGGTAGATGCGCCGCACCTTGCGCGCCGACGACTTGATGACGACGTTGCCGAGCGTCACCTGCCCGTCGCCGCCGAGGGCAACCGCGGAGTCGCGCCGGACGGAGAGGATCGTGGTGCCGTGGAACTGTTCCATGGGAGGCGGGGCCATCAGCGTGGAGTCGGCATTGTACTGTTCGGCCGCGGCGTCTTCGCGGCGCCCTGCGGCGGGCGTCCGGCGCGACGACGCCCGGCACGCCGGCGCAGCACGCGGCCCGCGTCAGACGTTCTTCTTGACGAAGTGCCGGGGCGGCAGGCCGATCAGCAGCAGCAGCGCCCGGATGATCGGCGTGGCCCCGACGATCTGCACCGACTTGCGTTGGCCTTCGATGCGGCTCACGGCGTTCAGGAACGCACCGGCGCAGACGAAGTCGATGCGCTCGACCGCGCTCATGTCGACGGCGACGATGGGGCGGCCATGCGCGAACTCGTGCACCTTGGCGAGCTGCGGCGTGGCCTGGCCCGCGAGCACGCCGGACAGATGCACGGCCTCGGCGTCCGGCGCCAGCGACTCCCCTTCGGCCGCAGCGTCGGTGGCGACATCGACGGGCTTCGGCGGCTCGGGCGGCGGCTCCCACGACGGCGGCGACATCTCGAAGGCGATCGCGTATTCGATCGCCCGGTCGTCGAACGCCGCCTGGTCATGATTCCACTGCATCAGCTCGAGCGAGAGCAGCCACGCGCCTTCCCCGCCTTCGCGTCCCTGCTTGACCGCAGCGTCGAGCGCCGCGTTGAGCTTCTGCGCGCGCTCGATCGTCAGGCCAAGCCTGGCCTTGCGCGCGTCCGCGAGCGCCGCAGTGAGGAGCCGGGCACCGGCGTCGTCGAAGCCCGTGACGGTTCCGAGATCGAGCCGCGCCTGCGTGACTTTCTTCGCGATGGCGCGCCGCAGGCCTTCGACTTGCGGTGCCGATTCCGCGGAGAGACGCCCCGCGACCGCGACGAAACCGGCCGGCGCGGCGGTCACCGCCTTGGACGGCATTCTCGATTCCCACGTCGGCGCGGAGCGCTCGAACTGCACCGAGTAGGAAAACGCGTGCTGCTCGAAGGCGGCGCGGTCCCCCGCGCGCTGCAGCAGATCGAACAGCGCAAGCCAGGCGAGCGGCGACTGCTTGGTGTCGTGGTCGGAGGCCACCCCCTGCTCGAGCAGCGTGCGCGCCGCCGGCGCCTGGCCGCTCGCGAACAGCAGCGCGGCGTTCTCGAGCACGGCGCACAGTCCCGGATTGGCCTGCGCGACCTCGATCGCCTGCTGCTGCGGCGACCACTCGACCAGGCTCGAGCCGGTGATCGACTCGTCCACCTGGTAAGGCTCGATGCGTGGCTTCTCGCTCTTGCCACCGGCGTTCGCAGCGAGCGTGCGGGCAGAGACGATCTTGCCCTCGCCGGCGGGGCTCGGCGTCGACCCGGAGGACTTCCGCACAGGAGGCTTGGAGAAAAGCGCCATCAATCGAGATTCGTTGCCCGGCTCGCGGCAGGACCGATGATTATGAGCTTGTCATATGCAGTCAACAAGCTGCACCGCCTTTGCTGCGGCGCAACCCAAATGTTGCGGCCCGGTTCGCAGGTGCCCGGGCGCCCGCGGCGGCCGGAGGCTGCCCGCGAGGGCGTCCTGCAGTGCACCGGGACCCGCTCCCTGTCGGCGCGGACCTGCCGACGCAGGAGCTTCGCACGGTCCGGCTGCCGCGCCGGGTGCCACGCGGCGCAGGCGCGCCGCGGAACGTCAGGCCTTCGCCAGGTTTTCCTCGGCGAAGTGCCAGTTCAGGAGCTTCTCGATCACTGCGTTCACGTAGTCGGCGCGGCGATTCTGGTAGTCGAGGTAATAGGCGTGCTCCCAGACGTCGATCGTGAGGAGCGGCTTCTGGCCCTTGGTGAAGGGCACCTCGGCGTTAGCGGTCTTGACGACCTTGAGCGCGCCGCCGTCGGCGACCAACCACCCCCAGCCGGAACCGAACTGGGTGACGCAGGCCTGCGCGAACTCCTTCTTGAAATTGTCGAACGAGCCGAACCCGGCGTCGATCATCTGCGCGAGCTTTGCCGGCGGCGCGCCGCCACCGTTCTGGCGCAGGCAATTCCAGTAGAAGGTGTGGTTCCACACCTGTGCGGCGTTGTTGAACACGCCGACCTTGTCGGCCTTGCCGGCGGTCGCGGCCACGATCGCCTCGAGCGACTGGCCCTCGAGGTCGGTGCCCTTGACGAGGTTGTTCAGGTTGTCGACGTAGGTCTTGTGGTGCTTGCCGTAGTGGAAGCCGAGGGTATTCGCAGAGATCACCGGCGCGAGCGCAGTGTCGGCATACGGTAGGGTCGGAAGCGTGAACATGGCGCGGGGCTCCGTCGGACGTTGGGTGAAGGACCTCCGCAGCCACGGCGGGATGCGCCGGGCGCCGCGGAGACGTCGATGATACGCGAGCGGCTAGGGAGCCTCTGCGCAACCCGCGCCGGGTCGCGACGGCTCGTTGCGGGATACCCCCGCCGAAGCGTCGCGCTGCGGAACGAGCGCAGCGCAGGCGGGGGCTTCGCCTGCTACGCGGTCGCATCCCCGGCGACGTCGCTTCGCTCTCGCCGGGGCCCCTGCTCCGCGCTGCGCAGGCGTACGCGCGAAGCGAGGTGCAGCCAAGGCCGGGTGCCTTGGCAAGCCGAGCGACAAAGCAGACGCCCGCAACGAGCCGTCCCTTGGGGCTGCCGCGAAATGCGGCGCCTGCTGCGCCTCGCTCCTCGGCATCGTAGTACGCACTACGACCTTCGTCGCGAGTCTCGCATTCATCCGCATTTCGCCCGGCAGCGCGGCCCGCGGGGGTTGCGCAGAGGCTCCCTAGGACGCCCGGATCACGGCGCAGGCGAGACGCGCACCGGCATTGCCCGTGGGCTGCGTCTTGAAGTCGTCGGGATCCTTGTGCACGATCAGCCCCCGCCCCACGACGCTCTTCGCGCCGGCGGCAACGGTGACGTCGTCGAGGACGAACGATGCCTTGGCCACGCCGGACGCGTCGGCACGGAGGCTCGGCATGTCGCCGGCGTGGTGCGGCGCGGTCTGCGGCCCGTGCGGCTTGCCGTCGGGGTTGAAGTGGCCGCCGGCACTCATGCCGTCGCCGGAACTGCAGTCGCCCTTCTCGTGCACGTGGAAGCCGTGCTCCTGGTTGGGCGCGAGGCCGCTCACCTCGGCGGTGACATAGACCTTGCCGAGGCGCTCCGCGAACGTGACCGTTCCCAACGCGCGGTTACCCTTGGTCGGCTCGAGGTTGGCGGTCGCGCGCGCGGTGTCGAACGGGGTGGGCGTCGACGCGCAGCCGGCGGCAAGCACCGCGACCGCGCCGATGATCAGGATCTGCTTCATGGATGTCCTCCTGGTGGTGCCGGATGCTTGCGGCGAATCGTCGCGGTGCGGCCGGCGTACGGATGTGGCGACCCGGGCGGCGTCATCCGGGCGCGGAAGGTATAGACGACCCCCAGACGCAATTCGTTCGCTGCCGCGGAGGGGCGGACACGTTGTCCAACCCACGACGATCCTCGCCGCGGGTGCCCGCAGCGGATCAGTCGCCGTAGAGCTTCTGTACGCGCTCGCGGCGCTCTTGCGCCTCGAGCGAAAGCGTGGCGGTGGGACGCGCGAGAAGCCGGGGAATGCCGATCGGTTCGCCGGTTTCCTCGCAGAAGCCGTAGCTGCCGTCGTCGATCATCCGGATCGACTTCTCGACCTTCTTGAGGAGCTTGCGCTCGCGGTCACGGGTGCGCAACTCGAGCGTGTATTCCTCTTCGAGCGTCGCGCGATCCGACGGGTCGGTGGTGACCTCGTTCTCGCGCAGGTGCTCGCCGGTATCGTCGGCGTTCTGCAGCAGCTGGTCGCGCAGCTCGATCAGGCGCTTCCTGAAGAACGCGAGCTGCGCCTCGTTCATGTAGTCCTTGTCGGCGGCCTTCAGGAGCTCCTCCTCGGTGAGCTCGCGGACCTTCTTCGCGGCGACAGCGGCTGTCTTTGCGGCCATGTGCATCGCATCCCATCAAAGCTTCGTCAGACGACTGCCCACCGGCGGATCGGCGGGCGGTTAAACGGAGCATTATAGCGGCCCTTCGCGCCCGGAAACCATTCCATCGTCATCCGCGGCAACTTCGCCGGCCCGTCCGGAGGCGCACACTATAATTCCGTCAAATCAAGGAGTTTCGATGTCATCTCCGCTGCGACTCACGATCACCCGGCCCGACGACTGGCACGTGCACCTGCGCGACGGTCCGGCGCTCGCCGCCGTCGTGGCGGCCACCGCCGACAGCTTCGCGCGTGCAATAGTCATGCCGAACCTGAAGCCGCCGGTGACGACCGTGGCCGCGGCTGCCGCCTATCGCGACCGCATCCGGGCGGCGCTGCCGGCCGATGCGGCCTTCGAGCCGCTGATGACGCTGTACCTCACCGGACAGCACGTCGGCGAGCGAAATCGAGCGCGCTCGCGCGTCGGGTTTCGTGCACGCGGTCAAGTACTACCCGGCCGGCGCGACCACCCATTCCGACGCGGGCGTCACCTCGATCGAGCGCGCCTACCCTGCACTCGCGGCGATGGAGCGTGAAGGCGTCGTCCTGTCGGTCCACGGCGAGGCGACGGATCCCGACGTCGACGTCTTCGATCGCGAGCACGTGTTCGTCGATCGCCTGCTCGCCCGGATCGTGCGCGATTTCCCGGCACTCCGTGTCGTGCTGGAGCACATCACGACGGCCGAGGCCGCGGCGTTCGTCGCGGCGGCCGGGCCGACCGTCGCCGCTACGATCACGCCCCAGCACCTCCTCTATTCGCGCAACGCGCTCTTCGTGGGAGGCATCCGGCCGCATTGGTATTGCCTGCCGATTCTCAAGCGGGAGACGCACCGCCAGGCGCTCGTCGCCGCCGCGACGTCCGGCAACCCGAAGTACTTCCTCGGCACCGACAGCGCCCCGCACGCGCAGGGAACCAAGGAAAACGCGTGCGGCTGCGCGGGCTGCTACACCGCGCCGCACGCGCTCGCGCTCTACGCCGAAGCCTTCGAGGCCGCCGGTGCGCTCGACCGGCTGGAGGGATTCGCGAGCTGCTTCGGCGCGGACTTCTACCGCCTGCCGCGCAATCGCGGGACGGTCACGCTGCTCCGCGAACCCTCGGACGTACCGGCGACGCTGCCGTTCGGCGACGCCACGATCGTGCCGCTGCGCGCCGGCGAGCGCCTGCGCTGGCGGCTTGCCTAGCCACCCGGCGCGGGCCGGGGAACTCTGCGGGGCGGGTGCTATCCTACCTGCCGAAGCCAGCCAGACCGTCGCTGCCCGCCCGTCGTGGCGGGGAGAGGAAAGTCCGGGCTCCGCAGAGCAGGATGCCGGGTAACGCCCGGCCGCTATAAGTCCCCGTTAGCGCGGTGGATGAAGGCGAGGAACAGGGCCACAGAGACGAGTCGCTTCCCGTCACACGGAAGCGGGTGAAACGCGGCAACCTCCATCCGGAGCAACATCAAGTAAGCGGACGTGCATTTGGCAACACAGGCTGCTCGTCTAGTCCGCGGGTAGGTGGCTCGAGCCCGGCGGCAACGCCGGGCCTAGAGGAATGGCGGTCATAGTGCGGAACGACGTGTCCGCGCCGTAACAGAACCCGGCTTACCGGCTGACTTCGACTTCTCCGGCGCCCCGCGAGCGCAATGCCGCGGGGCGTCTTCACGTTCAGCGACGGCCTCCTTGTACTGGCGGCGAGTTGCGCTGCGTTCGCCCGTCGGCCCCGGCGCATCGCGCGGCGACGGGCCCTGCGGGCCTGGCCTCTCGGCCGCCGCGCTCAGCGACGCACCGCGCGGCGGTAGGCGAGGAACGCGAGGACGCCGCCGACCGCGAGCGTGGCCAGCGCCAGGCTGCAGTCGGCGTCGATCGTGATCAAGGCGGCGAGCGCCAGCGGCGCCACCGCTCGGGCAACGAGCTGCGGCCGCGCGAGCCGCCCGAGCAGCGCTCCGTACGCATGACGGCCGAACAGCTCGGCGGGCACCGTGCCGCGGACGATCGTGAGCACGCCGTTGGCGAAGCCGTAGAGCACCGCGAACAGTGCCGCCGTCGCGAAGCCACCACGCACCTGCGTGAGGAGCCCGAGCGCGACGGCGAGCACTGCGAAAGCAATCGTTCCCGCTGCGATCGCGCTCACCCGGCGCGCGAAGGCGAACTCCATCAGCCGGCCGGCGACCTGCATCGGGCCGAACAGCGTCCCGACCAGCACGGCCTCGCGCATGCCGAGGCCTCCCGCGGTGAGCAGCGTCACGAGGTGCGCGGATATCGCCGAGGCGGCGAAGGCGACGATGACGAGCGCGCCGGCAAGCCACGCGTAGGCCGTCGGGCGCGTTTCCCGCGTCGGTGCGAAGGTCCCGTCGTCGCCGCCGGGGCTCCGCGGCGCGACGTTGTGCGGCACGCACAACAGGTGCAGCGGCAGGCAGACGGCCACGTGCACCGCCGCATAGACGACGAACGCGGTGCGGAACCCGTACTTCTCGAGCAGCCACTGCGACAGCGGCCAGAACACGGTGCTCGCGAAGCCGCCGAACAGCGTGAGCGCCGTGACGCTGGCCCGGTAGCGGAGGCCCGCGGCGTGATGCAGCGTCGCGAATGCGGGGTCGTAGAGGGTCATCGCCATTGCGACTCCGGCGAGCAGCCAGGCCGCGAGCAGCGTCACCGGCCCCTGCACCGCCGCGAGCGCCAGACAGGCGAGCGCCGCGAGCACCGACCCCATCGCGAGCACGGTACGGCCGCCGTGCGCGTCGATGCGGCGGCCGACTGCGGGCGCGAGCAGCCCGGACAGCAGCAGCCCTGCCGAGTACGCGCCGTGCAGCGCGACCTCGGAGACGCCGATCGTCGCGCGCATCGCGGTGCCCAGCACCGCGATCGTGTAGAACAGCGTGCCCCACGAGACGATCTGGGCGACGCCGAGCGCCGCGACGACCGCCGGCAACGCCACGCCGCGGCGCGGTTCAGCCACGCCGGCGTGCGTCGCGCAGGATCTCGCGGGCCGCGTTGTGTCCGGGCACGCCGGTGACGCCGCCGCCGGGGTGCGTCCCGGACCCGCACAGATAGAGCCGTGCGACTGGCGTGCGGTAGTTGCCGTGGCCGAGCACCGGCCGCATCGAGAACAGCTGGTCGAGCGACAGCGCGCCGTGAAAGATGTCGCCGCCGACGAGCCCGAACTCGCGCTCGAGGTCGAGCGGCGACAGCGCGCGCCGGCCCACGACGAGGTTGCGGAAGTTCGGCGCGAAGCGCGCGACCGTGTCGATCATCAGGTCGGCGACCTCCTCGCGCGCGTCGTCCCACGCGCGACCGGGCTGTACGGCGCCGAGGTCGGGATGCACGTGCTGGCAGAACAGGCTCGCGACGTGCGTGCCCTTCGGTGCGAGCGAGTCGTCGACGCGCGACGGGAGCAGGATCTCCACGATCGGTGCCCGCGACCAGCCCGACGACTTCGCATCGAAGTACGCCTGCTCCATGTACGCGAGCGAGGGCGCCATGACGATGCCGCTCGACAGGTGCGGGCCCTCGCCGGAGAGCGCGGGAAAGTCGGGAAGCGCGGCCAGCGCGACGTTCATGCGAAACGTTCCCGAGCCGCACTTGTACGCGGCGATCCGCGCGCGGAAATCGTCCGGCAGATGCTCCGCCGCGACCAGGCGCTCGAACAGCAGCTTCGGGTTGACGTTCGCGACCACGCGCTTCGCCTCGACGACCTCGCCCGACTCGAGCGCCACGCCCGTGGCCCTGCCGCCGGTGACGACCACGCGAGCGACGGGCGCGCCGGTGCGGATCTCGACACCGCGCGCCGAGCACGACTTCGCCATCGCCTGCGTGATCGCGCCCATGCCGCCGATCGCGTGGCCCCACTGCCCCTGCTTGCCGTTGACCTCGCCGAAGACGTGGTGGAGCAGCACGTAGGCGGACCCCGGCGTGTACGGGCTCGCGAAGTTGCCGACGATCGAGTCGAAGCCGAATGCCGCCTTGATCGGCGCCGATTCGAACCAGCGGTCGAGCACGTCGCCCGCGCTCTTCGTGAAGAGGTCGAGGACGTCGCGCTGCCCGGCGAGGTCGAGCCGGCGGAAGCGCTTCGCGACCCGCCACGCGTCGAGCAGCGCCGGAATGCCGCCGCCCACGTTGGGCGGCGTGGCGAGCAGCAGGTCGCGCAGCACGGCGGCCACGCGGTCGAGCATCGCGTAGTACGCGGGCAGCGCCTCGGCGTCGCGGCGCGAATGCCGCGCGACTTCGCGCTGCGTGGCCTCGAGACCGCCGCCGACCGTCAGGTAGTCGCCGTCGCGCGTCGACAACGGCAGGAAGTTCGCCAACGGCCGCTCGACGACCCTGAGGCCGTGGGCGGCGAGGTCGAGGTCGCGGATGACCTTGGGGTTGAGCAGGCTGACGGTGTAGCTCGCCGTCGAGTTGCGGAAGCCCGGGTGGAATTCCTCGGTGACCGCGGCACCGCCGACGATGCCGCGCCGCTCGAGCACGCAGACCGACCATCCGGCCGCGGCGAGGTAGGCCGCGCACGTGAGGCCGTTGTGACCACCGCCGACGACGATGGCGTCGTAGCTGCGCGAGCGCATGGCGTCCGTGACGGCCGCGCGGACCGCAGCGCGCTTCAGCCCTCTCCGGCCACCGCGACCGTGGAGTAGCCGGCGTCGACGTAGGTGATCTCGCCGGTGATGGCGCTCGCGAGATCGGACAGGAGGAACGCGGCGACGTTGCCGACCTCGTCGATGGTCACGCCACGGCGCAGCGGCGCGGTCGCCTCGAAACGCGCCAGCAGCTTCGAGAAGTTGCCGATCCCCGCGGCGGCCAACGTCTTGATCGGCCCGGCGGAGATGCCGTTGGCGCGGATGCCCTCGGGCCCGAGGCAGGCGGCGAGGTAGCGCACGTTCGCCTCGAGGCTGGCCTTGGCGAGGCCCATGACGTTGTAGTTCGGCACCGAGCGCACGCCGCCGAGGTAGGTGAGCGTGAGCAGCGAAGCGCGGCGACCGCGCATCAGCGGGCGCGCGCCCTTCGCGAGCGCCGCGAACGAATAGCTCGAAATGTCATGGGCGATCGCGAAAGCCTCGCGCGACAGGCTGTCGAGGTAATCGCCGGCCAGCGCCTCGCGCGGCGCATAGGCGATCGAGTGCAGCAGCCCGTCCAGTCCGCCCCACTCCGCGTCGAGCGTGCCGAACAGCCCCGCGATGTCGTCGTCGCGGGCCACATCGCACGGCAGCACCGGGCAGGGCCCGAACTCGGCGGCGATCTTCACCACCCGCTCCCGCAAGTCGTCGTTCACGTACGTGAACGCGAGGGCCGCGCCCTCGCGATGGCAGGCACGCGCGACGCCGTAGGCGATCGAGCGGTTCGACAGCACGCCCGTGATCAGGATCTTCTTGTCGGCGAGGAAGCCCATGACTTTCCTGGCGACGCCCGGCGGGGGCGCGCGGTGTCGTTCGGTCAGAAGAGCGAGGTCGAGCGCGTGAAGACGCCGCAGGCGACCACGTTGTTGGGTACGTCGGGCCTGGGCGGCGTGGTGTCTTCGCCCTGGAACACCAGCACCGAGCGCTTTTCGAGGTCCCCCATGCGCACGCCGCGGATGCGGGCCACCAGGTTGACGTTGCCGTCGGTACCGGCGTAGGCCGGGGGCACCAGGCGTCCCGGCGGCGCGGTTGCCCCGGGCGGCGACCACGGCGCCCCGGCCGAGAAGGCGTTCGGCGAGCTGCAGTTGGGATTGTCGTGGAACACGACGCGGTAGGTTCCCGAGCGGTCCGTCTGCATCACCACCCTCACGACGAGCAGGTCGCCGCTCTCGCGCACATAGACGGTGCCGCTCACGCCGCTCCGCATGTCCTTGAGGCGGGCTTCGACGCCGGGCACCTCGGCGACTTTCGGCGCCGGCGCCGAGTCCTTCGAGAACCAGGTCCGCGGATCGAGCGACTTCGTCGTGCCGCAGGCGGACAGCAGCAGGGCCGCGGAGAGCGCGGCGAGACAGGCGCGGTGGGGGAGCATCCGGATCTCGGGAGGCGCCGGGAAACCCGGCGTACACGCGCAATGATAGGCGATGCCCGGGACCACCGGCCACGTCCGACGCAATTCGGCGGCGGCGTCCTTATAATCCGGCCACCGGCGCGGTCGGCTGCCGACAAGACAGGGAGAACAAGAACATGCACGCGATCCGATGGCTGCATCGCAATTGCACGGTCGTCGCGCTGGCCTGTGCCGCCGCCGTGCTCGTCGGCTGCAGCAGCAGCGACGATGGCGACTTCCCGGGCAACGACCGGCCCGGTTTCCTCTCGGGTGAACGGCGGTTCGTGTACGACGGCACGACCGATGACCTCCTGACCGCCGGCCTCGGCAAGACCGGCCTCGGCGGCTCGACCGCACCGGGGTTCGTGAACCCGGCCGCCCCCACCGCCGCCGAGCTCCGCCGCAGCGCGATCTGGAACAACTACCGCGCGATCGTCGACGTGAGTCCGAAGGGCGGCTACGGCGTGCTCTACGGCCCCAACCTCGACGCCAGCGGTCAGGACACGCTGGGCGAGGGCAGGATCGCCGGCGTCGAGTACGTCGGCCTCGCCGACGACGGCACCGGCACGAAGAACGTGACGCTGGTGGTGCAGATCCCGGGCAACTGGAACCGCAGCCGTCCCTGCATCGTCACCGGCACGTCCTCCGGCTCGCGCGGCGTCTACGGCGCGATCGGCAGCTCCGGCGAGTGGGGCCTGAAGCGCGGTTGCGCCGTCGCCTACGCCGACAAGGGCACGGGCAACGGCGTGCACGACCTCGCCACCGACACGGTGAATCTCGTCGACGGCACCCGGACCACGTCGACCGCAGCCGGCAAGGGCTCGAACTTCACCTCGATCACCGGCAGCGCGCTGACCTCGTTCAACACGGCCAGCCCGAACCGCATTGCGGTGAAGCACGCGCACTCGCAGCAGAATCCCGAGAAGGACTGGGGCACCAACACGCTGAACGCGGTCCAGTTCGCGATCTGGGCGCTGAACCAGGAGTACAACCAGATCACGCCGGACGGCTACATCCAGGCCGTCTTCAACAACGCGAACACGATCGTCATCGCCTCGTCCGTATCGAACGGCGCCGGCGCCGCGCTGGCCGCCGCCGAGCTCGACGACCAGAACCTGATCGACGGCATCGCCGTCTCCGAACCCAACGTCGCGCTGCCCGACAATCCGAACCTCAGGGTCGTGCGCGGCACGCGCGTGCTGGTGGGCGCCGGCCGCACGCTGTACGACTACTTCACCTACGCGAACCTGCTGCAGCCGTGCGCCGCGCTGTCGGCCCGTGCCGCGGGCAGCCCCGGCGCGGCGTTCGTCAGCACGGCCACCGCCACCAACCGCTGCGCGTCGCTGAAGGCCAAGGGCGTGCTGACCACGGCCACGACGTCCGAGCAGGCGGACGAAGCGCTCGACCTGCTGCTCGCCTACGGCTGGGACCCCGAGACCACCAAGCTGCACGCGTCGCACTACGCGTTCGCGACGCCGCCGATCGCGATGACCTACGCGAACACCTACAGCCGGGCATCGGTCTCCGAGAACCTGTGCGGCTTCTCCTTCGCGGGAGTCGACGGCACCGGCAGGCCCGCGCCACTGGCCGCGAACGCGCTCGCGCAGGTCTTCGGCACGGGCAATGGCGTGCCGCCGACGTCGGGAATCCAGATCATCAACAACCTGAGCGTCGGGGGGCCCATCCGCGACGGCATCTCGACTTCGCCGTCGACCGGCCTCACGGACTACAACATCGACGGCGCACTGTGCCAGCGCAGCCTGTGGACGGGTACCGACGCGGCCGCGACCAACCTAAAGGCCGGCGTCAATGCGACGCTGCGCAATGCCAACCTGCGCGGCAAGCCGGCCATCATCGTCCACGGCCGCGCCGACACGCTGGTGCCGCCTGCGTTCACGTCGCGCCCCTACTTCGGCCAGAACCGGATCACCGAGGGCGCGGCGTCGAGGCTCACGTACATCGAGGTGACCAACGCGCAGCACTTCGACGCGTTCATCGACAACGCCGCGTTGCCCGGCTACGACTCGATGTTCGTGCCGCTGCACTACTACTTCAACCAGGCGCTCGACCTCATGTACGCGCACCTCACGTCCGGCGGGCCGCTGCCGCCGCCGCAGGTGGTGCACACCGTGCCACGCGGCGGCACGCCGGGCGCCGCGCCACAGATCACCACCGCGAACGTGCCGCCGATCCTGATCAATCCGGCCTCGTCGGACCTGATCGGCTTCTCCAACAACACGGTGACGATTCCCGACTGACGCTGCACACCGCGAATTCAGCGACCGGAAAGACGGACGGCGCGTCACCGGCCCAACCCGGCATGTCGGCGTAGAATGCAGCGGCCACCGCCCGGTGGCCGTTTGCTTTCGACGTCGCGAAGTTTCCCATGTCCACGCCCATGACCCCGCAGGAAATCGTCTCCGAGCTCGACAAGCACATCGTCGGGCAGGACGACGCCAAGCGCGCCGTCGCGATCGCGCTGCGCAACCGCTGGCGCCGCCAGCAGGTGCCGGAGCCGCTGCGCCAGGAGATCACGCCGAAGAACATCCTGATGATCGGCCCGACGGGCGTCGGCAAGACCGAGATCGCCCGCAGGCTGGCGCGTCTCGCCGATGCGCCCTTCGTCAAGGTCGAGGCGACCAAGTTCACGGAGGTCGGCTACGTCGGCCGGGACGTCGACACGATCGTGCGCGACCTGGTCGAGATGGCGGTCAAGCAGACGCGCGAGACGGAGATGCGCAAGGTGCGCGACCGCGCGATCGACGCCGCCGAGGACCGCGTGATCGACGTCCTCGTGCCGCCGGCGCGCGAGGTCAACTTCCACGACATGCAGCCCGCCGACTCGGGGACGCGCCAGAAATTCCGCAAGATGCTGCGCGAAGGCAAGCTCGACGACAAGGAAATCGAGGTCGAGGTCGCGCTGCTGCCGCAGCAGATGGAGATCATGACGCCGCCCGGCATGGAGGACCTGACCAGCCAGCTGCAGGGCATGTTCCAGCAGCTGGGCGGCGGCCGGAAGCGCACGCGCAAGATGAAGGTGCGCGAGGCGCTCAAGGTGCTGACCGAGGAAGAGGCCGGACGGCTCGTCAACGACGAGGAAATCAAGGCCAAGGCCCTTGCTGCCGCGGAGCAGAACGGCATCGTGTTCCTGGACGAGATCGACAAGATCGCCTCGCGCGAAGGCACGCACGGCGCCGACGTGTCGCGCCAGGGCGTGCAGCGCGACCTCTTGCCACTGGTCGAGGGCACGACGGTGACGACCAAGTACGGCATGATCCGCACCGATCACGTGCTGTTCATCGCCTCGGGTGCGTTCCACCTGTCCAAGCCCTCCGACTTGATCCCCGAGCTGCAGGGCCGCTTTCCGATCCGCGTGGAGCTCGCCTCGCTCTCGGTCGCCGACTTCGAGAAGATCCTGGTCGCGACCGACGCCTGCCTCACCCGGCAGTACGAGGCGCTGCTCGCCACCGAGCGCGTGACGCTCGATTTCCGCGCGGACGGCATCCGCCGCATCGCCGAGATCGCGCACGCGGTGAACGAGCGGCAGGAGAACATCGGCGCCCGGCGCCTCTACACGGTGATGGAGCGCATGCTCGAGGACGTCTCGTTCCACGCGTCGAGGAACGAAGGCGGCACGGTGTCGATCGACGCCGCCTTCGTCGACTCGCGGCTGGCGGGCATCGCGGGCGACGACAACCTGTCGAAGTACATCCTGTAGGCGCGGGGTAGCGGGGCGTGCTCGAGCGCATCCTCGGCATCATCCTGCCGGTGTTCTCGATCATCGCGGTCGGCTACTTCTGGGGTCGGCGCGTCAAGCCCGACATGGGGATGGTGAACCGCATCAGCATGAACGTGCTGGCGCCGGCGCTGATCTTCTCCGCGCTGTCGTCGAAGTCGTTCGACGTCTTCGGCGACGCCCCGCTGATCCTCGGCTCGATCGGCATCGTGCTCGGCTCGGGGCTGCTCGCCTGGCCGTTCGCGAAGCTGCTGCACCAGGACCCGCGCACGTTCGTGCCGCCGATGATGTTCAACAACTGCGGCAACATGGGCCTGCCGCTCGCCGTGCTCGCGTTCGGCGAGAAGGGCTTCGGGCCGATGGTCGCGCTGTTCGTGGTGTCGAACCTGCTGCACTTCACGCTCGGGGCGTGGATCATCGACCACCACGCGCGCTTCGGCAGGCTCCTGAAGAACCCGATGGTGTGGTCGACGATCGCCGGGTTCCTGTTCGCCGTCCTGCAGCCGCCGCTGCCCGACTGGCTCGGCGTGACGTTCAAGATGGTCGGCGACGGGCTGATCCCGATGATGTTGCTGTCGCTCGGCGTCCGGCTCACCGCGATCGACTGGGGCGATGCCCGGCTCGGCGTCGTCGGCGGGTTGGTCTGCCCCCTGACCGGCCTGGCGATGGCCGGCATCCTCGCGCCGTTCCTCGGCCTCACGCCGATGCAGACGGGCCTGCTGTTCCTGTTCGCCGCGCTGCCGCCGGCCGTGCTCAATTTCATGGTCGCGGAGCAGTACCGTCAGGAGCCCGGCAAGGTCGCCTCGATCGTGCTGGTCGGCAACGTGATGAGCGTGATCTTCATCCCGATCGGCCTCGCGATCGCACTGCGGACGTGACGCGGCTGCGACGCGCGACGGTGGTGTCCCCATGAACCTCCACCGCATGTTGAGCGAGCGCGCGGCCGTAGGCCGGCCGCTGCGCGTCGCGCTGATCGGCGCCGGCAAGTTCGGCGCGATGTACCTCGCGCAGGCCAAGCACACGCCGGGCATTCACATCGTCGCGATCGCGGATCTGGCACCGGACCGCGCGAAGGCCTCGCTCGCGCGCACCGGATGGCCGGCCGAGCGCTTCGCCGCGCGCACGATCGCCGAGGCCGGTCGTGCCGGCACCACGTGCGTCACCGACGATGCGCTCGCGGCGATCGCCGCGCCCGAGGTCGAGATCGTGATCGACGCCACGGGCAGTCCCTCTGCAGGCATCCGCCACGCGCTCGCCTGCTGCACGCACGGCAAGCACGTGGTGATGGTGAATGTCGAGGCCGACGCGCTCGCCGGGCCGCTACTCGCGCAGCGCGCGCGCGAGGCGGGCGTCGTCTACTCGCTCGCCTACGGCGACCAGCCGGCGCTGATCTCCGAGATGGTCGACTGGGCGCGCGCCGCCGGATTCGAAGTGGTCGCCGCCGGCAAGGGCACGAAGTACCTGCCCGAGTACCACGCGTCCACGCCCGCGACCGTGTGGCCTCACTACGGCTTCACGCCGGAGACGGTCGCGGCCGGCGACTTCAACGCGCAGATGTTCAATTCCTTCCTCGACGGCACGAAGAGCGCGATCGAGATGGCGGCGGTCGCGAACGCGACCGGGCTCGTCCCGGCCCCCGGTGGCCTCGGGTTCCCGCCGTGTGGCGTCGACGACCTGCCGCGCGTGCTGCGGCCGCGCGACGAAGGCGGCCACCTGCACCACGTCGGTCAGGTCGAGGTGATTTCGTCGCTCGAGCGCGACGGCCGGCCGGTGTTCCGCGACCTGCGCTGGGGGGTGTACGTGACGTTCCGCGCCGGGGATGCGATCGGCGAGGACTACGTGCGCCGCTGCTTCAGGGAGTACGGCTTCTCGACCGATCCGTCCGGCCGCTACAGCGCGATGTACAAGCCCTATCACGCGATCGGTCTGGAGCTCGGCATCAGCGTCGCCTCCGCAGGGCTGCGTGGCGAGCCCACGGGACAACCGGTCGCCTGGCACGGCGACGTCGTCGCGACCGCGAAGCGCAACCTCGCCGCCGGCGAGACGCTCGACGGCGAGGGCGGCTACACGGTGTACGGCAAGCTGATGCCGGCCGCGGATTCGCTGGCACTGGGCGGGCTGCCGCTCGGCCTCGCGCACGGCGTGAAGCTCGCGCGCGCCGTGGCCGCGAATGCGCCGGTGCGCTGGGACGACGTCGAGTACGACGCCAACAGCGACGCCGTCAGATTCCGGCGCGAGATGGAACGCCTGTTTCGCCGCTGAGCGTGCGGCGTTCCGGGACCGCGTTCAGGCGGCCCGCTTGAACGTCGCGAGCACCGCGCCGGCGGCGACGAACAGCGCGCCGAACGTGCGGTTCATCGCCTTGATGTGGTGCGGCTCCCGCAGCAGGCGCAGCACCCGCGACGCAAACGCGGTATAGCCGCTCATCACCACGAGGTCGGTGAACACCAGCGTCGCGCCGCAGATCGCGTACTGCGCAAGCTGCGGGCGCGACGGGTCGATGAACTGCGGCAGCACCGCGAGCATGAACACGATGCCCTTGGGGTTGGTCGCATTGACCAGGAAGCCCTTGAAGACGAGCTCGCGCGGGGTCACCGGCAGCGCGGCCTCGGCCGCCGTCGCGTCGACGGCGAACGCCGGTGCGCGCCACTGCTCGATGCCCAGCCACACGAGGTAGGCCACGCCGAGCCACTTCACGGCGGCGAAGGCGAGCGACGACGCGGCAAGGATCGCCCCCAGGCCGGCGGCGACGATCGCCAGCACGAACATGATGCCGAGGATCAGCCCGACGATGTTCCAGAACGCGGTGCGGAAGCCGTGACGCAGCCCCGCCGCCATGCACGAGATCGCACCGGCCCCCGGCGACAGGCTGATCAGCCAGGAGGCGACGAAGAAGGCGAGCCAGGTTTCGAGCGTCATGGTGTCGAGCGTTCCGTGACACGCATTCTACGCACCCTATCCATCAGTCGAGCGTGCCACGGAACGCGCGCAGTCCGACCGCGCCGACGACCACCATGAAGGCGACGATCGGCCAGACCTCCGGCAGCGTCTCCGCGACGCCGTTGCCCTTCAGCAGCAGCCCGCGGACGATGCGCAGGAAGTGCGTGAGCGGCAGCACCTCGCCGATCGCCTGCGCCCAGCCGGGCATGCCGCGGAACGGGAACATGAACCCCGACAGCAGGATCGACGGCAGGAAGAAGAACACCGTCATCTGCATCGACTGCAGCTGGTTCGCCGCGACGGTCGAGAACGTGAGCCCGAGCGTCAGGTTCGCCGCGATGAACAGCAGCACGGCGGCATAGAGCGCGACGAGGCTGCCCTGCATCGGCACGTCGAAGATCAGCTTGGCGAGCGCCAGCACCAGCGTGACCTGCACGAGCCCGATGACGACGTACGGGACGATCTTGCCCGCCATCACCTCGAGCGCGGTGGCTGGCGTCGACAGCAGGTTCTCCATCGTCCCGCGCTCACGCTCGCGGGTGATCGCGAGTCCCGTGATCAGCACCATGGTCAGCGTCAGGATCACGCCGATCAGCCCGGGGACCACGTTGTACTGCGAGATCGCCTCCGGGTTGTAGCGCGGGTGGACGATGAACTCGAACGCGCCGGGCTTCGCGGCCAGCGGCGCCAGCGGGCCGACGAGCTCGCGCGCGAGCGCCGTGCGGGCGACCGCAGACAACGCGGCGACCGCGTTGCCGGTGGCCATCGGGTCGGTGGCGTCGGCATCCACCAGCACCGACGGCCGCTCGCCGCGGACCAGCTCGCGCGCGAAGCCGGCCGGGATCGTGACGACGAACTGCACTTCGCCCGTGGCCAGCAGCCGGTCGACCTCGGCCTCCGACGCGGCCTCGCCGACGAAGCGGAAGTAGTCGGTATTCACGAGTGCCCGCCCGATGCTGCGCGAGAACTCGCTGCGGTCGAAGTCGATCAGCGCCGTCGGCAGGTGCTTCGGGTCGGAGTTGATCGCGAAGCCGAACAACACGAGCTGGATCACGGGGATGCCGACGATCATCGCGAACGTGAGCCGGTCCCGGCGCAGCTGGATGAATTCCTTGCCGACGATGCCGAGCCAGCGCGAGAACGAGAACCAGCGGCTCGCCCGCCTACCCTCCGCGCCAACGCGCTTCGGGCTCATCGTGACTGCCCTGCGGTGACCGCCGCTCCGCCGTTCTTCATCAGCTGGATGAAGACGTCCTCGAGTCCCGGCTCGATGCGGGTCCAGCGCCGCCCCGGCTCCGCCATGATCGCCGCCAGCGCGGCGTCGAGCCGGGCGGCGTCCGCGCCCGTCACGTGCAATGCGGTGCCGAACGCGGCCACCTGATCGACGTCGGGAAGCGAGCGCAGCCGCTCCGCGAGCGCGGCAAGGTCCCCCGCCTCGACCGACCACGTCGCGAGCGACTGGCTTGCGACCACCTCCCGGGCCGTGCCCTGCACCAGCAGCCGCCCGTCGAGGATGTAGGCGAGCTTGTGACAGCGCTCGGCCTCGTCCATGTAGTGGGTGCTGACCAGCACCGTGATCCCGGCCGCCGCGAGCCGGTGCAGCTCGTCCCAGAAGTCGCGACGCGCCTTCGGATCCACGCCCGCCGTCGGCTCGTCGAGCAGCAGCAGCGCGGGCTCGTGCAGCAGGCAGGCCGCCAGCGCGAGCCGTTGCTTCCAGCCGCCGGAGAGTTCCCCGGCGAGTTGACCGGCGCGACCGGCGAGGCCCAAACCCTCGAGCGCGCGCTCGACCCGCGGCTTGACGTCGTCCATGCCGTACATGCGCGCGACGAAGCGCAGGTTCTCGCGGATCGTCAGGTCCTCCCACAGCGAGAAGCGCTGCGTCATGTAGCCGACGTGCCGCTTGATCTCCCGGGCCTCGCGCAGGATGTCGTAGCCGAGGCACGTGCCCTCGCCGCTCGTGGGGGTGAGCAACCCGCACAGCATGCGGATCGAGGTCGTCTTGCCGCTGCCGTTGGGGCCGAGGAAGCCGAAGATCTCGCCGCGACGGACCCGGAGCGCGAGATCGCGCACCACGTGACGCGGGCCGAACGACTTGTTGAGGCCGCGTACGTCGATGACGACGTCGGCGGCGTCCGTTGCAATCACTGGACTACCCTCCGCGCTGACGCGCTTCGGGCCTGATTCGCCCTCGGGGCGGCCCTTCCGGCTCATCGCCCGGAGGCTGCCGCGAGCGTGACCTCGACCGGCTGTCCCGGATGCAGCTTGTGCACGTCCGCCGGCGCCGGCCGCGCCTCGACGAGATAGACGAGCTTGGCGCGCAGCTCGCGCGTGTAGAGCACCGGTGGCGTGTACTCGGCGCGATCGGACACAAACTTAACCTCTGCCGCGAGCGGCGCACCGCAACCGTCGCACGCGACCTGCACCGACTGCCCGGCCTTCACGGTGCCGAGCGCCGTCTCCGGAACGAAGAACCGGACGCGCACGTTCGCCGGCGGCAGCACCGCGGCGACGGGGCTCCCCGCCGGCACCCAGTCGCCGACGACGAAGTAGGTGTCGTGGACGAGCCCCGCGGCAGGCGAGGGTATCGCGCGCTGTCCGAGCCGCCAGTCAGCCTGCGCCAACGCCTCGCGCGCCGCTTCTGCGTCGGCTTCGGCGGCGCGAATCTCGTCCGCGCGTGCCGGCAGCTTCGTCGTCGCCACCTGCGCCTGCAGGCTTGCCACCTGCGCTTGTTCGCGTGCGAGCTCGGTGCGAGCGTTGTCGATCGCGGCGGCACTCACGAAGCCGCCCGCGTGGAGCTGCTCCTGCCGGCGCAGGTTCGCCGCGGCGAGGTCGCGCGCCGCCATCGCCTGGCGGAGCTGTTCCGCGACTGCCTGCACCTCGGAGGGGCGCTTGCCCGTCTTCAGGTTGTCGAGCCGTGCCAGCGCAGACTGCAGCTGCTGCTCCGCCTGCCGGCGGGCGGCGACTTCGTTGTCGCGCTCCAGCGCGAACACCGGCGCACCGACAGCGACCGTGATGCCGCGTCGGACCGACAGCTGCTGCAGCTGCCCGGCGAACGGCGCCGCGATCCGGACGTACTCACCCTCGACGTAGCCGAGGAGTGGGCGGTCCGCGGGCGCACCGCAGCCGGTGACGATCAGCGCCGCCAGCAGGCACGCGAGCCGTAGCAGCCGCGCCTGCCGGGACGTGGAGGCGGTCGGGGTCACCGCCGAATTCTAGCGCGGCGCCCCACCGGGTCCGTTGCCGCGACCGGGGCCGGTCGCGGCGGCGTCAGTACTTGACGCTGCAGCCGTAGGGCGTCGTGCTGGCGGTCGTCACCGGCTTGCCGGCGAGCGACTCGTTCAATGCCGCGCGAACGTAGTTGTTCGCGCCCTTGACGTCCGCCGGGTTGGCGGAGCGCTTGTCGTCGATCGCGCCCGCGTAGACAACCTTGCCGGCGGGGTCGATGACGAACATGTGCGGCGTGGTTCGTGCGGCATAGGCGCGGCCGGTCGTGCTGGCGTCGTCGATCAGCACGGCTTTCGGCGCGCCGCCCTGCTTCTGCATCCACGCCGCCATCTGCGCGCCGTCCTTGTACTCGGAGTGATCGCGGCTGGTCGAGTTGACCGACAGCCACACCACGTCCTTCGCGCCGAACTCCTTCTGCAGCGCCTGCATGTTCTTCGCGTTGTAGTGCTTCTGCACGAACGGGCACTCGGGATTGGTCCACTCCAGCACGACGTGCTTGCCGCGGAACTCCGACAGCTTTACCGGCTTCCCGGCGGTGTCGTTGACCGTGAAGTCGGGCGCGGGCTGGCCCGGCGTGGCGGCGAGCGCCGCGCCGGCGAGGAGCGCGGCGACGGCAGCGGAGGCCAGGCGAACAATGGGGACGTGCATGGAGATCTCCTCGAAAGGGGCGCGGGGTCGGCGCGCGACCTGCGTCAGACGACGGGAACGGGCGGCGGTTCCCGCACGTTCAGAGTGTCGAAAGCGCGTCGTGGATCATCCCGGCCTGCAGCACCTCGGGAAGCACGAGCGGGCTCTTGCCCGGACGATGCAGCACGTACACGGGGACGCCGTTGCGACCGAGAGCGGCGAGCGCCTGGGTGATCTCCGGGTCGCGACGAGTCCAGTCGGCGCGCACCAGCGCGACGTTCCTGCGGCCGAAGGCCGCGATGACGTCAGGGTCATTCAGCACCAGCCGCTTGTTGACCTGACAGGTGACGCACCACGCCGCGGTGAAATCCACGAACACCGGGCGGCCTGCGGCCGCGAGCGATTCGACGCGAACCGGCGAAAACGCCTGCCATCCGTCGTCCGCGGCGGACTTCGCGGCGCGTGCTTCCGCGGTCGCGACGGCGCCGGTGAGCAGCGGCATCATCAGCACGCCCGCGCCGACGAGACCGGCAGCCGCCGCCAAGGCGAAGCCGCGCGCAGCGCCACCACGGAAGGCGCGCCACGCCCACGCGGCGAACGCGACCATCACGAGGCCAAGCGCCAGGCGCAGTACCGCGTCGTTGTCGACCTGAGCACCCACCACCCACGCGAGCCAGGCGACGGTCGCGTAGAGCGGGAACGCGAGGACCTGCTTGACGCGCTCCATCCAGGGCCCGGGCTTCGGCAGCCGGCGGCGCCAACCCGGGAACCACGCCAGCGCAGCAAAGGGCAGCGCCATGCCGAGGCCCAGCGCGACGAACACCGCGATGGTCACGCCAACCGGCTGGGTGATCGCATAGCCCAGCGCCGCTCCCATGAACGGCGCGGTGCACGGGGAGGCGACAATGACCGCAAGCACGCCACCCAGGAAGGCGTCGAGCGTGCGGTTCTTGGCGGTCCAGCCCGCCGCGGCCTGCGGCGCGAACATGCCGAACTCGAACAGGCCCGAGAGATTCAGCGCGAGCACGAAGAACAGCAGCGCAAGCGCGGTGACCACGGCTGGCGACTGCAGTTGGAAGCCCCAGCCGAGCTGCTCGCCCGCGGCGCGCAGCGCGACGAGCGCGAGCGCGAGCAGCACGAACGAGAGCACGACGCCGACGCTGTAGGCGATCGCCTCGTGGTGCATCGTCGCCCGGGCGTCGTGATGCCGGACAAAGCCCATCGCCTTGATCGACAGCACCGGGAACACGCAGGGCATCAGGTTGAGCAGCAGTCCGCCGCCGAAGGCGAAGGCCAGCGCCGCCGCGAGCGACAGCGTCGACGTACCGGGCGCGCCGAGGTCGAGCTTCGGTGCAGGTGCCTCGAGCGGTTTCGGGCCGGCGACCACGGTGCCGACGAGCGGGACGTCGATCGTCGCGGCGCGCGGCCCCGACAGGCCGTGCTGGGCGGTCAGTACGCCGGCCACGCGGTTGAATCCCGGCGCGAGCTGGTTCGCGACCGGTAGCGTGATGGTGAATCCCGAACCGTCGCGCGTGAGCATCTGCGGCGCGGACGGCTCGATCTGGCCTTCGCCGAACGGGAAGAAGCGGATCGCGCCGGGGTCCGGGGCACCCGCGGGTGCCGCGAGCGTCAGCCGCACCTTCGGGCCGTCGCCGGTTGCGGTCGCCGTCCACCCGGCGATCGGCCGCGGCAACGCGTCGCGGGTCGCACGAATCGGCGTACCCCACGTCGGGTGCGCATCGGCACTCGTGGCAACGGGCAGTGTGAGCGTGAGGTCGACACCCTCCGGGATGCAGGTGTCCTCGCACACCAGCCAGTCGGCGCGCGCCGCCAGCGTCACCGGCGTACCTGCGGGAAGCGTCGGCACCGCGAGGTCGACCAGGTGGAACACCTCGCCCTCGTAGCCGTAGTTGATCAGCGGTCCCGCAGGCAGCGCCTTGGGCGCCGGCCACTGGATCGGGCCCGCCGTGATGCCGGCCGGCAACTTCCAGTCGAGCGTCGTCGGCAGGCCGGAATCGCCGGGATTCTGCCAATAGGTGTGCCAGTGGTCGCGGATCTTGAGCCGCAGCGCGACGGTCGCGGTTTGCCCGGGCACGAGCGCGCTGCCCTCGGAGACGAGCTCGGCCTCGACGTTGGGCGTGCGCACCGGCTCGGCACGCGCAGCCGCGATCCCGAGGATCGTCCAGGCGACAACGACGGCGAACGCGAGGGCGTGGCGGATGAGCATGACGGGGCGGGTAAGGGGACCGTTGACAGGTCAGGCCCGACGACGGCGCGAACCCCCGACGTAGGAGCGGCGCCGCGGCGCGGCGGTTCCGTAGGGCAAACAGCTATTTTGCCATCGGGCCGGTCCCGCCCCCGGGGTCACGGCTCGCGGCCGGCCAGGCGCCGCCGACCGGCCGACCGGTGGCGATGCGCGCGGCTGCTAAAATTCGCCTTCTCGCGCGATGCCGGCCAGCAGGCGCGTCGCGCGGACCGCAGCACCGAGCGCCGTCCCGGCGCGCGGCCCTCCCATGCTCGAAACACTCCTCGTCTCCACGGGTATCGTCGCGATCGGCGAGATCGGCGACAAGACGCAACTGCTGTCGCTCGTGCTCGCGACGCGCTACCGCAGGCCGTGGCCGATCGTCGCTGGAATCGCGGTCGCCACGCTCGCCAATCACGCGATTGCCGGCTGGGTCGGTAACTGGGTGCGCGGCGTGGTCCCGCCCGATGTGCTGAAGTGGGTGCTCGCGCTGTCGTTTTTCGCGGTCGCCGCCTGGGCGCTCAAGCCGGACACCTACGATGGCGAGCCCTCGGGCCATTCGCGTTGGGGCGTGTTCGGCGTCACGGTGGTGGCGTTCTTCCTGGCGGAGATCGGCGACAAGACGCAGGTGGCCACGGTGATGCTCGCCGCCAGGTATCCGTCGCTCCTCGCGGTGGTGATCGGCACCACAATCGGCATGCTGGTCGCCAACGCCCCCGTCGTGTTCGCCGGCAACCTCGCCGCCGACCGGATTCCGTTCAAGGCGATCCGCATCGTCGCGGCGGTGCTGTTCGCCGCACTCGGCGTCTGGGTGCTCGTGCAGGGGCTCCCCGCCGAGGCGAGTGGGCTCCCGCCGGTATAATCATTGGTTCGCCACCGACGGACGCCGCGCGTCGAACGCGGCACGCTCACCGCATGAAGCCGTTCGATCCCGCCACCATCGAGTCGGCCGCGCAGTCCGCGTGGCGTGCCGCCGACGCCTATCGGGCCGTCGAGAAACCCGGCGCGCGCAAGTACTACTGCGTGTCGATGCTGCCCTATCCCTCGGGCCGCCTGCACATGGGGCACGTGCGCAACTACACGATCAACGACGTGATGTACCGGCACTTGCGGATGCGCGGCTGGAACGTGCTGATGCCGATGGGCTGGGACGCCTTCGGCCTGCCCGCCGAGAACGCCGCGATGAAGAGCGGCAAGGCGCCCGCCGCGTGGACGTACGAGAACATCGCCTACATGAAGAGGCAGATGCAGGCGATGGGACTCGCGATCGACTGGTCGCGCGAGGTCGCGGCCTGCGATCCCGCCTACTACAAGTGGAACCAGTGGCTGTTCCTGCGCATGCTCGAGCGCGGTGTCGCCTACCGCAAGACGCAGGTCGTGAACTGGGATCCGGTCGACCAGACCGTGCTCGCCAACGAGCAGGTGATCGACGGCCGCGGCTGGCGCACCGGGGCGGTGGTCGAGAAACGCGAGATCCCGGGCTACTACCTCAGGATCACCGACTACGCCGAGGAACTTCTCGCCTACCTCGATCGCATGCCCGGCTGGCCCGAACGGGTCAAGACGATGCAGGCGAACTGGATCGGGAAGAGCGAAGGCGTGCGCTTCGCGTTCACGCACGGCATCCGGGATGCCGATGGAAAGCCGATCGGCGACGGCCGCATGTTCGTGTTCACGACGCGCGCCGACACGATCATGGGCGTCACGTTCTGCGCGGTTGCCGCCGAGCACCCGCTCGCCCTCCACGCCGCGAAGTCGAATCCCGCGCTGGCCGCATTCATCGACGAGTGCCGCCGGGGCAGCGTGATGGAGGCCGACCTCGCGACGATGGACAAGAAGGGCATGCCCACCGGGCTCTCCGTCGTCCATCCGCTGACCGGTGACGACGTCGAGGTCTGGGTCGGCAACTACGTGCTGATGGGCTACGGCGACGGCGCGGTGATGGGCGTGCCCGCGCACGACGAGCGCGACTTCGCGTTCGCGAAGAAGTACGAACTGCCGATCCGGCAGGTCGTGGCCGTCGCGGGTGAGTCGTTCTCGAACGACGCGTGGCAGCCGTGGTACGAGGACAAGGCACGCGGGCGCTGCGTGAATTCCGGCGCGTACGACGGCTTGGACTGCAAGGCGGCGGTGGACGCAATCGCCGCCGACCTCGCGGAGAAGGGACTCGGCGAGAAGAAAGTCACGTTCCGGCTGCGCGACTGGGGCATCTCCCGGCAGCGCTACTGGGGCACGCCGATCCCGATCATCCACTGCGCGTCGTGCGGACCGGTCCCGGTGCCCGACCGCGACCTGCCGGTCGTGCTGCCCGAGGACTGCGTGCCGGACGGCAGCGGCAATCCGCTCGCGAAACGCGAGGACTTCCTCGCCGTCGACTGCCCGACCTGCGGCAAGCCGGCGCGGCGCGAGACCGACACGATGGACACGTTCGTCGACTCGTCGTGGTACTACATGCGCTACACGTGCCCGGACGCGACGGCGATGGTCGACGCGCGCAACGACTACTGGATGCCGATGGACCAGTACATCGGCGGCATCGAGCACGCGATCCTGCACCTGCTCTACGCGCGCTTCTGGACCAAGGTGATGCGCGACATGGGGCTCGTGAAGTTCGACGAGCCGTTCACCCGCCTGCTCACGCAGGGGATGGTGCTGAACCACGCCTTCTTCCGCCGCAACGCTAAGGGCGGGCTCGACTACTTCCCGCCGGCCGAGGTCGCGACGATCCTCGACGAAGGTGGCCGTATCAAGGGCGGCCGTCTTCCCGACGGCACGACCGTCGAGTACGGCGGCGTGTCGAAGATGTCCAAGTCCGAGCGCAACGGCGTCGACCCGGAGGACCTGATCGGCCGCTTTGGCGCCGACACCGCGCGCCACTTCGTGATGTTCGCGGCGCCGCCGGAGGCGACGCTCGAGTGGTCGGATGCCGGGGTCGAGGGGAGCTTCAGGTTCCTGAAGCGCCTGTGGGCGTACGCGCAGGGCGCGAAGGACACGGTCGCCGCAGCCGACGGCGCGTTCGACCCGCGCGACGCCGACGGTACGATCAGGAGTGCGCGACGCGAGCTGCACCTGACGCTCAAGCAGGCGAATTACGACTACGAGCGGATCCAGTACAACACCGTCGTGTCGGCCGGCTACAAGATGCTGAACACGCTCGAGGCGCTGCCGCGCGACGCGCGCGGCGCCGCGGCGCTCGCCCGCGAGGGCCTGTCGATCCTGCTGCGCGTGCTCTATCCGGTCGTGCCGCACACCGCGTGGTCGCTGTGGGTCGAGCTCGGCTTCGCCGCCCGGTACGGTGACCTCCTCGATGCGGCGTGGCCGGACGTCGACACCGGGGCGCTCGAGCAGGACGAGATCGAGCTCGTGCTGCAGGTCAACGGCAAGCTCCGCGGCAAGCTCGTCGTGCCGGCAACCGCGGACCGGGACGCGATCGAGGCGGCGGCGCGTGCGTCGCCGGACGTGGCGAAGCATGTGGGCGGCGCCGTCGTGCGCAAGGTCGTGATCGTCCCGGGAAAGCTCGTCAATGTCGTCGCCTGACGTCCGGGAGCCGTCGCGGCGTGCGGTCGTGGTCGTGCTGGCGGCAGCGCTCGGCGCGGGCGCGTGCGGCTTCCGGTTGCGCGGCGAGGCCAGCTTCGCGTTCTCCACGGTGTTCGTGCTTGCCCCCGGGCACCCCACGTTCGGGACCGAGCTCGCCCGCGCGCTCGAGGCATCCGGCGGCGCGAAGGTGGCGGACACCGCCGCCGGGGCCCAGGCGATCGTCGAGATCACGCGGATCTTCGACGACAAGCAGGTGCTCTCGCTGTCCCCGGGGGGACGCGTGCAGGAGTACATGCTCGCCAAGAACGTGGTGTTCCGCGTGCGCAGTAACGATGGGCGCGAATGGGCGCAGCCCGACGAGATCACGATCCTGCGCACCTACACCTACGACGACAGCGAGCGACTGGCGCGCGAGATTCAGGAGCAACGCCTGTTGCGGGAAATGCAGTCGGACGCGGTGCAGCAGATCGTGCGCAGGCTACAGTCGGTGCGGCCGCCGGCGTGAACATCCGGCCCGACGACCTGCCGACCCACCTCGGGCGCTCGCTCGCCCCGCTGTACGTCGTGCACGGCGACGAACCGCTGCTGGCACTCGAAGCCGGCGATGCGATTCGTGCGGCGGCCCGGCGGGCGGGAATCGAGGATCGTGAAGTCCTGATCGTCGAGCAGCACTTCCGCTGGGACACGTTCCTGGCGGCGAATGCGAGCCTCGGGCTGTTCGGCAATCGACGCCTCGTCGACCTGCGCATCCCGTCGGGCAAGCCCGGCATCGAAGGGGGCAAGGCGCTCGAAGCCTACGCCGCCCGACCCAGTCCCGACAACGTCACGCTGATCACCCTCCCGCGCATCGACCGCGCGGGACAGTCGTCGGCGTGGTTCACCGCGCTCGCCGCAGCGGCGGTCGTCGTCGCGGTGGAACCGCTGGCGCGCGATGTGCTTCCGCGCTGGATCGCCGCCCGCCTAGCGCGCCAGAAACAGACGGCCGCACCCGAGACGCTCGCATTCCTCGCCGACACGTGCGAAGGAAACCTGCTCGCGGCACGCCAGGAGATCGAAAAGCTCGCACTCGTGCTGCCGGAAGGCGCGCTCGACCATGCCACCGTCGAGGCGATCGTCGCCGACGTCGCCCGCTACGACGTGTTCGCCGCATCGGAAGCGTGGCTTGCCGGCGATGCCGAACGCGCGCTTCGCGTGCTTTCGGTGCTGGAGGGGAGCGGCGACGGCCCGCAGCTTGCGATCTGGGCGCTCGCGGAAGACCTGCGAGCGATCGCTGCGGTCCACTCGATGACGCGCTCGGGCACGCCGACGGCAGTCGCGCTGCGCAACGCCCGGGTGTGGGGCAAGCGGCAGTCCGCGATGGAACGCGCCGTGCGACGCATTTCCATAGAGGCGCTCCATCCGATGCTCGGCGCACTGGCTCGTCTAGACGCCCTGTCGAAGGGACTCGGCCGCGGCAGCGCCTGGGACGACGTGTCAGCACTCGCCACGGCGATCGCCGGCCAGCCCTGCCGGCCGGTCACGCGGCCGTACTACGCGTCCTGACGCGCGTCGCCGGCGACGGCGTTGAGCGCGGCGAGCGCAGCCAGCGCCGCGGTCTCCGCGCGCAATACGCGACGCCCCAGGTGTGCCGGCACGATACCGAGACGTACCGCCAGCGCCTGCTCGTCGTCGGTGAAGCCGCCTTCGGGCCCCACGAGCAGATGCCGCGGCGGCTCGTGCGCCGCAAGCGAGGCGAGCGACCGGGCCGCACCGGGTGCGAGCACGGCCGCGGTTCCCGGCTCCCTTCCGAATTGGGCAAGCCAGGCCGCCAACAGCACGGGCGCCAGGACCGGCGGCACGCGATTGCGCCCGCACTGCTCGCACGCGGCGACGGCGATCGCACGCCAGTGCGCGACGCGACGCTCGACACGATCGCCACCGGGCACTCCCTGGCTGCGCGCGGCGACCACCGGCTGCACCGCGTGGACGCCCAGTTCGACGGCCTTGCGCACTGCGAAATCCATTGGATCTGCGGCGATCACCGACATCACGAGGGTCGTGGCCAGCGGTGCTTCCCGCTCGACGGGATCGAACCCGTCGAGCCGCACGGTTGCCGAGTGGCGCTCCGCGGAGACGATGGTGGCGCGATGCTCACCGCCGGTGCCGTCGAAGAGCGTCACGGCCTCGCCCAACCGCAGCCGAAGCACGCGGAGCGCGTGCACGGCGACGGACGCCGGCAGGGCGAACCGCGATCCGGGACGATCACGCGGAATCGGTTCCGCCACGTGGAAGCGCGGCGCGCCCGCATGCCCTGCCGATGCCGAGCCGTCGCTTCCCTGCGACGCCCGCGCGCCATCGCTCGCTCGAAGCGTCACGGTCCGACTGCCGGGTCGATGCGGCAGGCATCATCGAGCTGCCGCGGGGCAGAGGCGAGGTGCCGGACCGAGGCAACCTGTCGGACGGTGGTCATCGTTGGCGTGGCAGAGTCGTTGCCGATGCTACGATTCTGCCATGTCCGATGCGCCGTGCCCTTGCGCCAGGCGATGCCGGTGCGGCAGGCCGCGCGCGGCCGCAGGCGCTGCCCAACCCGGGACTGCGACTTCTGCCCCACAGGAGGGCCGCTGATGGCCACGCTCTCACCCGCGGATACCCCGCTTGGAACGCTCGCACCGCCTTTCGACCTGCCGGGCACCGACGGTCGACGGCACACTCTCGACTCGGTCCGAGGTCCGAACGGATTGGTGGTGATGTTCATATGCAACCACTGCCCCTACGTGAAGGCGGTGCTCGGAAAGATCGTGCGCGACATGCACGACCTGGCGCGCGAAGGCGTGGGTGCGATCGCGATCTCGAGCAACGATGCCTCCGCGTATCCGGAGGACTCGTTCGAAGCGATGCAGCGTGTCGCCGACCAGCATGGCTTCGGGTTTCCGTACGTGTTCGACGAAACGCAGGAAGTGGCCCGCGCCTACGGTGCGGTATGCACGCCGGACTTCTTCGGCTTCGATCGCGGTCCTCGCCTCGCGTACCGCGGCCGCCTCGACGACACCGGCCGCTCGGCGAGGGACGGCAATCGCCGCGAGCTCTACGAGGCGATGGTGCAGGTGGCGCGAACCGGCACGGCGCCCGCCGAACAGCATCCGGCGATCGGCTGCTCGATCAAGTGGACATCCGCAAGACCGGCATGAAATGAACGTTACTGGCGACGTCGATGCGGAGGTGGTCGAGGTCGTCGAGTCCAGGGTCGAGATTGCCGCACCGGATGGCTATCGCCTGGGCGCACTGCTGTTTGCGCGCGCCGACCTCCGCGATCCCGCCGACGCCGTCGTCTTCAATGCCGGCGGCGGCTTGTCGTCGCTGCGCTACCGTCACTTCCTGCGCTTCCTCGCGCGGCAAGGGCTCCCGGTGCTCGCCTACGACTATCGCGGCGTGGGCATTTCGCGCCCGTCCAGCTGGCGCAACTTCGACGCCGGGATCGAGGACTGGTGCGAACTCGACCAGGTGAGCGCCATCGATGCGATGCGCGCGCGGTTCCCGGCGGCGCGACTTGCGAGCGTGTCCCACAGCATCGGCTGCATGATCGCCGCAGCCGCACCGAACGCGCCTGCGCTCCACCAGATGGTGTTCATTGCTCCGCACACCGCCTACTGGGGCGACTATCTCCAGCCCTGGCGGTGGCCGATGGCGTTCATGTGGCACGTGCTCATGCCGACGGTGGCGAGGGCCGTTGGATACTTTCCGGCAAGTCGACTCGGCCTGGGTGACGACCTTCCGCAGCGCGTCGCGTTGCAGTGGGCGTCGCGCCGGACGCCCGATTATCGGCCAGGTGCCGCGGGTGGCGACCCTGCGCGGGAAACTGTCGCTTTGGACAGGATGGCCCGGTTAACCGTGCCCGCGCTTGCTATAAGTATCACCGACGACGCGTTCGCACCCGAAATCGCCGTCCGGCGGTTCTTGATGGGGCTTTCTCTGGCTCCCGTCGTGCGACGGGTCGTGGACGCCCGTAACCGTGGCGGACCGGTGGGCCATTATGGGTTTTTTCGCCGCGCGACGTCCGCATCTGTGGCAAATAGCGTCACGATTCCTCGGAGCACGAAGTATCTGACGTCACGCTCAAAGTCTGCCACTAATGGTCATTCGTGGATCGAGCATCAACTCGCATTCCAAATTCACTTGAACTGCACCAAGACACTCGCTGACGCTCCATTTCGAACATGCTCCGATTCATCGATTTCAGCACGCGGACATTGGGAACGTCCAGCTTGTTCCCGAGATCTTCAACCCTCTGCTCGACGCGGCAAGCCGCGGAGGCCGGGATCTCACACCAACCGTTCGTCCACCAATCGTCAAAGTTGATGGGCTTCGACTCGTTCATGTGTGGATTCAGCAGCACGCCTCGACCGAACCGAAATGCGCAAGCTTTACGTGTTTACAACCCTCCCGACGGGAATGGGCTCAAGTCTACGACGACGAGGCATACATAGAAATTGACCCCAGAATTCCACTGGTATACGAGCGATACGACAATGGTCGTCTGGAATGCCGAGGAGTCTCTCGGCCGATCCAGCACGGCTGAACAGATTTCTTAGGATGCGGCGCGATTCGGTGTCCGCAGCGGTGCATGCTTCACCCTTCACGACGTCAATCACAACGGAGTTCTTGTTTGCTACAACTCCTCCAGACAACGAGTAGACGTGGAACAGGTCGAACGCAATCTGGGGACGCTGTTCGCATTTGGAACTCATTTTCATGAAGTCTTCATGCGCAACGTGGTGGAACGCGGCATTCCTTCTCGCCTTCGAGGTGCCGCGCTGACGAACAGGGAGGTGCAGGTACTCGGATTGGTCGCACATGGCCTTACCGACGAAGATATTTCGATAAAGCTGTCGGTCGCACCGCGGACCGTGAAGTTTCACATGGACTCCGCACGTACTAAGATGTGCGCCGCGAACCGGCAGGAAGCCGTCGCGCTTGCGGTAAAAGCCGGGTTGTTCGACGTGCTGCCGTGACCGGGCGGCAAGTGGCGGCACCACCTACTCGACGAGTGCCCTGTAGGCATGCCAGGTCGCGTGGCCGATGACCGGGACCGCCACGACAAGTCCCGCGAACCAGAGCAGGAAGCTCGCGCCAATCAGGATCACGATCAGCGCGGCCCAGACCGTCATCGGGAGCACGTTCTCGCGACATACGCGAAGGCTCGTGAGCGCTGCGACGATTCCATCGGTGTTGCGGTCCAGCATCATCGGCACCGACACGACTGCGATGGCAAAGACCAACGCGGCGAAGAAACCGCCGACGGCGAAGTAGGCCAGAACGAACTCCAGGTTCTTGGGTGAAAGGGCGTTTTCCATGAAGCCCTGGAGCGAAGGCATTTCGTCGGGGAACGACAGCGCGATGACGATCAGCGAGGCGCGCGACCACACCAGAAGCAACACGCCGAGGACGAGCGCGAACATGCCGATCGAGCCGAGATTGGGTCGCCAGATGTCGATCGTGGGCGCCAGCGACACCGCCTCGCCTCGCTCGCGCTGCCGGGAGAGTTCGTAGATGCCGGTCGCGAAGAACGGTCCGACGAGCAGGAACCCGGTGGTCAATCCCCAGACGTATTCGTACGCGTTGCGGAAGACGATCACGACGAGCCAGCCCATCAGCGCAAACACCACGCCGTAGAAGATGCTCGACTTCCACGCGTGACGGAAATCGTCCCAGCCGCTCGCGAGCCAGCGCAGCGGCGCAGCAGGCGACACCTTGCGCACGCCGGGGAACACCGAAGCCTCTTCCGCCACGGGCGCGCCGGGATCGACGCGCGACGCGTCGCCCGGCCTTGCCAAATCCTCGTCTGCCACGACTTTGCCTCCTCGAAAGCGGTCCCGCTTCGCCGGCGGGACTCGCACGCACGCTAACCTAGAGGAAAGCGGCGAGCGCGTCGAGTACCGCGTCCGGCTGCTCGGCCATCATCGCGTGGCCGCAGTCGGGCAGGGTCACGACCCGCTTTTCGGCAAGCGCGTCGAGGAGGCCCTGCGCTGCCTTCGGCGGCGCCATGAGGTCGCGCGCCCCGACGATCAGCAGTGCCGGACATCGGACGGCGGCGGCGGCAGCGATGCCGTTCGCGTACTCGCTGCATGCGCGCAGGTCGACGTGGAGTACGCCGGGACGCGAGCGCTCCATGAGGCGCAGCGCACTGCCCATCATCCACATGCCCGGCACCGGGTTCCCACCCAGCTGCTTGCCGGCGCTGTGCGACCATCCCGCAATCAGTTCGAAGGCGACGTGATCGTCGGCACGCGCGGCGTCGAGCAGCGCTTCCGATACAGTCATGGGGACGGCAGGACCGAGCAGCGCGATGCGCGAAATCCGGGACGGGAATCGCGACGCTGCCTCCAGTGCCACGAGCGCACCAAGCGAGTGGCCGACGAGGGCGGCCTCGCGAATACCCGCGGCGTCGAGCAGCCGGGGTATCCAGTCGGCGATCGCCGCGACGCTGTCGAGCGGCGCCCCGGCCGATCGACCATGACCCGGCAGGTCCACCGCCAGAACGTTGCGGCCGTGATGAGCGAAGTAGCGCGACTGCAATGCGAACACGCTGTGGTCGTTCGCCGCGCCATGCACGAACACGACCGACGGGCGCGACGGTTCGATCGGTCGTGTGCCGGTGTAGCAGTAGATCTCGCCACCGTCGACCCGTAAGCGCATCACGCCTTGCCCGCGGCGTGGAGCGCCCGGGACAGGTCCTCGATCAGGTCGTCGGGATCCTCGAGGCCGATCGAGAGACGGATCGTGCCCTCGGTGATGCCGGCGCGCGCCAGGTCCCAAGCGGACACGCGGAAATGCGTCGTCGACGCCGGATGGATCACCAGCGACTTTGCATCGCCGACATTCGCGAGATGGGAGAAGATCCGCAGCGACTCGATGAAGCGCCGTCCCTGTTCGCGCGTCGCCGCAAGATCGATGCTGAACACGGCGCCGCAGCCCCGGGGCAGCAGCCGCCGTGCAACTGCGTGGTCGGGATGATCCGGGCGCTCGGGATAGTGCACCGTGGCGACCAGCGGCTGTTCGGCGAGGTACGCCACGATGCGCCGTGCATTCTCGACGTGTCGCTGCATCCGGATCGGCAGCGTCTCGATGCCCTGCAGGATCTGCCACGCAGTCGCGGGCGCCATGCACGCGCCGAAGTCGCGGATGCCCTCGCGACGCGCACGGAGCAGGAACGCGGCGGTCGTCGACTCCTCGGCGAACACCATGTCGTGGAAGCCCCGGTAGGGCTCGGTCAGCGTCGGGAACCTGCCGCGCGCATTCGGACCATCCCAGGCGAAGGTGCCCGCGTCGACGAGCACGCCGCCGATTACCACGCCGTGCCCGGAGAGGAACTTCGTCGCCGAGTGGAAGACGAGATCGGCGCCGTGGTCGAACGGCCGCATCAGCCAGGGCGTAGTGAAGGTCGAATCGACGAGGAGCGGCACCCCATGCTCGTGCGCGAGCTCCGCGACCCGCGGCACGTCGAGGACGTCGAGGCCCGGATTGCCGAGCGTTTCGCCGAACAGCAGCCGCGTCTCCGGGCGGATCGCCGCCCGCCACGCGTCGAGGTCGCGCGGATCGACGAACGTCGTCGCGATGCCGAAGCGCGGCAGCGTGTAGTCGAGCAGGTTGTGGGAACCGCCGTACAGCGCCCTCGAGGCGACGATGTGAGCGCCCGCCCCCATGATCGTCGCGATCGCGAGATGCAGCGCAGCCTGGCCGCTTGCGGTCGCGATGGCCCCCACCCCGCCCTCGAGCGCCGCCACGCGCTCCTCGAGCACCGCGCACGTCGGGTTGGAGATCCGCGAGTACACGTGCCCCGCGCGCTCCATGTTGAAGAGCGACGCCGCATGGTCGGCGTCCGGAAACGCGAACGACGCGCTCTGGTGGATGGGCGTCGCACGCGCGCCCGTCGACGGATCGGGCTTCGCCCCCGCGTGGAGCGAAAGCGTGTCGAATCGATGAGTCTTGGGCCGGGTCATCGCTGGCTGTCCTGCTGCCGCGGATGGTAGCGCAGCGTCGCCGACCGCACGCGGTCCGCCACCACGATTGCAGTAGCTCTTCCCGGGGCGTGCAGTCATTGGTATGATTCATCGAACGATCGTTCTACCTGTCGTCACGCCACCGGGCCGGGAGACTCGATGCCGTCGTCCGCTGATCTTCCCCGCCGCAACGGCGAGCGCGGACGGGGCGCGACGCACAATCCCGCCAACCGATTCCGTCGCGATGCGCGCGCGCGGGACGACGACGTCGCGCCCGACTGCGACGAGCCGCCGCCGGTTCTCGCGACGACGGTGACGATCCAGCGCGCACGATCGATCATCGCGCGCAACGACTCGCCCGACATTCCGTTCGACCGCTCGATCAATCCCTACCAGGGCTGCGAGCACGGCTGCGTGTACTGCTACGCGCGGCCCTCGCACGCGTACCTCGATCTGTCGCCCGGGCTCGACTTCGAGTCGCGACTTTTCGCGAAGCCCGACGCCCCGGCGCTGCTCCGCGCGGAGCTCGCGCGCCCGGGATACGCGTGCCGCCCGATGGCGCTCGGCACCAACACCGACCCGTATCAACCGATCGAGCGAACCTGGCGGGTAACCCGCGGCGTGCTCGAAGTACTCGCCGAGTGCGCGCACCCGTTCACCATCGTCACCAAGAGTGCGCTCGTCGAGCGCGACCTCGACCTCGTTGCGCCGATGGCGGCGAAGGGCATGGCGCGCGTGTACCTCTCGGTGACGACGCTCGACCCGGAACTGGCGCGGCGCCTCGAGCCGCGGGCGGCGTCGCCCCGACGCCGGCTGCAGGCCATACGGACGCTCGCTTCCGCCGGTGTGCCGGTCGGCGTGATGATCGCCCCGGTGATTCCCCAGCTCAACGATCGCGACCTCGAGGCGATCCTCGCCGCCGCAGCGGATGCCGGCGCGTGCGAGGCAGGCTACATCCTGCTGCGACTGCCGCTCGAGGTGGAGCCGCTGTTCCGCGACTGGCTCGACGCACACTATCCGCTCCGCACGGCGCACGTGATGAGCCTGATGCGCCAGCTGCACGGCGGACGCGCCTACGATGCCTCGTTCGGCGTCCGCCAGCGAGGGACGGGGCCCTTTGCCGAGCTGCTGGAGCGGCGCTTCGCGATAGCGGTCCGGCGCTTCGGGCTCGAGCGCAACAGCCCTCCGCTCGACACCTCGCAGTTCGCGCCGCCGCGCCTGGATTCCCACCAGCGCACGCTGTTCTGACTCGGCCGGAGGGAAGGGTGGCAAGCGGTATCATCGGCCGGCGCGCGCCACCTGTGCCCCTTCGACGCGGCGATGGGCGGCGCCACGCAACCCGAGGCCCGCAACCGTGAAGCTCGCCGTCGTTCCCGTCACGCCGTTCCAGCAGAATTGTTCGCTCGTAATCTGCGCGCGTACGCATCGCGCCGCGCTGGTCGATCCCGGCGGCGAGGTCGATCGCCTGCTCGATGCCGTGGCGAAAAGCGGGGCCACCCTCGAGAAGGTGCTGGTGACCCATGGCCACGTCGACCACTGCGGCGGCGTGGCCGAGATCGCGGAGCGCACCGGCGTCCCGATCGAGGGCCCCCACCGCGACGACGCCTTCTGGATCGACCAGCTCGCCGGGCAGGCGACGATGTTCGGCGTGCCGGGCGCGAGACCATTCGTGCCCGGTCGCTGGCTCGTCGGTGGCGACACCGTGTCCATCGGCGAGCTCGTCTTCGAAGTCCGTCATTGTCCCGGCCACACGCCGGGCCACGTGGTCTTCGCCGACCGCGCCCACGACATCGCGTTCGTCGGCGACGTACTTTTCCACGGCTCGATCGGCCGTACCGACTTTCCTCGCGGCGACTACGACACGCTGATTCGTTCGATCGTCGAGGAGCTCTGGCCGCTGGGCGACGCGGTGCGCTTCGTGCCCGGACATGGGCCGATGTCGACATTCGGTGAGGAGCGACGGTCCAACGCGTTCGTGTCCGACGCGGCGCTCGGCCGCGCAGCCACCCGATGACCGCAGGCAGCGCTACACGATCGGCAGCGTGAGCACCCCGTGGTAGGCAGGCCGTCCCATGATGCGCGCCATCCACGCCTCGACATTCGGGCGCGCGACGCGTCGCAACGGCATGCCGAGCCATCGATGCACGGCGCACGCGAGCGGAATGTCGCCCATCGTGTACCGCGCCCCGGCGACGAAAGGCCGGCCGGCAAGGTGGACGTCGAGGATCGCCATCAGTGCCTCGGTCTTCGCCGCCGACTCGTCGATCGCCGAGGGGCTGCGCTGGTCCGGCTCCAGCCGGATCAGGTTCCAGAAGGCGCCGAACATCGCCGGCATCACCGAGGTCGCCTGCCAGTCCATCCAGCGGTCGGCGTCGGCACCCTCGCGCGCGTCGTCGGGCCACAGCGTGCCGGCGCCGTGCACGCGCGCGAGATATCGGACGATCGCATTCGACTCCCAGAGCACGAAACCGTTGTCCTCGATCACCGGCACCAGGCCGTTCGGGTTGAGCTGCCGATACTCCGGCGTGTTCACGACGCCGAACTTGCCGCCGGCGTCGATGCGTTCGTACGCGACGCCGAGCTCGTTCGCGCAGACGACGACCTTCTGCACGTTGACCGAAGAAAGGCGCCCCCAGATCTTGAGCATGAAACCCCCGTTGAACAACTGGCGCTGCGAAGGAGTGCCGCGCGGCACCGGTTCGCGGGAGCATAACCTGTGCGGGCGCATTCGGGAGCCTGCACACACGCCTGGCGCGCAGCGCGAAGCTCTGAGGCGCGTCAAGGCGGGCGTTCCGGCGCGCCGCCAATATACCGTCCACGATTCCTGTCGACGCAGCCATGCTCTTCCTGCGCATCGCCCCGGTCGTACTCGCGTCACTGCTCCTTGGCGCGCACTTCTATCGCGCCGGCGCGCACTGGCTCGCAGCGCTCGCCGTGGGCGCGCTCGCCCTGCTGTTCGTGCGCCGGCCCTGGGCGGCACGCGCGCTGCAAGCGGGTCTCGTCGCCGGCGCGATCGAATGGATGCGCACGCTCGCCACGTTCGCGGCCGAGCGCGTGTCGTCCGGACAGCCCTACGCGCGCATGGCGCTGATCCTCGGCGCGGTGGCGCTCGTCACGGCGCTCGCGGCGCTCGTGTTCGAGACACGCGCCATGCGCTCCCGCCACGGCCTGCGGCAGCGCAGTCGCGCGGCGGCCTGACCCCCCTCAACCCGGCACCGCGCCGGGAGCGCCTGCGTCGCGGACAATCTCGACCTTGAGCGGCCGCGGGGCGTCGAGGTGGACGTCGCGCTGCGGAAAGGCGATGACGACGCCCGCCTCGTCGAGGCGCTTGCCGATCATGAAGCGCAGGTCGCTCATCACCCGCGTGGAGTTCGCGACCTGTGCCGAGGTCGACCCAGAAATGCACCAGGAACATCACCGCGTTGTCGCCGAAGTCGTCGAGGTACACCTGCGGCACCGGGTCGCCGAGCACGTTGCCGTGGCGTTTCGACCGTCTCCTCGAGCAGGTCGGAGACGATGCGCAGGTCCGAACCGTAGGCCACGCCGATCCTGACCGCGCGGCGCACCTTCTGGTCGGTAAACGTCCAGTTGGTGACCTTGTTCTCGAGCAGCACGGAGTTCGGCACGATCGTCTCGACGCCGTCGAAGCCCCTCACGGTCGTCGAGCGAAAGTCGACCGAGGCCACCGTGCCGGTGATGCCGTCGACCTCGATCGTGTCGCCGATGCGCACGCGCCGCTCGGCGAGCACGATCATCCCGCTGATGAAGTTCCTGATGATCGTCTGCGTGCCGAAGCCCACGCCGATCGCGAGCGCGCCGCCGAGGAAGGCGAACACGGTGAGCGGAATGCGTGCCGCGTTGAGCGTCAGCAGCAGCAGGACGAGCGCCGCGAGCACCATCACCCAACGCTTGAACGTGCGCACCCATGGCGCATTGACGCCGCGCGCGACGAGGCGGCGCTCCAGCACGCGCAGCAGGCTGCCGACGGCCCAGAGGCCGCCCAGGAAGATCAACAGCGCACCGATGCTCTTGCCGACGGTGACGCCGCGCGCGACGGTCACGTGCTGGCCGTCGACGACGACGGAGTCCTCGACCGAGAAGAGCTCGAAGTTCCAGACGCCGCCGACGGCCGACTTGAACGCGCTCCAGCCGTCCGCCATCCGCTGGCCGGCCGTGCGCTCGCCCTGCGTTTGGTCGAACTCGGCGATCCACGCGTCGACGGACTGCGTCGCGCGGTCGATCTCGTCCTCCACGCCCTCGAGCGCGGCCACCCCGCGCCGCCTGGCGTCGGCGGCATCCTGCAGCAGCGACGCGATCCCCGTTGCCGTCGCCGCCTGCCTGCGCATGTCGGCCTCGCGCAGCTCCAGCCGCGCCTCGGCGACCACGTTGCGCGCGTAGCCTGCCCAGTTGGCGAGCGTTGTCGAGAGCGCACGCAGGCGCTCGATCGCCGCGGCCCGCTCGACCGGATTCGAACCGCTGAGAACCGCGAAGCGGTCGGCCCAGGCTTGCGCCGTCGCATCCGTCAGCCGGGCCGCTCCGCGCGCCGCGTCGAGTTCGGCCTCGTTGCCGCGCAGCCGCGCCTCGGCGAGAGCGACCCGCGCCTCGGCGAGTGCCACGTCGTCGGTGGAGGCGCCACCGTTCGCGCGCAGGCGCTCGAGCTCGCGCACGGCGGCGTCGCGCTGCTTCAGGTAGTCGACTGCAAGTGCTCCGAAGCGCTCCTGCTCCTTGCGGTGTCGTGCGCTCGACTCCCTGACCCGGGCCTGCGTCGCGTCCAGATCTTCGCGCGTGAAGCGCACGTGACCGACAACCGTCGCAAGATCCGCCTCGATCACCGCCAGCTCGGCCGTGCGCGCAGCGACTTCCTCGTCGATCGACTTGCCGACGAGTTGCGCGAGCGTCGTGCGGGCCGCTGCGAGCCTGACGCCGGCCTCGGCAACCTTGCGGCGCCACGCCGCCGCCGCGGCGTCCGCGCCGCCCGCGGTCTCGGCAGCCTCGCTCGCACGGCGCAGCGCCTCGTTGGCGCGCTGGGATTGCGCGAAGTAGCGCTCTGCCTCGCGCTTCAGCCGCATCTCCGCGGAGCGCAGCGTATCGATGCGCGCGCGCTGGGCCGCGATCCTCGCGCGCAGTTCGTCGCCCACGAGAATCGAGTATGGAGGCGGCGTGGTGAGGGTCGTGGTGCCGACGCGGCGCTCCGCCTCCTGCCGCAGTGCGGAGGCCCTGGACAGTGCCTCGTACTGGCGGATCTGCGCCTCGTACGAGGAACGGGTTTCGAGCAGGACGTCCTGGAGTGCGCCAGCCTCGGCCTCGCTCAAGCCAGGAGGCGCCGACTCGTTGCGCGCCATGGCAGCGCGCGTTTCCTCGAGCTGTCGCTTGGCACGTGCGAGCCCCTGGGCCGGCGTCTCGACCTCAGGCGCCTTGGCCGGCTCCTTCGCGTCCTTCGCCAACGACGACGCGAGTCCCGGAATCTGGACCTGCGCCGGCACCGGACCGCCAAAGGCCAGCGCGATCGCAGCGAGCGCGACGCCTCGTGCGATGCGAACCCATGCCGGGAGCGCGGGGATGCCGTGGAGCCGCGAAGTGTCCATGCCCGCGCCGGTTGAATCAGGTGCCCGGCCGGCCGCCCGCGAGGAAGAAATCGACCATGCGCGAAACCTGCCCGCGCATCATCTCGCGACCGATCACGGTGGTGCAGCCGCATGCAGCTGCAAGCTCGATCAGCGGCGTGCGATCGGGCTTCACGACGGCATCGAACACGACCAGTCGGGACGGCAGCGCATCGACGTCGACCGGCAGGCGCGCGTCGCCCAGCATGCCGACCGGTGACACGTTGAGCAGCACGTCGGTGTCCTCGACCGAAGGTGGCGCGACCGCGACGTCGATCGCCGGATCCGCGGCGCGAATCCGGGCTGCGAGCGCCTCGGCGCGCACCGGGTCGAGATCGTGCACGCGCATCGACCGCGGCCTCTCGCTCGCGATCGCCACGCCGACCGCGGCGCCGGCGCCGCCCGCGCCGATCATCGCGATGCGCAGCCCCGCGAGCGGGATGCCGCGTCGCCGGAAGGCCTCGACGCAGCCCAGCCCGTCGAAGATCTCGCCGCGCCAGCGGCCATCGCTGCCGCGCGCAAGTGCGTTGATCGCGCCGACGCGCTGCGCCTGCACGCCGAGTTCGGCAGCGAGCGCGCACGCACGGACCTTGTAGGGGATCGTGAATACCAGGCCGTCGAGGTTGTGCAGGCGCATCAGCGCCGGCAGCGTGGCGTCGAAAGCGTCCGGCAGGACGTGCAGCGGCACGAGGATCGCGTCACGCTCACGCCGGCGGAACTCCGCAGTGAACATCTCGGGCGAGCGCACCTGTTCGATGGGGTGGCCGACGATCCCGTAGAGTCGCGTGCGCCCGCCGATGTAGTCGACCGTGTCGATGGCTTCGTTCATGCGTCCCTCGCTGACCCGGCGGTTACCGCGCCGCAGGCTGCTTCGCCGGCCCACCGTGCGCTGCAAGCCACGTCTCCGCCGCCGGATGCAGCGGAATGGCCACACCGTCGCGCGCACGCGTCACCGCGACCTGCGCGACGGCCGCCGATGGCGGTCCATCCTGCCGTTCGAACAGCAGGCGCAGCATCGACTCGACGGTCACCGGGGCGACGTCCGCGCGCGTCACGAGCAGCGCCGTGGCGGCGAGCGTAGGCACGGGCGTCGTCTGACCTGCATAGGTGAGCGCAGGCAGCGTGAGCGGCAGGAGCCCGCCGTCGACCAGCTCGCGACTCGGCCCGATCGGAACGATCACGAGCTTGGTCCGCGCGGCGAGCCGCCCGATTTCGCGTGCGGGAGCGTGAATGGTGGCGAAGAACGCGTCGATGCGTCCGTCCGCCAGGGACGCCGCGGCATCGGGAAGCGCGGATCCGCTCAACGATGCGAGCTCGCTCTCGGCGATCCCCGACACGGCGAGCAGCGTCGCCGCATTGGTGCGCGTACCCGACCCCGGCAGGCCGAGGTCGACGCGCTTGCCGCGCAGGTCGCCGATCCCCGCGATACCGCCGCCAGCGCGCGCCACGAGATGGATCGTCTCGGGAAAGAGGCTCGCGACTGCCCTCAACTCGGGCTGCGGCGCCCCGGAGAAGCGGCCCCGGCCGGCGTGAGCAGTCCGCGCGACGTCGTTCTGCACCAGCGCGAATTCGGCGGTGCCGTCGTTCAACAGGCGGACGTTGCCGAGGCTGCCGTCGGTGCGGACCGTTTCGAACGGCAATGCGGCCTGCACGGCACGCGCTTCCAGTGCCTGTGCAAGCTCGGCGTAGGCGCCGCCGACCGGCCCGCTCGCGAGCACCGCGACCTGAGCCGCCCGGTCGAGACGCGCGCGTGCCCGCGCGTAGGCCTGCTCGAATTCCTCGCGCAGGATCGACTCCCGCTCGCGTTCCGAAAGCGGCCGTGGCGTATGCGCCGAGAACAATCCGGCCAGTCGCGCATGCGCAGCCTCCGCAGCCGTAGCCGGCGCCACCTCGCGCGCCCGGGGTTGCACCGTGGCGGCGGCGGCCGCAGCGGGCACCGGGACCTCGGCCGCCGCCGCTGCCGCGGGCGCGACCGCGACCAACGTGTAGCGTCCTCCGGATTCGGCGAACGCCGCACTGCCGTAGACACCCAGCGTATCGCCCGCCCTGTTGCCCTCCTGCTTGATGCCGAACACGCCCTTCGGGCCGGCGCCGAGCAGGTTGGCGAGCGACGTCACCGTGTGACCGTCCCACTGGGTGAAGTCGTAGTCGCGCGCGAGCTTGAGCGACGCGTTGTAGTAGACGAGGCGCGCGGCGCCGTCCTTCCCCGGCGCGCTGCCGGCACGCTGCAGCGATTCGATCGCCACGACCCGGCCGCCGAGCGCGTCGTCGAGCTGCTGCTGCAGCACGTCACGGACTTCGGTCGACGCCGGGCCGCGCCCGCAACCGGCGAGCGCCAGCGCGAGGAGCAGCAGCAGCGCCCGTGTCACCAGGTGAACCATGGCAGCGCCAGGAAACCCTGGATCGTGAGTGCGTTCGCGATGTCGATCAGGAACGCGCCCATCACCGGAATCAGCAGGAACGCGAGCGGCGAGTGCCCGTGGCGGTCGGCGACGGCCTGCACGTTGACCATCGCGGTGGCGGTGGATCCCATCGAAAAGCCGAGGTGTCCCGTCGACAGCAGCACGGCATCATAGTCGCGCCCCATGACGCGGAAGGTCACGAACGCGACGTAGGCAAGCAGCGCCGCCGTCTGGACCAGCAGGATCGCGAGGATCGGCCCCGCCAGGTCGACGAGCTCCCAGAGCTTCAGCGTCATGATGATCATCGCCAGGAACAGCGACAGCGCGAGCGCGCCAGTCACCTCGAGCGCTCGATCGTCGACCTGGTACAGGCCGGTCAGCGACAGCAGATTGCGCAGCACCACGCCGACCAGCAGCGCCCAGATGAACGAAGGCAGCGTGAACGCGCCCTGCCCGATCGCGCGGTACAGCGCGAAGCCGATCGCCATCGACACGAAGATCAGCAGCAGCGTGGCCACCAGCGTGATCAGCGCGAGTGGAGCCGGTGTCGCATTGCCGGCGCCCGCGCCGTCGGCGGCCAGCTTGGTCTCGCCGGTGCCGCGGATGGCGTGGCGCCGCATCAGCCACTCGGCGAACGGCCCGCCGAGCAGCCCGCCGAAGACGAGCCCGTACGTCGCGGCGGCGATGCCGAGCTCGACGATGCCCTGCAGGTTGCGCTCCTCGAGGAATTTCGTGCCCCACGCCGCCGCGGTACCGTGCCCGCCCGACAGCGTGATCGAGCCCGCCATCAGGCCGATCGCCGGATGGAGGTCGAACGCCTTCGCCATCGCCACGCCGATCACGTTCTGCAGCAACAGCGCACCAGCCACGACGACGAAGAACACCAGCAGGAGCCGGCCACCCTTGGCGAGCGCCCGCGCATCGGCCGACAGCCCGACCGTGGTGAAGAACATCACGTTGAGCGGCGTGAGCAGCGTCGGGTCGAACTCGACCTGCACGCCGCCGGCGCCCCGGAGCAGCGTCACGACGAGCGCGAACAGCATGCCGCCGACGACGGCGTCCGGGATGCTGTAGCGCGCGAGGAACGCGATCCGCCGCGTCAGCAAGTGGCCGACGATCAGCGCCGCGGCGGCCAGCGCGAGGGTGGCGTAGATGTCGACGCTGATCTGCACCGATGGCTCCGTCGGGCTGATTCTAGCGCGCCGATCCGCGGACGACGCGGGTGCCCGGGCCGCGACATCCCCCTCGACGCCGCGGTCGTCGGATCGCGCCGCCTCAGTGGCTCGGCCGGCCCACCTTCGCGCCCGACTTGCCGGCGAGGAAGTCGAGGTCGACCCCCTCGTCGGCCTGCAGCACCGTGTCGCAGTACAGCTTCACCCAGCCGCGGTCGGCGTGCGGCGGCGGCTTCTTCCACTTCGCCTTGCGGCGCGACAGCTCGGCGGAGGTGACGTGCAGCTGGAGCTTGCGGCGCTCGACGTCGAGCTCGATCACGTCACCGTTCTGCACCAGCGCGAGCGGCCCGCCCGCCGCCGCTTCCGGCGAGACGTGCAGCACGACGGTACCGTAGGCCGTGCCCGACATCCGCGCGTCCGAGATGCGCACCATGTCGGTCACGCCCTGCTTCAGGATCTTCGCCGGCAGCGCGAAGTTGCCCACCTCGGGGAAGCCCGGATAGCCCTTCGGCCCGCAGTTCTTGAGCACCAGGATGTCGTCCGGCTTGACGTCGAGCTTCGGGTCGTCGATGCGCCGGTGCAGGTCGTCGATGTCCTCGAAGACCACGGCCCGGCCCTTGTGCTTCATGAGCTTCGGCGTCGCCGCCGAGGGCTTCAGCACCGCACCCTGGGGCGCGAGGTTGCCGCGCAGCACCGCGATGCCGCCCTGCGGCTTGAACGGCTTGGCAACCGGCGTGATCACGCGCTCGTCGTAGTTCACCGCGTCCTTGCTGTTGTCCCAGATCGAGCTGCCGTTGACGGTCAGCGCCTTCTTGTGCAGGAAGCGGCCGATCTCCTTCACGACCACGGGGATCCCGCCGGCGTAGTAGAAGTCCTCCATCAGGAAGTCGCCGGAGGGCATCAGGTTGACGAGGCAGGGCATGCTCTGGCCGAGGCGATCCCAGTCGTCGAGGGTGACGTTGACGCCGACGCGTCGCGCGATCGCGAGCAGGTGCACGACGGCATTGGTGGAACCGCCGATCGCGCCGTTGACCATGATCGCGTTCTCGAAGGCCTCCTTGGTGAGGATCTTCGACATGCGCAGGTCCTCGCGGACCATCTGCACGATGCGCCGGCCGACCATGCGTGCGAGGACCTTGCGGCGCGAGTCCACCGCGGGGATCGCGGCATTGGTGGGCAGCCCCATGCCGAGCGCCTCCACCATCGACGCCATCGTCGAGGCGGTGCCCATCGTCATGCAGTGGCCCGCGGAGCGCGACATACACGCCTCGGCCTCGGGGAGCTCCGCCATCTTCATCGTGCCGAGCTTGAGCGCCTCGGTGAACTTCCACGTGTGCGTGCCCGAGCCGATCGTCTCGCCGCGGTAGCGTCCGTTCAGCATCGGTCCGCCGGAGAGCCCGATCGTCGGCAGGTCGCAGGACGCCGCACCCATCAGCAGCGCCGGCGTGGTCTTGTCGCAGCCCATCATCAGCACGACGCCGTCGAACGGGTTGGCGCGGATCGACTCCTCGACGTCCATCGCCACCTGGTTGCGGAACAGCATCGTGGTGGGCCGCATCATCGTCTCGCCGAGGCTCATCACCGGGAACTCGAGCGGGAAGCCGCCTTCGTCGAGGACGCCGTACTTCACGTGCTCGGCCAGTTCCCGGAAGTGGGCGTTGCAGGGCGTGACCTCGGACCACGTGTTGCAGATGCCGATCACCGGACGTCCCTCGAAGAGGTCGTGCGGAAAACCCTGGTTCTTCATCCACGAGCGGTGCACGAACGCGTCGCGGTCGTGCCGGCCGAACCACTCCTCGGAGCGCAGCTTCGCGCCGCCCTTCTTCGCCTTCTTGGTCATGTGAACGTCCTCGCGGCAGTCATTGCGCGTGCAGTGTGCATTCTACGCGCGCACCGCAGCCGATGGCCGCCCGCACGCACGCTGCAGAGCGGCAAGGCCCGCGCGGGGCGGGCCTTGCTCGCGGCGCCGGCGATCGAGCCGGCAGGAGCGCTGGTCAGCGCCCCGGAACGCGGCAGCAGATCGCCCGTGCCTGGCCGCGCCACGTGATGGCGTCGTTGTTCGTCATGTGGCAGATGTAGCGATTCTCCCAGGTCTGGGTAACGCTGTCGAAGGGTTGGCTCGCGCGGTTCATGACCACCTTGTTGTCGGTTTCGAGCGGCGCGCCCCCCGCAGTCGTGAAGTAGTTGCACGCACCTCCGGTCAGTCGGTAGCCGGCACCACACGCCGCAGAGAAGATCTTGGACGTGCCGGGCGCAATGTCGCCGGCAGTCGAGCCTCCGGGCTGGCTCACGAACGTCGGGCACTCGAGCACCGTGGCCTGCGGCGCGGTGAACGCGCCGAGCAGGTCGATGATCGTGTGCACCGGGCTCGATGCGAAGACCTCGAACTCCTCGGCAGCCCCCGTCTGGTCCATCGTGATGATCGCGGCGTTCGAGTCCTGCGCCGACGGGCTTGCCGCCGCCCAGTTGGCGAGCGCGGTGACCTGCGTCGCGCCCGCGGGACGGATGCCGAGGAAACCCGGCGCGCCCTGGCTCGTGTCGACGATCGCGATGTTGACCGCGAGTGCCGCAATCTGGTCGTCGCTCGCCACGCCGGCGAGTGCCACCGGCGCGCAACCGGCATCGCCCCCGTAGTTCGCGCCGTTCTGCGCGATGTCGAACGGACGCACGGCAGGCAACGGCGCGAGCTTGCCGCCGACGTTGCGCGTGTCGAGGAACCGGCACGGCGTGAACGGCTTGAACACCAGGTCGGCGGACGCGTTGCCGAGCGCCTTCGCCTCGGCGCGGGAACGCGCCGTCACCGCCATCACGCCCGCGTAGTCGCGCGCGGCACTCGCCTCCCTCAGCACGGACGCCGGTTGCATCAGCAGCATCGTCAGCGTCGCGCGTTCCCAGTCCGCGGCAAGACCGAGACGCGCGGCGTCGGGCTTCAACCGTTGCACGATCCCCTTCGCCAGTGCGAAGCGCTGCTCGATCTCCGCGGTCTGCGCCCTCGTCCACTGCGACGTTCCGCGCTGCCATCGCGCGTCGTCGACCGCGACCGGCTGCGCCACTGCCTGCGTCGAAGCCAGGCCCGCGACAACCATCGATGCCGCGACGAGGCGGCGAACTGCATTCGTGCGCTTCATGTGCGAAATCCCCTGTTCGAGTGCGTTGCCGGTACCCCGCGCAGCGGGCGCAGGGAGGACACCGGCGGGCGCCTCGTCCGGCGCTCCGCGCAGTGGTGCGCGTGATCCTAAACGTGAGTCGGGGTGCGCCGCAATGGCTCGAACGTGCCTCCGCGGCGCGGGTGTCGATCCGCCTTACGATCGAGCCCCGTCCGTGTCGTGGATGCGGGGACCGGATACGCTCACATGACCGCGCCGACGTACCAGGGCACGAACTCGTTCTGGCCGTAGCCGTGCGTCTCGCTCTTCGACTTGCTGCCGGATGCGGTCGCGAGCATCAGCCGGAACAGTTCCTCGCCCACCTGCGCGATACTGGTGCCGCCGTCGGCGATCCGGCCGGCATTGAGGTCGATGTCCTCCTCCTGCTTCGTCCACAGCGCCGAGTTCGTCGACAGCTTGAGGGAGGGCGCCGGCGCACAGCCGTAGGCCGACCCGCGGCCGGTGGTGAACACGATCATGTTGGCGCCGCCCGCGACCTGCCCGGTCGCAGACACCGGGTCGTAGCCCGGGGTGTCCATGAATACAAAGCCCTTTGCGGCGACGGGCTCGGCGTATTCGAAGACGTCGACCAGGTTGGTGGTGCCGCCCTTGGCAACTGCCCCGAGCGACTTCTCGAGGATCGTCGTGAGGCCCCCCGCCTTGTTGCCCGGCGAGGGATTGTTGTTCATCTCCATCTTCTCGCGCGCCGTGTATTCCTCCCACCACGCGATGCGCGAGACCAGCTTCTCGCCGACCTCCCGCGACACGGCGCGGCGCGTCAGCAGGTGCTCGGCGCCGTAGACCTCCGGCGTTTCGGACAGGATCGCGGTGCCGCCGTGGCGCACCAGCAGGTCGACGGCCGCGCCGAGCGCCGGGTTCGCCGTGATGCCCGAATAGCCGTCGCTGCCGCCGCACTGCAGGCCGACGACCAGGTGCGACGCGGGAACGCGGCTCGCGTCGGACGTCGTTCGCCCGTGGCAGCATTTCCTCGATCATGGCGATGCCGCGCCGAATCGTCTTCGCGGTGCCGCCGGTGTCCTGGATGCTGAACGTGCGCAAGAGCGGCGACTCCGCGAGCGACTGCGCGCCGAGGAGCGCGCTGATCTGGTTGTCCTCGCAGCCCAGCCCGACGACCAGCACGCCGGCGAAGTTCGGGTGCTTCGCGTAGCCCCCGAGCGTGCGGCGCAGGATGCGCATTGCCTCGCCCGAGGTGTCCATGCCGCAACCGGAGCCGTGCGTCAGCGCCACGACGCCGTCGACGTTGGGGTAGGCCGCGAGTCGCTCGCGCGTGAAGTGGTCGGCGATCCCGCGCGCGACCGTCGCCGAGCAGTTGACCGTCGAGAGGATGCCGATGTAGTTGCGGGTCGCGACCTTGCCCGCGTTGGGCCCCTCGCGTCGCACAATGCCCATGAACGTGGCCGGTGCGGCGACGTACTCGGTGGGCTTCGCGTCGGTGCAGAACGCGTAGTCGCGCTCGAATGCGCCCATCGCCAGGTTGTGCAGGTGCACGTGCTCTCCGGGCGCGATGTCCTTGGAGGCGAAGCCGATGATCTGGTTGTAGCGGCGCACCGGTGCGCCCGCCTTGATCGCCCGGGTCGCCACCTTGTGGCCCGGCGGAACGAGGCCCGCGACGGTCACGTTCTCGTCGATGAGCCGCGTCCCGCCGACGAGCTGCGCGCGGGCGATGACGACGTCGTCGTCCGGGTGGAGGCGGATGGTCAGCGAGGCTTGGTTCAGCATGTCGGTTCCTTGTCAGCCCGGAAAGTGGGGTCAGACTCGACTTTTCGGGTGGAATTGGGTTCCGCCGCGACGGCGAAGTCGAAAAGTCGAGTCTGACCCTACTTTCCGATCGTCGCGCGCGCGACGGCGAGCCGCTCGATGGCGGCGAAGTTCCAGTCGATGCCGAGCCCGGGCGCTTCGGGGGCGATCGCATAGCCATCGGCCATCGCCATCCGCGACGTGGTGATCGCGTCGAGCTGCGGGATGTGCTCGACCCACGCGCCGTTGGGCACGGCCGCGGCGAGCGACACGTGGAGCTCCATGAGGAAGTGCGGGCACACGGCGACGTTGAACGTCTCGGCAAGGTGCGCGACCTTGAGCCAGGGCGTGATGCCGCCGACGCGCGCGCAGTCGACCTGCACGATCGAACACGCGCCACGCTCGAGGTACTCGCGAAAGTGCGCAGGGTGGTACAGCGACTCGCCGATCGCGATCGGCATCGTCGCGACCGCCGCGAGTTCGGCATGCCCGCCCAGGTCTTCTGCGGGCAGCGGCTCCTCGAGCCAGGCGAGACCGACCGGCGCGTAGGCGTGCGCGCGCCGGCGCGCTTCCGCGACGGTGAATGCCTGATTCGCATCGACCATGATTTCGAACGTGTCGCCCACCGCGCGGCGTACTGCCGCAAGCCGCGCCACGTCCTCGGCGATTGCCGGCCTGCCGACCTTGAGCTTGGCGCCGCGGAACCCCAGCGCCTTCGCTGCCATGGCCTCGTCGACGAGCTCCTCCGGCGAGAGGTGCAGCCAGCCGCCCTCGGTCGTGTACACCGGCACGCGCGGCTGCGCCCCTCCGGCGGCCTTCCACAGCGGCAGGCCGATGCGCCGGCACTTGAGGTCCCAGAGTGCCGTGTCGATCGCGGCGAGCGCGAGGCTGGTGATCGCGCCCACGGCAGTGGCGTGCGTGTGGAAGAAGAGCTCCCTCCACAGCCGCTCGACCTCGAACGCGTCGCGCCCGAGGAGCCGCGGCGCGAGATGGTCGGCGAGCAGCGCCATCACCGACGAGCCGCCGGTGCCGATCGTGTACGCGTAGCCCGTGCCCTGCGCGCCGTCCGCACAGGTGATGCGAACGAGCGGCGTCTCCTGCCGGACGAACGACTGGATCGCGTCGCTGCGCGGCTTCGGCGGCGTGAGGTCGACCTGGAACAGCTCGACGCGCTCGATCGGGCTCACTGGACGACCCACCACGCTGACGCGCTTCGGGGTTGATTCGCCTTCGGGGCGGCCCTTCGGTCTCACTGGACTAGCCTCCGCGCCGACGCGCTTCGGGGTTGATTCGCCCTCGGGGCGGCCCTTCGGTCTCATCGCGCCGCTACGGGTACATGATGCCCGGCAGCCAGAGCACGAGCTGCGGGATGTAGGTGATCAGGGCCAGCGTGACCAGCAGCGGCCAGAGCCAGGGCAGCACGGCCTTCACGGTCGCCTCGAACGACAGCCGGGCGACCTTCTGCAGGATGAACAGCACCATGCCCACCGGCGGCGTCATCAGGCCGATCATCAGGTTCAGGATCATCACCAGCCCGAAGTGCACCGGGTCGATGCCGAGCTTGGCGATGATCGGCATGAATACCGGAACCAGGATCGTGATCGCGGCGATCGTCTCCATGAAGCACCCGACGAACAGCAGGAAGATGTTCGCGAGCAGCAGGAACACCATCGGATTGTCGGAGATCGAAAGCACCCAGTTGCCGATCGCCTCGGTCACCTGGGTGGTGGTGAGGACCCACGCGAAGATCGAGGCCGACGCGACGATGAACAGGACGACGGCCGTGGTCTCGATCGTGTCCATCGAGATCTTCACGAACATGCGCCAGCTGAGCGTGCGGTACCAGATGAAGCCCAGGAACAGCGCCCACGCCACGGCGGCGACCGCCGCCTCGGTCGGGGTGAAGAGACCGGTTGCCATGCCGCCGATGAGAATCACCGGCGTCAGCAGCGCCATGTAGGCCTCGAATTTGAACAGCTTGTCGGCGACCATCGTACCGACCAGCAGGGCGCCGAAGCGGATCCAGCCGGGCAGCCCTTCGTGTGACCACAGGAAGTAGAGGACGACGGCGGTGAGGACCACGAAGCCGAGTTCGAGCAACGCCCCGCCCATGCGCGGCCAGGAGAAGGCGATGTCCGACCCGTACTTCCGCACGTAGGCGTAGTAGCTCACCAGCGCCATCATCAGCAGCCCCATCACCGCGCCCGGAATGAAGCCGGCGGCGAACAGCTTGCCGATCGACACGTTCGCCTGCACGCCGTAGATCACCATCGGCAGCGACGGCGGGATGATCGGCCCCAGCGTCGCCGAAGCCGCGGTGATCCCGACCGCGAATTCGGCGCGGATAGCCGTGGTCCTTCATCGCCTTGATCTCGATCGTGCCGAGGCCGCCGGCGTCGGCGATCGCGGTGCCGGACATGCCGGCGAAGATCACGCTGCCGACGACGTTGACGTGGCCGAGCCCGCCCTTCAGCCAGCCGACCAGCGCGAGGGCGAAGTTGTAGATGCGGTTGGTGATCCCGGCGGAATTCATCAGGTTGCCGGCCAGGATGAAGAACGGCACCGCGAGCAGCGGGAAGCTGTCGACGCCGCCGACCATGCGGTGGATCACCGTGAGCGGTGGAATCGTTCCCGAGATCCAGATGTACAGCAACGCGGCGAGCGCCATCGCCATCGCGATCGGCAGACCGGTCATCAGCGCGGCCAGGAAGCCGCCGAAGAGGAGACTGTTCACGGGGCGCGCTCGGGAGTCAGGCGTCGGGGATCGCTTCCGCCGGCCGCTCGAGCACGCTCCAGCCCTGCCGCCAGTGGCGCCACGCGACCTCGATCGAGCGGAACGTCATCAGCGCGAAGCCTGCCGCGACGATCCCGTAGATGTAGCTCATCGGGAAGTCGACGATCGTCATCTTGAGGTTCTGCATGCGCGGTACCAGCGTGATCGCGAGCCACGTGGCGTAACCGAGGAAGGCGACACGCACGACGTCGACGAGCGTCGACAGCACGCGTCCCACCCCGGACGGCAGGTAGCGGTAGACGAACTCCACGTGAATGTGGTTGTTGCGCCGCACCGCCATCGACGCGCCGACGAACGTCACTACGATCAGCAGGTAGCGCGCGATCTCCTCGGTCCACGCGGCCGAGTCGTCGAGCACGTAGCGCGTGAAGAACTGGTAGAAGACGTCGAGCGCGAGCAGCCAGAACACGACGAACGTGAACCAGTCCTCGAACCTGTAGCCCGAGATGTCCACCGGCGCGTCGGTCGCGTGGAAGTGGCCGGATTCGTCGAGGACGTGTTCGGAATCGCCGGTCGCACTCATCGGCTTCGCTCGTCGTCCCCGCGCAGGCGGGGACCCAGTGTCGTTGCGGGAACCCGATACGCGACCGCGGAACCCGCTGGATCCCCGCCTGCGCGGGGATGACGCGTCCGCCGCCAAGGCGGCGGGCGCGTCACTTGATCGCCTGGATCTTGTCCCAGTCGGCCTTGCTGTAGCCCATGGTCTCGAGCGGAACGGTCTTCATGATCGCGTCCTGGAAGCCCTTCTTGTCGATGGCGTGGACGTTCAGCCCCTTCTTCTTGAATTCGTCGACCAGCTCGGCCTCGCGCTTCTTGATGTCGTTGGTCGCGCCGGCCGCCGCCTCCTGCATGACCGCGGTGAAGATCTTCTTGTCGGCGTCGGACAGCTTGCCCCAGACGTGCGGGGCGACCTGCGTGGCGAGCGCGTCGACGATGTGGCCGGTGAGGATCACGTTCTTCTGCACCTCGTAGAACTTCTTCGCTTCGATCGTCGTCAGCGGATTCTCCTGCGCCTCCACGGTGCCGTTCTGCAGCGCGAGGTAGACCTCCGCAAACGCGATCGGCGTCGGGTTGGCGCCGCAGCTCTTCGGCAGCGCGAGATAGGCCGGCACGTCGGGCACGCGCATCTTCAGGCCCTTCATCCCCGCGCAGTCCTTGAAGTCCTTGTTCGACGTCGAGTGGCGGGTGCCGTAGTAGGTCATCGCGGCGACCTGGATGCCCGACTTGTCGCGGTAGAGCGCGGCCAGCTCGTTGAACGCGGGACTCTTCGCCCAGGCGAGCAGGTGATCGGCGTCGCGGAAGGTGTACGGGTAGTAGCCGACGCCGATGCGCGGCGTCTGCCGTGCCGCGAACGACAGGCCGGAGATGATGATGTCGACGGTGCCGAGCGTCAGGCCCTGGTTGATGTCGGTCTCCTTGCCGAGCGACGACGCCGGGAACACCTGCACGTCGTAGCGCCCGTTGGTGCGCTTCTTGATCTCGTCGGCCGCCCACACCGACCACTTGTGGAACGGCTCGCTCGTCTCGTAGACGTGCGCCCACTTGAGCTTGGTCTGCGCCGACGCGGGCGCGACGGCGAGAATGGAGGCAACGGCGACGGCGGCCAGGACGAACTTGCTGATGAGACGCATGGAACTCTCCTCGGGTGTGAAAGCGGTGCTCAGGCGTAGACCACCTGGACCTTGGTGTTCTTCGTCTTGTCGGCAGCGGCCTGGAACGCGCTGACCGCGTCCTTCAGCGGAAACTGCCCGGAAAGCAGTGGCCGCACGTCGACGCGACGATTGGAAAGATACTCGACGGCCCAGTCGAACTCGATGCCCCAGCGGAACACGCCGCGCAGGTCGATCTCCTTGGCCATGATCTCGTTGACGACGAACGGCAGGGGTTCGTGCGGCAGCGTGCCCGCCTGCACGACGACACCGCCCTTCTTCACCGCCGCGACGCACGACTTGAGGGCAGCGAAGCTGCCCGAGACCTCGTAGCAGACGTCGTAGCGGGGCGCTGCCAGCTTGTCGCCCTCGCGGTCGGCGCGCAGCGTGACGTCCGCGCCGACCTCGCGCGCCTTGGCCAGCGGACGGTCGAGGATGTCCGAGACGGTGATGCTCGCGGCACCCGCGAGCCGCGCGGCCATCACGGTGAGGCAGCCGATCGTGCCGGCGCCGGTGACGAGCACCGACTTGCCGATCAGGTCGGGGCCGCGATGGACCGTGTGCAGCGCCACCGCGAGCGGTTCGGCGAAGGCGAGCTCACCGAGCGAGACGTCGCCGCCGACCGGATAGCACTGCCGCTCGCCCATCACGAAGTACTCGCGGAACATGCCCTGGACGTGGGGAAAGAGGCTCGCGCTGCCGACGAACTTCATGTTCGAGCAGAGCTGCTCGCGACCGGAGCGGCAGCCCTCGCAGCGCCCGCAGGCGTGCGAAGGGGATACGGCGACGTGGTCGCCCGTCTTGACGCGCGTCACCCCCGGTCCGATCGCCTCGACCACCGCCGAGGCCTCGTGGCCGGGGATCAGCGGCTCGCGGACGATGAAGCTGCCGTTGCGACCCTCGAAGTAATAGTGCAGGTCGGAGCCGCAGATGCCGCCGGCGCCGAGCCGGAGCAGCACCTCGCCGGGGCCCGGTGCGGGAGTGTCGAACGCGTCGAGACGCAGGTCTTCCTTGCCGTGGATGCGCGCTGCGAACATGCATTTCTCCTTCGTGTGCGGCCGGCACGCTACTGAAGCGCGTCCCAGCCCTTCGAAAATCGTTTATAGGCCCCGTTGAGGTGGCGTTGCATCGCCGACTTCGCGCCGGCGGCATCGCGCGCACCGATCGCCTTCAGGACTGCCCGATGCTCGGCCATGGCCGACTCCCATAGGCCGGGCGTGTCGTAGTGATGCTCGAGCTGCTTGTAGAGCGGGCCCGTGCGCTCCTCCCAGAGTGTCTTCACGACGTGGACCAGCGCACCGTTGCCGGTGGCCTCGGCCACGGCGAGATGGAACATGCGGTCGCCGGCGAGGGGCGGATGCCCCTGCGCGCGCTCGCGCTCCATCTCTTCGAGTGCCTGCTCGATCGCCGCGAGCTGGGGCTTCTTGGCCGACTTGGCGGCGAGCGCCGCGCACTCCGACTCGATGACGTAGCGCGCCCGCATCAGCTCGAACGGCCCCGCCGGCGCGTCGCCGTCGGAGGACGCTCCGGCCGGTGTGCCGTCCTGCGCGAGCACATAGATGCCGGAACCGATCCTGACCTCGACCAGGCCTTCGACCTCGAGCGCGATCAGCGCCTCGCGGACGCTCGGTCTCGATACGCCGAGCTGCTTCGCGAGCACGCGTTCCGGCGGCAGGCGTGCGCCGGCCGCGAACTCGCCGGACCGGATCAGTCCACGAATCTGATCGGCGATCTGCCGGTACAGGCGACGAGGTTCGATGCTTTGGAACGGCATGGCGCCGGCGACACGAAAGACGGTCCTCCCGGGTTGCCCGAGGAGGGATCGGGGAAGGCTATCCCGAGGCCGGGGGGTGGTCAAGTGGTATTACCAATTTCCGGTGTCGAGGCGAACCGCCCCGGTCAGCGCCTCGGCTTCAGGTGCACGTGGGGATGCGCGAGCCCGCGCGCGCCGTGCGGGTGCGCGTGGGCGTACTTCGCGCCGCTGCCGGAGACCTCGACGGTGATCAGGTTGAGTTGGCCGTGGCGGACGCCGCGCTCGGCGACGAGCACGTCGGCGAAGCTGCGCACCGCGGCCGTCGGGCCGCGCAGCAGCAGGGTCTCCAGGCAGTCGTCGTGGTCGAGGTGCACGTGCGTCGTCGACACGCAGAGGTCGTGGTGGGCGTGCTGCAAAGCGGTCAGGCGGTCGGCCAGTTCCCGCTCGTGGTGGCCGAACACGTAGGACAGGCTGGCGACGCAGTGCGTGCCGTCGTCGCGCTCCATGCGATGGCGCTCGAGCGCGGCACGCAGCATGTCGCGCACCGCCTCGGAACGGTTGGTATAACCGCGCTCCCGGATCAGCCGGTCGAAGTCCGCGGCGAGTTCCTGCTCGAGCGAGATCGTGAATCGTTCCATGGGTCCCTTGCGCCGACGCCGCCGCAGACGTCCTAGGCTACGATCCGCCGGCACAGCGCGCAACCGCGCGGCGACGCAGGGATTCGCGTCGCGCACCGACATCGGGCGACAAGTGGTCAAGTGGTTTTACCAGTTGACCATCCAGGGCGTAAGATTCCGTCTTGCCGCAAGCGCGGCCCTCGTGCCCATGCCACCGCGAGCAACGCCATGTCCGCCACGACGATCCGCGCGATTCGTGCCACGCCCGTAACGGTCCCGCTCGAAGCCCCGCTGCGCCACAGCAACGGCGCGCACTGGGGTCGGTTCGTGCGCACGGTCGTCGAGGTCGAGACGAGCGACGGCTACGTCGGGCTGGGCGAGATGGGCGGCGGCGGCGAGGACGCGACGCGGGCCTTCGCCGGCCTCGAAACCTACCTGCGCGGGCACGACGTGTTCCGCCTCGAGGCGCTGCGTCTCGCGATCTGCAATCCCACCGCGAGCCTCTACAACAACCGCACGCAGTTGCACGCGGCGATCGAGTTCGCCTGCCTCGACATCATCGGCAAGAAGCTCGGCGTGCCCGTTCACGCGCTGCTCGGCGGCAAGCTGCGCGACGCCGTCGAATTCGCGAGCTACCTGTTCTTTCGCTACCCCGACCCGGCGACGGGCAGGGGCGAGGTCCGCACCGCGGAACAGCTCGTCGCGCACGCGCGCGAGCTCAAGGCCCGGCACGGCTTCCGCACGCACAAGCTGAAGGGCGGCGTGTTCCCCCCCGCCCACGAGCTCGCGTGCTACCAGGCACTCGCGCACGCGTTCCCCGGCGAGCGGCTGCGCCACGACCCCAACTCGGCGTGGTCGTTCGGCGACGCGATCGCGTTCGCACGCGGCATCGCGGATCTCTCCAACGACTGGCTGGAGGACCCGGTCTACGGCATCGCCCAGATGAAGGCGCTGCGCGACTTCGCGAAGGTGCCGCTCGCCACCAACACGATCGTCGTGAACTTCGAGCAGCTGGCCGCCAACGCCGCCACCCGGGCAGTCGACGTGATCCTGCTCGACACGACCTTCTGGGGCGGCATCCGGCCGTGCATCAAGGCCGCGGGCGTGTGCGAGACCCTCGGCATGCAGGTGGCCGTGCACAGCTCCGGCGAGCTCGGCATCCAGCTGGCGACGATGCTGCACCTCGGCGCCGTGCTGCCCAACCTCTCCTATACCGCCGACGCGCACTACCACCACCTGGTCGACGACGTGATCGAGGGCGGCCCGCTGCGCTACGAGGGCGGCGCAATCCGCGTGCCCGATGCACCCGGGCTCGGCATTGCGCTCGATCGCGACAAGCTCGCCCGCTACCACGCGCTCTACCGCGAGCTCGGCGGCTATCCCTACGACCGCGATCCCGGCCGCCCCGGCTGGTTCGCGCACGTTCCCAACCACGACTGGGCCGACCCGGCGGCGGCGCTCGCGCCGTCGCTCGGCGGACACGCTCCACCGAGAGGAGAGACGTCGACATGAACGGACGGCTGTCAGGCAAGACCGCGCTCGTCACCGCTGCGGGCCAGGGCATGGGCCGCGCGGCCGCATTGGCGATGGCGCGCGAGGGCGCGAGCGTCTGCGCCACCGACGTGAACGAGAAGTTCCTCGAGGAGTTCAAGGGCGTCGCCAACGTGACGACGCGCCGGCTGGACGTGCTCGACGACGCCGCGGTCGAGAAGCTCGTCGGCGAGCTGCCGCCGCTCTCCATCCTGTTCAATTGCGCGGGCTACGTCCACAACGGCACGATCCTCGAGTGCGCGCCGAAGGACTGGGAGTTCACGATGAACCTCAACGTGCGCTCGATGTACCTGATGACGCGTGCCGCGCTGCCCGCGATGGTCGCCGAGCACCAGGCAAAGGGCACGTGGGCGTCGATCATCAACATGGCGTCGATCGCCTCGTCGATCCGCGGCATCCCGAACCGCTTCGCCTACGGCACGAGCAAGGCCGCGGTGATCGGCCTCACCAAGTCGGTCGCGGCCGACTTCGTGCAGAAGGGTATCCGCTGCAACGCGATCGCCCCGGGCACGGTCGACACGCCGTCGCTCGCCGACCGCATCAATGCGCACGCCGATCCCGCCGCCGCGCGCAAGGCGTTCGTCGCGCGGCAGCCGATGGGACGCATCGCCAAGCCCGAGGAAATCGTGCCGTTGGTGGTCTACCTGGCGTCCGACGAGGCGTCGTACATCACCGGCAACGTCTATTCGTGCGACGGCGGCATGACCATCTGACGGCCACCGCCCGCACATCCCCACGAACCCGCTCCAAGGAGACTCACGATGAAGCTCGTCCGCTACGGCCCCCCCGGGAAGGAGAAGCCCGGCCTGATCGACGCCGAAGGCAAGCTGCGCGACCTCTCGCGCAAGGTGAAGGAACTGTCCGGCGCGGCGCTCGCGCCGGCCGCGCTCGCCGCGCTGCGCAAGGTCGATGCGAAGCGCCTGCCGCTCGTGCGCGGACGGCCGCGCCTCGGGCCCTGCGTCGCCGGCGTCGGCAAGTTCATCGCCATCGGTCTCAACTTCGTCGACCACGCCAAGGAGACCGGCTCGCCGATCCCCGAGAACCCGATCGTCTTCTTCAAGTCGACGACCTGCATCCAGGGACCGAACGACCCGGTGATGCTGCCGAAGGACTCGACGCAGTCCGACTGGGAGGTCGAACTGGGCGTCGTGATCGGCAAGCGCGCGCGCTACGTCGAGGAGAAGGACGCGCTGAAGCACGTTGCCGGCTACTGCGTGGTCAACGACCTCTCCGAACGCGAGTTCCAGCTGAAGAAGGGCGGCGGACAGTGGGGCAAGGGCAAGGGCTGCGACACGTTCGGACCGCTCGGCCCCTGGCTCGTCACCACCGACGAGGTCAAGGACCCGCAGAACCTCAAGATGTGGCTCACCGTCAACGGCAAGACCAAGCAGGACGGCAGCACCGGCACGATGATCTTCGGCGTCGCAAAACTCATTGCCGACGTGTCGCGCTACATGACGCTCGAGCCGGGCGACGTGATCACCACCGGCACGCCCCCCGGGGTGGGCATGGGCCAGAAGCCCACGCCGCAGTACCTGAAGGCCGGCGACGTCATCGAGCTCGGCATCGAGGGCCTCGGCGCGCAGAAGCAGAAGGTGGTGGCCTTCAAGGGCAAGAAGTAGGCAGTGCTCCGCAGTTCGCGCGCCCGTGCCGGCGCGCGGATTGCGCGGCCGGCGGTGTGCGTTCGGAACGGGCGGGGGTCGGCGCGTCGCTACAGGAGCCCGCGGCGCGCGAGGTTGGCCATCAGCGCGCGGGTGCCGAACGTCCACGGCGCGATCGCGTCGGTGCGGTTCACCCGATTGACCAGCGCGCCGAGCCGCGGCGTGGCGACGGTCACGATGTCGCCGATCTCATGCGTGAAGCCCTGCCCCGGGCCGCGCCGGTCCTGGACAGGCGCGAACATCGTGCCGCAGAACAGCACGAGCCCGTCGGGATACTGGTGGTTCGGCCCGATCGCCTGGGCGACGAGGTCGAGCGGATCGCGGCTGATCCGCGCCATCGAGCTCCTGCCGTCCAGCACGAAGCCGTCCGGCCCCTCGACGCGCAGCGCGATTTCGGCACTGCGCACGTCGTCGATGCCGAAGCGCTCGTCGAACAGCCGCAGGAACGGTCCGATCGCGCACGACGCGTTGTTGTCCTTCGCCTTGCCGAGCAGCAGCGCGCTGCGCCCCTCGAAGTCGCGCAGGTTGACGTCGTTGCCCAGCGCCGCGCCGACCGTCGTGCCGCGGCTGTTCACGAACAGCACGACCTCCGGCTCGGGGTTGTTCCATGCCGACTTCGGGTGGATGCCGACGTCGGCACCCGTACCCACCGCCGACATCGGCTGCGATTTGGTGAAGATCTCGGCGTCGGGCCCGATGCCGACCTCCAGGTATTGCGACCAAGCCTTGGCGGCGATCAGCACGTCCTTGATGCGCGCCGCCTCGGCGGATCCGGGGCGGACCGCCGCCAGATCCGCGCCGATCACCTCGGCGATCGACGCACGCACGGTTTCCGCGCGCGCCGGGTCGCCCCGTGCCTGCTCCTCGATGACGCGCTCGAGCATGCTCGCGACGAAGGTCACGCCGGCCGCCTTGACCGCCTGCAGGTCGCACGGCGCGAGCAGCCACGGCAACGATCCGTCGCGCGTGTCGTCGGGCGTGTTCGCGAGCACGTCCGCGAGCGTGCCGATCACAGGCAGGCCCGTCGCACCGCGCACGGTGCGCGCCGGATGCTCGAACTCGACGAGTGCCGAGGAAGTCGCGGCCACACCCGACAGGTCGAGCAGTTGCCCGTCCCTCACGGCGACGAGCGTCGGCCCGTCGCAGGACGGCACGAACACCCTGCCCACCAGGACGGCGTCGCCGGCGTCCGCCGGCAGGCACCGTACAGCTTGCAGCCACTCCCGCATCGTTCGCTCCCCTCGTTCCCGTATCCCGCGAGAATAGCCGAGCCCGGGCGCGAATGCAGGGCTGCGGCATAATCGCCCGGGACAGCGGGCCCCAGGCGACGCACTGATGAACAACGACGCGACGCGGCACCTCGCCGCCGACTCCTTCCTGTTCCCGCTCCCGGAACCCGCGGCGATCGGCCGCCTGCCGGTCGACGCGCGCCACACGCTGTACTGGGAGGAGTGCGGCAACCGCGACGGTCCGCCCGTCGTGTTCCTGCACGGCGGCCCCGGCGGGGGCTGCCTGCCGCACCACCGGCGCTTCTTCGACCCGGACTACTGGCGCATCGTGCTGTTCGACCAGCGCGGCGCGGGCCGCTCGACGCCGAACGCGAGCGTGATCGACAACACCACGTGGACGCTCGTCGCCGACCTGGAGAAGCTGCGCGCTCACCTCGGCATCGACCGGTTCGTGCTGTTCGGCGGTTCGTGGGGCGCGACGCTCGCGATCGCCTACGCCGAGACCTACCCGCAGCGTTGCGCCGGGCTGGTGCTCCGCGGCGTGTTCCTCGCCACGCCCCGCGAAATCGACTGGTTCATGCACGGCATGGGCCGCATCTTCCCGGAGGCGTGGCACGCGCTGTACGCCTTCCTGCCCGACGGGGAGCGCGACGACGTCCTCGCGTCCTACTATCGGCGGCTGACCGACGACGATCCCGCGGTCCACCTGCCCGCGGCCTACGCGTGGGACCGCTACGAGACCACCTGCTCGACGCTGCTGCCCCGCGTCGAGTCCGGACCGCAGTTCGCCGACGACGCGGCCGCGCTGGCGATCGCCCGCATCGAGGCGCACTACTTCGTCCACAACGCGTTCCTCGACGACGGCCAACTCCTCGCCAACCTGCATCGCATCCGCCACGTGCCCTGCACGATCGTGCACGGCCGCTACGACGTCATCTGCCCGATCGAGACCGCCTACGAGCTCGCGCAGTCTTGGCCGGAGGCCGAGTACGTCGTCGTGCCCGACGCCGGCCACTCGGTGCGCGAGCCCGGTATCGCGCGCGAGCTGGTCGCCGCGGTCGAGCGCATGAAGGACCGACGGCTGCGATGACCCCGAAGGGCCGCCCCGAGGGCGAATTCGCCCTGAAGCGCGTCAGCGCGCCGGGTAGTCCAATGAGCATCTCCGGACCGGGTGGGAACGCCGCCTGGCTCGCCCGCAGCCGCGCGGCCGTGTTCCACCCGTGCACGCAGATGAAGGTGCACGAGACGCTGCCGATCGTGCCGATCGCGCACGGCGAAGGCGCGTGGCTGTTCGACTTCGAGGGACGCCGCTATCTCGACGCCGTGTCGTCGTGGTGGGTCAACCTGTTCGGACACGCGAACCCGCGCATCAACGCCGCGATCGTCGACCAGCTCGCGAAGCTCGAGCACGTGCTGCTCGCGGGCTTCACCCACCGTCCCGTGGTCGAGCTCTCGGAACGGCTCGCGGCACTGGCGCCGCCGGGACTCGGTCACGCGTTCTACGGCTCCGACGGCGCCACGGCGACGGAGATCGCGCTCAAGATGAGCTTCCACGCCTGGGCGAACCGCGGCCAGCCGGAGAAGCGGGGCTTCGTGAGCGTCGCGGGCGGCTACCACGGCGAGACGCTGGGCGCGCTCGCCGTCACCGACGTGCCGCTGTTCCGCACCACGTACGAGCCGCTCCTTGCGCGCCACGCGACCGTGCCCTCGCCCGATGCGCGGCTGGCCCGCGACGGCGAGACGGCGCGCGACGTCGCCGAGCGGGCGGCGCGCGCGCTCGAGGACCACCTCGCCGGGCACCACGCGACGACGGCCGCGCTGATCGTCGAGCCGCTCGTGCAGGGCGCGACCGGCATGGCGATGTACGACCCGCACTACCTGATTCGCGCCCGCGAACTGTGCACGCGCTACGGCGTGCACCTCATTGCCGACGAGATCATGACCGGCTTCGGTCGCACCGGCACGCTCTTCGCCTGCGAGCAAGCCGGGATCGCGCCCGACTTCCTGCTGCTGTCGAAGGGCATCACCGGCGGCTACCTGCCTCTCGCCTGCGTGCTGTCCACCGACGACGTGTACGCCGCGTTCTACGACGACGACGTCACCCGCGGCTTCCTGCACTCGCACAGCTACACCGGCAACGCGCTCGCCTGCCGGGCCGCGCTCGCCGTCCTCGACCTTTTCCGCGACGACGACGTGATCGTCGCGAACCGCGCGCGTGCCGCGCGCTTCTCCGCCCGTGCCGCGCCGTTGGCCGCGCATCCGAAGGTGCGCGACTTCCGCCACCGCGGGATGATCTGGGCGTTCGAGGTGGACTCGCCTCGCCCCGACTTCTCCCGCTGGTGCTTCGCCGAGGGGCTGGCACGCGACGTGCTGCTGCGTCCGATCGGACGTACCGTCTACTTCATGCCGCCCTACGTGACCTCCGACACCGACTGGGACCTGCTGGTCGACGCGACGCTCGCGATCCTGGACGATGCGTAGCGCGCTCGCGTTCGTCGTCGTCCTGCTCGCAGCGACCGTGGCACGCGCGGAGCTGCCGCGGCCCGTGGCGCGGGCATTCCTCGACGCCGGCGTGCCGCTCTCGCACGTCGCCGTCGTCGTGCAGCGCGTGGACGCGCGCCGACCGCTGTTCGCGCACCAGCCCGACGCGCCGATGAACCCGGCCTCGACGATGAAGCTGGTGACCACGTTCGCCGCACTCGAGCTGCTCGGGCCGGACTATCGGTGGCGCACCGAGGCGCACCTCGGCGGGGAACTGGCGGACGGCACGCTGCACGGCGACCTGATCCTCAAGGGCTACGGCGACCCCAAGATCACGATCGACCAGTGGCGCGGGTTCATGGCCGACCTCCGTGCGAAGGGCATCGAGCGGATCGAGGGGGACCTCGTGCTCGACCGCAGCCACTTCGCGCCGATCGGGCACGATCCCGCGGCGTTCGACGCCGAGCCGCTGCGCCCCTACAACGTCGGACCCGACGCGCTGCTCGTCAACTTCAAGTCGGTTCGCTTCGCGTTCGAGCCCAACGCCGCCGGCGATGCCGTCGACATGCGGATGGAACCGTCGCTGCCGCAGGTCGCACTCGGCACGTCGCCGACGCTGGTCGACGGTGACTGCGGCAATTGGCGGCGCTCGCGTCCGGGTCGTTCGTCAACGAGCCGGAAGCCGCGCTCGTCACGTTCCCGGGACAGTACCCGCGCGGCTGTGGCGCGCGCGACTGGAACGTCGCGCTGCTCGATCACCCGGCCTACGTCCACGGCATGTTCGCCGCCTATTTCGCCGCGGCCGGCGGCGCGTTCGGGGGTGGCGTGCGCGCAGGCCGGGCGCCGCCGGCCAAGCCGTTCGCCGCGCTCGCGTCCATGCCCCTCCACGACGTGATCCGCGACGTCAACAAGCTGTCGAACAACGTGATGGCCCGCCAGCTGTTCCTGACGCTCGCCACGACCTCGGCACCGCCGCCGGCGACGATCGACGGTGCCCGCGAAGCCGTGCACCGTTGGCTCGCGCAGCGCAAGCTCGTGATCCCGGGCTTCCAGGTGGACAACGGCTCGGGCCTGTCGCGCACCGAGCGCGTGACCGCCCGCGGGCTCGTGCAGCTCCTTGCCGCAGCGCACGCGAGCCCCGTGCGCGAGGCACTGGCGGCATCGCTCGCGATCGCGGCCACCGACGGCACGCTCGAGCGGCGCATGCGCAACGGCAGCGCCGCCGGCCGGGCGCTGCTCAAGACCGGCTCGCTCGAAGGCGTGCGTGCCCTCGCGGGGTACCTGCAGGACGCCGGCGAAACACGATGGATCCTGGTGGCGATCGTCAACCATCCGAACGCCGCGCGTGCGCAGGGCGCGCTCGACTTCCTCGCCGACTGGACGTTGCGCAACGCCGCGAGCCACACGCCGCCGCGCCACTGACCGCCGTGGGACTCCTGGACAGCGTCGTCGAGCAACGCATCGCGCAGGCGATCGCCGCAGGGCGCGTTCGACGACCTGCCCGGCGCCGGCAAGCCCCTCGATCTCGACGACGACCGCATGGTGCCCGAGGACCTGCGGGTCGGCTATCGGATCCTGAAGAATGCCGGGTTCATACCGCCGGAAGTCGAGCAGCGCCGCGAGATCGCCGACCTCGCGGTGCTGCTGCGTCACGCGGCGGACGACGCCGCGCGGCGCCGCGCGGTGGCGCGACTGGCGCTGCTGTCGGCAAAGCTGGAAGCCGAGGGTCGCGAGCTGCCGCGTGCCGGGCACTACTACGACCGCATCGTCGACAAGGCAGGACGCTGACCACCTCTGCAATGCGCGACGCCCGGCGCGAAGGCCGGGCGTCGCAGGTGGCGCTTCGGCGTGGGGTCACACGCCGGGAATCGGCCGCTGGTCCTTGAAGTACAGCAGGCCGCGGATCACCCGGTAGAGCACCCACGCGGCGGTCACCGCCCAGATCAGCGGGCCCAGTGCGAAGCCGATCAGCACGATCGCGAGCGCGATCAGCACCAGCCAGCCGATCACCGCCCACAGCGTCGACCACCAGAACGTGCCGATGAGCCACGTCAGGTGCGACTCGAGCCATGTGCCGCGGGCATCGTCGCGCTTCACGTACGCGACGATGACACCGATGATGCCGATGATGGTGAGCAGCGGCGCCGGCGTGGCGAGGCCGGAACCCGCGATCTGCGTCAGCGCGGCGAGACCGAGCAGCAGGTAGGCGACCAGTGCGGACGTCGACGACACCTGGCCGGTCGGAGTAGTCATGCCCTGCGGAGAGGGGAATTCAGCCATCGCAAGCCCTTTCGAGCGAGGTCCGCCGCGAACTTGCGGCGCACTGCGGAATCTGCGGTCAAACCATGCGTCCGTCAATGCCGAGCGGGACGAATTGCGCCGGGTCGCGACGATGCGGGCGGAATGTGCGACGGGGGACGTCGAAATCGCCTGTCCGGAAGGAAACGGGAGGCCCCGAAGGACCTCCCGCCTGTGCCCTACGCGTCTGCCCGTGCTAGTTCAACGGGACGATGGTCAGTGATCGATTGCTGATCGTCAACGTACCTGCGTTGATCCTCTTGTAGTTCATCGTGAACGTCGTCGCATCGGTGGTACAGCCGGTCACGAGGGTCGTCGTACTCGCCTGGATCGCACCCGTGCTGTTACTTCCTCCATGCGTCCGCGCAACGGCGTTCAGATCCGCAGCGGCCACGGTGCAACCGCCACTTGCCGAGAACGATACCCAACCTTCGACGGTGCTGTTCGCGGGCGGCAAGATCGACGCGGTGACGACCACGAGGTATCGGGTCGAACCGCTCGTCGTTGCGGCGAGCGCCGTGCCACACCCCGTTCCTGTCAGGGTGGTGACGTAGGTGGCCGAGGTCGTGGTGCACACCGCCGTGCTCGTCGCCGGTGCAGGGGGCGTTCCCACGCCCGCAGGACCCGTGGCGCCCGTGGCGCCCGTTGCTCCCGTCGCGCCGGTGGCTCCGGTGTCTCCCGTCGGCCCAGTCGGGCCGATCGGACCCTGCGGGCCCGCTGGGCCGATCGGACCAATCGGACCTGCCGCACCCGCCGGGCCCGTCGCCCCATCGGCACCGGCCGCACCGGTCGCGCCGGTGGCACCCGTGGGACCGACCAGCGACACACCCGTCAACGGCCACGCGCCGGCAGCCTTCGGACCGTACAGCGTCGTCGTGCCGAGATCCACGTAGAAGTCGCCGTCGAATCCCAGCGTGTTCGCCGGCGCACCCGTGCCGTTCAGCACCGTGTTGCCGTCCAGACCGTCCGCGCCGGTTGCACCGGCCGGGCCGGTTGCACCCGTTGCCCCATCAGCACCGGCCGCGCCCGTGGCGCCCTGCGGACCCGTCGGACCCTGCAGCCCCTGCAGGCCTTGCGGTCCCGTCGCGCCCGTGGCACCGGCAGGCCCGGTCGGACCAGTCGCGCCGTCGGCACCCGCCGCTCCGGTTGCACCCGTCGCACCGGCAGGGCCGGTCGGGCCGGTCGCTCCATCGGCTCCGGCTGCCCCGGTCGCACCGGTGGCACCCGCAGGACCCACCAGCGACACCCCGGTCGGCGGCCATGCCGTCGCACCCTTCGGCCCGTACAGCACGTTGGCCGCCGTGTCGATGTAGAAATCGCCCGCCACGCCCACGGCATCCACCGGCGCCACCGCACCGTTGAGCACCGTGCGGCCGTCCGCACCCGTGGCGCCTGCGGCGCCAGTCGCGCCCACCGGCCCGGTCGCCCCTTGCGGGCCCGTCGGACCCTGCAGCCCCTGCAATCCTTGCGGGCCCATGGGACCGGTCGCGCCATCCGCTCCCGCCGGACCCGTCGCACCGGTCGGCCCCGTGGGACCCGTCGGCCCGGTCGGCCCCGTCACGCCAACCGCGTCGATGGGGTTGAAGTAGCCGACGACGTCGACCACGAGATCGACCGCCGCCGGGCTCCTGGCGCTGAAGCGGTTGGCGTTGGCGCCATCGACCGGCACGATCGCACCCGTGGCGATGTTCAGCGTCCCCGGATCGTAGTTCACCGTGGTCGCATTCGGCTCGGTCGCGTTCGCCGGCCACAGCTTGATGAAGCCGAGGTTGGCGGGCGCGACCGCCGTGGCCGTCACCGCCAACGCGGACGCGCCGGCCGGGATGCCGCAGTTCGATGCCGCGCCGCCCTGCGCCGCGAAGCTCGACGCATTGAAGCCGTCGAACGTGTCGGTCACGCCGGGCTGGAGGCGGCGTGCCGGTGCGCGCGTGTCGACGATGCGGCACGGCGTCACCGGCGTGTAGGCCAAGTCGAGGTCCCCGAGAGCCTTGACCTGGACCTTCGTGCCGGCGGCCGCGGACGTCGTCTCCGCACTCTTCAGCACGCTCAGCAGGCCATCGACCGACGGCGCCACCGACGCGGCGAGCAGCCGGTCGGCGCGCAGCGCCGACAACGCCTCGCGGACCGCCTTCTCCTGCTCAGGGGCCAACTTGCCGCGCCAGCCGGCGATCACCTGATCGATCACCGCGGCACGGTTCATGTCGACGGCGAGCAGCGGATCGGCACGCAGATCGCCCGATCGCGCCATGGCGGCGCCTGAAACATTGCCCGCGAATGCGAGCGTAATGGCGAGGAACAAGGTCTTTCGCTTCAATTGCTTCTCCTTGGGGTTTTTGTCATAAAGCTCGCAGCGAGCCTTATCCGAAGTACGGGACGCACGATTTGTGCCGTCACGCCCGCAACAAGGAACCCCGGCGAGTTGCCCCGTCGGGGTTCGGGTGCGTACTTGGCCAACTGAAAACTACGGCGCGCAGAGCGCCCACGCGGTGAGCGACCAGCTCGTGGAGTTGATCACCCCGTTGGTCACCGTGACGGTCCAGGTAGTCGAAGACGACGGATAGCTCGCAGTGGGATACACGGATACCGTCGACGGCAACACGACGTAACCGCCACCCAGCACACGGGGCGTGGCGCCCGAGCAGGTCACGGACGCGGTCTTGTTGTTGGTGTTGGAGCCACTGACGGTTCCAGCCAGGGTCACGACACCGGCCGTTCCGGAGAGTCCGGTGGCGCCTGTCGGGCCTGCGGGACCCGTGGCACCCGTCGCGCCGGTGCCCCCGGTCGGCCCAATCGGACCTTGCGGGCCGATCGGACCAATCGGACCTGCCGCACCCGCCGGGCCCGTCGCCCCATCGGCACCGGCCGCACCGGTCGCGCCGGTGGCACCCGTGGGACCGACCAGCGACACACCCGTCAGCGGCCACGCGCCGGCAGCCTTCGGACCGTACAGCGTCGTCGTGCCGAGATCCACGTAGAAATCGCCGTCGAATCCCAGCGTGTTCGCCGGCGCACCCGTGCCGTTCAGCACCGTGTTGCCGTCCAGACCGTCCGCGCCGGTTGCACCGGCCGGGCCGGTTGCACCCGTTGCCCCATCAGCACCGGCCGCGCCCGTGGCGCCCTGCGGACCCGTCGGACCCTGCAGCCCCTGCAGGCCTTGCGGTCCCGTCGCGCCCGTGGCACCGGCAGGCCCGGTCGGACCAGTCGCGCCGTCGGCACCCGCCGCTCCGGTTGCACCCGTCGCACCGGCAGGGCCGGTCGGGCCGGTCGCTCCATCGGCTCCGGCTGCCCCGGTCGCACCGGTGGCACCCGCAGGACCCACCAGCGACACCCCGGTCGGCGGCCATGCCGTCGCACCCTTCGGCCCGTACAGCACGTTGGCCGCCGTGTCGATGTAGAAATCGCCCGCCACGCCCACGGCATCCACCGGCGCCACCGCACCGTTGAGCACCGTGCGGCCGTCCGCACCCGTGGCGCCTGCGGCGCCAGTCGCGCCCACCGGCCCGGTCGCCCCTTGCGGACCCGTCGGACCCTGCAGTCCCTGCAATCCTTGCGGACCGATGGGACCGGTCGCACCCGTGGGACCCGCTGGCCCCGTCGGCCCGGTCGGTCCCGTCACACCGACCGCATCGATCGCATTGAAGTAACCGACGACGTCGACCACGAGATCGACCGCCGCCGGGCTCTTGGCGTTGAAGCGGTTGGCGTTGGCGCCATCGACCGGCACGATCGCACCGGTGGCGATGTTCTGCGTCCCCGGATCGTAATTGACGGTAGAGGCAAAGGGCTCGGTCGCGTTCGCCGGCCACAGCTTGATGAAGCCGAGGTCGGCGGGCGCGACCGCCGTGGCCGTCACCGCCAATGCGGAGGCGCCCGCCGGGATCGCGCAGTTCGACGGTGCGCCGCCTTGGGCGGCGAAGCTCGACGCGCTGTAGCCGTCGAACGTGTCGGCTACCCCGGCCGCCAGCCGGCGCGCCACCTGGCGCGTGTCGACGATCCGGCACGGCGTCACCGGCGTGTAGGCCAGGTCGAGGTCCCCGAGAGCCTTGACCTGCACCTTCGCACCGGCGGCCACGGACGTCGTCTCCGCACTCTTCAGCACGCTCAGCAGGCCGTCGACCGACGGCGCCACCGACGCGGCGAGCAGCCGGTCGGCGCGCAGCGCCGACAACGCCTCGCGGATCGTCTTCTCCTGCTCCGGCGCCAGCTTGCCGCGCCAGCCGGCGATCACCTGATCGATCACCGCGGCACGGTTCATGTCGATGGCGAGCAGTGGATCGGCACGCAGATCGCCCGATCGCGCCATGGCGGCGCCCGAAATGTTGCCCGCAAATGCGAGCGAAATCGCGAGGAACAGGGTCTTTCGCTTCAAGTCTCTCTCCTGGGGTGGTGGCTCTTGTAATGCTCGAGGCTCGCCTTATCAGTGAGATAGCAAGCAATGTTTGGACCGTGTCGAGGTCTTCGGGCGGCGCAGTTCGATCGCCACTGGGACAAGCTTGTAGGACAAGACGCGTCACTGCCGAAAACGAGCTGACGCTCCGCGGCAGCCCCGGCCACGATCCGGCAACGCCGACCGGGATTCGAGGGCAATGTGCGCCACGCCGGCGACCCGCCGCGACTGCGCGACCCGACACCATGGAACCGGCACGCGGCAAACCGTGGGCCTCGGCTAAACTCGCCCCGCCCTGCTCCACCACCCGGCCGTTCCGCGATGCACAAGACGCGCATCTGTCTCAACATGATCGTCAAGAACGAGGCGCACGTGATCCGGCGCTGCCTCGACTCGGTGCGGCCGCACATCGCCCACTGGGTCATCGTCGACACCGGCTCGACGGATGGCACGCAGGCACTGATCCGCGACCACTTCCGCGACATTCCCGGAGTACTGCACGAGCGTCCGTGGCGCGACTTCGGCCACAACCGCACCGAGGCCCTCGAGCTCGCGCGCGGCAAGGGCGACTACATCCTCGTGATGGACGCGGACAACGTGTTCCACGTGCCGGAAGGCTTTGCCTTCCCGGTGCTCTCGGCCGACGGCTACATGATTTCCCATCGCTACGCGGGGGTCGCCTACGGGCTGCCCCTGCTCCTCGCCGACCGCATCCGGTGGCGCTACGAGGGGGTGCTGCACGAGTACGTGACCGCCGACACCCCGCATCGATTCGAGACGCTCGACGGCCCGTGGGTCGAGCAGCGTCACGAGGGTGCGCGCAGCCGCGATCCCGAAACCTATCGCAAGGACGCCGCGATCCTCGCGGCCGCGCTGGCAAAGGAACCCGGCAATCCCCGCTACGCGTTCTACCTCGCGCAGAGCCTGCGCGACGCCGGCGATGCGGCGCGCGCGCGCGAAGCCTATCGGCATCGCGCGACGATGGCCGGGTGGGAGGAGGAACGCTGGTACGCGCTGTTCCAGGCGGCCGTGCTCGACGAGCGGCTCGGTGAGTCGCCGGCGACGGTGCAGCACGCCTACCTGACCGCGTTCGCCGCGCTGCCGTCGCGCGCCGAGCCCTTGGTCGAGCTCGCGCGTTTCCACCGGCTGCGACAGGAGTGGGGACCCGCGCACCTGTTCGCGCGCCATGCCGCGGCGATGGCGCGCCCCGGGAGCGGCCTCTTCGTCGACGACGCGTGCTATGCGTGGCGCGCCCTCGACGAGCTCGCGATCGCGGCGTGGTACGTCGGTGCGCGCGACGAAGGTCGGCACGCCGCGCAGCGATTGCTCGCGGAATGCCGATTCCCGAACGCCGAACGCGCACGGATGGAAGCGAACCTCGCGACCTACGATCCGCCGCGAGGTTGAACAGGATCAAGCGCGCGCGCGGCACGGCCCGCAGGCGGGACTATAATCGTCCGCATCGGCCTTCGGCGGCGGCAATGGGTGCGCGCCTGCTGGGAAGGTCCCCTTGGTCGAGCGGAGGACGCGATGACGCAACTCGAAAATGCCCGCAACCAGATCGTCGACGAGTTCTCGACCGTGCTGAACGAAGCCGAGGACCTGCTCAAGAAGGCCGGGCAGGAAACCGGCGACAAGGCGCGCGACTTCCGTGCGCTGGCGGAGAAGAAGCTGCTCTCGGCGAAGCTGCGCATCCAGCAGCTCGAAGGCCAGGCCGTCGACCAGGCGAAGGCGGCGGTTCGCGTCACCGACGACTACGTGCACGATCACCCGTGGGCGTCCGTCGGCGTCGCGGCGGCGATCGGCTTCGTGTTCGGCGTGCTGCTGACCCGTCGCTGACGGCGTCGCGTCCGGCGAGCCTCTCGTGTCGTTGCCAGAAGCACCGGCCGGACGGCAGGGCCTGCGGCCCGCGATCACGCGGGTGGCGAGGGCCTTGGTGGGCATGCTCTCGACGCGCGCGGAGCTCGCGAGCGTCGAGTTCACCGAGGAACGCGAGCGCCTGACGAAGCGGCTGGCGCTCGTCGCCGGTGGCGGGCTGCTGCTCGCCTTCGGAGCGCTCTTCGTCGGCGCCTTCGTCATCGTGCTGTTCTGGGACACGCATCGGCTATGGGCGATCGCCGCGGTGGCGCTCGCGCATCTCGCCGTGGGGCTGATCCTTCTCGCGAAGGCGAAGGCGATCGGCCGCGACGCTCCGTCGCCCTTCGCTGCGACCATCGACGAGCTCAAAAAGGACAAGGAACTGCTCGAGCGGGCTCTCGACGACCGGGAGGAGTGAGCGATGACGACGCCCCAGGATCTCGCCGCCCGCAAGGAACACCTGATCGCGCAGAGCGACATCGATCGCGTTCGCCTCGCGCACGCCGTGTTGGGCGTGCGCAGCGCGGTGAGCCCGTTCCGGATGCTGGGGTTCGCCGGCGGCTCGCCGCTGCGCTCCATCGCCGGAACGCTGATCGGTTTCGCCATTCCCGCACTTGGCGTCACGCGCGCCCGCGGCTTGCTGCGCGTCGCCGCGTTCTCCGTGGCGATCGTGCGGATGATGCGGCGCTTCGTGCGCCGCTAGTCTGCAAAGCCTTCTTCCCTGCCCGAGGGCCCGGCCGGCGCCGTTGGCGCGCGCCGGCGCGGACGCGAATGCCTATTGCGGCACGCAGGCCGAGACGACGAGCGGCCCGAGGCCTTCCGGGATCCACTGTTCCGCGAGCATCTGCGAGCGCACCTGCAGGTCCGTCGTGAAGCGGTGGTTCGGCGCGCCGTCCGCCCCATTGTTGTAGAAGCGGAACAGCTGTACCGTTCCGGCAGGGCAGTCGCCCGACGCATCGGGCAGGCGGTAGCCGAAGACCTCGCCCTCGAAGCTCCAACTCGGGTCCTGCCGGCGCAGGTCGCACTCGAAACCGTACGGCGTGTAGAAGTGCGAACTCCTCGGCGCGTAGGCCTCGGAGAAGAAACGGCACACGTTCGACGTGCCCGCCGTCCCCAGCGGGAACACCTTGAACGCCTGGCCCGTGCGCGCCCAGCCCAGGAACGTGCCCGCGTCGAGCTTGGTGATCTCGTCCCGCAGCGACGTCACGAAATAGTGGTGGAAGGCCGCGTGGTGGAACTCCACCGCCGCGTCCGCCACGATCGGTTGCGGCACGTACGTCGCGCCCGCGCGCGGAATATTGAGCGTGTCCGCGAACACTGTCGCCGTCAGGGTCGTGCCGTCGGCGGAGATGCGGACCGTCACCGGGCCACCCGGATCGGACAGTCCCCAGGTGCCGTTGGTGTCGACGTACGGGGACGGACTGCGGCTCGACGTCAGCGCGAAGCTCGCCCGGTCCCACGCGTACGTGCCGTGCTCGATGCCGACCTGTCCGCCGGCGTCCGGGGTGTCCGCCTGCGCCATGTAGTAGGTGTTGTCCAGCAAAAACACGAGCAGCAGCGAGTCGTTCGATGCAGCCGGATTGCCCTTGAACCATGCGCCGACAATCGGGCTGGAACCGATGACGCGATTGAGCGTGACGACTTCGCCGGGCAACTCGACACGCAGCGTGTCGCCGTTGACGGTGGCCGTGAGGCCGGCGAGACCCGACAGATCCGACAGGCCGAGGTCACCGTCCCCGTTGTAGAGCGTCGTGGCGGCGAACGCGCCCGTCGCAGGATTCCAGCTGTAGGTGCCGCGTTCGAAACCGTCGAAGCCGGTCGGCGCGTCCCGGGGCGTCGCATTGACGATCTGGAAGTAGTGGCCGCTGTCGAGGAATACGACCACGCCGGAGTCGTCGGAGCGCGTGTCGCCGAAGTACCACGCGCCGACGATCGACTGCGCTTGCAGGGGCCCGGCGAAGAACGCTCCCGCAAGCACACACATGAACAGGGAAGCGAGCGTCCGGACCATGGCGACCTCCATTCGTCGGAGACGACGCATTTCACGCTAGGCGCGTACCAACACCCCGTCAAGGTGGAGTTCGGCAATCCCGCGGGGCAGGAATGACCCGGATCAAAGTCCGATGTCGCGCACCAGCGCGTCCACCCTTGCCTTGACGTCGTCGTCCATGCGGATGGGCCGGCCCCACTCGCGGGCAGTCTCGCCGGGCCACTTGTTGGTCGCGTCGATGCCCATCTTGCTGCCGAGCCCCGACACGGGCGAGGCGAAGTCGAGGTAGTCGATCGGCGTCGACGGGACGAGCAGCGTGTCGCGCGCCGGATCGACGCGCGTGGTCAGCGCCCAGACCACCTCCTTCCAGTCGCGCACGTTCACGTCGTCGTCGGTGACGACGATGATCTTCGTGTACATGAACTGGCGCAGGAAGCTCCACACGCCGAACATCACTCGCTTGGCGTGGCCGGGATACTGCTTCTTCAGCGAGACCACGGCGAGGCGGTAGCTGCACCCTTCGGGCGGCAGGTAGAAGTCGGCGATCTCCGGGTACTGCTTTTGCAAGAGCGGCACGAACACCTCGTTCAACGCCACGCCGAGGATCGCGGGCTCGTCCGGCGGCTTGCCGGTGTACGTCGAGTGGTAGATCGGGTCGCGGCGCAGCGTGATCCGCTCGATGGTGAACACCGGGAAGCGCTCGACCTCGTTGTAGTAGCCGGTGTGGTCGCCGAACGGGCCCTCCGCCGCAGTCTCGTAGCCGGAGGGATCGTTCGCGTCGGGGCGGATGAAGCCTTCGAGCACGATCTCCGCCGACGCCGGTACCTGCAAGTCGTGCGTCAGGCACCTGACGATCTCGGTGCGACCGCCGCGCAGCAGTCCCGCGAACTGGTACTCGGAGAGCGAGTCCGGTACCGGCGTGACGGCGCCGAGGATCGTGGCCGGGTCGGCGCCGAGCGCAACGGCAACGGGAAACGGCGTGCCGGGATGGGTGCGCGCGTGGTCGCGAAAGTCGAGGGCACCGCCGCGATGGGCAAGCCAGCGCATGATCACCTTGTTCCGTGCGATGACCTGCTGCCGATAGATGCCGAGGTTCTGGCGCTTCTTGAGCGGCCCGCGCGTCACCGTGAGACCCCAGGTGATGAGCGGCCCTGCGTCGCCGGGCCAGCAGGTCTGCACGGGCAGCCGGCCGAGGTCGACGTCGGCCCCTTCCCACACGACCTCCTGGCAGGGCGCGCCGGAGCGCTCCTTCGGCGCCATGTCGAGTACCTTCATGAACACCGGCCGCGTGTTCTGCCACGCGTCCTTGAGGCTCTTCGGCGGCTCGGGCTCCTTGAGGAACGCGAGCAGCCGCCCGACCTCGCGCAGGCTCTCCGCCCGTTCGCCGGGTCGGCGCCCATCGCACGCGCGACGCGCTGCGGCGTGCCGAAGAGGTTGCCGAGCACCGCGATCGTGCCGCCGCCCGGCGCCGGGAACGTGCCCTTCGGACGCTCGAACAGCAGCGCCGGCCCGCCCGCCTTGAGCACGCGATCGCAGAGCTCCGTCATCTCGAGGCGCGGATCGACCTCGATCCGCACGCGTTTCAGCTCGCCCTGCGTCTCGAGTTGGGCAACGAAGTCGCGCAGGTCGCGGTACGCCATCAGCACACCGCCCCGGCGCCGCCGTCCATCGGCACGATCGCACCGGTGACATAGCTCGCGCGGTCCGAGGCGAGGAACAGCGCCACCTGGGCGACCTCCTCGGGGGTCCCCAGCCGTCCCATCGGGATTCGCGCACGCGCGCGCTCGAGCAATGCGTCGACCGGAAGGCCGGTCATCCTCGACTCGGCGGCGAGGCCCTCTTCGACGCGCGAGGTCATGGTCAGCCCGGGGTTGATGCCGTTGACGCGCACGCCCTTCGCGGCGTACGCCGACGCGAGCCCCACGGTTGCGAGCGCGAGCGCGGCGTTGGCCGCGCCACCGGGCAGGTGCACGGGGCTCGCCACCTTGCCGCCCATGCCGATGACGTTGACGATCGCGCCGCGGCCGCGTTCGGCCATGCGCTTCACGACCACGTCCGTCGGATGGATGTAGCTCATGAACTTCGCGTCCATCGCCGCGTGCCACGCGGCGGCGTCGAGTTCCTCCGGCGGATAGCGCTTCGCCGCGCCCGCGGCGTTCACCAGCACGGCGATCGGCCCGAGCGCCGCCTCGATCGCGTCGATCACGCCGCGCGCCGCCTCGGCATCGACCAGGTCCGCGGCAAACGCCGCCGGTCGGTGCTTGCCGCCGCGCACGAGCAGCAGCGCGGCGTCGAGGTGCTCGCGGCTGCGCGACACGATCGCCACCCGCGCGCCTTCGGCCGCGAACGCCGCCGCGCACGCCAAGCCGATGCCCTTGCTGCCGCCGGTGACCGCGACGACGCGGTCCTCGAGTCCGAGATCCATGGCAAACCTCCCCCGTTTTCGTGCACATCTTAACGAAACGGCCCGGCACGGCCGATGCCTGCAGGACCGCCGCTACAATGCCGCATGGCCGACGGCGTCAACCTGCGCGATCACGGCGCCGCGTTCGTCGCGACCCGCAGGGTGGTGTTCGGCATCGTACTCGCGAGCTTCGTGCTCTCGTTCTTCCACCGCACCGCCCCCGCGGCGATCGCGAGCGAGCTGACCCGCGCGTTCGCAATCAATGCCGCCGCGCTCGGCACGCTTGCGGCGACCTATTTCTACGTCTACACCGTGCTGCAGATCCCGGTGGGCGTGCTCGCCGATACGCTGGGTCCGCGCCGCATCCTGGCGGTCGGCTCGCTCGTCGCCGCCGCCGGCTCGCTGACGTTCGCACTGGCGCCCGCGTGGGAGCTCGCGGCGGCGGGCCGCACACTGGTGGGCATCGGCGTCTCGGTCGCGTTCATAGCGATCCTCAAGATCTCCGCACTGTGGTTCCCCGCCAACCGCTTCGCCACGCTGTCGGGCGTGACGATGCTCGCCGGCAACCTGGGGGCGGTGATCGCCGGCGCGCCGCTCGCCTGGATCGTCACGCAGACGTCGTGGCGCGCGGTGTTCGTCGCGCTCGCAGTGCTGTCCGCCGCGCTCGGCATCGCGACGTGGCTGTGGGTCCGCGACCGTCCCGAGGACCGCGGCTTTGCCCCGGTGAACCCGGTCGCCGCCGCGGGCGCCGCGCGGGTCGATTGGAAGCAGGCGTTGCGTGCCGTGGTCGCCAACCCGGCGACGTGGCCCGGTTTCTTCGTGAACATGGGCATCGGCGGCAGCTACCTCGCCTTTGCGGGGCTGTGGGCGGTGCCGTGGCTCGAGCACACCTACGGCATGTCGCGGGTGGTCGCCGCCCAGCACGCGAGCGCACTGCTCCTCGGCGTGGCCTTCGGCTCGCTCGCGATCGGCATGCTCTCGGACCGGCTCGGCAACCGTCGGGCGGTGATGCGGGCCTATGCGTTCCTCTACGCGCTCTCGTGGCTCCCGCTGGTGCTGCGCGTGCCGTGGCCATTGGCCGCGAGCCTCGGCTGGTTCCTGCTGATGGGGCTGCTGATACCGGGGTTCACGCTGTCCTGGGCCGTGGCCAAGGAAGTGAACCGTGCCGAGCACTCGGGCATCGCGACGTCGGTCGTGAACGTCGGCATCTTCCTCGGCACGGGCATCCTGCAGCCGCTGGTCGGCTGGGTGATCGATCGCGGGCGCGCCGCCGGCGCACTCGACGCCGCGTGGCACCAGGGGCTGGTACTGATCGCCGGTGCAGCCGCGTTCGGCGCGCTGATGACGCTCGCGGTACGGGAACCGCACCGGCACCGCTGATCGGTGCGCTCAGGACGCTCGGTCGACCGGAGCGAGACCGCGGACCACTCCGCTACGGCCCGAGCTGCTCGCGCAGGAACGCATCGACGCGCCGGTTCGCGTCCAGGCGCGCAGCAGGATCCGGACCCACGTGCACGCCCTTGCCCGGCGCGGCGCCATGCGGAACGTCGGTGCGCAGGCGGACGCGTCCCGACGGCGCGTCGAAGCCGTGGAACGCCCCGGGATAGACGACGGCCTCGAGCGGCCAGCCGCGCTGGCCCGCACGCCGACCGAGCGCTGCGCAGGGCGCCGGAGGCGTCCAGTCGTCGGCGCCCCCGATCAGGACCTGTACCGGCAAAGCAGGCCGCCAGGCGTCGTCGCGCACGGCCACCGAACATCCCGGATAGAAGGCGACCGCAGCGCGAAAGAACGGCGGCGCGCCGGGCTGGTCGCGGAAGGCCCGCGCCATCGCGTCATTGGCGTTGATCGTCGCCAGCGTCGTCGTGCCGCCGTGCGACCAGCCGAGGAGCGCGATGCGTTTGCGCGCGACGTCCGGCTGTGCCGCGAGCCACTGCAACGCGGCGAGCGCATCGCCGCGTCGTCCGGCCGCCGTGACCGCCCGCTCGCCGAACTTCGCGGTGCAGATCTCCGTAGCGCCGCGTGGGCCCAGGCTGTCGGGAAACATCACGACGAAGCCCGCGGCGAGCATCGCCTCGGCACGCGCACGGTGCCGCTCGGTGAGTTCGCCCCGGCGACGGGGCGCCGTGCTGAACAGTCCCCCGCAACCGTGCAGCGCGACCACCGCGGGACGCCCGCCCTCCGGTACCGCACCGGCGGGACGATAGAGCAGCGCTTCGATCTCGACCGGCTTCCCTCCCGGGCCGCCGAATGACGGAAAGTGCACGCGCTCGGGCGGCGGCAGCGCCGCGCACGTCGAGGACATGAGTCCGAGCGCGACGAGTGCCGCAGCTCTCACCATGGGCGGACCTCAGGCGTGTGGCCGCGGACTTGCGATCAGTCGGCGCACCTCGGCCAGCATCGCCGGCACTGCCGCTGCGGCGGCCGGGCCGAGGCGGTAGCTTGCATAGTCGAACGACTGCGCCGGCGGCCGACACCAGCCAGGCCTGCGGCACGCGCCGGTACAGCGTCTCGCACCAGGCGAGCAGCTCGCGCGGGTCGAGAAAGTGCGCCATCGTCGACATCGCGTGGGCGTCCGGCTCGAGCGTGCGCACCCGCACCTCGCCCGGACGGCCCTGCGACCGTCGGCGTCGAGGAAGACGACGCGGTCGACCGCGGCCAGGTCCTCGGCCAGTTCGGCGGTGAGCACGTGGCGCGACACGCACGCGCACGCCCGGCCGGCAGCGGTCCGGCGGCCAACGCTCGGCCGCCAGCGGACCGATGGCGTCGTCGCCGCGGATCGGGCTGCCGTAGCCGATGACCAGCGTGCGCGACGCCGGCACCGCACCCGAGGGCGCGGCCGCATCGGCGTTGCGACGACACGATCCGCGTGCCGGACGCATCAGCGTCGCTCGAGCCGGTCGACGACGCGGCCGGCGGCGTCGGCAGCTCGACCAGCAGCGGCATCTGGCCGAAGGCGTGCGAGGCGCAGGACAGGCAGGGGTCGTAGCAGCGGATCACGGCCTCGACGCGGTTCAGCATGCCCTCCTGCAGCCGTTGCCGTCGACGTAGGCCTGCGCCACCTGGCGGATCGACTGGTTCATCGCCAGGTTGTTGTGGCCCGTGGCGATGATCAGGTTGACCCAGGTGATCAGCCCGTTGTCGTCGATGCGGTAGTGGTGCATCAGCGTGCCGCGCGGCGCCTCGGACACGCCGATGCCCTCGTCGCGGTTGCTGCGCGCGCGGGCGCGCACGCGCGTGTCGAGGATGTCGGGTTCGACTTCAGCAGCCGCTCCATCATCTCGAGCGCGTAGATGATCTCGACCAGCCGCGCGTAGTGGTAGTGGAACGCTGCTCGCCACCGGGCCGCGGCTCCTGCAGCATGCGGAACTCGGCCAGCGCGACGTCGGCATACGGCGTGCCGCAGGCGTCGGCATTGTTCAGGCGCGCCAGCGGGCCGACGCGGTAGATGCCCGCCGGGTAGCCCATCGGCTTGTAGTACGGGAACTTCATGTAGCTCCAGTCCTCGGCCGCCTCGCCGATCAGCCGCTCGTAGTCGCGCTGGGCACCATGTCCTCGACGATGTTGCCCTTGCGCGTCCTTGATGCGCAGGAAGCCGTCGTAGTGCTCGAGGTGGCCCTTCGGGCTCACCAGGCTCAGGAACAGCGTCGGGTGCGTGCCGAAGTGCCGCGCCTCGTCGGCGAAGCGCGGCACCAGCGTCTTGTAGAAGGCGTAGGTGCGCTTGGCGATGTCGAGCCCTTCGGGCAGCAGCGCGAGGATCGCGTCGCGCTTGGCCGCGTCGAGCGGCTCGGCGACGCCGCCCGGCACGACCCAGGTCGGGTGGATCTTCTTGCCGCCCAGCATCTCGATGATCCGTCTGGCCGATCTGGCGCAGCCGGATGCCGTCCCTGGCCAGCGCCGGGTCCTGGCGCATGCACGCCGAAGATGTTGCGCTTGGCCGGGTCGGCGTCCAAGCCGAGCAGCAGGTCGGGCGAGGACAGGTGGAAGAAGCTCAGCGCGTGCGACTGCATGATCTGCGCCAGGTTCATCATCCGGCGCAGTTTCTCCGCGGTCGGCGGGATCGTCACCGACAGCAGGTGGTCGCAGGCCTTGGTCGGACGCCAGGAGGTGGCTCACCGGGCAGATGCCGCAGGTGCGCGCCGTCAGCGCCGGCATCTCGCGGTAGGGCCGCCCTTCGCAGAACTTCTCGAAGCCGCGGAACTGCGTGAGGTGGAAGCGCGCGTCCGCACCTCGCCCGCGTCGTCGAGCTGCAGGGTGATCCGGGCGTGGCCCTCGATGCGGGTGACGGGATCGATGGTGACGGTGCGGCTCATGGTTTCGGTGCTCGGGTCATGGAGTCGGTCCGGCTCGGTCGGTGCTGTCGCGGCGGTTCGCCGACCGGTCGGCGCGCGTTCATGCGCCGAAGCGGGTGACCGTCGCTGGGATTCGGCGTGCGGCCCGCGATCAGCTCGGACAGGACGTACCAGATGGCGTCCGCGCTGCGGCGGGCAGCCCGGCACGAAGACGTCCACCGGCACGCAGTCGTGCACCGGCCGCACCGGCGACAGGCAGCTTCGGCACGCCGGCGACCGGGATCACCGGGTGCGTCGCGACGTTCTCGCGGAAGGCGCGGTCCATCACGTCGGCGAGCTTGAACGGGTTGCGCATCGCCGGCACGTTGCCGTTGACCGCGCAGTCGCCGAGGCTCACCAGGAGCGTGCAGCGCTTGCGGAACGGCGCGCACCTTCTCCAGGTCGTCCTCGTTGCTCACCGAGCCCTCGAGGATGCCCACGTCGACGTGCTCGGGCAGCTCCTTGGCGTCGACCAGCGGGCTGTACACGATGTCGACCTTCGTGGCGAGCTCGAGCAGGCGCTCGTCGATGTCGAGGAACGACATGTGGCAGCCGGAGCAGCCGTCGAGCCAGGCGGTGGCGACGGTGATGCGTCGCGTGCTCTCGCCGCTCACTGGACTACCCTTCGCTCATCGCGTCTGCCTCCGTCGGGCGAGGATCGGCAGGAAGTGCCGGTCCTTGACCATCTCGCCGACCGACGTGCCCTGCTTGACCAGCGCGCCGGTGGGGCACACCTGCACGCACTTGCCGCAGCTCGTGCAGGTCTCGCTCTCGCCCCAGGGCTTGTCCAGGTCGGTGATCACCAGGCAGTCGACGCCGCGGCCCATCACGTCCCAGGTGTGCGCGCCCTCGATCTCGTCGCACACGCGCACGCAGCGCGTGCACAGCACGCAGCGGTTGTGGTCGAGGCGGAACGTTCGATGCGAGCTGTCCACCGCGTAGCGGGCCTGCCGGTACGGCACGCGCACATGGTCGACGCCGCAGCGCTGCGCCAGCGTCTGCAGCTCGCAGTGGCCGTTGGACACGCACACCGAGCAGACGTGGTTGCGCTCGGCGAAGAGCAGCTCGACGATCATGCGCCGGTAGCGCTGCAGCCGCTCGCTGTCGGTGGTCACCTTCATGCCTTCGCCGACGCGCGTCGAGCAGGCGGAGAAGAGCCGGTTCTGCCCGGCGATCTCCACCAGGCAGAGGCGGCAGGCGCCCCAGACGGAGAGGCCGTCGAGGTGGCAGAGGCTCGGGATGGGGATGCCGTTCTCGCGGCACACCTCGATGATCGACTCGTCGTCGCGCGCGGAGAAGTCGCGCGCCGTCGATCTCCAGCGTGACGACGCGGACGCCGGGCGGTGCGGTGGGCAGGGGCATGCGGGAGGGGCCTGTGGGGTTCGATCGGGGTCAGTCGCCGGGCACGAGCTTGCGCTCGTACTCGTCGCGGAAGTAGCGCAGCGTGCTCACGCACCGGGTTGGGCGCGGTCTGCCCCAGCCCGCACAGGCTGGTGGCCTGCACCACCTCGCAGAGCTCCTCGAGCAGCGCGAGGTCGCGCGCCGTGCCCTGCGACCGCGCGATGCGGTCGAGCAGGCCGTGCATCTGCTGCGTGCCGGCGCGGCAGGGCACGCACTTGCCGCACGACTCGGTCATGCAGAACTCCATGAAGTAGCGGGCGACGTCGACCATGTAGGACGTCTCGTCCATCACGATCATGCCGCCGGAGCCCATGATCGAGCCGAGCGCCTTCGAGGCTGTCGTAGTCGACCGGCATGTCGAGGTGCTGCGCGGGCATGCAGCCGCCCGAGGGCCCGCCGGTCTGCACCGCCTTGACCGCCTTGCCGCCCGGGATGCCGCCGCCGATGACCTCGATGATGTCGCGCAGCGTGGTGCCCATCGGCACCTCGATCAGGCCGGTGTTGTTCGATCGTGCCGGCGAGCGCGAACACCTTGGTGCCCTTGCGATTTCGGCGTGCCGATCGAGGCGAACCAGTCGCCGCCGTTGCGGATGATCGGCGCGATGTTGGCGAAGGTCTCGACGTTGTTGATCAGCGTCGGATGGCCCCACAGCCCGTACTCGGCGGGATAGGGCGGCCGCGGCCGCGGCTGGCCGCGCTGGCCCTCGATCGAGGCCATCAGCGCGGTCTCCTCGCCGCAGACGAACGCGCCGGCGCCGAGCCGTATCTCGACTTCGAAGGCGAACTGCGTCTCGGCCACCTTGCTGCCGAGGAAGCCCGAGCGCTTCGCCTTGCGGATCGCGGTGGCGAGCCGCTCGACCGCCAGCGGGTACTCGGCGCGCACGTAGACGTAGCCCTTGTTCGCGCCGACCGCGTACGCGGCGATCGCCATGCCCTCGAGCACGCGGTGCGGATCGGACTCGAGCACGCTCGGTCCATGAACGCGCCCGGGTCGCCCTCGTCGGCGTTGCAGACGACGTACTTCTGCGCGTCGGACATCTTGGCGACCGTCGACCACTTCAGGCCGGTCGGGTAGCCGCCGCCGCCGCGACCGCGCAGGCCGCTGCGCGATGACCTCCTGCACGACCTCCGCGGGCGTCATCTCGGAGAGCGCCTGCACCAGCGCCGCGTAGCCGCCGGCCGCGATGTAGCCGCGGAAGCTCTCGGGATCGATGACGCCCGAGTTCTCGAGCACGATGCGCTGCTGGCGCGCGAAGAACGGCTGGTCCGTCGGGCAGCGCAGCCGCTCGACCGGCACGCCGTCGATGCTCGCGGCGATGTCCGCCGCGTCCTCGGGCTTGACGTCGCGGTAGAGCGTCGAGTGGGCAAGGTCCGCGCCGTGGTCGGCCACCGCCACCAGCGGCCCGGCGGAGCACAGGCCCATGCAGCCGACGCCCTTCACCTTGCACGACGCCCCGCGATCGGCGCAGCTCTTCTCGAGCGCGTCGTGCACGGGGACCGCCCCCGACGACTGGCAGCTCGCCGCCATGCACACGCGCACCTCGTGCCGGACGGGAGCCTCCTCGTCGCGATAGGTCTGGGCCAGTTCGGCGAGTTCGTCGACGTTCATCGCAGTTCCCCGATCTTCGCCACGAGGCCGTCCGCAGTCTGCTTGCCGAGCACGCTGCCGTCGATCACCACCGCGGGCGCGAGCCCGCAGGCGCCGACGCAACGCGCGGTCAGCACGGACAGGCGATCGTCGCCGGTGGTCTCGCCGGGCTTCACGCCGAAGTGGTGCTCCACCGCGTCCACCAGCCCGCCGGCACCCTTGATGTAGCAGGCGGTGCCGGCGCACACGACGCAGGCGTGGCGGCCCTTCGGCTTCAGCATGAACAGGTGGTAGAACGTGGCGACGCCGAACACCTTGGAGAGGGGCAGGTCCAGCGATGCGGCCACGAAGCGCAGCGACGGCTCGTCGAGGTAGCCGAACGCGTCCTGCACGGTGTGCAGGGTCTCGATCAGCGCGTGCCCGGCGTAGCCGTTGCGGCGCATGGTGCCGTTGACGAGCTTCCAGCGCTTGTCGTCGCTGGGCAGCGCGGGCCGAACTTGCTGCAATGCCATGGATGCTCCGTGCAGGGAGGGTGCGCGGCGGATGCGGCGACCTGCGGGCCGCGACGGACTGCCACCAGCGCCGTGACGATCGCGCCACGCGACGTCACGCCATTGTCCCGGTTCCACGTTGCCGATTTCCTGATCAGGATCAGGAACCGCCACCGGCGGCGCTACGGGCGCGGATCGTTGAGGGCCCGGCCGAGCGCGTGCCAGGCAACGAGCTTGTCGGCGATGGGCCGGGTGTGGGCGGGGCTGGTCGACGGCAGAATCAGGGTCTCGTAACCCGCCGCGCACCAATCGGGTGCGGCCGACGCCGCGGTGTGCCCATTGAAGCACACGAGCGCAACGTGCGGCGCGACGCGCCGGATGCGCGCCGGATCGCCGCGCGCGGCGTCGCGGATCGCGCCGTCGCTCGAGCCCACGCGGCGGCAGGCGACGATGACGTCCCAGAGACCGACGCCGTGCACGCGCAGTCGCTCGAGCCGCTCGGCGTAGGGCAACTCGGACAGCGGCTCGCCCAGGATCGCGCCCAGGATCGGCCAGAAGTGGTTGCGCGGGTGCGCGTAGTACTGCCGGGCCGCGAGCGACGCGATGCCGGGAAAGCTGCCGAGCACCAGCACGCGGGTGCCGGCGTCGACGACCGGCGGCAGGCCGCGCCGGCGCGTCGGCATCAGCGCTGCGGCCACGCCGAGAGGCGGATCGCGTAGTCGAGCGCGATCCCGGCGAAGATCGCGAGCCCGAGCCAGTGGTTGTGCAGGAACGCGCGGAAGCACGCCATCCGCTCGCGAGCGCGGATCAGCACCAGGTGGTACGCGGCGAGAACCGCTGCGACGGCGACACCGGCGAAGTAGACCGTGCCCATCGCGCGCTCGACGCCGACCCAGGCCATGCCCACGACGTAGGCGGCGTAGCAGAGCGCGATCGCCGCGACGTCGAAGCGGCCGAACGTGATCGCCGAAGTGCGGATGCCGATCTTCAAGTCGTCGTCGCGGTCGACCATCGCGTACTCGGTGTCGTACGCGATCACCCAGAACAGGTTGATCGCGGTGAGCGCAAACGCGAACGGCGGCACCTGTCCCTGCGCCGCCGCGAAGGCCATCGGGATGCCGAAGCTGAACGCGATGCCGAGGAACGCCTGCGGCAGCGCGAAGAAGCGCTTGAAGAACGGGTACACGAAGGCGATCAGCACCGCCGGAAACGACCACAGCACGGCCGTGAGGTTGGTCGCGAGCACGAGCAAGAACGCGCAGAACGCGAGCACCGCCGCGAGCAGCAGCGCCTCCCACGATGCGACCTCGCCGGTCGCCATCGGCCGCGACGCCGTGCGCTCGACGTGCGCGTCGTAGCGGCGGTCGGCCCAGTCGTTGACCGCGCAGCCGGCCGAGCGCATGAGCACGGTGCCGGTGACGAACACGGTCACGAGCAGCCACGACGGCGCGCCCCCGGTCGCGAGCCACAACGCCGAAAGCGTGGGCCAGAGCAGCAGCGCGGTGCCGATCGGCTTGTCGAGGCGCAGCAGCCGCTCGTAGGCGTCGATGCGGCCGCGCAGCCGCTGCCAGCGCGTCAGCGCGACCGGGGTTGGCGCCTGCATCGGACCGCTGCCCGCTGGCGCCGGCTAGAGCGGCAGCGCGAGCTGCTTGCGCAGGTCGCGCGGCGCGACTTCGTCGAGCAGGGCCTGGGGCACGGGGTAGCGCAGACGCAGGCGCAGCTCGCGCTTCATGCGCGCATTGGCAAGTCGCCGCGACTCGCTCATGAACGACAGCATCATCGGCGCGATCCGCGCCTCGGCCTCGTCCCACGTCACGCGCGGCGGACGCGCGAGCTTGAACGCGTCGGCGACCGCGTCGAACCAGTCGCCCATCTTGAGCTCGGCGTCGTCGGTCACGTTGTAGGCACGGTTGGCCCTGCCGCGGAACAGGGCGGCGACCGCCGCCCGCGCCAGGTCGTCGGCGTGGATGTGGTTCGTGTAGACGTCATCCTCGGCGGCGAGCACCGGCGTGCCCTGGCGGATGCGGTCGATCGGCAGTCGCGTCCCGGCGTAGATGCCGGGCGTGCGCAGGATCGTCACCACGACGCCGTGCGCGGCTGCCCACGCGCGCAGCCGATCCTCGGCCGCGACGCGACGGCGTGCGCGCGGCGTCTGGGCACGGCGCACGCGCGTCTCGCTGACGTGCGCGCCGGCGCAATCCCCGTACACGCCCGTCGTCGAAATGTAGACGAATCGCTGTGGTATCCTGCCCGAGATCGTCAGCGCGGCCAGCAGCTTCTTCGTGCGCGGGTCGTCGCGTCCTTCACCCGGAGGCGGTGCGAAGTGCAGCACCCCGAACGGTGCCGCAGGCAGTCGCCGCAGCGTGCGGAAATCGTCCAGGTCACCGACGATCGGCGCCACGCCGTGAGCCCGCAGACGCGACACCTCCTCGACGCGACGGACCAGCCCGCACAGTCGTGCGCGGCCGTTCAGGTACCCCGCCGCGCGCATCGCGACGTCGCCGCAGCCGATCAGGAGAACACGAAGCACTTCGACGTGTGAACGCGAGCCGTGGAGTCGATTCTGGCGACGCGCACCCGACAACCCGTAGCGCCATGCCGCAGATCATTATAAAGCCCAGCGACCACGCGTTCGCGTGCGCCACCGACGAAACCGTGCTCGAGGCGGCGATGAAGGCCGACCTCATCCTGCCCTACGGCTGCCGCAACGGCGCCTGTGGCAGCTGCAAGGGCGAGATCCTCGACGGCGAGGTCGACTACGGGCCGCACCAGGCCACGACGCTGACCGACGACGAGAAGCGCGCGGGGCTCGCGCTGTTCTGCTGCGCGAGACCGAAGACCGACCTCACGATCAAGGTGCGCGAGGTGCGCCGTGGCGGCGACATACCGATCAAGCGGCTGCCGGTGCGCGTGGAGTCGATCGACAAGCCCGCGCCCGACGTGGCCGTCGTGAAGCTCAAGCTGCCGGCGAACGAGCGGCTGCAGTACCTGGCCGGCCAGTACGTCGACTTCCTGCTCAAGGACGGCAAGCGGCGCAGCTTCTCGATCGCGACGCCCCCGCACGACGACACCCTGATCGAGCTGCACATGCGGCACGTGCCCGGCGGCTTCTTCACCGAGCAGGTGTTCGGCAGCTGGAAGGGCCGCGAGATCATGCGCATCGAAGGCCCGCTCGGCACGTTCTACCTGCGCGAGGAATCGGACAAGCCGATGCTGTTCGTTGCCGGCGGCACCGGCTTCGCCCCGATCAAGGCGATGCTGGCGCACGCGTTCCATCACGAGGTCGACCGCCCGATCGTGCTCTACTGGGGCGCGCGCTCGCTCGCGGACCTGTACATGGCCGACGTGCCCGGACGCTGGCAGCAGGAGCACGAGAACTTCACGTTCATCCCCGTGCTCTCCGAACCCGGCCCCGCGGACCGCTGGCCGGGGCGCACCGGCTTCGTCCACCAGGCCGTGCTCGACGACTTCAAGGATCTCTCCGGCTACCAGGTCTACGCCTGCGGCGCGCCGGCGATGATCGACGTCGCACGGAAGACCTTTGTCGAGTTGCGCAACCTGTCTGCAGACGAGTTCTTCGCCGACAGCTTCACCTACGCCGCCGAAGCCGAGGCGCGCGCGCCGTAGCGCGGCGCGGCCGCGGCACGCGCGCGACGTGCCTCGATGCGCTTCCAGAACTTCTCGTGGAAGTGGAAGGCCACGGTGTTGACGGCCGGCTCGACCAGCGCGAGCACGCTGCCGACCAGGATGCTTCCCGTCAGCAGGTAGCCCACGCCGAACGCGACGGTGAAGTGGACGACGGCGAAGGACAGGGTCTTGGTCATGGCGGTCTCCGGGCGGGGCGTCGCCGGCGGGTCCCAGGGTCGGGGCCAGAGTTGCCGGGCGATCCGCATCGATGACCGTAATAATAATGATTCTCGTTATCTTTACAAATCGAATTAAACTAGACAGTCGATAGTTTTTTCTTATGGCGCTCCGCCCAGCCGGACGCCGTCACCGGCGTGCCGCGCCATCCTCGAGCTCCGCAAGAGCCTGCTTCAGCGCGGCGGCGAGGTGCGCGTTGGCCGCATCGGCGCGGCCGAGGCGGGCGAGCATCTCGCCCAGCGCCACGCGCGTGCGCCAGCCGTCGTCGAGTGCAAGGCTGGCCTCGTAGTAGGTCTGCGCCTTGCCCCAGAGCTGCTCGCGCTCGCACAGGCGCCCGAGCGCGTCGAGCAGCGTCGCGTCCTGGCTGTGCCGTGCCAGCCAGCGCTCGGCGAGCTCGAGCTGCGGCTTGGCGTCGGGCAACCGGCACCGCGCGTACAGCGACACGAGCTCCGGATCCCAGTGCCGCTCGAGGCTCTTCGCCGCGATCTCGGCAGCCTCGCGGTCGCCGTCGAGGGCCTGGAAACTCCGCGCGGCCGCCTGCGCGACGCGGGGATGGGTGCGTTCCGCGTCGGGCAGACGCTGCCAGTAGGCGCGCAGCCCGGCGGCGTCCGCGGCGAGGCCGCGCAGCGCGTCGGCGTGCGCAACGGCGCGCAGCAAATCCGCCTGCCGCTTGTCGTACACCTTGCGCTTCTCGAGCTGGTCGACGATCGGCGGCACCTCGGCGTGCCGTCCCGCCAGCGCGAGCGCACGCAGCTCGAGGCGCAGCGCCGCGGTGTGCGCGCCCGCCTCGCCCTTCAGCGCCGCGAGCCGGGCCAGCGCGTCGCCGCCCCGGCCGCGCTCGAGCGCGATCTCGGCCTCGAGCATCAGCCGCGGCACCGTCAGCGACGGCACCTGGGCGTCGGGCCGCGACAGGAATTCCTCCGCGGCTTCGAACTCGCGCGTCTCCATCGCGGCCCGTGCGGCAATGAGTGCGGCAAGCCCCGAGGAGTGCGGGATCGCGAGCGCCTCCTCGGCCGCCGCGCGGGCGCGGCCGAAACGGCCTTCGAGCAGCCCGACCAGCGCGGCGTCCTGCTTCGCGCGCGCACGTGCGATCTGCTGCGCCTTGCGGTGCGCCCGCACCTCGGCGGGCAGGCGGCGGAGCCGCGCCGCGAACCGCGCCACCGCGTAACCGAGCGCGAAGGCCCCGACGGCCACCACGAGAAACGCGTTCAGCGACAGCTCGAGCCGATAGGGCGGCGCCACGAAGAGCACGTAGCCGACGTTGATGCGCGCAAACAGCGCGACCGCGACCGCGATCGCACCGAGCAGCAGGAACAGCAGCAGCCCGCGCATCGACCGTCGCTATCGATTGGCCCGCGCCGGCGTCGACGGCGGCGTCGCCGCGCGTCGCTCCTGCGTGGCCTTCAGCGCGCGCACCGCGTCGAGGCTCGCGCCAAGGTCGGGCAGCGCGTCCGGCAGCGGCACCGCGAGCATCTGGCCGAGGGCATCGGACACCTGCTGCACCGACCGGACGCGCATGTCGAAGTACTGCCTGACCCACGCCTGCGCGGCGCGCACGTCGGACTTGAAGCTCGCCTCCTGGCGGCCGAGGATCGACGCGCGCGCGGAGAGCAGTCGCAGGCGCAGGTTCTCCCTCAGGAAATAGGCCTGCTCGGGCGCGACCAGCGGCGCCATCGGGCGATCGCTCACCTCGAGCCGGACCAGCGATCGGATCTCCTGCCAGGCGTCGTCCAGGTGGCGGCGCCACGCCGGCACCGACGTCGCCGGGACTTCGGCAGGCGCAGGCGGCAGGCGCTCGTCGCGGGCGAGCGGCAGCGCGTCGACCTGCGCGATCGCGGCGTCGAGCTTCTGCGTGATCGCCGCGACATCGGTGAACGGGACCGCCTTCAGCCGTTCGACGTCCCGCGCAACCGCCCGGCGCACCGGCGCGACCTGCGGGCGGTCGAGTCGCCCGAGCTTGCCTTCCGCGAGCTGCAGCGCCGCCAGCGCTGCCGGGACGTTGCCGCCGAGCGCGATGTGCTGGTTGGCGATGAGCAGGATCTGCTCGACCTCGGCGAGCGCCAGGTCGTCGCGGGACGGCGCAAGATCCCGGTACAGCGCCTCGATCGAAGCCTGCTGGGATTGCGATTCCGCGAGCCGCGCCTCGAGCAGCGCCAGCTTGGCCTGTGCGTCGCGGAGCTCGCCGGCCAGCCAGTCCGCGCGCGAGTGCGCCAGCGTCACCGTCGCCTCGGCGGCCGTGAGGCGCCGGGCCGCCTCCTCGCGCAGCGCCGTGGCTTCGCGCTTCACGTCGAGCCAGGCGAGCGCGCCGGCCGCCGCGAGCGCCAGCGCGACGATCGTGAGCACGTGGCGAGACACGGATCGGCCTTGTGCCGGTCCGGGACCGGCGGGTGGACGGCCGACGACTGGCGCCGTCCCGTGCGCGGCGGACGGGAGATCGGAATCGCTCATCGCATTCCAGGAAACGATCGTTCGATTCTAGCAAGGAGGGGCCCGTTGCCGATCGACCCACGCCACCGTTGCTAGAATGACGGCTCGATGACGCGCGTTCGGGCCGCGAGGCCCGCCTCCATGGCGACCCCTTCCGCCACCGCTTCGGCCGCTGCTGCTGCCCCCCCGGCCCGATCGTGAACGGACTCACGCTGCTCGCACTGATCGCGCTCGCGGTCGGCGCCTACCTCGCCTATCGCGCGGGTGTCGTGAAGGGACGACGCGAGGCGCGCCTGTCGGCGCCTGCCTTCCCCTCGTCGACCGCGCCCGCGTTGCCCGCGGAGCCGCCGGTTGCGGTCCCCGCGCCGACGAGTGCGGAGGTGCGCCCCGCCGCAGCACGTGACCGCGGCGCGGCGGCGCCGGAGCGCACGACGCCGATACAGGCCGGCGCCGACGCGGCCGACCTCGCCTCGCGTGAGGCGGAACTGGCGCAGCTGCGCGACTTCGCCGAGGATCGGCGTGCGCTGCTCGCGGCGATAGCCGACGCGCGCGCCGAGGTCGCGCGCTACCGGCAGATCGTCGTCGACATCGAGAACAACGCACCGCCGCCGCTCCTCGCGGGCCCGGGCGCTCCCGACGACCTGAGGCTGATCGTCGGCGTCGGGCCCGTGCTCGAGCGCATGCTGCAGCAATTGGGCGTCGCCACCTACCGCCAGATCGCGCGCTGGACCGAGCGCGACATCGACGACTTCGATGCGCGCCTGCCCGAGTTCCACGGCCGCGTCCGTCGCGACGACTGGGTCACGCAGGCCCGCGAACTGCACCTGAGCAAGTACGGTGAGCGACCGTAGCATCGGCCGCTCGCTCGTCCCCGTCGCCATCCTGGCGCTGGTCTGGGGCGCGAACTGGCCGATCCTGAAGCTCGGCGTCGCCGAGCTCGCGCCGCTCACGTTCCGCGCGCTGACGCTGCCGTTCGCGGGGCTCGGGCTCCTCGCGATCGCGAAGGCCTCCGGCGAGTCGGTGCGCATCCCGCGCGCGATGTGGCCGATGGTCGGCCTGCTCGCGCTCGTCAACATCACCGGCTGGAACGGCCTCGTGCTGTTCGGTGTGCGCGAGATGGAAGCCGGACGCAGCGCGATCATCGCCTACACGATGCCCGTGTGGGCGACGCTCGTGTCGCTCGCGGTGCTGCACGAGCCGCTGGGACGGCGCAAGATCGTGGGACTCGCCTTGGGAATGTCCGGGATGCTCGTGCTCCTGGGCGACGACTTCCGCGCGATCGAGCGGCGGCCCTTCGCCGCGCTGATGATCCTTGGCGCCGCGGTGGTCTGGGCATGCGGCACGGTGCTGCTGCGCAAGTTCCAGCCGAAGATCCCGCAGGACACGCTGACCGGCTGGATGATGATCGTCGGATGGGTTCCCATCGCGCTCCTGGTGCCGCCCCTCGATCCGGCTTGGCGCCACGCACTCGACGGGCTCTCGCCGACGGCTTGGTTCGCGATTGCCTACAACATCGCCATGGCCGGGACGCTCGCGCACTGGGCGTGGTTCACGCTGGCGCGCACGCTACCCGTCGCGGTGTCGTCGATGGCCTCGCTGCCCGTGCCGGTGGTCGGCGTGTTTGCCGGCATGCTCGTGCTCGGCGAGCGTCCCGGCGCGCCGGAGTGGATCGCGCTCGCGCTGGTGATCGCCGCGCTGCTCGCGGTGCTGTGGCCGGGCAAGCGCAAGGAGCCGCCCATCGCGCCGGCGCCGGACGAGGGCTGACCCGCGCACGCGTGCCGTGGCCTGGCCGTCCGGCTCAGGCCAACTCGGGAATCAGCGTCAGCGTGCGGCGCTCGCCGAACCAGGCGTCGAGATTCGCCTTGCAGAGGTCGCCCATCGCCTGCCGCGTCTCGCGCGTCGCGCTGCCGACGTGCGGCAGCAGCACCACGTGGTCCATCGCGAAGAGCTCCGGCGGCACGTTCGGCTCGTCGGCGAACACGTCGAGCGCGGCGCCCCTGATCGTGCCCGCCTTCAGCGCGGCGACGAGGGCCGGTTCGTCGACGATCGAGCCGCGCGCGATGTTGACGAGCGTGCCCTTCGCACCGAGCGCCGCGAGCACCTCCGCGTTGACGATGTTGCGCGTCGCGGCACCCCCGGGGCAGGCGACGATCAGGAAGTCCGACTCGCGCGCGAGTGCCAGGAGGTCGGGCAGGAACCGGTAGGGAACGCCCGCCTGCGCGGCACGTCCCGTGTAGGCGATGCGCATGCCGATCGTCTCGAGGCGCTTCGCGATCGCCTTGCCGATGCGCCCGAGGCCGAGGATGCCCGCAGTGCGACCTGCGAGCTTCGTGGTGAGTTCGAAGCCACGCTGCGTCCACTGGCCGGCGCGCACGAACCGGTCGGCCTTGGCGAAGCCACGGCCGCTCATCAGCACGAGCCCCGTCGCGACGTCGGCGACGTCGTCGGTCAGCACGTCCGGCGTATGCGTCACCTTGATGCCGCGCCCCCGGCAGTAGTCGATCGGCACGCCGTCGTAGCCCACGCCGAACACGGAGATGATCTCGAGCTTCGGCAAGGCGTCGAGCAGCGTCGTCGGCGTCACCGTCCCGCCGCCCTGCACCAGCCCGCGGATGCGCGCACCCTCCGCGGCGAGCAGGCCGGGCCTGTCGCTGGCGTGGACGTAGTCGTGGCAGCGGTAGTCGCGGTGGAGCGGCCCGGACAGGAAGTCGGGCAGCGATGCCGTGACGATGATGTCGGCGCTCATCGGGAATCCTCTCGGTTGGTTGCAGCAGTTTGCGTCTCGGTGCCTCGCGGGTCGCGCCGGGGCGCCCACGCGACGAGCCCCGCGATCAATCCCGCATCGCCCGCACCGGTCTCGATCACGTGGAACCCGTGCGACCGCGCGCGTGCGGCGATGCGGGGGTGCGGCGCGAACACCGGCAAGCGCGTCAACAGCGCCCGCCCTTCGCTGCCCGCAACGTCGCACAGATTGTCCACGCCCTCGCTCGACGTCACGGTCACCGCGTGCACACGCCCCTCGCGCATCGCGTCCAGCAGCCCCGCGGACCCGGAAGCAGGCACCGCGCGACGGTAGCAGACGGCGCGGTCGACGGCTGCGCCGCGGCCCGCGAGCGCCGCGGCGAGGGTCTCGCGCCCACCCTCGCCGTGAAAGATCACCACGCGCTTGCCGCGCACGTCCGCGAGCTCGGGCAGCGCGAGCAGGCCCTCGCTGTCGAAGGTCGTGGCGGGGATGCGCACGTCGCGCACGCCGACTGCCGCGAGCGCCTCGGCCGTGCCGGGCCCGGGCGCGAACGCGACCAGCGCCGCCGGCCAGGACGTAGCTGTCGGGGCACCGTACTCGACGGCATTGGCCGAGACGAAGAATGCGAGGTCGTAGCTCGCGAGCCGCGCGTGCGCGAGGTCGAGCGAGGCGCGGTCGACCGGCGGCAGGATGACGATCGCCGGGAACACGATCGGCGTCGCCCCGAGGACGGCGAGCTTCTGCGCGAACGACCCGGCCTGCCGCGCCGGCCGCGTGACGAGGACACCGATGCCCGCGAGCGGACCCGGCACCGGAGGCTGCGGCGCGAGAGCGTAGGTCACGACCGCGAGTCCGAATAGCTCACGCGGCGACGATGAGGCGCGCGGCACCGCGCGCGAGAAATTCCTCGGCAAGGGCGCTGCCGAGCGCATCGGCGCCTGCCGCGTCGACGACCTGCGACTCGCGCTCCCCGCGCAACACCTCGCGCCCGTCCTGGCTCGCCAAGAGCCCGCGCAGCCACAACGCATCCTCCCGCCACGCCGCGTGCGCGGCGAGCGGCGTGTGGCAGCTGCCGGACAGCGCACGCGAGAACGCGCGCTCCGCGGTGACGGCGAGCGTGGACGCCAGGTCGACGAGCGGCGCGAGCGCCGCAACCACGTCGGGCCGGTCGGCGCGGCACTCGAGCGCAAGCGCGCCCTGCCCCGGCGCCGGCAGGCTGTCCGCCGGATCGATCAGGTCGCGGATGCGCCCGCCGAAGCCGAGCCGCTTCAGTCCCGCCGCGGCGAGGATGATGGCGTCGTACTGGCCCTCGTCGAGCTTGCGCAGCCGCGTATTCACGTTGCCGCGCAGCGGCCGCACCTCGAGGCCGGGGTGACGCTCGCGCAGCTGCGCCTCGCGACGCAGGCTCGACGTGCCGACGATGGCGCCCGCCGGGAGGCCGGCGAGCGCAGCGAAGCGGTTCGACACGAAGGCGTCGCGGGGATCCTCCCGCACCGCGATCGCCGCGAGCGCGAACCCGGGCGGCATCTCCATCGGCACGTCCTTGAGCGAGTGCACCGCGAGGTCGGCGCGACCCTCGGTCATGGCAACTTCGAGCTCCTTGATGAACAGGCCCTTGCCGCCGATCGCGGCGAGCGGCCGGTCGAGAATCTGGTCGCCCTGCGTCGTGAGGCCGAGCAGTTCGACGCTCGTGCGCGGGTACAATGCCTCGAGCCGGCCCTGCACGTGGCGGGCCTGCCACATCGCAAGCGCCGACTCGCGCGTGGCGATCACGAGCCGGCGCGGCACGTGCGGAGGCGTCATCGAAGTGAAGCGCAGTGAGTACGTCGATTCGGGACCGCGGCGCGCGCGCCGCGATGCGCTGCGTCGGATTCTAGCATCGGCAGCACTCGCGCCCGCCGCGGCGCCGGCCCTCGCGCAGGCGCCGCAGGCGAAGGCCACCGCGGCCGGCACGGGCAGGTCCGCGGTGCAGCGTCGCGCCGAGCTCCCTGCCGCGAGCGACCTCGCGGCCGATGCGGCGTCGAGCCGCCGCAAGCGCCTGCCGATCCTGCTGTTCTTCGATCGCGACGAGTGCCCGTACTGCGAACAGGCGCTGCGCGAGTACCTCGTCCCCTTCTCGCGTGAGGAGTGGCACGGCAAGGCGCTGTTTCGCCAGGTCGGCATCGACCGCCGCGATCCCGTGCTCGACTTCGGCGGCGCGCGCACCACCCATCAGGCGCTCGCCGATCGCTACGGCGTGTTCCTGTCGCCGACGGTGCTGGTCGTCGACGCGAACGGGCGCCCGCTCGGCGAACCGATCGTCGGTCTCCTCACCGTCGACTTCTACGGCGCGTACATCGACAACGCGCTCAAGGCCGCGCGGGCGAAGCTCGCGCGATAGCGCAGCCTGCGGGCCCGAGCGGCAGCGAGCGGCACGGCTTTGATACTTGGCGTCCATACATAGGAGCACGAACGATGCGCGTCGTGATCACCGGCGGTGCGGGATTCCTCGGGCGGAGGCTCGCACGTGCGATCGTCGAGCGCGGCCACCTCCGCGACGCGACGGGAGAGCAGCGCGAAGTCTCCGCCGTGGTGCTGGCCGATGTCGTCGCCGCCGAAGGTCTCGACGATCCGCGTCTGCGGCCGATGGCCGGCGACGTCGCCGACCCGGAGTTCGTCGCCGCGGCGATCGGCGACGACACCGACAGCGTGTTCCACCTCGCGGCCGTCGTCAGCGGCGAAGCCGAGGCGGACTTCGACCTCGGCTGGCGCGTCAACTTCGACGCCACGCGGTTGCTGCTCGAACGCTGCCGCGCGCTCGCGCGCCCGCCGAAGGTCGTGTTCACCAGCTCGGTCGCCGTGTTCGGCGGCGCGCTGCCCGACGTCGTGCCGGACACGCAAGCGCTGACGCCGCAGTCCTCGTACGGCGCGCAGAAGGCGGTGGGCGAGCTCCTCGTCCACGACTACACGCGCAAGGGCTACCTCGACGGGCGCAGCCTGCGGCTGCCGACGGTCAGCGTGCGGCCGGGCAAGCCCAACAAGGCCGCGTCGTCGTTCGCGAGCGGCATCCTGCGTGAGCCACTCGCCGGCGTCGATACCATCTGCCCCGTGCCGGTCGACACCCGGATGTGGCTGCTCTCGCCGCGCCGCGTCATCGAGAACATGCTGATCGGGCACGAAGCGCCGGCGGCGATGCTGACGCACGGTCGCTCGGTCAACGTGCCGGGCATCTCCGTGACGGTGCGCGAGATGCTCGACGCGTTGCGGCGCGTGGCAGGTGACGCCGTCGCCGCGCGCGTCCGCTTCGCGTCCGACCCGGCGATCGAGCGCATCGTACGGAGCTGGCCGCGCGACTTCGATGCCGCGTACGGACACTCGCTCGGCATGCGCGCCGACGCCGACTTCGACGCGATCGTGCGCCAGTACATCGACGACGAACTCGGCAGGTAGCTGCACGGCGCCCCGGCCATCGCGGACGCACGGCGCACGCGCCGCCGGTGACGGCGTCAGGCCGTCGCCTGCGCCGGCTCGACGGCCGCGAGCGCCTCGAGCAGCAGCCCGGGTCCCGCGTCGCGCAGCCGCGCGGCGTCGGAGAGGATCTGGCGGAAGCGCCGGCCACCGCTTTGCCCGTGGTAGAGCCCGAGCACGTGGCGGGCGATCGAGCGCAGCGGCGTGCCGCGCGCAACCTCGCGCTCGGCGTAGGACACGAGGTCGCGGAGCACCTGCGCGCGCGAGCGCGCCGGACGCTCGTCACCGAAGATCTTCCAGTCCGCGCTCGCGAGCAGGTACGGGTCGTGGTACGCGGCGCGGCCGAGCATCACGCCGTCGACGTGCGCGAGCTCGCGGTCGATCACCGTCCAGTCGCCGAGGCCGCCGTTGAGCACGATCACGAGCCCGGGAAAGTCGCGCGCGAGGCGGTGCACGACGTCGTAGCGCAGCGGCGGCACCTCGCGGTTTTCCTTCGGGGAGAGGCCCTTCAGCACGGCGTTGCGCGCGTGCACGATGAACACCGCGCAGCCCGCCGCGGCGACCGTGCCCACGAAGTCGCGCACGAAGCCGTAGTCCTCGACCGCGTCGAGGCCGATGCGATGCTTGACGGTGACCGGAATCGCGACCGCGTCGCGCATCGCCGTCACGCAGTCCGCCACCAGCGCGGGCTCGGCCATCAGGCACGCGCCGAAGCTGCCGGTCTGCACGCGCTCGGAGGGACAGCCGCAGTTGAGGTTGATCTCGTCGTAGCCCCAGCGCTCGCCGAGCTTCGCCGCGCGCGCGAGCAGACCCGGATCGCTGCCGCCGAGCTGCAGTGCCACCGGATGCTCGGCGGGATCGAAGTCGAGGTGGCGCGGCACGTCGCCGTGCTCGAGCGCCGGCGCGGTGACCATCTCGGTGTAGAGCCGCGCTCGGCGCGTGACGAGGCGCAGGAAGTACCGGCAGTGCCGGTCCGTCCAGTCCATCATCGGCGCGACGCAGAAGCGCCACGCGGCGCGGTCGATGGTTGCGCTCGTCACGCGGCGATTGTACGGGTGCGCACCCGCACTGCGACCCGCGTGTCGTTCAGCGGCCGAGCAGCGCGGACGGGAGGAACGTCGTCACCGCCGGCCAGACCGTGATCAGCGCCAGCACGGCGAAGAGCGGCACGAGATAGGGCAGCACCGCGTGCGCCATGCGTTCGAACGGCACGTTCGCCACCTTGGCAGTGACGTACAGCACCACGCCCACCGGCGGCGTGATCGTGCCGATCATCAGGTTCAGCACGAACACGATGCCGAAGTGCACCGGGTCGATGCCGAGCTTGGCCGCCACCGGCACGAGGATCGGGATCAGCACCAGCATCGCCGCGAGCGCCTCCATGAAGCAGCCGACGACGAGCAGCAGCACGTTGACGATCAGCAGGTAGACGAGCGGGCTCTGCGTGAGGCCGGTCAACCAGCCGCCGAACTCCTGCGGCAGCCGCGACACCGAAATGCAGTAGCCGAGCAGCGACGCCGTCATCACCAGCGCCATCACCACGCCCGTCGTCTCGACGGTGTCGAGGATGACCTTCGGCAGGTCGGCGATGCGGAATTCGCGGTAGACGAAGACGCCGAGCACAAGTGCGTACACGACGGCGACCGCGGCCGCCTCGGTCGGCGTGAAGATCCCGGAGAACAGTCCGCCGAACAGCACCACTGGCGCCATCAGCGCCCAGAACGCGCGCCGGAACGCGGTCCACAGCACGCGGCCGCCCTCGAAGGGGTGGCGCGGCAGGTTGCGACGGATCGCGAGGTGACGAACCATCAGCATCAGCGCGCCCGCCATCAGCAGGCCGGGAATCACGCCGGCGAGGAACAGCGCGCCGATCGAGGTCTCGGCGGCCACCCCGTACACGATCATCGGCAGCGACGGCGGGATGATCGGGCCGATCGTCGCCGACGCGGCCGTGACCGCGGCAGCGGTCTCGCCGTCGTAGCCCTCACGCTGCATCGCCTCGATCTCGACGGTGCCGAGCCCCGCCGCGTCGGCCACCGCCGAGCCGCTCATGCCGGCGAAGATCACGCTGCCGACGATGTTCGCCTGCGCGAGTCCGCCGCGCATCCAGCCGACGATCGCCTTCGCGAAGTCGAAGATGCGGTAGCTGATGCCCGAGGCGTTCATCAGGTTGCCCATGAGGATGAACAGCGGTGCGGCCAGCAGCGGGAAGGAGTTGGCGGCCATCGCGATCTTCTGCGGTATGACGATGCCCGTCACGCCGGCGAGCGCGAGGAACGCGAAGCCGGCAAGCCCCATCGCCGCGTAGATCGCGGGACCCGCGAACAGCGACAGGAACCACGCGCCCAGCACGGCGAGCATCAGCGTGATCATCGCCGCGCCCCAGCCGTCCGCCACGCCGCCCATGCCGCCGCGGCATCGGCGATCGCGTAGCAGCCGATCGCCAGCGCCGCGAGCGGCACGATTGCGTAGACGACACCGGCGGTGACCGCGAGCGCGGTCGTCTCGACGTCCCAGTTGCGCTCGGCGATGCGGACGCCGTGAATTACCAGTACGACGGCGAAGGCGAGCGCGGCGAGCGCCCCCACGAGCTTCAGCGCGGCCTGCGCGCGCGGCGACATCCGGTCCCGCCCGATCGTCACGGCGAGGTGGCTGCGCCTGCGCGCCGCGATCACCCAGCCCAGGAACGCGCACCACACGAACAGGTAGCGCGCGAGCTCGTCGCTCCACGTGAGCGGCGAGCCGAGGAAGTAGCGGAACACCACCTGCGCGAGCACGCAGGCGAACATCGCGACGAAGAAGGCGATCGCCAGCGCGTCGGTGACGCGCGCGGCTGCAGCCGCGAAGCGGATCATCGGCGAACCAGCGCGCCGGCGCTGCTCATGGAAGCGCCGGGGACCCGTGAACGGGCCCCGGGCACGATGTCACTTGATCGCCTGGATGGCCTCGAACGTGCCGGCGCCCCACTTCGACTCGAACAGCTTCGGCACCTTGGCGAGTACCGGCGCGCGGAACGCGTTGGCATCGGGCGTGATCACCGTCATGCCCGCCGCCTTGAACGTGTCGACCAGCGACTTCTCCTGTTTCGCGAGCTCCTCGTCCTGCCAGGCGATGCCGGCGCGGATCGCGTCGTCGAGGAGCTTGCGGTCGGCGGCCGACAGCCCCTGCCAGAACGCCTCGTTCACGACGACGAGCCGCGGCGTGATGATGTGGCCGGAGAGCACCAGGTACTTCTGCACCTCGTCGAACTTGCCGGACTTGATCGTCGGCAGCGGGTTCTCCTGGCCGTCGACGACGTTCTGCTTGAGCGCAAGGTAGAGCTCGCCGAAGTTCATCGGCGTGGGCTTGGCACCCCAGGCCTCGGCCATCGCCTTGAACACGTCGTTCTCGGGCACCCGCAGCTTGAAGCCGACCAGGTCCGCCGGCGACTTCACTTCCTTCGAGGTCGTCGTGATGTGGCGCGTGCCGTAGTACGTGGTGCCGAGGATGCGCATGCCGCGCGCCTTCACCAGCGTGTCGTTGAACCTCTGCCCGATCGGGCCATTCATCGCCTTCTGCAGGTGCGCCGCGTCGCGCCAGACGTACGGCGCCTCGACCACGGAGATCGATGGCACCCACGCACCGAAGTTCGCCGCGCCCTCGGTGACGATCTGCTGCGCGCCGTTCGCCACCGCGTCGATCATGTCGCGCGAGCCGCCGAGCTGCCCGGCAGGGAAGGCCTGGATCGCGATGCGGCCGTTCGACTTCGCCTTCACGTCTGCGGCGATGCGCTCGATCATCTGCACCGACGGGTGCGTGGCGGGGACGACGTCGCCCCAGCGGATCGTGACCGTCTGTGCGTGCGCACCGGCCGCCAGCGTGGCGCCGATCGCCAGCGCGGCGAGGGAAAGTCGCTTCATCTTCGTTCCTCCGTGGGTGGGCGGTGCGCCTGCGGTGGCGCTCAGGGCAGGCGGTCGAACGCCGCCGCGAGCGTGCGCGCGTCGGCATCGGGCAGATCGACGAGCGGCGGCGCCGCACGCAGGTAGGCCGGATCCCGGCTCACGTGCGCGACCAGCGCCTTGATCCCGGGCGTGACCGGGTAGCGCAGCAGCAGGTCGACCAGTGCGCTGATCGCGGGAACCTCCTCGCCGCGCTCGATCATCGGCAGGAGGCGCGGCGTGCAGAAGTTGGAGAAGCCGTTGATCGCGCCGCTGCCGCCGTGGCGCACCGCGCGGGCGAGCAGCCGCTCGTCGCCGACGAGGATGTGCAGGTCGCGGTGCGCCGCGAGCAGCCGCTCGGTGTAGGGCCACTCGCCACCGCTGTCCTTGACACCGGCCACGACGCCCGGAAAGGCGGATTTCAGGCGTCCGATCAGCTCGACCGACAGCGGCACGGCGGTTACCGACGGCAGGTGGTAGAGGAAAACGCCGCGGGGCGCGCGCATCGCCTCGATCGCGCGCGCGAACCAGTCGTACAGTCCCGCGTCCGGCACTCCCTTGAAGTAGCTGGGCGGCGCGAGGAGCACGCCGCGACCGCCGGCGTCCAGCAGCGGGTTCGCCTGCTCACCGGCGTCGTCGGGTGCGTTCGCCATCACGCCGACCAGCGCCTGGCCGGGCGCGAGGCGCGCGAACACGCGCTCCATCGCGCGCTCGCGCTCGCGGCGGCCCACCGACGAACCCTCGCCGGTCGTGCCGAACAGCGTGTAGCTCGAGCAGCCTTCGGCGAGCCGGCGTTCGAGGTGGGCGACCAGCCGGGCATCGTCGACGCCGCCGGCGGCAGTGAAGGGGGTGATCGTCGCGCAGGACAGGCCGAAGCGGTCGGCGAGCGGACGCATGGAGGACGCGGACGGGGAGCTCATCGCCGACATGCTAGTGGGTCGCCGCAGGACCGGCAAGGCACATCGGCGCGCACCGGACCCATGGTGCTGCCATCGCCAGCCTGCTAGAGCTTCGGGATGCGCAGCGTCTTGCTGATCATCAGCGTCCCGGAGAGCACGAACAGCAGCGCCAGCGGATGCAGCGTCGCCGGGCCGATGGTCCACGCACCGCCGAGGACGGTGTCGCCCAACCGACCCTGCCACGCCGCCCAGGCGAGGACGGCCACCAGCACGATGCTGGTCGGGATCGGCGTGCCTTCGAAGTACTTGACCTTCGCGCCGCCGCCGGACAGCGACTCCGCGGTGACGTTGTAGCGCGCGAGGCGGCTCACGCCGCAGCAGACGAAGTAGATCAGCGCCACCCAGTCCCAGCCACCGTCGAGCCCGGCGGCGTAGCCCAGCGCGGCCGGCGCGACGCCGAACGAGATGACGTCCGCCAGCGAGTCGAGCTCGCGACCCAGTGTCGAGTGCTGCTGGCGGGCACGCGCAATGCGACCGTCGAGGACGTCGAGGACGAACGCCGCGGGCGCGAGCGCCGCGGACGCGAAGAACCACCGGAGGTCCGACCCCGCGACATAGGCCATCGCGCAAAAGATTGCCGCGACACCGCACGCCGCGTTGCCGAGCGTGAAGAAGTCCGCGAGGTGAAAGCTGCGGAGCATCGAAAAGTGGCGGGAAGGCTCGCGTGATCCGGAGGTCATCGTGGCGGATTCCGTGGGGTCGATCGACCGGCGCACCGGCGTGGCGGCATTGCACGCTCGGAGCCCGCGCGGCGCGCTGCGAGGCCGCTCGACACGGTAGCATGTGCCGTCGAACCGCGCCCGTGATCCGATGGCCCGCTCCACAATGCCTGAATCCACACAGTCCGCCCTGCTGCCGACGCGCGCGCTCGGCCGCAGTGGCGTCGTCGTGTCCGCGCTCGGCTTCGGCGGCGCACCGCTCGGCGACCTCTACGGCGCGCTCGACGATGTCACGGCGATCGCCGCGGTCGAAGCAGCAGCGGATGCCGGCATCACCCTGTTCGACACGGCGCCGCTCTATGGTCGGGGTCTTTCCGAGCACCGTATCGGCACCGCGCTGCGACGCCGGCCGCGTGCGAGCTTCGTGGTGTCGACGAAGGTGGGCCGCGTCTATGCCCCCGCACCCACGGGCGTGCGCGATCGCGGCGGCTACGTCGGCGGCCTGCCGTTCGAGGGCCGCTTCGACTACAGCCGCGACGGCTGCCTGCGCTCGCTCGAGCAGTCGTTGCTCCGGCTGGGTATGGCCTCGGTGGACATTGCGCTCGTGCACGATCTCGACCCGTGGGCACACGGGGACGCGCTCGACACCCGCATGCGCGAAGTGCTGGACGGGGCCTGGCGGGCGCTCGTCGAGCTGCGTGCGCAGGGCGTGGTGCGGGCGATCGGCCTCGGCGTCAACGATGCCGTGGTCTGTGCCCGCGTCGCGCGCGAGGCCGACCTCGACTGCGTGATGCTGGCCGGCCGCTATTCGCTGCTCGAACAGCCGGCGCTGGCGTTCCTCGACCTCGCTCGCGAGCGGGGCATCGGCGTGATGCTAGGCGGCGTGTTCAACTCGGGCATCCTCGCGACGGGCGCCGTGGCTGGGGCGAAATACGACTACCGCGATGCGCCGCCCGACGTGCTCGCACGGGTCGGGCGGATCGACGCGGTGTGCCGTGCGCACGGCGTCGCGCTCGCCCATGCCGCGGTGCAGTTCCCGCTCGGCCACCCCGCGGTGTCGTCGGTGGTCCTCGGCGCCGTCACGCCGGGCGAGGTGGCCCGCAACCTCGAAGCGTTCGCGCGCCCGGTGCCGGCGGCGCTGTGGCGCGACCTCGTCGCCGAAGGCCTGCTGTCCGCCGACGCGCCCCTGCCCCGATGATCGACGCCCACCAGCACTTCTGGCGCCTCGCCCGCGGCGACTACGGGTGGCTCACGCCGGCGCTCGCGCCGATCCACCGCGACTTCGGACCTGCGGACCTCGCCCCGATCCTGGCGCGGCACGGCATCGAGCGCACGATCCTCGTCCAGGCCGCGCCGACCGTGGCCGAGACCGAGTTCCTGCTCGCGATCGCCCGTGCGGCACCGTTCGTTGCCGGGGTCGTCGGCTGGGTCGACTTCGACGCGCAGGACGCGCCCGACGTCGTCGCCCGCCTTGCCACGGACCCGCGGCTCGTTGGCCTGCGTCCGATGGTGCAGGACATCGCCGACGACGACTGGCTCGTGCGCCCGGCACACGCGCCGGTGTTCGACGCGATGGTCGCCCACGGCCTCGTGTTCGACGCGCTGGTGCTGCCGCGGCACCTGCCGCGGCTTGCGCGCGTGCTCGAGCGCCACCCGGCGCTCGCGGTGGTGGTCGACCACGGCGCGAAACCGCGCATCCGCGAGCGCGAGATCGAAGGCTGGCGCACCGACCTCGCCGCGGTCGCGACGCACCGCCAGGCCCACTGCAAGCTCTCGGGGCTCGTCACCGAGGCGCCGCCGAACGCGGGGCCGGACGTGCTCGTCCCCTACATCGACGCGCTGCTCGAACTGTTCGGCCCCGATCGCCTCCTGTGGGGCAGCGACTGGCCCGTCGTGGAGCTCGCCGGAGGCTACGATCGCTGGCGGGAGGTCTCGCTCGCAGCGCTGGCCAGCCTCTCTGCTGCCGAGCGAACGGCAGTGTTGGGCGGCACTGCGGAGCGCCTCTACCTCGATCGAAAGTAGGGTCAGACTCGACTTTTCGCCGAAAGTGGGGTCAGACTCGACTTTTCGACGATCGACGGCCGATCGATCGTACTGCCGACGCCCGAAAAGTCGAGTCTGACCCCACTTTCGCTTGCCCCACTTCCGAGCCCTACTTCTCCCAGAACGGTGCGCGCATTTCCCGCTTGAGTGTCTTGCCGGCGGCGTTGCGGGGAAAGTCGTCCATCACGATCACGCGGTCGACGCGTTGGTAGCGCGCGGCGACGTGCGCGTTGATCCACTCGCACAGCGCCACGGCGGACACCGTGGCGCCCGGCTTCAGCACCACCGCGGCCACCGGCGTCTCGCCCCACTTGGCGTGCGGGATGCCGAACACCGCGACCTCGCGCACGTCGGGGTGCCGCGCGGCGACCTCCTCGACGTCCTTCGGATACACCTTCACGCCGCCCGAGTCGATCATGTCTTTCTTGCGGTCGACGAGAAACAGGAAGCCGTCCTCGTCGACGTAACCCAGGTCGCCCGTGTAGAGCCAGCCATCGCGCAGTGCCGCCGCGGTGAGGTCCGGGCGGTCGAGGTAGCCGGGCATCGTGATCGGCCCGCGCCCGACGATCTCGCCGACACCGCCCGGCGCGAGTTCGCGGCCGTCGTCGCCGACGATGCGCATCTCGAAGAACGGTGGCGGCACGCCGACGCTTCCCGACTTCCGCTTGGCGTCGTCGCGGTCGAGGATCGTGACGAAGCCCTCGGTGAGGCCGTACAGCTCGTAGAAGCGGTCGGGGAGCAGGCGCAGCAGGCGCTCCTTGTGCTCGGCGAGGAGCGGCGCGCCGAGCGACAGAATGCACTCGAGCGAGGTGAGCCGCGCCGGGTCGAACCCGCGCGCGTTGAGGATCGCGATGATCTGCGCCGGCACCAGCATCGTGTGCGTGACGCGCTCGCGCTCGACGGTTTCGACGAACGCTTCCGCATCGAACGCCCGATGCAGGATGTAGGTCGCGCCGTTCATGAACGCCGGGAACATCGTCACCATCGCGCCGTTGAACACGATCGCCCCGGAGTGCAGCACGACCGACTCGGGCGCCATGCGCCAGGCATTCGACAGCAGCGCCGCGTACATCGCGCGGATGAAGTGCGTGTGGCAGATGCCCTTCGGCATCCCCGTGGTGCCGCTCGTGTACATCACCGTCAGCAGGTCGCCCGCCGCGACGTGCGCGGGCGGCCGCTCGTCGGATGCCGCCTCGCGCAGCGTCGCGTACGAGAGCCAGCCGACGGCCTCGTCCGAGGGCGCCGGATCGACGAGCACCCACGCCGTCGTCGGTAGCGCCGCGCAGTCACGCCGGACGGCGTCGAGCATCGCAACCTGGTCGCTCGCCCCGACGACGACCCGCGGCTTGGCGTCGGCGAGCAGCGACGCGAGGCCCGAGGCGTTGAGCAACGGCGACAGCGGCACGATGGCCGCGCCGAGCTTCGCGCACGCCCAGTAAGTCGCAAGGAGCGCGAGCGAATTGCCGAGCACCGTCGCCACCCGGTCGCCGCGCCCGGCCCCCTGCGCCGCGAGCGCGTTCGCCCACCGGTTCACGTAGCGGTCGAACTCGCGCCACGTCAGGTGCACGTCGCGATCCCCGGCGGGCGCGATCACCGCCGTGCGATGCGGACGGTAGCGGGCGTGGCGGTCGAGCAGCCGCCCCAGCGTCAGGCTGTCGGTTGCGATCGGCGTGTCCATGTTCCGCGCCTCATCGAGTGTCAGAGTCGACGCCGCATGTCGGCGAGCCGGAAGCCCGGCCCCGGTTCCGACGCGTCGGTAGCGAGTGCAAGCACCTTGAAGAGTTCACCCATCTCGGCGGGCGAGAGGAGCTTCTGCACGGCCGCCGTCGCGCGCACGTACGCGGCGGACGCCGGCGGTCCCACGGCCGCAAGACGCTCGAGGATGCCGCACGACAGCAGGAAGCCCGCCTGGGTCGCGAAGCCCGCGACGGACAGCCCGGCGCGCACCCCGGCCTCGGCGATCGCGGTGAAGTCGACGTGGGCGGTGAGGTCCGTGAGGCCCGGCCAGAGCAGCGGATCGGCGTGGGCGCGATGCCGGTAGTGCCCCATCAGCGTGCCCGACGCACGCTGCGGGTGGTAGTACTCGCCGCGCGGAAAGCCGTAGTCGATCGCGAGAATCGTGCCCCGTCCCGCGCGTCTTCCCAGGTCCTCGACCAAGGCCTCCGCGACCGGGTTGACCTCGCTCGCGTAGTCGATGCCGGCGGGAAAGCGCGCTTCGCCAAGTTCGCGCAGCGCGCCCGCCCCGAGCGGCCGGTCTTCGAGCGCGAGCCCCGCTCCCGTCCGCACGACGCCGCGCTCGAACCAACGGCCGCCGCGGCGTACCAGCACGTGCGGCGGCACCGCGTCGAGCACCTCGTTCATCACGACGACCCCGTCCCAGCGTGCCGGCAGCGCATCGAGCCACTCGACGCGCGCGGCGAGGGTCGGGACCTCGCGGGCGAGCGTGGCCCGCTGCCGTTCGCGCAGGTCCGGCGAAATCTCCAGGATCGCGTAGCGGCCGGGCATCGCCGCCGCCGCGTCGAGGCCGCGCATCAGGTCCGCGGCAAGCCGGCCGGTACCGGCGCCGAACTCGATCACGTCGCCGCCATGGCGCCGCAGATGGGCGGCGACCTCGACCGCGAGCGCGGCGCCGAACAGCGGCGAGAGCTCCGGTGCGGTGACGAAGTCGCCCGCGGCGCCGAACTTGCGCGCCCCGGCGACGTAATAGCCGAGTCCGGGCGCGTAGAGCACGAAGCGCAGGTACGCCTCGAGGGGCATCCAGCCGCCCGCGGCGTCGATCGCGCGTGCCAGTGCCGCGGAAACGGCGGCACCATGGGCACGTGCCGCGGCGTCGGGCTCGGGAAGGGAGATGGCGGCTGGCACGTCGATCGGGTCCGGAAGCGCGCCCGGGACCGGGGAGGGCTGTGCTAGTGTACGAGAGCCGGCGTGCAATCCGGCGCGGCAGTCGTTCGAGCCCGAGTCCAGCCCCGGAGTGCCCGACGTGCACGGCAAGGTCGTCCTCATCACCGGCGGAGCCAAGCGCGTAGGCGCCGCGATCAGCCGCAGGCTGCACGCCGCCGGCGCGAATCTCATGCTGCACTACCGCGCTTCCGCGGGCGAGGCCCGGCTGCTGCAGGCGGAGTTGAACCACGTGCGGGCCGGCTCGGTCGCGCTGATCCAGGCGGACATCCTCGACGTCGGCAAGCTGCCGTCGCTGGTCGAGCAGACGCTGGCAACCTTCGGCCGGCTCGACGGGCTGGTCAACAACGCGTCGTCGTTCTTTCCGACGCAGGTCGGCGACATCACCCCGGCGCTATGGGAGGACCTGATCGGCACGAACCTGCGCGCGCCGCTCTTCCTGTCGCAGGCTGCGGCCCCGGCGTTGAAGCGCGCACAGGGGGCGATCGTCAACATCACGGACATCCACGCGGAGCGCCCGCTCAAGGGCTACGTCGTCTACTCCACGGCAAAGGCCGGGCTGTCCGGCCTGACGCGCTCGTTGGCCCGCGAGCTCGCGCCGGAAGTGCGTGTGAACGCGGTCGCGCCCGGGCCGATCCTGTGGCCGGAGGACAGCCAGTTCGACGAGCTGTCGCGGCAGCGCATCGTCTCGCACACGCCGCTGAAGCGCGAGGGCTCGCCGGACGACATCGCCCGCGCGGTGCATTTCCTGCTGGTCGACGCACCCTACGTCACCGGCGAGACGATTGCGGTCGACGGCGGCCGCCACATGGCCATCTGAAACGCCGAACGGCGGGCGCGATGCGCGCGTGGGTCAACCGACTGTCCGGCGCCACCGCCGCCGAGCTGCCGGCGGCGCTGTGGTCGTTCATCTGCTTCTTCTCGCTGCTGGCGGGCTACTACGTGCTGCGCCCGATCCGCGACGAGATGGCGATCCAGGTCGGGCAGGCACAGCTGCACGAGCTCTTCACCGCCGTGTTCGTGACAATGCTCGTGGTGGCCCCGGTGTTCGGCTGGCTCACCCGGACCTTCCCGCGCAAGCAGCTCCTGCCGTGGCTCTATGCCTTCTTCGTCGTCAACCTGATCGGCTTCTGGACGATCTTCGAGGCCGGCGGCACGCAGTCGGCGCTCGTCGCCCGCGCGTTCTTCGTCTGGGTGTCGGTGTTCAACCTGTTCGCGGTCAGCGTGTTCTGGAGCCTGATGGCCGACCTGTTCGACACCGCGCAGGCGCAGCGCCTGTACGGCTTCATCGCCGCGGGCGGAACCGCCGGGGCGCTGGCCGGCCCTTCGCTCACGGCGCTGTTCGTGACGCTGGTCGGCGCGAAGGGAATGCTGCTCGTGTCGGCAGGCTTCCTGCTCGTCACGATGCTCGCCGTCACACGGCTGCGCGACTGGGCGGCACGCATCGGCGCGGCCGGCACCGCGGACGAAGCCCCGATCGGCGGCAGCATCTGGGCCGGACTGACCGACGTCGTGCGGTCACCCTACCTGCTCGGCATCTGCCTGTTCCTGTTCGCCTATTCGCTGCTGTCTACGTTCCTCTACTTCCAGCAGGCCGCGCTGGTGCCCGCGGCGATCGCCGACAGCGCGGAACGCACGCGCCTTCTCGCGCTGGTCGACGTCGCGGTGAACGTGCTGACGCTCGCGATGCAGGTGTTCGCGTTCGGCACGCTGATCCGCAAGCTCGGCACCACGTTCATGCTGTGCGCAATGCCCGTCGTATCGATCGTCGGCTTCGTCGCGCTCGCGCTCGCGCCCGGACTCGCCACGTTGGTCGCCTTCGGCATCGTGCGCCGCGCCGGCGAATATGCGGTCTCCAAGCCGGCACGGGAGACGCTCTTCAACGTGCTGCCGCCCGAGCAGAAGTACAAGGCGAAGAACGTGATCGACACGCTGGTGCATCGCTTCGGCGACACGTCGTCGACGTGGATCTTCGCCGGGCTGAGGGGCGCGGGATGGTCGCTCGCCGCGATGACGTGGCTCGCGGTCCCGGTCGCAGGCGCCTGGCTCGCGGTGGCGAGCTGGCTCGGGCGCCAGCATCGCGAGCGCACCGCAGACCCGAAAGCAGGGTCAGACTCGACTTTCCTTCGACACCGGAATCGGGGTCAGACCCCGCAGGCAAAGACCGGGGTCTGACCCCGAACCGGAAGTCGAGTCTGACCCTAGATATCGGATCGCACCGCCGCGGCGAGGTGCTCGAGGTACGGATCGACGATGCCATGCGAGACGAGCGCCACGCGGGTGCGCTCGAGGTAGTCGCGCGTGCTGCCGAGATGCCCGCACGCGGTCGCGATCACTTCGGCCTGCCGTTCGAGCGTGAGCCCTGCCGCGTACTGCGGGTGGTCGCGCTTGACGACGAACGCGAGGCCGACGACCGGCCGGCCGTCGGTCGCGAGCTCCACCCAGCGCGGCGTGTAGCTTCCCACGACCATCTCGCGTCGCCAGAGCAGGTGCAGCTCGTCGATCGCAGCCGGCGCAGGCAGGCGATAGGCCACGCCGCGGCAGGCGCCGCCGGGCATCAGGCCGAGTACCAGCCCCGGTGCGTGGGGCATGCCGCGCGAGGCGAGCGACCACAGGCAGAAGCGGCGGTGGTAGCCGCGCAGCAGCGCGGTGCGGCTCTCGGCGATGGGGAAGATCGGATTCCACAGCAGCGACCCGTAGGCGAACACCCACCAGCCGGCGCCCTTCGGCCGCGCGGCGAGCGTCGCGTTGAGCGACGCCGAGAGCGCCTCGTCGGTGAGCGTGCGTGCGGGGTCCACGGCAGCGAGATAGATCTCGCGCATCTTGCCCGCTTCGAGGTCGCGCCGTGACAGGCCCGGCGGTGCCGCAGGCGTGGGCGCCGCGTCCGCCGACGGGCCGCGTGGCGCGGCAGACGCCGGGCGCTTGCGTACGCGCGCCGGCTTGGGTCGTGGCGAGGGCACGTCACTCATCCGCGAGGTGCGCGAGCGCCTTGCCGATCTCCGCCCGCCCGCGCTGGCGCTTCGCCTTGCGGCTTTCCCGGTGCGCGTGTCCCTTGCCGAGCAGCGGCGACACGGCCAACGGGTTGCGCGGCTTGGGGACGAGCGGCGGGTGTCGCTTGGCGCGCTTCATGGCTTGCGGTCAACGCGCCTTGCGCCCTACACCAGCCCCGCAAACGGCAGGCGTTCCTCGCACCATGCCGCCACGGCAAGGAGACGCGCGTCGTCGCCGGCCGGCGCGACCAGCTGCAGTCCGAGCGGCATGCCGTGCGCATCGCGTGCGACGGGAAGCGTGATCGCGGGCGCACCCAGCAGCGATGCCAGCGTGCAGCAGGACGGATCGCCGGTGCCGTCGAGGCTGGCAGGCGCCCCGGCGGGCGCCGACGGCACGAGCAGCGCGTCGTAACGCACAGCCAATCGGTCGCCGCAGCGATCATCGCGTGACGGCCGACGAGTGCGAGCGCATAAGCTGCAGCGTCGATCGCGCGTCCCTCGTCGAGCGCCGCATTGAGCGTCGCCGACAACCGCGTCCGGGCACGGTCCTGCAGCGGACCGAGGTTCGACACCGCCTCGTGGAGCATGATCGTGCGGTGCACGCGCGCGGCGTCGCCGAGCGCGTCGGGCAGCGCCACCGCGACGACCTCCGCACCCGCGGCGCGCAGGCGCACGGCCGCCGCGTCGAGCGCGTCGTCGACGTCGCTGCCGATCGTGGTCCACGGGAATCCTGCGAGGCACGCGAGCCGCGGCGCCCTGTCCATGGCAGCCGGCTGGCGCGGGATCGTGCCCACGGCAAGCGGACCTGCGACGAGCGCCGCGTCCGCCACCGTGCGGGTGAACGTGCCGATCGTGTCGAGCGTCTGGCTGAACAGGCTCGCGCCGTCGAACGGAATGACGCCGAGCGTGGGCTTGAACCCGACGACGCCGCAGTAGGCCGCGGGACGGATCACCGAGCCATTGGTCTGCGTGCCGAGCGCCGCAGGCACGTGTCCTGCGGCGACCGCAGCGGCCGAACCCTGCGACGAACCGCCGGGCGTGTGCGCGGCGTTCCAGGGGTTGCGCGTCTTGCCCGGGTGCATGTACGCAAGCTCGGTGGTCACCGTCTTGCCGAATGCGTAGCCGCCGGCATCGACCAGCCGGCGCACGCACGCCGCGTCGCGCGACGGCGCGAAGTCGGCGTACGCGGGCGAGCCCATGCGCGTCGGCAGCGCCGTCGTGTGAATGATGTCCTTGAGTCCGACGGGCGCGCCGTGAAGCGGACCGCGTGCCGTGGCGGGAAGCGCATCGAGACGCGCGGCCTCGCGCATCACGTGGTCGCGGTCGAGACAGGCCCACGCCTCGATCGCGGCATCCGACGCCTCGATCCGGGCCGACCAGCGCCTCCGCATAGTCGCGCACGGCAAGGCGCCCTTCGCGCATCTCGCGCAGCGCCTCGGCGAGGGCGAGCGCGTGCAGCGGCTTCACCGCGGCGCCTCCACCACGGCGATCGGGGCATCGCCCACCGGCGCCTCCCGTACGGCAACGGGAAGGAACATCTCGAGCGTCGTGTTCAGGAACCGCTGCCCGGTCTCGGTCGCGACGATGCGCGTCGGATCGGCGTCGATCAGGCCGCGCCGTACGCCGTCGGCGAGCCGCGACGCGACGAGCGCGAGCGGATGGCCGGTGCGCTCGGCGAAGAGCGGCGCGGGCACGCCGCCCGTGAGGCGCAGCGCGTTCAGCATGAACTCGAAGCCGACTTCGTCGCGCGCAATCTCGCGGCGCTCCATCACGGCGTCGCCGGCAGCCACGCCGGCGAGATACTGGCGCGGCTGCTTGAAACGGACCTCCCGCACGATGCGATCCGGCAACGACACTTTCGCGTGCGCGCCGGCGCCGATGCCGAGGTAGTCGCCGAAACGCCAGTAGTTGACGTTGTGCGCGCACTCGCGACCCGGCTTCGCGTACGCAGACACCTCGTAGCGCGCGTAGCCGGCGCCCGCGAGCCGCGCTGCAACGAGCTCCTGCATGTCGGCGGCGAGGTCGTGGTCGGGCAGTGCGGGCGGCGGCTCGTGGTGGAAGCGCGTGTTGGGTTCGATGGTCAGCTGGTAGAACGACAGGTGCGGCGTGCCGAACGCGAGAGCCGCGGCGACGTCGGCTTCGCACTCGGCCAACGTCTGTCCCGGCAGCGCGAACATCAGGTCGAGGTTGACGTTGCCGAAGATCGTGAGCGCGGCCTCCGCCGCCCGCTGCGCCTCGTCGGCGCCGTGCACGCGCCCGAGCGCCTCCAGGTGACGCGGCGAGAAGCTCTGCACGCCGAGCGACAGTCGGTTCACGCCCGCGGCAAAGTAGCCCGCGAAGCGCGCGCGCTCGAACGTGCCGGGGTTGGCCTCGAGCGTGACCTCGGCGTCGGGCAGGAGCGGCAGCCGCGCGCGCAGGCCCGAGAGCAGCCGGTCGATCGCCGCCGGCGCGAACAGGCTCGGCGTGCCGCCGCCGATGAACACCGTCACGACCTTGCGGCCCCACACGCCGGGCAGCGCCGACTCGACGTCCGCGAGCAACGCATCGACATACGCGGCTTCGTCCGGCGCTGCGCGTGCCTCGTGCGAATTGAAGTCGCAGTAGGGGCACTTGCGGATGCACCACGGGATGTGCACGTACAGCGACAGCGGCGGCAGCACATTGAAGCGCGCGCCGCCGAGGCCCGTCGCGACGCCGAACTGCGTCATCGCGCCTCCTCCTCCAGCCGAGCGAGCAGCACCCGCAACGCCTTGCCGCGATGGGACAGCGCGTTCTTGCGCTCGAGCGGCAGCTCCGCGCCGGTCAGTCCCGTCTCGAGATCCTCGAAGTGCGGGTCGTAGCCGAAGCCCCCGTTGCCGCGCGGCGCGTCGACGATGCGCCCGTGCCAACGGCCTTCGGCGACGATCGGCTCGGGGTCGTCGGCGCGGCGCACCAGCACCAGCACGCAGGCGTAGTGCGCGCGGCGGTCGGCGACGCCGGCGAGCGCCTGCACCAGCTTCGCGTTGTTGCGTGCGTCGGACCTGGGTTCCCCGGCATAGCGCGCGCTCTGCACGCCCGGCTCGCCGTCGAGCGCCGCGACGCACACCCCGGAATCGTCGGCCAGCGCCGGCAGCCGCGCGTGCGCGCTGGCGTGGCGCGCCTTGGCGAGGGCATTCTCGAGGAAGGTGGCGTGCGGCTCGTCGGCTTCGGAGATGCCGAGGCTGCCCTGCGCGACCACGTCGATGCCGAGCGGCGCGAGGAGCCGCCGGAACTCGCGCAGCTTCCCCTCGTTGCCGGAGGCGAGCACGAGCCGCGGGAACGGCGGCAGGAGTCCACTCACACAAGTAGGGTCAGACTCGACTTTTTCCCGCTCGCTCTGCATTCGTCGGCATGCCTTGGGCGAAAAGTCGAGTCTGACCCTACTTCTGAAAAGTCGAGTCTGACCCTACTTTCGGGGGTCTGACCCCAATTCGGGTCAGGCGGTGAGCAGGCCGAGCGCCTGCTCCTGCTCGGCGATCAGGTGCGCGATGCCGGTCTCCGCGAGCGCGATCATCGCATCGAACTGCGCACGCGAGAACGGCGCGCCCTCGGCGGTGCCCTGCAGCTCGACGAAGCCGCCGGCGCCGGTCATCACCACGTTCATGTCGGTCTCGCACGCCGAGTCCTCGGCGTAGTCGAGGTCGAGCACCGGCTCGCCGCCGACGATGCCGACCGAGACCGCGGCGACGAAGTCCTTGAGCGGCTCGGCGGCGACCAGGCCGCCGTCGCGGCACCAGCGCAGCGCGTCGGCGAGCGCCACGCAGGCGCCGGTGATCGCGGCGCAGCGCGTGCCGCCGTCCGCCTGCAGCACGTCGCAGTCGATGCGGATCGTGCGCTCGCCGAGCAGCGCGAGGTCGGTGACCGACGCGCAGGCTGCGCCCGATCAGCCGCTGGATCTCCTGCGTGCGTCCCGACTGCTTGCCTTCCGCCGCCTCGCGTCGCGTGCGCGTGTGCGTCGAGCGCGGCAGCATGCCGTACTCGGCGGTCAGCCAGCCCTGCCCGGTGCCCTTGAGGAACGGCGGCACGCCCTCCTCGACGCTCGCCGTGCACAGCACCTGGGTCTCGCCGACGGCGATCAGCACCGAGCCCTCCGCATGGCGCGTGAAGCCGCGCGTGATGCGCACGGTGCGCAGATCGTCGGCGCGGCGGCCGGAAGGACGGGAGGGCATGGGCGAAACCTTCGGTGAAGTTCGATCCGATTATAGCGAGCGGGCCTGCGCGCCCTGCGGGTCGCTGCCCGCAGCGATCTCGGCCAGCGCCGCGTCGAGCGACCAGCGCGGCGTCCAGCCGGTGCCGTCGCGCAAGGACGTCGTGTCCACCTCGAGCGACCCGACGAGCCGCGCGACCGCCGCGCCGCGGCCGAGCAGCAGCCCCGCCGCACGCAGCAGCGGTACGGGCATGGCGGCCAGGCGCGGCTGCACGCGCCACGCGCTCGCGATCGCGCGCACGAGGTCGGGCGTGGCGACACTCTCCGCATCGGCGACGTAGTGCACGCCGGGCGGCATCTGCGGCACGTCGAGCATCGCCTCGATCGCGTCCAGCAGGTTGCCGAGATAGAGCAGGCTGCGCCGGTTGTCGATCGATGCGAACGGCAGGGCCCTCCGCGTGCGCACGGCGGCGACCAGCCGGGCGAAGTTGCCGCGCGCGTGCCGCCCGTAGACCAGCGGCAGGCGCAGCGCCGCCGCCGCCATCGTCGAGCCCGACGCGATCTCGAACAGCCCCTGCTCGGCCGCGAGCTTGCTCCGCCCGTAGGCGTCCTCGGGATGGGGCGCGTCGCGCGGCGCGAGCGGTCGGCCCGGCCGGCTCGCCTCGCCCGCGGCCTTCACGGAGCTCGCGAGCACGAACCGGCGCACGCCGGCGCGCACCGACGCTCGCGCGAGCCGCGCGGTCATCTCGGCATTCGCCAGGTGATAGGCCTCGTCCGGAGCGGCGACGGTCTCGCGCATCACGTGCGCCCGCCCCGCGAGGTGAACGACGGCGAATGCGCCGCTCACCAGATCGTCGAGCAGCTCGTCGGGCGCGTGCGCGAGGTCTCCGACCGGCTGCAGGTCGCCCGGCATGCCGGCCTTCACCGCGCGCACCGTGCCGATCAGCGGACGCCCCGCGGCGCGCAGGCGGGCGACCAGGGCCGCGCCGATGAATCCGGGCGACGCCGCGTCGCACGACCGGTCCGCCCGACGCCCTCCGGCTCGCTGCTACTCCTCCGCGCTATCGCGCTTCGGCGATTCGCCCTCGGGGCGGCTCTCACGCCTCACGCCCATCGCCAGCCGTGCTTGCGGTAGAAGCGCAGGCCGCTCGTCACGAACCACGCGATGTGCCGCAGGCCCTTGCGCGCCGCGCCGCCGCCGTGGTGACGGATGCGCATCGCCGGGACGTACGCCGTGCGGGCGACACGGTTCAGGCGCACCGTCCAGTCGTAGTCCTCGAAGTAGAGGAAGAACTTGGGGTCGAAGCCGCCGGTCGCATCGACCGCCGAGCGGCGCACCAGCATGCAGGCACCGGACATCGCCGGGATGTCGATCACCTCGCGCTCGGGATCGGCATCGATCACGTCGCGCATCTCGTAGTGATCGAGGCGGCGGTGGAACAGGCGCTGCAGGAACCGCGGCGCGAAGCCGCGCAGCAGGAGATCGAGCACGGTCGGATAGCGGCGGCACAGGTACTCCTGCGACTCGCCGTCGCCGCTCGCCACCTCGGGCGCGATCGCACCCACGTCCGTGTGCGTCGCGAGCCAGCGCACGCCGACCGCCAGCGCGTCCGGCGAGAGCTCGACGTCCGGATTCAGCACCAGGTGGTAGTCGGCGCCGCTGCCGTGGAGCACGAGGTTGTGGGCGGCGCCGTAGCCGATGTTGGCGTGCCCGTGCAGGTATGCGAGCTGCACGTTCGCCTCGGCGAAGCGGGCCTGCGTGAGCCGGATCACGTTGCCCGCGACCACGCGGTTGGCGCTGTTGTCGACCAGCGCGATGGCGACCGTGCGCACGGCGCCGTCCGCCCGCGCCACCTCGATCGCGAGCAGCAGCTTGCGCAGGCAGCGGTCGAGGAGCCGCATGTCGGGGCGGTAGGTGACGATGGACACCTGCAGCGACGAGGGCAGCCGGGGGCCGCCGGGGTCCGGCGGCAGCTCGAACACCCGCGCCGTAAGCGTGACCGCGGTGTCGTCCGCGGCCTTCGCCGGCGCCGACGGCGGACCCGGCGGCCGGGAAGCATCGCGCGTGGACGTCACGCGACGGCTCCTGCCACAGCGGGCATGGCGATCATTGCGCGGCTCATCGGGAATGTCGGGTGCGGAAGCGAATTCGCCGCCATCGGGGCCTGGCGCGGCGCCCGGGACGCCGGCAGGCCGTAGAATCCTCGGACAACGGCCCGCTTTTCGTCAATCGTGCCTGCCACGGCACGCATCATCCCATGGACGCCTCCACTCACCCGCTACGCATGAAACTCGCCCGCGGCGAGACGCTTGCCGGCATCTGGTCGGTGATCCCCCACTCCCAGGTGGTCGGCACGCTCGCCACGGCCGGCTTCGACTTCGTGTTCCTCGACTGCGAGCACGGCGGCTACGACTTCGCGTCGCTGGAAGCCGCGATCGCCGCGTGCGAAGGCGGCGGCGCCTGTCCGATCGTGCGGGCGCCGGGACCCGACGCGTTCTTCGTGCAGCGCGCGCTCGATCTCGGCGCCGACGGCATCGTCGTGCCGCAGATTCCGGACGCGGCCGCCGCCGAGCGCGCGGTGGCGATGGCGCACTTCGCGCCCGACGGCACGCGCGGCTACAACCCCTACACGCGGGGCGGCCACTACGGCATGCCGCCGCAGCCGAAGCTCGCCCGCGGCTATCCGTTCACCGGCGTGCTGGTGGAGTCCCCGACCGCGGCGGAACATCTCGAGCGCATCGCTGCGCTGCCAACGCTCGACCTCATCTACCTCGGCGTGTTCGACTACTCGGTCGCGCTGGGCATCCCGGGTCAGGTCGACGATCCGCGCGTGCTGTCATTCGTGGAGCGCGCGGCGAAGATCGCGCGTGCCGCCGGCAAGGCGGTCGGCACGACGGCGATGACCCCGGTGCAGATCGAGCGACTGACAGGCGCGGGCATCAACGTGCTGCTCTACGGCGCGGACACCTGGCTGATCGGCGCGGGCGCCAAGGCCGGGCTCGCGCTGTATGCGAGCGCACCCGGGCGATCGAATCCGGCGGGGTCACGATGAGCCCGAAGGGCCGCCCCCAAGGGGCGAATCCGCCCCGAAGCGCGTTAGCGCGGAGGGTGGTCCAGTGAGCGTCGTTACTCCCGAGGGACCGCGCCACGACGCGGCCGCACTGGTCCTGTTCGGGCACGCCCTGCTCGTGCGCGCCGGCCTGCGCGACGACATCGCGCGCGACGTCGCCACGGTGCTCGTCGACGGCGACCTGATGGGCCACACGACGCACGGGCTCGCACTTGTGCCGGGCTACCTCGCCGAGCTCGAGCAGGGCGCGATGGCCAAGGACGGCGGGCCCGACGTGGTCGCGGCACACCCTTCCGCGCAGACCTGGGACGGACGACGCCTCCCCGGGCCGTGGCTCACGCTGCGTGCGCTCGACGCCGCGGCAGAGATGGCAGCGGCCTGCGGCACCGGCACGGTGGCGATCCGTCGCTCGCACCACATCGCGTGCCTCGCTGCCTACCTGAAGCGCGCGACGGACCGCGGCCTGATGATGCTGCTCGCCTGCTCGGACCCGGCGGGCAAGAGCGTGGCGCCATTCGGCGCCGTCTCGCCGGTGTACACGCCCAATCCGATCGCCGCCGGCATCCCGACCGAGGGCGATGCGATCCTGCTCGACATCTCGGCTTCCTACACGACCAACAGCCTCACGCAACGGCTCTACAAGGCCGGCGGGAAGCTGCCGCACGCGTGGGTGCAGGACGCCGCCGGCACGCCGACCGACGATCCCGCGGTGCTGTTCAACGACCCCAAGGGCACGCTGCTGCCGCTCGGCGGTCTCGACGCCGGCCACAAGGGCTTCGCGCTCGCACTGCTGATCGAGGCACTGACCGCGGGCCTCACCGGCTTCGGCCGCGCCGATCCGTCCGAGGGTTGGGGCGCGACCGTGTTCGTGCAGATCCTCGATCCGCAGGCTTTTGGCGGCCGCGACGCCTTCCTCCGCCAGACACAGTGGCTTGCCGATGCCTGCCACGCCGCGACCCCGCGCCCCGGCGTCGAGCGCGTGCGCCTGCCCGGCGAGCGCGGCCTGGCGCTGATGCGCGCGCAAGCCGTGGACGGCGTTCGCCTGCATCCGTCGATCCTGCCCGCGCTCGAACCGTGGGCAGACAAGCTCGGCGTGCCGATGCCCTAGGGCGGGATTGATGCACGTCATGGCCGGCAGCCCTTCGCTGCGGCATGCTTTCCGGCAATGAGCCACGTGAACCACGACGACGTTCCCGCGGCGACGCCGACGGCGGTCGTCGCCCCGCCGACGCGCAAGGTGCACGACCGCGCGCGCCATCCGCGCCTCGGGCGCGAGCTCGCGACGATGCGCGCGATGGTCGCGATCCACTGCCGCGACCAGCACGGCCGCAGCGCGGACCTCTGCGACGAGTGCGCCAAGCTGATGGACTATGCGACGCGGCGACTCGACCGCTGCGTGTTCGGCGACGACAAGCCCACGTGCGCGAACTGCACGGTGCACTGCTACAACGCCGAGATGCGCGAACGGGTGCGCGTGGTGATGCGCTATGCGGGCCCGCGCATGATGTGGCGGCACCCGTTCCTCGCGCTCGCGCACGTCGTCGACGGGCGGCGCCCGGCGCCCGAGCTGCCCAAGGCGAAGAAGCCCGACACGCCGTCCGGGACCGCGGGCTGACGCTCCGCCGCGGGAGTCGGGAGTCGGTTCGGCGCGTGCGCGCTCGCTTCAGCCGGCGAAGCTACGCGCCGCTGCCACCGCCTTCGCAGGATGCAGCAGCATCCGCCGCCCGTCCGGCGTCTTCTCGACCGTCGCGCGGATGAGGGCGATCACGTCGGTCGGCGCGAGCTTCGGGTTCACCGCGAGCATCTTCGCCGCGAGATTGGCCGCCTGCGGCGCGGCCATCGACGTGCCCGACTCGGCGAGCTTCTCGCCGCCGGGGATCACGCTCTCGACCTGATAGCCGTTGGCGTGCGCGACGACGGTCTTGCCGTAGCTCGTGAACGAGGCCTCGTCGCCGGCGCGGTCGACCGCGCCCACGGTAAGCAGGTTCGCGGCATCGATCCCCGCCGGGATGTCCTCGGCAAAGGTCGCGTCGGCGTTGTCGTTGCCGGCGGCGGCGACGAACAGGATCCCCGGCGCGCTGCGGATCGCCCGTTCGAGCGCTGCGCGCCCGGTCTCGAAGTAGCCGCGCGCGATCGTCTTGCGCTCCTCCGGATCCTTGCCGATGCCGCAGAGCTCGAGCGCCTGCTCGTAGCCCTTGACCGAGCCGCCCCAGCTCATGTTGACCACGCGCACCTGGTGCCGCTTGAAGAAGTCGACGTAGGCCTGCGCATTGGCCGCGCCTTTCGCGACCAGCTCCGGCGTCGGGCACGGGTCCGGGACCAGGTGCCAGTCGAACTCGATGCGCGCGACGGCGAGCCGCGCGTAGGGGTTGCCGGCCGCGGCGATGCCCGCGACGTGCGTGCCGTGGATGTAGTTGCCCGCGAGCCCGATCTCCTCGATCGCCGCCTTGTATTCCTCCGGCTTCATGCCGCCGAAGTACGCCTTGACCTCGGTCGCTTCCGGCGAATCGATGTTCGACTGCAGGTCCGAGAAACCCTTGAGGCGCGACTTCATTGCCGGCAGCCGGCTGGCGACTTCCTTCGGGATCGGCATCAGCTCGGTGTTCGCGGGTCTCTCGAAGCGGTCGAAACCGATGACCGCCGGCTTGCCGTCCGCAGTCACCAGGCGATCCCGGAACAGCGCGGTGTCCACACCGCTGTCCCAGACCGCCACGTTGACTGGCGTGTAGTCGCGGCCCGCGGGCAGCACGACGTCGCGCGCGGCCCAGATGTCCGGCTTGTCGACCTTGTTGGCGGCGAGGTAGCCGGCGAGCGCTGCGACGATCGGCTGCTGCGCCGGGATCGTCGACGTCAGGCGATAACGCGCCGCGACCACCGCGGGGGCGAAGTCCGAAGAGAGTGCGCCCGACTTGTCGACGATCGGCTGCAGCCGTTCGCGCACGCCGCCGAGGACCAGCGGCTCGCTGACGATCTCCGCGCTGGCCTTGATCTCGCGCACGTCGTTCTGCACCACCGCGTAGGGCATCGCATCGAGGTCGGCACGCAACCGGCGGGTCACCTCCTGGCGCCAGGCGTCGGTGCCGCGGCTTCCGGCCTTGCGTTCCGCGCCGATCAGCGTCCGCATCGTGACGCCCGACAGCAGCTTGTCGGCGGGCTTCTCCTCGAGTGCCTGCAGGCGGTCGAGTCGCGCGAGCGCCGCGTCGTGGTTGCCGGCGAGATAGTCGATCTGGGCGAGCGTGGCGAGGTAGCCGCGCTCCACCGACTTGTCGGGGATCTCGTAGCGCGCGAGCACCGACTCGAAGTCGCGCTTCACCTCCGCGGCGAAGGCCTTGAATCTGGTTTCGTCGCGAACCAGGTCCTCGACCTTGCCGTCGATGCGGTAGTTGAAGCGCGGCAGGTCCGCCGCCTTGTCGACACGCTGCCTCGGTTGGGCGGCAGCCGCTCCGGCAACGAGAAAAGCGAGGAACAACGCGATGAGTCGGGTCGGCACGGGCGGGGCTCCAGGAAGCGGACGATGCGGCGTTATAGCAGCGTGCCCGCCGCCCGGCGAGACCGCGACGACGGGCCGCGAATGGTCACGACCGAATGCCGTCGACGAGGATGGGCGGCGGGGTCGTGTAAGGCGAGAAGACCCTGATCGCTACAGGGTGGTCGGCGCCTGCCCGACGACGACGCGCCAGATGCCGGCGAGGTCGCGGTACGCGTCGATGGAGACGAAACCCGCTGCCTCGAACATCCCGCGCACGGCGTCGCCCTGGTCGAAGCCATGCTCGACCGCGAGGCAGCCGCCCGGCGCGAGCCGGTCGCGCGCGCCTGAGACGATCGCCGCGAGCGCGGACAGGCCGGTCACCCCGGAAGCGAGCGCGCCGTGCGGCTCGAAGCGCAGGTCGCCCTCGCGCAGGTGCGGGTCGCCCTGCGCGATGTAGGGTGGGTTGGCGACGATCGCGTCGTACGGGCCCGGAGGCACCGCCGCGTACCAATCGGACCGTACGAATGCGACGTTGCCGATGGCGAGCCGGTCGGCGTTGCCGCGCGCAACGTCCAGCGCCTCCGTCGAGACGTCGGTCGCCACGACCTCGGCCTGCGGTCGCTCGCGCGCCAGCGCCAGCGCGATCGCACCCGACCCGGTGCCGAGGTCGAGCACACGCACGCCGCGATCGACGGGAATTCGAGCGAGCGCGACCTCGACCAGCGTCTCGGTTTCCGGGCGCGGAATCAGCACGGCCGGCGTCACCGCGAGGTCGAGGCCCCAGAACTCACGGCGGCCGGTGAGATAGGCGACCGGCTCGCCGTCGCGCCGGCGCTTCGCGAGCGCGAAGAATGCCTCGGCCGTGTCGCGCGACAGCACATCGCCTGCGTGCGCGATCAGCCACGCGCGATCGCACCCCAGCACGTGCGCGAGGAGCACGCGCGCATCGACGGGCACCAGTCCCGAGGTCTCGAGCGCGCCGCGCACGCTGGGCGTCGCGCTCAACGGGCGACCCCTGCCCGCCACAGCGCAATGTCCATCGCGAACAGGCGCAGGTCGCGGCCGTAGTAGCGACCCCAGCCTTCGTCGCGCATGCCGACCTTCGTCAGCACCCGCTGCGAGACGTGGTTGTCGGGATGCGTGACGCCGATGATGCGGTCGAGGCCGACGTCTTCGAAGCCGCGGCGCAGCATCGCGCGCGTGAGCTCGGTGGCGAAACCGTGACCCCAGGCGTCGTGCATCAGCCGGTAGCCGACCTCGATGTCGGCCGAGTCGCCGCACGGCTTCAACGACACCCAACCGACGAACGTGGCGTTGTCACGCCGCGTCGCGTGCCAGATGCCGAGTCCCGTGTCCTCCGCGTAGCGCGCCAGCACACGTTCGATGCCCGCTTCGCAAAGCGCGCGCGTGCCGACCGAGCCGTCGCCGATGTAGCGCATCACGCGCGGGTCGCCGTCGAGCGCGACCAGGTCGTCGACGTCGTCGCGCGTGAACTCGCGCAAGACGAGCCGCTCGGTCGCAAGCTGCGCGATTCGCGGTGCAGCCATCGGCGGCGCGCTAGGCGGAGTCGCCGGCGAGCGCCGCGAGCTGCTCGGCCTGGAACTCCTGCGCGAGCGCCTCGGCCACGTCGCCGAGATCGCCGTCCATGATCTGGTCGAGCTTGTAGAGCGTGAGGTTGATGCGGTGGTCGGTGAGGCGGCCCTGCGGGAAGTTGTAGGTGCGGATGCGCTCGCTGCGGTCGCCGCGGCCGACCAGGCTCTTGCGGTGCGCGGCCTCCTTCGCCTGGCGCTCGCTGCGCTCCTTGTCGACGAGGCGCGTGGCGAGCACCGCCATCGCCTGCGCGCGATTGCGGTGCTGGGAGCGCTCGTCCTGGCACTCGACCACGATGCCGGTCGGCAGGTGCGTGATGCGCACCGCCGAGTCGGTCTTGTTGACGTGCTGGCCGCCCGCGCCGGACGCGCGGTACGTGTCGATGCGCAGGTCGGCGGGGTTGATCGTGATGTCGTCGACCGGGTCGGCCTCCGGCAGCACCGCGACCGTGCACGGCCGAGGTGTGGATGCGGCCCTGCGCTTCGGTCTCGGGCACGCGCTGCACGCGATGCGCGCCCGACTCGAACTTGAGCTTGCCGTAGACGCCGTCGCCGACGACGCGCGCGATCACCTCGCTGTAGCCGCCCAGCTCGGTCGGCGACTCGCGAGATCATCTCCACCTTCCAGCGGTTGCGCTCGGCGAAGCGCGTGTACATGCGGAACAGGTCGCCGGCGAAGAGTGCCGACTCGTCGCCGCCGGTGCCGGCGCGGATCTCGAGGATCACGTTGCGCTCGTCGTTCGCGTCCTTCGGCAGCAGCGCCGCCTGCAGTTCAAGCTCGAGCGCGGCCATGCGCTCGCGCGCGGCAGCCCGCTCTTCCTCCGCAAACGCCTTCATCGACGGGTCGGCCGCCATTTCGTCCGCCGCGGCGAGGTCGGCCTCCGCCTTGCGGTAGTCGGCGAAGCTCGCCACCACCGGCGCGAGCTCCGCGTGCTCCTTCGACAGCGCGCGGAAGCGCTCCATGTCGGCGGTCGACTCGGGCGCGGCGAGCAGGTGGTCGAGCTCCGCGAGCCGTGCGGCGAGCTGGTCGAGTTTCAGGAGGAGCGAGGGTTTCAAGGGGTGGGAACCGGGATCCGGAATCGGGAGTCAGGGGGAGGCGCAACCACTGCGTCGTCCCCGCGCAAGCGGGGACCCAGCGTCTCTCGATGAGAAGACACGGGGTCCCCGCTTGCGCGGGGACGACGGTGATTTCGCTAATGGCCCGAGAGCGGCGGCTCGGGCAGCTTGTAGATGCGGTGGAAGAGCGCGATCAGCTCGGCACGCTCGGCGTCGCCGGCCTGGTTCAGCGCCGACAGCGGCGCGTGCAGGAACTTGTTGGTGAGTCCCCGCGCCAGTGCGTCCAGCACCTCGTCGGCGTTGGCACCGTTGGCGAGCATGCGCCGCGCGCGCTCGAGCTCGGCCGTGCGCAGCGCGTCGTGGTGCCCGGAAAGCGCGGTGATCGTCGGCACGACCGCGCGGCCTTCCAGCCACTGGAGGAAGTGGTCGGTCTGCTCGGCGATCATCTGCTCGGCCTGCACGACCGCCTCCTGGCGGATCTGCAGGTTGTCCTTGACGATCGCGGAGAGGTCGTCGACGCTGTAGAGGAACAGGTCGTCCAGTTCCGAGGCTTCGGGCTCGACGTCGCGCGGCACGGCGAGGTCGACGATGAACATCGGCGCGTGCCGGCGCTCGCGCAGCGCGCGCTCGAGCAGGCCCTTGCCGAGGATCGGCAGCGTGCTCGCGGTGCACGTGACGACGATGTCGAACTGGGCCAGGCGGTCGGGAAGCTCGTTCAGCGTGATCGCATCCGCGCCGAAGCGATCGGCGAGCGCCTCGCCGCGTTCCATCGTCCGGTTGGCGACGGTGATCGACTTCGGCTGCTTCGCCGCGAAGTGCGTCGCGGCGAGCTCGATCATCTCGCCGGCGCCGATCAGCAGCAGCCGCTCGTCGGCAATCGACGCGAAGATGCGCTCGGCGAGCTTGACCGCCGCCGCGGCCATCGAGATCGACGCACTGCCGATGTCGGTGTGCGTGCGCACGTCCTTCGCCACCGCGAACGTGCGCTGGAACAGGCGGTTCAGCACGAGACCCAGTGCGCCCGCCGACTCGGCGACGCGAACGGCCTGCTTCATCTGGCCGAGGATCTGCGGCTCGCCCAGCACCATCGAGTCGAGGCCGGCCGCGACGCGGAACGCGTGGGTGACCGCCTTGTCGTGCGGCAGCGTGTAGAGGTGCGGGCGCAGCGCAGCGCTGGAGAGCCCGTGGAAGCCCTCGAGCCAGTCCGCGACCTTCGCCGGCTCGCCGCCGTGGAAGTACACCTCGGTGCGGTTGCAGGTCGACAGGATCGCCGCTTCCTTCGCCCGCCGCCCGCCGGTGAGGTCGCGCAGCGCCTCGCCGAGCACGTCCGGACCGAACGTGACACGCTCCCGCACCTCGAGCGGCGCGGTCGTGTGGTTCAGGCCGAGCGTGTAGAGCGACATGGCAGAGAGATTACGCTAGCCGCGGATTCTAGCGCAGCCGGACAGCGCATTTTCGGCAAGACATTGATTTCGGTCAGAAAACAATCCACGCAAGGGACCAACTGGGGTTCGCCGATCGCCGCAGCCCCCGGTGTCCGGGCCGTGCACCACGGAGGTCCGGCACCAGTGCACTACCCCAGACGGATTGCCAGCCGATGCAGTTCGAGGTTCACCGGGTTCCGATTCAGGAAGCTTTCGCGGAATTCGGGCGGGACGTGCCGCGCTGCGACGTCGCGCAGCCACGCCGTGCCGCGCGCGACCATCTGCCGCGCTTCGTCGGTCATCCCCGCCTGCTGAAGCACGACTCCGGCATTGCGCAAGATGGCGGGCCACGACAGGTCATCGGAGCCCTGCCCGTCCGCCAACTCGACCGAGAGCCGCGCATGGGTGACCGCGCTGTCGACGTCGTCCGCCTGCATTTCGGCGACTGCCGCCCGCGACAGCGCCGAGGCCTCCAGTCCGCGGAAGCCGGCCTGCCGCGCGGCCGCGGTGACGTCGCGCGCGTCCGCGAGTCCTGCGGCCGGCGTGGCGAGGCCGATCAGCCGAAGCCTCGCGACCATGGCCATGTACGGCTGCAACTCCTCGTCCAGCAGAGCGCGTCCGTGCGCCAATGCGTCGTCTCCCCGGACGTCCGCCTCGGCAGCGAGCCGGAGGTCGAGCAGCGTGATCTCACGGCGCTCGAACGGCCGGGACACCGCCCGCATTGCCAGTTCGCGGTCCTGCAGCGCGCGTGCGCGCTGGCCGAGGTCGAGCCAGACGTCCGCGCGCGTGACGATCGCACTGGCGACGTTGCCCGGCGCCCGCTGGCGCATGATCTCGATCGCCAACTGCGCGCGAGAGAGCGCTTCCGCATGGCGTCCGAGCTGGCGCAACGCCATGGCCGTCGTCCCGTCGATCGCATCTCCGACACCTTCCAGCTTGTCGTGCGCCGCACGTAGCGCGTCGGCGCGTACGAGGCGGTCAAGCGCGTCCGCGGGGTGGCCAAGCCGCAGTCGCGCGCCCGCCCCGCTGGCCAGCGTCGTGATCTGCGTCGCCGCGTAGCCGCACGCCTGCGCTTCGGCGGCAGCGTCGTCGAAGAGTTCGGCGGCCCTCGCGGTCTTTCCCGCCCGCTCGAGCACGAATGCAATCTTGCCGAGCAGGTTGCAGCGCTGCTGCGGATCGAGCCAGCGCCGCGCCTCCGGCAACAGGACTTCCGCCATGTGCGCGGCATGCGCGTACCTGCCCAGCATCGTGTGCAGGATCGCCACGTTCAGCGTGCCCCCGACACGGAACCAATCAAGACCCGCATGGGTCGCGAGCTCGACGGCGCGCTCGGCGGCCGCGATGCCCTCGTCGAGCCGCTCCTTCCTGAACATGCTGTAGTCGGAGCGCAGCAGCAGCGCACCAATGCGCTGGAACGGATTGGCGGCCAGCTCGTCCAACCGGTCGAGCAGCGGCGCCATTTCGGCGCCGCGGTCCGCGTAAAGCCGCTCGTCGACGATGGCGGCCAGCGTGTCGAAGGCCTGCTCCGGCGTCGCCGTGTCGGCTTCGAGCGTTGATGCACGCACCAGGAAGTCGATGCCCTCGCGCGGCCGCATCGCCGCGAAGACGCGCTCGGCGGCCTTGTGCAGCCACGGCAGCGCCCGCAATGGCGTCGACGTCGCCTCCCAGTGCGCGGCGATGCGCGCCGGCTCGCCCTCGGCGCGCTCCAGCCACTCTGCGATCGACCCGTGCGTGTGCGTCGCGATCGCCTCCGGTAGCGACCGCAGCGTCGCCTCGAACACCAGGTCGTGCGCGAACGCCGCGCCCTTGAGCACCTGCGCCGACTCCAGTTCGTTCCACGCGTCCGCCAACGCCACCGCCGGCGTCTTCAGCACGTGCTCCGCCATCTCGATGGAGAAGTCCACGCCGGCGACTGCCGCCACCCGCGCCAGCGCGATCGCCGGCGGCGTGAGCTGCCGCAGGCGCCGCTCGATCAACGCACCCACGCTGGTCGGCCGCGGCAACCTTGCATCGGCGCCGCCGTCCACCAGTGCGTGCTTCAGCGTCTCCAGCGCAAACATCGGATTGCCGCCCGTGTGCCGCACCAGCCGCTCCGCAATCGTCTGCGCGTCGAAGTCGGGCAGGCCGAGCGAATCCACCAGCGCGGCCATCTGCCCCACGTCGAGCGGCGCCAGCGCCACCGTGCTCAATCCGAACGCGTCCTCCACCGTGTCGCGCAGCGCCTGCGTCGCGCCGGTCGGCTCGCCGGGGCGCTGCGCGAAGCCCCAGCGCAGGTCGATCTCGCGCTCGCCGCCGAGAATCGTGCGCAGCATCTCCACGCTCGCCTCGTCGGCGAACTGCAGGTCGTCCAGCAGGATGCCGCGCACGCCGTCGCGCTGCACCTCGAGCAGCACCGCCTCGATCGCCGGCTGCAACTGCAGCCGCTGGCCTTCGACCGGCGCGGCGGGTGCCGGCTGCAGTTCCGGCAACACGCGCGCGAGCTGCGTGCGCGAGCCGTCGGGAAGTTCCGGGAACTTCCCGGCCATCGCCGTCCGCAACAGCCGCGCCAGCGTCGCGTAGGGGACGCCCGAATCGCCCGGGCGCGCCTGCATCAGGATCACCCGCGCGTGCTCGTGCGCGAACTCGGCCAGCGCCCGCGACTTGCCCATGCCGGCCTCGCCCTGCAACAGAAAGGCCACGCCGGCTTCCCACGCCTGCGCCATCGCCGCAAGCTCGGATTCACGCCCGATCAGCCGCGGCGGCCGCAGGATCGTCACCGGCAGCACACGCGGCGCCTTCACGACCGGCACCACCGGCGCCGCCTGCTCGATCTGGCGCTTGAGCTCGCGCGTCGCGCGGCTCGGCTCGGCGCCCAGTTCCGATTGCAGCGCATCCGCGCAGCGCCGGTACGCCGCCAGCGCGGCGCCCGCGTCCCCTCGCAGGTAATGGAGCTTGATCAGGCGCCGGTGCGCCTCCTCCGAAAGCGGGTCGAGGTCGAGCAACGCACCCGCCTGCTGCAACGCAGACGCGAGGTCTCCCTGCGCCTCCGCCTGCGCGGCACTCGTGGCCAACGCGTCGCAGCGCGCCCGGCGCCGCCGCGCGCGCTGCGCGGTCAGCCACTCGGCGAACCCGCTGGCCGCTTCGGGGTCGACGGTTTCGAGCAGCTCGTGCGTGTCGGCGAGGTCGTGGCCGATGCCCGCCGCCAGCTGCACCTGCGCATCGCCGGTCAGCAATTGCGTGCCGGCCATGCGCTTCAGCCGCAGCAGCCGTTGCCGCAGGTTGCCGCGCGCCCGCTCGTCTTCGACATCCGGCCAGAGCATCGCCGCGAGCGTTCCGCGCGGCGTCGGGCCCTCGATCGCGAGATGGGCCAGCAAGAGCGCGTCCTTGGGTTCGAGCTCGTGGCTCGCGCCCGACGACGACTCGAACCGACCCGCCTGCCGCAGCAACAGACAGCCCTGCGTCGCCGCCTTCCTCGCCGTCGGTCCCCCTCCCTTCGCCGTTGCCATCGCGGTCCGCATCCGAAGTCGATCCCCGTGCCGCCGACCCGGGTCCCACGACCCGCGGTCGCAACGATCGTAGGCGACCGAGCGTCACACTTGCGCTACTGCCTCTTGCGGCGACTTGCCCTCCCCGTTCGCCGCAAAGCTCCTCGCGGACTTGCGCCTGCCGAAACGGCACTGCACGACTGCCACCGGCCGTCCGCATTGTAGTGCGCACGCCTCGCCCGGACGTCCACATCCTGCGCGCCAAGCGAGTGACGCCGGCGTGACGCTGCCGCTGGCAGCCTTGGAACCGGATGCGGAACGAATGCGCCACCAAGGCCGGGGCGGTGCCGGGTCAGTAGACACACCGATTTGCGGTGCATCCGGACCGTTCGCCGACCCAGAGCATTCCACAGCGAAGGAGGAGGAACCAATGAAACGAACCAGGTTTGCGACAGCATTGGCAGCGACGGCATTCGTGACCGGCGCCGCATGGGCCGAGGTGGACGTGCGTCCGGATTCGCTGCTTGCGGTCGACACGCATCGCGAGTCGATCGTCGAGAAGACCATCGCGGCATGGCCCGGTGGGGTGTCGGGCGAGGAGGCCGAGGCGCTGCGACGCATGCTCTGGGGACTTCGCGCCGACCGGCTGCTCGCGGCGAGCCTGACGCCGGGAATGCCGGGGCTCCTCAATGTGATGGCCACGGCCGATCGCGCCGACGATGCCGTGGCGGCGCATCGCGCGTCGCTGAAGGCGCTGGGCGATTTCGGCGCAGACCTGACCTATACGCCGCTCACGCCATGCCGGATCGCGGACACGCGAAATGCGGGAGGCGCGCTTGCGCCGAACTCGACGCAAACCTTCGTGGGCTGGACCAACACGACGTTTGCGGCGCAGGGCGGCGCAGCGAGCGACTGCGGCATTCCGGTGGGTGTCCCGGCGCTGGCGATCAACGTCTATGCGGTCAATCCCTCGAACCTCGGCTTCATCAAGCTGTGGCCCGCTGGTCTGGCCGAGCCCGCTGTCTCGACGGTGAACTACGAGCCGCCGACGGTGGCGATCGCGACAGGCACGATCCTGCCGGTCAATTATGCGAGCAGCAACGCCTTTTGGGCCAAGAGCCCGGCGCAGGTGCACATGGTGGTCGACGTGGTCGGATATTTCCGCAACCCGACAACGGGCTACGTGAAGGAGGTCCGGGCCGGCGCCGGCGTGGCCGTGAACGGGACGACGCACCCGATGATACTGCTGCCGGCGACGCAGCTGATGCCCACGACGGCGTGTGCCATCAACCAGATCCCGAAGTGGAACGGTGCGGCGTGGCTCTGTGCGAACGAGGGAGGGGTCATCTCCGACCGCGCCGCGAAAGAGAACTTCGCAGTGGTCGACACGATGGACGTGCTGGAGCGCCTGGTTGCCGTGCCGGTCAGTGCCTGGAATTACCGGACGCAGGACGCTTCGATTCGGCACATCGGTCCGATGGCGCAAGACCTGCACGCGACCTTTGGCGTTGGCGAGAGCGAACGCATGATCAATGCCGTCGACGCGCAAGGTATCGCGTTTGCCGCCATCCAGGGGCTCAACGCCAAGCTGGAGGCGAAGCTCGAGGAACGCGACGCCGAGATCCGCGCGCTGCGCGCCGAGGTCGGCGCGCTGCTGCGCGAGCGAGCCGCAACGGTACAGCACGCGGCGTTTCCGGCCGCGAGCCGCTAGCCAGTACCGGCGCTCGACGACGCATCAACAACGCAAGCACGACTGCCTCCACGACAAGGAGAATCAAATGTCCCGCTACGTCCTCGCCCCGCTGTCTGCCGCTCTCGCACTGTTTTCGGTGCTGCCCGCGTGGAGCGCCGAGCCCGCCGCACCGCTGTTCGTCGTCGAGCAACAGCGCGCCTCGATGGTCGCCCGCCTCGCGCAACAGTGGGGGCCCGCCTTCGATGCCTTGCCGGGTTCGCGGCAACGCACCCACGAGGACCTCGCCAACACGCTCTGGACCCTGCGCGCCGACCGCCTCTTCGCCGTCTCGCTTGCCGGCGAGCTCGACGCCGTCGAGCGCGTGCTCACCGAGTCGGCATCGGATGCACTGCCCGCGCGTGACGTGCAGGTGAAAGCCCTCGGCGACGCCAACGCCGACCTCACCTACACCCCGCTCAATCCCTGCCGCATCCTCGACACCCGCGCTGCCGGCGGCGGCGGACCGCTCGCGGCGAATGTGGCGCGCACCTTCAACGGCTTCGCCGCCGACTTCTCCACCCAGGGCGGCACCGCCTCCAACTGCGCCATCCCCAACGGCGTCGCCGCGCTGGCGATGAACGTCTACGCGGTCAACCCCACCAACCTCGGCTTCATCAAGGTGTGGCCGGCCAACGCCACCGAGCCCGCGGTATCCACCGTCAACTACCAGGTCGGCATCACCGCCATCGCCACCGGCGCACTGGTCCCCGTCGACGCCGCCACCAGCAACCGCTTCTCCGCCAAGTCGCCCGCCCAGGTCGACTTCATCGCCGACGTCGTCGGCTACTTCCGCGCGCCCGGGGGCACGATCGGCGACATCACCGCGGTGACCGCGGGGACTGGGCTGAGCGGCGGCGGCACAAGCGGCGCCGTCACCCTCGCCATCGCCAACGGCGGCGTCACCGCCGCGATGATGGCCAGCAACGGCTGCACCAGCGGCCAGATCCTCAAGTACAACGGCAGCGCCTGGGCCTGCGCCGCGGACGCCACCGGCGGCGGTGGCGGCGTCACCAGCATCACCGCCGGCACCGGCCTCACCGGCGGCACCATCACCACCACCGGCACCCTCGCCGCCGATACCGCCTATCTGCAGCGCCGCGTCTCCGGCACCTGCCCCGCCGGCTCCAGCATCCGCACCATCGCCGCCGACGGTACTGTCACCTGCGAGGTCGACGACACCGGCCCCGCCAGCGCCTTCGTCCAGGGCGGCAATGCCTTCGGCGCCACCGCCGTCCTGGGAACGAACGACAACAACTCAGTCGTGATCAACATCGGCGGCGTGCCATCTGTGCGCGTCCAGCCGACGGGCGCCTCGCCGAACATCATGGTGGGCAACGACTCCTGCGCCTTTTTGAGTATCGAACGAGTTCCTACCGTGGGCGCGGGTGTCGGGGGCGCCGTGATCGCCGGCGGTGGTGCGCCAGGGGGTACTGTCGATGGTTGTGGGGCAGGCGACTTCCACAAGATCTGGGACAACAACGGCACGATCGGCGGCGGCTATGGCAACACGGCGGGCAACGGGAACGCCGATACAACCGACGCCGCATTCACAACGGTGTCCGGAGGCGTCTTCAACTCCGCCGCAGCGTATGCCGCGACCATCGGAGGCGGAGACGGCAATCAGGCGACGTGGGCCTACGCGGTCGTCTCGGGCGGCAACGGCAACGTCGCGGGCGGGCAGGCCGCGACCATCCCGGGAGGGCAGCTAAACGTCGCCAATGGCTTTGCAAGTCTCGCCGCCGGCTATCGAGCGAAAGCGAACGCAGGTGGAAGCATGGCCTTCTCCGACAGCACCGAGGCGGACCTCGCGAACAACACCGCGAACTCTTTCATCGTCGGCTTCACGGGCGGAATCGGCATGTGGACCAACAAGGCCCAGACGACCGGCTGCCGGATCCTCGCCGGTGGCGGTTCGTGGATCTGCACGAGCTCGCGCGACGAGAAAACCGACTTCACCGAAGTCGATCCGCAGGCAATTCTCGAGCGCGTGCTCGGCATGCCGATCACCGAATGGCGCTATCGCGGGGAAGCGTCCGGCCTGCGCCACGTCGGCCCGATGGCGCAGGATTTCCATGCGGCATTCGGCCTCGGACCCGACGACCAGTCGATCGGCGTGCTCGATGCGAGCGGCATTGCGCTCGCGGCGATCCAGGGTCTGAATGCCAAGTTGGAACAAGGTCTTCGGGACCGCGATGCGGCGATCGCCCGCCAGCGCGAAGAGATTGATCGGCAGCGCGGCGAAATCGCCGAACTGCGGGCGACGCGCGAGGACGTCGCGGCGCTTCGCGCTGCGGTGGGCGCGCTGCTCCGTGAGCGAGCAGCGACGGTGCAACAGGCGGCGTTTCCCGCGAGCCGCTAAGGACGGACATCCGCGGCGCCGGGAGCAACAGCGGCGGGACCGCGGATGCGTTGGATCGCATCGACAAGTCGGCTTCCAATCCGGCGGCATCGCCTGACGTCGCCGCCGGTCGAATCTGGTACGACGCTTGCGCCACCGACTTCAAGCCAAGGGGAATCCGATGTCCCGCCACGCCCTCGCCCCGCTGTCTGCCGCTCTCGCACTGTTTTCGGTGCTGCCCGCGTGGAGCGCCGAGCCCGCCGCACCGCTGTTCGTCGTCGAGCAACAGCGCGCCTCGATGGTCGCCCGCCTCGCGCAACAGTGGGGGCCCGCCTTCGATGCCTTGCCGGGTTCGCGGCAACGCACCCACGAGGACCTCGCCAACACGCTCTGGACCCTGCGCGCCGACCGCCTCTTCGCCGTCTCGCTTGCCGGCGAGCTCGACGCCGTCGAGCGCGTGCTCACCGAGTCGGCATCGGATGCACTGCCCGCGCGTGACGTGCAGGTGAAAGCCCTCGGCGACGCCAACGCCGACCTCACCTACACCCCGCTCAATCCCTGCCGCATCCTCGACACCCGCGCTGCCGGCGGCGGCGGACCGCTCGCGGCGAATGTGGCGCGCACCTTCAACGGCTTCGCCGCCGACTTCTCCACCCAGGGCGGCACCGCCTCCAACTGCGCCATCCCCAACGGCGTCGCCGCGCTGGCGATGAACGTCTACGCGGTCAACCCCACCAACCTCGGCTTCATCAAGGTGTGGCCGGCCAACGCCACCGAGCCCGCGGTATCCACCGTCAACTACCAGGTCGGCATCACCGCCATCGCCACCGGCGCACTGGTCCCCGTCGACGCCGCCACCAGCAACCGCTTCTCCGCCAAGTCGCCCGCCCAGGTCGACTTCATCGCCGACGTCGTCGGCTACTTCCGCGCGCCCGGGGGCACGATCGGCGACATCACCGCGGTGACCGCGGGGACTGGGCTGAGCGGCGGCGGCACAAGCGGCGCCGTCACCCTCGCCATCGCCAACGGCGGCGTCACCGCCGCGATGATGGCCAGCAACGGCTGCACCAGCGGCCAGATCCTCAAGTACAACGGCAGCGCCTGGGCCTGCGCCGCGGACGCCACCGGCGGCGGTGGCGGCGTCACCAGCATCACCGCCGGCACCGGCCTCACCGGCGGCACCATCACCACCACCGGCACCCTCGCCGCCGATACCGCCTATCTGCAGCGCCGCGTCTCCGGCACCTGCCCCGCCGGCTCCAGCATCCGCACCATCGCCGCCGACGGTACTGTCACCTGCGAGGTCGACGACACCGGCCCCGCCAACGCCTTCGTCCAGGGCGGCAATGCCTTCGGCGCCACCGCCGTGCTCGGCACCTCCGACAACAACGCCATCGACATCCGCATCAATGCTGCGCGGGTGATGCGCTACGAGCCGAACGCCATAAGCCCGAACGTGATCGGCGGACACGCTGCGAATGCCGCCGATGTTGGCGCGACCGGCGCAGTGATCGGCGGTGGCGGTGCGACAGGCACCTGTTATGGTCCCGGCGGCATCGGAACCGGCCCGTGCCACAACCGGGTCGGTGACATGCACGCCGTTGTCGCCGGCGGGTTCGCGAACCAGGCGACGGCGCAGTCCGCCGTGGTGAGCGGCGGCGATACCAACTACGCCACGGGATGGGGGTCGACGGTTGCGGGCGGAATTCGCCATCGCGCCAGTGGGTTTGTGAGCGCGGTGAGCGGCGGGGACGGCAACTTGGCGTCCGGCTCCGCAAGCCGCGTCGGCGGAGGCACCGGCAACTCTGCCTCGGGCGCTATTGCCGGCGTCGGCGGGGGGAGTGCCAACGTCGCGAGCGGCCGGGCTGCGACGGTCTCGGGTGGGGTGTCCAACCAGGCAACGGCAACAGGTGCGACGGTTGGGGGCGGGGGTGCCGACGACAACGGCAATGGCGGAAACGTGGCGAACGCCATGGCCTCCACCATCGCCGGCGGATTCGCCAACGGGATTGCGCCGGATGGGTGGTACGGCACCATCGGTGGCGGCATCGGCAACGTGATCAATGCGCCGGCCGGCACCAACCTCGCTCTGGCCACGATCGGCGGTGGATCCAACAACGTGATCACGAGGGGCGGCGCAACCATCGCCGGCGGGGCCACGAATTCCGCCAAGGCCTTCGATGTGGCCATCGGCGGTGGCGCCTTCAACCAAGCCGAGGGTTATGCCGGTACGGTCCCCGGCGGCCGCAACAACGCCGCGACGGGCGATTACAGCTTCGCCGCCGGCTACCGCGCCAAGGCGGTCAACAAAGGATGCTTCGCCTGGGGCGACAGCACCGACGCCGACCTGCTCTGCAACGTCGACAACCGCTTCGTGGCGCGCGCCACCGGCGGCGTCTATCTCTACACCGCTGCCGGCGCCAGCACCGGCGCCTTTCTCGCCGCAGGCAGCGGGACGTGGTCGAGCCTGAGCGACCGCGAGGCGAAGACCGGCGTGGTAGCCGTCGAGCCCCCACTCGTGCTCGCGAAGGTGCTGGCGCTGCCGATCGCCACGTGGAGCTATCGCACGCAGGATGCGTCCATCCGTCACCTCGGTCCGATGGCACAGGACTTCCGCGCGGCGTTCGGTCTCGGTGACGACGAGAAGACCATTGCCACCGTCGATGCGGACGGCGTGGCGCTCGCTGCGATCCAGGGTCTCAACGCCAAGCTCGAGCGCGCGCTCGGGGAACGCGACGCAGAGATCGCTGCGTTGCGTGGACAGGTGGCGCGCGTCGCGGAGCTGGAATCGCAGCTCGCCTCGCTGCGCGCGACGCAGGACGACGTCGCGGCGCTGCGCGTGGCGTTAGCCGAACTGTTGCGCGAGCGCGCTGGCGGCTTGGCGCGCGCCCTTACCAGTGGAGTCGCCCAGCGATGAGATCGTCGCGTATCGTCGCGGCCGCCACGGCAGTTTCGCTTGCCGTCGCGGCCGGCGTTCCGACCGCACGCGCCGACTACGTCGCCTCGCCTGAGGAAGTGCGGGCGCTGCGCCAGAAGCTCGCGAAGTCGCCGCCGACGACAGCAGACTACGCGGCAAAACCCTACCCGGGCGCGATCTTCGACGCGGAGTGCTCCGCGCGCCACGCCGCGACGCGCAAGATGGAGAGCGGCGTGTACTGCTTCTATACGCGCGATCCGATCGAGAAGGTGCGCAACTACCTGCAGAAGGAGGGCAAGCCGCGCAACGGCGCCTGGGCAACGGTAGCGAATGACGTGGTCACGGTCGACGGGCAGGTGAAGATCGACGCGGTGGTGATGATCACCTACTGGGCCGACCGGAAGGCCATGGCGTACTACGAGAGCTTCCCGGCCAATCCGCCACCACCCAGCGAGCTGATCGTGCCGCTCTATCCCGGCGCCACCTACGACAAGGAGTGCTCGGCCGCGAAGACGCTCGAAGCCAAGCGCAAGCCGAGATGGCGAGAGGTCTGGTGCTACAGCGTGAACGAACCCGCGAGCAGCGTGAGGAAGGCCTTCGACCTCGATTTCCGCTCGACGTCGAAGCGCGGAGTACAGGTGGACTTCTCCGAGGTGAGCCAGGACCCGCCCGTCACGCAGATTGAGTACTGGCTGACCTCGGCCCCGCCCGAGATCGCTGCCCCGACAACGCAACCCGCCCCACGCGGGGCAGTAGCGCAACCCGTGTCGGCGAAACCACAGGTGCCGTCGACGGCCTCGCAAACCTCCGCGCCTCCCACTGAGCCCGCGCCCAATCCCGCAAGCCAGGCAGCCGACACGATCAACAAGATGCGGGGACTGTTCGGGCGCTGAACGCCACGGCACGGATCACGCGCGGATGAACTCCTGCTTCCCACCCAGCCAGCGGTCCAGGTGGCGCTGCACGGCGGCGGGGTCGGTGCGAAGGAGCTCCTCGGCCGCGTCGCGCGCCTGCTCGATCAGGCCGGCGTCGGCTTCGAGGTCGGCGAAGCGCAGCAGCGGCTCGCCGGACTGGCGGGCGCCGAGGAACTCGCCGGGGCCGCGGATCAGCAGGTCCTGGCGGGCGATCTCGAAGCCGTCGGTATTCTCGTAGATCACCTTGAGGCGCGCCTTCGCGGTCTCCGACAGAGGCTCCTCGAACAGCAGTACGCAGGTGCTCTCGGTCGCGCCACGGCCGACGCGGCCGCGCAGCTGGTGAAGTTGCGCGAGGCCGAAGCGCTCGGCATGCTCGATCACCATGATCGAGGCGTTGGGCACGTCGACGCCGACCTCGATCACCGTCGTCGCGACCAGCACCTGGATTTCGGCGCGCTGGAACGCGTCCATCGTCGCGGCCTTCTCGTCGGGCTTCAGGCGGCCGTGGATCAGTCCGACGGCGATCGCTCGCCCGGAAGTAGGGTCAGACTCGACTTTTCCACCGATAGCGAAAGTAGGGTCAGACTCGACTTTTCCGCGATCGGGTTCCGGCCCACTGTGGGGTTTCGCGGGAAAAGTCGAGTCTGACCCTACTTTCGTGTAGGCGGCGGTGAGCTCGGCGAAGAGCGCCACCGCGGTCTGCAGTTCCAGCTTCTCCGACTCCTCGATCAGCGGACAGACCCAGTACACCTGCCGCCCCTCGGCACACGCCTTGCCAACCCACGCGACGATCTCGGCGCGGCGCTTCTGGTTCACCATGCGCGTCGCCACCGGCGTGCGGCCAGGAGGCAATTCGTCCAGCACCGACACGTCGAGGTCGGCGTAGAACGTCATCGCCAGCGTGCGCGGGATGGGCGTGGCGCTCATCATCAGCTGGTGCGCCTCGGCGAGGCCCTTGCCGCGCAGCGCGAGGCGCTGCGCGACGCCGAAGCGATGCTGCTCGTCGACGATCACGAGGCCCAGCGCGGGCATCTCGACACCCTCCTGGAACAGCGCGTGCGTGCCGACGGCGAACTGCGCGGCACCACTCGCGAGCGCGGCGCGCGCCTCGCGCTTGGCCTTCGCGCCCTGCGAGCCCGAGAGCCAGACGATGGTGACGCCCAGACCGTCGAGCCACTGCGCGAGCTTGCGATAGTGCTGCTCGGCGAGGATCTCGGTCGGCGCCATGAACGCGACCTGCCGGCCGCTTTCGATCGCCTGCAGCGCGGCGAGCGCGGCGACCACGGTCTTGCCGGAGCCGACGTCGCCCTGCAGCAGGCGCTGCATCGGCGTCGCGCGCGCGAGGTCGTGGGCGATCTCGCGGCCGACGCGCTCCTGCGCGCGCGTGAGCTTGAAGGGCAGGCGTGCCAGCAGCGATTTCCGCAGCGCGCCCGTGCCGGTCAGCACCGGCGCGCTGCGCGCCGCGCGCGCCCGCCGATGGATCTTCATCGACAGCTGCTGAGCGAGCAGCTCGTCGAACTTGAGCCGCGTCCACGCGGGGTGCGTGCGCGCGTCGAGCGCACGCTGCGTCAGCGCATTCTGGCGCGGCGGCGGCGCGTGCAGGAACCCGACCGCATCGCCGAACTTCCACAGGTGCCGGCGGCGCACGAAGTCCTCGGGCAGCGATTCGGCGGTGCGCGCAGGATCGGCGGCAATCGCGCGCGCGATCACGCCGCGCAGCGTCTCCTGGCCGAGCCCGGCGGTCGTCGGATAGACCGGCGTCAGCCGGTCGGGCAGCGGCGCGCCGGGTGCCACGATCTTGAACTGCGGGTGCACGATCTCGAGGCCGAAGTGGCCGTCGCGCACCTCGCCGAACGCGCGCACACGGTGCCCCGGCTGAAGCGCCTTCTGCTGGTTCGGATAGAAGGTGAAGAAGCGCAGCACGAGCGGCGTGCGCGCGCCTGACGCGGCATCCGGGTCCTCGAGCAGGCACACGAGCTGGCGCCGCGGCCGGTACTGGATGTCGGTGCGCACGACCACGCCCTCGGTCTGCGCCGTCGAGCCTGCGGCGAGTGCGGCGATACGGACGAGACGCGTGTGGTCCTCGTAGCGCAGCGGCAGGTGCAGGACCAGGTCCTCTTCGCGCGTGACGCCCAGCTTGGCGAGCTTCTCCGCCAACCCTCTGCCCGCGGGTGCGCGCTTGGGCGCCTCGCCGCCGACGGACTTCCTCGACGCGGCACGCGGGGCCATGCGCGACAAGGCCCCGCGCTCAGGGGAGGACGAGGATGCCCTCGACCTCGATCAGCGCGCCGCGCGGCAGCGCCACCACCTGGTAGGTGGCGCGCGCCGGATAGGGCTCGCTGAAGTAAGCCTTCATGATCTCGTTCACCTGCGCGAAGTCACCGAGATCCGTCAGCAGCAATGTGAGCTTCACCGCGTGATCGAGCGTGCCGCCCGCGGCTTCTGCCACCGCGCGCAGGTTGGCGAACACCCGATGCGCCTGGGCCTCGAGTCCTTCGACCAGCGTACCGGTGGCCGGATCGAGGCCGATCTGGCCCGACAGGTACACCGTATTGCCGGCCTGGATCGCCTGCGAGTACGGGCCGATCGCGGCCGGCGCGCCGGGAGAGCGGATGGCGATGCGCTTCGAGTTCACTGGACTACCCTCCGCGCTGACGCGCTTCGTGGCGGGTTCGCCCTCGGGGCGGCCCTTCGGGCTCACTGCTGAAACCTCCGCGGCGAGTGTAGCATTGGCCCGCGGCGCGAGCGCCCTGCGCCCGCGTGCGATCCCGCCATGAAAGCCTTCCGCTGCACCTGCGGCCAGCCGCTGTTCTTCGACAACTCGCGGTGCCTCGCCTGCGGTGCCGAGGTCGCGTTCGATCCGTTCGAGCAGCGGCTGAACGCGCTTGTCGCCGCAGGCGACGGCACGTGGACGATGGCCGGCGACGCGCGCGTCACGCCACCGCGCTTTCGCCTCTGCGAGCACCGGACGCTCGCCGCCGCGTGCAACTGGCTCGTCCCGGCGCACGAGTCGCACACCACCTGCCTGTCGTGCCGGCTCACGCGCACGATTCCCGACCTGTCGCGGCCGAAGAACGCGCAGCGGCTCGCCGACGTCGAGGCGGCGAAGCGGCGCGTGCTGTTCGGCCTCATCACCTGCGGGCTGCCGATCGTGCACAAGGAAGACGACGACGCACGCGGGCTCGCCTTCGACCTGCTCGAGCCGCTGCCCGACGCGCCGCCGGTGATCACCGGCCACGCGGGCGGCCTCGTCACGATCAACGTGGCCGAGGCCGACGACGACTACCGCGAGATGCACCGGGAGAGCCTGAAGGAACCGTACCGCACGATCATCGGCCACCTGCGTCACGAGCTCGGCCACTACTACTGGGACCTGCTGATCCGTGACGGCGCGTGGCTCGAGCCGTTCCGGGCACTGTTCGGCGACGAGCGCGCGAACTACGGCGACGCCCTGCAGCACCACTACCGCGTCGGACCGCCCGGCGACTGGCCGGACCGCTACATCAGCAGCTACGCCGCATCGCATCCGTGGGAAGACTGGGCGGAGACCTGGGCGCACTACCAGCACATGCGTTCCACGCTGGAGACCGTCGCGAGCTTCGGGCTCGCCACCGCGTCCACGCCGTACCGCATCACGCCGTTCGAGACCGACGTGCTCTTTGACCGGGCTGCATCTTCCGCCCCGCACTTCCTGCAGTGGGTGAACGCCTGGGTGGTCCTCACCGCCGTGCTGAACGAGACCTCGCGCAGCATGGGGCAGCCCGACGTCTACCCGTTCGTGCTGAATCGCTCGGTGGTGACCAAGATGCACTTCATCCAGTGCGTGATGGACTCGCTCGGCATCGCGGCGGTCGCGCCCGCGCCGGCGACGCTCAAGGCCGACTGAGGACCCGGTCAGCGCCGCACGCGGATCCGCGCGCCGTCCGCGACCCGATCGCCCGGGAACACGATCACCTCCGCGCCCGGATCGAGCCCACGCTCGATCACCGAATGCGTCGCGTTGCGCGGTCCGGGTACGACCTCGACGCGGCGCGCGCGGCCGCCTTCCGCGGCGAACACGTTCCAGCGTTCGTTCTGCCGGAACAACGCCGATACGGGGACGAGAACGGCATCGGCGCGCGACTCGACGACGATGCGCGCATCGACGCGATAGGCGTCGCCCAGCGCCTGCCAGGCCTCGCGCGGCGCATCGAAGTCGATCACCACGTTGACCCGCTGCTCCTCGACGCCGAGCGCCGAGACCTTGGTGAAGGCCGCGGGCTCGATCAGGCGGACGCGCCCGGCCAACGGCGGCGTGCCGGCGCCGACGTCGAACCGGGCGGGTTGCCCGCGGCGAATCGCCGCCGTGTCGGTCGTCAGCACGTCGACGACGACCTCGAGATCTTCCGGATTGCCGATCTCGACCAACGGGGCGCCGACGCCGACGGCAGCCTCGCTCTCCTGCACGACGCGCAGCACCCGACCCGCCACGGGAGCCGTCAACGGCCACCGGCGGTCGCTCGGCCGCGCCCACGCGATCTGCGAACGTGAGAGTGCCGCGCGCGCGACCCCGACCTCGTGGCGGGCTGCTTCCCGCTCGAACTCGGCGCTCTTCTGCTCCTTGACCTTGAGCTCGACGTCGCGCTGGTTGCGCTCGAGCGCCTGCGGCGAGGTGAAGCCCTTGTCGGCGAGCTGCGTTGCGCGCGACAGCTCCCCGCGCGACTGCTCGAGCGCGACGCGCGCCCGCTCGACCTCCGCGTTCGCGCGCGCGTGGGCCGCCTCGGCGGCCCCGAGTCGCTCGCGCAGTTCCTGCTCCGTGCGCGCATCGATGAGCGCGGGAGCGGCCGGCATCAGCGTCGCGATCACGTCGCCGGCCTTCACCCCATCCCCCGCCTTGAGAGGGCTGCGCAGCACCCGACCGGCGAGCGGCGCGGAGACCACGTAGCGCTCGCGTACGCGCGTCTTGCCGTCCTCGTCGATCGTGCGCTCGAACGCGCCGCGGGCGACCGGCGCCGCCTCGACCTCGACCGCCGATGGCCGGAACACGACCACGAGCGCCGCCACGACGGCCAGCGCAACCGCGCCCCAAACCAACGCCGTCCGTGCCTTCGTCATCGGCATCCGTCCATGCTACTCGCGCGTCTTCAGCACACCGACCAGGTCAAGACGATCGATGCGCCGCCGCACGATCCACGCACTCGCCAGCGCCGCCGCCACGACGATCAGCGCGGCGATCGCGTACGAGCGCGGCTCGACTACCGGCGGGATGCTGAACAGCTCCGTCGCACTGATCTCGACCAGCCAGGCAACGAACTCGTGCCCAAGCCACAGCCCCAACGGCAGCGCCAACGCCAGCTCGATCGCGAGCTCGGCGAACAGCATGCCGGCGACTTCGCCGCGCGTGAAGCCCAGCACGCGCAGCGAGGCGAGCTCCCAGGCCCGCTCGGCGAGCGCGATGCGCGCATTGTTGTACACGACCCCGATCGCGATCACCACCGCGAACGCGGTGAGGATGCCGGTGAACACCAGCACGAAGCTCATCGTCGTGCGCCGGAAGCTGTCGAGCGCTGCGGCCTTGACTGCTACGGTTGCGACCCTGGGAAAGGTCTTCAGGCGCGCGTAAAGTGTGTCGGCCATCGCGGGATCGACGGCGACCGCGACACCGGACACCACGTCGCCCTCGCGCAGCAGCCGGTGCAGAGCCTTCGCGTCCATGTAGGCATTGAGGCCGATCATCTCGGCGACCGTCGCCGCGAGCATGACCTCGCGCACCGGCCGATCGCCCTCGAGCACCGCAACGCTGATCGCATCGCCCGAGCGCACGCCGAGCCGCTCGGCGAGGCGGTCGGTGAGCACGAGTCCCTCGGCAGGAATCTCGACTCGTCGCAGGCGATCGTCGAACAGCCGCCGCAGCACGCCCTGGCGGTCGAGCCCCACGATCGCGGTGCGGTAGTCGCGGTGGCCAGCCGAGAGCCGCACCGGGACCGCGCGGAAGCCCTCGGCAAGTCGCACGCCCGGCAGGCGCGCGATGTCGTACACGACCCCCGCGTCGACCGCTTCGGCGAACGCGATCGTCGCGTCGCCCCGCTCCACCGCGTTGAACTGCACGTCGATCATGTGGTCGAGCGCGTCCACCCAGAACAGGCCGAGGATCGTCACCGGCAGCGCGAGCGCGATGCCGACGATCGTCACCAGTGCGCGGAGCGGCCGGCCGGCGAGGTTGCGGATCACGAAGCGCGCACGCGTGCCGATCCGCACCAGTGGGCCGGTTCGCTCGAGGAACGTGCGGCGGAACGTTCGCGGCGCAGGCGGGCGCATTGCCTCCGCCGGGGCGAGACGGACCACGGAGCGCACCGACGCGATCGCGGCACCCCCGGCTGCGACCAACGTCACCAGCGCCGCCACCAGCGGCACCGACAGCGGCAGCACGAAGTGCATCGCCGGGAGCCGGAAGAAGTTCACGTAGTTGCCGGTCATCAGCGCCCCGAGCCACGCGCCGAGCGCGAGCCCCGCGACCAGACCCAACGCGGCGATCGCGAGCACGAACTTGAGGAAATGCAGCGCCACCGTCCGGTTGTCGTAGCCCAGCGACTTCAACGCCGCGATCTCTTCGCGCTGCGCGGCGACGATGCGGGCGAGCACGACGTTCAACAGGAACGCGGCGACGAGCAGGAACACCGGCGGCATCGTCTGCGCCATCACGCCCTGCTGTCGGATCTCGTCCTCGATGAAGCGGTGGGACATCTGCTCGGCCCGGCCGTAGGCGCCGAGGCTGCCGTAGGGCGTGAGCAACGTGTCGAGCGCCGCGATTACCTGGCCCTCCGACGCGCCCGGCGCAAGCGCGCCGACGAGGTCGTTGAACGCCCCCGTCATGTCGTAGGCCGCGGCGAGTCCCGCGCGCGGCACCCACAGGATGCCGAACTGCCGGTCGTCGGGCAGCGGCTCGCCGCCGCGGATCGCGAACACATATTCCGGCGACAGTGCGATGCCGACGATGGTGAGCGGCTGGTAACGCCCGTTGATCAGCGCCCGCAGCGTGTCGCCCGGCACGAGCCCGTGGCCTGTGGCGAAACCCTCGCTGACGATCGCCTCGTCGTTGCGGCCGTGCTCGGGCCAGCGGCCGGCGCGCAAGTGCAGGCGGTTCAGCAGCGGCAGGCCGCGATCGGGCAGCGAGATCATCCGCCCCACCGGCGGCGCGGCGGCGCCGGGCACGTCGAGCGTCACGTCGCGCACCACGCGCAGCTCGACGGCGGCGAGGCCGGGGATCGCCTCGATGCGTGCCGCGAGCGAGAGCGGCGCGCGCTTGATGCTGGCGAACACGTCGGCGAAATGCGACTCGACGTAGAACGCCTCCTGCGAGCGCCGCAGCGAGTGGTAGGTGGCGAGCGCGGCGACCAGCGCCGCGACCCCGCACGCGATGACCAGCGCGATCGTCACCACCTGCGCCTTCATCTGCGCGAGGTCGCGCACGAGCTTGCGGTCGATCGCCTTCACCAGGCGATCTCCGCGGCGGTGAGCCGACGCGCGTTGACGTCGACGCCGGCGATGCGTCCATCGGCGAGCCGCAGCACACGGTCGGCCATGCCCGCGATCGCCGCGTTGTGCGTGATCACGACCGCGGTCGTGCCGAGCTCGCGGTTGATGCGGGCGATCACGTCGAGCACCACCTTGCCGGTCGCGTAGTCGAGTGCGCCGGTGGGCTCGTCGCACAGGAGCACGTCGGGACGCTTGGCGATCGCGCGGGCAATCGCGACGCGCTGCTGCTCGCCGCCCGACAGCTGGGCCGGGAAGTGGTCGAGGCGCGGCGTCAGGCCGACCAGGTCGAGCGCCTCCTCGGGACGCATCGGCGAAGGCGCGATCTCGGTCACCAGCGCGACGTTCTCGCGCACGGTGAGGCTCGGGATCAGGTTGTAGAACTGGAACACGAACCCGACGTGCTCGCGCCGATAGCGCGTGAGCTCCGCCTCGCCCGCAGCGGCCAGATCGTGGTCGCGCCACAGGGCCATGCCCGAGGTCGGCGTATCGAGCCCGCCGAGGATGTTGAGGAGCGTCGACTTGCCGCTGCCCGATGGGCCCAGGAGCACGATGAACTCGCCCTCGCGGATCTCGAGGTCGACGCCGGCCAGCGCGCGCACCTCGACCTCCCCCATCCGGTAGGTCTTGGCAAGACCCCGGGCGACGAACACCACGGGCCGGGTGGCGGTTGGCGCGAGCATCGCGTGACTCTCGACCTCCCCCGTCGACGCTTCACGCTAGCACCGAGGCTCCGGGGCGGTGTTGCGCGAGGTCATGCCGGATTCCGGCAATGAACTGGAGCCTGAAATCGGCCGGGGCCCCTTGGCGCGAGATCCCGGCCGGTCGAACCCCGCAAGGGCGTTGCGATTGCCCGGAAGAGCCGCTTCGGCTAAACTTCCGCCCCTCGTGGGGACGTAGCTCAGCTGGGAGAGCGTCGCGTTCGCAATGCGAAGGTCGAGGGTTCGATCCCCTTCGTCTCCACCAAGAACTCAGGGCCCCGAGCGATCGGGGCCTTTGCGTTTCTTCCCGGATTTTGCCCATCCGCCCCCGGCGCTTCGGTGAACGAGGCCTACTTCGACGGCCTGCGCGAGCGGGTGCGTAGTGCGGTCAAGGCGCGTCGCAAGACCTGAAATCAGGGATGAAGGCCAAGCCCGTCGTCCCGCGTGAGCAGGCCCACCGAGACGTCGAGGACGCGGTCGCGCACTATCTGGCCGACAACGCCGAGTCGGCCGCGCTCGGCTTCATCAACGCCTTGGAGAAAGCGTATAGCTACATCGGCAGCCATCCGGCCACCGGGTCACCGTGCTACCCCCAAGAGTTGAAATTGCCTGGCCTGCAGTCCTGCGTAGCCGTATGAAAGCCAACTTTGATATTGCCTTGTAATGATAAAGGATGCTTTAATTTATCAAGAGCGAGCAAAGGCCTCTTTCGATGAGCCGCGTCACAGGCATCTACGCCATCACGACGACGCTGGGCGAGTCGGTACGTGCGTTCGTGCCCCACCTGCTGCCACCCGCCGATCCTCCGCTCGCGCTGGCCAGCTTCGTCGATCTCAACCGGCAAGCGGAGTTGGCGTTGGCGCGGCTGGCGGGGGTGTCGGGCCTGGTGCCCTCGGTGGACTGGCTGCTGTACAGCGCCATCCGCAAGGAGGCCCTGCTCACGTCGCAGATCGAGGGCACGCAGGCTACGCTGACCGACCTGTTCGACGAGGAGGCGGGCCTCAAGGTCAGCAACACCGACGACGTCGAGGAGCTCACCAACTACCTTCGCGCCTTCCGGTGGGTGCAGGCGCAACTGCGCGATCCCCAGGGGTTGCCGATCAGCGTGCGGCTGCTGTGCGACGCCCATCGGCTGCTGCTCGACGGCGCACGAGGCGCCGGCAAGCAACCCGGGGAACTGCGCATTTCGCAGAACTGGATCGGTGGCACGCGGCCTGGCAACGCCGTCTTCGTGCCGCCGCCGCCGGAACGTGTGGCCAGCCTGCTGGTAGATCTGGAGCGTTTCATTCACGACGCGGTGCTCGACGTGCCGCCGCTGGTAAAGGTGGCGCTGGTCCATGCCCAGTTCGAGACCATCCATCCCTTCCTCGACGGCAACGGACGCATTGGCCGCCTGCTGATCGCGGCGCTGTTCGAGCACTGGAGTTTGCTGGGAGAGCCGCTGCTGTACCTCAGTGGTTATCTCAAGCAGCACCAGGCCGAGTACTACCGGCGCCTGTCGGCCATCCGCACTGACGGCGATTGGGAGGCCTGGGTGTCCTTTTTCCTGGAGGGGGTGGCCACCGCTGCCACCGATGCCGAAAGAAGCATCATCGACGTGGCGAGCCTTATCGCCGCCGACCGCCGGCGGCTCCTGCAGTCGCCCAAGGCCGGCCCGGCCAGCTACCGCCTGTTTGAGATGCTGCCGATGATGCCCCGCTTCACCGTGGACCAAGTCCGCCAGCGTCTGGACACCACGTTCCCGACGGCCAGCGCCGCGGTGAAGATGCTTGAGGACCTCGGCATAGTGACCGAGATGACCGGGCAGAAAAAGAACCGGAATTACAGCTACCAGGCGTACGTGGAACTGCTCTCCCGATGACGAGTTCCCACGAGCCCGCAGATGCCCGCAGCATTGCTCGCAAGCTCAACGACCGCGTTTTGTGACCGACAATCATCCGCCACCACCGCTTCTGCCAAGGCCTTGAGAAATCAAGGCCTTTTCGTTTTCAGGCATCGCACGCCCGAAGTGGTCTATCGCAGTGGCCCATTGCGACGTACGTACGACGCCGCCGAACCACCTGACGCGTGTTCGACATGACCTCGCGCTGAGGGCTTAACTGCGGCGGCGTCCCTTTCAGCAACCGCACGCCGCTTCGCGGCCGGCGACTTGCGCTGCCTTGCGAACCAGCTTGCCTGGCCCTGCGTCCTTGGACAGGTAAAGCCGCTCATCGAAGCCGCAGTTGTCGTCCGGCAGGTCGATCAGCAGGTCGACCTGCCCGTCGCCGTCGAGGTCACCCGCCCAATGCACGACCGGCGTCGTGTCGCCGCCGTAGTGCCCCTCATCCTCGACCTGAAACAGGAACTGCTTCTTGCCAGCTGCGCTCAGGTGATATCGCTTGCTGCCGTCGGGAATCTTCACCCATGACAGCTTCGCATCGGTGGGTCCTGGAATGACCCAGTTCCCGGTGCGCGCCAGGATGCGGAATTGGCGCGAGTCGAAGGCCGTCTTGAGCTGATCAAGGACGTGCCAGGTGATGACCGGGCGCGAAGGAATGCCCGTGCCGTGGAACCATGCCACCGGGGTAGCGCCATCAATAGCTGGCGGTTCCATCAGGGTGACGGGCTCTTCTTCGTCGAGCACGTTGGTTGCCGAGCCGTTCTTGACGACAACCTCGGCAGGGCGCAGCTCGCAGCGACTGTCTACGCATGCGAGCACCTGCCAACCAGGGGTCTCCGGCAATGTGCCGCGCGGGAACGTCTTGCCTGAATAAATGACCACAACACCGGATGTGACAGGCGGGTTCGCGACGGCTGGCGTTGCGAAGGCCGCGAGCGAGGTCAGGCAAACGAGGAGAACGCTCTTCATGTGAACTTCCGTGTGCGCATTCGACGCAACCATCGTAGCGATTACGCCAGGAAAGATCGTGGCAAACCGCGGGCAAGTCGGGGAAAAGCAAGGATTCCTCTGCAATCCTCGCCGCCCTGCTGCTGCTCGGCGGCGAGCCGCTCAACGAGCCGTTCGTCGGCCACGGTGCCTTCGTGATGAACACGCGGGAGGAGATCGTCCAGGCCATGCGGGATTTCGGCAGCGGCAAGTTCGGAGCGATGGACGCACTTACCTGAAACCGCCGTCGCGAACCGATAGCGATTGCGCGCCCGGACCCGGGCGCGCGAACGATCTGCGGCACCTGTATTCGACAGGCCCTTGACGCCGGTCGAAATCCGGCGCCGCGGAGTGTGCTGTCATTCGCCTATTCCCCGGCACGCGGAGCGCTGCAGGGGCATGGGTCGTGGTCCCGCTCGAGCCCCGCCGGGGGCGATCTGCAATCCGAGGGGGACCCATGGACAAGATCTGGCTGAAGCACTATCCGCCGGGCGTTCCGCACGCGATCGACGCCCGCGCCTATGCATCGCTTGCCGACCTCTACGCCGAGGCCAACGCGCGCTTTCGCGAACTGCCGGCGTTCAGCAGCCTGGGGGCGACGCTCACCTATGCCGAGGTCGACCGCCTGTCGCGCGACTTCGCGGCCTACCTGCAGCAGCGCTGCGGCCTCGTCAAAGGCGACCGCCTGGCGATCATGCTGCCGAACGTGCTGCAGTATCCGGTCGCGCTGTTCGGCGCCTTCCGCGCCGGGCTGACGGTCGTCAACTGCAATCCGCTCTACACCGGGCGCGAGCTCGAGAACCAGCTCAAGGACTCGGGCGCGAAGGCGATCGTGGTGCTCGAGAACTTCGCGCGCACGGTGCAGGAGGTGGTCGCGCGCACCCCTGTCGAGTACGTGATCACCACCGAGCTCGGCGACCTGTTCCCGCCGTTGAAGCGCCTGCTCACCAACCTGGTGGTCAAGTACGGCAAGAAGCTCGTACCGCCGTGGCGGATCGAAGGGGCCGTCGCCTGGCACACCGCGCTTGCCGCCGGGCGCGGCCTGCCGCTCGATCCGGTTGTGCTGACTCAGGACGACATCGCGTTCCTGCAGTACACGGGCGGCACGACCGGTGTACCCAAGGGGACGATGCTCACCCACGGCAACATGGTCGCCAACATCGAGCAGGCGTCGGCGTGGATCGGCTCCGTGTTCAAGGAAGGCGCCGAGGTCGTGGTGATGCCGCTGCCGCTCTATCACGTGTTCGCGCTGACCGTGACGCTCACGCTGTCCTGCAAGTGGGGCGCGCGCCTCGTGCTGATCGCCAACCCGCGCGACCTGCCGGCCTTCATCGCCGAGCTGAAGAAGACCCCGTTTACCGTGATCGTCGGCGTCAACACGCTGTACCGGGCGCTGGCCGACGCGCCGAACTTCCGTGACATCGACGCGCGCTCGCTCAAGCTCGCGCTGGCGGGCGGCATGGCGATGCAGCGCCTGGTCTCCGACAAGTGGCAGGAAGCGACCGGCCGGCCGGTGATCGAGGGCTACGGGTTGAGCGAGAGCTCGCCGTTCGTGAGCTGCAACCCGATCGACGCGAAGGAGTACAGCGGCACCATCGGGCTCGCGTTCCCGTCGACCGAGGTGAGCATCCGCGACGAGGACGGCCGCGAGCTCCCGCTCGGCGAGACCGGCGAGCTGTGCGTGCGCGGTCCGCAGGTGATGAAGGGCTACTGGAACCGCCCGGACGAGACCGCGAACGTGTTCTTCGCGGACGGGTGGCTGCGCACCGGCGACATGGGCCACTTCGACGAACGCGGCTACATCAAGCTCACCGATCGCAAGAAGGACATGATCATCGTCTCCGGATTCAAGGTCTATCCGACCGAGATCGAGGAGGTGGTGATGACGCACCCCGGCGTGCAGGAGGCCGCGGCGATCGGCGTCGACGACGAACGTTCGGGCCAGTCGGTCAAGGTCGTGGTCGTCAGGAAGGACCCGGCACTCTCGGCCGAGGACGTCATTGCCTGGTGCCGGACCCGCCTCACCGGCTACAAGGTGCCGAGGCAGGTCAGCTTCCGCGACGAGCCCCTGCCGAAGAGCCCCGTCGGCAAGGTGTTGCGGCGCCTGGTGCGCGAACAGGAGGAAGAGCCGCGCGTCGCCGAGGCGGCTTGAGCGGGATGGCCGCCTATCCGATGTCGCCGGTCGATGCCACCTGGTATCACATGGATGGGCCGGTCAACTTCGCCATGATCACCGGCATCATGCTGACGCGGCAGCCGCTCGCGTTCGAGCAGGTGAAGGCGGTGTACCGGCGAGGGCTCGCGCCGTTCGATCGCTTTCGGCAGCGTGTGGTAGAGAAGGGGTTCCCCGTCGCGACGCCCCACTGGGAGGACATGCCCGACTTCGACATCGGGCAGCAGCTGCACCACATCGCGCTGCCGGAACCGCGCGACCGCGGCACGCTGGCGAGCCTGATCAGCGATCTCGCGAGCACGCCGCTCGATCACGCACGCCCGCTCTGGGAGGTCCACGTGGTCGACGACGTCGACGGCGGGAGCGCGCTGATCATGCGCATCCACCACTGCATCGGCGACGGCACGGCGGCCATGGTCGTGTGCAACGAGCTCTTCGGCACGGCGTCCGCCGAACCACAATCGAAGCCGGCGGGGAAGCATCGCCGGAACGTGCGCAGCGACGACCTGCTCGCGCCGGCCTTCGCTCCGATCAACAAGGCGGTGCGGCTCGCGGCGAAGACCGCTCGGACGACGTTCGACGCCGTCACCCACCCGACGCAGCTGGTCGCGAAGGCGCGGCTCGTGCTCGACGGCGCGTCGATGCTCGCCGCCGAGCTCCTCAAGTCGCCCGATCCGCGTTCGCCCCTCAAGGGATCGTTCGGCCTCGAGAAGCGCGTCGCGTGGTCGGAGCCGGTCTCACTCGCCGACGTCAAGGCGATCGGCGGGCCCTCGGGCGCGAAAATCAACGACGTCCTCGTGGCCGCCACGACGGGCGCGCTGCGCACGTACCTGCACCGGCGCGGCGTCGACGTGGACCAGGTCGGCGTACGGGCCATCGTGCCGGTCGATCTGCGCCCGCCGGCCCGGGCACTCGAGCTCGGCAACCAGTTCGGGCTGGTCATACTCGAGCTGCCGCTCGAGGCGCGGCGATCCCGGGACCGGCTGCGCTTGACGAAGCAGCGCATGGATGCACTCAAGCGTTCGCCGGAGCCGGCCGCGATCCTGGCGCTCTTCGACCTGTTCGGTCGCGGCCCCAAGGCCGCCGGGGATCTGGCCGTCGATCTCTTCGGCAGCAAGGCGAGTCTGGTGATGACCAACGTCACCGGCCCGCTGCAGCCTGTTCGACTTGCCGGCGTCCCGATCGATCGGCTCATGTTCTGGGTCCCGCATCCGGGGCGCCAGCTCGGCATGGGCATCAGCATCCTGAGCTACAAGGGTGAGGCAACCCTCGCCGTCGTCGCCGACGCACACCTCGTTCCCGACCCCGAGGCGATCACGAGCGCATTCGGCCGGGAGTTCGCACGGATGCTGAAAGTCGCACGGGCGCCGTCGCCGATGCGTCGAGGTGCAACCACCGTCCCGAGGCGAGCAGGCGTTGGCCGACCGCTCGCGTGACGTCGCGTAGGCCCGGAGCTCAGTCCGGGTCGGCGGAAGCCGCCTCGCGCAACGGCGTGATGCGCGTCGCCAGGATCTTGTCGATGCGCTTGCCGTCCATGTCGACCACCTCGAGCCGCCATTGCTGCCACGTCACGATGTCGCCGGTCTGCGGCACGCGCCCCAGCACCCACATCACCAGTCCGGATAGCGTCTGGTAGCCGGCGCGTTCCTCGTCCGGCTCCTCGGACAGGCCGAGCCGGTCGGTGAGCTCGGGAATCGGGATCAGCCCGTCGAGGAGCCACGAGCCATCGTCGCGCTGCACCGCCCAGGCGTCCTCGGCACGGCGAGGGCGGAACTCGCCGATCACCGCCTCGAACACGTCCTGCAGCGTGACCAACCCCTGCAGCTCGCCGTACTCGTCGATCACGAGCGTCATGTTGGCGCCCGACGCCCGGAACTGCTCGAGGAGCTCCATCCCGGTCAGCGTTTCCGGAACGTAGACGACGGGCTCGAGATTCTTCGCAAGGTCGATTTCGCCGCCGCCCTGCGCCTGCATGAACAGCGCGCGCATCGGCATGATGCCGCGGATGTCGTCCGAGCCGCCGTGGCACACCGGGAAGCGCGAGTGCGTCGTCTCCCGTATGCGCCGCAGGTTCTCCGCGAGGGGCTCCTCGAGGTCGAGGAACACGATGTCGCCGCGCGGCACCATCAGCGAACCCAGCTGCCGGTCGTCGAGGCGAAACACGTTGCGCACCATCGCGTGCTCGGTGCGCTCGATCACGCCGGCCTCCGAACCCTCCTCCAGCAACGCGTGGATCTCCTCCTCGGTCACCGTCGCGCCGTGCGCCGGCGGCGTCGGAAAGAGCTTCAGCAGCGAGTCGGTCGAAAAGCTCAGCAGGCGCACGAAAGGCCGCGATGCGGCGGCGAGCCACTGCATCGGCCGCGCGACCCCGCGTGCGATCGCCTCCGGATTGAGCTGGCCGAGCCGCTTGGGGACGAGCTCGCCGACGACGATCGTCACGTAGGTGATCACCACCACGACCAGCGCGGTTGCGACGTAGCGGCTGGCATGAGGGTCGAGCCCGAGCCCGATCAGCCACGTGCCGAAGGGGTCGGCGAACACCGCTTCGCCGATGATCCCGTTGAGGATGCCGATGGCGGTGATGCCGATCTGGATCGTGGACAGGAAGCGAGTCGGATGCTCGCCGAGCTCCATCGCTACGGTCGCGGCACGGTCGCCGTCTGCCGCCAGCTTGGCGAGGCGTGAACGCCGCGCGGTCACGAGAGCGATCTCCGACATCGCGAACAGCCCGTTCAGGACGATCAGGCTGGCCAGCAGCAGGATTTCCATGCGCGTGGTGCGCCGCCGCAACGCTCGAGATCGGCGCGGAGTGGAACGAACGAGGCAAGGTACCAGAACGCGCCGAAGCGCGCATGACACCCGCGCCCGGACGATGCAACTGCCCTGCTACAGCGTCGTCTTCGACTCCAGCGCCGACAGCACCCACGCCCGCACCGCCGCGTCGTCGGCGATGTTGCCGGTAAACATGCGTGACGGCACGTGCGGCTCGTTGTTGCCGCGCGCCCGGCCGAGCCAGACCTTGCGCGGAACGACGGCGAGCGTCTGCGTCGCAACACGATATTCGCCAACGTCAATGTAACGTGTGTCGGCGCCGGTGGTGAGGCCGAGATGCGTGGTCCCCGGCACGAGCACGAGCGAATCCATGAAGTCGAGGCACGCGCTGAAGCAACTCGCATCGGTGACGACCGCGATGCGCCCGGTGAAGTGCCGCGGCTTGATGCCCGACTCGCGCACGAGCGCCGGCGTCAGCGCGGCGCCACCGGGCTGCTCGACCCATGGCTTGCCCTCCGCCAGCGCGAAGCGCATGCGTGCGGCATACTCTTCCGAGAACTTTGCCGAGGGATGATCCGGTCCACCCTCGGCACGCTTGGCGCGCGCAGTTCGCTCGAGCTGGGCGATCGTCCGTGAGGACACGCGCCAGAGCGCACGCGCGTGCGGCACGCGTGCGAGCTGGCCGGGAGTCGCTTCGAGCCCGCCGGTCAGCGCATCGAAGAGCCGCTCGCCGAGCGCGCTGTTGCCGCCGCCATTGCCGCGCAGATCGAACACGACCAGTTTCGCGCCGGCCAGCGTGGCGAGTTGCGCCGCGACGCCGTCGATCTGGCGCAACCCGTCGGCGCCCACGTCGAAGGTGGGCACGCGCACCCAGTGCCGGCCCGCACCGAGGTCCTCGACCGCGAAGGTGGCTTGCCGCGGGGCGCGCGCCGTGCCGCGCATCAACCCGGTCAGCGCGACAGCGTTGATCGTCTGCCATCGCAGCGAGAACGTGCGCTCGCCGCCGCCCGGCATCTCCACCGTGCAGCGCGCGGGCATGCGGCGACCCGGAAGCCCACCCTCGTCGACGGTCAAGTGGTGGGCAAGTTGCTGCCGAACCTGCAGGAGGTCGGTGCGACGGTCCACCCACGGCGCGACGTCCCGGATCAGCAGGTCGAGCGGTGGTCGGCCGTCACACTCCAGCACCGTCGCGCCGAGCGGGGGCAGCGGCACCGGCCACGCAGGTTGCGCGTGCGCCACGACCAGCCGGCTGTCGTCGAGCCGCGCGATCCAGCCGGCCCAGCGCACCGTGTAGGCCCAGGGACCGTCGAGCGCCAGATGCCCATCCCGGAAGCCTGCGACGTAGTAGCGCATCACGCCCGCGTGCTCGGCCTTGGTGCGCACCTTCGCGGCCAGGACCCGCGCCTGCCGGTGGCCCTCGTCGAGCCAGTGCCGGAATGCAGGATCGTCGTCGACGATCGCGCCCGGGTGCACCTCCGTGATCAGCGTGCGCAGGCGGTCGAGGGAGGCGCGAGTGACAGCGGGCCACTGTCCGGGCTTGACCGGCACCGGCGCGACGCCGACCCGTGGCATCACGCAGAAGCGGAGGCCGGTGCCCCGGACCGCGTGCGTGAAGTTCGGTGCGTCGCAAAAGTCCGTCCGCGTGCCCTCGAGCGCCAGCTCGAATTCATGCTCGAGCGTCCGCTGCAGCGTGCCTTCCTTCCGTGCCGTGACCGCGATCCGCATCCGCGAATAGCCTTCCGCATCCGGCGGGTCGACGACGAACTCGACCTGCATCAGCCCTTCCGTGCGGACGACGAGGCTCTCGCCGAAACGCCCTTGCGTCGACTCGCTCGCGACGAGCCGATCGTCCTCGTGCACCCTTACCGTCAGGGCGACGTCGGGTGCGACACCCGCCGCTGCGTGTGCTGGCGCACTCACCAGCGCAACGAACGCGACCAGGGCGAGCCGCATCTTGCGCCGCAACATCGAGCCGCGCGACGCAGCCGGGGGCCCGGACTTGCCTTCGATCATGCTCGGGAGGGGCAAGAAAAGCGGAGGAACCGATGGCACCGGCGCGCGAACGAGCCTAGACTGTAACGTACAGGTCCGGCAGCCGCCATCGATGCGGCAACGCGTTGCGCGAAGGCGGCCGCCTTCGGTTCAACGCGCGCAAGCGGGGGTGGCCCATGTTCGATTCCCCCTTCGAATTCTGCAGCGTCTGCAGGCAGTACGTGCTCCTCGACCAGACCGAGCCGCAGTGTGTGCGCGAGCACAGGTGCAACGGCAACGTCGCCTGCCCGCTCGCCAGGTACTTCACCGGTTTCGACTTCGCCGCGGCGGCTCAGGCGAGCGAGCACACGGCGTCTCGCGAGCGGCGCGAGCCGCCGGGCGAGCTCGGGAGATAGCGCAAGCATGCAAGCACAAAGGGCCGGGACGCCACGGCGGCATCCCGGCCCTTCGTACGACGGCGTGGCGTGCGAGCGTCAGCGCACCGAGCTGGTCCGCTGCCGCATCGAGGCTCGCTCGAGGTCCAAGGCCATGCGCTGGGCCTGCGGATTGCGCACCTTCGCATCGAGTGCGATGTCGGTGGGGGTCACCGCCTTGCCGTAGTACGACGCGTTCCAGTCGTCGGCGACGGCGATGACGCTGCCCTCGAGGTTAAGACCGCCGTACACGCCCTTCGACCGGCTGAATGCGACGAAGTCGGCGGCGACGTTGCTGGCGGCGCCCGCTCCGACCGGCCCGGCGGCGATCGTCGCGTCACCGCCCAGCTTGACGGTAGGCGACATCAGCGAGTTGAGGGCCTTGTCGGTCATGACCAGCGTCACCGTTTCCGAAACCGCGATGCCCGCCTGGAAGCCCACGGTCGCAGCGCCGACGTTGTAGAACGCGGGGCCGTCCCACTTGCCGGTGCGAGCATTGCGCGCGAACAGGACGGCACGGCCACCCGAGCCGCCGAAGATGTAGCCGGCCTTGACGATCTGGGGCGCGACGAGCACGGCCTTCGCTTCCGGCAGATGGCGCTGCATCCAGCCCATGTCGGGATCGCGCACGAAGTCCGACAGCGTCGCCTGTGCGGCGTCGACGAGTTCCTGCTGCTCGGACTTCGCCGACTGCGCGAGCGCCGCGCTGCTGAAGGCGACGACCGACGTCAGCGCGACGGCCGGAAGCCAGCGACGGGCGGACGCAGTGGTGCTTTGATGGTTTTGCATGGTGGTTCTCTCCTGGTGAGTGTCCGACGAAGTCGTCGTGAGTCGAGCATCGCGCGCCCCGAGGCACGACGACTGCCGGCTGCGGCCGATTGACGTGTCGGATGCGAGGTCGAAACGACGTAGGACTCGACACTCGCTCCGGCGCCGTCGCGTCACTGGGGCGAAGGGTTCGACGCGTAGGCGCCTGTCGGCGCGACGTTGCCGCCCTCGTTCTCCCAGGTGTGCAGCATCTCCCGGTCTTGCGCGCGCACGCTGTGCACGCGACGACCGTCCAGGTACCGCCGGACGGCCCATGAAGCAGCGGCGCCGGCACCGGCAACGATTGCGGCGCCCACGATGCGGCGAATAGGCAAGGTGATCATGGTGACTTTTCTCCGGTGATTACGACTTGGGTTCGGCCTTGCTTGGATCGAACGCCGGGCTCGAGTGGTTGTTGACCTGGCCGGCCTTCGGCATGGCGGTGTTCTCCTCGGCGCGCGTCAGGTCGCCCTGCGGATTGTTGGCAGGCGTGTCCTTGGCGGTGGCGGTCGCGGGAGCTTCCGGTGCCGGAGCCCCGGAGTGCGTCGGCGGCGTCGGCGCGGGCGCAGTGTCCGCCTGCGTGGGCGCGGGCGGCGCGGATTGCGTGACCGGCGGCGTGGACGTGACGGTCGGTTCCGGATTGTCGGCACACGCGGCCGCGCCAAGCACGGTCGCGACGAGAGCTACGGCAAGAGCAGGTTTCATGATGTCTCCTTGCGTCGTCTGGCAATGAGCCGATTGCGCATGGCGCATCGGCGTTCGCTCCACTTGCACCGCGTCGGTGACCTATGCGGTCAGGCACGAGCGCGGCATCGGCACACTCTAGGTTCGCTGGACAGGCGGCGGCATAGTCCGGCCGCGCCTTCGCGTGTAGGACGCAATGAGACGCGCGGGCAAGGTCTGCAGGCGGTGCACGAAATATCTCGCGCCGCGCTGCACAGCGCACCCCGAGGCCGTGGGCCAAGTCATTGTTTATGAGCAGATTTGGCGTGCCGGGCGAGCTGGCACGGCGCCTGCGAGGGTTATGGGCAGCGCGGCTTCTGTGCCGCGTTCCATCACTTCATCGAACTCGGGAGACCACCATGCTGCATTACGCCATCGTATTCTTCGTCATCGCCCTGATCGCCGCGCTGTTCGGCTTCGGCGGCATTGCCGCCGGTGCGGTCGAGATCGGCAAGCTCCTGTTCTTCGTGTTCCTGATCATCGCGGCGGTGACGTTCGTCATCGGACTCATGCGCAAGCGGTAGGCTCCATGCACGAATCTTCCATCTCGACGGCGGCAACGGACTCCGGTGCACTCGGGCAGCGACTGATCCCGGCACCGGAGGCCGTGGCAAACGAACGCTTCCTGGCCGACCTCAAGCAATTCGGGGCCGACCTCGAGCGGCTCATGGGCCAGGCGAAATCGCTCACCGGCGATGGCGCCGCGGTGGCGCGCGACCAGCTCGAGCGTGCGTTCACGAATGCGCAGCGCAGCCTTGGCGCTGCCCGCGAGAGCGCCGCGGATCGCGCGCACGTTGCGCGCGAGCGTGCCGAGCGTTATGTACGCGATGAACCCTGGAAGGCTATCGCGATCGCCGCGGCCGCGGGCATTCTGGTCGCGCTGCTCGTGTCCCGCCGCTGAATTCCCATTCTCCCGGCACCGGTTGCGGGGCTGTGCGCGCAGCGCGCCCGCCCCGCGGTGTCCCGTCAGCGAACCGTCACGACGTCGCCGTGTCCGGCTGCCACGGTCGTTGGGTCGACGACGCGATCCGCGGCGTCGGCCGACGCCCTTCGGCAGCCGCGGCCTCCAACGGCGCGACCATTTCGCGCCCCATCGTCGCGAGCAGCGCAAGCTCGTCGTTGCCCAACGCGCGCGGCACCCGATCGTACAGGCAGAGCGTGCCGACCACTTGGCCGCTGGCGAGCTCGAGCGGCGTGCCGGCGAAGAACCGCAGCCGCTCGGCCGCCACGACCGGTGTCGCGACAGCCGCGTCGGCGAATCGCGGATCGCGTGCCAGGTCTTCGGACGACAGCGTGCCGCCGTCGGCCAGGACTGCCGCATTCAAGGCATCGCAGCACGGCGGCAACGACCCCGTTTCGGTGCCGGCACCCGCCTGAGCGCGGTCGAACCACACCTGCACGGCGGGATCGGTCAGCGTGACCGCGGTCAGCGAGACGTCGAACACTTCGGCCACATGCTGTGCCGACCGCAGCAGGTGGCTTCGCAGATCGGCTGCCTGATCCGATGCGATGGCCCGCGTTGGCACCGGGGGCGCGTCGCCGATTGCAGCGGTTTGTCCCTCGACCTCTGCGGCCACCGCTCCCGGACTCCACGCGGCAACCCTTTGCACGGCCTCGCGCAACGACAGCGCGGTGCCATCCACGCCCAGCGTCGCGGCGGCGTCCGGGCCGGTAAGCGACGCAGGCGCGTTCCACATCGCCGCGAGCACCCGCAGGTCGGGGCGAAGGCGCTTGAGACGACGCGCGATGTAGCGCACCTTGGCGTCCGGCGACGGGCTGAACAGCGACAGGCAGACCGTGTCGGCGTCGCCGACATCGAGATGCCCGATGTCGTCGTTGGCTCCCGTGGTATTCGCGAGCGCTCGCGCGGGAATCCCTTCCATGGTCAACGCGTGAGCAAGCATTTCCGCGGCGAGCGCATCGACTTCCCAGCGCGCGCCCAGGCACAGCACGCGCTGCTTGTGCGGTTCCTTGGCGCCCTGAAACTCTTCGCGAAGCGTCCTGACGAGCGTCGACATGCCGCTGTTGACGCGATGTCGATGCTCGACACGCGCCGCATTGGCATAGCTCTGGACGGCCTGGCGCAGCGCCGGCACGGCGGCATCGCTGTAGAAGTCCGACACCCCGCTCGACTCGATGCTGCGGGTCGCGAGCTCGATCGCCTCCTCGACGTCGCCCGCCAGCAATCGCTGATGAAGGCGCGTCGCGTCGTCGATGGGCTGTGCGTTGCCGAGCAGCACGTCCAGCCACGCCCATTGCGGCACGTGACGCCCGATCACCGCGAGACATACCGTCATCGGGGTCGACAGCACCAGGCCGATGGGACCCCACAGCGCCGTCCAGAAGATCGTGGAAACGACGATCGCAAGCGCCGAGAGCCCGGTGCTTGCGCCATAGAGCCACGGTTCGACGACATTGTTGCTCACCAGCTCCAGAGTGACGACGAGCAGCGCGGTCCAGAGCAGCATCGTCCAGCCCGGATCCACCGCTGCGGACAGGACGAGGGGGAACATCGCGGCAATCGCCGGACCGACGTAGGGGACGAAGCGCAGCAGCGCCGCGAGCATCCCCCACATCAGCGCGCCGGGCACGCCGATCAGGAACAGTCCGGCGGCCATGGGAACGCCGTAGAGGACGTTGATGAGCAGCTGCGTGCGCAGATACCGCCCCACTCGCAGCGCCACCTCGTCCATCGCATCGGTGGTCAGGTGCAGATCGTCTCCCGCGAGGCGTATGAGCCGGTCCCGCAAGTCATTGCGCTGGAGCAGCACCAGTACCAGGATCAGCACGACGATGCCCGCCATCGTCAACGCACCGAGCGCCGACATCACGCGCGCCTTCGTGGATTCCCACACGCTCTCCGGCGTCTCGTCCAGGACGACGGGCTGAGGCGCGACGGTGGGCGTCGTCGACTTCGCGGCCTTCGCCTCGCGGCGCGCGCTGTCCAACTCCGCGCTGACGGCGTCGATGACGCGAGAGGCATCGCCGACGACCGTGCTCTCCGCAGTCAGCCTGGTCATGCCGCGGATCTTGCTGTAGATCGTCGTCTGGTAGGCGGGGAGATCCCTGCCCAGCGCCGTGACCTGGCGCACGACCAGCCAGGACGCCGCCGCGAGTGCAGTCATCGTCAGCGACAGGGCGAGTGCGACCGCAAGCCCCTGCGACGCGCCGATGCGCCGCAAGCGGGTCACCAATGGATCGAGGAGGAACGCGAGCAGCACCGCGAGCGCGCACGGCGCGAGCACGTCGCGGCCGTAGTAGAGCAGGGCGATCAGCACTGCGCCGCCGATCAGTGCCCCCAGTCGCGGACGTGGATAGTCGAGCGCGGCCCGCGTTGTTGCGAAGCCTCCCTGGGAACCCGCCGCTTCCGGTGCCATCGAAGAACCCTCTTCCCTCCCGAAGACGCAGTGTCGTGCGCCGCGCGATGCCGGTCGATGCACGGATGCCGCGACGGCTTGTAGGACAACGGCGCATCTGCCGACAGCGCGCGTTCCGCGTGAGGTCCCGCCAAGGGGGCGGCCTCGGGCCGCCTCGCGTACGGGACCTGTACACTGCCGTTTCCCGCATCGGTTCCGGTGACGACGGTCGCCAGGATCGCCGGCGAAACGCAGATTGGACGTCCGTGCAGCGCTTCGCACGACGATTCGCTAGAATCGCCCACGCACCTCGCGCCAACGCGGTGCCGAGGCAACGCCGGTTTCAACGAGACGCGCCCCTTGAACGATCCCGTCAGACGCGCCGTCCTGCGCGCACTCGCCCTCGCCGGCGCGCTCGCTGCCGGTCCGGCGCGCGCGCAAGCGAGCGGCGACACCAAGCTCGGCGACGTGCGCCTGATCGTGCCCTACCCCGAGAACGGCGCGTCCGACCGACTCGGCCGCCTGCTCGCGACGTTTCTCGAGCGTTACCTCGACACGACGGTGAACGTCGTCAACCTGCCGGGCATGGGTGGCGTCACCGGCATGGACACGGTGGCCACCGCCGCCGCCGATGGCCGTACGCTCGGACTCGCCGTGAGCACGCCGATCGTGTCGGCCACGCTGCTCAAGCGCCCACGCGCCTACGACGTGTTCCGGGACTTCGACTGGCTCGGGATCGTCGGCACCTACGCCAACGCGATGGCCGTTGCCGCGGACGCGCCGGCGACCCTCGCCTCGTGGATCGAGTGGGCGCGCGCGCAGCGTCGACCGCTGCGCTACGCGACGGCCGGCGCCGGCACGGCCGCGCACTTCACCGGCGAGTTCCTGCGCCAGACCGAGGGGCTCGACCTGGTGCACGAGCCGTTCACGACAGTGGCCGACGCCTACCCCAAGCTGGACGACCGGTCCATCGCCGTCGTCTTCGACGGCATACCGAGCGCGATCGACCATCAGGCCCGGACGCGGCGCATCATTGCCGTGACGTCGCTGAAGCGCCATCCGCGCATGCCCGACGTGCCGGCACTGGCCGAAACGTTTCCCGGACAGTCGTTCGTCGTCTGGGCGGGCCTCGTGGCGCCCCCCCAGCTGCCGGCGCCGTTGCGGGCGCGCATCGGCCGCGCCGTCGCTGCCACATTGAGCGACTCGCTGCTCCGCTCGCGGCTGGTCGAGCAGGGCGTGGAAGTGGTGGCGCTCACCGGCGAGCGGGCGGTCGACTTCGTCGAGCAGGATTTCATCCGCAAGGCCGCACTGTTGGCGAAGCTCCCCGCCGCCGCACGCTGAAGCCGCTCCCGAACGCCGGCACGCACGCGTGAAACGCCTGCAGATTCCCCCACTCGTCGCGGTGCCCCTGGCGCTCGGCATCGTCGTGTCGATCGCCATTGCCGCCTACGCCGAGCTCGCCTACCGCCGGCTCGAACAGGCGAACCGGGAGATGTCGGTGGCGCTCGAGATGCAGGCGACGCTGCACGCAACGCTGGCGCAGATCGTGGGCGCGGAAGGCGGGCAGCGCGGCTACCTGCTCACCGGCCGCCGCGAGTATCTCGAACCGTACGAAGCGGCCGTACCGGCGATCGGCCAGTCGATTTCGGCGCTGCGCGAGCTGCTCGTCAAGCAGGGCACCCCGCAGCAGCGCGAGATCGTCGGCCGCTTCAACAATCTGGTCGGAAAGAAGCTCGCCGAGATGGAGGCAACGCTCGACCTTTACGAGAAGCAGGGGGCCAGCGCCGCCCAGACGCTGACGGAAACCGGCATCGGCCAGCGCGCGATGACCGCGATCCGCGACGAGGTCGACCAGCTGTCGGCGACCCACCGCCGGCAATTCGAGGAGGCGGCGTCACGCTGGTCCAACGACGTGCGGTTCGCCCGCTTCGGCATGCAGGCGATGACCCTGGTGACGGTCGTGCTGCTGCTGGTGTTGTGGGGGCTCGTGCGACGCGACATGCGCGCACGCGAGCAGCGCAGCCTGACGCTCCAGCAGGAGCAGCAGCGCCTGGAGTCGCTGGTCGACGAGCGCACGGCGGCACTGACCGAGCTCTCCAACTACCTCCAGACCGTGCGCGAGGAGGAACGCGCGAAGCTCGCCCGCGACATCCACGACGAGCTGGGCGGCATCCTCGTGTCGGCGAAGATGGACGTCAATTGGGCCGAGGAGCGCGTGAGGCGGGTGGATACGGCCGCTGCGGCCAAGCTCGAGCGTGCGCTGAAGACGCTCGACGACGGCGTGCAAATCAAGCGCCGCATCATCGAGGAGCTGCGACCGACGCTGCTCGACAACCTGGGGCTGTCGGCCGCGCTCGAATGGCAGCTGCACGAGATCTGCGATCGCGCCGGCCTCGCGTGCGAGATCGCCACCCCGGAAGACGACGCCGCGATTCCGCCGACGGTATCGATCGCCCTGTTCCGCATCCTGCAGGAGGCGCTGACCAACGTGCTCAAGTACGCGCGCGCGAGTCGGGTCAGCGTCGACCTCGCGGTCGCCGACGGTTCGGTGATGCTGGTCATCGAGGACGACGGGATCGGCATCCCGGACAACGCGCACGGCAATCGCCTGTCGCACGGCATCAGCGGCATGCGCCAGCGCGTGCGGGCGCTGCACGGCGAATTCTCGATCAGGCGCCGCCGCGAAGGCGGCACGTTGATCGAAGTGCACGTGCCACTCGTCGCGCCCGCTCCCGGATTGCCCGACGCGACGCCGGGATCCGCGGCCTCCTGACGGCCGGCAGCGCGAGGCCCCACGCGACCGGTTGCAGGGGGACCGGCGCCGCGAGGCCACCCTGCTGGCGGGTCGAGCCAGGCACGTAGGCGCAGCGCTGACACGCATTCGCGCGGCCGACCGATCGCGCCGGCAGTCCCATGCAGGCACGCTTGCGATCGAACGATCGGCTCGCGCCGCGGCAACGGACACATCGCCGGCAGCCTCGCACGGTCGCTTCGCGGCCTCACGCCGAGTTCACCCACCGACCATCCCGCAAGGAGCCCGCCATGACCACCATCACCGCCTCCCGCACCGCGCGCAAGCGCCCTCCCACTCGCTCCGCCGGAGCGGCACCGCGCCGCGCCAGCGGCCCGGACGCCATCGTGATGCTGCGCGAGGACCACAAGCGCGTCGACGCCCTGTTCAAGCGCTTCGACAAGATCAAGGACGACGCCAATCACACGCAGAAGCAGGCGCTCGTCGACGAAATCTGCGTGGAGCTGACGATCCACGCGACGCTCGAGGAGGAGCTGCTCTACCCGGCGGCGCGCGACGCGCTCGGCGAGAAGGGCCACGAACTCCTCGACGAAGCGGAGGTCGAGCACACGACGGCGAAGGACCTCATCGCGCAGCTCGAATCGGCGTCGCCCGGCGACGCCCGGTACGACGCCAAGGTCGCCGTGCTCGGCGAGTACGTCAAGCACCACGTGAAGGAGGAGCACGACGAGATGTTCCCCAAGCTGCGCAGGTCGGGAATGGACCTGAAGTCGCTCGGTGCGCAGATGCGCGAGCGCCGGGCGGCGCTGCTCGGCGACGCATAGCGCATTGACGGCGGAGCGGCGCCGGGGCGCGGAGGGTCGCGCCACGGGCCGCCGCAACGCCGCTCCCCACGGTCCGCACCAGGGTGGACGGCATCGCCAGGCGATGGCGGTGCCGTCTGCGCAGGTTCACGTCAGGCGGCGAGGAGCTCGCGGATCGGCAGCATCGCGTCGACGCGATCGGCGATGCTCTTCAGCACCGCGAGCAGCGGAAAACCGAGCACGAGGCCCCATCCGCCCCAGAGCCAGCCGAAGAACATGAGCCCGACGTACACGGCAACGATGTTCATTCGGCACGCCCGCCCCTGCATCCACGTGGCGAGACCCATGCCGATCGCCGTCGAGATCGCGACCACGATGCCCATGGCCAACGCCGCATCCGCGAGACTGCCGTTCGACACCAGCGACGCCGCGCCGACGGCGATCGCGCCGATCACCGTGCCCACGTAGGGCAGGATGTGGACACCGCCGACGAACGCTCCCCACAGACCGGCGTTGGGCAAGCCGAAGGCCGCCAGCGCGAGCCAGGTCAGGATGCCGATGAGGACGTTGGGCAGGACCAGGATCAGCATGTAGGCCTGTACCTGCGCGTCGATTTCGTTCAGGACCTCGACCGTGACCCGTCGTCGGGCGAGCGAGGTACCCGCGATGCGTGCGCACTTGCGCCGGAACGCGTCGCCCGTGCCGAGCAGGAAATAGGTGAGCAGGAGCGCCACGCCGATCTGGCCGGCCACGGTCAGAGCGCCCGCCGTCTGGCGCGTCACGAAGGACTGGATCTGCGCCCCCGGCGCGGGCGCGGGTGGCGGCGCCGCCGCGCGCTCGCCCGGTCGCCGCGCCGGCGCCTCGACTGCGCGTTCGAGTTCCTCCGCCGCTTCCTTGACGTTGGCGATCGGTCCGGCCTTCTGCGCGGCCTCGCGTTCGAACGCGATGCGGATCTTGCGCGCGGCCCCGGGCAACTGGGCGAGCGCGTCGTCGAGCTCGTCGTGCAGCACGTAGGCGGACGCGCCGGCAATGCCCAGCAGCGCCGCCATGACGAGCGTGGCCCCACCGAAGCGCGGCAGGCGCAGGCGCTCGAGCGCGCTCACCGCCGGCCGCAGCGGGTAGGCCAGCAGAATCCCCGCGAGCAGCGGCACCAGGAACGGCTCGGCGATCTTGGCCGCCGCGATGGCGGCGAGCGAGGCGAGCACCAGGATGGCGATCTCGACCGCGCCGTACCGTTGCGTGGCCGCCTCGGGCGGCAGGTCCGGTACGGCAGCAGGTTCCGCGGCGGGCTCCGCGACGCGACGCACGCGATGCCCGTCAGCCGGCTACGGGCGCGGAACCTGCCATGTCCGCGAGCACCTCGCGAACCCGGTGGAACTCCCGCGACTTGTCGAAGAAGAAATCGGCACCAAGCGCCATGCTGCGGTCGCGGTACTGGGGGAACGCGTAGTTCGTGAACACGATCACCCGCGTGCCCGACGGGCGTGGATGCGACCGCAGCGCCTTGAGCACGCTGATGCCCGTGCCCTGCTTCAACTGCAGGTCGAGCACGACGGCGTCCCAGTCGCCGCGCTCGAGCAGGGCGATCGCTTCGCGCTCGGTCTCGGCCTCGCCGGCGATGCACACGTTGGGCATCTCGGAGAGCGACTCCGCGATGCGCGCTCGTATGCGCGGCGAGTCCTCGACGAGGACGACGCGGAGTATCGGTTCGCTCATGTTCGACGATTCGACGGGCGCCGGAGGGCGCGACACATTGCAGCCAGCTTCCTGTGCGGTGGTGAGACCGCCGCCGTTGGACGGCGTTCGACGGACGAACTCCGACCACGCTACCAGAGGGTCGCGACGGGTGGTGTCGGTGTTTGTCCGACATCGAGCCTCCGGCCGTCGGATGGTCACTCGATCAGCCCGTTCTTGATGGCGTAGTAGGTCAGGTCGGCGTTCGACTTCATCCCCATCTTCTCGAGAACGCGCGTCCGGTAGGTGCTCACGGTCTTCACCGAGAGGAACAGCTCGTCGGCGATCTTCGACACCGCGGCGCCGGCCGCGAGCTTGCAGAAGATCTGGAACTCCCGCTGCGAGAGCTCCGCGTGGAGGGGGCGCTCCGCATCGCCCGTCACGCCGTCGGCAAGGATCTGCGCGAGCGCCGGGCTGACGAACTTGCGCCCGCGCACCACGGTCCGGATCGCGCCGACGAGCTGCGTCGACGCCGCCTCCTTGTTGAGATACCCGGACGCGCCCCCGCGCAGCAGGTTGACCGCGTACTGGTCCTCGGCGAAGCCCGACAGCATCAGCACAGGCAGCGTCGGACGCAGCTGCTTCAGCGTCTTCAGCGTGTCGATGCCGTTGCGGTCGGGCATCGAGATGTCGAGCAGCACGACGTCGAACTCCGCGCCGCGCACCAGTTGGACGGCCTCCGCCCCGGTCGCCGCCTCGCCCGCGACCTCCATGTCCGGCTGGTCGGCGATGAACTGCTTGAGGCCCGCGCGCACGATGGCGTGGTCGTCGGCGATGAGGATGCGGATCATCGGTGCTCCCCGTCAGCGGAGGGCGGCGTCGCCACGCGACGCGCCCTGGTAGGCGGCGAGCCGGTTGTAGAGCGTCTTCAGGCTGATGCCGAGCACCTCGGCGCAGCGCTTCTTTTGTCCGCCGCACTGGTCGAGCGTGGCGTAGATCACCCTGCGTTCGACTTCCGCGAGCGGCGTGCCTACCGGAACGCGCAGGTATGTGTCGTCGGCGCCCTCACCGGCAAGGTCGCCGAAGTCGAGCTCCACCTCGTCGTCGGCGAGGATGTACGCGCGCTGGACGGCGTTGCGCAGTTCGCGCACATTGCCTGGCCACGGGTAGGCGCGGATGGTCGCCATCGCCTGGCGGGTGAAGGCCTTGCGCGTGCCCTCCTCGTCGTTCAGGCCGGCGAGGAAGCGCTCGGCCAGGAGCTCGGCGTCGCCCTCGCGCTCGCGCAGCGGCGGCAGGGCAATCGGGAACACCGCGAGCCGATAGAGCAGGTCCTCGCGCAGACGGCCCTCGCGGACCGCCTGCTGCGGATCCCGGTTGGTCGCGGCGACGATGCGCGCACGTGCGCGGAGCTCGTCCTCGCCGCCGACCCGGTGGTACGTGCCGGTCTCGAGCACGCGCAGCAGCCGCACCTGCATTTCCGGAGCCATCTCGGTGATCTCGTCGAGGAACAGCGTGCCGCCTTCGGCGCGCTCGAAGCAGCCACGGTGCTGTCGCGCCGCGCCGGTGAAGGCCCCCTTCTCGTAGCCGAACAGCTCCGCCTCGATCAGGTTGGCCGGAATCGCGCCGCAATTGACCGCGACGAAGGGCGCCCCGGCACGCGGACTCCGGTCGTGGATGGTGCGCGCGACGAGCTCCTTGCCGCTGCCCGACTCGCCGGCAATGAGCACCGTGGCCGTGGTGGCAGCGACCTTGTCGATGCGCCGGTAGACCTCGCGCATCGCCGGCGACGCCCCCCAGAGGACGCCGAAGCGGCCCGGGGCCGGTGCCGAGGCCGCGCGCGCCGCCGCGGCGAACGGCAGAGTGACGCTGTCGGATGCGACGTGTTCGATCATCGATGTCCTCGCCCCGGCTGGATGATCACCGGATGCGGCATTGTGGTCGCGGTAGCGGCACGACGGGATCGGCCGTCCTCCCGCACCGCTGTCGGCCGTTGTCCTACACGTTCACCGACGTGGCGCGTCGTCGCGTTCCTACAACGAACCACGCCCGCGGCGCGCGACCGCGTCGCTCCGGAGCGGCCGGCTCAACGCGCCCGCGCCGCCGCCGCGAGCGCGCAGCCGCGTCAGGACGGCTCCTCGAGCAGCCACTTGCGGCATCCCGCGAATTCCTCCTGCACCGCGGCATCCACCGCCGGGTACTCGAGGCGGAGCCGTTCCATGCCATCGACGATCGCGGCGGCGACCACCATCCGCGTGAACCACTTGGCGTCCGCCGGCACGACATACCACGGTGCGTGCGGAGCCGCGGTGCGGCGGATCGCGTCCTCGTAGGCCGCCTGGTAGGCGTCCCAGTGCGCGCGCTCGCGCACGTCGTTGGGCTCGAACTTCCAGTGCTTTTCCGGCTCGTCCAGCCGCTCCAGGAAGCGCTTCTTCTGCTCGTCGCGCGAGACGTGGAGGAAGAACTTGAGGATCAGGTAGCCGTTGCGCGCAAGGTACCGCTCGACGCTCGCGATGTCCTCGCAGCGCTCCTTCCAGATGTCCTTCGTCACCGCCCGCTGCGGCAGCTTCTGCTTGGCGAGCAACTCCCGGTGCACCCGCACGACCAGCACTTCCTCGTAGTAGCTGCGGTTGAAGATGCCGATGCGGCCCCGCTCGGGCAGCGCCTTCATGCAGCGCCACATGAAGTCGTGGTCGAGCTCCTCGGACGACGGCGCCTTGAAGGACGTCACCTGCACGCCCTGCGGATTCACGCCGGACATCACGTGCTTGATCGTGCTGTCCTTGCCCGCGGCGTCCATCGCCTGGAACACGAGCAGCACGCCCCACCGATCCTGCGCGTAGAGCTTCTCCTGCTCCTCCGCGAGCCAGTCGACGCCGCGTGCCAGCATCTCGGCGGCGCGACCCTTGTGCTCCGAGGTGAGGCCGTGCGTGTCACCGGGATCGCGGTGCGCGAGCCGGAAACCCTTGCCCTTCGTCACCCGGTACGGCTCGAGGAATTCCTGCAGGCGCTTCCGATCCGGCTTGTCCATCGCGTGGCTCTCCCTCGTCGTGCGCGCGCGCACGTCGGCGAGCCCGGTCGCACCGGCCACCCGGCGCTCGCCCCAGCGGGTCAGTGTACCTGTGCCACCGCCTTGGCGATCGGACCGGGGTCGTCCGCGATCGGCATGCCGAGCAGCAGGCGCAGTTCGACGACGCCCTCCCGCCAGGCAGCCTCGAGGTCGCCTTCGACGCCGTGCTCCGGGTCGCTGCCCCGCGCGTTCAGGGCGGCGATGCCGTAGGCACGGTTGCGGCCATGGCTCTTGGCCATGTAGAGCGCCTTGTCCACCAGGCGGATCGCGCCGTCCCAGTTGAGCCGGAAGTTGTCGGGCGGCAGGGGCATCGGCAGGTAGCCGATCGACGCCGTCACCCGGATGTCCTGCCCCATGTACCCGATCGGCTCGGCGTTGATCGCGCTCATGATGCGCAGCACGATCTCGTCCATGCGATCCAGCGGCGCGACCGGCACGAACACCAGGAACTCCTCGCCGCCCCAGCGCACGATCATGTCGGTCTCGCGGAGCGTGTCGCGCAGCCGCTGCGCCACCGCCATCAGCACCGCGTCGCCCGCCGCGTGACCGTGGCGATCGTTGATTTGCTTGAAGTGGTCGATGTCGATCAGCAGCAGCGCCTGCACCCCGCCTTCGCCCGGCCCGCGCCGGCGCTCGGTCGGTGCCGGCAGGTCGCGGATGAACTCCTGGAAGTGGCGTCGATTGTAGAGCGCGGTCAGCGGATCGCGGCTGCTCTGCAGGAACAGCGCGGCGTTCTTCTGCGCGAGCAGCCGATTGGTCGCGCGCAGTTTCTGGTAGAGCACCGCGATCACGAAGAACGACAGCCCGAAGACGGCGGCGAGCGACCACCACACGCGCTGCTCCAGCTCGCGGTTGCGCAGCTCGGCCGACTGCAGGTCGCGCTCGCGGTTGAGGAGCTCGATCTCGCGCTTGCGCTTGTCGGATTCGTACCTGCCCTGCAACTCCAGCACCTTCTTCTCGCGGTCGGCGAGCGCGAGCTCCCCGGTGAGCTTCTGCTGGCGATGGAACACCACGAGCGCCGACTTGAAGTCGCCCGCCTGCTCCAGGTAGTTGCCGTATTCGCGCAGCGTCTCGGCGATCTCGGCGGTGGCGCCGGTGCGCTCGTACTCGGCGACCGCCTCGTCGGCCATGCGGCGGCCGGCGTCGATGCGACCCATCCCGAGCAACGCCAGGCCCATGTTGAGCTTGGCGACCGACATCATGGCCAGGTCGTCGAGGCTGCGGCCGAGGTCCAGCGCCTCCCTGGCGAGCTCGTGCGCCCTGCGGTAGTCCTTGCGGCGCAGGTAGACGTCGGCGAGGTTGACCACCGCCAGCGCCTCGGCCACGCGCGAACCGGCACCCCGTGCGGTGGCGAGCGCCTCCTGCAGCGCGGCGAGCTCCTGGCGGGGCCGATTGAGCGCCTCCAGCGCGGCCGACTCCGCCATCTTCGCGCGCACCATGCCGAACGCGCTGCCCGCCGCCTTGGCGTGGCGATGGGCGGCAAGCGCGTTCTCGTACGCCCGATCGGCCTGCCGCAGCATCATGTCGAGCACGGAGAGCTGGTAGAAGGCCGAAGCCTGGCGGTAGGGGCTTTGCGCGAGCTCCGCCAGCGCGCGGGCCTCCTCGAGGCTCGCGAGCGACACCTCGACGCGTCCCATCATGCGGGCGGTGACGCCGGCGGCGTAGGCCGTGGCGAAGCGCACGTACTCGTCGTCCGACGGTGCGGCGACTTCGCGGGCGTGCGCCGCAAGCTCGTGCGCCTTCGCGGAGTTGCCGGCCCACGACTCGTACTCGCTGCGGATGAGGAGCGCGCTGGCGCGCCACGCCGGGTCGTTGCCGCCGGCACCGGCGGCCTGCATGCGGTCCGCAAGCTCCAGCGCCTCGGTGGTCCGGTTCGACAGCACCAGCGCCTGCCCGTACATCGTCCTGACCTGCCGGTCGAGCGCTTCCCCGGGTGGCGCTTCGTCGGCGGCGATCTGGGCGAGCTCGGTGGCCGTGGCGCGTGGAAACGCCACCAGCCGGCCCTCGATCTCGGCAAGACGCGCCGGCAGCGGATCGGCCGCGAGCACGGCGAACGGCACCAGCAGCAGCATCGCGATCGCGAACGCGAACGCCGCGAAGAACAGCCTGCGGTCGCGCTCGCGCGTGGCCATCGCGAGCGCGTGGATCGACGTCGTGGCGCGCGGCGGGCGTGGAACGCGGGCGAGATCGGCGATGGTGGTCGGGGGGGTCATCGCAGCCAGGTGCGGAACGCGCGCGGCAGTGCCCCGGCGGTCGACCCGCCGGCACGCCGGACGCACCTGGCTAGTGCAATTGTCGTGCCGAATCCCCCACGATCGGGCTGCCCTGTGAAATCAATGGCTTGTCTCCACCTTGTGGATCCGGCGCGGGGGGCCGCCGCCCTTGGTGGGCCACCCTTTCGTCAAAGTGATCCGCGAGCGGCGGATGCCCTGCCCGCGAGCGGCGCACATACCGGCGACCCGTGCGCGTCGACTCACCCGTAGCGGGCGAGCGTCAATCCGTCGAGGCTCACGCCGGGCGGGTGCCCGGCAATCACGTCGGTCACGACGCGCCCGGTACCCGCCGCCATCGTCCAGCCGAGGGTGCCGTGGCCGGTCGCGAGATGGAGGTTCCGGTACCGGGTCGGCCCGAGCACCGGCGGGCCGTCCGGCGTCATCGGCCGCAAGCCGGTCCAGAATTCGGCGCGACGCACGTCGCCGCCGCGGGGGAACAGGTCGGTGACAACGTGCTCGAGCGTGGCGCGCCGGGCATCGCGCAGGCGCAGGTCGAAGCCGGCGAGCTCCGCGGTGCCACCGACCCGGATGCGGTTGCCCAGCCGCGTGATCGCCACCTTGTGGGTCTCGTCCATCACCGTCGACTCGGGAGCGCCGGCGGGATCGTCGATCGGCACCGTGATCGAGTAGCCCTTCACCGGATACACCGGCAGCCGGATCCCGAGGGGGCGGACGAGTTGCGGCGAGTGGCTGCCCAGCGCGACGAGATAGGCATCGCCCTTCATCGTCCCCGCGCCGGTACGCACGCCGATGACACGGTCCCCCTCGGCGAGCAGGCCGTCGATGCGCACGCCGAAGCGGAACGCGGCGCCCGCCTCGATCGCCATCGCGGCGAGGGCTGTCGTGAACTTGTGGCAGTCGCCCGTTTCGTCGCCGGGCAGGCGCAGCGCGCCGACGAACTTCTCGCGCACGTCGGCGAGCGCCGGTTCCACCGCGACGATGCCCTTGCGATCGAGGAGTTCGTAGCGCACACCGAACTCGCGCAGGATCTCGATGTCCTTGGCCGTGCCATCGACCTGCTGCTGCGTGCGGAACAGCTGCAATGTGCCGAGGCTGCGCTCGTCGTAGGCGATGCCCGTCTCCCGGCGCAGCGCCTGCAGGCAATCGCGGCTGTACTCCGCGAGCGGCACCATGCGACTCTTGTTCAGGCGATAGCGCGCCTCGGTGCAGTTGGCGAGCATCGACGCGACGAAGCGCCACATCGACGGGTCGATCCGCGGCCGCACCACCAGCGGCCGATGACGCATCAGCAGCCACTTGATCGCCTTGACCGGCACGCCGGGCCCGGCCCACGGCGACGCATAGCCAGGCGACACCTCGCCCGCGTTGGCGAAGCTCGTCTCGAGCCCCGCGCCGGGCTGCCGGTCGAGCACGACGACCTCGTGCCCGTCCTGCGCGAGGTAGTAGGCGGAGCAGGTGCCGATCACGCCACTGCCGAGGACGAGGACGCGCATGGTCGTGTCGGGGGAGATGGGGTCCTCTGCCGGACCGGCCGCGACGAACTCGCGCACGGCCGGGATAGGCGCCCTCGCATTGTACGGTTGCCGTATTCCGCGACGAAACGACGCGCGCGATGGGTGACTCGTGTCACGCGATCCTGCGGACGGTCCGGCCTATACTCCTTGCACTGCCACGCGTCGCATCCCCCCGTTTGCACCTACCGGCTCTCTACGCACTCGTCGTCCTCGCGATCTTCGCCCTGACGCGCGTCGGCCTCGCGCTGTGGACGGGCCTCGATGCCGTGCCCCTCGCCGACTGGCCGGCGATCTTCGCCAAGGGGCTATGGTTCGACCTCGCGGTACTTGCGGCGCTCGTCGCGCCGGTCTGGCTCTACGAAGCGCTGCTGCCGAACCGCGTGCGGGCGACGCGCATCCACCGTGGATTGCGCGTCGCCTGGCTCGCGCTCGCGGTGTTCGCGCTGCTGTTCGTCGCGCTCGCCGAGGCGACGTTCTGGCTCGAGTTCGCCACCCGCTTCAACTTCATCGCGGTCGACTACCTGGTCTACACCCGCGAAGTGATCGGCAACGTCCGCGAGTCCTACCCGGTGGGATGGATCGTCGGCGCGATCGCGCTCGCCGCGATCGTGATCGCGACGCTGCTGCGCCCGGCGCTCGCCCGCGCGGACGCACTGCCCGTGTCGCGCCGCCGGCGCGCGGGCTACGCCCTCGCCGCGATCGCCGTCCCCGCCGCGGTGCTGACCGCCGCGAGCGTCGACCAGATGGGCGGCATCGGCAACGCCTACGCCGACGAGCTCTCCGGCAACGGCATCTTCACGTTCGTCGCGGCATTTCGCCGCAACGAGCTTGACTACGACCGCTTCTACGCAACCATCGACCAGGACCGTGCCGATCACATCCTGAAGTCGCTCGGCGTCGAGCGCAAGCCGCTCGCACGCGACTCCGACATCACGGGCGCGGCACACGAAGGCACCGAGCCGCACCTGCCGATCATGCCGTCGATGCCGCGGCACGTGGTGATGGTGACGGTCGAGAGCCTGTCCGCGCAATTCCTCGGCGCCTACGGCTCGTCGCAGGGCCTGACGCCCCGGCTCGACCGCCTCGCCCGCGCGGGCCTGCGGTTCGCGAACTTCTACGCGACCGGCACGCGTACCGTGCGCGGCCTGGAGGCCACCTCGCTCGGCACGCCGCCCGTGCCGGGCCAGGCCATCGTGCGCCGGCCAGGCAACGACCACCTGGCGACGATCGGCGAGATCCTCGAGCACCAGGGCTTCGCCACCGCCTTCGTCTACGGCGGCTACGGCTACTTCGACAACATGAACGCGTACTTCGATGCCAACGACTACCGCGTCGTCGACCGCACCGAGTTCCCGAAGGCGTCGATCGTGTTCGAGAACGTCTGGGGCGTGGCCGACGAAGCGCTGTTCGACAACGCGCTCACCGTGATCGAGGCGAACGTCGCGCAGGGCAAGCGCACGTTCACCCACATCATGACGACCTCGAACCACCGCCCGTTCACCTACCCGGACGGGCGCATCGACATCAAGTCGCCGGGGGGTCGCGAGGGGGCCGTCAAGTACACCGACTGGGCGATCGGCCGCTTCGTCGAGGAGGCTCGCCGCCGGCCCTGGTTCGACGACACGCTGTTCGTGTTCCTCGCCGATCACTGCGCCGCGGTCGCGGGCAAGAGCAAGCTGCCGGTGGCGGGTTACCGCATACCGCTCGTCTTCTACGCGCCGAAGCATGTGAGCCCCGGAGTCTACGAACCGGTGGCGAGCCAGATCGACCTGCCGCCCACACTCCTCGACGTGCTGCGCGTCGAGGGTGACGACCACTTCTTCGGCCGCTCGGTGTTCGAGCTGCCGATGGCGCCCGCCCGCGCCTTCATCAGCAACTACCAGTCGCTCGGCTACCTTCGCGACGACACGCTCGTCGTGCTGTCCCCCGGCCGCAAGGTCGAGTCGTTCCGCGTGGATCCCGCCACCTTCGAGACGGCCCCGGCGCCGCTTTCGCAGGCGTTGGCCGACGAGGCGATCGCCTACTACCAGACCGCGTCGCGGGCGTTCAAGCAGGGGGCGCTGAAGGCGCCCGGTTACGCGCCGCACTGACGGCGCGCGCGACCACGCGGGGGGCGACGCCCGGGCACGGTCACGGCGCCTGGCGTCGCCCGGGGTTGACCGTCCCGACCGGGGCGGCCCATGATTGCCGGCGTTCCCTCGGGCAATCGCATGGCTCCCCTCGCCTCCCCCTGGCGCCGTCTTCCGGCGCTCGTCGTCGCGTGCATCGTTCTCGTCGCGTTGCAGTGCGGCATGGCCTTGGCGAAGGATGCCGCGCCCGCCGCCGCGAAGCTGCCCGAGCCCCTGACCCCCGAGGCGGCGCGCGAGCTGGTGTCGCGGCTGTCGGACCAGGAAGTCCGCAGCCTCCTGCTGCAGCAGCTCGACCGGACCGCGGCACAACCCGCCGGGAAGCAGCAGGCGACTTCCGCCACGGGCATGCTCGGCGCAGTGCACCGGGGCGCCGGCGCGGCTCGCGACGGCATCGTCGAGATCGTAGCGGCCGTCGTGACGATGCCGGCGGCGGTCCGGGGCGTGGTCGGCAACCTGAGCGAGCCCGACGGCATCGGCGTACTGGGGATGTCGCTGGGCATGTTCGTCCTCGCCCTCGTCGTCGCGGCGCTCGTGGAGCTGGTCGTACGGCGGGCTTCGCGCGGGTGGCGCGAGGACCTGCGCACCCGCACCAGCGAGGGGCTGTTGTCCGAAGCGGTCAGGCTGCTGATGCGGGTGGCGCTCGAGGTCGGCTACGTGCTGGTATTCGGCGCCGTCGTCCTCGGCATCTTCCTGATGCTCTGGCAGGGCCACGAAGGGCGCCGCATCCTGTTGCTCGGACTGCTCGGCGCCGTCGTGGCCGCGCGAATCGTTGCCGCGCTCGCGAACCTCCTGCTCGCCCCCGCGCGGCCGGAGGCGCGGCTGCTGCCCCTCGACGACGCTTCCGCGGGCACGCTTTCCGGCGCAGTGACCACCGTGGCCGCGCTGTTCGGACTGGTCGTCGCGACCAAGACCACCTTCCTCGCGACCGGCTCCGATCTCGCGCACGTCGAGGCCATCGCGCTGGTGCTCGGCATCGCCATCGTCGGGGTCTGCATCGTCGCCGTCTGGCGGGTGCGCCAGTCGATCGGCGACCTGATCCGCCGCGCGGGCGGCAACGGACCGATCGCCAACTGGGTCGCCGACCTGTGGCCATTCGCCGCGATCGTCTACCTGCTGTCCGTGTTCTTCGGTCGCGTCTGGGAGGCGATCACCGGGGTGCCGGGCCGCGGCGAGGGCATCCTGAGCCTGGCGATCCTGGTGGCGCTGCCCGTCGTCGATTACGCGCTCTCCAGGACGCTGATTTCGGCCGCCGCGGCTGCGCGAACCGACAGTCCGTCGATCCTGGCAGCGCTCGTGACGTCCTACGAGCCGGTGCTGCGGCGCCTGATCCACATCCTGGTGGTCGTGGCCGGCGTGCTGGCGTTGGGCAGGATCTGGGATCTCGATCTCTTCGGCATGGCGGAGCGCAGCGTCGGCGGGCAGATCGCCAGTGCGCTGCTCGGCATCGGCCTCGTACTCCTCGTCGCGTACATCGTGTGGGAGATCGCGCGCACGGCCATCGACCGCAGAATCGCCGACGAGGCGAACGTACCCGAGGGCTCCTCGACGTCGCGACTGCGCACGCTGCTGCCGCTCCTGCGCATCTTCATCGCGATCACGCTCACGGTGATGACGGTCCTGTCGGTGCTCGCCGCGCTCGGCGTGAACATCGTGCCGCTGCTCGCGGGCGCCAGCATCGTCGGCGTGGCGATCGGCTTCGGCTCGCAGACGCTGGTCAAGGACATCGTCTCGGGCGCGTTCTTCCTGATGGACGACGCGTTCCGCGTCGGCGAGTACATCGAGGTCGGCGACGCCAAGGGCACGGTCGAGAAGATCACCGTGCGTGCGCTGTTCCTGCGTCACCACCGTGGTGCGCTCAACATCCTTCCCTACGGCCAGATCTCGCGGCTGCGCAACACCAGCCGCGACTGGATGATCATGACGCTCGACTTCCCGCTCGCGCTCGAGACCGACCTGCGCAAGGTGAAGAAGATCATCAAGGCGGTGAGCGATCAGGTGGCCGCCGACCCCGAGCTCGGGCCGGCGATGCTCTCCCCGGTCAAGTCGCAGGGGGTGATCGCCACCGACGAGAGCTCGCTCACGGTGCGCGTCAAGTACATGGTGCGCCGCCCCGGCGACGAGGCGTTCATGATCCGCCGCGTCGCCTACGAGAACATCCTCAAGGCGTTCAAGGAGCAGGGCATCGAGTTCGCGAGCCGCCGCGTCGCGGTCTACGTGCCGCCGGGCGACGAGCGCGATGCCGGCCGCATCGCCGCCGCCGCGCTGCCGGCGATCGAAGCCCAGGCGCTCGCGGACAAGGCCAAGTAGCGCCGCATCGGCTGCCGCGGCCGCGATGACCCACGTCTTCCACCGCCACCTCCACCGGACGCCGCCGACCGCGGTATCCGGTCGGGGCATGTTCATTCGGGACGCCGGCGGCAACGAGTACCTCGACGCCTGCGGCGGCGCGGCGGTGTCGTGCCTCGGCCACGGCCACCCGGACGTGCTGGCCGCGATCCACGCACAGGTGGACAAACTCGCCTACGCGCACACCAGTTTCTTCACCACCGAGGCCGCCGAGGCGCTGGCCGACCAGTTGATCCGGACCGCCCCCGCAGTGAGCCCGAAGGGCCGCCCCGAGGGCGAATCAGCCCCGAAGCGCGTAAGCGCGGAGGGCAGTCCATTTAGTCGCGCCTACATCGTCTCCGGCGGGTCCGAGGCGGTCGAGGCGTCGCTCAAGATGGCGCGCCAGTACTTCGTCGAGATCGGGCAGCCGCAACGGGCGCTGTTCGTCGCCCGCCGGCAGAGCTACCACGGCAACACGCTCGGCGCGCTCGCCGTCGGCGGCAACGAGTGGCGGCGCCGCCAGTTCGGGCCGCTGCTGATCGACGTCGCTCACGTGTCGCCGTGCTACCCGTACCGCGACCAACGGGATGGCGAGACGTCGGAGGCCTACGGCCGGCGGCTCGCCGACGAGCTCGACCAGACGCTCCGGCGCCTGGGACCGGACAGGGTGATCGCCTTCGTTGCCGAAACCGTCGGCGGCGCGACCGCCGGCGTGCTTGTGCCGGTGCCCGGCTACTTCAAGGCGGTGCGCGAGGTCTGCGACCGCCACGGGGTGCTGCTGATCCTCGACGAGGTGATGGCAGGCATGGGCCGCTGCGGCTCGCTGCATGCCTGCGAGCAGGAGGGCATCGTGCCCGACCTGATCACGATCGCGAAGGGCCTGGGCGGCGGCTTCCAGCCGATCGGGGCCGTGCTGGCGCAGCAGCGGATCGTCGATGCGATGAGCGCCGGCAGCGGCTTCTTCCAGCACGGCCACACCTACCTCGGCCACCCGGTCGCCTGCGCCGCGGCGCTCGCCGTGCAGCGCGTGATCGAGCGCGACGGGCTGCTGGCGCAGGTGCGGCGCCGCGGCGCGACCCTGGAGACGATGCTGCGCGAGCGGTTCGGCCAACATCCGCACGTCGGCGACATCCGGGGTCGCGGCCTGTTCTTCGGCATCGAGCTCGTCGCCGACCGCACCACGAAGGTGCCGTTCGACCCGGCGCAGCAATTGCACGCCCGCGTCAAGCGCGAAGGCATGGCGCGAGGCCTGATGACGTACCCGATGGGCGGCACGATCGACGGCCGGCAGGGCGACCACATCCTGCTCGCGCCGCCGTTCATCGTCGCCGATGAGCACCTGGCCGAAATCGTCCGCCGGCTGCACGAGGCAGTCGACGCGGCGATCGCAACGGTTTAAGGTTCCATTGTTTCGCTGCCCCACTTGCCCGAAGGAGGGAATTCCGTGAAGAGCACCCGCACTCCCCTGACCGCGGCCGTCCTGGCCGCTGCCATCGTCGGTTTCGGGGCCGCCAGCGCACCGGCGGTCGCCCAGCAGAAGTTCACCACCATCGGCACCGGCGGCGTCACCGGCGTCTACTACGCAGCGGGTGGTGCGATCTGCCGCCTGGTCAACAAGGACCGCGCCAGGCACAACATCCGCTGCTCGGTCGAATCGACCGGCGGCTCGGTGTTCAACGTCAACACGATCAAGGCCGGCGAGCTCGATTTCGGCTTCGTCCAGTCCGACGTCCAGTTCAACGCCATCAAGGGCGTCGGGCAGTTCGCCAAGGACGGCGCCTACGGCGACCTGCGCGCAGTGTTCTCGGTCCATCCGGAGCCGTTCACCGTCGTCGCGCGCAAGGAAGCGGGCGTCAAGCAGTTCACCGACTTCAAGGGCAAGCGCTTCAACGTCGGCAACCCCGGCTCGGGGACGCGCGCCTCGATGGAGGAGCTGCTCGCCGCGATGGGCTGGAAGCTCTCCGACTTTTCGCTGGCCTCGGAACTCAAGGCCGACGAGCACGGGCCGGCGCTGTGCGACGGCAAGATCGACGGCTTCTTCTACGCGGTGGGACACCCGTCGGCGAACATCCAGGACCCGACGACCTCCTGCGGTGCGAAGCTGGTGTCGCTGACCGGCCCCGTCGTCGACAAGCTGGTCGCCGCCAAGCCCTTCTACGGCAAGGTGACGATCCCCGGCGGCATGTACCCGAACAACCCGGATCCGATCCAGACCTACGGCGTGCTCGCGACGGTGGTCACGTCCGCGAAGACGCCCGACGCCGTAGTGCTCGAGGTCGTGCGCGCGGTGTTCGAGAACTTCGACGAGTTCAAGAAGCTGCACCCGGCGCTCGCCAACCTGAAGGCCGAGGACATGGTGCAGATGGGCAACTCTGCGCTGCTGCACCCGGCCGCCGCGACCTACTACCGCCAGCGCGGCCTGCTCAAGTGATCCTGCGCGGGTAGCCGTTCCCGCACGAAAGCAGCGACCCGAGGGGCGAAGGCGACTTCGCCCCTCTTCGTTGGGAATGTAGGGTCAGACTCGACTTTCCGGTCCGGTGGTCGAATGCCCGGGGACCGGCACAAGAAAAGTCGAGTCTGACCCTACATATTGGGGGAGGAAGCATGGCGACCGACATCGAGAAGGCCCCGGAGGCGCTGCAAGAGCTGGTCGCCAAGGCCGATACCGGCGCGCGCAAGGCGGTCGGGCTCACCGCGAAGGTCATCTTCACGGTGGCGCTCGCGTGGGCCTTGTTCCAGTTCTGGTACGCATCGCCACTGCCGTTCACGCTCGGTTTCGGCATCCTCAACGACACCGAGGCGCGCTCGGTCCACTTGGCCTTCGCGCTGTTCCTCGCCTTCACCGCGTGGCCCGCGTTCAAGTCGTCGCCGCGCGATCGCGTGCCGCTGCAGGACTGGATCCTCGCATTTGCGGGCGCCTTCGCGGCTGCCTACATCATCATCTTCTACCGCGAGCTCGCGACGCGCCCGGGCAACCCGACCACGCTGGACATCGCGGTCGCGGCGACGGGTCTGCTGCTGCTGCTCGAGGCGACGCGCCGCGCCGTCGGCTGGCCGATGGCCGCGCTCGCCGCCCTGTTCATCGCCTACAGCATGGGTGGGCCGTGGCTGCCCGAGTTGCTCTCGCACAAGGGCGCGTCGCTCAACCGGCTGATGTCGCACATGTGGCTCACCACCGAGGGCGTGTTCGGCATCGCGCTCGGCGTGTCCACCGGAACCATCTTCGTCTACGTGCTGTTCGGCACGCTGCTCGACCGTGCCGGCGGGGGCAACTACATGATGCAGGTGTCGTTCGCGGCACTCGGCCACATGCGGGGCGGCCCGGCCAAGGTCGCGGTGGTTTCGTCGGCGCTGAATGGCGTCATTTCGGGCTCGTCGGTGTCGAACGTCGTTTCGGGTGGCATCTTTACCATCCCGCTGATGAAGAAGTCCGGCTACGGCGGCATCAAGGCCGGCGCGATCGAGACCATGTCGTCGGTCAACGGCCAGCTCATGCCGCCGGTGATGGGCGCCGCCGCCTTCCTGATGGTCGAGTACGTCGGCATCCCCTATTCGGAGATCGTCAAGAACGCGATCCTGCCGGCAACGCTCTCCTACATCGGCCTCTTCTACATCGTTCACCTCGAGGCGCTGAAGCTCGGCATGAAGCCGATCCTGCAGCGGTCGACGCGCCCGTGGAAGTACAGCCTGCTCCGCCTCGGCCTCGGCATCTCGGGGACGTTCATCGTGATGTGGGCAATCTACTGGATCCTCGAGCTCGCCAAGCGCTTCCTCGGCGACGGTGCGCAGTGGGTCATCAGCCTGTTCGTCGTCGGCCTGTACCTGTTCTCGACGTGGATGGCGGCGAAGAGCCCCGACCTGCCCTCGGACATCGACATCGACAACCCGAAGGCCCTCGACACCTGGCCGACGGTCAAGGCCGGGCTGCACTACCTGTTGCCGATCGGCATGCTGATCTGGTGCCTGATGATCGAGGAGCTCTCACCGTCGCTGTCGGCGTTCTGGGCGGTCGTCGTGCTCTGCCTGCTGATGGTCACGCAACGGCCGCTGTTCGACCTCGTGCGCGGCACGCGCACGCCCGGTGCGTGGACCCAGGGCGTCCACGACGTCGTCGGCGGATTCGTCGACGGCTCGCGCAACATGATCGGCATCGGCGTCGCGACGGCGACTGCGGGCGTCGTCGTGGGCGCAATCACGCTCACCGGGCTCGGCCTGCGCATGACCGAGTTCGTCGAGTTCGTCTCGCAAGGCAACGTGATCGTGATGCTGCTGTTCATCGCGTTCGTCTGCCTCGTGCTCGGCCTCGGCGTTCCGACCACCGCGAACTACGTGCTGGTGGCCACACTGATGGCCCCGGTGGTGGTCGAGCTGGGCGCGCAGGCGGGCCTCGTGATCCCGCTGATCGCCGTGCACCTGTTCGTCTTCTACTACGGGATCATGGGCGACATCACGCCGCCGGTGGGCCTCGCCACATTCGCCGCTGCGGCGATCTCCGGCGAGGACGCGATCAAGACCGGCGTGCAGGGTTCGGTCTACGCGCTGCGCACCGTCATCCTGCCGTTCATCTGGATCTTCAACCCGACGCTGCTCCTGATCGACGTCGCAGGCTGGTGGGAGCTCACCACGGTGATCGTCGCCTCGACCATCGCCATGCTGATCTTCGCCGCGGTGACGATGAACTGGTTCCGCGTGCGGAGCCGCTGGTGGGAGACGCTGCTGCTCGCGCTGGCCTGCGTGCTGCTGTTCCGTCCGGACTTCTTCATGGACTACCTTGCACCCGAGTACCGGCACGAGCCCCCGGCGAAGCTCTTCGACGTCGTGAAGGACCTGCCCGAGGGCGGTCGACTGGTGCTGCGCATCAAGGGCTCGACGATCGAAGGCGACGACGTCGCCAAGACCGTCGCGGTGCGCCTCGGCGCGAAGGGTGAGGACGGCCGCAGGCGGCTCGCCGAGGCCGGCCTCACGCTCGCGGCGCTCGGCGACTCGGTGCAGATCTCCGGCGTCAAGTTCGGCTCGCGCGCGAAGAAGTCGGGCTTCGAGCAGGGCTGGGACGTCCAGCGTGTCGAGGTGCCGTCCGGCCGGTCCACGCCGCACTGGTTCTACCTGCCCGCTTTCGCGCTGGTCGCGTTCGTCTGGTGGTGGCAGGGGCGGCGCATGCACAAGAAGCCCGCGCTCGCCTGACGCATGCCGCACCGGATCGCGCTGATACACGCGCTTGCCCATTCGGTCGCGCCGATCAACGCGGAGTTCGAGCGCGCGTGGCCAGAGGCGCTGCGGATGAACCTGCTGGACGACAGCCTGTCGACGGATCTCGCGCGCACCGGGACCCTCGACGTGCGCATGAACGAGCGCTTCGTCGCGCTCGCCGACTACGCGCTTCGCACCGGCGCGTCGGGAATACTCTTCACGTGTTCCGCGTTCGGGCCGTGCATCGATGCCGTCCGGCGCCGTTGGCCGGACGTGCCGGTGCTGAAGCCGAACGAGGCGATGATCAACGACGCGGTGCGGGCGGGCCGGCGCATCGGGCTGGTCGCCTCGTTCGCGCCGACGCTCGCATCGATGCCGGCGGAGTTCCCTCCGGGCACGGAGCTTCACCCCGTCCTCGCCGAGGGCGCGCTCGACGCGCTGAATCGCGGCGACGTCGCCACGCACGACCGTCTCGTCGCCGACGCCGCGCAACGCATTGCCCACGATTGCGATGCGATTGCATTCGCGCAATTCAGCCTGGCGCGCGCCGCGCCATTGGTGGAGCGGGAAGTCTCGGTACCGGTGCTGACGACGCCGGCAAGCGCGGTGCGCGCGATGCGCGCGCGCATCGAGAGTGCTGCGCCGTCACGGCCGCCCGTGGACATCGCCGGCCTCGCGTCGTGGCTCGGGCGGCACTTCGACGACGTCGCATCGATCGACGTGCCCGCGCTCGCGCAATGGCTCGCCGACCCTTCGCGCACGCCGCCGGCGCTGGTGGATGTTCGCGCACCCGCGGAGCATGCGGTGAGCACGCTGGCGGGCGCTCACTGCGTCGCGCCCGACGTCGCTCCAGCCGACGTGCTGCGCCGCACGGGCACGGCCCTTCCGATCGTCGTCTACTGCTCGGTCGGCGTGCGCTCGGCGCGGCTCGCGCGCGCGCTTTCGGCTGCGGGCGCCACGACGGTATTCAACCTGCGCGGCGGCCTGTTCGACTGGGCCAACCGCGGCCTGCCGATCGCCGGGCCCTCCGGCTCGGTGCAGCGCGTGCACGGTTACGACGCCGACTGGGAAGTGCTGCTGGATCCGTCACGCCGCGCCTGAGTTGCCCACCGTGCGCCCGGGCGTGCGCAACTCGGGCGCGTGCCTCGATCAGTGCCGGTTGTCGAGCAGGGCGCGCACCTCGGCGGTGCCGACCGGCAAGCCCTCGACGAACGCGGTCACGCCGAAGATCTGATTGAGCGCGTTGGCGGCGTCCTTGTTGAGCGTCGCGGCGACATCGCTGGCCTTGAGCACGTTGCCCGCCCGGCTGATGCCGGCATTGGCAAGATCCAGGTCGAACAGCGGGATGCGCCCGACGAGCGTGTCGTTCACGACGGCGAGGCCGGTGAGGAGGTTGCCGCCGGTCTCGATCTCGATCGCGAAACTCGACAGTTCCACGCGCGTGCCGCCGGCGGTGAGCGACAGTCCGCCCTCGTGCGCGATTTCCGCCGTGACCGGCGTGTTCGAGGCCGATCCCAGGTCCACCGCGCCGGTCGTGATCCCGAACCACGCACGGATGCCACGCGGCGTCGCGACCAGCTTCCCGGGAGCGATCGCGCCGGGCGCCACGTTGAGCGACTGCAGTGCGCCGAGCAACTGCGGCGACAAGGCGACCGTCGTGGCGCCGCCGCGGGTGGTCTCGGTCGGCGCCGCCATCGCCGCAAACGGCAACACGGCGAGTGCGCCGGCAACCAGGGTCGACGCGATCAGGGTGCGAGTCAGGGCCATCGGTAATCTCCTCGAATCCGCCCAACGGGCGGGTGTGCATGGGTATGGCGCCGTCGGTGAGCGAAGGACGCCGGGTGGACGCCAGCGCGTCGCTGGCTTGAACCAGCGAAGCCTGGACACCATCACATGGATTTGTCCTGGACAAAATCGTTCGGCGATCACGTTGGACAAACGGCCGGGCCGCATCGCGCCGGTTGCAGGGTTTGTCGAGGAACAACGCCCCCTCGGGCCCGCATTGCGGCCGCAATCGTCCAACCTGCGATGGCGGCGCATCCGCTAGACTTTGTCTATTGCAACAGGGAGATCGTCGTGTCGGATCCGTTGGTCGCACAAAAGGGCCCCTATGCAGTCGATCTGCAGGCGGGCGACTACTGGTGGTGCGCCTGCGGGCGTTCCAAGCGCCAGCCGTTCTGCGATGGCTCGCATCAGGGCACCGGCATCACGCCCGTGCGCTGGACGCTGCCCGAGGCCGGGAAGGTGTGGCTGTGCGGCTGCAAGCACACGGCCAAGCCTCCGCTCTGCGACGGCTCGCACAACAACCTCTGAAGCGCCTCCGTACCAACGCCTGCCGGCACGCCCGCACCCGCAGGCTCCCACCGCGAATTCGGCGATCCGCAACGCCCTTGTCGCAAGGCAAGACGCCGTCGCGTGCATCGGAGTAGTGGTGTAGCTGTCGAGGGGGCGTCGGCGTTCCAGGTCCATCGGCGCCTCGCCTTCACTCGGCGAGCGGTCTGCACCACGGAGGTTCAGATGAGCAGGACTTGGGTAGTTGTCGCGGACAGCGCGATGGCGCGCGTATTCATCGTGCCCGGCAGCGGCGAACCGATGCGCGAGGTCGAAGCTTTCGCCCATTCCGAAGCGCGCCTTGCCGTGCGCGAATTGACGAGCGACCTGCCGGGCAGCGTGTCCGGCGGGCGCGGCAGCCAACATCACGCGCTGCAGTCGAGGGTGGAACCGAAGCAGCAGGAGGCGATCGCCTTCGCGCGCTTCGTCGCCGACCGGATCGAACGTGCGCGCACCGGTCACGAGTTCGACCGGCTCGTGCTGGTGGCGGCGCCCGCATTCCTCGGGCGCCTGCGCGCGGCACTGGGCGACGATGCGCAGCGGCTCGTCGACGGCGAGCTCGACGTCGACCTCGTCAAGTTCCCGCCCGACGAGATCCGCAAGCGGCTGCCGGCCAGCTTTTTCCCCGAGCCCGTGCGCTAGGCAGGCGCACAGCTGTCGCCCGTCGTCGTTCCCGCGCAAGCGGGAACCCAGCGTCGTCGAACGCGTAAAGACCCTGACTCCCCGCCTTCGCGGGGAGGACGAAGCGGCGGAAGGGGCTACTTCGTCCCGAAGATCCGGTCGCCGGCGTCGCCCAGCCCCGGCAGGATGTAGCCGTGGTCGTTCAATTGGCGATCGATCGCGGCGGTGAACACCTCGATGTCCGGGTGCGCGCGCGTGAAATTCGCCATGCCTTCGGGTGCGGCGACCAGGCACACCAGCCGGATCGAGCGCGGCCGCTCGCGCTTCAGCCGGTCCACGGCGGCAATCGCCGAGTTGCCGGTGGCGAGCATCGGGTCGAGCACGATCGCATCGCGCTCCGGCATTTCGCCGGGCATCTTGAAGTAGTACTCGACCGGGCTCAGCGTCTTCGGGTCGCGGTAGAGGCCCAGGTGGCCGACGCGCGCACCAGGAATGACTGACAGGAACCCGTCGAGCAGGCCCGTCCCGGCCCGCAGGATCGGCACGAAGACGAGCTTCTTGCCGTCGATCATGCGGCCCGTCGTCTTCTCGAGCGGCGTCTCGACCTCGACCTCGTGCATCGGGAAGTTGCGCGTGACCTCGTAGGCCAGCAGCGCCCCGATCTCGTTCAGCAGCTTGCGGAAGTTCGCCGTGCTGGTCTCCTTGCGGCGCATCAGCGTGAGTTTGTGCTGCACGAGCGGGTGGTCGATCACGTGCACGTTGTCCGGCATTTCGGCCCCATCTAGTTTTCGTGGACCGCCCGATGATCGCGGCAAAGGCCGGACCGGCGCAACCGCCCGGCGCAAGGATGCGTGACGGCGCATGGGCCACGGCGGCGCTTAAGGCCCGATTAAGGTGGGCCCGATAGGCTCCGGCCATCGATTCCAAAGCGAAGGCCCGAGCAACGTGCTTGCCCAAGGACCCTGTTTCGCCCCCGCAACGCCGTCGGGAAGCCTTTCCGTTGCACCCGACGCCCGCGCGCCGGAGCGTTCGTTCGCCGTGGTCGAAACCGGCGCACCCATGCGCGATCGCATCGAGGCCTGCATTGCGGACGTCTATCGCTCACGCTACGGCGCGCGCATCTCCCGTTGGACGCCCACGCTGGTCGGCCTCATCGGCGACGGGCGCATCCTGGCGGCGGCCGGCTATCGCGACGCGGCCGACCCGCTGTTCCTCGAACGCTACCTCGCCGCGCCGATCGAGGCGGTGATCGCCGCACGTACCGGCGCACGGGTTGCCCGCCACGAAATCGTCGAGGTCGGGCACTTCGCCGCCGCGCACGCAGGCGAGGGCAGGCGTCTGCTGCCCGTGCTCGCCCGTCACCTGTCGCAGCGCGGCTATCGCTGGGTGGTGAGCACGGCCACCCGCGAACTGCGCGTGCTGCTCGCCCATCTGGGCATGCGGCCGCTCGCCCTTGCGCGCGCCGATCCCGAACCACTGGGCGCCGATGCCGCGGACTGGGGCTGCTACTACGAACACGAGCCGATCATCGTTGCGGGGGACCTGCGGCGCAGCCTACCCGTGATCGAGCGCGGTCGCCGCACATGTCCGTAGAGCGCCTGCTCGACCGCGTCGCCGCGAGGCCCCGCGGCGTGCCCGCGCTGATCGCGCCGGGCGCGGCGATCGACGGCGCCGCGCTGGTCGAGGCCGTCGAACACCTTGCCGCCGACCTCGCGCGCAGCGGCGCACGCGCCGTCGCCACGCTGCTCGACAACGGCCCGGCGTGGATCGTCGCCGACCTCGCCGCACTTCGGGCCGGCATCGTGCACGTGCCGCTGCCCACTTTCTTCACGCCTGCGCAACGCGAGCACGCGTTGGAGGTCGCCGGCGTCGATGCGATGCTCGCGGCGGTTCCATGGCCCGGATTCGAGTCGCGTCCGCGCACCGTGTTCGGCGCCACCCTGCATCTCGGCCATCGATCGGCTGCGCCCGCCCTGCTCCCCGAGGGCACCGCGAAGGTGACGTTCACCTCCGGGACCACCGGCGCGCCCAAGGGCGTGTGCCTGGCTTCCGGCACGATGCTCGCCGTCGCGCGAAGCCTCGCCGAAGCCATGGCCCCGCTCGCCATCGAGCGTCACCTCGTCGCGCTGCCGTTGCCGGTGCTGCTCGAGAACCTCGCCGGCGTGTATGCGCCGCTCTGGCACGGGTCGAACATCGTCGTGCCGCCCCTCGCGGCGGTCGGACTCACCGGGTCCTCGTCCTTCGACCCGGCCACGCTCGACGCGACGGTGCGGCGCAAGCACGCGCACAGCGTAATCACGCTGCCGCAGATGCTGCGGGCCTGGACCGCATGGCGCAACGCCACCGGCTGTACCTCGCGCGCCGAGTTGCGCTTCGTCGCGGTCGGCGGCGCCGCGGTCGGACGGGCGCTGATCGAACAGGCACGCGCTGCGGGTCTCCCCGCCTACGAGGGCTACGGGCTGTCCGAAGGCGCCTCGGTACAGGCGCTCAACCTGCCCGGCGCGGATCGTCCCGGCAGCGTCGGCCGCGCGCTGCCGCACGCGAGAATCCGCGTCGCTGCAGACGCCGAGATCGAGATTGCCGGAACGCCGATGGTGGGCTATGCCGGCGAGCCGCGACGCCAGCACGACTGGTGGCCTACCGGCGACCTCGGCACGATCGACGCCGACGGCTTCGTCCACGTGCACGGCCGCAAGAAGCACGTGCTGATCACCGGCTTCGGGCGCAACGTCTCACCGGAGTGGGTCGAGACGGCCTTGCGATCGTCCCCCACGATCGCGCAAGCCGTCGTCTTCGGCGACGGGGCGCCCGCCCTTTCCGCGGTGCTCTGGCCGGCCCGCGCGCACGTGCCCTACGCCGCGCTCGACGCGGCCGTGGCCGCCGCCAATGCAGCGTTGCCCGACTACGCACGCGTCGCGCACTGGGCACGCGCAAAGGTGCCGTTCGCACCCGAAGCCGGCACCTGCACGGCCAACGGGCGGCCGCTGCGCGACGCCATCGCACATCTTCACGCAGCGGAGCTCGCTGCAGCACAGACGAGGGAATTCGATGTCATTCAGTGAAGTACTGCAGGCCGAAACCGCGCCGGACCGCGCGACGCTGACCAGCGCACCGATCATCCAGGGCACGCTGCGCGGCGAGGTGTCTGTGGAGAGCTACCGGGCGTTCCTGACCGAGGCCTACCACCACGTCCGCCACACCGTGCCGCTCTTGAAGGCCTGCCGCGCGCGTTTGCCGTCGCGGCTCGCGTGGATGGAGCCCGCGCTCGACGAGTACATCGAGGAGGAGGCCGGCCACGACGAGTGGATCCTCGCCGACATCGCGGCCTGTGGCGGCGACGCGGAAGCAGTGCGACGGGGCTCGCCCGCGCCGGCCACCGAGCTGATGGTCGCCTACGCGTACGACACGATCGAGCGCGGCAACCCGATCGGCTTCCTTGGCATGGTGCACGTGCTCGAAGGCACGAGCGTCGCACTCGCGCTCCTCGCCGCGGATCGCATCCAGGACCACCTCGGCCTCCCCGCCAGCGCGTTCAGCTACCTGCGCTCGCACGGCACGCTCGACCAGGAACATACCAGGCACCTCGCCCGGCTGCTCGACGCGCTCGACGATGCCCGCGACCGCGCTGCGGTGACGCACGCCGCGAAGATGTTCTACCGGCTCTACGGAGACGTGTTCCGCGGCCTGCCGCTGCCCGCCGTCACGCCCGACGCCGTTCGCAGAGCGGAGATCGCAGCATGAAGCTTTCCGACTGCTCGGTCGTGCTCACCGGCGCCTCCGGCGGCATCGGCGCTGCGACGGCCCGCGCGTTGGTCGCAGCGGGTGCGCGCGTGCTGCTCGTCGCTCGCGATGGCAACCGGCTGACCCGCCTGGCCGACAAGCTGGGCGCGGGCGACCAGGTAGCGGCGTTCGCCACCGACCTCACCACCGCGACCGGCCGCGCGCAGCTGCGCGACCTCGCGGTGGCGCGCCGCGCGAACGTGCTCGTCAACAACGCCGGTACGCCCTGCTTCGGCGCGCTCGGCGAGATGGACGACGCCGCGATCGCCGGCGTGATCGGCGTCAACCTGGTCGCGCCGATCGCGCTCACGCGCACGCTCTTGCCGCACCTCGGGTCGCAGCCGCGCGCGATCGTCCTCAACGTCGGCTCGACGCTCGGCCGTCTCGGGCTGCCCGGCTTCTCGGTCTACGCGGCGAGCAAGTTCGGGCTGCGCGGCTTCACCGAGGCGCTGCGGCGCGAGCTCGCCGGCTCGCGCATCGACGTGCTGTACCTCGCCCCGCGCACTACGACGACCGCCTTCAACAGCGATCGCGTCGCCGCGTTCAACCGCGCCACCGGCACCCGCGAGGACACTCCCGAGGTCGTCGCCGCGGCGATCCTGCGCACGATCGAGCGCGGTACGCCCGAGCGCCAGCTCGGCTTTCCCGAACGCTTCGCGGTGCGCGTGAACGGCCTCGTTCCGCGCTGGCTGGATGGCGCATTCGCGAAGCACCGCGCCGCGCTTGCCCGGCCGGCCACGCTTCCCGACCTTCCCAAGGAGATTGCCCGATGAACATCCGACAACAGGCCGCCGCGCTCGTCGCGTTCGGCTCGTTCCTCATCGACGGCGTCACGTACGCCGCCCCCGTCGACGACGCCGTCGCCGATCTGCAGCACGAGTGGGAAACGGTGAAGTACAAGGTCGCGACCAAGGAGCAGGAGGCGCGCTTCGAGGCGCTCGCGGCGAAGGCCCGCAAGGTCTCGGTTGCATTTCCCGACCGCGCCGAGCCGCTGATCTGGGAAGGCATCGTGGTGTCGTCGCTCGCCGGCGCCAAGGGCGGGCTCGGTGCGCTGGGCCTCGTCAAGCAGGCGAAGACCCTCTACGAGGGCGCGCTCAAGCTGCAGCCGGAGGCCCTCGAAGGCTCGGCGTACAACAGCCTGGGCGTGCTCTACTACAAGGTGCCCGGCTGGCCGGTCGGCTTCGGCGACAAGGCCAAGGCGCAGGAGCTCTTGCAGAAGGCGCTGGCGATCAACCCGCGCGGCATCGATCCCAACTACTTCTACGGCGAGTACCTGATCGAGACCGGCAAGCCCGCGGACGCCGTCGCCTATCTCGAGCGCGCGCTCGGTGCGCCCGCGCGGCCCGGCCGTGACCTGGCCGACGCCGGCCGGCGCGACGAAGCAAAGGTGCTGCTCGCGAAGGCACGCGGCGAGGCGAAGTAACTTCAGGGCAGCGCCCAAGCGCCGCGCTACCCCCTGCGCGTCACCTCGACGCGCAGGCCCGTCGCCGGCGGTGCCCGATTGGCGAAGCGCACCGTGAGGCCGTGCAGCTCGGCCACGCGCCGCACGATCGACACGCCGAGCCCGCTGCCCGGCGCCGTCTGCCCGGCCGGGCGGAAGAAGCGATCACCCAGCCGCGACAGCACCTCGGTTGGCAGTCCGGGCCCGTCATCCTCGACGATGAGCATCTCCGGAGTCAGTCGCACGGTCACCGTGGATCCGGGTGGCGCGTAGCGCAGCGCGTTGTCGACCAGGTTGCGCAGCAGCAGGGCGATCAGCGCGTGGTCACCGGTGATCGGCATCGCCGGCGCATCGGCCACGGGCCACTCGACCGCCACCTCGCTGCCCCTCGACTCGATGAGCGGCAGGCAGTCGGACAGCGCATCCTGCACCACACGGCGCCAATCGACCATCGCGGTGAAGTGCGTCGGCGCGCGATTGTCGACGCCGGACAGCGCGAGCAGTTGCGCCAGCACGTGCGAGAGCCGGTCGATGCCGGTACCAACCTGGCGGAACGCCGCCTTGCGCGTCGCGTCGTCGCCGGCGACGCGCATCGCTTCCCACTGCGCGCGCAGCGCCGCGAGCGGCGTGCGCAGCTCGTGCGCGGCGTCGGCGGTCAGGCGGCGTTCGTGCTCCAGCGTGTGCCGGAAGCGGTCGAAGAATCGGTTCGTCGCCTGTACCAGTGGTGCCAACTCCGCCGGTAGCCCCGACACGGCCACCGGATGGAGTTCGTCCGCACCTCGCGCGCCGATGTCCTCGGCCAGCCGGCGCACGGGCCGCAGTGCGTGCCTCACCACGGCGGCCATCGCCACCAGCAGCACGGGCAGCATCAGCACCCACGGCAGCAGCTGTCCGACGAGCAGCCCCTGGAGGACTTCGTCGCGCTCGTCCGCCGCCTGACCGACCGCGACGACCCACGTGCTGCCGGTGGGGTTGAGGTAGTAGACGGCCCACGGCTCGCCGTCGACTTCCATCGGCACGAATCCCGACGTGCCTGCGCGAAAGGGCAGCAGCGCGCCGTCGCCGTCCGCCACCCGCAGCTCCCCGCCTGCGGACCACGCGGCGATGGCCATGTCCTTCAACTCCGCACTGCCGATCCCGCCTTCGGCCGGTGCCGCGGCGCTCGCGGTGCGCGTGCCCGCGTCGGGGAGTACCGTTATCGCCGCGGCATCGAACGACAACACGATGCGCATCACCTGCTGCGCCAGCCGGATCTGTTCGTTGTCGAAGAGCTCGTTGATCTCCTGTCGTGCACGCCACACGCTGACCGTCACCGCGATCGCCCAGATCGCGGGCACGGCGACGAGCAGCAGCAGGAGCAGCCGGCGCTGCAGCGTCACGAGCCCGGCTCCTCCGCGTCCGCTGCTCCAAGCGCGTAGCCGACGCCGCGCACGGTGCGCACGATGCGCGGCGTGAGCTTGCGGCGCAGGTGGTGGACGTAGACCTCGAGTGCGTTGCTCTCGAGCTCCTCGCCCCAGCCGTAGAGCTTGTCCTGGATCTGCTGCTTGGAGAGCACCCGGCTGGGATTGGCGAGGAAGAGCTCGAGCAGCATCGCCTCGCGCCCGGTCAGCTCGACCGGCTCGCCGTGCCAGGTTGCCGCCTGCGCCGCCGGCCGGTACTCGAGCGCACCGTGCCGCCACACCGTCTCGGGCCGCCCGCGCGCGCGCCGCGTGATCGCCCGCACGCGCGCCGCGAGCTCCTCCAGCGCGATCGGTTTCACGAGGTAGTCGTCGGCGCCGGCGTCGAGCCCTTCGATGCGGCTTTCCAGCGCCTCGCGTGCGGTGAGTATCAGTACGGGGACCGTCTGGCCGCGCGACTGCCAGCGGGCGAGCAGCTCGAGCCCGCTCTTCCCCGGCAGCCCGAGGTCGAGCACGATCGCGTCGTAAGGGGCCTCGGCCGCCGCACGGTCGGCTTCCTCGCCCGAGCGGAACCAGTCGACGACGAACCCCAGCGAGGAGAGGCCGCTCGCGAGGCCGTCACCCAAGAGGGCGTCGTCCTCGACGATCAGGATGCGCACGCCGGCACCTCGGTCGCCCTGCGGAACCTAGGCGTAGTCCACCTCGGTGCGCAGGCGACTGCTGCGCGGCACGCCGGCCAGCAGGTATTCCATCTGGTCGGCGAGGATGCGGCGGTTGCGCAGGATGAAGTGCTCGTGCCGGTTGGGCACGTAGGGCACGTACAGCAGCGGCATGTGCGCCTGCTCCGGCGTGCGGCTGCCCTTGCGGGTATTGCACGGCCGGCACGCGGTGACCGTGTTGGTCCACGTGTCGCGCCCGCCGCGCGAGATCGGCACGACGTGCTCACGCGACAGGTCGCGCAATTGGAAGCGCCCGCCACAGTAGGCGCAGACCTGCCGGTCGCGCATGAACAGCATCGGGTTGGTCAGTCCGGGCACGTGCAGGTGGCTGCCCGCGCCCGATCCCTTGATCGCGATGATCGACTTGGTCGCGATCCGCGAGCGCGTGCCGTCGCGGCGCCATCCCCCGCGGAACTCGCGCAACTCGCCACCCACCGACCACGCGACGAGCTGCTTGGCGTGATAGGTGATGGCTTCCTCGAGCTCGACCCACGCCTGGGGGAGCCCGGCCATGTCCACGGCAAGCACGAGAGGTTGCATAAACGTTCGATTTATAGCGCGAAACGCCCCCACCCGGAAAGTGGGGTCAGACTCGCTCCGCAAAGTAGGGTCAGACTCGACTTTCCTGGCCCGGCGTCCGGTCTGTACGACGCGTGAGGTATCAGGAAAGTCGAGTCTGACCCTACTTTCGCTCCAATTTCGCCACGGCGCCCGGCGGGTTTCCCCGCCGGGCGATCCGCGACTGCTGACCGCCGGCCGGACATCCGGTCGGCGGCGGCGATCCCGCAATGTCGGTCAAGCGCACCGCGCACAGTGCGCAAGATCGCCGGTCCTGCTCCATCTCCGTTCGACTACCTCAGCGCGGCCTGTCGCCGCTGGCGGCGAACGCGATGAGCATGCCGAGCAGCGACAGCCTGCCGCGCTCGATCGCGCGCGTCCGTTCCGGCCCTGCCAGGCGCACGGACAGCCCGTCGCCTCGGTCCCACCACACGCCCTCCCGCGCCGACCGGACGAGCGCGAGTTCGTCGCGTCCGGCGGGCGGCGAGAGCTCGTTGCGTCGATTCGACATTTTCGTTGCCTTTCGTTTCGTTTTCGTTGTCGCGACGCCGGACGTCCAGAAAGCCGAAAGCCCGGCGCCTATCACGGCGACCGGGCTTCCGGGCGGAGAAGTTTCGGGCCTTGATCAGGCGCCGCTGCCTCGCGCGGAGGTCCGGTCGTGGTCATCGATGCATCCGATGCGGGCGCACACCTGCCCGGCACCGGTGCCGAAGGATTGCAGTCGCTTGGTCATAGGTTTCTTCCTCCTTTTCGTCGTCCCCATGCCGGGGTCGACTCTCGGGCGCTGCCGCGCGGGGCACCTGCCCTGCGCTCGGCGACACGCCCGTCCCAGCGGCGACGCAGGCACGACGGGCCCCGCGACGCATGCGCAAACACGCCACTCGTCCTCACGGGACGGCGGGAGCGGAAGGGAGTCCGAGTGACCTTCCGAGCATCCCGCCGTTCCACCCGGCGGAATGTCTTCCGGTCGGGAGTCGCTAGCGAGGACCGCCGGCCGAACGCCGGGTATCCAGGCACTGCACCAGGTTCGCCGAACGCATGCGGCGCGCACCGCCGACCATCGTCGGGCGGAACGTCTGCGGCATGGAGTGGGCGAACGTCATCGGTGAGCGTCTTTCGCTTCGCGTGGGAACGAGGGATGAATGTTAGGAAATGCGGAGCGCATCGCGCAAGCGTTCCGTCGCGAACGCGCGGGCGCATGCGGCGAAAATGCAACACTGCTCGGGTGCAGCGCGTCGACGGCGCTTACACCACGCCCGCTCCACCACTTCGTCGTTCCCGCGCACGCGGGAACCCAGAGTCGTTCGAGCCCAAGACGCTGGGTCCCCGCCTGCGCGGGGACGACGAACGCTACCTGCGACACCGCCGCCGCGCCTCGCGATGGCGTCGCTCCCGGCACGGGCGTAGGCTTGCCAGCGTCAGATCTCCGACGGCCCGCCATGATTCCCCGCAGCCTCCCCGCGCTCGCCACCGCCGCACTGGCCGTCGCACCGTCGCTCGCGCCCGCGCAGGCGCCGTCGTTCGCGATCGACGAGATCTACAGCAACGCCGACGGCGCGGTGCAGTACGTCGTACTGCGCGAGACGCAGGGCCAGAACGCGCAGCTCGCGTTCGCCGGACTCACGCTCACTGCCACACGCGCCGGCGCCACCAAGACCTACACGTTTCCGCGCAACCTGACCTCGTCCGCGACCGCCGGCGCGCGCGTGCTGGTCGGTAGCGTCGGCTTCCAGGCGCTCGGACTCGTTGCGACCGACTACACGATCCCCGACCGCTTCGTGCCGGTCGACGGCGGCACGCTGGCGTTCGGTGGCGTGGACTCGTTGATGTTCGAGTCGCTTCCCGCCGACGGCGTGCGCGCACTCTTCCGCAACGGCGCGCTCGCGCAGAATCTCGCGACGAACCTCGCCGGCCGCAGCGCTTCGGCCACCGCGCTGCCGATCACCGTCGTCGAGTTCTACAACGCGAGCCTCGACCACTACTTCGTGAGCCCGCTCGCGCCCGACATCGATGCACTCGACACCGGCCGCTTGCCCGGGTGGGCGCGCACCGGCCGCACGTTCGCCGCATGGCCCACCGCGGCTGCCGGCGGACCGGGCGCGAGACCGGTGTGCCGCTTCTACATCCCGCCGCAAAAGGGCGACTCGCACTTCTTCTCGGCCTCGCCCGTCGAGTGCGCCGACGTCGAGCGCAAGATCGCCATCGACCTGAACTACGCCGGTTTCGTCTACGAGACGCCTGCGGCGTTCCACATCGGCGTGCCGGACTTCGTCACCGGTGCGTGCGCGGCGGGTACCGTGCCGGTCTATCGGCTGTGGAACCAGCGCGCGGACTCGAACCACCGCTACACGACCGACCGCGCAATCCGCGACGAGATGATCGCGAAGGGCTGGAAGGCCGAGGGCTACGGACCCGATCCCGTGGCGATGTGCGCGCCCTTCGCCGGCAATGACGCGGCGGTCAAGGTGACCGACGCCTCCCCCTTCGCGGCAAGTTGCTCGAGCCCCACCGGCACGCTCTACACCGGCGCCGAGGTCGAGCCATTCGCGGCAATCAACCCGCGCGACCCCAACCACCTGATCGGCGTCTGGCAGCAGGACCGCTGGAGCAACGGCGGTGCCCGTGGGCTGGGCACTGGCGTGTCGTTCGACGGTGGCCGCTCATGGTCGCGCAGCGCCGTCCCGTTCACCGTGTGCGCCGGCGGCAATGCGGGCAACGGCGGCGACTGGGATCGCGCGAGCGACCCGTGGGTGAGCTTCGCTCCCGACGGCACCGCCCACCAGGTCGCGCTGGTACTCACCGGGACCAGCTTCGCTGCCGGCTCGCGGAACGGCATCGCGGTAAGCCGCTCGACCGATGGGGGACGCACGTGGACCAATCCGCAAACCGTGATGAGCGATGGCGCGGAGTTCTTCAACGACAAGGAAGCCATCGCCGCCGATCCGACCGACGCGCGCTACGTCTACGTGACCTGGGACCGCCTGGCACGCACCGGCGGCGGTCCGAGCTGGTTCGCGCGCACCAGCGACGGCGGCGCGAGCTGGGAGCCCGCACGACCGATCCTCGACCCCGGCAACAACGCGCAGACGCTCAACAACATCCCGATCGTGCTTCCCGACGGCACGCTGATCAACTTCTTCACCCGCATCGACTACCGGCCCAGCGGCAACGCGTCGACGCTGCAGCTGATCCGCTCTACGGACAAGGGCGCGAACTGGTCGGCACCGATCACCGTCGCGGCGCTGCAGTCGGTGGGCGTGTCCGACCCCGAGCTCGGCACCAACGTGCGCGACGCGCGCCTGCTGGGCTCGATCGCCGTCGGCCGCAACGGCCAACTCGCGGTCGTCTGGCAGGACGCGCGCTTCAATGGCGGCGTGCGTGACGCGGTCGCGCTGTCGCGCTCCTTCGACGGCGGCCTCACCTGGTCGACGCCGACGCGCGTCAACCGCGATCCGCTGGTGCCGGCCTTCATCCCGACCGTGGCGATCCGCGACGACGGCGCGATCGGCGTCACCTACTACGACTTCCGCAGCAACACGCAGGATGCGAACGAACTCGCCACCGACTACTGGCTTGCACAGTCGACCGACGGCATCACCTGGCGCGAGTCGCGCGTCGCCGGCCCCTTCGACTACGGGATTGCCCCCAACGCCAATGGGCTGTTTATCGGTGATTACATGGGCTTGATCACCCGCGGGGCGGAGTTCCTGCCGTTCTTCGCGGTGGCGAACAACGGGAATGCCGGCAACCGCAGCGATATCGCCTTCGCGTCGATCACTTCGCCGGGGACGCCGGCGGCGGGGGCGGTCGCGGCCATGAAGAGTGCGGACGACGATCCCAATGCCTACCGGACGGAGGCGCGCGGACCGATGGAGGTCACGCCAGCACTCGCCGCGCGCTTCGACGCCGCGATCCGCGAGGCGATGCAACAGCGCGTACCGGGCTGGGTCTCGCCGGCGCAGCCGGCGGGGGCGACGCACCAACCGGCCCAGCCACATTTGCCGCGCAGCTAGCGCCGGTTCGGCTGCGATCGACTTGCGGCCACCCCTTTGTCGTCGGCTACCACACGGGGCGCGTCGTTCATCTGATGCGTCAGTCCGCCGTTAGAAGACCAGCTTTTCGCGCTTCCGTGGCCCTCCGCTCGTCGGAAACGGCAATGCGAACATTCACCGTGCCGGTGCGGCAGACGACGAACTTGGTGCACGAGTAGGCGTTTTGTGCCCCCGTCGAGATCGATGGATGAAATCCAACCTCTGCGACAGATGTTTGTATTTGCGAGCAACACGCAAAGGCAGTGTCGAACGGCTTTACAGTCGATCGCGGCGCGCGAGCTGTAAAGAAAAATGACGTTGGGATGCGCCTCTTGCAAGTATTACAAAAGATGCATTGCGTTCTCATTCGCGTGCGCGAATAATCGCGTCCTCATACCCGTCCTTCGCCGGATTCGCTCAAGGCAAGCAGTCAGAGCATCCGATTCCGTGACGGTCCGGTACTGGAACACCTGAGGTTTACGGGGGCACAACATGATGAGCTTGCGCAGTTTGATCGGAATCGTTCTGCCGTTCGCGCTGGCTGCGTTCGCGACGCCTGGCGTCGCGGGCAACAAGCTCTACTCGCTGCAGTTGAATCAGTCGTCCGTCGCATCGGGGGCAAGCGTGCCGTTGCGCGCAACGTTCACCAACGTCTCCCCGACCGGAGGGGCGAATTCGTCGTTTAATTCCGTCCGCCTCGACGCGCCTATCGGATACGTCATCACCCAGGTCACCGGAAAGAAGAAGCGGTGTGGCCTCCATCGTGCAGAACGGCAATGCGATCGAGGTGACATACATGTCGCCCGTCGGGAAGAACGACTCGTTTTGGATCGACTTCAACGTCACGGCGCCGACGACTTGTGGCGCCGGCGCGTGGAACCCCAATGTAACCAACGACGTCTGGAGTGGCTCACAGTTTTCGGGTAGCACGTTTGAACGCCAGGGAGCCGCGCCCACGACGTCGGTGACGGGTACGCTGTCACTGGCGTTCGTCACGACGTCGCTTCCCGCAAGTTTCGTGGAGGACGCAACGTTCACCGTAGCGGTGAACCAGCTGAGTAGCTGCGGCGGTCCGCTTCCTTCGATCGAGGTGACGTTGACGGGCACCGGCGCGTCGTTCACCGGATCGTCCGTGACCGGCAGCGGCACGATCTCGCTCACGGGCACCTTTAATGAAGTCAGCAACAGCGTCACGCTTACTGCCTCGGCGACGGGATACGCGCCAGCAACCACTCAGTCGTTCAAGGTGTTCGAGAACGGCCAACTCGCCTGCGCGACGACGCCGCCCCTGAATCCGGGAGACCCCGGCTACTTCTCTGCCTCTGCAGGCGGTGCGGCAAGCGTGTTCGAGACGGGTTACGTCGTCGGATACCGCGGCCCGAACGTGAAGGGTGCGAATTGCACTGACGCCGACAAGGTCAACTGGACCTTCGTCAACAATCTTCTTGGCATGACCACGTTGACCGATCCGAACGGCAACACCGTACCGGTCAACGGCGTCAGCATGGTGTGGGATCGAATCAGCCAGCCCAAGGCCGCATTCAGCTATACGGTGACTTGGCGACCCGAGTACGTCGATGCCGTCACGGGACTGCCCAGCCGCAAGACCAAGCTCTGCATGTCCGCAGATTGCAGCGTCACGCGCGACGCGAAGTTCTGCCTCGGCGTTGCCTTGGATCCGGCATCACTTCCGTTCTACTCACCTCCCTACGATCTCGTCATCACGGCCACGACCAAGATGCCCGCATGCATGACGGCCGAAGTTTCGGCCGTGGCGGTGCTTGAGTCGGGGGAAACCTGCTTGCCTCCGGCCGAAAACGGCGTTGCAGATCCGCCGCAAGCCTGCGTCCGCGTTTCAACGACATTCACCGACATCTTCGATCCAGTCTTCATCAGGTAACCGACCCGATGCGGCGGCGTCCGAAGACGCCCGCCGTAACGACCAGACTGCTGCAGGGCTCGCAACTGAACAGGGGAGAAGAACGATGTCACGCGTTCAGAACGGCTTCAGCGCTCTCTGGGTCGTCGCTCTCCTGGCATTTGCTCCGTCGAGCGGAGCGACGGGCTACAACCCACCACCACGACAGTTCAGCGTGGCTGTTTCACCGGCCGGCGTGTTCAAGGGTGCCGGGCAGTCGCTGACGGTAGCGATCAAGAACGAGACCGCAGGTGGACTGACCTCGTCGATCGGCTCGTTGAACGTCACGCTCCCGGCCGGTATCAGCCTGACGCAGAAGCCAACCCTGAGCTGGAGCGAGGTCGCCAAGACCTTCTGCACCGACAAGGTCGAATGGAACGCGGGCAGCTTCAAGATCTCCTATATCTGCAAGCTCGATCCTGGCAAGACGCTGACCGTGTCGCTCGCGAACGTCAACGTCGCGAGCAACTCGTGCTCCAATGCCTGGACCGCGAAGGCGTGGACCAGCCAGTTCTACGGCTTGGGCTACACGTTTGCACGGATCGGCACCGCGCCGACGACGACCGTGTTCTGGGACGCGGCGCTTTCGTTTGTGGCGCCACCGACGGCGGTAGTGAAGGACGCGCTGTTCGCCGTGACCGTCAAGCAGACCAGCAGCTGCGGTGCAGTGCCAGCAGCCTTGGTGGCACTGACCGGCGCGCCTGTGACTTCCCTTTTCACGCCGGGTGCGCCGCAGACGACCTCCGGCGAACAGGCCACGATCACCGGCAACAAGTTCGGCGCGCTCGGTAACGCCACGATCACGGCCTCGGCTGCGGGGCACTCGTCCGCAACGACTCCTCTCGCCGTTTACCTCGCGCCCTTCGAACCAGTCGGCCTCAACTGCGCACCCGATCCCAGTGCGCCTCCGGGGGACGCGAAGATTATCGCGTCCTCGACGCTAGGCGCCACCATCGCAGACCCGGGTTTCGCCGAAGGCGTCCGGGCGCTGAACGTCACGAAGGGTGGTCCTGCGCAACCCTGCGCCGTGGTCCCGTACAAGTTCGTGAACAACATTACTGGTGCATCGAACGTGCTCGATCCGGCCGGGAATGTCGTGCCTCCGAACGGCGTGAGCTTCGTCTGGGACCGCGTGCTCCAGCCGCGTGCCGCGTACTCTTACACGGTGACGTGGAAGCCGGAGTGGTTTGGTCTCGCCTCCGCCAACAACCGCAAGACGAAGATCTGCAGCGATGCCCTCTGCACCGCCACCGTTGTGGCGCAGTCATGCCTGAGTCCCGCGTTGTCGGAAACCTCGCTGCCAGGATACCCATCGAATCCCGCCCCGGCCTGTGTGTCTGCGGAAGTTTGGGCTTCGGTCCTGCCGAGCGAGTGCGCCTATCTCGGCGCAGCCCCGGTAGACCAGCCGACGTGCGCGCTCTTCTCGACCACGATCACGGACATCTTCGACCCGGTGTTCATCCGGTAAGCGCATCTCAGCAACAGCGATGAAAGGCGGCCCTCGGGCCGCCTTTCCTTTTCCTGAATGGGAAAAGACTCAGCCGACTGCCGGCGTCGCCGGCAGCGCGCGAATCTTGAGCTTCGCGATCACGGCGCGGCTTTCGTCGACGACGTCCTGCGGTGGCTCGACGCCTTCGAGGCGGTCGAGCTCGATCAGCGCGTTGAGCGTCAACGCCACCTCGAAGCGCTCGTTGCGCTCGCGGGCGACGGCGAGGCTCGATTCGAAGGCCTCGCGGGCGCCGAACGGGTCGGCCTGCATCAGCATCGCGTAGCCGCGCACGCGATTGAGGGTCGGCGTGAGCCGCGCCACGGCTCCCGAGGTGTCCTCGCGCGCGAGGATCTCGTCGGCGAGCGCCAGCGCGGCGTCAGGGTCGTTCTTGAGCAGGTGGCACTCGGCGATCCGCGCATCGATGTCCATGATCTCGTGCTCGGCGCCGACCTCGGTCAGCAGCGACTTCGCCTCGGCGAAGCGCGCAAGCGCCTCGTCCAGCTTGTTCGCGCGCAACGACACGCGGCCCAGCATCCAGATGCAGGCGCCGTGGAAGTAGCGGTACTCGGATGACTTCCACACCGGCAGCGTCTGCTGCAGCGTGGTCTCGGCCTCGGCGAGCTCGCCGCGATCGCTCAGGATCTCGGCGATGTTCATCGACGCCGCCGCGGCATTGACCAGGTTGCCGACCTTCATCGATTCGTCGCGGCCGCGCTCGTAGTAGGACATCGCGTCGTCCCAGCGGCCTTCCCAGTAGCAGGTGCCGCCAAGGTTCGACAGGATGCTCGCCTGGCGCACGCGGTTGCCAGAGCGCTTGTGGGCCTCCAGCGACTTCAGCATCAGCGACTCGGCGCCCTCCTTGCCCAGTGCCGCGCTGGCCCAGCCCATCACCATGTAGGCGTCACCGATCACTTCCGGATCGTCGATCTCCTCGCCCTCGTGCGCCGCGCGCTCGGCCCATTCGCGTGCCTGTTCCGAATTGCCCTGCGCCTGCAGCACGGTCGCGTACCAGACACTGGCCTTCGCGTTCTGGCGCGCGGCCTCCATGCCCTGTGCACCCGCAAGCGCCTCGCGCGCGCGGTCGACCCAGCGCAGCGCCTCGGGGTACTGGCCGAGCTTTTCCTCGACGCGCGAAAGCTTGAGCAGCAGGTCCGCCTCGATCAGTTTCTCGCCGGTGACCTGCGCCTGCGCGGTCTTGTACGCGTCGAGGGCCTTGCGGTACTCCGCGGCCTGGAACCAGGCGTCACCGAGGGACTCCCGGACTCGGCCGAGCTCGACCTTCGCAAGGTCGGGGAGCTTGCTGCCCGCCTCGATCGCGCGCGCGTAGAGGTTCGCGGCTTCGACGAACGCATAGGCCGACGCTGCCCCTTTCGCGGCAAGGGTGCCGTAGCGCCACGCGGGTGCGTGCTCTCCTGCGGCGCCGTAATGAAGCGACAGGATGCCCGCGACCTCGTCCGGATGGTCGGCCTCCTCCTCGACGTGCGCTGCGACCGCCATGTGCAGGCGGCGACGCACTTTGAACGGCAGGCCCTCGTAGGCCGTGTCGCGCAGCAGCGACTGGCGAAAGCGCAGGTAGCCTTCGCCATCCTCGTCGAAGAGGTCGGACAGACGCACCCACGTATCGTCGGCGGGCCGCGGCGGATCGTCCTCGTGGTCGAACCACGCGAGCATCCGGGGGTGGAAGGAGAGGCCGAAGACAGCGGCACGCCGAACCACGGCGCGGTCCTCGGGCGACAGCGCGTCGATGCGCGCGAGTGCCGCGGCCTCGGCCGAATCGGGCAACCCGACGATGCCGCCCGACTGGATCGCGAACCGCAACAGGTCGCGCAGGAACTGCGGGTTTCCGCCGGAACGCTGCGCGACCACCTCGAGCACGTGCGCCGACAGCGGGCTCTCCTTCGTCGCCAGCTCCGCCATGCGCAGCGCATCCGGGATGGCGATGGGCTTCAGCTCGATGCGCGTGACGCTCGCGGATTCCGGCGCAACAAATCCCGCGGGGCCGGGGCGGCGGGCGATCCCGAGCAGCCAGCGGTGCGTGGGCAGCGTGCTCACCAAGAACTTGAGTAGATCGGCCGAGGCCTCGTCCATGTGGTGCGCGTTCTCGATCTCGACGAACGCGGGCCCGGGCATCATCGCGCCGATGAAGCGCTCCACCGCCTCGTGCAGCTTCGCGCGCCGGTTCTCCTCGGCGAGCATGTCGACCTCGGGCGTCGAATCGACGCGTATGCCGTAGGCAGCGGCGATCAGCGGCAACCACGGCTCGACGTCGGGCGCCTTCTCGCCGATGGCAGCACGCAGGCGCGTCTCGACGTCGGCATCCGTCGCGTCGCGCGGGATCTCCATCATCTCGCGCAGCAGGTCGCGCCACACCGCGTACGGCGTAGACGAGGTGTAGGCCTCGCAGGTGTTGTGGATCTTCTTGAAGCCGACGGCGGCATCGCGGGTCGCCTCGAGCAGGCGGGTCTTGCCCACGCCAGGCTGTCCCGAGATCTCGATCAGATGGCCCGCGCCCGAGCGCATGCCGCCGAGGATCTTGCGGATGACGCCGAGTTCGTTGTTGCGGCCGGTCAGCGCGAGCTTCTGCAGCGTCACCGGCCGCGTGCGCGAGCCTTTCGCACGGCCGAGCGACCACGCGTGCACCGGCTCGGCCTTGCCCTTGACCGTGAACGGCTCGATTGCGACCGTTTCGAACAGCGTGTTCGAGCGCTCGAGCACCGACTCCGTCGCGTAGGCGCGGCCTGGCTCCGCCTTGGCCATCACGCGCGCCGCGAGATTCACCGCGTCGCCCATCACCGTGAACGTACGGCGATAGGCGGGCCCGATGTCGCCTGCGAACACGGGGCCGCGATTGATGCCGATCTTCACCGGCAGCGGCAAGTCGGCGTCGAGAATGCGCCGCACCGCGAGCAGCATGCGTTCCTCGTCGTCGCCGGTGACCTTTGGCGCCCCCGCAGTGAGGATCAGCTTGCCGCCATTGGCGTCGAGGTCGGAGGCGAGCACCGCCACGTCCTGCGCTTCGGTCGCCGCTTCCACCACGCAGACCAACTGGTGCAACGCGTCCGTGGCGGCGTCGATGCCCTTCTCGGCGATCAGCGCATCGATGCCCTCGTAGCGCAGGAAGGCCACCGTCACCGGGCGGTGTTCCGAAGCGCCGGCGCCGGCGAGCACGTAACCGCGCACCGCAGGCGGCAGGCAGTGGGCCAGCCGGTCGGTGGACATGCGCGGCCGGGGCGTGAGCGGGAGCGTAGGTACCTCGCCGGGTGCAGTCGCGAGGAACTGCCCCTGTCCCTTGGGCTCGCCCAGGCATTCGGGCGGGAGCCGCGCAGCGGTCTCAAGGGAGAGCAGGATCTCGCCGGCGCTGGCCGTCTGCTCCATCGCCACCAGGCGGCTCCAGCCGGGACCGGTCGGCAGCAGCTCCGTGTGCGACGCACCGACCGCGAAGAGGTGGAAATCCCCCGAGTGCACGCCCTGGGACATCTGCAGCGTGACCTCGGCGTCGGGCAGCTTGATGCGGCCGACGTCGTCGAGGACCGCGCGCATCATCAGCGTCGCGTGGCAGGTGCGCTCGAGGTGGGAATCCCCTTCGAACCAGAGGAGCAGCGCGTCGCCACCGAACTTGAGCAGGCTGCCGCCGCGGTCGTAGGCGACCTGCAGAATGGACTCGAAGCTCTTGCCGATGACCTCGGTGATCTGCTCCGCGCCCTCCTTGCCCTTGCGGGCGAGTTGCTCGGAGAGCTTGGTGAAGCCCGAGATGTCGACGAACGCGGCCGTGCCTTCGACCGTCCAGCCCCGGGACTCCGGGTGGTCGACCAGGCGCTGCTGCAGGATCCGCGGAACGTAGAGGTTCACCCGCTCGGCGCCGCGTTCGGCATCGGGCGTGGTGGGGGGCGGCGGGGCCGTCTCGGCGGGCGGCGGTGGGGTCACGGAGCGGCTTCGGACGGCTTCTGCGAAGCTCCGATGGTAAACCGGCGCGGAGGTTCAGGCGGGGTCAATAGGCAAGTCCGATCCCTCGTCTGGCCGAATGACAGTTCGAGCTCGTTGAAGGCAGCCTGCGCATTGAATCGGGTTGCGGCCGCCTGTTTTTGTATCTACAATAACCTTGCGCGTCACCTTCGATCCCGTCAAACGGGCAGAGACATTGGCCCAGCGCGGCTTGGACTTCGAGGATGCGGCCATCGTCTTCGAGGGCGTCACGGTCGAAATGCAGGACACGCGCCGAAACTATGGCGAGTCCCGCGTCATCTGTTACGGCATCCTGTTCGACCGGATGGTCGTAATCTGCTACACGCAAAGAGGCCGCTTCCGCCAAGTATTCAGCATGCGAAAGGCCAACACTCGTGAGAAAGCCCGACTCGCGCCGTACTTCGAAGTCTGACCTCGGCAAGGTGGACTCGCACGTCGTGCGACCTCACGAATACGAGGAGATTCCCGACCTCACCGAAGAGGCCCTGGCGCATGCAGTCGTGAAGAAGGGCGGCCGGCCGGTTTCGCCCAACCCGCGCAAGCTGATCTCGATTCGCCTTCCGTCCGATGTCATCGAACGCTGGCGCGCCACGGGCCCCGGCTGGCAGACGCGCATGGCCGAGCGTCTGAGCAAAGTGCGCTGACACGTTCCGCAATGATCACCGTCCGACATTGTCGGCCGTTTGGCCGATGGAGCTCATCCGGCTCTCTCTGGCACGATCAGCCGATGGACAACATTCCAGTCCAGTCGGCCGGCGTATACTCCGGCGCCACGCGTGTCGGAGGCGCCATCATGCGATTGACGGCAGTGTATCGGCAGGTCCCTGAGGGGTACATCGCCTTCGTCGAAGAGCTTCCCGGCGCAAACACTCAGGGCGCCACCCTCGAGGAAGCGCGCGCGAACCTCGCCGAGGCGGTCGAACTCGTGCTCGAGGCCAATCGCGTGTTGGCCGAGGAATCGATCGAGGGCCAGGACGTCATTCGCGAGCCGTTCGAAATTGCGGCTCGATGAAGCGGCTGGAGCTGACTCGACACCTTGAGCGACAAGGTTGCGAGCTCCTCCGCGAAGGCGCGAAAAACGCGGTCTACGTGAATCGCGCGAAGGCAAAGACTTCTACCGTTTCGCGGCACCGGGAGATCGGCGAGTTCCTCGCGCGAAAGATCTGCCGAGATCTGGAAGTGGCCGATCCCTGACCACGCCGCTGCCGAACACGGCGGTGCGCTCGGAGCGATGCTTCAAAAGCCGATCGCCCACTGCGAGGCGGTCGTTGGAGTGAATTGCGGCGTGAGCGTCGAGAAGTCGCTCATGCCGCCCTCGCCCGGAGCCACCCAGTCGTAGCACTCCATCGCGGCGAGCTTGCCGTCGACGCCGTCCTTGGAGCCGCCCTTCGGTGCCGTCGACTTGACCGCCATCCTGCCGCCCTTCTCACGGATGTACATCTGCACATACTGGCGGTACATCCCACGTGCGAGCACAACGGGACAGTTGGTCCAGTAGCGCGCCGGGCTCACGCCCTCGTCGAGGACGAACTCCTGCACCGGGAAGTCGCTGCCCTCGCTGCCCTCGTAGAAGGCCTGGTTGCTTGTCGTCCGCAGCCAGTAGCGAACGGCCGTCTTGTCGCCCAGGAACGCGAACTGCGCGTGCTTGCCGCCCCCGAAATTGGTAAGCGAGGCTGCGGGTACGGCCTGCGTGGCGGGGTCGGCGAACCACACCTTCACCGAATCCAGCACATAGGGATAGTTGGTCGCGTCGGCAGAGCGGTACCCGCCATTGGGACCGAGCGCCGCGTCGAAGTAGTGGTCGGTGTTGTTCGCCACCGCCACGAAGTTCGGCTCGGCAATGTCGACGGTGGTAACCGCCACCGCGTCTTCCTCCTGCCCCAGGCGGCCGCGGAACAGCACCTGCAGGCGGACTTCGGTCGCCTCGATCGGGATCGCGTTCTGAAGCGGGAAGTTGAACGTCTTCACTTCGCCCGGATCGCTCCGTGCCAGCGCCCCGCTCAGCGACAGCGGTTCCGAAACCACGACCTCCTCTTCAAGCCGACAGGTGTCGCCGGCGAACTCCGTGCCCCCGAAGTGCCCTGAGAGGTCTGCCTTGTGGCATTTGTTGCGGTGGAACTTGACGACGGCCCGCAGATGCCCCGGCCCCATTGCTTCGTTACCCGGCGTCACGTTCTGCAAATTCATCCTGAGCTTGCGAAAGCCGCACGGGCTGCCGCACCCGGCCGGCGAGCTGTCCACGATCCCGTAGACGCCTTCGGGAGGTGCCGCCACCTTGATCTCCCCACGAAAGATGTAGTCGATCAGGCCCGTCGAGTACGCCACGGCTCGCGGCAGCAGAAACTGGAGGTCCTGCTCGATTGTAAAGCGGTTGACCGTGGGCACCTCGGGCCCTGCCACGATGCGCTTGAAGTCCGCGCTGTAAATAGACTCCGCGGCTGCTCGCGGATTGAGCCCGCCCGCCGTCGGACGAAGCTGGTCCTCCACGGTGGACGCGAGGAAGCGGACGTGATAGTCGGGATACTGCAGCTCGCAGGGCGGCACCGCGCCCGCGCACAGATCGCCCGCGCGTACGTCACCATGCGCGCTCAACCACGGCGGCGCGCGCTTGGTCGTTCCGGCGCTCACGAAGTTGCGGCTCGTGAAGTCTGCCAAGCCCTTGCCATAGTGAGTCCAGAATCGACGGGGATCAGCAAAGGTCGTTCGATCCTCCGGTCCGTAGACCGCGGCATACCCCGTCACTCTTAGCGCAGACACTGGGAGCCCCTTCGTCCACTGCTCGTAGAGGCTCGGCGCGCGCAACGCCCTGTAGATGGGACAGATCGGGTCCTCCAGCCCCGGGTTCGGAGGCGTCGGGCACAACTGCTCGAAGAGGTCGAAGTGGAGGTGAGGATCGTTGCGCACGTGCTGCGGCTGCGCCATATCCTGCACGTGGTGGATGAGTCGCCCGACGGTCTCGAACACGTGCCCCGTTGAGGCATCCCTCTCCGCCTTCTGCGGCTTTGTATAGGCGTCGTACATGAAGCTGCTCAGGGCTTTGCGAGAGAAGTTGTTCGCGACGGTCGAGTCGAGCGCCCAGCCGGGAGACGCCTGACTGGTCGCGTTGACCGCTGCGATCAGCGCTAGCACCGCCTCAGGAACGATGCCAACGAGCGGCAATAGTTCGATGTACAGTCCGCCGCCGGTCGCGGGATCGAAGAAGTGGTTGAGCGGCCGGGGCGGGAGCGATAGGAAGTCGTCTTCGTACTCTGCACCGTTCTGAATGAGCTCAAGAACAGTCGCGGCAGTCGATTTCGAGTCACGAAACCGCTGTCGATCGTCATTCAAATCGAAGCGCAGGCCGATGGACTCCCTCTTTGCAGCACTATTGGCGAGAACAGATTCCTTCAGCGCAGTCTCCGAGAGGTAGACGTGTGTCGCGATCTCATAGGCAGACACCTGGCCACAACTCAGGACGGCAAGAGTGGCCAAAGCAATGTGCTTTGCTTTCATTGCCTGTGCTCCAACACAAATGTCTTCAAAGAACCACAAGATTTGTCCGCGAGACTCTCCATCGCGTCAAGACTTGGGAGCCCGGCGAACACCTTCGCCGCCTCTAGCGATCGGTGCAGCTGGTCAATGGTTGCCAGAGCTCTTGGCATTGACTTCCATTCGCACGCACCTTTGCGCAGCAATGTGCTAACAAACGTACGGAGTCCGGACAGATACTGGTCATATAAGTCGAGCGATCCCTCGTGCCTTTTGAGTGATATCGCCTTCCCGTTCATGCTCGCGCTCAGGTGCGACGGCGCAAACTCCACCCCGTACTTGTGCTCCCACACGAAGCTCACCTCGTAACCGGGCTTCAACAGGATCAGCAACGGCGCGCCATCCCGGATGGCGCCGTTCCGCCACTTCTTCGGTCCCCAGCCGGGAAACGAGAACTCCCCCTTGGCATTGGTGACGTCCTCCATGACCATCACGTAGCCCATGATGTTGCCGCCCTCGAGGCCGCCCTTCGCCTGCCAGGCGGCGACCACGTTGACGCCTTCGACCGGCGCGCCGGTGTCGGCGTCGACGATCCGGGCCGCGATCGGTTCCGCGGTGTAGGTGCGCTCGCCTCCGCAGGCCGTGGCTGCCAGCGCGAAGGCGCATGCGAGCGCTGCACGGGCAACCCGACGCACTGCGCCGCGCAGCGCCAGACGGCAACGGTTGGCATGCGCAAAGTTGGGCAGCCACGCCGCGGCCCTCACATCGAATCGAGTCGCCATATCCCGCGATCGTCCCTGACGAAGTAGATGAAGAACAGCCGGTTCTGGCCGTCGATTGTTCGCGCGATCGTGTACTCGCCGACGTCGTCGGCGATCCGCCCGGTCATGGGTGCCGACCAGGTGGGGATGATCGTGGCGAAGTGCGCCCCGAGCGGCTCCAGGATCGGCTTGTAGCGGGCGGCCGTCACTGCCGGCAGCGACGCCAGTGCGAGATCGACGCGCCCTGCTGCAAGGGCATTGGTGTACGTGTTCCAGGCCGCTTTCAGCAGCGTATCCACGCCCGACTTGCCCTCCGCCAGCACGCCGACCTGCTGGCGGTACACGTTGCCCCCGGAATCGGTGACGACGACGGTCGGCGTCGCGATGCCGGCGGACGCAAGCGTCAGCTTGCCGAGCACTTCCTGACTCGCCCCCGTGGTGTCGAGGACCGCGCTGCCGAGGTTCTCGTAGGCGACACCCGTGATCGTCAGCCCGTCCGGCTTGTCGATCCGGATCGTCGCGGTGTGCGGGGCGAAGCCGCTCTCGGGGTCGACGAAGATGCGGATCGGAGCGCTGCCGATACGGGTGACGTTGCGACTCGCCGTGAACACGGTGTCGTCGGCCGTGACGACCACCACCGAGATCGCGTTCGCTCCCTCCGCCAGCGCAACGTCGCTGGCGAAGAACTGGGTGCCGTGCACGCGCGCCCGGACGCCGTTCACGATCACGCCGCTGTTTGCCGGCGCCGTGAACGTGCCGCTGACGAGCACCGACGCTGCCGCGATCTGCGCGTTCTCGCTCGGAGACGCGATCGCGACTGCGAGGGGCGCCACGTGGATCGTGACCACGCTCGACGTGCGCACCGCGCCCCGATTGTCGACGGCCCTGGCGTAGATCGCGTACGTTCCCGTCGGCACGTTCGTCCAGGCGTGGGCATAGGGTGCGGCAGTGGCCGTCGCGATGACCGTGGTGCCGTGCATGAACTCGATCCGTGCGACCGCACCATCGGCGTCGCCGGCGGTCGCAACGAGGTTGACCGTCTGGCCGGTGACGAACTGCTGGCCCTCGCGCGGCAGGGCGAGGTTGACCGTGGGCAGCGCGTTCGATGTGACCGTGACGCTCGCCGGCGTGCTCGTCGTCGCCGTGCCCAGATTGTCGGTGGCGCGTGCGGTGATCGAATGCGTGCCCACCGTGGCATTGTTCCAGCTGAAGGCGTAGGGCGCGCTCGTGTCCGTCGACAGTCTCGTCGTGCCGGCGAAGAACTCCACCTTGGCGATCGCGCCGTCGGCATCGCTGGCGTTGGCCGCGAGCGCGATCGGAGCCCCGTACGCGAACGACTGCCCGGCCGCAGGCGCAGTGAGTGCGACTTGAGGCGCCGCATTGCTCGCCACCGTGACCGTGCGAGCGGTCGACACGCTCGATGCCCCGCCGTTGTCCGTCGCCTTCGCGGTGAGGGCATACGTACCTGCCGGCACGTTGCTCCAGGTAAACGAGTAAGGCGACGTCGTGTCGGTGCCGACCAGCGTACTGCCGGCGTAGAACTCCACCTTCGTCACCGAGCCGTTGGTGTCGCTGGCCGTCGCAGTCAGGGTGATCGTCGCAGGCGCCGCGTACGTGGCCCCCGCTGCCGGCGCCGAGAGCGCCACGGTGGGCGGCGGATTGCTGCTGGTCAGCGTGACGGTGATCGGCGTCGAGGCCGCCGTCGAGTTGGTCGCCGGCGCCGTGCTGTCCGTCGCCTTCGCCGTCAGCGTCGCCGTGCCGACCGGAGCGCCGGCCCAGGCGATCTGGTAGGGCGCATTGCTTGCCGTGCCGATCAACACCCCCTTGTTGAAGAATTCGACCTTGGCGATCGACGCAGCACGATCCGCGAGCGCCTCCGCAGCGACCGTGATCGGCACACCGGCATCGAGCGAGGCAAGTGCCGTCGGGGCGGTGAGGACCACGAGCGGGGCCTGCTTCACGCCTGCGGTGGCCACGTCGACGAACACCGTCGGCGACGTCACCGCCACGCCGTCGCTCTGTACCGCGACCGCGGTGATCGCGTGCCGGCCCGGCAGCGGCGCGACCCAGCTTGCCGCATACGGCGACGTCGAGGACGTCGCGACCTTGCGGCCGAGCGCATTGACGTAGTCGACGTGGGCAATGGACGCCGTGCCGGGCGTCACGTGGACCTGCAGTGGCACGGGACTCCCGTAGAGCTGTCCGGACACCGGTTGCGCGATCGCGATCGACGCCAATGTACTCGTGTCGAGGACCTTGATCGACCGCGACCACTCTCCGGTGGTCCCGAAGGTATCGACGACGCGAACGACCAGGTTGTGGCTGCCCGCGGGCACGTTGCGCCAGACGTGGACGAACTCTCCCCGCTCCCCCGCCGGCGCCGTGAGCGAGGCGATCGGCGAGCCGTTGGCCAGGAGCTCGACGCGCGCGATGCGATCGGGGGCCGGGTCGAAGTCCTTTGCTTCGACGACGACGACGATCGTCGCCGGGGCGACGAAGCCGCTCCATTCGGCCTCTCCGCCCGGCTCCAGCGAAACCACCTGCGGCGCACGGTTCCCCACGATCATGTAGTTGATCTCCGCAGCGCCCACCGCGCCGCCGTTGTCGGTCGCCTCGGCACGGAACCAGTACTCGCTCTCCAGCGTTGGCGCCGAATACTGGATGGTGTACGGCGCCTGGGTGACGGTCGCGATCTCGACGTAGGCTTCGACCAGCGGGTCGTAGCGCAGGAACCGCACGCTCGCCACGGTGCCGTCCGCGTCGGACACCACGGCCGTCAGCCGAAACGTCGGCGGCACTGCCGCCACGACCTCGCCTTCCGGAGGATCGCCCGTCAACGTGACGTTCGGCGGCTCGTTGGCCCCGATCGTGATCGGCACCGGCGCCGAGGCCGTCACCGTGCCCTTGTTGTCGACGGCTCGCGCGGTCAGCGAGAACGTCCCGGTGTAAGGACTGTTCCACGTGTACGCGTAGGGACTGGTGGAATCCGACGCAAGCAGTCCGTAGTCGTAGTGGAATTCGACACGGGTGATCGTGCCGTCGCTGTCGGTCGCGGTCGCGGCGATCGGCACCGACGCGGGATACACGAACCGCGCGCCGGCGGCGGGCGAGGTGATCGCCACGGTCGGCGCGACGTTCGCGTTGACGGTGAAGGCGACCGGCGACGACGTCGTGGTCGCGCCGCGGTTGTCCGTGGCCCTCGACGTGAGCGTGTACGTGCCGAGCGGCACGCTGTTCCATGTGTAGGCGTACGGAGACGTCGTGTCCGTGGCCACGAGCGTGCCGTTGCGAAGGAACTCGACCTTCGACACGGTTCCGTCGGCGTCGGACGCGCTCGCCTTGACGGTGATGTTCACCGGAGCGACCAGCACCGCGTTGTTGGCCGGAGCGGTGATCGCGGTCGATGGTGGGCGATTCACGATCGCCGTGATCGCCGGAGAGGTCGTCACCGCGCCCTTGTCGTCGGTCGCCCTGGCCGTCAGCGTGTACGTTCCACCGGCGACGTTCGTCCACGCGTGCGCGTAAGGTGCCGCGGTGTCGGTGGCGAGCCGCGTGGTGCCGTTGAAGAACTCGACCTTGGCGATCGCGCCGTCGGTGTCGCTCGCGCTTGCGGCAAGGCCGATGGTCGCGGGCGCCGTGAAGACGGCGTTGGTGGCCGGCGTGGTCAGCGACACCGACGGCGCCACGTTGGCCTTGACCGTGATGTTGACAGCCGTCGAGGTGGTCGTCCCGCCCGCGTTGTCGTAGGCCTTCGCCGTGAGCGTGTAGTTGCCGGCGGCGACGTTGGTCCAGGCGTAGCTGTACGGAGCGGTGGTGTCCGTGGCCAGCAGCGTGCCGTTGCGCAGGAATTCGACCTTGGCGAGCGTCGCGCCCGTGACCGTTGCCGTCGCGTTGATCGTGACCGACGCCGGCGCGACGAACACCGCGTTGTTCGCGGGACTGCCGATGCTCACGACAGGAGTCGCCTTTGGCGTGATGCGCCGGGCCTGCACCTGGTTGTCCGCGTCGACCGTCACCTCGTAGTCGTCGATGCGGCTGCGATTGCCGAACGGGTCGGCAAGCGACACGGTCAGCGGGTGAGCGCCGGCCTCGACCACGCCGTCGAACTCGGCCTCGACGAACCAGCGGTCGTCGTGCCTCATCATCACGCCCTCTCGAACGCGTGCCGCCAGCTGCAGTTCGGCGCGTATCGTCCCCATGAGCGGATCCGCCCCGGCGCACCCGACCGCGCCACAGCGGGCACTCAATTCCATGGCGACGCGAATCCCGGCGAGCGTCGACTGGACCACGGGGGAGCCAACGGACACCGCAATGGTGTCCGGCGGCATCCGATGCGACCGAACATCGTTGCGCGCGTCGAGGACGACGATCGGCACGGCAACGGCAGGCATCGGCTCGGACGGTGCGATGCCCTCCACGACTCGCAGTACGCCGATCGACTGCCGGACTCCCGGGGCAGGGACTTCCGCCGTCTCTGTCGGGCCCTCGCCGACGAGCACGGAGTGCCATGCTCCCCGCGCGAACTGATGGATCGCCCCGCTCGCCACGTCGACGGTCACCGCCAGCGCATCGCGCGACAGCGCCCGGCGCAGCCCGGCGGGCCGAAGGCCATCGGCGACGTCGATCGCGACCATCTCGCCCGACGTCGCCACCACCCACACCCGCGCGCGCGGCGTGTCGGCCAGCACGCCGGCCACCGTGCCGACAAGTGCCATGGACGATAGCTCGATCGCATCCACCTGTTCGCCGTCGCGTTGGACGCGCATCAGCCGGGTGTCGGTGACCACCCAGATCGCGTCCGGCCCCGATCCCGCGAGCCCGCGAAGCTCGACGTCGAACCGGACCGCACCGTCGAGCAGAAGGTGCTCGTCGTAGCGGAGGAGGTCGCGGCCGGCCAGCACCCAGAGCCGTCTTGACTGCGACTCCCAGTACATCGGTCCCGCCAGGGCGACGCCGGCCCGCGCGGCAACGCGCAGGTCCGGCGTCAGGCGGATCAGCTCGCTGCCACGGCGCAGCCACGCCCCGCCGTCGCCCAGCGGAACGATGGCATCGACGGGACCGGGCTCACCGGCCGAGTGGACAGCCGCCGTGGCGATGTCGATCCGCATCGGCATCTGCCCATCCACCTGCCACACGAACGAGGCGTGCGCCAGCAGCGACAGCAGGCCCGCAGCCAGGCCTACGATCCACGTCGTCCCACGAGCGCGCGTGGTCATTGCGATGCGCTCGTCTGCGTGACCACCAGCGTCGTGGGGGCGGTACTGTTGCCGTGCCACGGGCCGCCACCGCGAACGGTGGCGCTCAGCTGGTGGATGCCGGCCGGGAACGCTACCGACAACTGCGCGGTGCCGTCGACCAGCGGCGCGCTGCCGACGAGTGCCCCGCGGTTGCGGAAGTCGACGCTGGCCGCGTGGCTTCGATCGCCCAGCGTTGCCGAGAGCTGCACGGGAGTGCCCGCGAGAGGTTGCGCGGGCGCGGCACTCAAGGCGAAGTCGACCGGCGTCTCGTGAACGCGCGTCACGAACGCGGACGAAAAGCGGAACGGCCGTCCGACGATCGGCACGTTGATCATCGGCAACGACTCGGCGTTCGGAGCGTGGCCGGCGACGAATACGTTGCCGGCACCATCGGCCGCGACGCCGCGACCTTCGGCGTGGCTGTCCCGCGGACCGAACCGCGAGGCGTGCACCAGCGAGAAGTCCACCGTTCGTACCTTCATGACGAATGCGTGCGTCGGCCGGATGCCGTACTGGTAGAGCTCGGTGTCGGGCACGAACGGCAGGTGTGTCGGCAGCGACTGACCGGAGTCGGTGGTGCCGGCGATCAGCACGTGACCGATGCCGTCGAGCGCGATGCGCACGGGCATCACGCCCTCGTGATTCATCCATCCCGCGAGATCGCCGCCGACGGCGCCGATCAGCGATGCGCCACCCACCTGGCTGCCGTTCGGCGCGACGCGCAGCAGGAACGCGGCCTCGGTGGGCACGGCCGCTTCGCACGTGTTGGACCAGCCCCACTGTCGTGCAATGGACGTCTGGAAGCCGCCGCGCGGGCCGTGCCAGATGCCACCCTTGTCCAGCCACTTGCCCGCGACGAGGACGTTGCCGTCCGGCTCGACAACGAGACTCGTGGCCCGGTCGTTGTCGGCACCGCCGAACCGGGCCACGAACACGCTTGCAGTTCCCGTCGCGTTGACGCGCATCACGAAGGCGTCGCGGTACGCGACGTCGGGCGTGCTTGCCGCGCCAGCCGTCGTCGGCAGGTCGCCGGGGTTCGCCTGACCGGCAACGTAGACGCTTCCATCCGCTGCCACCGCGATGGCGTAGGGCGTCGTGTGCGCATCGCGAAACGGCTCGCGGCACGACTGCGCGTTGGGCGCCGCCGGGCGGCTGCCCGGCACCGTGAGGAAAGTCGACACCGCTGGTACGCGTGTGACGCCGTCGATCTTCACCAGGTAGGCGCCGCTGTCGTGCGCGCCCAGTTGCGCGCTGCTGACCATCGCACCCGGGGTCGTGGCGAGCGCCCTGCCGGCGCGCCCCGCGAAGTAGACGTTGCCCTGCGCGTCGGCCGCCAGCGCGCGGATCGACCGGATCGCCGGGTCGAGCGGTCCCGCGTGGGCGGTGACGTTGCCGAGCGCGTCGACCCGGTAGATGTAGCGGGCGCCGCCCCAGCCGATGTAGGTGCCGCCGCTCTGCGGATGGCGCGTCGACGTTGCGTGCGCGGCGACGTAGAGTTTGCCGTCGGCGCCGAGCGCGAAGCCGTCGACGCGGTCGGCGTCGTCCAGGTCGACCGACGACGGGCGGTCCCGCCCGACCGGCACCACCCAGTCGACCGCGAGCGTCGACGGGTCGATGCGCGCGACGTAACTGCTCGATTGGCCGGCGTTCGTGCAATGCCGACGACGCGACGCCGGGCGCAAACGGCGACGCCTGTCGCCCGTACGCATACAACTTGCCGTCCGGGCCGCGCACCAGGTGCTCCACCGTGTCGTCCCAGTGACCGCCGAGCAGGCGCGACGCCGCGATGTGGGTACCGGCCACCGACTGGGCATTCGCCACTGGGCACACGAGCACGGCCACGACTGCCATGGCCGCGGCCCCATGAACCAGCGCAACGCGCGATCGCGATGCCGATCGGCCCGCCTGCGCAGTGAACACGTCCATGGCCCCTCCCCCGTTCGGCGACTTCGCAGGCCGGAAAGTGCCGGCCCGAAGTCAGCCTACGGAGAGGAGGCGTCGGCGTGTCCTGTTGGAAGTGGCAGGTCGCGCGGCGCGGCGCGGCCGCAGCGCGCGGCATCGCAGGGAAACGCGCGAAAGCGCGGCCGCGCAATCATCCTTCTGGCCGACTTTGCCGGTCCCTCCGAATGACGCGCCGGCAGCGAGGCGCCGGCGTTAGGGAGTCTCCGCGCAACGTCGTCATTCCCGCGCACGCGGGGACGACGACGGGGACGGGTTGTGTGGAGCCTTCCTACAGGGCGAGCGCGACCCGCGTCCCCTGCTCGATCGCCCGCTTGGCGTCGAGCTCGGTCGCGACGTCCGCGCCGCCGACGAGCGTGTGGTTGATGCCCATCGACCGCAGGCAGTCGACGATGTCGCGGCGCGGCTCCTGGCCGGCGCAGACGACGATGGTGTCGACGTCGAGCAGCTGCGGCTGCCCGCCGACGCGAATGTGCAAGCCGGCATCGTCGATCTTCACGTACTCGACGCCCGCGAGCATCTTCACGCCGCGCTTCTTCAGCAGCGTGCGCTTGATCCATCCGGTGGTCTTGGCCAGGCCCTCGCCTACCTTGCTCGACTTCCGCTGCAGCAGCCACACGTGTCGTGCCGGCGCGGGCTCGTGCACCTCGCCCAGGCCCCCGCGCTCGGCGAAGCCTGCATCGATGCCCCATTCCTCCCGGAACTGGGCGATCGCAGGATCGTCGACGTCGCCGTCGCTCGAGTGACCATCGTGCGGCGACGACGCGGTGAGCAGCTCGGCGACGTCGAAGCCGATGCCGCCGGCACCGACGATCGCCACCTTCGACCCGGCGACACGGCGCCCGCTGACGATGTCGGCGTAGCTCGCCACCTTCGGGTGCTTGATGCCGGGCACGTCGAGGGCGCGCGGCACGATGCCGGTGGCGACGATCACGTGGTGGAAGTTGCCGAGGTCCGCACACTCGACCCGCGCGCCGAGCTTGAGCTCCACGCCCAGCTTGGCGAGGCGCGTGCCGAAGTAGCGGATCGTCTCCGCGAATTCCTCCTTGCCGGGGATGCGCTTCGCCAGGTTGAACTGGCCGCCGATTTCGGCCGCCGCGTCGAACAGCGCGACCTTGTGGCCGCGCTCCGCCGCGGTGACGGCCGCGGCGAGCCCCGCCGGGCCTGCGCCGACGACGGCGATCGTCCTGCGCTGCGCGGCGGGAGCGGACTTGAGCTCGGTCTCCCGCCCGGCGTACGGGTTGACGAGGCAACTCGCGAGCTTGCGCTCGAAGATGTGGTCGAGGCAGGCCTGGTTGCACGCGATGCACGTGTTGATCTCGTCGGCGCGGCCGGTCGCGGCCTTGACGACGAAGTCGGCGTCGGCAAGGAGCGGCCGGGCCATCGACACCATGTCGGCGTCGCCGCGCTCGAGGATCGCCTCGGCGACCGCCGGGTCGTTGATGCGGTTGGTGGCGACGAGCGGCACGCGCACCTCGGCCTTCAGCCGACGCGTCACCCAGGCGAATGCGCCGCGCGGGACGAGCGTCGCGATCGTCGGGATGCGCGCCTCGTGCCAGCCGATGCCGGTATTGATGATCGTCGCACCGGCGGCCTCGACTGCCTTGGCGAGCGCCACGACCTCGTCCCACGTGCTGCCGCCCTCGACCAGGTCGAGCATCGACAGCCGATAGATGATGATGAAGTCCGGACCGCAGCGCGCGCGCACGGCGCGCACGATCTCCAGCGGGAAGCGCGTGCGGTTCTCGAACGAGCCGCCCCACTCGTCGGTGCGCTGGTTGGTACGCAGCGCGATGAACTGGTTGATCAGGTACCCCTCGGAGCCCATGATCTCGACGCCGTCGTAGCCTGCCGCCTTGGCGAGCTTCGCGCAGCGCGCGTAGGCGGCGATCGTGCGGCGGATGCCGAAGCGGGTGAGCGCACGCGGCTTGAACGGGCTGATCGCGCTCTTGATCGCCGACGGCGCGACCGCCAGCGGGTGGTAGGCGTAGCGGCCGGCGTGCAGGATCTGCAGCGCGATCTTGCCGCCTTCGCGGTGCACCGCGTCGGTGATCGTGCGATGCTTGCCGACCTGCCAGGGGAACGACAGCTGCGAGGCCCGCGGCTCGAGGCGCCCGTCGAGTTTCGGCGCGATGCCCCCGGTGACGATCAGCCCCACGCCGCCCTTCGCTCGGGCGGCGTAGAAGGCCGCCATGCGCTCGAAGCCGTGCGGCGCCTCCTCGAGACCCGTGTGCATCGAACCCATCAGCACGCGATTCCTCAGCGTGGTGTGGCCGAGGTCGAGGGGTGCGAGGAGGTGCGGGAAGGTCGCCATGCAGGGGTACCCGTTGCCGGAAACGGTCACAAGCTTAACGGAACGGATTGGAATGGACGCTCTAGAACCCGTCGGCGGCGTGCCGTGACATGCGTTGCGCCGCATGCCATGCCGCAATGCCGGAGACCGAGGACCTGGCCGATTCAGTCCAGCAGCATGAGCAGAATCGGAAGAATGCGGTCCTGCAGCGTGCTTGCCGGAATGGGATCGGCCGGCGGGAGCGACTGCACGTCGCAGAGTCCGCTTTCGTAGACCTTGATGGCCGCCGGTGGACGCACGCGGCATCGCACCATGCCGCTCGCGTAGCGCACCTCGAGGTCGTGGTCGCCGGCGAAGGCGCTCGCGAGCTGCACCTCGTAGGGTCCCTGCGCCATGTAGCCCGAGCCGCCGTCGACGAACCGGGTGTGCACGAAGCCGGCAGGCGCTGCGTCGGGCACCAGCCGCACCATCCGGCCCTGCTGATTGCGCAGCGGCTTTGCAGGTGTTCCGCCCAGTACCTCGACGACGAAGCGCCGCGTCACGGGCAGGTCGGCCGTGTTGTAGAGGATCGCCGAGGTCCTCGGCAGCAGCTCCGGGAACACGAGATCCTGGCGACCGTCGCGATTGAGATCCCCCGCCGCGATGCCGCCGCGCCGCGTCGGCAGCGGCTGCTCACCCGTGGGAAACTCGGCGCGAAAACCATACGATGGCCCGCCGTTGGACAGGAACACGCGCATGCGCCGGCTCGTCGCGGTACCGCCGAGCACGATGTCCTGGTGGCCGTCGTTGTCGAGGTCGACGACGGTGATGCCGTAGGTCGCCGGGTAGGCGTTGGCCGCGAACGCGCCGACAATCGCCGCGGCGGTGACCTCGACCCAACCGCCGGCGACGATGCGGCCGCTCGCATCGCGCGCGCCGCCTTGCCAGGCGAAGAGGTGCACGACGCCGTCCCACGGGTGTCACCGTGACGAGATCGGGGTAGCCGTCGTGGTTCCAGTCGATGATCGCGGCACCCTCGTCGAATGCCGGGCTGCGTCCCGCGTGCCGGGTAGACGCGCTCGAAGTCGAGCGCGCCGCGATTGCGGAACAGCATGCCGGAGACGAACACGTCGACGCGACCGTCCTCGTCGTAGTCGAACGCCTGCGCGCCCTCGGGCCGGGCGTAGTGGACGCCCTCGTCCCAGTAGTTGCCGCAGTCGGCGCCGCAGTCGGCGAACGTCAGCGTGAGCGGGGTCTTCGCGCGCAGCTCGAAGTAGGCGGGCGCCGCGGCACCGCGATTGCGCAACAGCCACGACTGCCCGCTCGCCGGCGCGGCGATGCCGTGGCACTCGGGGATCTCCGCGCCCAGGTCGTGGCGCGTGTATCCCGGCAAGTACAGGTCGAGGTAACCGTCGTCGTCGAAGTCCGCGGCGAGGATCGTCTCGCCCCACCCCGTGAGCGGCGGCAGGCCGTCGAGCCCCGGCGAGAGCTCGAAGCGCCCATCGGGGTGACGCCAGTAGACCTGCGCGCGATCGCGCGGCTCGCCCGCGCACCAGTAGGCGTTGGCGGCAAGGTCGAGGTCGCCGTCGTTGTCGAGGTCCACCATGCGCAGATCGCGCACGCGGCGGATGCGGCCGTCGGCATCGCGGAACATCGGTGCGAGCCCCATGCGCGACGCCGCAAGCGACGTCATGTGCGTGCCCCGATTGGACAGTCCCGGGATCTCGAGCCGGCGGTCGCCGTCGGCGTCGACGATGTTCGCCGTGTGCGGCGTGTCGGCGAAGAGTCGCGGCGCGAAACGAAGCGTCTCTGCGTTCGCAGGGAGGGCGGGCGACGCGAGCGCAAGCAGTCCGGCGACGGCAGCGAACGTACGCGCCACCTCATTCCTCAAGCGCGACCTCCTTGATGTCCTCGCCGTCGGTGTGCCGCGTGCACGTGCCGCTGCCCTGGATGATCACCGACCGGCCGGTCGCCTGCGCGAGCATCAGCAGCGCGAGCTGCTGCTTGCCCACCGCCGAGGTTTCGTCGCGGATGATCCAGTAGGACTGGACTGCGCAAGGAGGCCGATTGATGCGGTTGCCGTTCAGGTAGACGTAGACGAGGCCGTCGCTCGCGCGCACGTGCAGGCGAAAGACAGTGCCCTGGGCGGAGCCGAAGGCCCACGCCGGCACGGCGGAGGCCAGCGCGCCGAGGCAGGCGAGGCACAGGCAGACGATGCGGCGGCGAGTCATGGCGGTGTTCCTGCAGTGGTTCGTCCCGGCAGCTCGCGTGACGCCAGTGCGGCGATCTCGCGATCGTGCCGCCGGGAGAAGAAGGCCAGCGCGGCGACCGCGCCGAGGAGGGCGAGGAACATGTCGGACTGCGTGTCCCACACGTCACCCTGCGTACCGAGGAACTCGTCGGCGCCCTGTCCCAGCATCAACGCGGCGGCCCACTCGACCAGCTCATAGGTGGCGCTCACCGCCAGCACGACAGAGATCACGAGGAACGTGAGCATGCCGCGGCCGCGGACATACGCGCCGCGGATCAGGATCTCCCGGGCGATCAGTGCGGGCGCGAAACCTTGCATGAAGTGTCCGATCTTGTCGTAGGGGTTGCGATCGAGGCCGAGCCAGTCCTGCAGCGCGAAGCCCATCGGCACGCGCGCGTAGGTATAGGCGCCGCCCAGCATCAGCACGCAGCAGTGCACGAAGATGCAGGCGTAGAGGAGGTCGGTGAGCGGGAAACGGCGCCAGGTCGCCCACATGACCGGCAGCGCCACGATCACCGGCAGCACCTCCATGAGCCAGGTCAGCCGGTCGTAGGGCCGGATGCCCGACCAGGCGAGCAGCACGAGCAGTGCGACCGTGAGCACGACGAGTTCGCGGGGAGTGGCACGTACCATGGTGGAGAGGGGGCGTCGCCGCCAACGACGCGGACGCGTGGCGTTGGCGCATGCAACCTCGACATGGTAGCGCGCCGCGACGTGGCCCGCACCCGGCCATGGACAACAACGGGCGTCAGCCGTCGTCCTCCAACGACGGACCGATCGCTGTCCGTGCAAGGTCGTGCGCGTGCTGCAGGCCGCCGACGCGCACGCCCAGCAGACGCAGTCGACGCTCGAGCGGCACGCGCGTGAGGCACGTGCCCGCGGCACGGCGGATCGCGGCGGCATCGGCGACGGCCGCGTCGAGCGTGACGTCGCGCGTCACGGTGCGGAAGTCGTCGTAGCGCAGCTTGATGCCGATGGTGCGCCCGACGCAGCCCTTGCGCGCAAGGTCGCGCGCGACGCGCTCGCACAACTCCGTGAAGATCGCCGAGAGCAGCGCGCGGTCGCGCTTCGCGTGCAGGTCGCGCTCGAACGTCGTCTCGCGCGACACCGACTTGGGCTCGCTGTCGGTGATCACCGGTCGATCGTCGCGGCCGTTGGCGGCATCCAGCAGCCACGTCGCGTGGTGATGCCCGAACTGCGTCTCGAGCACGTGCCGATTCGCGTGCGCGAGCTCGCCGATCGTGCCGAAGCCCATCGCCTCGAGCCGCGCCGCCGCCTTCGGGCCGACACCATTGATCCGGCGCACCGGCAGCGGCCAGATGCGCCGTGGCATCTCGTGCGGCGGCAGCATCGTCAGGCCATCCGGCTTGTCGAGCTCCGAGGCGATCTTGGCCAGCAGCTTGTTCGGCGCCACCGCGATCGAGCAGCCGAGTCCCGTGGCCTCGCGCACCGCGGCCTTGAGCGCCTTGGCGACGTCGCGCGCCCGCCACCACGGATCGTCGTCGGCATCGTCGTGCTCGGGCAGCCGCACGCCGGTCAGGTCGATGTAGATCTCGTCGATGCCGCGGTCCTCGACGCGCGGAGCGATCGTCCGCACCGCCGCCTTGAACGCCCGCGATGCACGGCGGTAGGCGTCGAAATCCGCCGGCAGCAGGATCGCCCCGGGCGCGAGTCGTGCCGCCTTCATCAGGCCCATCGCCGAGCCGACGCCGAGCGCGCGAGCCTCGTACGTCGCCGTGGTGATGACGCCGCGTCCCGCGTAGTCGGCGAGGCGCGCGAACCGGCGCGTCGTGCGGCCGGTCACGGCATCGACGTTTTCCACGGGCTGGTGCGCCCGGCGCCCGCCGATCACCACCGGAAGCCCTGCGAGCTCGGGGTAGCGCAGCAGCTCGACGGACGCGTAGAACGCGTCCATGTCGAGGTGCGCGACGAGGCGGAGAGCGGCGGGGGTCACCCCCGCGAGTGTCACATGCGGCCGGCCGCGGCCTCCTTGAGGCCCGGCACGTAGTCGGCGCCCTCGGGCACCTTGAGGCTCGAGCCGGCAAAGTCGCCGCCGACGGGCTCCTGCTTCCCGCCCAGGCACTTGGCGAGGAAACCCTCGGTGATCGCGAAGAACGACGTGCGGTTCTCCGGGCGCGCGAAGCCGTGCCCCTCGTCGGGATACAGCGCGTAGGTGACGGGGATCGACTTGGCCTTCATCGCCGCGACGATCTGGTCGGACTCCTTCTGCGTGACGCGCGGGTCGTTCGCGCCCTGGCCGATCAGCAGCGGCTTGCGAATCGCGTCGACGCGGGTGATCGGGGAACGGGCGAGCAGGTCCTTGCGGTCGGCCTCCTTGCGCGGATCGCCGACGCGCGGGTACCAGGAGAGCTCGAGAATCGGCGCCCAGTACGGCGGGAAGCTCTCGATCAGCGTGACGAGGTTCGACGGCCCGACGATGTCGACGCCGCAGGCAAACGTCTCGGGGGTGAACGTGAGGCCGACCAGCGTCGCGTAGCCGCCGTAGGAGCCGCCCATGATCGCGACCTTGTCGCGCTGCGCGACGCCTTCCTTCACGGCCCAGTTGACGGCGTCGACCAGGTCGTCGTGCATCTTGCCCGCCGAACTCGCGGTTCGCCGCGTTGAGGAACTTCTTGCCGAAGCCCGTCGAGCCGCGGTAGTTGACCGACAGCACCGCGTAGCCGCGGTTGGCGAGCCACTGGTGGATGCTGTTGTAGCCGTAGTCGTCGCGCGCCCACGGCCCGCCGTGGACGTACAGCACCATCGGCAGCGCCTGCTCGGGCTTGCCGTCGCCGTTGCGATCGCTGCCGGGCGGCAGCGACAGGTAGGCCGGCAGCACGAGGCCGTCGCGGCTCCCGATCTCGAAGGTGCCCATCGGCGCCAGCGCGCGGCCTTCGAGCTCGGGACGCGCGGTGAAGAGTCGCGAGAGCTGCTTCGCATCGCGGTCGTAGAGGTAGAACGTCACCGGCTCGCTGACGCGGTCGACCTGCAGCGTCCACTTGCGATTGTCGCGGGTCTGCGAGACCACGCTCCACTCGCCCTTGGCTTCGCGATTCAGGAAGGCGATGTCGTCCTTCACCGACGCCGCGACCGGCACCCATTCCTTCTTCAGGTAGTTGACGCCGTAGGCCTCGACTTCGCCCGTCGTCGGGTGGGCGATCACACCCGCCACGTCGGCCTTCGCGCTGCCGCCGATCGGCATCGGCTTGCCGGTCGCGAGGTCGAGCGCGAACAGCCCGCTGGTGTCGCGGCCGCGGCTGTCGCGCACATAGAGCGTCTTGCCGTCGGCGGTGATGCCCAGCGGTCCCGTGGTGAACGCGTCGTCGGTGCCGAACTCGTCGAACTGCTCCGCCTTGCCGTCCGCGGCGATGCGATCGATGGCCGCGCCCCCTGCCGGCGTCTGGCGAAAGCCGAAGCGGACGTTCAGGTCCCAGTCGGCGAGGAAGCCCGCCCAGCGATCGTTCTTCAGCACGAGCTCGCGCTTGCCGCTCGCGAGGTCGAGACGGTAGACGTCGTGGAACTGCGGCACGCGATTGTTGAGGCCGATCAGGATCGACCCCGGCACCTTCGGGCTCGCACCGATCACGCGCACCGTGACCTTCTCGGCGTCGGTGTAGGTGATCTGCGTCCCGGTCGCGACGTCGACGCCGTAGAGCACCCAGTTCTCGTTGCCGCCACGGTCCTGCGCGTAGACGATGCGCGTGCCGTCGGGCGACCACCAGTACTCCATGATCGGCCGCGGCTTCTCGTCGGTGACGGGCTTCGCCGACGCCAGCTCGCCAACGGGCGCCACCCAGACGTTCAGCACGCCGTCGCGCGGCGCAAGCCATGCGAGCGACTTGCCGTCGGGCGAGAGCTTCGGCGCGAGACGGCTCGGGTTGCCGAAGATCAGCTTGCGGGGGATGAGGTCGGGCGATTGCGCGACGGCGGTCGCGGCCATCGCCGTCGTGGTCACGAGGGTCGCGGCTGCGACGGCGTACAGGGCTCTCTTCACTTCGATCTCCAGTTTGCGAATGCAATGCCCCGGCGCTGCGCGCGCGGTGGCGCGGCCCGTGGCTGCGTGATGGCGGCGAATCTACCCGACTTCGGCGATGCCCGGCGCGGGCTTCGCGACGAGTGCCGGCGAGTGCAACGCGAAGTGCGGTCCGCGGCGACGGGTTGCGGCCGCGCGACCGTCGGCGATCAGCCGCGCCGGTCGGGTACCGGGAATGCGAAGGCGAGGTGGCCGAACGCGCGACCGTAGCGGTTCGCCGCTTCGGCGAGCTGCTCGGCGAAGTTCTCGGCGATGCGCGCGGTGCCGAGCATGGCGTCCCGCACAGGGCCGGGCGGGACCGCGAGTTCGCTCACGCCGGCGAGCGACTTCGACTGCGCGCGGGCCATGCCGGCGACGGTGTGGGCCAGCTTGATCTGGCCCTGCAGCGCCCGGTTGGCGGAGAGGGCGCAGAACGCAAGTCCGGCGCCCGCGGACAGCGTGGCAAGGCGTTGCGTGAGGGCCAGTGACTGGGCGGCCTCGGGGAAATACACGGCCGGAAGGTTTCCGGCGGGGACCCCGAGCACGCCCGGGCCCGGATGGGGTGCGGGTGGCATCGGTGACTCCTTGAATGGGATTGTGCAGTGCACAATACCCGAGATCGGGCCGGCGGGCAAAGGATTCAATGCCCCGGCTGCCGATTTCCGCGGGCCGCGCGTCGGAAGCAACGAGGTTTGCGATACTGCGCACCTTGCCGGCCCGGCCGGCGTTGGAGATCGCCATGACCCTGATGATCCTGGGCCTCGTACTGTTCCTCGGCTCCCACTCGGTGCGCATCGTCGCCGAACACTGGCGCACGAAGCGCATCGCGGCGATGGGCGAGGGCTCGTGGAAGGCGGTCTACTCGATCGTCGCGATCGCGGGTTTCGTGCTGATCGCCTGGGGCTACGGCGAGTCCCGCACCGCGCCAACCGTGCTCTACACGCCCCCGGTGTGGACGCGGCACCTCGCCGCACTGCTCACGCTGCCGGCGTTCATCCTGCTCGTGGCGTCCAAGGTCTCCGGCAGTCGCATCAAGGCGGCCGTGGGTCACCCGATGGTCGCAGGGGTGAAGATCTGGGCATTCGCGCACCTGATCTCCAACGGCACCCTTGCCGACGTCGTGCTGTTCGGCAGCTTCGTCGTCTGGGCGGTGCTGGACTACACCGCGGCGAGGCGTCGCGACCGTGCCGGTGGCGTGACGTACCCGGTGGGGCCGCTCTCGCGCGACGCGATCGCCGTGGTGATCGGCACCATTGCGTGGATCGTCTTCGCGATGTGGTTGCACGGTCCACTGATCGGCGTGCGGCCGTTCGGCTGATCGGCGCGCGCGATGGGTGCTCGATGAACACGCCTACGGCCGCGAACGCTGCGGACTTCGGCGACGCGGACCGCAAGATGCTGGAGGCGCTCCTTGCCGCGCCGCCGCTCGGCGCGAAATCGATGGCGATGGACGAGCTCTCGGGCTTTTGCGTCGCGTTGGCGACCGGGCCCGACGGCGCGCCGCCGCACGACTGGATGTCGATCGTGCTGGGCGAGCCCGAGGAGAGGTTGCCGCAGGTTGCATCGCCCGAGCTCGTCGACCTGCTCGATCGCTACCGCCTCGCGACGGCGTGCGCGCTCGACGCGGGCACGCTGTCGATCGTGCCGCGGCAGCTGCGCACCGGCCGCGTCGACCACGGCGGCTTCTGCCGTGGCTTCCTCGACGGTGTCGAAAGCGCCCCGACGGACTGGTTCGAGGCTGCCGACCCGGACGAGGTGGCCGAGCTCCTGTTCCCGATCGAGGTCGTGGGCGACGCGCTCGACCCCGCCGAGCGCGCCGCGTACCGCCCCGCCGACTGGCGCCGGCTGGTACGCGACTCCGCGGATGCATTGCCGGCCGCGATCACGCGCATCGCCGACTACTGGCGCATCGTGCGCTCGCCGACGCCGACGCTGCGGCGTGAGGGACCGAAGGTGGGCCGCAACGACCCGTGCCCCTGTGGCAGCGGGCGCAAGTTCAAGCAGTGCCACGGGCGCGGGTGACGCGCGCGAAGTCGGCCGGCGTACCCATGACGGCAGGGCGGGGAGCCGTCGCGTCAAGGCGATGCGGACCAGTAGCCGACGGAGCGATGCGGTGTGGAGGTGCCGGCCGCGGTGCCTTCGCGCCGCGGATCGGCGCCGCCCTCCCAGCCCGTGCGAGGCGCGAGCGCATCGAGCCACGCGGCGCCGCTGACCCACGCCCTGCGTGCGACGATCGCGTGCGTGCCGCTGTTCAGGTCCACGAGCGCCACACGGTGACCGCGCCCGGTCAGCGCCGGCTCGAGCGGCACGAGCGCCGTGCCGCGCTCGAGTTGGGTCGTTGCACTGGCCTGGGCGCCGAAGTTGCCGAGGTCGATCGCGGCCTGCGCGTCGAGGCCCCAGTCGTAGTGGCCGACCATCCACTTGGTCACGTACTGGATGATCGAGGCGCCGCCCGGCGAGCCGACCACGGCGTCGAGGTTGCCGCGCGCGTCGAGCACGACGACGGGCGTCATCGAGCTCCTCGGGCGCTTGCCCGGCTCGACCCGGTTCGCGACCGGTGCGCCGTCCACGCCGGCCGGCGCGAACGAGAAGTCGGTGAGCTGGTTGTTGAGCAGGAAGCCGCGCACCATGCGATGGCTGCCGAACGCACTTTCGATCGTTGTGGTCATGGACACCGCATTGCCTTCGCCGTCGACGATCGCGACGTGCGACGTCCCGCCGGCCTCGGCGTGCACGCCGTCCGCGAGCGCGATCCGCCCGCAGCAGCCGGGCGGCGTGCCCGGCGACGGCACGCCCATCGAGCGCATCGCGTCGATCGCCCGCCGCCGCTCGGCCAGATAGGCAGCATCGAGCAGGCCGGCGACGGGTACCGGCACGAAGGCGTCGTCGGCCATGTAGCGGTTGCGATCCGCGTAGGCAAGCCGCTGTGCCTCGGCGATCAGGTGGACGGCCTCGGCGCCCGCGATGCCGGACGCGCGCAGATCGAAGGGCTCGACCAGGGCCAATGTCATCAGCATCGTCGCCGTGCCGGACGACGGCATGCCCATGCCGCAGATCGTCCTGCCGCGGTAGCGGCCGCACAGCGGCGCTCGCTGCACCGCCCGGTACGACGCGAGATCGGATTCCGCGAGCGTGCCCGGATTGGTCGGATGGCCCCGCACCGCGGCGACGATGTCCCGCGCGATCGGGCCGCGGTAGAAGACGTCCGCGCCGCCTGCCGCGACGGCTTGCAACGTCGCGGCGAGCTCGGGATTGGAGAGGCGCGTGCCGACCGGCCTGGGGCTGCCGTCCGCGCGGTAGAAGTACGCGCCCGCCGACGGGTCGCCGCGCAGCGCCGGATGCGCTGCGGCGAGCGCGACGTGAAGGCGCGGCGACAGCGCGAAGCCCGCTTCCGCCAGCCGGATCGCCGGCTCGAACAGCGTGGCCCAGGGCAATCGGCCCCGTTCGCGATGCGCGAGCTCCAGCGCCCGCAGCACGCCGGGCGTGCCGACCGCGCGCCCGCCGATCTGCGCCGCCTGGAACGGCAGCGGCTTGCCCGCGGCATCGAGGAACAGGTCCGAGGTCGCGCCCGCCGGCGCGGTCTCGCGGCCGTCGTACGTCGCGACGGCGCGCGTGCGTGCGTCGAACGTGACGACGAACGCCCCACCCCCGATGCCCGACGACTGCGGCTCCACGAGGGTCAGCACCATCTGCGTCGCAATCGCGGCGTCGATCGCGCTGCCGCCCTTGGCGAGCATTGCGATCCCCGCCTCCACCGCGAGCGGGTGCGCCGCCGCGACCATGTCGTGCGGCGCGATGACAAGGGACTTCGGCGTCCATCCCGAAGGCCGCTCCGGGGCCGGTGCGAGTTGCGCCGACGCCGTCGTGCCGGCGACAGCGATGCTCGCCAGGATCGCGACAGCCAAGGTGCCTCGCAGGGTGTGCGCGGACGTAATCAAGGGTGTTGTCATTTGTCATGCAAGCGGTCGATGCGGGAGCACGAGTACAGAGCCGAGCCTGGCGGCAACACGACGCCGCACAGGCAGGATCCGGCTGCGCTTGCCGCGAGCCGATCCGGGACGCAACGTTCCGCCCCGAACTACTGCTTCCCCATCCCCCGCCTTCAGTGCGGCTGCATGTTCGGCCCCATCCTTGGCGCACACACGCCGAGCAGGCACACGCTGCCGGGGCACTCCGCATCGGATCCGCACGTTGCCGCGCCCGGGCGGGCAGCGCCCATCGATGCACCCGCACTTCCTGCCGTGTAGATCCAGGCCTCCTTGATCAGCATGCTGGCCCCAGTCCCGGCGTAGTTGTCGGCAAACTGCAGTTCCAACGGCGCCGTGGTATTGGCGAGCTGGCCACTCGCCCGCAACAACACCTGGCCACCACGGTCATCGTACGCGCCGCGGGCGATGCCGAGCGCGTAGCGACCCCCGGGCTCGACGCGGAGGTGTCCGAACAGGACTGCGCCGTCGGGTACCACGACGCTTCCCGCCCAGGAGTGATGAGTGCTCATGTGCGGTACCGAGACGCCCGCCACGAGACGAGGATAGAAGCCCATGTACTGGCCGCCGCCGTTGGCGACGAACGCCATGTAGACATCGCCGCCCGAACCGAGATTGAAGCGCTCCCCCGAGTTCACGCGGTTGCCGTCCATGCGTCCATCCTTGAGCCGCCCGTTGGTCCAGGCGCCGCCCTGCACCATCAGGCCCTGCGATCCCGCGGCAAGGCTGCCGACGTGCGGCGCGACGCGAACCCATGCGTTGGGTGTCAGCGCCGCCGGAATCCCGCTCGCCCGCGAGCCGCTACCACCCGCGGCGCGCGGGCCCTGCGGTCCGCTCGGCCCGGCGGGAGGCAGGGCACGAAAGACGCCGGGATCGACCGGGACGGCTCCCGCCACGGTGGGAAACGGCTGGCCAAGTCCGCGCGCAGCCACATTGGCGTTCCACCACGCGTGGCAGGCTTCGGCGGATTCGGGGCCGAACGCGATGTGCCGATAGCCGTGCTGCATCAGCGCGTGGTCACCCCGGCCGGCGTTGCCGTCGTATGCAATCGCGTAGCGTGGCGGATTGTCGCTGGTGCTGCCGACCCAGCAGCAGGTCTTGCCGAGGAAGCAGCTTCGATCGGCCGGCGGGGGCTTGGCCGCGCCTTCGAGCGGGACCGCGGCATACTGCGCCCAACCGGGCATCCCGGCCCGATTCATCCAGGCGCCGCAGCGCTCCCATGTCGTGGGACCGAACACCACGATCGGGTAGCCGCTCATCGAGGCCGCAGCCGACGCGGTCTGGGCAGCACCGTCGCAGCCGACGGCGTAGCGCCGCGGCATGTCGAGCGACATGCCCACGACGCAGCAGTCGCGGCCGGAGAAACAGTCCGCTTCCGCGGCGGCCGGCCCCGCAGCGATGGCGGTAAGTGTCGCAATGACGACCAGCGTCGCAACTCGACGCGAGGACGGACGAGTCTTCATGATCTTGGGCTCCGTTCGGAACTGACCGGCCCGTCGCGCCGGCACGCTCAGCCAACGCGCTGCCGGACGGCAGCGTCGCGAGAGACTGCGCTCGCAACGAAGGTCGGTCTGGGAATCCGGGATGCCGGCCGGACGGGTAGCGCCCCAGCCCGGCGAAGGGGCCGGCACGCACTGCGGGGCGCAGAAGCCACGCGGCGAGGACACGACATCCCTCTGCGTCCGCCGGACCCCGCACGCAGCGGGTGATCCGCAACGATGCAGAACGTCTCGAGGCAGGCGGACGCTAGAAACTCTAGCGCCGGCGCATGCCACTCCCATTGACGTGGGGCAACGACATCGATCGCCACGTGCTGCATTTCGGCAACGCGACGATGGGCGCGACCGCGGGCCGCGTCGAGGGCGTCAGCCGACCGGCGGCTCCGACAGCGCGACCTTGCGCCCGCGCTTCACGTCGACGGTCATCAGCAGTGCCAGTCCCACGACAAAGAAGACGCCGGTCATCAGGATCGCGAGGCGATGGTCGCCGCGCGACAGCCACGACACGACGCCGTAGGTGACCGGCCCGACGATCGACGAGAACTTCACCGCCAGCCCCCACAATCCGAAGAATTCGCCGAAGTGCTTTTCGGGCGACAGGTAGCCGACGAGCGCGCGGCCGGCCGACTGGCTGGCCCCGAGGCACAGGCCGACCAGGTTGGCGCCGATCCAGAACACCGTCGTGCCCTGTGCCCACCACAGCATGAGCACGGTGCCGATCCACAGCAGCAACGTCAACGCGAGCGTGGCCTTGTGGCCGATCCGGTCCTGCACCTGCCCGAACACCAACGCGCCGATCGAGCCCGTGACATTGGTCACTGCGAGCAGCAGCAGCGTCTCCCTGGTCGTGAAACCCATCGCCTGCGCGGCATAGATCGCCGCGAGGCTGATCACCGTCTGGATGCCGGCCTGGTAGAACGCGATGCACAGCAGGAAGCGCCAGAGATCGGCGTAGCGCCGTGCCCGGTGCAGCGTTCCCGAGAGCCGCCCGAAGCTGTCGCGCAGCGCGTGCCCGGGACCGGCCAGCGGCTTCGCCCGCTCCTTGAGCAGCAGGAACGTGGGCAGGCTCGCGAGCGCGAACAGCGCCGCGGTGATCAGCATCGTCGCGGGCACCGCCGCATCGGTCGTCACGCCCCGGCCGGCCGCCCAGTTCAGGTAGACGAGGCACAGCCCCAGGCTCAACAGGCCGCCGAGGTAGCCGAGGCCCCAACCCCACCCGGACACGCGACCGATCGCTTCGCCCTTCGCGATCTCCGGCAGGAACGCAGCGATCAGGTTCTCGCCGGTGCCAAAGCAGTAGTTCGACACGACGATCAGCGCGAGCGCCAGCGCAAGGTCGCCGCGCCCGACGATCGCCAGCGCGGCCGTACCGAGCACGCAGCCGACCGTCGTCACGGCCAGCAGGCGCTTCTTCGCCGCGTGCATGTCGGCGTACGCCCCGATCAGCGGACCGGTGAGCATCACCAGTGCGTACGAGACGCCGAGCGCCGAGGTCCACGCGAGCGTTGCCCAGTCGGCGCCTTCGGCGACGACCGCGACGAAGTACGCGCCGAAGACTGCAGTGATGACGACCGTCGTGTAGCTCGAGTTGGCGAAGTCGAACATCGCCCACGCCCAGACCTCGACCGGACGCACGCCGGGTGCGAGGGCCGAGCTCACCCTGGACACTTTGGTCGCGGCCGTGTGGCGGGCAGTGCGAACACCAAGCGACCCGAGCGCAGCTTCACGGCAACGCGCGCGGGCCCGGACCGGCTGAAGGCGTGTCGTACCGTACGCGCAGCCCGGTGTCCCTCAGCAGCCGCTGGAACTCCGGCGAGGCCATGATGATCGTGCCCGCCGCGGCGCGCAGGCGATCCACCGCTTCGTCGGGCAGCACGAACGACGTCGGCTGGCGATTGAGGTAGTCGAACTCCGCCGGGTCCGCGAGCGCCGCGAACGAGACGTCGATTGCGTAGATCTCGGCGTCGGGCGTGCGCAATGCGGCCTCGAGCGCCGGATCCTTCGCGGCCGCGGCCGCGGCCGCGGGCACGCTGCGCAGGCGGCGGATGCTGTTCCAGCGCGCCGCGGTATCCCTGAGGAGTTCGATCGACTCGTAGGAGAAGTGGTCGATCGGCACGCCCGCCGACTTCAGCAGGATGCTGACCGGGTTCGGCGGCTCCTCGCGGGCATCCCAGTCGGTCGGGGGCTTCGACACCGAGTTGACCACGAACACGATGATCCGCCGGGCCCGGTCGAGCGGTGTCGGCTGGCCCGCGTCGTGGAGCGCCTCGAGGATCTCGAGCGAGTCGAGGACGCTCCTCATGCCGACGTTGTCCGACACGCCGCCGTCGATGAGGTGCAGGAAGGGGCGGCCGGCACCGTCGCCAAGCCCCTCTGCCGCCCGCAGCGAGCGGATCGCGCGCGCGGCAGGACGCGGTGGCTCGGGGTTGTCGATGAACCCCTTCACCCAGGCGGGAACGACCCGGTTGCAGGTGCCGCCGTAGTTGTTCAGCGTGACGGGCGACAGCACCACGGGCACGGCCGACGACGCGGCGGCGGCACGCGACAGCCGCACGGCGCTCAGATCGGAGCAGAGGATGTCGAACGTCGCCTGGTGAAACACGAAACGGGCGCCGGTGGACAGATCCGTGGCCGAGGCGAGGATCAGCGGCCCCGTGCCGCGGTCGAGGTCGCCGAACGTCGCGCCTTCGAACAGGATCTCGTCGTAGAGCTCCGAGGCCAGCTCGGAGCGGCCCACGCCCGTCGATCCCAGCATCCCCCAGTTCCCGGGACTGAACGTGCGGGCGACGATCTCGCCCTGCACGTTGCGTTTCAGGAACCGCCGCTCGTACTCGTCGAACAGCCGGTCGCCGTAGAGGCCGTAGGCGAGCGCGGTGAAGCTGCCCCCGGAAACGCCGGTGACGACGGCCACCACGTCGAGCAGTCGTACCGTGTTTCCCTGCGGCCCCGTCACCTCGGTGCGCCGCAGGAACTCGAGGACGCCGTAGGAGAACGCCGCGGCGCGCGTGCCGCCGCCCGAGAATGCCAGGATGACGAGATTCTCGTGGTTCTTGAAGTGGGGCTGCCGCGTCTGCAGGCGGTAGCCGGCCTTGTCATCCACGGTCGCGAGCGGCGGGTTGACCGGCCGGCTCGCACAGCCGCCGAGCAGGAGGAACGCCGCGAGGATGGGGATTGCCGATTTGCGCATGTTCGTCTTCGGGTCGCGGAGGTCGAGGGGCTCGCGCCCGGATTCTATCGGTTACCGTAGGCCCGCATCGCGGCGACCCCGTGACGGGCGGCAGCCGGGTCGGCGCCCCACCCGCCGCCCGTCGGCCCGCGCTTGCCGGCGCCCGGGCGCCGCCGGCAAGCTCACGCACTGAGCCACCCTTGGCGGATAGTGACCGGCAGAAGGACTCGAAGGGGAGCACGTCGATGGCACCGGAACTCCGCCGCATCCTGTCGCGCCACGCCCAGGCCCGCGCGCAGCAGCGTGGTATCGCCCCGGATCTGCTGCCGCACCTGTTCGCGTTCGGTACCGAGCGCCACGACGGCCACGGCGGCGTGATCGTCTGCTTCGACCGCGCCGCCCGCCGGCGCGCGGCGCGCGCCGGCCTCGCACCCAGCCGCGACCTCGACCGGCTCGCGGGCATCTACGCGGTCGAGTCCGGCGGCGCGATCGCCACCGTCGGCCATCGGCACCGGCGCATGCGCGTCCGCTGACGCGGGCGGGGGAAGCACCTTGGACCGCACCGAACGCTTCTACCGGATCGAACGGCTGTTGCGCGAGCGCAAGGTGGTGCCGCGCAACGCGTTCCTGGACGCGCTCGAGGTGTCGCTGGCGACGTTCAAGCGCGATCTCGAGTACCTGCGCGAGCGGCTCGAGGTGCCGATCGAGTGGAACGCCGACAAGGGCGGCTACGAGCTCGGCTCCGACCGCAAGGTCGAGCTGCCGGGCCTCTGGTTCAACGATTCCGAGATCCAGGCGCTGCTGGTGATGGACGCGATGCTCGCCGACCTGTCGCCGGGACTGCTCGAGGGCCACGTCGCGCCGCTGCGCGCGCGGCTCGAGATGCTGCTCGAAGAGGGACAGGTCGCGCCCGACGAGGTCCGCAAGCGGGTGCGCGTGCTGAGGCAGGCGGCGCGCGCGCTGCCGGCGGGCGTGTTCGAGGTCGTCGCCGCGGCGACGCTCAAGCGCCGCCGGCTTCGCATCGCCTACGCCGCGCGCAGCACCGCCGAGGCCACCGACCGCATCGTCTCGCCGCAGCGGCTGGTGCTCTACCGCGACAACTGGTACCTCGACGCCTGGTGCCACCTGCGCGACGGTCTGCGCAAGTTCTCTGTCGACGCCATTTCCTCGCCCGCGCTGCTGGACGAGAAGGCGAAGGCGGTCGACATGAAGGCCGTCGAGCGCGAACTCGACCGCGGCTACGGCATATTCGCCGGGCGCAACGTCGAGTGGGCGACGCTGCGCTTCACCCCGGCGCGCGCCCGCTGGGTCGCGCACGAACGCTGGCACGGCGCGCAGCGCGGCCGGTTCGAGGCCGCAGGCGCCTACGTGCTCGAGCTCCCGTTCTCGGACACGCGCGAGCTGATCATGGACATCCTCAAGTACGGCGCGGACGTCGAGGTGCTGGGCCCGGCGGCGCTGCGCGCCGCGGTCGCGGACGAAGTGCGGCGCATGGCCGCGATGCACTGAGGGCCCGCGCCCCGCCGCACCGCCGTGGCCGGCACCGGACAGGGCGGGCCCTTCTTCCGGTGCGGCGCAGCATTGGCGTATGCTCACGCCATCGCCGTTCCCCGACGAGTTCGACGTGAGCCACAAGCACGACAACCTGCTTCGCGCGATCTTCCACGACCCGATCAGCGCCAACATCCACTGGCGCGAGGTGGAGTCGCTGTTGAGCCACCTCGGCGCCGAGCTCGAGATGCTCTCCGGCGCCCGCATCCGCGTGAAGCTGCACGGGTACGAGGGCATCCTGCACCGCCCCCACCACGGCAATACGCTGGGCCGGCAGGACATCCAGCACCTGCGCGAGTACCTCGCGCACGCCCGCGCCACGCCCTCGCAGATCGAAGCGGCAGGCAAGCACTGAGTCCCCGCGCGCGGCGAAGCAGCGCGCGCCACCGCTACGCCGATCCTCTCGTGCGGCTGCCGTCTCCACGTCGCAGCCTACGTCGGGTAGCATACAAGGCCTGATCATCCGGGGTCCCGCGGCCGGACGCCTTCGTCGGCGACCGCGCCTGCCGGTCGACGCAGCGACCGGCGCCTTGCCGGCAGCCCCCGCCGCCTTCACGGAGGCACCACGCCATGAGCGAAGCCCGCAGCGAACCCTACGTCTCCGACCTGTCGCGTGCGGACAGTCTCCCGTCCATCGCGCCGGACCCGTCCCCGCGCCGCGGCCGGCGCCACCCCGCCCGGTGGCTCGCCCCGCTGATCGGCCTGCTCGCCGCGGTCGCGCTGGTATCGGTGTTCTGGCAGCCGCAGTTCGGCGCGCCAACGTTGTCCGGCCTGGCAGTGGCGCCGGCGGCCGTCGAGAGTGCGACGGCAATCGCCGCGACGGGCGACGCGGCGCGGTATCCGATCCTCGCCTCCAACGCGCCGCAGCCGACGATCGACGCCAGCGACGCGGCGCTCGAAGCGGGGCTGCGCGCCCTGGTCTCCGGCAGCGCGTTCGCGGCGATCGTCGAGCCGCGCGATTTCGTGCGCAACGTCGTCGCCACGGTCGACAACCTGCCGCGCCGTTCGCTGTTCTCCGCGAACATGCCGGTGAAGCCGGTGCCCGGCCCGTTCCAGACCACGTTCGCCACGAGCGGGCTCGCGATCGCCGACGCCAATGCGGCACGCTACGCCGCGTACGTGCGCGTCCTCGAGCTCGTCGATGCCGCGAAGCTCGTCGCGCTGTACGAGCGCCACTATCCGCTGTTCGAGCAGGCCTATCGCGAGCTCGGCTACCCCAACGGACACTTCAACGACCGGCTGGTCGAGGCGGTCGAGATCGCGCTGGCGACCCCCGCGGTCGCGCCGCCGCTGCGCGTCGTGCAGCCGAAGGTGTACTACGAATACGTCGACCGCGGGCTCGAGACGCTGCCCTCGGCGCAGAAGCTGATGCTGCGCATGGGTCCCGAGAACGCCGCGATCGTCAAGGCCAGGCTGATCGAGATCCACGCGCTGCTGACCCGCCACGCGGCGGGCCCCGCCGCCCCGCGCTGACGCTGCCGCCCCACGGGGCGCGTGGCGGCGTCGCGGTATAATTCAGGCACTTGCCGCCTGCCGACTCCCGGCCGGCGGTTTTCGTTTCCGCGTCCGCCTCCGCGCGGACGGAGCCGACCATGCAGGCCCGCTCGTTCCCCCCCGACCTCGTGCGCGACGTCGCGCTGCGGCGCACCTTCGCGATCATCTCGCACCCGGATGCCGGCAAGACCACGCTCACCGAGAAGCTGCTGCTGTTCGGCGGCGCGATCCTGCTCGCCGGCACGGTGAAGGCGAGGAAGAGCGCCCGCCACGCGACCTCCGACTGGATGGAAGTCGAGAAGGAGCGCGGCATCTCGGTGACGAGCTCGGTGATGCAGTTCCCGTACGAGGGGCACACGATCAACCTGCTCGACACGCCCGGCCACCAGGACTTCTCCGAGGACACCTACCGCGTGCTCACCGCGGTCGATGCGGCGGTGATGGTGATCGACGCGGCGAAGGGCGTCGAGGCGCAGACGATCAAGCTGCTCGAGGTGTGCCGGCTGCGCGACACGCCGATCATCACGTTCGTCAACAAGATGGACCGCGAGGTGCGCGAGCCGCTCGCCCTGCTCGAGGAGATCGAGTCGGTGCTCCGCATCGACTGCGCACCGGTGACGTGGCCGCTCGGCATGGGCAAGGCGTTCCGCGGCGTGTGGCACCTGCTCAACAACCGGCTGATGCGCTTCACCCCCGGCGGCGAGCGCGTCTCGGACGACGTCGAGCTGATCGAGGGCATCGCGAGCCCGCGCCTCACCGAGCTCTTCCCCGACGAGGTCGCGACGCTGCGCCACGACGTCGAGCTGCTCGACAGCGCCAGCCCCCCGTTCGACCTTGCGCGCTTTCTCGCCGGCCGCCAGACACCGGTGTTCTTCGGCTCCGCGATCAACAACTTCGGCGTTCAGGAGATCCTGCAGGCACTGGTCGACTGGGCGCCGCCGCCGCAGCCCCGCAACGGCGGCGCGCGCGTCGTCGAGCCGCCGGAGGCGCCGTTCACGGGCTTCGTGTTCAAGATCCAGGCGAACATGGATCCGCGGCACCGCGACCGCATCGCGTTCTTCCGGGTCTGCTCCGGGCGGTACACGCCGGGCATGAAGGTGCGCCACCTGCGCGAGGGCCGCGAGATGAAGCTCGGCAACGCGCTGACCTTCATGGCCAACGAGCGCGTGCACTCCGAGGACGCGGTCGCCGGCGACATCCTCGGCATCCACAACCACGGCCAGCTGCAGATCGGCGATACGCTGACCGAAGGCGAGGTGCTCGCCTTCAAGGGCATCCCGTACTTCGCGCCCGAGCTGTTCCGCGTCGCGCGCCCGCGCGATCCGTTCAAGGCCAAGCAGCTCGCCAAGGGCCTGCAGGAACTGGGCGAGGAAGGCGCGATCCAGGTCTTCGAGTCGACGTCGAGCAACGCGATGATGCTGGGCGCCGTCGGCCCGCTGCAGTTCGAGATCGTCGCGCACCGCCTCGCGACCGAGTACAAGGTCGACGCGCTCTACGACAACGCCAACATCGCGACCGCACGCTGGCTCACCTTCCCCGACGAGACCACACGGCGCAACTTCGAGCGCGAGCAGGCGGCCTCGCTCGCGACCGATGTCGACGGCAATCCGGTGTTCCTCGCCACCAACAAGTACAACCTGCAGGTGACGATGGAGCGCTGGCCGAAGGTGGGCTTCCGCGCCACCCGCGAGCACGGCGAGAAGATCGAGGCCGCAGCCGACCGCTGAACCACGGTTGGTTCGAGACGCGCCGCCTATTTCGTGGTGGCCATCCGCACGAGCTTCGCCGCGAGCAGCAGCCACGGCGCGGCGTGCCAGATGAGGTCGAAGATGTCGAGCGGGCGCGACAGCGTCCCGGCGGCGAGCATCTTCAGCTTCTCCCAGAGGTGCGGCTCGGGCACGAACGGCGCGAGGCCCAGCGTCAGCGACGCGATGATCAGCACGACGAGCGGCAGGCGGTCGAGCCACTCCATCGATGCCCCCGTCGGCCCGCGGACCCGGATCAGCCGCGCGACGGCGTGCCGGGCGGCGGCGGGGTGTTCGCGGGCGGGTAGCCCCCGAGGGGCTCTTCGGTCGCCGGCGGCAGGTAGCCGCGCGGCGCCGACACGCCGGGCGGCGGCGGTGTGTTCGCGGGCGGATAGCCCCCTGGCGGCTCGTTGGTCGCCGGCGGCAGGTAGCCGCGCGGCGCCGACACGCCGGGCGGCGGGGGGGTATTCGCGGGCGGATAGCCTACGGCAGGCGGCGCGCGCGGCGGCACGTAGCCGTAGGCCGACGGCCCGGGTCGAAACGCGACCGCGCGTCCCGGCACCTGGTGGCCGCGGGCGAACATGCACTGCAGGTACTCGCGATCGTAGATCGCCTGCATCTGCTGGTTCGAGTAGCCGCTCACGTTGGCGGCGGCCGCGCTGCCGCCAAGCATCCCCGTCCCCGCGCCGATCGCGGCGCCCGCGCCCGCGTCGCCCACCGCGGCACCGATGAGGGCGCCGACCGCGGCACCGAGCAACGTGCCGCCGACGACATTGGCGGCCGCGGCGTCGTTGGCCGGCTGTGCGGCGTTCGGGGCGAAGAACGACTGTGCGCGCGCCCGGCATGCGGCGTCGTCCGCGTAGTACTGCTCCGCGGTCTTGCGCGTGCCGGGTAGCGCATTCAGCGCCGGCCCGGTGGGCACGGTCGCGCAGCCGGCAAGAAGCGCGATTCCCGCCACGCCGATCACGCTCGTCCTCGGCAGCCTTCTCATCGTCGTCTCCTTGCGGGCACTAGCGCGGGTTCGGCGCGGCGCCCGCCACGTCCGACGGATTCACGACCACCCACGGCCGGTTGCAGCGGGCCACGTGCGGGAAATAGCCCGGCGGATCGACGCAGTAGTACCAGGCGCCGCCCTCCGGCTGCACCACCACGGCGGGCCGCTCGACGAACGTCGTGGCATCGACTCCGACTGTGGCATCCCACGGTTGGCCCGACCACGTCCACGCCGGGCTCCAGGTGCTGCCCCACTCCCACGACGGGCCCCACCAGGTGCTGCCCAAGGTCCACGACGGACCCCACGCGGGACTGCCCCACCACGTCGGACCCCACCAGGGATTGCTCCAGCCCCACGACGGCCCGATCCACACGCTGCCGCGCCAGGACGAGCGGTTCCAGCCCGGATGGTTCCACCCGGGGCGATTCCAGCCAGGATGGCCCCATCCGGGTCGATTCCAACCGGACCCGCCGCCGCTCCAGCCGGGATGTCGCCCGGACGGGCGGCCTGCCCAACTGCCCCCGCCGCTCCCGCCTCCGCCGGACGGGCGGCCTGCACCCGACCATCCGCCGCCGCCGCCCCCCCCCGGACGCCCGGCGCCGGGCCCCCCACCGCCACCACGATCACCGCCGCGCTGCGCATCCACCGTGGCGCTTGCGACCGCGAGCGCCAACGCCGCGACCGTCAACACTGCCATCCGCCGCATCGTGCCCTCCTGGTGTTCCAGGGACGGGATCGACCGCTCCCGTCCAGACTCCTTTAACGCACGAGCCCCGGGACCGGTTGTCGCGCGCCGGGCCAGTCGACCCGGCCCCGCGAGCCGCGACTAGTGGGACATCAGCACGGGAACCGTCATCGAGTTGAGGATCAGCTTCGAGACACCCCCCCAGACGAGCTGCGTGAACCGCGGCCGGCTGTAGCCGCCCATGACGATCAGGTCGGCGCCGATGTCCGCCGCGTGCGAGAGCATGAGCTCACCCGCGTCGATGTCCGGCGCCACGATGCGCTTCACCTGCGCCTCGATCTCGTGCCGGCGCAGGAAGCCCTCGACCTGCTTGTCGGTGACGAGGTCCTTCAGCGTTTCCTCCTCGCTGTCCGCGATGGCGACCGCCAGCACCTTCTTCGCTTCCTTGAGGAATGGCAGCGCGTCCGCGACCGCGCGAGCCGACTCGCGCGCGTCCTTCCACGCGATCAGCACGCGCTCGCCGATCGGCCCGTCGGCGCCGGTATAGGGCACGAACAGCACCGGACGCCCGGATCCCATCAGCACCGCATTGGCGAGCTCCATGGAGTAGCTGTACTCGGCTTCGTCGCGCGGCGGCTGGCCGAGGACGATCAGGTCGGCGTAGCGCGAGTGTGCGATCACGGCTTCGGTGGCGTCGCCCACGGGGGCGCGAAACTCGACCTGCTTCACGCCCGCGTCCTTCATCGCCGCGCGGAACTTCGCCTCGGCCGCGTGCTGCGCGTCGTTGGCGAGCTGCAGCCGGCGCTCGACGAAGTCCGGCGGGATCAGCGCCGTCGCGAACGGGCTCACCTGCGGCCCCGGCACCAGATAGACGCCGACGATCTGCGCCGGGTAGACCTGAGCGAGGCGCGCGGCCACGCGCATGCGCGCGTCGGACCTGTCGGTGCCGTCCACATGGACGAGGATCGAGCGGTACGTCATGGCGGTCTCTCCGTGGCTCCCTTTATGGGGCGATTGTGCGCGTTCGGCGTGGTCGGGGATTGACCGAGCTTAAAGCGCTGCCGTTTCCCGTCACGTTCCGCCCGACGGACGCCCGCCGCGGGCGCTTTCGCCTCCCTTGGGCACGGCTTACCATCAGGACCGGCCGCCGCCTTCCCGACGTTGCGCGAATCGCACCACCCCGACGATGTCGCTCGACCGCATTGTCCGCGCCTCGCGCCGAATGGTCCCGTGCCTTGCGGCACTGCTCGCGACGGCGTGCGTGGGCGTTCCCGCGCCGGACTTCCGGATGTCCCGCCGGATTCGATGGTCGCGCGATGCACGCGTGCCTATGCCGCGCTCGACGCCGCGGTCGACGCCGCCGGGGTGCGCGACGCGGAGGCCGTGCGCATTCCCGGCGTGCCGGCGTTGCGCGTCACGCGCTTCTCCGCGTCGTTCGGCCAGTCGTTGGCCAAGCCGCTCGCCGGTCCGGATGTCGATCCGGACGCCTTCGCGCAGTGGCGGTCGCTGCTCGAGGACGAGGACCGTGCCGCGCGGTGGTTCGAGATCGCCAACCTGCCACCGGCGCCGACGGCTTCCGTTCGCGCCGCACTCGACGCCGAAGGCTTCGGCGCGCTGCCGCCGCAGGCGTTCCTCTACGGGTGTGGTCGCACGCTTGCCGATGCCGCCACGGCGACGGCTGCCCTGCGTGCCGATCTGGTCGCGCGGGCGCAGGTGCCGGACGACTACGACGACGCGGCCCGCGTCGTCGGCTTCTACCCGCTGACGCGGATCGGCTATGCGGCCGGGGTGCGCCTCTACGAGCAGTCGGTGCGTGCCGCCTTCGCCTCGGCCCCGGTGGCGATCCCGGCGTCCGCCATCGCTTACGCGCCCACTCCGGCGCCGCCGCTGTCGTCCGCCGAGGCCGCCACGATCCTTGCGCGATCACGCGCGAATCCGCTCGCGATTCCCGTGCCGTCGGCGGTCGACCTCGACGGGCTGCTCGCGCTGCACGCACCGACGTTCGTGGTCGACACGCGAGGCGCGCACGACCGGATCGGCCGGCCGGTCCTCGGCGCGGACGGCCTCGCGACGACGTCGCCGACGCCGGTGGTGTTTGCGCGCGTCGCGCACACGCGTTTCGCGGGGCGGGTGCTGCTGCAGCTCGTCTACACGATCTGGTTTCCGGAGCGCCCGCCCGACTGGCCCGGCGACATCCTCGCCGGCCGGCTCGACGGCGTGATGTGGCGCGTCACGCTCGACGACGACGGTGCGCCGCTGGCGTTCGACTCGATACATCCCTGCGGCTGCTACCACCTGTTCGTGCCGACCGCGCGCATTGTCGCGAAGCCGCCGCAGCCCACGCTCGACGAGCAGGCGCTCGTTCCGGCGACGCTTCCGGAACTCGCCGCCGGCGCGGTCGTCACCGTGTTCATCGAGAGCGGTACCCACTACGTGCGGGCGGTCCGCGCCGGCACGCCGCAGGTCGCCGAGCCGATGCGCTATCGCGTGGCGCGCGACGACGCGTTGCGTGCGCTCGCGCACCCTGACGGCGGCACACGCAGCCTCTACGGGCCGGACGGCCTTGTCGCGGGCACCGAACGCGCCGAGGTCGTGCTGTTCTGGCCGCTCGGCATCCGCGCACCCGGCGCGATGCGGCAGTGGGGTCGGCACGCGACCGCGTTCGTTGGCCGCCGGCACTTCGACGAAGCCTTTCTCCTCGACCGCTACTTCGCGCCCGCGCCGCGCTGATCCCGGCCCGCGGCCGGCGTCGACCCCGAGCCGTACAATGACGGCCTTTTCGCCCTGCCCCCGAGGAACGATCATGGCCGATTCCGCTCGAGATCCCACGATGGATCCCGCCACCCTGTACCGCGAGGAGATCTACACGGATCGCAAGGTCGGCACGCTGCGCGTGATGGTGCCGGTCACCGCGTCCGGCGCGAGCGACCCCTCGCGTGCCACGATCTACACCGGCGAGGCCCAGCTGATGACCAACATGGGGCCGCTGCCGATCAGCTTCGACATCGAGGCGAAGTCGCTCACCGAGGCCGTGGCCGGCTACGCCGAAGCCGCGAAGGCCGGCGTCGAACAGACGATGCGCGAGCTGGCCGAACTGCGACGCCAGCAGAGCTCGGGCCTCGTCATACCGCCGGCCGGAACGGCGAGCGCGCTCAAGGGCGGCGGACTGGGCGGACTGGGCGGGCTCGGCGGCGGCGGCAAGATCCAGATGCCCTAGCCCGGACGGACCCCGCCGCGAACCTCGTCCGCGCGCAGCGACCAGGGCGCATCGGCCGCGAACCGCGCGGCCAGGAACTCGACGAACAGGCGCACCTTGGCGGAGAGGTGCCGCCGGCTCGGGTACACCGCATAGATCGGCGACGACGGTGGCCGATATCCCGGCAGCAGCGCGACCAGCCGGCCCGACCGGATGTCGTCGCCGACGATGAAATCCGGCTCGAGCGCAATGCCCATGCCCGTGGCGGCCAGTGCCGCGAGGAAGCGCCCGTTGTTCGCGTCGAGCGGCCCGGACACGCGCACCTCCTCGATGGCCCCCGCCGCGTCGGTGAACCGCCAGAGGTCCGGCGCAGCGAGGTAGGTATACGCGAGGCACGGATGGCCCGCGAGTTCCGCGGGCGTCGCGGGCGCCCCGGCCGTGGCAATGTACGAGGGCGCCGCGCAGCACACGAGCTGCGTCTCGCCGATGCGCCGGGCGATCAGCGTCGAGCCTGCGGCGGCGCCGATCCGCACCGCGAGGTCGCAGCCCTCGTCGACCAGGTCCACGACCCGATCGGAGAGGTCGACGTCGAACCGGAGCTGCGGATGGCGCACGGCGAACGCCGCGATCGCCTGCGCCAGGTGACGCTCGCCGAAGGTGATCGGGCAGGTGAGCTTCAGCGTCCCTCGCGGCACCAGCGCGCTCTCCGTCACCGCAGCTTCCGCCTCCTCGAGGTCGGCGAGCAGCTGCACGACGCGCTCATGGAACGCGCGGCCGCTTTCGGTGAGCGAGAGCCGGCGCGTCGTCCGGTGCAGGAGCCGCGCGCCGAGGTGCGCCTCGAGGTCGGCGACGTGCCGCGACACCGCCGAGGTGGAGATACCGAGGCGGTCGGCAGCGCGGGCGAAACTGCCCTGCTCGACTACCTTGGCAAACGCACCGAGGGCGAGAAAGCGGTCCGTAGATTATCCCTGCTCAGTCAACAATCAATTACGTTTTTGCCACTTTATATCGATTGCGTCAACGGGCATGATGGCTCCCGTCACGCCAATGAACCGCTCCCCCGCTCCACCCCTGTCCCGAGGAATCCACGATGAAGCTCTACTACGCCCCCGGCGCCTGTTCGTTCGCGCCCCACGTCGCGCTCGTCGAGGCCGGCCTCCCGGCCGAGACGATCAAGGTCGACCTGCGCACCCACAAGCTCACCGACGGCACCGACTACTACACGATCAGCCCGAAGGGCTACGTGCCGCTGCTCGAGCTCGACGACGGCACGCGCCTGACCGAGGTGGCGGTGCTGCTGCAGTACATCGCCGACCGCAAGCCCGGCACGCTCGCGCCCGCGTTCGGCACGATCGAGCGCTACCACCTGATGGAGTGGCTCAACTTCATCGCCACCGAGATCCATAAGGGCTTCGGCCCGCTGTGGTACCCGGACACGCCGCAGCCGACGAAGGACAAGGCCGTCGCCACGCTCGGCAAGCGCTTCGAGTACGTCAATGAGACGCTGGCGAGGCATCCGTACGTCACCGGCACCGCGTTCACGATTGCCGACTGCTACCTGTACACGCTGCTCACCTGGACGAAGTTCCTCAAGGTCGATCTCTCGGTGTGGCCCGCGATCGTCGCCTACATGGAACGCGTCGGCGCCCGCCCCGCGGTGCAGGAAGCGCGCCGCGCCGAGTCCGGGAGCAAGGCCTGACCCACCCGCCGCGGGACGGCGCGCCGCTGTCCCGCGAACGCGGCGACCGCTGCCCATGATCGAACGACTGCCGACGCTGTTCCTGTCGCACGGCTCGCCGATGACGGCCGTCGAGCCGGGCGCCGCGGGTGCGGTGTGGTCCGCGCTCGCGCGTGCGATGCCTGCGCCGAAAGCGATCCTCATGGTGTCGGCGCACTGGGAGACGGAGCTGCCGATGCTGACCGGCAGCGCCTCCCCGGAGACCATCCACGACTTCGGCGGCTTTCCCGACGTCCTCTACACGTTGCGCTACCCGGCGCCCGGCGCCCCGGTGGTCGCCGCGGAAATTGCAGCCGCGCTGAAGGACGCCGGGATCACCGCAGGGATCGACGGCTGCCGCGGGCTCGACCACGGCGCGTGGGTGCCGCTGCGGCACATGTATCCCGCCGCCGAGGTGCCGACGCTGCAGTTGTCCGTGCAGCCGGGCCGAGGCGCGCGACACCACCTCGCCCTGGGCGCAGCGCTCGCGGCGTTGCCCGCGCGCGACATCCTGGTCGTCGGCTCGGGCCACGCGACGCACAACCTGCGCGACTGGATGATGCAGCGCCGCGCGCCGGCGCCGCTGCCCTACGTGGCGGCATTCGCAGAGTGGCTCGCGCAGCGCCTTGCCGACGACGACCGCGAGGCGCTCGCGCACTGGCGTGAGCGTGCGCCGGAGGCGGAGCGCGCGCACCCGAGCGACGAGCACTTCCTGCCGGTGCTGGTCGCGCTCGCCGCCGCCGGTCCGCATCCTGTCGTCACGCGCGCGCACCGGGACATCGTCGACGGCGCGCTGGCGATGGACGCGTACCGCTTCGATCCGCGCGGGGCATAAGTCCGGCACGCGGCAGGGCTGCGGCACGGTAGGATCGGGGACCTGCCACCATTCGCGCGCAGACCATGACGCACCATCGGTTTCCGGTCTTTGCCATCGCGTGCCTCGCCGCGCTCGCCGCGTCCCCTGCGCGGGCCGCCGCGGAGACGTTCGGGGAATGGCTGCCGACGCTCGTCCTCGGCGGCATCGTGCTCTTCGTCGCAGGCGTGCTGGTGCGCATGTTCTTCGCCGCGCGCTTCCCGCGCGGCTACCGCAAGTGGGCCGAGCGGCGACGCGACAAGTTCGCGGAGCGAAACGCAACCTGGGACCGCGAGGACGAGGATCATCGTCGCTGACGCGGCACCCCCCACCGCGGCAACCTTCGTGAACCACGACCCGGTAACGCCACCATGTCCGACACGCTTCCCGAGATCCGCCACAACGTCGCGGCCCGCCGTTTCGAGACCACCGTCGACGACTTGCTCGCCCGCGCCGACTACCAGCTCGCCGGCAGCGTGATGCGCCTCTACCACACCGAAGTGCCGCAGGCGCTCGAGGGCCGCGGCATCGCCGCTGCGCTGGTCAAGGCAGCGCTCGCGCATGCCCGTACCGCCCAACTGAAGGTCGAGCCCGCGTGCGGCTACGTACGCGCGTGGATGAAGCGCCATCCGGAGTCGCACGACCTGCTGGCCGACGGCGTGAGGTTGTAGCAAGCCTTCGCGCCGTAACGTCTCGCAACAGTTGTTGCGTGGCCTGCCTGGTCGCGTAGGCGTCCGCAACAGCTCGTTACACATCGCCCCGTCGCAGCCCTGCCGGCGTTGACGCGCGTCAATATCGCGGGTGTCGTGGCGCGGAAACTGGGTCCCATGCAACCGCGACGCAAAGTCGTCGCGGCCGATTCCCGGATCACAGGAGACGACGATGAGAACGACTACGCTGACACTGACGACCCTTGCCGCGGCGCTCGCCGCGACGCTCGCGTTCGCGGCACCCGGCGGCGGCTACGGCCCCGGACCGGGCGCTGTCCAGGGCGCCGATTGCACGCAGCAACAGCCCTGCGGCATGGGCTACGGTCCGGGCGGCGGCGGCCCCGGAAAGGGTTACGGCATGGGCCGCGGCGGCCGCGGTGCCGGCGCGTACGGCGGCCTGATGACCGAAGAGGAACGCACCGAGCATCGTCAGAAGATGCACAGCTTCGCCACCGTCGGCGAGTGCAAGGCGTATTTTGACGAGCACCGCGCCCAGATGGCCGCTCGCGCCACGGATCGCGGCATCGAGCCCGGCCCGGGACCGCGCGTCAATCCCTGCGACCGCATGGAACGGCGCGGCCTGCTCAAGCCCGCCGGCTGATCGCCGCAAGCACGTCGCGCCCGCGCGTACCCTCCCCCTCGCGCGGACGCGGGGGCGGCGCTCCTCACGGGGCGCCGCCCCGCTTGCTGTGATCGATCCGGGAGGATTGCCTTCACAAGCCCAGCATCGCCTCCGACACGAGCTGCAGCGCGGTCTCGACGTTGCCGACGTGCTCGACGCCGTCGACGTCTGCGGCACCCGCTAGACCGATGACGCGCTTGCCGAACTGGCGGCCGAGCGCGACCTCGGACAGCGTGCCGTAGCTGTTGCCAACGACCACCAGGCACGCCGCCGCGCGCGCGATCAGCGCATTGCGTGCCTCCCCGATGCCGGTGGCGATCACGATGCCGGCATACGCGTTGGCGAGCGCCGGATCGCCTTCGGGAAGAAGTCCAATCGCGACCCCGCCCGCACTCGCGACCCCCTTGCACACCGCCTCCATGACGCCGCCGCGTCCGCCGCACAACACCGGCAGGCGCAGGCCCGCGAGCGCTGCGCCCAGGCCTTCGGCGAGGGCGTAGCGCGCCGGGTCGATGTCGCGAGGGCCGATCACGCCCACGGGCACGCGCCATCCGCAACGTGCGTCGCGCGCGAGCCAGCGCATCGCATCGACGGCCCCGATAGACTCCGCTGGCCGCGGTTCAACCGGCAGACGCTCAGTCCATGCGCAAAGGGCCGGATCGAAGGCGCGACCGTCGCTCCGCAACAGACGCCGCGCGTCGCGGTCAAGCAGCAAGGTGGCGTTCATGACGACTGCCAAAGACTTCGCCCACGGCCATCATCGCTGAGCACGCGGCCGTGATCAGCAGCGCGAGCGCAGCCGCGGCGGGAAAGTCCGAACCGGTTTCCGAAACGAGGCTGTACAGCTGCAGCGGCAGGATGCGCAGTTGCGTGCCGACCAGCGCCAGCGCCGTGCCGTAGGCGCCGAACACGACCGCGGCGACGAGGCAGGCCGCCCCCGCCACCGGCCCGGCGATCTGCGGCAGCAGCACCTGGCGGAACGCCTGGGCACGCGTGGCACCGAGCGACTCGGCGGCGATGAGCTGCGTGCGGTCGAAGTTCACCAGTACCGGCAGCAATGCCATCACCACGCGCGGGATCAGGTAGTACGACGACGCGAACGCGAGGCCGACCGGCGTGAACAGCGCGCCACCGACGATCGCCGGATCGGCACCCGCCAACGCGAGCAGCTGCGTGAAGAAACCCGCGCGGCCCCAGCCGAGGATGAAGCCGTAGGCAACGATCAGCCCGGAGAACGTCAGCGGCAACGCGATCACGAACGACAGCAGCGTACGTGGCCGCTCGGGCAGCGCGGCGAGGTGCACGGCGACGGCGAGCCCGACCACCGTGGACAGGCTTGCCGCGACCAGCGTGAGGATCGCGCTGCCGGCGAGCGACGGCCAGAACGTCGGCAGCGCGAACACGCGGGCAAAGGCGCCGCCGCCATCGCCGAAGGCGTCCACGACGAGCGCGCCGAGCGGCAGCGCGAAGAACAGCGCGCCCGCCACCGCGGCAGGCGCGGCCAGGAGCACGAACGTGGCGCGCTTCATCGCGTTGCGGCGGCCGGCGTCACTTCGCCCCGGTCGCCTTTACCCAACCCGTGTCGATCTCGGCCTTCTTCGCCGCGGCTGCCTGCACGTCGAGCGGGCGCACCTGCGGGGCCGCGGGCAGCTTGTCGGCGACGCTGTCCGGCAGCTTGACGCCGGGAACGCTGGGGCGCACGAATCCCTGCGCAAAGATGCCCTGGCCGAAGTCGGTCATGATGAAGTTGAGCCACAGCTTGCCCGCGTTCGGGTTCGGGCCCTTCTCGACCAGGCTGATGCCGTAGGGCGCGGCGGCCGACGCTTCCTTCGGTATGACGACGGCGACCGCGTCGCCGAGCCCGTCGGTCCACTTCGCCTTGAGCCCGTCGTTCTCGTAGCTGATCCAGATCGGGATCTCGCCCTTGACGAACTGCGCGTAGGGCGTGGTGCCGAGCACGCGCAGCACGTTGCCGGACTGGTGCAGCTTGCCGAGGTAGTCGAGGCCGGGCTGGACGTTGTTCATGTCGCCCCCGTTGCCGAAGTTCGCCGCGAAGGTCAGCACCTGTCCCACCCCCGTCGAGCGCGGGTCGAGGTAGACGATCGAGTTGCGGTACTCGGGTTTCAGCAGGTCGGCCCACGACTGCGGCACGTTCTTCACGAGCTTGGTGTTGACCACGAAGGCAACGGTGAGCGAGTGGATCGTGAACCAGCGGCCGTCGGGTTCGCGAAACACTGCCGGCAGTCGCTCGAAGTTGACGGGCTTGAACGGCGCCACCACCCCCTTCTTCACGGCATCGACCGCGGAGGCCGCGAAGTAGTACGCGGTGTCGGCCTGCGGCCGGTTGCGCGACTTCTCGAGCGCGACCACCGTGGCCGCGGACCCGAGGTCGTTGTAGACGATCTCGACGTCCGGGTAGCGCTTCTTGAACGCGGCGAACTGCGCCGCCCAGTTCGCCCAGGTCGGTCCCGTGTCGAAGGAGACGACCATCCCCTCCTTCTTCGCGGCCTCGTAGAGCGCCTTCTCGCCGGCATAGAGCTCGGGCGAGTCCAGCACGGTCTGCGCGAGCGCGCCCGTCGAGAACGCGGCTGCCAGCGCCGCGATGCCCAGGTGTTTCAGGTTCATCGTCATGCCTCCTTGAGGTTGCGACTGCCGTCGAGAAACTGGATCGCGTCGCGCGGAATGCGCACGCGATGCACCGCATCGCGCGACGCGGTCTCGATCGCGATCCGGCTCCCGCCGGCCTTCGCGACGAGCGCGCGCGTCGCGCCGAAGAACTTGTCCTGCTCGATTTCGACGCCGATCAGGTTGTCGCCGTCGGCGTCGGTCCCGACCGGCTCCAACCGCTCGGGGCGGATCAGGATCGACACGGTCTCGCCGCGCGCACGGCCGTGCGGCAGCGTCGCGAGCGTGCCCAGGGGTGTCTCCACGCCATCCGGTCCGCTCACGGTGCCGTCGAGCACGTTCGCGCGACCGACGAACGTCGCGACGAAACCGGAGGCCGGACGGTCGTAGATCGCCTGCGGGGTACCGACCTGCACGATCCGCCCATCGCGCATCACCGCGATGCGATCGGCGAGAGACAGCGCCTCGTCCTGGTCGTGCGTGATGAGCAGTGTCGCGATGTTGCGCTCGCGCTGGACGCGCCGGATCTCGTCGCGCATGGCGACGCGCGTCGCCGCATCGAGGGCCGACAGCGGTTCGTCCAGCAGCAGCGCCGCGGGCTCGAACACGAGCGCCCGGGCAAGCGCGACGCGCTGCTGCTGGCCGCCCGACAGCGCCGCAGGCAGGCGGTCGGCGAGCGCCGCGAGGTCGACCAGCTCCAGCATCTTCGCCGCGCGCGCCGCGCGCTCGGCGCTCGGCACGCCGCGGACGCGCAGCGGGTAGGCGACATTGTCGCGCACGCTCATGTGCGGGAACAGCGCGTAGGACTGGAACACGATGCCGCACTGCCGCGAGCGGGCATCCGCAGCGGTCACGTCGCGTCCGGCGATCGCGACGCTGCCCGCCTGCGGCCGCAGGAATCCCGCAACGAGGCGCAGCAGCGTCGTCTTGCCGCATCCCGAGGGGCCGATGCACACGAGCATCTCCCCGGCGCGGATCGCGAGGTCGACGTCGGCCACGCCGGCGCCGCTCCCGGGATAACGGAACGTGAGCCCCTCGAGTGCGACGGCGGCACGGTCCATGTCAGTGGCGCCGGGCCGTCCCAAGCCACTGACCCGCCCCCTCGGGGGGCAGCGAACAAAGTGAGCGTGGGGGTCGTTTCACCCTAGTGCGCTCCCGCCGGCCGCATCGCACCGCCCGTCGACACGGCGCCTGCCACCGACGCGGCGAGCGCCAGCACCAGCAGCACGACGGTGGCGGCACAGGCGAATCCGGTGGCACCGTAGAACGCCTGCAGCAGCACGACCGGATACGTGCGGCTGAGGAAGCCCGCCACGAGGTTGCTGAACTGGAACTCGCCGATGGAGAGGGCCGCGACGACGATCAGGCCCGCGAGGATCGAGTGCCGCAGCGACGGCAGCACGATCTGGAAGAAGCGCTGCCTGCCGTTCGCGCCGAGCGACTCGGCTGCCGTCTCGAGCAGCCGCAGGTTGAGCCGCTGCATGTCGGCGACCACGGCTTGCAGGAAGTACGGCAGGCCGAGCAGGAAGTGCCCGGCGACGAGCAGCCAGATCGAGCCCAGCCACGGCAATTGGTCCGACGAGAACACGCGGATGAAGCCAAACGCCAGCACCAGCGCCGGCAGCGCCACCGGCAGCTGATAGATTACGCGAGCGAGTGCCCGCACCACCGGCCGGTCCGCGCGAAACACCGCGTATGCGAGCGGCAACCCCACGACGAGGCACAGCAGGATGACCAGCCCGGCCACCGTGAGGCTCGACACGAACGCGCGCCGGAAACTGGGGTCTGCGGCCACCTCCGCGTACCAGCGTCCGGTGAAGCCGGTCGGCAGCAGCGTGTTGAGCCAGAGCTGCCCGAACGAGCCGACGAACAGCAGCACGATCGGCGCGGCGAGGTAGACGAGGTAGAGCAGCGTCACCCACCTCGCGAAACGCGGGCCGTCCACCGAAGCGGTTGTCATCGGTCTGCGCTCTTCGAGAGGGTAAGCTACTGTGCGGTACCGACCGCGGCATTGCGGGCGGTCAATGTGTGAAGCGTAGACCATCGCCCCGCGGCCGCGCAAACGAAACGTCGGTGCGCGGCGATGCGGGACCGAGCTCAATCGGGCGCGAGCAGCTCGGCGAGCGTCGCCGCCACCACTTTGGTCGCGCGCCGCAGGTCCTCCTGCAGCAGGTTCTCGTCGGCGCGCTTCGCGTTCGCCTCGAGAATCGTCCGCGGCCCCGCGCCGTAGAGCACGGCCGGCACCCCCGCCTCGCCGTACAGGCGCGCGTCGGTGTAGAGCGGCGTCGCCGTCACCGGGATGCGCTCGCCGAACACCCGCTCGCCATGGCGTGCCAGCGCATCGACCAGGCGCTCGTGGCCGGGACGCGGCACGAGCGGACGCGCGAGGAGCAGCCGGCGGATCCCGACGCGCGCGCGCGGCACGGCTTCAGCCGCGCGTTCGATCACCGCGCACAACTCCGCCTCAACCGCGCCGGGATCCTCCTCGGGAATGATGCGCCGATCGAGCTTCAGGACCACCTTCGCCGGCACGACGTTGGTGTGGGTCCCGCCCTCGATGCGGCCGACGCTGATCGTCGGCGACGCGATGCCTTCGACCTTCGAGCGGCGCGCCGCATAGTCGGGCGCGAGCGCGTACAGCCCGGTGAGGATCGCGTGCGCCGCCTTGAGCGCGTCGACGCCGCTCTCGGGCATCGCCGCGTGCGCCGCCTGTCCCTCGACCGTGACCTCGAGCTGCAGGCAGCCGTTGTGCGCGTTGACGATCGCGTACGAGAACCCGGCGCAGATCGCGAGGTCGGGCCGCGTGAGCCCGTGGCGCAGCAGCCACGCCGGCCCGAGCGCACCGCCGAACTCCTCGTCGTAGGTGAAGTGGAGCTCGACCGCGCCCGCGAGCCGGACGCGGCGCTCGCGGGCCACGGTCTCCAGCGCCCGCAGCGCGAACGCGTAGGTGGCGAAGTCGGACTTCGACACCGCCACGCCGCGACCGTACATGCGCCCGTTCTCGATCACGCCGTCGTAGGGGGGCCGGGTCCAACCATCGCCCGGCGGCACGACGTCGCCGTGCACGTTGAGGGCAATCACCGGGCCGTCGCCGAAGCGGCGGCGCACGATCAGGTTGGTCACCGAGACGAGACCCGCGGCCTCGACCTCGGCCCGCGGCACGGGGTGCCGCTCGACCGCAAAGCCCATGGCCTCGAGCAGCTCGGCCGTGCGTGCGGCGTGACCGGCGTTGTCGCCGGGTGGCGTGTCGGTCGGCACGCGCACCATCTCGCGCAGAAACGCGACCTCGTCGGCATAGCCGGCGTCGACGCGCGCGTCGAGCGCGGCGATGAAGGGCAGAGTCAGGACATCAGCCGGAGAGCGACGCGGCATCGAAGTGCTCGAGGAAGTGCAGCAACACGCGCGTCGCGAGCTCCGCGTCCTCGACTGCGAGCGTCTCGCGCGGGTGGTGGCTGACGCCGCCGTTGCCGCAGCGGACGAACAGCATCGCGATCGGCGCGAGCCGCGCGAACTCCATCGCGTCGTGGCCGGCCCCCGAGGGCAGGTGCCGCACCGGCACGCCGTGCGCGGCCACCGCGGCGGCCCACTGCGTCTGCAGACGCGCGTCGCAGGGTGCCGCGGCCAGCTCGAAGAACGGCTCCCAGGCGAGCGCGACACGCCGCCGCGCGGCGATCGCGCGGCATTCGGCCTCCACTGCGACGAGTGCGCCGCGGCGCCTCGCATCGTCGCCGGAACGCAGGTCGACGGTGAATTCCACCGCGCCCGGGATCACGTTGATCGCGCCGCCGCCCGCCACCGCGAGCTTGCCGACGGTTCCGACCAGCGTGTCGGCGCGCTCGACGCAGTGGCGCTCGATCGCGAGCACCATCTCGGCGGCGGCAGCGAGCGCGTCCTGCCGCACCGGCATCGGCACGGTGCCCGCGTGTCCGGCCAGGCCCTCGACGCGAACCGCAAGCCGCGTGCCGCCCGCAATCGACGTGACGATGCCGACCGGCAGGCCGGCGTCGAGCAGCACCGGCCCCTGCTCGATGTGCGTCTCGACGTAGGCGACCACGCCGCGGCGGGCCAGCGCGGGGATGGCCGCGGGGTTGCCGCCGAAGGCAACCAGCGCCTCGCGCATCGACACTCCGTTCGCGTCGCGCCGTTCGAGCACTGCCATGTCGAAGCGCCCGGCCAACGCGCGGCTGCCGAGCATCGAGACGCCGAAGCGCACGCCTTCCTCGTCGCCGAAAGCGACGACCTCGAGCGCGTACGGCAGGCGTCGGCCGCGCGCGTGGAGGTCGGCGACGCACGCGATGGGGCTGAGAATGCCGAAGACGCCGTCGTAGCGGCCGGCGTCGACCACGCTGTCCATGTGCGAACCGGTGACGACCACCGGCGCATCCGGATCCGCGGCCGCATAGCGCCCGACGACGTTGCCGAGCGCGTCGAAGTGCGCCTCCATGCCGGCCTCGCGCATCCAGCCGGCAATCGCCTCGCCGGCCGCGCGATGCTGGGGCGTCAGGTACGTGCGGGTGAGGCGGCCCGGTTCCTCGCTGATCGCCGCGAGGGCGTCGCACCGGGCGAGGATGTCGGCACCGAAACGCATGGCCGCGGCAATCTACCATGTGCACGCAGCGCGGCGACCCCGCAGCCGCACCGGGAGCGACGCCATCACGCGAGCGTGGGCACGACCCGCACGTCGGACTTCACCGAATTGGCGATGAAGCAGGCGTCGTGGGCCTCGTGGTGCATCGCCTCGTGCGTTGCGGCATCCGGCGCGGCGCCGTGGAAGCGCACGCGCGGCCGCAGCACCACCTCGGTGATGCCGAGCCGGCCCTTGGCCACGCGCGCCATCGTGCCGGTCGCGTCGTCCGCATAGGCGTCGACGACGAAGCCCCGCGTCGCGGCGATCGACAGGAACCAGAGCATGTGGCACGAGGCGAGCGCCGCGACGAACGCCTCCTCGGGATCGACCGCCGTCGCGTCGGACTGGGGCTCGGGCACCACGTGCGGCGACGACGATCCGGCGACCACGGCGCCGCCGTCGAAGCGCCAGCGGTGCGCGCGCGGATACTTCTGGTCGACAAACGCGGCATCGCCGCGCGACCACTCGATCGTCGCCGTGTGCTCCATCGTCCACCTCGCTTCGGTTGCGTCGACGATCATACGATGCCACGCGCCGGGCGCATTCGCGGTACGCTTCGCGCATGAAGGCACATGCACTGTTCGAGCCCGCCGGGCGCACGGCCTTCGTCGCGGGCGCCTACGGGGGCCTCGGCGAGGCGATCGCGCGGGCCCTTGCCGAAGCGGGCGTGGCGGTCGCACTCGGCGGGCGCGACGCCGCGAAGCTCGCGACCCTGGCGGCGTCGATCGCCGCCTCCGGTGGCAAGGCGAGCGCGCACGCGTTCGACGCCGGCGACGTGCCGTCGATCCGCGCGGCGGTGTCCGCAGCCGCGGCGTCGATGGGGGGCATCGACCTCCTGGTCAACTCGCTCGGCCTGTTCGAGGAGGAGCGGCTGCTCGACGCCACGCCGGAGAGCTTCGACCGCGTCACCGCCATCAACTACCGCGCGGCGATGTTCCTCGGCCAAGCCGTCGCACGCGCGCAGGTCGCCGCGGGTCGCGGCGGCCGTCACGTGCACCTGCTGTCGGTGCGCGCCCAACTCGCGTTGCGCGACCGCGGCTACGCGTCGTACGCCGGCAGCAAGGGCGGCGTGGTGATGCTGGTCAGGCAGCACGCGGTCGAGCTCGCGCCGCACGGCATCACGGTGAACGGCGTTGCCCCGACCGTGGTGCGTACGCCGATGGCGGAGCACTGGTTCCGGGATCCCGATGTCAAGCGGCGGCTGCTCGAGCGCATTCCGCTCGGGCGGGTCGCCGAGTTCGACGACGTCACCGCGCCCGTGCTGTTCTTCCTGTCGAAGGGTGCCGCCTTCCTCACCGGCCAGGTGCTGTACGTGGACGGGGGCATCACCGCCTGCCAGTAGCCGCCGCCCGGCGGCCGCGGCTTGACCACGCGCAGCGGGGCGCGAACAATCGACCCGATGCCACGCATGGCCCCTGCCTCGCCGTCGTGCCGGCTGGCCCCTTTGCCGTGACCGAGCGCCTGCACCAGAGCCTCGGCGCGGCGACGATGGGCGAGAAGGCCCACCGCGCTCCGCCCCCCGATGCCGTGCGCCGCCGCTGGCGGGGGTGCCTCCTCGGCGGTGCGGTCGGCGACGCGCTCGGCGCGCCGGTCGAGTTCATGTCGCTCGCCGAGATCCGCGAGCGCTTCGGTCCCGCGGGCGTCGTCGACTACACGACCGCCTTCGATCGCCAGGGTGCGATCACCGACGACACGCAGATGACGCTGTACACCGCGGAAGGCCTGCTGCGGGCGCACGTCAAGGCCGCGCTAGAGGGCAACGCCAGCGTCCCCGTGGTCGCGGCGCACGCCTACGCCCGGTGGCTGGCGACGCAGGGCCACCCCTCGCCGCTGGTGGACACGACGGGCGACCAGGGCGTGCTGGCCGGCCTCGACGCGCTGCACGCGCGGCGCGTGCCGGGGCACACCTGCATCGAGGCGCTGGCGGCGATGCCCCTGCTCGGCACGAAGGCGAAGAACGACAGCAAGGGCTGCGGCGGCGTGATGCGGGTCGCGCCCGTCGGGTTGTACTGCGCCCGCATACCGGGCACGTCCGACCAGCGTGCCGCGCGCCGCGCGTTCGACCTGGGCTGCGAGCTTGCCGCGCTCACCCACGGCCACCCGACCGGCCAGACCGCGGCGGGCGCGTTCGCCGCGATCGTCGCGCTGCTCGCGCGCGATTGGGAGGCCGACGAGGCGATCGACGAGGTGCTGCCGCTGGTCGTGAAGCGCCCGCTCGGCGGCGAGACCCGCGACGCGATCGGCAGGGCGGTCGCATTGGCGCGGCAGGGCACGCCTGCCGCGGACCGGATCGCATCGCTGGGCGAGGGCTGGATCGCGGAGGAAGCGCTGGCGATCGCGGTGTACGCGACGCTCGCCGCGCCCGACTACACGAGCGGCGTGCTGCTCGCCGTGAACCACGACGGCGACAGCGATTCCACCGGTGCGATCGCGGGCAACCTGCTCGGCGCGCTGCACGGCGTCGAGAACGTCCCGCGCAAGTGGCTGTCGGGCCTCGAGCTCGGTACGGAGATCGCGGCGATCGCAGACGACCTCGCCACCTGGCCCGACTGGCCGATCGGCGAGTTCATCGAGGAAACCGAAGCGTCGAACTACTGGCGCACGCGCTACCCGCCCTGCTAGAAAAGTAGGGTCAGACTCGACTTTCCATAGCAATCCCCGAGTGCCGAGATGGTGTGCGGTGGAAAGTCGAGTCTGACCCTACTTTTCAGTGCAGGCGCTGGCGCGCCTTGCGCGCAGCAGCGTCCGTCGTGTCGCGCCGCGTGCGATCGCCGCGCGTGTCCGTCGTACGCCGGCGGTCGCGCCAGAAGCGATAGATGAGGACCGCGGCCACCGGCAACTCGTCGACCAGGCTCGCACGCTTCTCGGCGTCGTCGATCCACTCGGCGAACTCGGGATCGTGCTCGCCGAAGGCGAGCGCCTCGATCGCGAAGATCCAGTCGCGCGCGTCCGGGGCGTCGTAGAGCGGCTGCCAGTCGTCGTCGCGCAGCTTCACGCCCGCCATGTAGCCCTCGCACCAGGCGGTGGCCTCAGGCGGGGCGCGGTCGGCACCGGGCTCGCCCTCGGCGCGCTCCTTGTCGCGATCAGGCATGTACAGCAGCGGCCGGAATCGCGTCGGGCTCTCCGCGAGCGTGCGCTCGATGCCGACCATGTGCCGCAGCATGAGGCCCATGACGCGCTGCGCCTGCTCCGACGAGCCGTAGGCCGGCGAAGCGCTGCGTCCGCCTTCGCTCCAGACACCCGGCAGCCACTCGGAAGGCTGGATCGACTCGGGGCCGCTCGCCACCGCGGTCAGGTAGCCGTCGAGCATCTCGAGGTCCATGCAATCCTGCGGGACCGCGTCGGACGCGAGGAACGCCTCGAGCTCGTCGAGCTCGGCGTCGGTGAGCGGTTCGTCGAGGGCGCGGACGTCGGACATGATGCCTTCAGCGGGACGACGCTGCTGGCGTCGAGCCGGACATTATACGTTCGCCGGGCAGGACGCGTCGTCCGCGGGGCACGGGAGACCTGTCGTGCTAGTCTTCACGGTCCGCCGCGCATGCCGCCATGTCGACGCCGAAGATCCGAACTCAGGCGTTCCTCGCCAACCTCCCGCTGTTCCGCGAACTGTCTGCGGAGGAGATCGACCGCATCGCGCTCGGCACCACCGAGCACCACGTGGCGCGCGGCACCGTCGTCGTCAACAAGGGCGACCCGGTCGAGGGCTTCCACCTGGTCGTCTACGGTCAGATCAAGCTCTCGCTCACCACGCCGCAGGGGGACGAAAAGGTCGTGGAGATCATCGGGCCCGGATTCTCCTTCGGCGAGGCGCTGATGTTCATGGGCAAGGCCTACATCGTCACCGCGACGGCGCTTGCCGACTCGCTGCTGCTGCACGTGCGGCGGGAGACGGTGTTCGAGGGCCTCGCGCGCGACCCGCTGTTCGCGCGCCGGATGCTCGCGGGCATGTCGCGCAAGCTGCACAGCCTGGTGTCGGACCTCGAGAGCGTGACGCTGAAGACCGGGCGCGAGCGGGTCATCGGCTACCTGATGCGCCAGGAGGGAGGCGGCGAGGCTGCCGACACCCCCTACTCGGTGTCGCTGCCCGTCAGCAAGGCGATCGTCGCCTCGCGCCTCAACCTGACCCCCGAGCACTTCTCGCGCATCCTGCACGAGCTGGTCGCGGACGGCCTGATCGAGGTCGACGGCCGGGACATCCGTATCGTCGATCCCGTGCGCCTGCGCCAGATGCCCTGACCGCCGTGCGGCAGGCCGCTCACGCCGCGCCGAGGGGCGGCCCGGACGCGCGGCGGCGATAGCGCTTGTGGCCGTCACCGCCCCCACGTAGGATCCCTCACCGGCGCCGCCTTGGCCGTTCCCTCGAAAGGATCTCCATGCCACGGTGGCTCGCAGCAATCGCAGCGCTCTTCCTTGCCACGGCCGCGCACGCGGCGCCGTTCCAGAACGGCAGTTTCGATGTCGGCGCGCCGGCGACGTTCGTCTTCGACATTCCCGCCGGCAGTACGCAGATCCCCGGCTGGACGGTGAGCGTCGGCACCGTCGACTGGATCACCAACAACTGGGTCTCGTCGCAGGGCACGTCCTCGCTCGACCTCGTGGGCAGCTTCGCCGTGGGCGGCGTCGCACAGACCTTCGACACCGTGCCCGGCACGACTTATGTCGTGGCATTCGACCTCGCGGGCAACCCCGGCGGCCCCCCGGTCGTCAAGCCGCTCGCCGTCACGGTGAACGGCGTGACCAGCAACTTCACCTTCGACACGACCGGGCGCAGCGGCGCCGCGATGGGCTGGACGCGGCACTCGATCACGTTCACCGCCACCGGCACGTCGTCGACGATCGCCTTCGTCAGCGACGTCACCGGCACCGGCACGAATGCCGGCGCGGCGCTGGACAACGTCACGATCACCGCGCAGGGGGCCGCGCCCGCCGCCGCGGAGATTCCGCTGCCGTGGGCGCACGTCGGTGCGGCGTTGCTGGTGCTGCTCGGCGCCGCAGGGCTCGCGCGCCGCGGCAGGCGCTAGGGCCTGGCAGGCCCTACCCGAAGCCGAACAGATCCGCCGGCGTGTCCGCGAGGATGCGCCGGCGCTGCCGTGCATCCGGGACCCAGACCGCGAGCTGCGCCAGCATCGGGCCGTAGTCGACGCGGCGATCGGTGCGCAGGAACGGCCAGTCGGAGCCCCACACGAGGCGGCCGGGACCCCCTGCCGCGAGCAGGCGCGCGACGAAGCGATCGACGTCGGCGTGCGGCGGTGGCTTGCGCGAGAAGCGCATCGCGCCCGACAGCTTGACCCAGCAGCGCCCGCCCGACAGCGCCTCGAGCAGCGCGCGAAAGCCCCGTTGCGACACGCCGCGAGCGGCGTCAGGCCGACCGATGTGATCGACCACCACGCGCACGGGCGCCGCGGCGAGGCACGCGGCGACGTCGGCGAAACCGTCGGCCTCGCACTGCAGATCCAGCACGAGGTCGAGGTCGGCGAGGCGCGCGGCGAGCGCCGCGAGCGCCGGCACGCCGCCGGGCAGGCCGTCGGCGACGAGATCGACGCGGAACCCTGCCACGCCGCGCGCCTTCCAGCGTTTCAGATCGCGCGTCGGGACGTCGAGCGGCCCGCGCGCGATGCCGCGGGCCCGGCCGCGCAGACGCTCGACGGCGTCCAGCATGCAGCGCATGTCGTCCCGATAACCGGCCGTGGGACCGACGATCACCACCCGATCGACGCCGTGGCTCGCGAGCGTGGCGGCCAGGTCGTCCGCGGTGCCGCACTCGTGCGGCTGCGGGCGGTACGCGGCGTCCGGGGCGTACGGATGCCGCTGCGGATCGAAGACGTGGACGTGCGTGTCGGTGGCTCCCCGTGGCAAGGCGGGGGCGCGCAGTTCAGGGTGCGACGCGCTCATAGATCCTCACATCCTTTTGCGCGATCCAGTCGCGGATGGCGTCGTCGAATGCCTTGAAATGCGCGGCAGCGAGGTGCGCCTCGAACGCCGCACGGTCGTCGTAGCGCTCGTAGAGGAACGTCCTGCCGGTGTCCGCCTCGACGCAGACGTCGAACTGCCGGCAGCCCGGCTCGGTCTCGCGCGACACCTTGGCATTGGCGAGCGTCGCGGCGCGAAAGGCCGCGGCGTGCTCCGGCTTCGGTTCGAACAGCACGGTCACCACGTACACGGGCGGCTCCTAGCGCGGAAAGCGACGGGCGAGGTCGGCGAGCGCCGCCGCGTCGAGCGGGCGCACTGCTTCGTGGCGGACCAGCAGCCAGAGCTTCGCGGTCGCCTCGAGCTCCTCGATCGCGTCGGCCGCCGCGTCGAGGGACGCGCCGGAGACGACGGGCCCGTGGTTCGACAGCAGCATCGCGTGGTGACGGGACGCGAAGCCGGCGACGGCATCGGCGAGCGCGACGTCGCCCGGCGCGAAGTACGGGACGAGCGGCAGCGTGCCGATCCGCATCGCGTAGTACGCCGTGAGGGGCGGCAGCACGTTGGCGGGATCGGCATCCGTTAGCACCGACACGGCGACCGAGTGCGTGGAGTGCAGGTGGACCACCGCGCGGTCGCGCGGCCGCTCGCGGTACATCGCGAGATGCAGCAGCGCTTCCTTCGTCGGGGGATCCCCGCGCACGTGCACGCCGGCCGCGTCGAGCACCGCGAGCCGCGCCGGATCGAGCGCCCCCAGCGAGGAGCCCGTCGGCGTCATCAGGAATCCCCTGTCGGTGCGGATCGACAGGTTGCCGGTGCTGCCGTGGGTGAGCCCGCGCTCGAAAAGCGAACGGCCGAGGCGGCACAGCGCATCGCGCGCGGCAGCGTCCGTCATCGTCAGTCCGGAAGCATCGCCAGCGCCTTGGCGAAGAAATCGGTCGCGCCGAAGTTGCCCGACTTCAGCGCCAGGGCGAGCGGCTGCGCGCCGAGGGCGGTCGTCCACGGCACGCCCGGATCGATTTCGCGGCCGATCGCCAGCGCCTCGACGCCGAGCGCCTGCACGATCGCGCCCGCCGTCTCGCCACCGGCGACGACCAGACGCCGCACGCCCCGCGCGACCAGTTCGCGTGCGACGATCGAAAACGCCTCCTCGATCAGGGTTGCGGCACGCTCGCGGCCGAGCCGCGACTGCACGCCAGAGACCACGTCCGGCGCGGCGGTCGAATACACCAACACCGGCCGCCCCGCCGCAATGTCGGCTTGCACCGTCGCGAGCGCCTGTGCCGCGATCGCGCGGGCGTCGCCCGCGAACGGATCCAGCGCGACCGCGGGGCGGGACGTCGACCATGCCGCGACCTGAGCGCGCGTCGCTGCGGAGCAGGAGCCGGCGAGCACCGCGGCCCCGCCCGATACGGCGGGAATACCAGCGGCGTCGGCCCGTTCGGGCAACAACCCCGCGGCGCGGAAGTTCTGCGGCAGGCCGAGCGCGACGCCGGACCCGCCGGTGACGAGCGCCAAGTCGGCGCACGCGGCGCCGATCTCGATCAGGTCCCGGTCGCCGATCGCATCCACGATGGCGTGTGCGACGCCTTCGTTCGACAGCCGCGCGAACTCGGCGCGGATCGTTCCCGCGCCGCGCGCGACCACCGGCCACGGCACGAGTCCGACACGCCGCCGCGTCTGGCGCGCCAGCGTGCGAACCAGGCTGGCATCGCGCATCGGCGTCAGCGGATGGTCGCGCATCGGCGAGTCGGAGAGCAGCGCGTCGCCGACGAACAGGTGCCCCAGGTAGATGGTGCGCCGGTTCTCGGGGTAAGCCGGGCACGCGATGGTGAAGTGCGCGCCGAGCGCGTCCAGCAGCGCGTCCGCGACCGGGCCGATGTTGCCGGCGTCGGTCGAGTCGAACGTCGAGCAGTACTTGAAGAACACCTGCCGGGCGCCGCGGTCGCGCAGCCACGCCAGCGCGGCGAGCGACTGCGCCACGGCGTCGGCAGCAGGGATCGTGCGCGACTTGAGCGCGACGACGACCGCGTCGGCATGCGCCGCGACGCCGTCGCCCGCAGGCACGCCGATCGCCTGCACGGTGCGCATGCCACCCTTGACCAGCGTGTTCGCGAGGTCGGTCGCGCCGGTGAAGTCGTCGGCGATGCAGCCAAGGAGCATGGCGTCGGAGGGCCTTAGACGAAGAGTTTCCAGACCACGCGGGTCATCGACGGCACGTAGGTGATGATGAGCAGCACGACAACGGCGGCGATGAGCAGCGGGTACAGCGCCTTGGTGATCTCGCCGATCCCGGCCCCCGCGAGCTTCGCCGCCACGAACAATGTACCTCCTACCGGCGGCGTGTACAGCGCTATCGCCAGGTTGGCGGTGATCACGACGCCCGAGGTGCACGAGGTCGATGCCGAAGCTCTGCGCAATCGGCAGCAGCAGCGGCGCCGTCAGCAGCATCGCCGGCAGCGGCTCGATGAAGACCCCCAGCAGCAGCAGCGCGACGTTGACCATCAGCAGGAACGTCCACTGCTGCGCCGCCACCACCTTGATCCAGCCCGCCAGCTGCACTGCAACCTGCTCGGCGGTGATCAGCCAGGCCAGTGCGCCGGTCGCACCGATCACCAGCATCACCGTGGCGCTCGTCTGGAAGGCGTTCACCAGGAGCCGCGGCAGGTCGCGCACGGTGATGTCCCTGTAGAGGAACAGCGAGACCAGCGTCCCGTACACCACCGCCACCGCCGCCGATTCGGTGGGCGTGAAGACCCCAGACCAGATGCCGCCGACGATGATCAACGGCATCATCAGCGCCGGGCCGGCATCCTTGGTGGCGGCCCAGATCTCGCCGCGCGTCGCACGCACGTCGCCGCTGTCGCAGCCGCTCTTCCTGCCGTACCAGACGCAGACGCCGATCAGCGCGGCAGCCATCACCAGCCCCGGCACGATTCCCGCCATCGACAGCTGCCGCATCGACACGCCGGAGATGAACGCGTAGACCAGGAACGGGATCGACAGCGGCATCAGCAGCGCCAGCGTGCCGGCAACCGCAAGCAGCGCGGCGGCGAAGCCGCGCGAGTAGCCGCGCTTCAGCATCGACGGAATCACCAGCGATCCGATGGCCGCGGTGTCGGCGATCGCCGAGCCCGAGACGCCGCCGAACATCAGGCACGAGGCGACGGTCACCACGCCGAGACCACCCGGGAGGAAGCCCAGCAGTGCCCGGGCGAAGTTCACGATCCGCTGGCCGATCCCGCCCGACGACAGGATCTCGCCCGCGAAGATGAACAGCGGCACGGCGATCAGGATGAAGGGCTCGACCCCCCCGATGAACGACAGGAAGATCGTCTCCAGCGGATGGCCGAGATTGCCGATGACGATCGCGCCAACGGTGGCCACCAGCAGCGAGTACATCAGCGGCACGCCGACGAGGGCGAGCACGAAGAAGCCGAGGAACAGCATTCCGGCGAGCATGGCGTCACCCCTTCGGCCAGCGCTGCGCCCGGGTCCGGCCCAGCAGGATCTGCCACAGGTCGTACGCCATCCACACCAGGATGGCGGCCACGCCTACCGGCATGCCGAGATACTGGAAGGACATCGGGATCTGCAGCACCGTGAGTTCGTTGCCCCAGCCGACGATGACCAGCTTGATGCCGTACCAGAACAGCACCGACAGCAGGACGATGGCCAGCACGTCGATCGCCGCGTCGGCACGCTCCCGTGCGTTGCCGTCGAGCTTGTCGATGAACTCGGTGATCGTCATCTGCGCGCCGCGGCGGGCCGCGCTGGCCCCGGACAGGAACGTCACCCAGACCATCAGCAGCTCGGCCGACTCGGTGACCGCCGCCAGGTCCCTGCCGAAGACGTGCAGCACCACGTTGGCGAACACGAGGAGGATCATCACCGCGCCGATCAGCACGACCGTCCAGTCCACCAGCGCCCCGAACGCCGCAAGCAGCGGCGGGGCGGGGGGCGACCTCGGAAACATCGGCCGCGCCGGTGCGGCGGGACGGGATCCCGGCGTGGCGCCCGCCGGCGCGCCCGCTGATGCGCTGTCGTCGTTCATGGCCGTTTCTCCTGGCACGGGCCGCCGGCGCGAGCGAAGCGCGCCGGCGGGCGCACCGTGCTACTTCGCCGGCACCGCCTTGCGCACCGCCTCGGCGTCGGCAAGGATTGCGTCGACGTCGGCGCCGTATTTCTCCTTCGCCTTCGCGTATGCCGGCTTGACCGAGTCGCGGAACGGCGCGAGCGCGGGCCGCGCGACCTTGGCGCCCTTCGCCGTCATGTCGGCGAGCTGCCGCTCGTCGTTGGCGCGGATCTCGTTGCGGCTCCACGCCGCGGCCTCCTGTGCGGCCTTCAGCACCGCGGCGCGGTCCGCCTCGGAGAACTTCTGCCACGTCTTCTCGGAGACGGTCAGAGGGATCGGGCTGTAGACGTGCTTGGTGAGCGTGACGTTCGGCGCGACCTCGTAGAACTTGTTCGAGTAGATCGTGTCGATCGGATTCTCCTGGCCGCCGACGGCACCCTGCTGGATCGCGAGGTAGACCTCAGGGAGCGGCATGATCTGCACGCCGAAGCCCATCGACTCGAGCGTCCACCGCATCATCTCGTTGGGGAACGTGCGCAGCTTGATGCCCTTGGCCGCGGCCGGCGACGGCAGCGGCTCGCGGGTGGTCATGTCGCGGAAGCCCGCCTCCCACGTGGCGAGGAAGCGGAAGCCCTTCGCCGGCGCCTTCGCGAACTCGCCCTTCAGCCACGCCGACTCGTCGTAGAGCTTCCAGCCCTGCTCGTAGGATTCGACGAGGTACGGCAGCATCGTCAGGTTGAGCGAGGCGAGGTGGGTCGCGTACGAGCCGGTCGACGACACGGTGAAGTCGATGCCGCCGAGCTGCAGCTGCTCGATCGCCTTCGGATCGTTGGCGAGCTGCCCTGCCGGGAAGATCTGCAGCTTGTAGCGTCCCTGCGTGTACTGCTCGATCTTCTGGCCGAAGAGCTCGGCTGCCTTGTGACGGGCGCCGCCCGGCTGGTCGGTGTGGCTGAACTTGAGCGCGGTCTGGGCGGAAGCGGCGCCGCCGAAGGCCAGCGAGAGCACGGCGACCGCGACGGCACGGATGGCGAACTTGCGACGGTTCATGGATGTCTCCTCGGGTGGGGTCCGGCGGTGGGACGCGTGTGTGCGTCGCGGCCGTCTAGACGGGTGGCAGGGATTCGACTCCCTTCGGCGGCACGAAGCCGGACAGCGCGACGCGCCTTCCTTCACGATGCGAAACGTAGGCCGCCTCCTGCACGCGCAGGTTGGCGAGGTAGTCGCTTGCGGCGTTCTCCAGCGGGGCGCCGTGCACGAGGTGATCGAGCACGTGGCGCTGCAGTCTCTCGCAGGCGCCGCCACCGAACGTGTCGGTGGGTCCAGGGTCGTAGGCGTGCTCCACCTCGGGACCGTGGTGGGGCTTCCACCACAGCCGGGCGTCGCCGTCCAGGCGCAGCACGCCGCCGCTGCCCTCGAGCCACATCTCCCCGAGCGTGCGCCAGGGATTCGCGGCAACGTGGTCGTTCGACCGGTTGGCATCGAGCAGCCCGGTCGTGCCGCCGGCGAACTCGAACAGCAGGTAGCCCGCGTCCTCGCCGGCCATCGCCGGGTTCATGCGCCGCAGCCTCGCCGTCACCGCGTCGACCTCGCCCATCAGGTAGCGGAACGTGTCGATGAAGTGGATCGCCGTCTCGACGATCAGGAAGCGCGGCATCGACTGGAAATACGGCTGCCGGTCGAGGTAGGCACGCGGGCCCTGGCCGTCCCCCGGGCGCATGCGGAACCCGACCGTGTGCAGTGCACCGAGTCGTCCGGAAGCCACCAGGCGATGCGCCTCGCGGTACCACGGCTCGAAGCGGAAGTTCTCGTGCACGACGAGCGGCACGCGTGCACGCGCGGCGAGCTCGACCATCGCCTCCGCGTCCTGGTAGCTGGTGCCGAAGGGCTTCTGGCAGATCGCGGGAATGCCACGCGCCGCCGCCAGCGCAACATAGTCGCGATGGGTCGGTGGTGACGTGATGATGTCGAGGAGATCCGGCGCGGTGGCGTCGAGCATCGCCTCGACCGACGCGAAGGTCCGTGCGATGCCGTAGCGGCGCGCGGCAGCGTCGGCCTTGTCGACGTGCCGGTTGGCGATGCCGACGATCTCTACGCCGGCAATCGCCTTCCAGCCCTCGATCTGGAAGCGGCTGAAGAAGCCGGCACCGGCGATGGCGACGCGCAGCGGGTGCATGGCGGCGGTCACAGGTTGCCCGCCACGGCGGAGGCGATCGCCGCGGTACCGTCGCGGCCACCGAGCTCGATCGGCAACAGGCGGCCCGAGGCGAATGCCGCGTCGACCGCCGTTTCGATGCGCCGCGCGGCCGCGCCGAGCCGGGCGTCGTCGTGCCGCTCACCGAGCCAGTCCAGCATCATTGCCGCCGACAGGATCATCGCCGTCGGGTTGGCCTTGCCCTGCCCTGCGATGTCGGGCGCGGACCCGTGGCACGGCTGGAACAGCCCGTGCCCGTCGCCGATGTCGGCGGAGGGCGCCATGCCCATGCCGCCGACGAGCCCGGCCGCCTGATCGGAGAGGATGTCGCCGAACATGTTCTCGGTGACCAGCACGTCGAAGGTCCACGGCCGCCGCACCAGGTCGAGCGCAGTCGCGTCGACGTAGCGGCGGCGCGCGGCGATGCCGGGGTGGCGCGCGGCGACCTCGTCGAACACCTTGCGAAAGAACGCCATCGACACGAACACGTTGGCCTTGTCGACGCACGTGACCTCGCCCGGCCGGCCGCGGGCGCGGCGCCGCTCCGCGAGGCGGAAGGCGAACTCGTGGACGCGTGCGGAGCCGCGGCGCGTGATCACCATGGTGTCGCGGGCCTCCCGGTCGTCGACCAGCGTGCCGCGCCCCACCGAGGCGAACAGTCCCTCGGTCGACTCGCGCACGATGACGAGGTCGATGTCGCGTGCCCGCGGATCGGCGAGCGGCAGCGGCACGCCCGGCAGCGCACGCGCCGGGCGCACGCCGGCATAGAGCTCGAGGGCGAAGCGCAGGTCGAGCTGCGGCGCGATCTCGGTGCCGTCGGGACGCCGGATCTCGGGCCAGCCCATCGCGCCGAAGAGAATCGCGTGCGCGTCGCGCGCCGCGGCGAACGTCGCGTCGGGCAGCGCTTCACCCGTCGCCCGGAAGTGCAGGGCACCGGCGGGATGCGACGCGAAGCGCAGCGCGAAGCCCGCACCGTGGCAGGCGCGCTCGACCAGCGGCAGCGTGGCGTCGATCACCTCGACGCCGATGCCGTCGCCGGGCAACACGCAGATGTCGTACTGCGACAGGGACATCGTGGCTCCTACAGACTGGACAACCGGAACTGCTTGAGGATCTCGGTCAGCTCGACCGCGCCGCGCTCGCGGTGGGCGCGGTGGAGGTCGCGCGCCTTCGCGGCGTCGCCGGCGCGGATCGCCTTCACCACGGCGCGATGCTCGCGCGTCGAGTGCGTCGGCCGCGGACGCATACGCAGCGTCACCATGCGCGCGCGGTGCGCGCGGTCCCAGAAGTTGATCACCACCTCGGCGAGGCGCCGGTTGTCGCACAGGCTCACGAGCTGCAGGTGGAAGCGCTCGTCGGCCTTCGCCCACGCATCGAGGTCGTCGGCGGCGAGCGCGGCCTCCATCTCGCGACAGGCGGCCTCGAGCGGCGCCAGCGCGGCGGCTCCCGGCTTGCGCTTCGCCGCGAGCTCGGCCGCGAGCGATTCGAGGCTCGTCAGGATCGCGTAGATCTCCGCCATGTCGACCGGCGACACCGGCAGCACGCGCATGCCGTGCCTCGGCACGACTTCGACCAGCCCCTCGTTGTGGAGGCGGATCAGCGCCTCGCGCACCGGCGTCCGGGAGACGCCCATCTCGAGCGCCAACTCCTGTTCGAGCGCCTGATGGCCCGGCGGCCACGCATTGTCGAGGATGCGCGCGCGCAGCGCCTGGTAGACGCGTTCGACGGCCCCCTGGACGGGAGCACGTTCGGTTGCCGGTGCCCGGCGGATGGTGCTCGTGCGGGTTGCCATGGGCGATGTCAGCGGAAGATCCGGGCCTGCCGATGCCAATGTGTCGGCGGGTGCCCGGCGATCGGTGCGTCGAAGGTCGGCAGCCGCTGGTCGAGCAGGCACCCCAGGAACGCGGTGCGCAGCGACGGTCCGCCGAAAGCGATGCTGGAGATGTTGCGCAGCACCTGTCCGGCGGCGCGGTCGAGGTGCGGGCGTCCCATCGTGCCGGACAGGAAGGCCGACTCGACCCAGTCGACGTGCGCGGCGTCCGCGTCCTCGAGTACCGGATGCTGCGTGCCATCGGGGGCGACACGCACGATGCGGTTGCTGACGATGCTCACGACCCAGGCGTGCCCTGCGGCATCGAAGGCGAGCCCGTCCGGGAAGAAGCCCGTGCCGAAGGTGGTCACGGTCTGCCGGGGACCGAGCGTGCCGTCGTCGCGGATGGCGAAGCGCGACAGCCGCCGCCCGAACGTCTCGTTGACCCACAGCCACCGACCGGACGGGTGGAGGGCGAGTTCGTTGGTGTAACCGAGGCCGTCGGCGACGATGCGGGCGCCGTGGTGGTCGACGAGCACGACGAAGCCGTCCGCGACGTCGGCGCGGTAACCGCGTGCGCGCGGCGACAGCCACGTGCTGACGGTGATCCAGAGACAACCGGCGGTGTCCTCGATCACGTAGTTGGTCGGCGGCAGCGGCTTGCCGTCGATTGCCGTCAGCACCGGTGTCACCGCGCCCTGCGCTCCGAGCCGGTACACGCCGCCGGCTTCCGCGCCCAGGTGCGCGACCAGGAACGTGCCGTCGCTCGCGAGCGCGATGCCGTTGGGTTGCAGCGGCCCCCCTTCCGGGTGCTTCCCGAGAGCCAGCTGCTGCGTGCCGTCCGGCGCGATGCGCATCACGCCGCCGCGCCAGTCGGCTGCGTAGACGTCGCCGTTCGCGGCACAGAGCACGCACTCGGGCCGGCGCAGGTCTGTGCCCGTGAACCGCAGCGCCGCAAGCGGCACCAGGCCCGGCGCGACGATCGTCATGGCGTCCTCCTCTCCTGCATCGGGTCCGTCGTCGGCCGGGTCGCCCTGGCGCGCGCCGTCTCTTTTGCGTATACGTTAACGGATGCGCACAGGTCGGTCAAGACGGATGCTCCCGTATCTCGCGAATGCATGTGCAGACCTAGCGCGCCTCGAGGACCGCCGCGGGTCGCCCGGCCCGTGCCGGCGGCAGCCGCTTCGTGACCTCGGCGACCACCGCCTCGGGCGTGATGCCGAAGTGGCGAAAGAGCTCTGCCTCCGGCCCCGACGTGCCGAACGAGCGCATGCCCACGAAACCGCCGTCCTCGCCCACGTAGCGCTCCCAGCCGAGCTTCACGGCGGCCTCCACCGCCACGCGCACCGTGCCGCGGCCGAGCACCGACGCCTGGTACGCCGCGTCCTGCTGTTCGAAGTGCTCCCAGCACGGCACCGAGATCACCGCGGTCGCAATGCCCTGCGCCTGCAGCGTCGCCCGCGCCGCGAGTGCGATCGCGACTTCCGACCCGGACGCGAACAGCGTGGCGCGGCGCGGCCCGCCCTGGGCTTCCGCGATCGCGTACGCACCGCGGGCGCACAGGTTCTCGTCCGTGTGCACGGTCCGCACCGGCGGCAGCGCCTGGCGGGAGTTGACGATCGCCGACGGCGAGCGTCGGTTGGCGACGGCGAGCTGCCAGCACTCGGCGGCCTCGACGGCGTCGGCCGGGCGCATCACCGCGAGATTGGGGATCGCACGCAGCGACGCCAGGTACTCGACCGGCTGGTGCGTCGGCCCGTTGCGGCCGATGCCGATCGAGTCGTGGCTGAACACCCAGATCACGGGCAGCGACATCATCGCCGACAGCCGCATCGCGTGGCGCATGTAGTCGGAGAACACGAGGAACGTCGCCCCGTAGGGAACCACGCCCCCGTGCGCGGCCATGCCGTTCATCATCGCGCCCATCGCGTGCTCGCGCACCCCGTAGTGCAGGTAGCGTCCGCCGCGGTCGTCCTTGGTGAACGGCCGCATGTCGCGCTTGTGCTGCGTCGCCGCCTCGAGGTCGGGCGCACCGCCGACGAGCTCGGGGATCGCGTGCGAGAGCACGCGCGTGATCTCGCCCGACGAGCGCACCGTCGGCTGTGTCGGCGCCTTCGTCGCCGCCTCGCGCTTCCAGTCGAGGAGCGCCTGCTCCCATCCGGACGGCAGCTCGCCGCGCATCAGGCGCTCGAACCGCGCGCGTTGCTGCGGGTCGATCGCGGCGAGCCGCGCCTGCCACGCCTCCCGCTCGGCGGCGCCGCGCCGACCGGCCTCGCGCCACGCGGCGCGGATCGGCGCGGGCACGACGAAGTGCTCGTGCGGCCAGCCGAGCGACTCGCGCGCGGCCTTGGCATCGTCCTCGAACAGCTTGCCGCCGTGGGCGACGCGCTGGTCCTGGATGCGCGGCACGCCGAAGCCGATCACCGTGTTGCACTTGATCATCGACGGCCGCGGGTCGGCCTTGGCCGCGGCGATCGCCGCGGCGATCGCGTCCTGGTCGTGGCCGTCGCACTCCTGCACGTGCCAGCCGGCACACGCGAAGCGGACCATGTAGTCCTCGCTCACCGCCTGCGACGTCGCCCCGTCGTCGGTCATCCGGTTGGAGTCGTAGAGGAAGATCAGCCGGCCGAGCTTGAGGTGCCCGGCGAGCGAGATCACCTCGTGGCCGAGACCCTCCATCAGGCAGCCGTCGCCGACCAGTGCGTAGGTCCAGTGGCGGACGACGTCGTCGCCGAACTCCTCGTTCAGCATCGCCTCGGCGACCGCCATGCCTGCCGCGTTGGCGATGCCCTGCCCCAGCGGCCCGGTGGTGATCTCGACACCGTGGTCGGGCTCGTATTCGGGGTGCCCCGGCGTGTTCGAGCCGAGCTCGCGGAAGCGCTGCACCTGCTCGAGCGGGAACGCGGCGTAGCCGGCGAGGTGCAGCAGCGCGTAGAGCAGCGTCGAGCCGTGCCCGTTCGACTGCACGAAGCGGTCGCGGTCGGGCCAGCGCGGGCAGGCCGGATCGAACCGCAGGTGGCGCGTGAACAGCGCCGTGCAGATGTCGGCGGCGCCGAGCGGCGTGCCCGGGTGCCCGTCGCCGACGCGGACGATCGCGTCCAGCGCAAGGAAGCGGACGGCGTTCGCCATCTCGCGGGGGGTCGCTGTCATGGTTCGTGCTCCGGCGTTCGTGGCGCGGCGATCAGGCCAGCATCTGGACGTAGCCCAGCGTCCGCGAAGGATTGTTCGCGACCTGCAGTGCCTCCATCTGCGGCGCGTCGATGCGCCGGCTCAGCGTCTCGTACTTGCGCGTGAGCCGCGCGGCGGTGGCGAAGAACTCGACGGGGTCCGCCTCCTTCGGCACGATGTCGAAGGTCATCCAGTCGTCGTAGCCGAGGCGCTCGAGCGTCCACAGGAATTCGATCAGCTCCCAGGGGTGCACCGCGCCGGGGAGGAGGTCCCAGTCGGCGCGGCCGTCGTTGTCGTTGAGGTGCACGTAGAAGAGCCGCCGGGCCTTCGCGAGCAGCGCCGCCGACTGCGACGCGTTCTCGTTGGCGAACAGCGCGTGCCCGACGTCGAGCGTCACGCCGAGGTTGTCGCGGTTCACGATCTGGCAGAACGCCGCGGTCTCGCCGGCGTTGCCGAGCAGCGAGCGCACCCGGGGCTCGCTGATCTTGTACTCGATGCAGATCGGGAACGACGGGTCGTGGTCGGCAATCTCGGCGTAGCACTCGGCGGCCGTGTCGTAGGCGCGCGCGAAGTCGAGTTCGAACGCGTAGTCGATGCCGTCGTTGAGGGGGCAGTTGGTGATCCGCGGCGCGCCGATCTCGCGCGCGACGTCGATGCAGCGCTTGAAGTCGTCGACGGCCGCGCGGCGCTCGTCCGGCCGGGTCGAGGACCACGCGCCGCGCAGCCACCGGTCGGGCCGCACCGAGGCGAAGTTGACCGCCGCGATGCCGAGGTTGTTGCGTGCCAGCGCGGCCTTGACCGCCTGCGGGTCGGCGAGGTCGCCGGGATAGCGCAACTCGACGCCCTCGCAGCCCTCGGTGCGTCCCGCCATGTCGAGGATCTCGAGGATCGTGCGCGGCTGCTGATACTGCAGGAAGCGGTTGCGGGTCTGGCCCATGAACAGCGTCAGGATCGCGAGGCGTGCCATCGTCTACTCCGGCGGGTGCTTCGTTCAGAACGCGCCGCGCACGACGTTGACCGGCGTGCCCTGCGCGTAGCGCTCGATGACGTCGATCAGCTGGTCGGCGAGCGCCTGTTGCGCCTGTGCGCTTGCCCAGGCGATGTGCGGCGTGAGGATGAAGTCGGGCCGCGCGGCGAGCCGCATGATCGTGCTGTCCGCCGGCGGCGGCTCGGGCAGCGCGACGTCGAAGGCCGCGCCGGCGACGAGCCCCTCGTCGAGCGCCCGCTCGAGGTCCTCCTCGACGACCAGGCCGCCGCGCGACGCATTGACCAGCACCGGCCGGCGACGCATGCGGCGGAACTCCGGCATCCCGAGCAGCGCCCGGGTCTCCGGCAGCAGCGGGCAGTGCAGCGTGATGACGTCGGCGGTCTCGAGGACCTCGTCGAACGGCGTGTACAGCGGGCCCAGCCCGCTCTTGCCCTTGTGCGCGGCGAACATCACGTTCATGCCGAACGCCCGTGCGAGCTGCGCGACGCCCTGGCCGAGGCTGCCCTCGCCGATGATGCCGAGGTTGCTGCCGTGCAGGTCCTCGATGGGATGGGAGAAGAAGCAGAACTGCCCTGCCGCCTGCCACGCGCCGCGGCGCACTTCGTCGCGGTAGGCGCACAGGCTGCGGCGCAGCGCGAGGATCAGCGCGAAGACGTGCTCGGGGACGGTGTGCACCGCGTAGTTGCGCACGTTGCTGACCACGATGCCGCGCTCGCGGCAGCAGTCCTTGTCGACGCAGTCGGTACCCGTGGCGGCGACGGCGACGAGCTCAAGGTCGGGCAGCCGCTCGAGCGCCTCGCGCCGCAGCGGGACCTTGTTGTCGATGACCATCGTCGCACCGTCGAGGCGCCGCACGACGTCGGCGGGGTCGGTGCGCCCGAACTCGCTCCAGCGATGCTCGAACGCGGGACGGCGCAGCCGCACCCCGGGCGCGAGCGTGGCGCGGTCGAGAAAGACGATGCGGTGCATGCGCGGCCTCCGCTGCCGGACTTCGCCGGGCGCCGCGCGAGCGGATGCGCGGCCATTGCGACGCATCCTATAACGTATACGTTATTGGATGTGTTGACCGGCGTCAAAAGGCGTGATCGGACACCGCGGCCGTGGCGACGCGGGGCCTCGCCCAGGGATGGGGCGCGCCGGGTGCGGGGCGGCTCGCCGGTCGGCCGGCCGCCGCGCCTGACAGGCTGCTAACGCGCGCCCGTGAACGCGACGAGCAGGATGGCGACGGCGAGGTACACGGCCCAGCCGACGACACAGGGCCGGCACGCGACGAACGCGCGAGCCCGCTCGAGCGGGGACGCATCGCGCGCCGGCACGGCGCACGCGGGAGGCCGCGCGGGGCCGTCGTCCGCGCTCACTCGGCCGCCCAGATCGTGATCTCGCAGGGCGCGTCGGCGCCCGCTTCGACGTGATGCCGGAACCCGTCCCGTTCGAGGATCCGGTACAGCGGCGTCGGCTCGAAGTTCGACAGGATCCTCAGCGTGTCGCCCTGGCCGAAATCGGCAATCGCAGTCAACACGCGCTCCATCGGCTCGGGGGGCTCCAGGTCGCGTATGTCGAGCACCAGGTGTCGGGCCATCGCGCACTCCTTCGTCGCCGGCCGCCGCACGGGCCGCCGGTTCCCGAACCATTTTGCGCCGCGCGTCGCGAGGGGCATTGACGCGGGTCAAGCGAAAAATGCCGGACGACGGACGGTGCGCCGCGAGCTGGCGTCGGCGGTGCACATGGGTCGGGATGCCGGTCACCGCATCGCGTGGGCCACGTAGACGGCAACCGCGAACACGACCGCCGCGCCGGCCTGGTGCAGCGCCGCGAGCGGCAACGGCACGACCAGCAGCAGCGTGGCGATGCCCAGCGCGAGCTGGATCGCGAGCACCGCGACGAGCGCGTTGCCGCCCTTCTCCGCACGCGCCGGCACGCCGTCCGCGGAGCGCAGCTTCCACCACAGCACCGGCACGAGGAAGAACAGCAGCCACGCGCCGACGCGATGGTCGAACTGCACGGTCGCCATGTTCCAGAAGAAGTTGGTCCACGCCGGCTCGAGCATCAGGATCTCGGGCGGGATCCACGCGCCGTTCATCAGCGGAAACGTGTTGTACGCGAAGCCGGCGCGGATCCCCGCGACGAAGCCGCCGGTGAGCACCATCACCAGGACCAGCGCGACGATCCCGAAGGCCCAGCGCCGCGCGGAGCGCGCGCCCCGGGTCGCCACCGACTCGCGCCGCGGATGCAGCAGCGAGAGCGCGACCCACAGCATCGCGCCGAGGATCACGAACGCGAGACCGAGGTGCGCGGTGAGGCGGAACTGCGACACGCGCGGGTCGTCGACGAGACCGCTCTTCACCATGTACCAGCCCATCGCGCCCTGCAGTCCGCCGAGCGCGAAGATGCCGGCGAGCTGCCAGCCGTAGCCCGCCGGCAACATGCGCTTCGCCGCGAACCAGACGAAGGGCACCAGGAACGCCACCCCGATCAGCCGCCCGAGCAGCCGGTGGAAGTACTCCCACCAGAAGATGCCCTTGAAGGCCTCGAGCGACATGCCCTTGTTGACCTGGCGGTACTCAGGCGTGGCGCGGTACTTGTCGAAGGCCACCTGCCAGTCCTGCTCCGTGAGCGGTGGCAGCGTGCCGACGATCGGCTGCCACTCGGTGATCGACAGCCCCGAGTGGGTCAGGCGCGTGACGCCGCCGACGACGATCATCGCGAACACCAGCAGACAGCAGGCGAGCAGCCACGCGGCGACGGCGCGCTCGGCGCGCGTCGGCGCATGCGATGCAGCAACGCTGCCGGAGACGGGTGCGAAAGAGGTGGCGCTCATCGGTGAGGTCGATTCTGGCACAGGCACGCCGCGCGGCGCCGGGAGCGGTCGCCACCGGCGCCGGGGACCGGCGCCCTGCGTTTCACTTGATGCGCATCATTTTCCGGCATCGCCCTCGCGGGAACAATTCGACACGCGATTCATGATCGTCGTACCCGGCAGCGGCGAATTGCCTCCGTTCGCTGCCGGGTTTTCTTTTCGGGGTCTGACCCCGATTCACGGCCTGTTACCGGACCACGGTGCCCGGCACGTGCTCGCGCAGCCTGGCAAGCAGCGGGTCGTCGATCGTCGCGCCGTGCGGCGTGTCGGCGTTCAGCGCCGCATCCGCGCAGCCCGCCGTACGGAATGGCTGCAGCACCCAGTCGCGCACCCCGGCCGCCGCGAGCTCCGCGGCCAGCTCCACCAGCGCGTCCGCAGGCGTCAGCGCAGGATGCACCGTGGTGCGGATCTCGTGCGCGATGCCCGCCTGGCGCACGAGCTCGAGCGTCACCAGCGCGCCGAGCCCGGAGCCCTGGACGCCGGTCACGGCCGGGTACTGCCCGGACGGCGCCTTGACGTCGAGGCCGACCCAGTCGAGCAGCGGCAGCAGCGACGGCATGCGGCGCGGGAACATGCCGCCGGTGTGCACGCCGGTACGGAAGCCGAGCGCGCGCACGTCGCGCAGCCCGGCTTCGAGCGCGATCTGCGCGGTCGGCTCGCCCCCGGAGAACACGACCGCCTCAAGCAGCCCGCGTCGGCCCTCGAGCCACGCGAGAATCCCCGGCCAGGCATGCGCCTCGGGCCCCTCGGTGGGGATCAGGTGCGGATTGTGGCAGTAGCGGCAGCGCCAGGGGCAACCCTGGGCGAACACGACAGCCGCGATCGTGCCCGGCCAGTCGGTGGTCGAGAACGGCACCAGGCCGCCGACGCGCAACTGCAGGGGAGCGACCCCCGCGACGTGGACGGCGGCGCACACGGTGCAACCCGGATCAGGTCGCGAGCGACGGTACCGCGCGCGCCTCGCGGAAGAAGCGGCGCTCGCGGTGCTCGCCCTTCTTGCCGACGTTGAACGAGGCCACCGGGCGGTGGTAGCCCATCACGCGCGTCCACACTTCGCAGCGCTGGCGCTCGTCGTCGCGGAGCGCAGACGCGGCATCGACGGGGTGATCGGTACGGGTGCAAGCAGTCATAGGAGCCTCCGGAATCGGGACAGTTGAACGTCAGGCCGCCTGCACCGCGCGCTTCGCGGCGATGCGCTCGGTGTCGCAACGCGGGCAGAACTCGTGCTCCCCGGCGAGATAGCCGTGCGTCGGGCAGATCGAGAACGTCGGCGTGATCGTGATGTAGGGCAGGCGGAAGCGCGACAGCGCCGTGCGCACCAGGCGCTTGCACACCTCGGGCGAGGAGATGCGCTCGCTCATGTAGAGGTGCAGCACCGTGCCGCCGGTGTACTTGGTCTGCAGCGGTTCCTGCCGCGCGAGCGCCTCGAACGGGTCGTCGGTGAACCCGACCGGCAGCTGCGTCGAGTTGGTGTAGTACGGCGTCTCGCGCGTGCCGGCCTGCAGGATGTCCGGGAAGCGCTTGCGGTCCTCGCGGGCGAAGCGGTAGGTCGTGCCCTCCGCCGGCGTCGCCTCCAGGTTGTAGAGGTGGCCGGTCTCCTCCTGGAACGACACGATGCGCGCCCGCAGGTGGTCGAGCAGCCGGTGCGCGAGCGCCTCGCCCGCCGGGGTCGAGATGTCGTCCGCGTCGTGGGTGAAGTTGCGGATCATCTCGTTGACGCCGTTGATGCCGATCGTCGAGAAGTGATTGCGCAGCGTGCCGAGGTAGCGCTTCGTGTACGGGAAGAGCCCCTGGTCGATCAGGCGCTGGATGACCTTGCGCTTGATCTCCAGGCTCTCCTTGGCGAGCTCGAGCAGCCGGTCGAGGCGCGCGAACAGCGCCGCCTCGTCGCCGGCGTGCAGGTAGCCGAGCCGTGCGCAGTTGACCGTGACCACGCCGACCGAGCCGGTCTGCTCGGCCGAGCCGAACAGGCCGTTGCCGCGCTTCAGCAGCTCGCGCAGGTCGAGCTGCAGGCGGCAGCACATCGAGCGGATCATGTTCGGCTTGAGCTCGGAGTTGAGGAAGTTCTGGAAGTACGGCAGCCCGTACTTCGCGGTCATCGCGAACAGCGGCTCGGTGTTCGGGTGGTCCCAGTCGAAGTCCGGCGTGATGTTGTAGGTCGGGATCGGGAACGTGAACACGCGCCCCTTGGCGTCGCCCGTGGTCATCACCTCGATGTAGGCGCGGTTGATCATGTCCATCTCGGGCTGCAGCTCGCCGTAGGTGAACGGCTGCTCGGCGCCCGCGATCACCGGCACCTGCTCGCGCAGGTCCTCGGGGCAGGTCCAGTCGAACGTCAGGTTGGTGAACGGCGTCTGCGTGCCCCAGCGCGAGGGCACGTTGAGGTTGTAGATCAGCTCCTGGATGCACTGCCGAACCTGCTCGTAGCTCATCCGGTCCTTGCGGACGAACGGCGCCATGTAGGTGTCGAACGACGAGAACGCCTGCGCGCCCGCCCATTCGTTCTGCAGCGTGCCGAGGAAGTTGACGATCTGCCCGACCGCGCTCGACATGTGCTTCGGCGGCCCGGCCTCGACCTTGCCCGGGACGCCGTTCAGGCCCTCGAAGAGGAACTGGCGCAGCGACCAGCCGGCGCAGTAGCCGGCCAGCATGTCGAGGTCGTGGATGTGCACGTCGCCGTCGCGGTGCGCGTCGCCGATCTCGGGCGGGTAGACGTGGTCGAGCCAGTAGTTGGCGACCACCTTGCCGGAGACGTTGAGGATCAGCCCGCCGAGCGAGTAGCCCTGGTTGGCGTTGGCATTGACCCGCCAGTCGCGCTGCTCGAGGTACTCGTCGACGGCGTGGCCGACGTCGATCAGCGTCTTCCTCGTGTCGCGCAGCCGCTTGTGCTTCTCGCGGTAGACGATGTAGGCGCGCGCGGTCGTGAAGTGGTCGGCGCCGACGAGCGCCTGCTCGACCTGGTCCTGGATCGCCTCGATCTCCGGCGCGCGGCCCGAGAACCGGTGCGCGATCACCCGCCCGACGCGCTCGGCGATCAGCTCGGCCTGCAGCCCGCCGAACTCGCCCGTGGCGGCCCCCGCCTTTGCGATCGCGCGGGCGATCTTCGCGAGGTCGAACGGCGCCGTGCTGCCGTCGCGCTTGAGCACCGTCCTTGGCAGCGCGGACGCCGGCACCATCACGGGCGGCTCGGAAACGAGGACGTCGTCAGGCATTGCTCCCCCATCGGCCTCAGCGGTGCGATTGCCGCGATGGCCACAAGATGTTGTAGGTCCGCCGGAAGGTAGGCCCAAGGGCTTGAGGTGAGCAATCCCTCACCCCCGTCATCTCCCAATCCCTTGATGGGGATCAAGCTTCGTTCAAATTGCCCAAAATCAAAACACATTTGGCACAGTGAGTTGCGATCGAAATCTTGCTTGCTTTCTAGAAACAGGGGGCTGCGCGAGCAGCTAGAATCATGACGTTCGAAAGGACGCTCCCCATGCGCAATCGCTCCCCCTGGCCGTTGGTCGCCGCCACCCTGCTCCTCGCCGCCGCGCCTTCGATCGCGTCGGCGCAGGTCACCATCACCGATCCCTGGGTGCGCGGCACCGTCGCCGGCCAGCGTGCCACCGGCGCGTTCATGAAGCTCACTGCGACCGGCAACCAGAAGCTCGTCGCCGCGGCCTCGCCGGTCGCGAAGATCGTCGAGATCCACGAGATGGCGATGGACGGCGGCGTGATGAGGATGCGCGCGATCCCGAAGCTCGACCTGCCGGCCGGCAAGCCCACCGAGCTGAAGCCCGGCGGCTACCACGTGATGCTGATGGCGCTCGACCGGACGCTCGCCGAGGGCGAGACCGTGCCGATCACGCTGACCTTCGAGGACGCCTCGGGCAAGCGGCAGACGGTCGAGATCAAGGCGCCGGTCAAGCCGCTGACCGCCGACATGCGCAAGCCCTGACCCTGGCCGCCGGACGTGCGGCAGAATAGGGTCCGGCCGCGACGGAATCTGTTGACACTCCGGCTCGGCCAATGGTCTGATTTGGCCTGACCACTTGACCAGAACGCGCCCGCGCTCGTCGCCGGGCGCGCGACGGTGGACCCACCCCCGGAGGAAACGATGAAAGCACTGCTGCGCGGCCTCGCCGCCGCCGCCCTGGTCGCCGCGTTCGGCGCCAACGCCCAGACGATCACGCTGCAACGGCGCCGTCGCAGTTCAACGACGACCACGCCTTCACCAAGGCGCTGGTGCAGGTTCGAGGAGCTGGTGAAGAAGTACTACGGCAAGCCGATCAACTTCGTGCTGCACAAGAACTCGCGCGCTCGGCCTCGAGAAGCAGTACTTCGAGTACATGGCGCAGGGCAAGGCGGTCGACTACGGCATCGTGTCGCCGGCGCACATGTCGACCTTCTCGAAGGCGGCGCCGTTCATCGACGCGCCGTTCCTGTTCCGCGACCTCGCGCACTGGAACAAGGTGCTCGACGCCGACCTGCTGAAGCCCGTCGCCGACGAGGTCGCGGCCAGAAGGCCGACGTGATGCTGATCGGCTACGCCGGCGGCGGCACGCGCAACATCTTCGTCAACAAGCCGGCCAGCAACATGGCCGAGCATCAAGGGCCTCAAGGTGCGCGTGCAGGGCGCGCCGATCTGGAGCCGCACGTTCGCCGCCGCCGGCATGTCGCCGACGGTGATCGCCTACAACGAGGTCTACAACGCCATCCAGAACGACGTCATCCAGGCCGGCGAGAACGAGGCCGCCGGCGTCGAGCAGATGAAGTTCTTCGAGGTCGGCACCGAACCTCATCATGACCGCAGCACGCGATCACCATCCGGCCGCTGTGCTTCTCCGGCAAGACCTTCAAGAAGCTGCCGGCCGACCTGCAGGCCGCGATCGTCAAGGCGGGCAAGGAAGCCGGCGCCTACGGCCGCCAGATCGAGTCCTCCGAGGACTCGGCGAAGCTCGACGCGATGGAGAAGGCCGGCAAGCTCAAGCGCATCCACTTCACCGACCGCGCCGCGATGAAGAAGCTGGTCGACCCGGTGATGGCCGCCTACGCCAAGGAAATCGACGCCGACGAGATCTACGCGAAGATCAACGCCCTCCAGTAGCCTCCCTCCCGACCCGGGCGGACCGCCGATGCGGCCCGCCCGGGTCGCGTTTCGGCCCACCTCCATGTCGCACTCGAAACATCCGTTCCGCAGGATGTGGCACCGGCTGGCCGACGCCTTCGGCCGCTTTCTCAACGGCCTGCTGATGCTGTCGGTGGCCATCATCGTGTTCCCGGTGACGCTGCAGATCGTCTCGCGCTGGACCACCGCGCTGATCCGCACTACATCTGGACCGAGGAGATGGCGCGGTTCCTGTTCATCTGGATGATCATGATCGGCGCGATGGTCGGCGTGCGCGAAGGCACGCACTTCGAGGTCGATCTGTTGCCCCGTGCTGTCGCCCAAGGTGGCCGCCGCGTTCCGGCTCATCGGCTCGCTTGCCATCCTCGGGTTCGCGCTGGTGTTCGTCTGGGCCGGCATCGAGTTCACGCAGTTCGCCTTCAACCGCATCTCGGAGCTCGCCGAGCTGCCGCTCTGGCTCATCCACGTCGCCTGGCCGATCACCGGTCTCACCTGGCTCGTCTTCCTCGGCGAGCAGCATGCTCGACGACATCGACATCATGCGGGAGGCGCGCATGACCGGCGCGGCACTCGCGCCGGGGATGGCCGCGCTCATCCTGTTCGGCATGTTCTTCGGGCTGCTCGTTCGCTGCGCGTGCCGGTGGCCTTCGCGCTGGGGCTCGCCTGCCTGCCGATCCTGCTGATCGAGCCGCGCCTCGCCGCCTACACGCTGGTGCAGGAGACCTTCAACGCCTACAACTCGTTCATCCTGCTGGCGGTGCCGTTCTTCCTGCTGACGGCCAACCTGATGAATGTCGGCGGCATCACCGACCGCCTGATGCGGCTGTCGAGGGCCCTGGTCGGGCACTTCCCGGGCGCGCTCGCCCAGGTCAACGTGGTCCTCTCGATCTTCTTCGCCGGCATCTCGGGCTCGTCGACGGCCGATGCCGCGAGCCAGTCGAAGATCTTCATCGAGGCGCAGCGCAAGGAGGGCTACGACGACAGCTTCTCCGTCGCGATCACCGCGGTTTCGGCGGTGCTGGCGGTGATCATCCCGCCGTCGATCCTGATGATCGTCTGGGGCGGCATGCTCACCGCGTCGATCGGCGCGCTGTTCCTCGCCGGCGTGATCCCGGGCTCCTGATCGGCGTCGCGCAGATGGCGACCGTGCATGTCTACGCCAAGATCCGCGGCTACCCGACCTATCCGCGCGTCGACGTTCATGCGAGGTGGTCAAGGCGCTGATGGTGTCGCTGCCGGCGCTGATGACGCCCGGATCATCATCGGCGGCAAGGTCTTCGGCTGGTTCACGCCGACCGAAGCCGCGTGCATCGCGGTGCTCTACGCCGTCCTGCTGTCCGCTGTCGTCTATCGCGAGATGACCTGAACGCGGGCTGTAAGAGCGCGCTGCTCGACACCGGGCAAGCTTGCCGGCGTGGCGCTGTTCTGCGTCGGCACCGCCTCGGTGTTCGGCTGGCTGCTCGCCTACTACAGATCCCGCAGGCCATCCTCTCGGGCGTCAGCGCGTGGGGCATGGGCTTCATCGCGACCGGCTTCTTCATCGCGCTGCGTGTTCCTGGTCGTCGGCTGCTTCCTCGACGCGATCCCGGCGATCATCATCGTCGGCGCGATCCTCGAGCCGCTGGCGCAAGGCGGTGGCATGGACCCGGTCCATTTCGCGATGATCGGCATCGTCATCGCTCGCCTTCGGGCTGGTCACGCCGCCCTACGGCCTGTGCCTGATGATCGCGTGCTCGATCGCCGGCATTCGGGTGCGCGACGCGATCAAGGACACGATGATCATGCTGATGCCGATGTTCGTCGTGCTGGCGCTCGTGATCCTCTGGCCGGACGTCTCGCTGTTCTTCCCGCGCCTCATCTCGCCAGAATTCCTCAAATAGGACAGCAGCGCCAGCGGCATCGACCGGACTACGGCTGCCGGCGCGCCGGCAGCCGCTGCCGTGCGAGGTTCGGCCGCTTGTCGAAGCGCGGCATCGCGCCGCCCTTGCGCCCGATCAGCTTCGCCGCTGCCGCGAGCGCGGCTTCGAGCTGCCGGTCGCGGCCCGCCGCGGCGTCCTGCGGCGCGTTGTCGACCTCGAGCGTTGGATCGGTCCCGTGGTTCTCGACGCCCCAGCCCACGTCCTTGAACCAGAACGAGAACTCGGGCTGCGTCGTCTCGGTGCCGTCGACCAGCCGATGGCGCGGCCAGATGCCGATCACGCCGCCCCAGGTGCGCGTGCCCACGAGCGGGCCGATCCCCATCAGCTTGAACGCGTGCGAGAAGATGTCGCCGTCGGAACCGGCATGCTCGTTGGTGAGCGCGACCACGGGTCCCGCCACCGCCTCGTCGGGATAGGGCTGCGCCTGCGACCAGCGCGACAGGTTGTAGCCGATGCGCTTGCGCGCCACCTTCTCGAGCAAGAGCTGCGACACGTGTCCGCCGCGGTTGTAGCGCACGTCGACGATCAGCGCGTCGCGGTCGCACTCGCCGCTGAAGTAGCGGTGGAACTCGGCGAACCCGGCCGACATCATGTCCGGCAGGTGCAGGTAGCCGACGCGGCCGCGCGACGTCTCGTGCACCCACGCGCGATTGCGCTCGACCCACTCGCGATAGCGTGCCGGGACTTCGTCGGCGAGTGTCGTCACCAGCACGTCGCGCGTCGTCGCCGACTTGCCGCTGCCGTGCGCGAGCGTGAGCCCGACCCGGGTGCCGGCCTGGTGGACGAGCAGCGACTGCGGCGGGCGGTCCGCGCGAGTCTTCAGCCCATTCACCGCGACGATGCGTTCGCCGGGCTTCGCCTCGACACCGACGGCGTTGAGCGGCGAGTCGGCCCCGGGCTCCCAGGGATCGCCGGTGACGATTCGCGTGATCTCGTAGCCGCCGTCCTTGCCGGCGAGCCGGACGTCGGCGGCGAGGTAGCCGAGCGGGACCTGCGGCGGCCGGCGATAGTCGCCGCCCATCTCGTAGGCGTGCGACGTGCCGAGCTCCCCCTGCATCTCCCAGATCAGGTCGGAGAGCTCGGCGCGGGTCGCGACGCGCTCGAGCAACGGCTCGTAGTGGCGGTAGACCGCTTCCCAGTCGATGCCCGACATGTCGGGCACCCAGAACTGGTCGCGCTGCAGGCGCCACACCTCGCGCAGCATCTGCCGCCACTCCTGCCGGGGCTCGACCGACACGCGGATGCGATCGAGGTCGAGCCAGCCGCTCTTGCGCGACGGGCCCTCCGCCGCCGCGGGGTTGCGGTCCGGCTCCGGCTTGCGGTTCGCGGCGATGGCGCGCAGCCGCTTGCCGTCGCGCACGACGAGCGTCACTGCGTCGGCCGCGAGGGCGAACTCGTCGGCGCGATCCATCAGCGTCTCGACGCGCGACGTGGCGAAGTCGAACAGCTCGAGGCGCCCAGGCCCCTCCTTGTGGCCGCCGCGGCCGTGTGCGCCGGCAATCGGCATCACCGACCAGATCACCTTGCCGCCGGCCACGCCGGCGATCTGTCCGAACCGGTTCTCGGGCACCGGGAACGCGGCGATGCGCCGCTCGATGCCGGCGAGCTCGATCGGCGGCGGCTCACCCCTGTCCTGGCTGCGCTCCGGCGCGCGTGCCGGGTCGTCGGGCGCGAGACCCTTCGGCACGGGCTCGAACGGCGGCCGACCGCCCGCCTGCAGCGCGATCAGGTACGGCCGCGCCGCACGCGGGAACGACAGCTCGAACTGCACGCTGTCGTAGACCGGGTCGAACGTGCGCAGCGACAGGAAGTACAGGTAGCGCCCGTCGGGATCGAACGACGGCGCGTAGTCGCGGAACTCGGGCTGCGTCACCAGGATTCCCGTGCGGCGCGCGACGTCGTGCAGCTTGATCGCCGAGTGGCGTGTCGACGTCCAGTACGAGTAGGCGAGCCAGGCGGCGTCCGGCGACCACGCGAGGTCCTCGGTGCGGCCGTGGTCGCTGCGGTCGACGACGGCGAGCTCACCCGTCGCGACGTCGCCGACCAGCACCTCGTTGCGGTGGTTGGACAGCGCGACCAGGTGCCCGCGCGGCGCGGCGCGCAGCGCGATCACGCGGCCGACGTCCCAAGGCAGCGTGCGCGCCCTGCCCTCGCTTTCGACGACGACGCGCTCCTCGCCGGAGCCGTCGGCGACCGCCACCAGCGTCCTGCCGCCGTCCACCCACTGCCCGTGCCGATAACGGCCGCTGTCGTCATCGCCGTGCTGGCGCACCGCGCCCTCCCAGAGCGGGAAGCTCACGAGCCTGCCGCGCGTCGTCACGGCGACGCTGTGTCCCTGCGGATGCGGTGCGAACGTGTCGAGGTGATCGGCCGCGGTCACGAACTTGCGTGCCGCCTGCGTGCGGTGCGACGGCAGGCGCACGTCGACCCGGCCGCCGCGGTCGCCCGCAGGGTCGTAGAGCCACAGCACCGCGCCGCACTGGTAGACGATGCGGCGCCCGTCGGTCTGGGCGTGCCGCGCGTAGAAGTCGTCGTGGTCGGTGTGGCGGGTCAGGTCCCGGCCGTCCGGACGGCACGAATACAGGTTGCCGACGCCTTCGAAGTCGGAGAGGAAGAACACGCGGTTGCCGATCCACATCGGGCTCGTGACGTTGCCCGCGAGCTCCGTCATGCGCCGGAAGTTGCCGCGGCCCCGCGCATCGATCCACAGGTGCCCGGCGGTGCCGCCGCGATAGCGCTTCCAGCGGGCGGGGTCGGCCGTGTTGCGGCCGATCACGCGCGCGTGATCCGGACCGAACGCCAGGTGGTTGACCTGGCCGAGCGGCAGGAGCTGCGGCATTCCGCCCCGCGGATCGAGCGTGTATGCGCGGTAGTTGCGAAAGAACGGCTGGCCGCTCGTCGACACGAACAGGATGTGGCCCTGTGGTGTCCAGCCGCGGACGATGACGTCCGGCCCGGTCCAGGTCATGCGGCGCGCCGGGCCACCCTCGGCCGACATCAGATACACCTCGGGATGCTGCTCGTCGCGACCGACGAACGCGACCTGCTTCCCGTCGGGCGACAGGCAGGGCGTCGACGGCTCGGACAGCCCCGCGGTGAGGCGCCGTGCAACGCCGCCGTCGGTGGCCACGACCCACAGGTCGTCGTCGCTCACGAAGACGATCGCGTCGCCGCGAAGCGTCGGATGGCGCAGGTAGCCGTGGTGCTCGTTCATCAATTGTCCGCCGTAGCCTCGTCCTGGAACGGTGATTCTAGGCACAAAGCGCGCACGGCAGGAGCGCGATTTTTCGCGCATGCTCGCAATGGCGCTCCTCCCCGCACCCACCGCCACCGTGCGCCGGGGCGTCCTCAGAAAGTGTACGAGACGGTGACCCGGAACGAGCGCCTTTCGGCCGGATGGAAATGGACATCCGCAACGCCCTCGGCTGGTTCCCCGGGCAGCCGTGACTCGTAGAAGTAGGTGATGTCGTCGACGTCGGCGTCAAACAGGTTGAAGACGTCGAGCCGCAGCTTCCAGCGCGGCGCCGGCTGCCACCCCAGCTGCATGTCGAACAGCGTCGAGCTGCCCGACTTGACGTCACCGCTCTCCACGAGCGGCCGCGGCCCGAAGTAGCGCATGAACAACGCCCCCGAGAAGCCCTTGTACCCCGTAATCGTCGCCCCGGCCGCGACCACCGACGGCGGCGCGCCCGGGATGTCGTCGCCTTCGGGCGCGCTGTCGGAGAACCGCGCGCGCGTGAGCGCGACGTCGAGATCGAACAGCAGCCACGGGTACGGTGTCCAGCGCGTCGACCACTCGAGCCCGTAGCGCCGCGATGGCCGGCCGGCTTCGGTCGTGCCAGCGTCGCCGACGAACACGAGCTCCGAGTCGAGTGTCAGGTACCACAGCGCGAGCGATGACTGGACATTGCGGATCGCCTCGGTGCGTGCGCCGAGCTCCGCGCCCTTGGCGCGCACGAGCGGCGTCGCCGGGTCGACCGGCTCGCCGATCACGGGATCGACGTGGATGGTGACGCCGCGGGCGTCGTTGCTGTGAAATCCGTCGCCCGCATTGACGAAGTACTCGGTGCTCGCCCAGGGGCCGAAGATCATCGACAGCTTCGGCGAGACGATGCCGTCGTCGACCGTCCCGGAATTCTCGGGAATGTCGCTGGTCACATCGAAGCGGTAGCGGTCGCCGCGCAGGCCGACCACCGTGCGGAACGCCTCGCTCCACGCGGTCTGGTTCTCCCAGTAGAGACCCGCGCTCGACTGGATCACGCGGTCCTCCCGCGTCGTCGACAGCCGCTCGCGCTCGCGCGTCGCGTACAGCCCGACCGGGTCGATGCGATCCTGACGCAACTGGAAGCCGACGGCGTTGCGCGTCGGTCGCCCCCACAGCGTGGTGCTGCCCGTCCACGCACCGGTCCAGCCGAAGACCCGGCGGTCGTCGGCCTGCTCGAACTGGTCGCCGTTCTCGGGATCGGCGAGGAAGTAGGTGAAGTTCGACCACAGGTTGAGGCGGTAGTCGATCGCGTACGCCGTCGTCGCGAATGCGCCGCCCCACCGCGGAGCGCGTCGCAGTCGACCGAGAGGCTGTAGCGGGACGATTCGCCGCCGTCGGAGGCGTCGAGCGAGCCGTAGCGGTCGAGGCTACCGTCGCCGACCGCTCGCACGAGGAATCTGGTCGGTGGCGTTCCACTTGCCCGAGTAGCCCATCGCGGTCGCGGAGACCTCCGCCTCGCCCACTTGCCAGGTGTAGCGCAGCACGCCGTTGAGCTTGCGGTAGTCCTCCGGTACCTGCCACGGCCCGTCGTTGTGCAGCAGCTCGAGCCCATAGAGCATCGTGCCGGGGCCGAGCGCCATCGACCCGGCGAGCAGCCCCCGTTGGTAGTCAATACGTGCCGAGCGTCGCCTCGGCCACGCCCTGCGACAGCGCGGTAACGTAGGGGATCGACGCGCCACCCGCAGACGAGAAGTCGCCGATCGTCGGCGAAGTAGGGGCCCTTGAAGTAGTCGATGCGCGCGACCAGCTCGGGGATCATGAAGTTGAGGTCCGTGTAGCCCTGTCCATGGCCGTGCGTCGGCAGGTTGACCGGCATGCCGGCGAGCCAGGTCGAGAAGTCCGTGCCGTGGTCGAGGTTGAAGCCGCGCAGGAAGTACTGGTTCGCCTTGCCGGCGCCGCTGTGCTGCGTGACGATCATGCCCGGCACGTACTTCGAGCACCTGCGCGGGGCGCAGCAATGGGCGATCCCCGATCAGCTGGCGCGTGATCGTGCCCTGGCTCGCGGCATCGGAGGTGCCGATCGCGTTCTCGTAGTGGCCGGTGACCTCGATCGTGCCGATGCGCTCGGCGCTCTGGGCGTGAGCCGCGCCGGCGAGCGCGGCGAGCGATGGCCACGGGCAGGATGCGTTCCGTAGGCATGAGAATCCCCCTGGGACCGGCGGGGGCCCCATCACCGTACTGTCAAGGACCGATCAGGCGTCTGGCGTCGCCGTGGCGGGGAGAGCCCCCGTCGTGCCGCGAGCATGCCGACGGCGAACGCGACGAGCACGCCGACGACAACCGCGCCGCCGAACCACAGCTCGCGGCCCTCGGCCCAGGCGTCGACGTCGGGCGCGACGAGCTTCGCCACCGTGAAGAGCCCGACGGCGAGCGACAGCCCGGCGACCGCGAGCGCCATCACGCGCGAGGCGACGATCGCGGTGCGGTCGGCGCGGCGGATCAGCCGCTGCAGCCACAGGCCGTTGATGCCGTCGACGACCAGCATGCCGAGCACGAAGATGCCGGCGACCATCAGCGCGTGCGCAACGCCGCCGAAGCGGCCCGCGGCGAGCGCGAACAGCGCCGCCTGCGACACGGTGTCGAATGACAGCGCGAACAGCGCGCCCACCGCCGCCACTGCCCAGGGGCTCTGCACCGTGAAGATGCGGCCGAGCAGCCGGCCCTTGAGCCCCGCCGGCCGCACCACCTCGTGCGGGTGCGTCGTGAGCACCGCGTGCAGGTTGAGGAACGCAAGCCCGAACAGGAACAGGATCGAGATCGAGACGCCGGTGAATTCCAGCCAGCCGGGCGCCTGCCAGCGGCTGGCGAGTGCCCCGGCCGCGAGTGCGACCAGCATCACGACCACGCCGTGGCCCAGCGAGAACAGCGCGCCGCAGAAGCGGGCGAGCCGCGGGTTGGTGCGCGGCGTTGTAGCGGGTCAGCCCGTCGATCGTCGCCAGGTGGTCGGCGTCGAAGCCGTGCTTCGCGCCGAGCACGAACGCCAGCGCGCACAGCGCGGCCCAGGTGGTCGGAAGTTGGTCCATCGGTCGTCGCTGCCGTTAGCGAGAACGGACTTGCCGTGCGGCAATCGCGGCACACGGTATGACGATTCTCCAGTTTTTCTTATCGTGCAAGCGCCTGCGGCTTGATCCAGCGCAAAGCCCGCGCTCATCTCCTCGCCTGCGACCGCGCCGGCGGCCAGCGCGCCGGTCAGAGCGGAGCCGCGACGAGCTCGGCCACCATCGCCTCGGCGCGCGCCTGGTACGAGGCGCCGAACAGGTTCAGGTGGTTGAGGACGTGATAGCAGTTGTACAGCGTGCGGCGCAGCGGGAAACCCGGGGGGAGCGGCGCCACCTCGGCATAGGCCGCGTAGAAGTCCGGGGTGAAGCCACCGAACAGTTCGGTCATCGCGACGTCGGTCTCGCGGTCGCCGTAGTAGCTCGCGGGGTCGAACACCACCGGCGTGCCGTCGGCGAGCCGGCCGGCATTGCCGGCCCACAGATCGCCGTGGAGCAGCGACGGGGCCGGCGCATGGCCCTCGAGCAGCGCCGGCACGCGCGCGAGCAGGCGCTTGCCGTCGCGTGCGAGCCGCCCGCCGTGGCCGTGGCGTTCGGCGAGCGCGAGCTGCGGCGCGAGCCGATGGTCGCGGAAGAACGCCGCCCAGTCGTCGCTCCACCCGTTCCGCTGCGGCGTCATGCCGATGTGGTTGTCGCGATGCCACCCGAAGCGCGTCCCCGCGGTCGCGTGCAGCGCCGCAAGTGCCCGGCCGAGCGCCGCGTCGCGGCCGCCGTCGGCGATGTCGAGCCACTCGAGCGCGAGGAACGCCGCGTCCTCGGCGCGCGCGTTGGCGTACACCTGCGGCACGCGCACCGCATGGGCCTCGCGCAGCGCCGCCAGCGCTTCGACCTCGGCCGACAGCATGTCGGCCTGTGCGGGCGCGGCCGCCTTGACGAAGAAGCGCGACGCGCCGATCGCGAGCGACCACACCGAGACGGACGCATTGCGGCCGATCGCCGTCCACGCCATCGGGCCGTCGCGCGCCGCCGGGTCGTCGAGCACCCCCGGCGTCGCCGCGAGCGTCGCGACGAGCGTCTGCTGCCAGCGCGCCGCCGGGCCTGCCGCGGTCAAGCGCCGGCTCCGCTCACTTGCGCAGCACCTCGATGCCGCCGGCGAGCCCGTCGAGCGTGAGCGGGAACATCCGCGGGCCGAGGAGCTGCAGCACGAGTTGCGTCGAGCGGGTGTACTCCCACGCGCGCGCGGGCTCCGGGTTGAGCCAGATCACCCGGCGGAAGTGCTCGAAGACGCGCGCGAGCCACGTCGCGCCCGGCTCGTCGTTGGCGTACTCGACGCTGCCGCCGGGCTGCGAGATCTCGTAGGGGCTCATCGTCGCGTCGCCGACGAACACGACGCGCCAGTCCGGACCGTAGGTGCGCAGCAGCTCGAGCGTTCCGATCCGCTCGGCCCGGCGCCGCGCGTTGTCGCGCCACACCCAGTCGTAGACGCAGTTGTGGAAGTAGAAGTGCTCGAGGTGGCGGAACTCGGCCTTCGCGGCGGAGAACAGCTCCTCGCACACCTGCACGTGCGGGTCCATCGAGCCGCCGACGTCGAGGAACAGCAGCACCTTCACCCGGTTGCGGCGCTCCGGCTGCAGCCGGATGTCGAGCAGGCCCGCGTTGCGCGCGGTCCCGCCGATCGTGCCCTCGAGGTCGAGCTCCTCCGGCACGCCCTCGCGCGCGAAGCGCCGCAGCCTGCGCAGCGCGAGCTTCATGTTGCGCGTGTTGATCTCGACGTCGCCGTCCAGGTTGCGGAAACTGCGCTCGTCCCAGACCTTGACCGCGCTCCGCGACCCGCCGCCGTCCTGCCCGACGCGGATGCCCTCCGGGTTGTAGCCGTAGGCGCCGAACGGGCTCGTGCCGCCGGTACCGATCCACTTCGAGCCTCCGGCGTGGCGCCCGCGCTGCTCTTCCAGGCGCTGGCGGAAGGTCTCGAGCAGCTTGTCGAGGCCGCCCAGCGCCTCGACCCGCCGGCGGTCTTCCTCGGACAGGTGCCGCAGGAACTCGCGGCGCAGCCACTCCTCCGGAATGCCGGCGCGAACGTCGAGCGCCGCCTCGACGCCGTGGAAGTAGCTCGCGAACGCGAGGTCGAAGCGGTCGAACAGCTGCTCGTCCTTGACGAGGCACATGCGCGCGAGCGCGTAGAAGTCGTCGATCGACAGCGAGACGACGCGCGCGTCGAGTGCCTCGAGGAGCGTCAGGTATTCCCGCGTGCTGACGGGCAGCCGATGGGACTTGAGGTGGAGGAAGAAACCGGTCAGCACGGAGTGCCGTCCCGCGAACGCCCGCCGCGGACGCCGGCGCCGGCGTCGCCGGCCGTCACCGGGCGCCGACCGCCCGCGGGAAGGCTAACTCTGGCCGGAGTCGGGTTGGGGCGAGGTCGCGGCATCGGTGCCCTCCGGACGCTGCTCCTCCTGCTTGCGCTTCTGCTTCTCTTCCTTCTTCTGCTTCTTCGCGGCTTCCCGCTGGCGCTTCTGGAATGCGTAGTTGGGCTTGGCCAATTGGGCGTCCTCGGCTGGAAATGGGCTGTGCAGGCAGAAGTATGACATTCGCCGGCCCGGGGGCGGTGCGGCGTTCCGTGGTCAGCGCGGCCGGTCGAGCAGGTAGCGCAGGTGCCGTCGCACGGCCGGCCACTCGCTCTCGAGGATGCTGTAGACCACCGAGTCGCGATACGTGCCGTCCGCCAGGATCATGTGGTTGCGCAGCACGCCGTCGCGCTTCGCGCCGAGCCGCTCGATCGCCCGCTGCGACGCGTGATTGAAGCTGCTGGTGCGGAACTCGACCGCGACGCAGCGCAGGCGCTCGAAGGCGTGCCCGAGGAGCAGCAGCTTGCACTCGGTGTTGGCGCCGGTGCGCTGCGCGCGCTGCGCGTACCACGTGTGCCCGATCTCGAGGCGGCGGTGGCGCGGCTCGACGTTGCAGTAGCGCGTGCTGCCGATCACCTCGCCGCTCGACCTGTCGATCACCGCGAAGGGCATCGCGCCCTGGTGCTCGCGCATCCCGAGCGCCGCGCCGACGTACTCGCCGACGTGCTCGGGCGGCGGCACCGACGTGTACCAGAGCTGCCACAGGGCGCCGTCGGCGGCAGCGCGGGCGAGGCCCGCCTCGTGCCGGCGTTCGAGGGGCTCGAGCACGACGTGATCGCCGGCGAGTGTCGCCGGCTCGATCCAGCGGGTCACGGGCGATTGGCGCGCGCCATGAACACGACGCGCTCGAACAGGTGCACGTCCTGCTCGTTCTTGAGCAGCGCCCCGTGGAGCGGCGGGATGAAGGCCTTCCGGTCCTGGCTCTTCAGCGCCTCCGGCGGGATGTCCTCGGCGAGCAGCAGCTTCAGCCAGTCGAGGAGCTCCGAGGTCGAGGGCTTCTTCTTCAGGCCGGGCACGTCGCGCAGCCCGAAGAACACCTCGAGCGCCTCGCGCAGCAGCTCGCGCTTCAGCGCCGGGAAGTGCACGTCGACGATGCGGGTCATCGTCTCGCGGTCGGGGAAGCGGATGTAGTGGAAGAAACAGCGCCGCAGGAAGGCGTCGGGCAGCTCCTTCTCGTTGTTCGAGGTGATGACGACCAGCGGACGGTGCCGCGCGCGCACCGTCGCCTGCGTCTCGTAGACGAAGAACTCCATGCGGTCGAGTTCGCGCAGGAGGTCGTTCGGGAACTCGATGTCGGCCTTGTCGATCTCGTCGATCAGCACGACGGACGGAACCTCGCTCTCGAAGGCCTCCCAGAGCACGCCGGGCTTGATGTAGTTGCCGATGTCCGCGACGCGGCCGTCGCCCAGCTGCGAGTCGCGCAGCCGCGACACCGCGTCGTACTCGTAGAGCCCCTGCTGGGCCTTGGTCGTCGACTTGATGTGCCACTGCAGCAGCGGCCGGCCGAGTGCGCGCGCCACCTCCTCGGCGAGGAGCGTCTTGCCGGTGCCGGGCTCTCCCTTGACCAGCAGCGGCCGTTCGAGCGTGACCGCGGCGTTGACCGCGAGCTTCAGGTCGTCGGTGGCGACGTAGCTGTCGGTGCCTTCGAAGCGCATGGCGAGATGGTAGCTCAGCTGCGACCTCCTTGCGTCGAGCAGCCGCTCGACCCCGGCGCGTGTCGGCCGTGCAGCATCGCGCGCCGACGCGCCCTCCGGGCCTGGGCTGCGCCCGTCGCGCTCAGCTGCCGATCGCCTGGATGATCCAGAGCGCGAGCATCCCGGCGGCAAGCGTGGCGAGCGTATTGCGGGCGTGGAAGGCGACCGCCGCCGCGACGAGCGCGGCGACGACCCGCGGGCTGAGGGGCTCGATGGCGCCGGACGGCATCACGACCATCGGCACGATCAGCGCGGTGAGCATCGCCGCCGGGACGAACCGCAGCGCCCGCGCGAGGAGCGGCGGGATCGAGCGCCGCGCGAAGATCGCGATGAACGACAGCCGCGACGCGTAGTTGAGCGCGCCGACCAGCACGATGATCGCCCACAGCTTCAGCGCGCCTTCCATCGCTCCCCTGCGAGCTCGGCGAGCGTGCCGGCGACGATGCCCAGCACGCCGGCGACGACCAGGTTGAGCTTCATCGGCAGCGCGCCGAAGGCGAGCACGGCCACCGCGGCGACGAGCGCCGCCGTCACGTTCGGCGCGCTGCGGAACAGCGGCGCCACGAGCGCGATGAAGCACAGCGGCACCGCGAAGTCGAGCGACCAGGACACCGGGATCAGGTTGCCGGCGAAGTAGCCCGCGAGGTTGGTCGACTGCCACGTGGTCCACAGCGCCACCCCGCAGCCGAGGAAGTAGTGCGCACCCAGCCGCGGATCGTGCGTGGCATTGAAGCGCCGGATCGCCGCCGCGAAGGCCTGGTCGGTGAGCAGGAAGGCCAGGCCGCGTTGCCAGCGCGGCGCCAGCGACGCGAGGTGCGGCGCCATCGCGGCGCTGTACATCAGGAGCCGCAGGCCGAGTACGAAGCAGGTGAGGACGACGATCGCGAGCGGGGCGCCGGCCGCGTAGAGCTGCAGCGCGAGGATCTGCGCGGCGCCCGAGAAGATGATCGTGGAGAGCCCGAACGCCGCGAGCGCGTCGGCGCCAGCCGCCTGCGCGCCGACACCGCAGACCACGCCGAACGGGATCAGGCCGATGCACGCGGGCAGCATCTCGACGAAGCCGGCACGGAAGTCCGGCGAGGCCATCAGTTGTCGCAGCCGGGTCACGGTGAGCGGGGCCGTTCGGGAACACGAGGCGGAGGCCGCGATGGCGTCCGGCGCCGATGGTACGCCACCCTCATGGCAGCCCGCCGCTCACAGGGATGCCCACCGCCGAGCGCCGCGGTCGCAACGGCCGATCGGCGTCCGGCAGCGATTCATCGCGGATTCGGCACGGTTCGTCGCACGCCGGTTGCCGGCACCCGCGACGCTGCGCAGAATCCGCTCCACCAACGCGAACCAACCGGGGAACCACCTGAATCCGAATGCCCCGATCGCCGCATCGAACCGCCGCACACCCAGTCACAACGAAGGAGGCCACCATGAACCGCTACCAGTCCAACGCCCCTCGCCCGCTGCTCGGGCTCGCCGCGACGGCGCTCGCGGTGGCGACGCTGTCGATCGCCGTCGTGATGCCGTCGAACTCGCAGGCAAGCGCGGAGCGGGTGCAGACGTCCGCCCACGTCACCGAAGCGGTGCGCATCGAGCCGTCGCGCATCGAGGTGATCGGGACGCGCGAGACGGTCATCGCCGACGAGCGCGCCGCCGATCGCCCGGCGAGCTGAACGTCGTTGGCTACCCCTTCACACCGCCCGAGGTGAGGCCGCCGACGACGCGCTCCTGGAACACGGCGATGATGATGCAGATCGGCACGATCGCGATGATCAGCGCCGCGGAGATGAGCGGCCAGGGGAACGCGAACTCGCCCTGGTAGAGCGTGATGCCCACCGAGAGCGTGCGCATGTTGACGCGGTTCATCATCGTCAGCGCGAGCAGGAACTCGTCCCACGCGTTGACGAAGGCGAGAATCGCCGCCGTGAACACGCCCGGCGCGGAGAGCGGGATGATCACCCGGAACAGCGCACCCACGCGCGTGCAACCGTCGACCATCGCCGCCGCCTCGAGGTCGGGCGGGATGTCCTGGAAGAAGCTCGCCATCACCAGGGTGCACACCGGCATCGACAGCACCGCGTAGGGCAGGATCAGCGCCAGGTAGGTGTTGAGCAGCCCGAGCTCCCGCATCACCTTGAACAGCGGCACCATCAGCGAGATCAGCGGGAACATGGCGACCGCGAGCAGCACCGACATGATCAGGTTGCGGTGCGGCATGCGCAGCCGCGTCAGCGCATAGGCGGCGAGCGCCGACACCAGCACGCACAGGATCGTCGACAGCGAGGCGACGACGAAGCTGTTCCACATGAACCGCAGGATCGGCTGCGCGGTGAACGCCGTCGCGTAGTTGTCGAGCGTCGCCGCCTCGGGCCACCAGGTGATCGGGCTCCTGATCAGCTCGGTCTCGGTCTTCAGCGACGTGAGCAGGATCCAGACGGCGGGGAAGAAGCCGTTGGACGCGACGATCAGGCCGGCGAGCCAGACCGTCGCGCGGCGGGAGAGGCCGAAGGGCATGTCAGTCCCGAAGGGCCGCCCCGAGGGGCTGACATGCCCCGGTCTCATTGGTCCCGCGCGCTTGGCGGAGCGCGGCGCGTCGGCCGGCGCCCACGCGCGCGGACGGGCTCTTCGAGCCTTGGCTTCGCCCCGCGCGCGCGGGCGTCCCGGGGGGCAGCGAACGAAGCGAGCGTGGGGGCCGTTTCAACTTAGTCCTCGCCGGAGCGGCCGGACGAGCGCCGCGTGTACTTGAGGTAGCCCGACGTCGCGGCCATCGACAGCACGAACATCAGCGCGGCGAGCGCGCTGCCGTAACCGAAGTCGAGGAAATCGAGCGTGGTCTTGTGGATGTACATCGCCAGCGTCTCGGTCGAGTCGCCCGGGCCGCCGCCGGTCATCGCGTACGGGATGTCGAACGTCTGGATCGCCGTGATCGTGCGGAAGATCAGCGCGACGAAGATCGCCGGCCGCAGCATCGGCAGCGTGATCTCGACGAACTGCTGCCACTTCGACGCGCCGTCGACTTCCGCGGCCTCGTAGAGCGACTTCGGGATCGACTGCAGCCCGGCGAGCAGCATCAGCGCCATGAACGACGAGCTCTTCCAGACGATCGCGATCGAGATCGCGGCAAAGGCGAGGTTCGGGTCGGACAGCCACGACAGCGGCTCGAAGCCGAGCCGCATCAGCGTGTCGTTGACCACGCCGGTGCGGTACTCGAAGAACCAGCGGAAGATCAGCCCCGCGAACACGAGCGGCAGTGCCCACGGCAGCAGCAGCCCCAGGCGCACCGGCCACTTCACCTTGAACGGCATGTTGGCGAGCAGCGCCAGTCCGAGGCCGACCACCAGCGACCCCGGCACGGTGACCACGATGTAGAGGATCGTGTGCCAGGTCGACCCCCAGAAGCGGTCGTCCTCGAATGCGGTGAAGTAGTTCTTCAGGCCGACGAACTGCTCGCCCGCGGCGACATTGGCGTTGTCGACCCCGTGCAGGCTGTTCCAGAACAGCGTGCCGATCGGATAGACGACGATCACCAGCAGCAGGAGTGCCGCGGGCGCGAGCAGCAGCGCGCCGAGCGCGCGCTCGGACAGGTCGCGCCGCAGCGGAGGCGCAAGCTCCTGTTTGGCCGCCGGAACCGTGCTCATCGATCAGAACCAGGCGCTCGGCGTCGTTCCCGCCCCCCGCTGCCGCGGGGGCACGGTCGCGGGAACCCAGTGTCCTCCGCAGGACGCTGGGTCCCCGCGTTCGCGGGGACGACTGCGGTGGCTCATCGGAAGATCGGCGTAAGCCTGCTCTTCATGTCGGCAATCGCCGTGTCGGTGGTCTTGGTGCCGGCGAGATACGCGTTCATGTTGCTGCGGATCGCGTCTGACACCTGCGGGTACTGGTGCGTGACCGGCCGCGCCTTCGCGCTCTCGATCACCGGCAGGGCGTCGGCGAACCAGGGATTCGCCTTCAGCACGTCGGGATCCCGGTAGACGCTCGGGAACACGGGCAGGTGCGAGGCGAGGATCGCCTGCATCTTCGACACCTCGGGCGACGACAGGTATCGCGCGAACTTCACCGCCTCCTGCTTGTTCTTGGAGAACGCGGTGACCGCGACCTGCCAGCCGCCGATGCAGGTGGCGCTGGCGCCGCCCTGATCGTGCGGCAGGCGCGCGACGCCGATCTGGCCCTTGACCTTCGAGTCCGCGTCGTTCTCGAGCCGGTTCCAGACGTAGCCCCAGCTCATCGCGAAGAGCAGGTTGCCGGCCTGCATGTCGATGCGGATGCGGTCGGTCGGGATCTCGGCGATGTTCTTCGGCAGCACACCGGCCTGCTTCATCCGGCCGTAGAGCTGGAACGGCTGGCGCGCCTCCCGCGTGTCTAGATTGAGCTTGCCGCCCTTGGTGAGGTCGGAGCCCGCGCCCCACAGCGGCACGAGGTACGTGCAGACCGTGCCCTCGATCGGCGCGCCGGCAGTCGAGAAGCCCTGAAGGTTCGGGTTCTTCTCGCCGTCCAGGACGACCTTCGCCGTCTCGATCATCTCGTCCCAGGTCTTCGGCACCGGGCGCTTGTACTTGTCGAGCAGGTCCTTGCGGTAGTAGAGGAACTGCGAGTCGGCGAAGTACGGCAGCGCGATCAGCTTGCCGCCGACCTGGTTCGCGTCGGCGTACGCCTTGAGGTAGCCGCCCATCACCTTCGCCTTGTCGGCGCCGAGGTAGCCGTCGAGCGGCTCGGCCCAGCCCTGCGCGGCCCACTGCGCCGGTCGGATCACGTCGATCAGCACGAGGTCGAGCACCGAGTCCTTCGACGACAGCACCGTCGACAGGTACTGCTGCTGCGCCTCGGACGTCGCGCCGCCGACCTCGATCTCGACCTTCACGTTCGCGTTGCGCTTCTGGTACTCGTCGGCGATCTTGCGCATCACGTCGGGCCGCTGCTGTCCGCCCGTGAAGATGCGCAGCGTCGTCTGCTGCGCCCAGGCGTTGGCCGCGAACGCCGTCGCGAGCGCGGCGGTCACCAGGACTTTCCAGGTCTTCATGGGGTCTCCTTGGGGGCGTGTTACCAGTCGGCGCCGCGGATCGCGACGCCGGTCTTCGGATCGAACAGGTGGAAGTGCGACATCGCGAGACCCACCGGCAGGTTCTGGCCGAGCTTCAGGCCCGCGTCGGGGGGAAAGCGTCCGGTCATCTCGCCGCCATCGCCGCCGCCGCCGAGGCGCACCAGCGCGAGCGTGTCCGAGCCCAGCGGCTCGACCAGCTGGACGTGCCCGGGCACGACCACGACGTCGGGCGCATCGGCGTGGCCGGCGAACATGTGCTCGGGGCGCAGGCCGAACACGACGTCGCGGCCGATGTGCCGCGCGCACTCGGCGACGCGGCGTTCCGGCACCGGCACGTCGACCCCGCCGGGCAGGTGGATCGAGCGGCCGCCGTCGCCCATGCGCGCCGTCAGGAAGTTCATCGGCGGGGAGCCGGTGAAGCCTGCGACGAACTGCGCCGCCGGCCGGTTGTAGATGCCGTCGGGCGAGTCGTACTGCACCAGGTTGCCCGCCTGCAGCACGACGATGCGGTCGGCGAGCGTCATCGCCTCGACCTGGTCGTGCGTCACGTAGACGACCGTGTTGCCGAGCTTGTGGTGCAGCTTCTTGATCTCGACGCGCATCTCGGAGCGCAGCAGCGCATCGAGGTTGGACAGCGGCTCGTCGAACAGGAACGCCTTCGGCTGGCGCACGATCGCCCGGCCCATCGCCACGCGCTGGCGCTGCCCGCCGGAGAGCTCGCGCGGCTTGCGCTCGAGCAGGTGGTTGATCTGCAGGATGCCCGCGGCCTCCGCGACTCGCGACTTGATCTCGTGGTCGGGCCGCTTGCGGAGCCGCAGCCCGAAGGCCATGTTCTCGAACACGGTCTTGTGCGGGTACAGCGCATAGTCCTGGAACACCATCGCGATGTCCCGCGCGCGCGGCGGCAGGTCGTTGACCACCGTGCCGCCGATGACGATCCGTCCCGCGGTGATGTCCTCGAGGCCGGCGATCATGCGCAGCAGCGTCGACTTGCCGCAGCCGGAGGGCCCGACGAACACCACGAACTCGCCGGAGCGCACCTCGAGGTTGATCCCGTGGATCACCTCGTTCGCGCCGAACGCCTTGACGACGTTGGTGAGCGTGACTTCGGACATGGCGCGTTGCGCCCGGTACGCGCTTCCACTGTCGGGAAACGTCGCCCGGCCTTCCTCCTCGCAAAGCAGGCGGGCAGTGTAGACCGGCACTGCGCCGCGTGGTGCTGGACAGGACGGCCCCGCGGAAGCGTGCGCCGCCGGACCAAGCCGCTACTCTTACATATCATCTATATCACATAGATGACTTGCTTGTCCAGTGGCAGTAGACTCCGGATCGATCACCGGCCACGCGCCGGTGCCCGACCTGCAACCCGGCCGAGTTGCCGCGCGCGCCCAACGAGCCCACGAGCCCGACCGCCCATGGCTGCCCCACGCCGCACGCTCGAGTCGCTGCGCAGCCAGCGCTGGTTTGCCGCCGCCGACATGCGGGCCTACGGCCATCGCCAGCGCTCGCAGGCCACCGGGATGCGCCGTGCCGACTTCATGGGCAAGCCGGTGATCGCGATCGTCAACACCTGGAGCGACCTGTCGACCTGCCACGCCCACCTGCGGGAGCGCGCGGAAGCGGTGAAGCGCGGCGTGTGGCAGGCCGGCGGCTACCCGGTGGAGCTCCCCGCCCACTCGGTCGGCGAGATCATGGTGAAGCCGACGACGATGCTCTACCGCAACTTCCTCGCGATGGAGACCGAGGAGCTGCTGCGCTCACACCCGGTGGACGGCGCCGTGCTGCTCGGCGGCTGCGACAAATCGACGCCGGGCCTGCTGATGGGCGCGATCAGCATGGGCCTGCCGGCCATCTTCTGTCCCGCGGGGCCGATGTCGAACGGCTGGTGGCGGGGACGCAAGGTCGGCGCCGGTACGCACACGAAGAAGTACTGGGACGAGCTGCGTGCCGGCACCATCACGCCCGCCGACTGGGTCGAGCTCGAAGGCCGCGGCGTGCGCACGACCGGCACCTGCAACACGATGGGCACGGCCTCGACAATGACCTCGATCGCCGAGGCGCTCGGCTTCACGCTGCCGGGCGCGTCGTCGATTCCCGCCGTGGATGCCGCCCACCCGCGCATGGCCGCCGATTGCGGCGAACGCGCGGTGGCGATGGTCTGGGAGGACCTGACCCCCGCGCGGATCCTGTCGCGCGACGCGTTCGACAACGCGCTCGTCGCGTACATGGCGCTCGGCGGCTCGACCAATGCGACCGTGCACCTGATCGCGATGGCGCGGCGCGCCGGCATCCCGCTCACGCTCGCCGACATGGACGCGGCGGGCCGCGCGATCCCCGTGCTCGCCAACCTCTTCCCGTCGGGGCAGCACCTGATGGAGGACTTCTTCTTCGCGGGCGGCCTGCCGGCGCTGCTCGCACGGCTGCGTGCCCACCTCAAGCCCGCGGCGATGACCGTCAACGGCCGCACGCTCGGCGAGAACGTCGCCGACGCGAAGGTGTGGAACGACGACGTCATCCGCCCGCTCGATCGGCCCGTCACCGGCGACCCGGCGACGCGCGGCGCGCTCGCGGTGCTCACGGGCAACCTGGCGCCGCGCGGCTGCGTGGTGAAGCCCTCGGCGGCCTCGCCCGAGCTCCTGGTGCACAGCGGCCCTGCGCTGGTGTTCGAGAACCACGCCGACTTCTCGGCCCGGGTCGACGACCCCCACCTGCCGGTGACGAAGGACACGGTACTGGTGCTGAAGAACGCGGGGCCGGTGGGCGCACCGGGCTTCCCCGAGTGGGGCAACCTGCAGATCCCGAAGCAGCTCCTCGCGCAGGGGGTGCGCGACATGGTGCGCATCTCCGACGCGCGCATGAGCGGCACGCACTACGGTACCTGCGTGCTGCACGTCGCGCCCGAGAGCGCGGTCGGCGGGCCGCTCGCGCTGGTGGCAACGGGCGATCGGATCACGCTCGACGTGCCGGCGCGGCGCATCCACCTGCATGTCGACGACGACGAGCTCGCGCGGCGCCGCGCCGCCTGGACGCCGCCGCCGCGCCGCTACGAGCGCAGCTGGACGGTGCTCTACCAGCAGCACGTGACGCAGGCCGATGAGGGCTGCGACCTCGATTTCCTCGAGACCGGCACCGCAAGGCCGGTGCCCGAACCCGACATCTACTGACCGGCCGCACTTGGCACGGGATTCGCGCCGGGCTTCCCGCCGCGGACGTCCGGCGGGACGACGACGACCTCCACCTCCTGCTGCGCGAGCAGCGCGGCGAGCGCTGCGGGCGGCGGCGCGTCGGTGAACAGCGCGTCGATCTCCCCGGTGCCGGCGAGCTGCACCGACACCGAGGCGTGGAACTTGGTGTGATCGATGGCGAGGAAGACCTGCTTCGCGTTCGCCATCATGATGCGCATGACGGCGACCTCGTTGATGTCGTACTCGAGCAGCGTGCCGTCGGCATCGACGGCACCGGCGCTCATCACCAGCGTGTCGGCGCGAAAGCCGCGCAGGAACTCCTCGGCGAGCGGGCCGACGATGCCCGCGTTCTGCGGCCGCAGCCGGCCGCCGGGCACCATCACGTCGAAGTCGCGGCGTGCGTAGAGCAGGCCCGCCACCCGCAGGCTGGTGGTGATGATGCGCAGGTCGTTGCGGGCGTCGAGCGCTCGGGCGACGCATTCCACGGTGGTGCCGCTCGCCAGGAAGACCGTGCTGCGGTCGGCGATGCGCGCCGCAATGGCCTGCGCGATCGCACGCTTCGCGGGGACGTGCGTGGCCTGCCGCTGCTCGAGCGCGACGTTGATGACCGAGGACGGCTGCGCGGCCCCGCCGTGGTAGCGCGACAGGAAGCCGTCGCCGGAGAGCTTGCGGATGTCGCGGCGGATCGTCTGCGGCGACACCCCGAGGAGCGACGCGAGCTCGTCGATGCGCATGTGTCCGCGCGCGCCGATCATCGCGAGCAGCCGGTCGTAACGCGGATTGCCGGTGATGCCCGGCGCGAAGTCGGAAGCGCTCGTCATCGGTCGGCTCGGCCGGCCCGACGTGCCGCCGCGAGTCTCGCATCCATCCGCATTGCGCCCGGCAGCGCGACCATGTGGGGGTTCCGCAGCGCTTACCTAACGGTAGCGGACCTCGAGGTTGGGGCCGGCAAGCGCGGCGCGCGCGCCGCGCGCCAGCAGCGCCGCATTGTCCGGGTGCGCGAGCAGCCATTTGTGCTTGCGGAACAGCAGGCGCGCCTCGGGATCGCCGGCAAAGCGGTGCTCGGGCGGCGGCGGATCGGTGTTGGTGCCGCGCAGCAGCACGATCACCGACTTGAAGCCGGCGTCGGCGAGCCGGCACGGCGCGAAGTGCAGCGTGGTGCCGTAGAGTTCGGCCGCGGTGCCCGCGGGAAAGTAGAACGCCTTCACCTGCGAGGCATCGAGCGTGAAGTCGCGCATCGCGCGGTACGGCGCGAGCAGCAGCACGAGCTCCGTCTGCGTGACGAAGAACTCGGGCGACTTGTGGTACTCGAGGCCGTTCAGCCGCGACGCGAGCCCGTTGCAGTAGCCGGCCTGGATGTCGAGGCCGCCGTAGACGGTCTCGCGGATCGCCTCGAACGGCGCCAGCGCCTCGAGACCCGGCTCGCTCGCGACGTAGACGTTGCCTGCCGCGGGCACCGACGTACTGCGGTCCAGGTAGTCGAGCCACGCGCTGCAGTCGTAGCCGGTCACGACACGCCCGAACTCGGCGAACTCGGGATCGCCGACGTGATGCATCGTCAGGTGCGGGTTGAGTGATCGCAGTCTCTCGATGCTCTGCATGCGGCGCAACTCCTGGGGGGCTGCTGCGTGCCCCCGCAGCGGGGGCGATGGTGATGGGCGGGGCCGGAGGCCGTGCGCGCGACGTGCAGGCGCCGTCATTCGGGCGCCGTCTTGTCCCACGCGTCCTGGAAGATCTGCAGGCCCTTGCGCGTGAACGGGTGCTCGAACGCGGCCTGGTAGACCGCCAGGCCGCAGGTGACGATGTCCGCCCCCATCCGCGCGGCGTCGGCAATCTGCTTGCCGTTGCGCAGTGCGGCGACGATGATCTGCGTCTTGAAGCCGTAGTTGCGGTAGATCGTCACGATGTCGCCGACGAACTGGCCGGTGTCCTCGCCGGACTCCTCCTTCCAGCCGACGAAGGGCGAGACGAACAGGGCGCCGTTCTTCGCCGGCGGCAGCGCCTGCGACGCCGAGAAGACCAGCGTGACGTTGGTGCGGATGCCTTCGCGCTCGAGCAGTCGCGACGCGGCAATCCCCTGGTCCGTGCACGGCACCTTGACCACGAAGCACGGGTTCAGCGCCGCGTACACCTTGCCTTCACGCACCATGTCGGCAGTGGCCGACAGATGCGGGTTGATCTCGACGGACACCGGGAACTGCGCGTGGCTTTCCAACCCGTGGTCCTTGAGCCAGGCCGAGATGTCGCGCAGCACCACCTTGAACGGCTTGCCGCTGTTCTGCACGTGTCGCGGATTGGTCGTCACGCCGTCGATCCCGAACGTGCGGTACGCGAGGTCGATCTCGTCCAACTTGGCGCTGTCGAGGAAGAATTTCATGGGGCCTCCGGAGTGGGAAGTCGGTGCCCGACCGCTCGGGCACATGCGCGGCGCCAGCCGGGTTTTCGACCTCGGGGAGCCCGCCGGCCATTCCCGGCAGCCCCCTGCAAGCGAGAACCTGCGAGTTGCGCGTTTGTGATCATGCTACTCCAGAACAGTCAGAAACCAACAGCGTACTTGCCGAAAAACGGATGCAAAACTCGCATTCCGGCGGACTGTCGGGCCCTGGTCGAGGCGGTTCATGGTCCAGGCAGCTTCCCAAGTCCGCAAGAAAACCCGTTTGCCGGCAATGATATGCTGCCACCGCCCCGCGGCGCCGCGGTTGGCATGCGTAGGCCAAGCGTGTATCGTTTCCGAAACTGCCAGAAACGATCACGATCGGGCGTCCGCGGACGAATCCGGATCGCTCCGGCCTGCGGACGCGCCGCCGGACGCCGGTTCCGCATGCGCCGATCGCAGCGGTCGCGGCGTGTGCGGCCATCGGAGAACACGATGAAGCAGAGGCAACCCCGGATCGGCGTGCTCGCCGTGGGACGCTCGACGTTCGACGTCGAGTTCGCGCAGTCGGTGTTCGAACAGGCGTGGCAGGCGCTGCAGCGTCTCGACGCCGCGCTGGTCGGCGAGCCGCGGATCCACTACGAGGCCGACGCCGCGCTCGCCGCGTACGCGACGCTGCAGGGCTCCGACATCGACCTGCTGCTGGTCGTCCAGGTCACGTTCACCGACGCCGCGGTGGTGACCGCGATCGCCGAGACGCTCGACGTGCCGCTCGTGCTGTGGACGTTCCCGGAGGAGCGTACGGGCGGGAGGCTGCGCCTCAACTCGTTCTGCGGGGCCAACCTCGCCTCCCACACGCTGTCGCGCCGCGGCGCCGCGCTCGAAAACGTGCACGGCGCGCCGGACAGCGCGGACGCATTGCGCGAAATCGAGGCGGCCGCAAAGGCCGCGATGATCGTGCGCCAGCTGCAGGTCACGCGGATCCTCGTCGTCGGCGATCATCCGACCGGCTTCGACGCGTGCAACTACCGGGCCGACGAGCTGCGCCAGCGCTTCGGCGTCGAGACCGTGACCACGCCCGTGAGCCAATTCCTCGACAGCGTGAAGGCCCTCCCCGACGCAGTCGCCGACGCGCCGTACGCGCGACGCGCGCGCGACTTCGCGAACCTCGGCGAGATGGACGCGGTCGCGACCCGCAAGACGCTCAAGGCGTACGCGGCGCTGAAGGACCGCGCCGAGACCGAGGGATTCTCTGGGGTGGCGGTGCGCTGCTGGCCGGAGTTCTTCACCGAGTACGGCTGCGCCGCCTGCGGCGCGATCGCGCTCCTGAACGAGGACGGGCGCCCCGGCGGCTGCGAGGCCGACGTCTTCGGCGTGATCTCCTCGCTGGTGCTGCAGTCGGCGTCCGGCCGGGGCGTGTTCAACACCGATCTCGTCGACGTCGACCCGGTCTCGGACACCGTCGTGTTCTGGCACTGCGGCCAGGCGCCCATCGAGATGGCCGATCCGGAAGTCGCGCCGCGCGCGACGATCCACTCCAACCGCAAGTTGCCGCTGCTCTCCGAGTTTCCGCTGAAGCCGGGTCGCATCACGCTGTGTCGCATCACCCAGGGCGAGGGCCGGCTGCGCATGATGCTGTCGGCCGGCGAGATGATCAGGGCGCCGCTCGCATTCTCGGGCACCGCGGGCGTCGCGCGCATGGACGTCGCCGCCGACCTGTACCGCTCGCGACTGCTTGCGCAGGGCATGGAGCACCACTCGTCGCTCGCCTACGGCGAGTACCGGCCGGTGCTGCGCCGCGTGGCCAACCATCTCGGGCTGGAGTTGGTCGAGCTCACTTGAGCGGCAGCGGCGGGGTGCGGCGTCCCCACGCCGGCTCGCGCCGGGACCCGCTGCGTCGCATTCCTGTACGATGCGCATCACTGCAGCACCCGCCGCTGACACCCCTTCCATGCCGCCGGACTCGCCGTTCACCTGCGTCGTCGACATCCAGGCGAGCCTCGGCGAATGCGCCCAGTGGAACACCGCCGAACAGGCCCTCTACTGGGTGGACATCAATGCACCGTCGCTCAACCGCTTCGACCCCGCGACCGGCCGCAACACCGCGATGCCGATGCCCGAGGCGATCGGCTGCTACGCATTCCGGGAACGCGGCGGCTTCGTCGTCGCGCTGCGCAGCGGCATCTGGTGCGCCGATCCGTCCGGAACGCTCACGCTCCGGATCGCCGACGCGCCCTACGATCCGTCGCACCACCGCTTCAACGACGGCCGGTGCGACCGCCAGGGCCGTTTCTTCGCGGGCACGATGGACGAGAGCCGGGCGGCGAACACGGCGGCGCTGTGGCGCCTCGACCCGGACTTCCGCTTCACGCAGGTGCTCGGCGACATGATGGTGAGCAACGGTCTCGCGTGGAGCCCCGACGGCCGCACGATGTACCACGCCGACACGCCGACGCGCGTCGTCCGCGCCTACGATTACGACGTCGCATCGGGCACGCCGGGGAACCCGCGCACGCTGGCGCAATGGACCGCCGAGACCGACCGGCCCGATGGCGCGACCGTCGATGCCGAGGGGTGCTACTGGTCGGCCTTCTACCGCGGCGGCAAGGTGGTACGGGTCTCGCCGCGCGGCGAGACGCTCGCCGAGTTTCCCGTCGACGCGATGTGCCCGACGATGTGCGCGCTCGGCGGCGCCGACTTGCGGACGCTCTACGTGACGACGGCGCGCCAGCAGCGTCCGGCCGACGAGCTCGAGCGCCTTCCTCAATCGGGCGGCGTCTTCGCGATGCGCGTCGACGTCCCGGGCCTCCCCGAGCCCTCGTTCGCGGGCTGACCACGTGATCCTGCACTTCAATCCGACCAACTACCTGCGGCTCGAGGAACCCCGAGCCATCGACACCTCGGCGGCCGGCGCGTCGTTCGCGACCTCGACCGGCGACATCCTCGAGGTGACGAGCTACGGCCCCGGCGTGTTCCGGCTGCGCATCGGTCCCCGCACCCGGCCCGACTACGGGATGGTCGTGGGACGATCCAAGTCCTGCACGGTCGCCCAGCCCGACGCCACGCTGACCACGTTCGGTGCCGGTGACGCCACGCTCGAGATCACCGGTGGCGCGCTCGCCTTCCGGCTGCTGTGGAAGGGCGCGCCCGTCGCCGCGTCGATCACCGACCAGCACTTCCGCGGCTACACCCGCCTGCCGGCGTTCGGCCGCATCCGGCAGGGCGGCGAGTGGGCGGCAGCGCTCGCGCTCGCCTCCGGCGAGCCGGTGTACGGCCTCGGCGAGAAGTTCGGCCCGCTCGACAAGCGCGGTCAGCTGATCCACTCCCAGGTCGAGGATGCGCTCGGCGTCAATACCGGGCTGTCGTACAAGAACACGCCGTTCGCGTGGAGCCCTGGCACCGGCCGCGGTGCGTGGGGCGTGTTCGTGCACACGCCGGGACGGGTCGCGCACGGCGTCGGGCACCCCGACTGGTCGCACCGCAGCTACGCGCTCGTCGTCGACGACGAGGCGCTCGACCTGTTCCTGTTCGCCGCCGACACGCCGGCCATGATCCTCGACGCCTACACCGACCTCACGGGCCGCGCCCCCGAGGTGCCGCGGTGGAGCCTCGGCCTGTGGGTGTCGCGCGCGTATTACAAGACCCCCGAGGAGGCGGTCGACGTCGCGGCAAAGCTGCGCGAGCGGCGCATCCCCTGCGACGTCATCACGCTCGACGGCCGCGCCGCGTGGAAAGTCGAGACGCGCTTCAACTTCCGCTGGGATCCCGACCGCTTCGCCGACCCGCGCGCGTCGCTCGCGGCGATCCGGCGGCACCACCTGCGCGTGTGCGTCTGGGAGTATCCCTACGTCTCGATCCACGACCCGCTGTTCCAGGAGCTGTTCGCGAAGGACTTCCTGCTCAAGAACGAGTACGGCGACCCCTACGTGTTCTCGTGGGACACCGATCCCGCCACGAGCCCGTTCGGCAAGGTGCTGACGCCGCTCCCCGAGAGCGGCATCCTCGACTTCACCAATCCGGCCGCCTACGCCTGGTGGCGCGACGCGCACGCCGGGCTGTTCGAGGACGGCGTCGACGTGATCAAGAGCGACTTCGGCGAACAGATCCCCGCCGACGCCGTCGCGTTCAACGGCGACCGCGGCCGCCGCCTGCACAACGTCTATCCGCTGCTCTACAACCGCTGCGTGTGGGAAGCCACGCGCAAGTTCGCGCCGCAGGAGAACGGCGCGCCGCTGGTGTGGAGTCGCGCCGCGTGGTCCTCGCAGCAGCGCTACCCGATGGGCTGGGGCGGCGACCCGCAGAGCGACTGGGAAGGGCTCGCCGCCTCGATCCGCGGCGGCTTGTCGTGGGGCATGTCGGGCAATCCCTTCCACAGCTCCGACATCGGCGGCTTCTACGGCGCCGACCAGCCGCCGGCCGAGCTGTTCGTGCGCTGGCTGCAGGCGACGGTGTTCAGCTCGCACATCCGCGTGCACGGCATCGGCGAGCGCGAGCCGTGGGCGTTCGGGGACGAGGCCGAGGCGATCGCCCGCAAGTGGCTCGCGTTCCGCTACCGTCTGATCCCGTACCTGGAGACCGTGATCCGGGAGGCGACACAGACGGGCCTGCCGGTGATGCGCGCGATGCCGCTCGCGTTCCCGCGCAACGCGCTCACGCGGTCGTACGAGACGCAGTTCATGTGCGGCGACGCGCTGCTCGTCGCGCCCATCGTGCAGGCCGGCGGCGAGGTGGAGATCGCGCTGCCGCCCGGCGGGTGGTACGACCTCAACTCGCGCCGCCGTTTCGGCGGCCGTCAGGTGTTGCGCTACCGGGCGCCGCTCGACCAGTTCCCGGTGTTCGGGCGCGAGGGCCACGTGCTGCCGCTCGGGCGCGCGGTGCAGCACACCGGCGAGATCGACGCCGAGCGTCCGCTCGAGCAGCTCTGGGTGTTCGGCAAGCCCTCGACGCCGCTCGACCTGCCGCAGGTGCGGCTGGCGGTCGGCGCCGGCGGCGAGCCGGCACTCGCGGTGCGCCACGGCGTGCAGGTGCAGTTCTTCGGCGACGCCCTGCCGGTGGCGACGCTGTGAACGTGCCCGCGCCGCGCCGTCCCGTGATCGCGGTCACCTCGGGCGAGCCCGCCGGCATCGGCCCCGAGCTCTGCGCGATGCTCGCCGCGCGGCATGTCCGCGAGCCGTTTCCGGCACGGATCGTCGTGTTGGGCGACAGGACGCTCCTGCGCGAGCGCGGCGAGCGCATCGGCGCCGCACCACGCTACGTCGAATACGACCCCGCCTCGTTCGCGCCGCACGACGCCGTCGAGGTGTGGCACATGCCCGTCGCGATGCCCGCGACGCCCGGGCGGCCCGACCCCACCAATGCCGCCGCCGTGCTGGAGATGCTGCGCCACGCGACCGATGCCTGCGCGACCGGCGCCTTCGACGCGATGGTGACCGCTCCGGTGCAGAAGAGCGTGATCCGGGACGCGGGCATCCCCTTCACCGGCCACACCGAATTCCTCGCCGAGCGCACGCAGTCGCCGCGCGTGGTGATGATGCTGGTCGGGGGCGACGCGGACGCGCCGCTGCGCGTCGCGCTCGTCACCACGCACCTGGCGCTCGCCGATGTGCCTGCCGCGATCTCGCGGCAGGCCGTCGAAGACACGATCGCCATCGTCGGGCAGGAATTGCGCGTCCGCTTCGGCATTGCCGAGGCGCGCATCGCCGTGTGCGGCCTCAATCCCCACGCCGGCGAAGGCGGCCACCTCGGGCGCGAGGAGATCGACGTCATCGCGCCCGCGATCGCGGCCTGCGCAGCGCAAGGCATCGATGCGCGCGGCCCGTTCCCGGCCGACACCGTCTTCGTGCCGCAATTCGCCCGTGCGTTCGATGCGATCGTCGCCATGTACCACGACCAAGGCCTGCCGGTGCTGAAGGCGGCGAGCTTCGGCGGCGGCGTCAACGTCACGCTCGGCCTGCCGTTCGTGCGCACCTCGGTCGACCACGGCACGGCGCTCGACCTCGCGCGCGACGACGCGCGGGCGAAGACGGCCGACGTCGGCAGCCTCGTCGCAGCCCTCGAACTCGCGATCGCGCTGTCGAAGCCCGAGGCAGACCGGCCGCCGCCGGTGCGGCGCTGACGCACTGTCAGGGCGAGCGCCGAGCTGCCGCGTAGAATCCGTCGCTCCCATCGACTTTCGATCGGTTCGTCCATGTCCCTCCAGAGCTCCCGCAGCTCCCGTTCCCTTGCCAGGCATTCGCTCGACCTGTCGATCGCCGCTCCGCAGGTGATCGCGCACCGCTTTGCACGCATGGCACAGGCCGGCGCGACGCCCACGGCACGCGACCTGGCCGAGTTCCAGCGCATGGGCGCGGAGAAGGTCACCGCGTTCGGCGCGGCGTGGCAGGCCATGGGGCTCGCCGCGGTGCGTGCGCAGCAGTCGTATCTGCAGGCGCTGACCCGCTCGCTGCTGACGCCCTGGTGGATCGCACCTCCCGATGTCGGCGCCCTCGCCCGGCGCGCGAACGCGGTCGCCGTGGACGTGCTTGCCGCCGGCATCGCTCCGATCCGCCACAAGGCGGTGGGCAACGCACGCCGGCTCGCCCGACGGCCCCGCCGCTAGCAGCGTCGGCACGGCGCGCCTCGGAACGCGAGGCCGGGCGGTGGCATCGCGCCGCCCGCCACCGCGGTTCGGGCACAATCGCATCCTGGTCCCGATCGCCATGCCCTGTGCAGGAGGAAGCACGCCGATGTCCGCCCCGACGAGGCTCTGCGCCGCCGCGCTGTTCCTGCTCGTGCTCTCCGGCTGCGGCACGGGCCTTCCCTTCGTGACCTTCGCCGACAGCGAGCCGGTGCTGAAGGGCACCGTCGGTTATCGCGAACGCATCGCGCTGCCGCCCGACTCGATGCTCGTCGTCTCGCTCACGGACACGTCGCCGGTGATCGTGACCACGCGGATCATCGCGGAGGCGGTGCTCCGCGTCGACGGGAAGCAGCCGCCCATCCCCTTCGAGCTCCCCTACGATCGCGCTCGCATCGCCTCCGACCGTTCCTATGGCGTGCGTGCGGCGATCCGCAGCGGAGACCGGATCCTGTTCGAGACCGCGGGCGCCTATCCCGTGATCACCCTCGGCAACCCGAAGCGCGTCGAGCTCCAGCTGGTACGCGGGTCCGCCGACGCCGCCGGGCACTCGATGGGGCTCGACAAGCCGCTGCGCATGGTGAAAAAGTGAGCCCGATGGGCCGCCCCGACGGCGAATCCACCCCGAAGCGCGTCGGCGCGGAGGGTAGTCCAGTGAGCCACGCGGCCTTCCGCGGCACCGGCCACGCCGCGGTCGTGGCCGTCACCCTGCTTGCTGCCGGCTGCCAGCTCGGCCCGCGCCCGGTGACGGACGACTGGGCGCAGCCGCGCGGCGAGTGGCAGGTCGTCTCGCATCGGGCGCCCGGCATCGCAGCGATGTCGCCGGTCGACGCCCAACGCCACGTCGGCAGCATCGTCAGGTTCGGCCCCGGCGCCGTGACGTCGGGCGCAGACACGTGTGCCAAGCCCACCTTCCTCGTCAATCTCGTCTATGCGGAGCGCTACCTGTACCGGCAGTACGGGCTCCACACGCGCGACCTGGGCCTCTATCGGCACCAGGACGTGCGCGTGACCGAAGTGTTCTGCGAAGGCAGCAAGTGGCCGGGGCTCGGTGCGCACGCGATCTGGGTCGACGCCGAGCGCGGCTACGCGGTCCGCAACGGCGTGTGGTTCGAGTTGCGGCGCGCGGCGCCAACGGGCTAGGCCGTTGCGGGACCGTCACCCGCGAGCATCGAACGAAGGCCGGACGCGACGGTCCGGCGCGAGAGGAGGAACGACATGGCTGAACGGAAGATCATCGCGGTCGTCGGCGCCACCGGCGCGCAGGGCGGCGGCCTGGTGCGCGCCATCGCCGCCGACCCCGGCAGCGGCTTCGTCGCGCGCGCGATCACGCGCGACGTCCACTCCGACAAGGCGCAGGCGCTCGCGAAGCTGGGCGCCGAGGTCGTCGCCGGCGACGTCGACGACGAGGCGAGCCTCCGCAAGGCGTTCGAGGGTGCGCACGGCGCGTACTGCGTCACGTTCTTCTGGGCGCACTTCTCGCCCGAGAAGGAGATTGCCGAAGCCGGCACGATGGCGCGCGCGGCGCAGGCCGCCGGCGTGCGCCACGCGATCTGGTCGACGCTCGAGGACACGCGCAAGTGGGTGCCGCTCGACGACGCTCGCATGCCGACGCTGATGGGCAAGTACAAGGTCCCGCACTTCGATGCCAAGGGCGAGTCGAACCGGCTGTTCACGGATGCCGGCGTGCCGACGACCTTCCTGCTCACCTCGTTCTACTGGGACAACCTGATCCACTTCGGCATGGGTCCGAAGGCAGGCGCCGACGGCGTGCTCGAGTTCACGCTGCCGATGGGCGAGGCGCGGCTGCCCGGCATTGCGGCGGAGGACATCGGCCGCTGTGCGTACGGCGTCTTCAAGGGTGGCGCGCAGCACGTGGGCAAGACGGTGGGCATCGCCGGCGAGCACCCGACCGGCGTTGAGATGGCCGCGGCGATGACCCGCGCGCTCGGCCGCGAAGTGCGCTACCAGGCGATCCCGCCGGAGGTCTACCGGGGGCTCGGATTCCCCGGCGCCGAGGACCTTGGCAACATGTTCCAGTTCTATCGCGACTTCGAACGCGACTTCTGCGCCGCGCGCGACCCCGCAGTGGCGCGCGCGTTGAACCCCGCGCTGCAGAGCTTCGAGCAGTGGCTGGCAGCCAACAAGTCGCGCATCCCCCTCGGCTAGCGTCGCGGCATCCCCCGACATGAGCCCAGGCGGCGCACGCGCGTACCCCGCGCGCCCGCGTGCCGTCGACGACCACGCGCCGCGCAAGCGCTTCGGCCAGAACTTCCTCGCCGACCCGCACTACGTCGCGCGGATCGTCGCCGCGGTCGACCCGAAGCCGGGCGAACGCGTCGTCGAGATCGGTCCCGGGCTCGCCGCGCTCACCGGCGGGCTGATCGAGCGCGCCGGGCACATCGACGCGATCGAGATCGACCGCGACCTCGCCGCCCGGCTGCGCGAGCGCTTCCCGCCGGCGCAGCTCACATTGCACGTCGGCGATGCGCTCGACTTCGACTTCAGCGCGCTCGGCAGCGGCCTGCGCGTCGTCGGCAACCTGCCCTACAACATCAGCTCGCCGCTCCTGTTCCACCTCGCGGGATACGCCGCGCACCTCTCCGACCTCACCGTGATGCTGCAGCAGGAGGTCGTCGACCGCATGACCGCCCTGCCCGGCACCGCCGCGTACGGGCGGCTCACGGTGATGCTGCAGGCGCTCTTCGCCGTGGAGCGGCTCTTCACCGTGCCGCCGGGAGCATTCCGCCCTGCGCCGAAGGTGGACTCGGCGCTCGCGCGGCTCGTGCCGCTGCGCGCGCGAGCGCCTGCGATCGCCGATCGCGGGCTCTTCGCGCGCGTCGTCGGCGCGGCGTTCTCGCAACGGCGCAAGACGCTGCGCAACGCGCTTGCCGCACTGTGCGACGCCGACACGCTGCGGCAAGCGGGCATCGATCCCGGCGCACGCGGGGAGACGCTCGCGGTCGCGGACTTCGTGCGCCTGGCCAACGCACTGGCGTGCTGACCGACGCGGGCGCTCGGCGTCGCCCGCGTCAGTCCTTGCCGAAGATCGCGTCGGGCACGAGCAGCACGATCTCCGGCACGAACACGAGCAGCACGGTCACCACCGCGACGGCGAGCAGGAACGGCAGCGACTCGCGGGTGTAGGCGCCCACCGGGGCCTTCAGGATCGAGCACACCGCATACATCGCCGCGCCCACCGGCGGCGTGAAGTTGCCGATGGTCGCGGCGACGATGAACACGAGGCCGAAGTGCACGGGATCCACGCCGAGCTCGCGCACCAGCGGCAGGAAGATCGGCGTCAGCATGATGATCAGCACCGAGCCGTCGACGAAGCAGCCCGCGATCAGCGTCATCCCGACGATCAACGCCATGACCGCGCGCCAGTCGGAAGTCAGGCCGAGGATCGCCGACGACACGACCTCGGGCACGCGTTCGAAGACGATGCCGTAGCCGAAGATGCCCGACAGCGCGATCAGGAACATCACCGCGCCGACGTCGACCAGGCTGCCCTCGAGCGCCTCGCCGAACGACGCCCGGCCGAGCTTGCGGTACGCGACGAGGCCCACCGCCACCGCGTAGACGACGGCGAACGCGCCGATCTCGGAGGGCGTGAACAGCCCGATGCGCAGGCCCACGATCAGGATCACCGGAAACAGGATCGCCCACGCGCCGCCCCACGCCGCGCGCCCGGCCTCGGCGAGCGAGACCGGCGTGCGCCGCTCCGGCTCGAGACCGCGCCGGCGGGCGGTGATCGCGATGGTCACCGCGAGCGCCGCCCACAGCATGAACGCCGGCAGGATGCCCGCGGCGAACAGCCGCCCGATCGACACCTGGCCCACCGATCCGTAGAGGATGAAGCCGATCCCCGGCGGGATGATGGGGGTGAGCAGCGACCCGAAGGCCAGCACGCCGGCCGCGTAGCCGGGCGACATGCCGCGCTTCAGCATCTCGCTGCCCAGCATGCGTGTCTGCATCGCTGCGTCGGCGATGCACGATCCCGAGACGCTGCCCATCAGCGCCGCCATCGCCAGCGACACCTGCGCGAGCCCGCCGTGCAGCCTTCCTGCGATCACCGTCGCGAGCCGGAGCAGCTGCTCGGTGATGCCGGACTTGTTCATGAAGTTGCCGGCGAGGATGAACAGCGGCACCGCGAGCAGCGCGAAGTTCTGCGTCTGCGAGATGGTGAGCTGGATCGGGATCGTCGACGGCAGCTCCGGGTGCTGCACGAAGAACAGGGCACCGGAAATGCCGATGGCGAACGCCACCGGCATGCCCATCGCGAGCAGCACGAGGAACGCGATCGAGACGATCAGCATCCGCGTGCCGGCATGTCGCGCCGCGCCTTGAGCACCGTGGTGACGAGGAGCAGCAGGCAGCCGACCGGCATGCTCATGGTCACCCACGAGTAGCTGATCTCGGGGATGCCCTGGAAGCTCCGCGCCCGGCTCACCCAGGACAGGTAGACGCCGCCGACGATGCCGTAGAGCAGGAACGCGGCGATGATCGCGTAGTTGGCCCAGCCGACGCCTCGCCGGACGGCCGCGGGCAGCCGCTCGACGACGAGGTCGATCGACATCAGGCTGTCGCGCCGCCACGCAATGTCCGCGCAGAGGAAGCAGGCCCACGCGAACAGGCACGTCGCCGCGTCGGTCGTCCAGTTCTGCGGGTAGCCGGCGAGGCGCGCGGCCCCGCCGGCGAAGATCAGCACGACCATCAGCACAAGGAACGTGCCGGCGATCCGGGCCTCCCAGCGCACCAGGGCCGCGTAGAAGCGCGTCACCGCCCGCGGCCCCGCTGCACGACCAGCCGCGACGTCACTTCTTGCCGATCTCCCTGTAGACGGCGTTGCGGGCCTCCATGATCTTCAGCGTCTCGTAGGCCTTCTCGCCGGCCTTGCGGAACGCCGCGAGGTCGACGTCCTCGACGATCGTCATGCCGCGGGCGCGCAGGTCCTTCTCGACCTCGCCCTCGAGCCGGAAGATCTCCTTCGACGTCTCGTCGCCGGCGCGCTCGCATTCCTCGACGAGGATCGACTGGTAGTCCTTCGGCAGCGCGTCGAACCACTTCGCGCTGACCACCTGGAAATTGATCAGCATGATGTGCTTCGTCTCGTTGGCGTACTTCAGCACCTCGTAGAAGCGGCCGCCGGGGATGTTGTTGTAGACGAGCTCGACGCCGTCGATCGCCTTCTGCTGCAGCGCCGGGTACATCTCGCCGAACGCCATCGCAACCGGCGCGGCGCCGAGCGCGCGGATCGACTCCTGCCAGATCGGCGCGGGAGGCGTGCGGATGCGCTGGCCCTTCAGGTCCTCGGGGTTGCGGACGGGCTTGTTGGTGAAGAAGTGGCGGTAGCCCTGCACCCAGTTGAAGCAGACCACCTTGAGGCCGTGCTTGCCGGCGAGCTCGTCCTGCCACTTCTGCACGGTCGGCGCCTTGCGCAGGCGGTTCACCTCGTCGAGCGTCTCGACGAAGTACGGCCCGTTCATCACCGCGATCCCGGGAACGTAGTTGCCCATGCGCGCCGAGTCGGTGTTCTGGCCGATGTTCGCGCCCTGGCGGATCTGCTCGATGATGTCCTCTTCCTTGCCGAGCTGGGCGCTGTGGAAGACCTCCATCCTGAGGCCGCCCTTGGTGCGTTCCTCGACGCGCTTCGCCCAGTTCTGGAAGCCGGCGTGATAGGGCTCCTTCGGGCCGAGCACGTGGTTGAACTTGAGCGTGTACTTCGGCGCCTGCGCGAGCGCCGCGGCGGGAACGACGAGTGCCGCGCCGACCGCGAGGGCCAGCAGCGCGCGGGACAGGCGGGTGGCGTTGCGCGAACGGCTCATCGGGACTCCTCCTCCGGGTTCGTGGGAAGCGCCGCGCGGGCCTCGACGCGGCCTCCCGGAGCAGTCTATGCTGTGAAACACGGGCGTCAACCTTGTCTCAGAAGATGAAACACTTCACGGAGGATCCGGCAGCGGCCGACGCGCCTGCGAGCGCGACGCACCGCTCGCTCGAACGCGGGCTGGCGGTGATCGAGCTGCTTGCCGCGTCCGGGGGCACCGTGTCCCTGGCGGACGCGGCGCGCCGCCTCGGGCTGCACCGGAGCACCGCCTTCCACCTCATGCAGTCGCTGGTGGCGATGGACTGGCTGCGGCAGGTGGAGTCCACGCGCGGCTACGAGCTCACGGAAAAGCTGTTCCGGCTCACCGGCAGCCGCTGGAGCGTGGAGCAGCTGGGCGAAATCGCACTGCCGTTCCTCGACGAGCTGACGCGGTCGACCGGCGAGGGCACCAGCGTGGCCGCGTGGATCCGGGGCACGGTCACGATCGCCGCGAAGCGCGAGCCGGGCGGCCCGGTGCGCGTCGTGCAGGACGTGGGCAGCACGCGGCAGCTCTACTGCACCGCGGTCGGCAAGGCGCTCGCGGCCTGGCTTCCCGCCTCCGAAGTGCGTGCCGCGCTGGCCAACGTCCGCATGGAGGCGCTGACGCCCAACACGATCACCACGCGGGCCGCCTTCGACGCCGAGCTGCGCCGCATCCGCGCGGCCGGCTACGCGGTCGACGACGAGGAGCAGTACCTCGGCCTGCGCTGCGTCGCGATGCCGGTGTTCTGCTACTCCGGCGAGGTGATCGCCTCGATGTGCGTGGTCGGGCCGAAACACCGGATGACCAGCCGCAAGCTGCAGGAAGTCCGCGCGCCGCTCGCCGCGCTGTCGCGACGGATGTCCGAGCGACTCGGCGCGGGCAAGGTGGAGGAGGTGCGGACGCGACCGGCGCGGGCGCGCAAGCGCGCCTGAACCGTGCGGTCGGTCACGGCCACGCGAGGTCGGGCCGCCGCGCGGGCGACTCGATGCGCACGCTCTTCTGACGGGACGTGGCGCCGCGCACCAGCACCACCTGCCGCAACGGCACGCCGAAGACCTCGGCGAGGAAGCGCCGCAGCTCCGCGTTGGCCTTGCCGTCGACCGGAGGAGCGGCGAGCCGCAGCTTGAGGCGCGTGTCGCCTGCCGCGCCGTGCGTCCCCGCGACCCCGGTGCGTGAGGCACCCGGCTGCACGTGCAGCGCGAGGACCAGCGCCGCGCCGTCCTCGCGCCGCCAGGGGGCGGCCGTCAGCGCAGCAGCGTCACCAGCGTGCGCTCGAGCCACGTCACCGGCAGGATCAGGATGAGCTGCAGCACGACGATCAGGATCAGCGGCGTCAGGTCCAGCGTGCCGCCGAGCGGCGGGATGAACCGGCGCAGCGGCCGCAGGAACGGGAAGGTCATCGCGTTGAGGAGCCCCGCGAGCGGCCCGTCGGGCGCGACCCACGACAGGATGGCCTGGGCGATCACGATGAAGATCAGCACCCAGATCGCCACCTTGAACAGCTCGACCACGGCAGCCAGCAGCACGAACAGGACGCCCGCGCCGGTCATCGAGAAGCCGCGGCCGAAGATCGCGTAGAGCGCGAGCAGCCAGACGAGCTGGAACAGGTAGGCGGCGACGAGCGACGCCCAGTCGACGCCCCGGAAGCCGGGCAGCACCTTGCGCAGCGGCACGACCAGCCAGTCGGTGAGCGCGAGCACCGCCTGGCCGAACGGGTTGCGGAACGGCGCGCGCATGAGCTGCATCAGGAAGCGCAGCAGGAACGCGAACGTGACGAGCCCGAAGGCGACGTCGATGACGAGCTTCAGCGCCTGGTCGATCATGGGTTCGCGAGTCTACCCGTCGCGGCCGAGCACGTCGCCGAGCTCGCGCGCGCGGTCGGCCGCCGCGTGCACCGCGCGCACCAGCGCCGCGCCGACGCCCGCCTCGCTGAGCGCGGCGATGCCGCGCTCGGTGGTGCCGCCCTTCGACGTGACCTGGGCGCGCAACGTCGCCGGCTCCGCGCCCGACTGCTCGGCGAGCTGCACGGCCCCCGCGAACGTGCGGCTGGCGAGCCGCCGCGCGTCGGCCGCGGACAGGCCGAGCTCGATCGCGGCGCGCTCCATGTGCTCGAGGAAGTAGAAAACGTAGGCGGGTCCGCTGCCGGAGAGCCCGGTGATCGCGTCGAGCGTCGACTCGTCGTCGCACCAGATCACTTCGCCTGCCGCCTCGAGCACGGCCGCGGCCGCGGCACGTCCCGCCGCGTCGACAGCGGGTGGCGCATACACGCCCGCGATGCCCGCGCCGACCAGGGCCGGCGTGTTCGGCATCGCGCGCACGACCCGCGCGTAGCCGCCCAGCCAGCGCGAGATGTCGGCCGTCCTCGATCCCGCGGCGATCGACAGCACCGCGCGCACGCCGCCGACGAACGGCGCGAGTGCGGCGCAGGCGTCGCGCATCTGCTGCGGCTTGACCGCCAGCACGACGAGCGTCGCGCCGGCGATCGCCTCGCGCGTCGTGCGCTCGTGGAGGGCCGCGGCGGGGAAGCGCGCCGCGAGCTTCGCGCGCTGCTCGGCAAAGGGCTCGACGATCGAGAACCCGGACGGGGTGTGGCCGTGCGCGACCAGTCCGCCGACGAGCGCGGTCGCCATGTTGCCGCCGCCGATGAACGCGATGCTCACTGCACTACCCTCCGCGCTGCGCGCTGACTGGACTACCCTCCGCGCTGGCGCGCTTCGGGGCCGATTCGCCCTCGGGGCGGCCCTTCGGGCTCATGCTGTCGCGGCCGCGCGCGTGCCGAAGATCGCGGTGCCGATGCGCACCTCGGTCGCCCCCTCGGCGATCGCGCACTCCATGTCGTCGGTCATGCCCATCGACAGCGTGTCGGCGGCCAGCCCCGCGGCGCGCGCCTCGTCGCGGCAGCGGGCGAGCGTGGCGAACTGTCTGCGCTGCCGCGCCGTGTCGGTCGTCGGCTCGGCGATGCCCATGAAGCCGCGGAAGGCGAGCCGGGGCAGCGCTGCGACCGACCGGGCAAGCGCCACCGCCTCGCCTGGCGGGACGCCGCTCTTGGTCGCCTCGCCGCTGATGTTGACCTGCACGAGCACCTCCAGCGGCGCGCGGCCGACCGGGCGCTGCGCCGACAGGCGCTCGGCGATCTTCAGGCGGTCGACGCTCTCGACGCGGTCGAACACCGCGGCGGCCTCGCGGGTCTTGTTGCCCTGCAGCGGGCCGATCAGCACCAACTCGAGGCCGGGGAGGTCGGCGAGCTCGGCGCGCTTGGCGGCACCCTCCTGCACGTAGTTCTCGCCGAACGCGCGCTGGCCCGTGGCGTGCACGGCACGGATCGCGGCGGACGGAAACGTCTTCGATACGGCCAGCAGCGTCACTTCCTCGGGGTCGCGGCCGGCATCCCGGGCTGCCCGGGCGATTCGCGCCTTCACGTCTTGCACCGCCTTGTCGTAGAGGGCCATAATGCCATGACAATGGCATCGCAACCCTCCGGCACGCATTTTGCGTACGGTTTCGGGGTCGGACGCCAGTGCGTCGAGGAATTATAGATGGACATCACCGAGCTCCTGGCCTTCGCGGTCAAGAACAAGGCCTCCGATCTCCACCTGTCGTCGGGGTTGCCCCCGATGATCCGGGTCCACGGCGACATCCGGCGGATCAACCTGCCGCCGATGGAGCACGAGGACGTGCACGCCATGGTGTACGACATCATGAGCGATGCGCAGCGCAAGATGTACGAGGAACACCTCGAGGCCGACTTCAGCTTCGCGGTGCCGAATCTCGCGCGCTTCCGGGTCAACGCGTACAACCAGCAGCGCGGCGCCGCGGCGGCGTTCCGCACCATTCCCTCGAAGGTGCTGTCGCTCGAGGAGCTGAACGCGCCGAAGATCTTCGCCGAGGTGACCAACCGCCCGCGCGGCCTGATCCTGGTCACCGGCCCCACGGGCTCCGGCAAGTCGACCACGCTCGCGGGGATGGTCAACCACGTCAACGAGAACGAGTACGGGCACATCCTCACCATCGAGGACCCGATCGAGTTTCTGCACGAGTCGAAGAAGTGCCTGATCAACCAGCGCGAGGTCGGGCCGCACACGCTGTCGTTCTCCAACGCGCTGCGTGCCGCGCTGCGCGAGGATCCCGACTACATCCTGGTGGGCGAGATGCGCGACCTCGAGACGATCCGCCTCGCGCTCACCGCCGCCGAGACCGGCCACCTCGTGTTCGGCACGCTGCACACGAGTTCCGCCGCCAAGACCGTCGACCGCATCATCGACGTCTTCCCCGCCGCCGAGAAGGACATGGTGCGGGCGATGCTCTCCGAGTCGCTGGTGTGCGTGATCTCGCAGACGCTGCTGAAGACCAAGGACGGGCAGGGCCGGCTCGCGGCGCACGAGATCATGCTCGGCACCCCCGCCATCCGCAACCTGATCCGCGAGAACAAGGTGGCGCAGATGTACTCGTCGATCCAGACCAGCCAGTCGGTGGGCATGCAGACGCTCGACCAGTGCCTCGTCGAGCTGGTGCGCCGCAACCTGATCCAGACCGCCGACGCGCGGCAGCGCGCGGTGAACAAGGAGCTCTTCGGCGGGTAGTCGCTCCGAGCCACCCGTCGAGGGGCCCCGCGCAGCGGGGATCGACGGCAAGGCGAGTGGGCGACCCGGCCGACACGCGAAAAGTGCGCAAGGCAGTCCGGCACGAGGAGGCCGGCAGCCGAGCCACCCGAGATAGGGACCAAGCATGGAACGCGAACGCGCCACCAAGTTCATCCACGAGCTGCTCGACCTGCTCTACAAGCAGAAGGGCTCGGACCTGTTCATCACCGCCGACTTCCCGCCGGCGATCAAGGTCGACGGCAAGATCAGCCCGGTGTCGAAGTCCGCGCTGTCGCCGCAGCACACGATCGAGCTGGTGCGCAGCGTGATGAACGACAAGCAGGCGGCCGAGTTCGAGGCGTCGAAGGAGTGCAACTTCGCGATCAGCCCGCCGGGCATCGGCCGCTTCCGCGTCAACGCGTTCATGCAGCAGGGGCGCGTCGGCATGGTGCTGCGCACGATCAACACCAGCATCCCCAAGTTCGAGGAGCTGGGGCTGCCGCCCGTGCTGAAGGACGTGATCATGTCCAAGCGCGGCATCATGCTGTTCGTCGGCGCAACCGGCTCCGGCAAGTCGACGTCGATGGCGGCGCTGCTCGGCTACCGCAACGAGAACAGCTTCGGCCACATCATCACGATCGAGGACCCGATCGAGTTCGTGCACCAGCACCACAACTGCATCGTCACCCAGCGGGAGGTCGGCACCGACACCGACGGCTGGCAGATCGCGCTGAAGAACACGCTGCGGCAGGCCCCCGACGTGATCCTGATCGGCGAGGTGCGCGAACGCGAGACGATGGACTACGCGATCGCGTTCGCCGAGACCGGCCACCTGTGCCTCGCAACGCTGCACGCGAACAGCACCAACCAGGCGCTCGACCGCATCATCAACTTCTTCCCCGAGGAGCGCCGGGCGCAGCTGCTGATGGACCTCTCGCTCAACGTGCGCGCCTTCGTCGCGCAGCGGCTGATTCCGCGCCGCGACGGGCGCGGCCGCGTGCCGGCCGTCGAGGTGATGCTGAACTCGCCGCTCATTTCCGACCTGATCTTCAAGGGCGACGTCTCCGGCATCAAGGAGATCATGAAGAAGTCGCGCGAGCTCGGCATGCAGACCTTCGACCAGTCGCTGTTCGACCTCTACGAGGCGGGCCTGATCAGCTACGAGGACGCGCTGCGCAACGCCGACTCCCTGAACGACCTCCGGCTCGAAATCAAGCTGCACGGCAAGGAGGCGAAGAACCGCAACATCTTCGCCGGCACCGGCAACCTCGACCTCGTGCCGGACGCGCAGCAGAGCCCCGCCGGGTCGCGGTTCTAGAACCAGGGGCCCCGACGGGGCCGCGTCGTGGCCCTCGCGGCGCCGGCCGGCGGCGGTGCGCATGGTAGGCTAGCGTCCTTTCGCAAACGCTCGCCGCGCAACGCCATGGCAGGCCTCGACAAGACCACGCCGGTACCCACGGAAATCAAGCTGCACCAGACGTCGCGGGTGCTCGAGATCGCCTTTTCCGACGGGCGTGCATTCAAGCTCCCGTACGAGTTGCTGCGCGTCTACTCGCCGTCGGCGGAGGTGCGTGGCCACGGACCCGGGCAGGAGACGCTGCAGGTCGGCAAGCGCGACGTGACGATCGCCGAGGTCGAGCCGGTCGGGCACTACGCGATCCAGCCGCGGTTCTCCGACGGGCACGACTCCGGCATCTTCTCGTGGGACTATCTCTACGAGCTGGGCTGCGAGCAGGATGCGCTGTGGGAGCGCTACCTCGCCAAGCTCGCCGCGGCGGGCGCGAGCCGCGACCCGTGAGCACGGACCCCGAACGGTCGGTGGACAAGACGCACTTCGGCTTCGAGCAGGTGGATCCGTCCGAGAAGGCGGACCGGGTGCGCGGCGTGTTCGACTCGGTCGCAAGCCGCTACGACCTGATGAACGATCTCATGTCGGGCGGCCTGCACCGGCTCTGGAAGCGCTTCACCGTGCAGATCGCCGGCGTGCGCGCGGGCGGACAGGTGCTGGACCTTGCCGGCGGCACCGGCGATCTCGCGCGGCTGTTCGCCCGGGCGGTCGGACCGACCGGCCGCGTCGTGCTGTCCGACATCAACTACGCGATGCTCGCGGAAGGCCGCGACAAGCTGCTCGACCGCGGCGTCGCGCTGCCGATCGTGCAGTGCAACGCCGAGGCGCTGCCGTTCCCCGAGCGCAGCTTCGACGCCGTGTCGATCGGTTTCGGCCTGCGCAACGTCACCCGCAAGGAGGCGGCGCTCGCCGAGATGCGGCGGGTGCTGAAGCCCGGTGGCGTCGCGCTGGTGCTCGAGTTCTCGCGCGTCTGGGCGCCGCTCGCCCCGGCCTACGACTGGTACAGCTTCAACGTGCTGCCCCGGATCGGGCGCCTGGTGGCGAAGGACGACGCCAGCTACCGCTACCTCGCCGAATCGATCCGCATGCACCCGGACCAGGAATTGTTGAAGTCGATGATGGAACAGGCGGGCTTCGACAGGGTCGAATATCACAACCTTGCCGCAGGCGTGGTTGCCGTGCACGTCGGCAGGGTCTTTTGACAATCGCAGGAGCGAAACGCATGAAGCATCTCGTCACCCTCGCCATGGCCGCGCTCGCCGCCGGCACGATGATCGCGGCCGAAATCGCCGACGCCAAGCGATTGGGCGGCGGCCGCAGCCTCGGCGCGCAGCGCCAGGCCACACCCCCGCCCGCGGCGCCGTCGTCGCCCGCAGCCGCACCCAGCGGTGCCGCGTCCAACCCGGTGATGCCCGCGCAGCCCGGCGCCGCCGCAGCCATGAAGGGCGCCCCCGCCGCGGGTGCCGCGGGGGCGCGAACCGGGGCATCGCGCTGGCTGGGTCCCGTCGCCGGCATTGCCGCGGGCCTCGGGCTCGCCGCGCTCGCCGCGCACCTCGGCATCGCCGAGGAAATGATGAGTCTCATCGTCGTCGTGCTGATCGCGCTCGCCGCGTTCGCGCTGCTGCGCATGTTCCTCGCGCGTCGCGCGGCGCCGTCGCGCCCGCTCGCATACGCCCGCAGCGCGCCCGGTGCCGGAACGATCGCCGGTCCCGCGCCGGTCGCCGACGAGCCGGTGTTCGGCGGTGCCCGCGCTCCGCGCGACGCGGCGCCCGCGGTACCCGCGGCGGCGCCGAAGGTTCCCCCGGGCTTCGCGGTCGAGCCGTTCATCCGCCAGGCGCGGGTGCAGTTCGCGCGCGTGCAGGATGCCTACGACAAGAACGATCGCGACGCGCTCGCCGACGTGATGACGCCGGAACTCTTCGCCGAGGTCGCGCACGACCTCGAAGGCCGCGCCAACCATGCCGCCACCGAGGTCGTCGCGTTGAACGCGGAGCTCCTCGAAGTGGTGACGGACGGTGACCGCCACTGGGCGAGCGTGCGCTTCCGCGGGCTGGTCCGCGAGGACGGCGAGCCGATGCCGAGGCCCCTCGACGAGATCTGGAATCTGTCGAAGCCCGCGGACGGATCGTCCGGGTGGCTTCTCGCCGGCATCCAGCAGCCCGACCAGCAACCTGCGCCGGTCTGAACCGGGACCTGCGATGACCGACCCCGCATCCGCGATCGGCGAGCGGGTCGCCAACCGCGTGCTCCGGGACGAGACCTGGGCGCGGGAGAAGCTGCACCCGCACGCCGGGCGCTCGTTCACGCTGGCGTGCGGTCCGGTGTCGTCCGGCTACACGGTGCGCGACGACGGCACGATCGGTGCGCGCTCCCCGGGTGGCGATCCGGCCGACGCGGAGCTCTACCTGTCGCCGCTCGACGTGCCCGGGTTCCTTGCCGATCCGTCGCACTGGAACGCGCGAGTCACGGCCACCGGCGACGCCGAGCTGATCGCGACGCTGAAGGAGCTGGCGAGCACGCTGCCGTGGTTCGTCGAGCGCGCGTTCGCCAAGGCGCTCGGGCCGGTGGTCGGACAGCGCGTCGCCGACGCGGGCAGGCATATCCTCGCGTTCCCGGAGTACGCCGGCACGCGGCTCGCCGACAACGTCGCGAGCTACCTCCGCGACGAGACCGGGACGCTGGCCCGCGGCGACGAGGCGCGCGTCTTCGCCGCCGACAACGCCGCGCTCGCAACGCGCGCCGAAGCCCTCGCGGCGCGGATCGCGCGGCTCGACGCCGCGCCTCCGCCCTCCGCGACGTAGCGGGTCCCGGCCGGACCGCCCCGCCCGGGCAGCGCGAGACCCGCGCCCCCCGTCCTCTACAATCCGGGGCATGCGGCTCCTGCGCCTTGCCCGGATCGTCCACGTCGCGCTGAAGTACGGGCTGGACGAGTTCCTGCTCGGCCACGAGCGCGTCCGCGGCCTGCGTCCCGTCGTCAACCGGCTGCTGTTCTGGCGCAAGCTCGACCGTCCGCGCGCCGAGCGGCTGCGCCTCGCGCTCGAGAGCCTGGGCCCGATCTTCGTCAAGTTCGGCCAGCTGCTGTCGACCCGACGCGACCTGCTGCCCCCCGACCTCGCGGACGAACTCGCGCGGCTGCAGGATCGGGTCCCCCCGTTCGACTACGAGCACGTCGAGCGCACGCTGACGCGGACCTACGGCAGGCCGATCGACGCGGTGTTCAAGTCGTTCGACCGGGTTCCGATCGCGAGCGCGTCGGTCGCGCAGGTGCACTTCGCGGAGCTTCCCGACGGGACACCGGTCGCGGTCAAGGTGCTCCGGCCCGGGCATCAACGACGTGATCCGCCACGACGTCGAGCTGATGCAGACCGGCGCGATGCTGGTCGAGCGGCTGTGGTCCGACGGCAAGCGCCTGCGGCCGCGCGAGGTGGTCGCGGAGTTCGAGAAGAACCTGGAGGACGAGCTCGACCTCATGCGCGAGGCCGCGAACTGCTCGCAGCTGCGGCGCAACTTCCTGCACTCGCCGCACCTGCTCGTGCCCGGCGTGCACTGGGACTGGTGCACGCCCGAGGTCATGGTGATGGAGCGCATGTCGGGGATCCCGATCGCACAGGTCGACCGGCTGCGCGAGGCCGGCGTGGACCTGAAGCGCCTGTCGCGGGCCGGCGTCGAGCTGTTCTTCACGCAGGTGTTCCGCGACGGCTTCTTCCACGCCGACATGCACCCGGGCAACATCTTCGTTGCCACCGACCCGGCCCACTTCGGCAAGTACATCGCGCTCGACTTCGGCATCGTCGGCACGCTGTCCGAGCGCGACCAGGGCTACCTCGCGCAGAACTTCCTCGCCTTCTTCCGCCGCGACTACCGGCGGGTCGCCACCGCGCACATCGAGTCCGGCTGGGTGCCCCCCGACACGCGGGTCGACGAGCTCGAGACCGAGATCCGGGTGGTCTGCGAGCCGATCTTCGACCGGCCGCTCGCCGAGATCTCGCTCGGCAAGGTGCTGATGCAGCTGTTCCGGGCATCGCGGCGCTTCAACGTCGAGATCCAGCCGCAGCTCACGCTGCTGCAGAAGACGCTGCTCAACATCGAGGGACTCGGGCGGCAGCTCAACCCGCAGCTCGACCTGTGGGTGACGGCGAAGCCGTTCCTCGAGCGGTGGATGGAGAATCAGGTCGGGGTCACGTCGGTCAAGCGGCGCCTGCTCGCCGAGGCACCCTACCTCGCGGCCGCGCTGCCGGAACTGCCGCGCCTGCTGCACCAGCGCCTGCTCGGTCCGGCGGCGGCCTCCGACACTGCGATGCTCGAGCTCGCAGCCTCGCAACGCGCGCGCAACCGCTGGATGGCCGTGCTGTCGGTGCTGCTCGCGGTGCTGATCGGCGTACTGATCTGGCGGCCGGTGTGAACCGGGAAAGTAGGGTCAGACTCGACTTTCCAAACGCGCAACGACCCGACAATCGCGGAATGTGAAGGAAAGTCGAGTCTGACCCTACTTTCCTGACGGTGCTTCGTGCAACGGGATCGCTACCGTTGGCGAAGGGTCTTCTCGACCCGATAGACGACCGGCTCGTCGATCGTCGGGGCCTTGCGGGCGGCCCCGACCCCGGCGAGCGGCGCGCGGCGCAGGAACGCGTTGGACTCGCCGAGCATCATGCGGACCAGGTCCTCGAACGCGGCCTCGACGAACTGCTCGGGCCTGAACTCGAGGTTCACCGACTCGAAGCGGTCGACGTTGGTGAGCCGCACGCCGATCTCCTGGCTGCGGTAGTCGGGGTCGAAGCGCACGGAGGCCGTCACCGCCGGGGTGATCGTGAAGATGCCGGCCTTGATCACCTTGCGCTCGTCGAGCTCGGCCTCGTAGCGGAACGGCGTCCCCGCGTTGCGGAGGCGGTTCTCGAGGTTGCCGACGGCGGTCGGCGGAACGCGCAGCTTGATCCGCTGGCTGCCGGTCAGCCGGTAGAAGGCTTCGACATAGTCGAGCAGCTCCTGCCCGGCGAGATGCCGGCGACGGTAGGAGACGAAACCCTGCTCGAACTGCAGGCCGGACAGCGAGACCAGCTGGTCGACGCGGAACTCGTGCGCGACCTTCGGCTTGATCACCGCAAGGTGCGCAAGCGCCTCGTCGAGGAAGCGGTACAGGCGCCACAGGCGCTGGTCCATATCCTGGAGGATGTCCTCGGTCGAGCGCTGCGGCGTTTCGGCGGCGCGCACCGCGTCCGACTGCTGCCGCAGGCGCGAGAGGAGCGAGGAAGCCTTGGGATCGGGACGGTCCATGTCGAGCGAAGTTACCACGCCGTGCCTGCAGCGGATCTCGTCCGTTCGGCCTGGCGCGATGCCCCACCGCAGGCATGCGCCGAACCGGGTCCCGCGAGGTGACGCTGCACGTCACCCCGACTGCCCGGACGTCGCCGGGCGCTTTGCTGCGGGGCAGCGAATGCCGCTACAATTCTCGGCTGTCCAACGTTCCCCGGAGAGGCGCCGATGGCGCTGCTCGAAGTCCGCAACGTCACCCGGCGCTTCGGCGACTTCATCGCGGTCGACGACGTCAGCTTTGCGGTCGATGCGGGCGAGTTTTTCACGCTGCTCGGGCCTTCGGGCTGCGGCAAGACCACGCTCCTGCGGATGATTGCGGGATTCGACCTGCCCGATGCCGGCGCCATCGTCCTCGACGGCGTCGACCTCAAGGACACGCCGCCCGAACAGCGACCCATCCACACGGTGTTCCAGAGCTACGCGCTCTTCCCGCACATGACGGTGGCGCAGAACATCGCTTTCCCGCTCAAGATGGCAGGCAAATCGGAAAGCGATATCCGTGCCAAGGTGCGGGAAGCGCTGGAGCAGGTGAAGCTCGCCGAAAAGGCGGGCCAGTTCCCGCACGAACTCTCGGGCGGCCAGAAGCAGCGGGTCGCGCTGGCGCGAGGTCTCGTCAACCGACCTCGCCTGCTGCTGCTCGACGAGCCTCTCGGCGCGCTCGACGCGAAGCTGCGCGAGCAGATGCAGTTCGAGCTGATCCGGCTGCAGCGCGACGTCGGCGTGACCTTCGTGTTCGTCACGCACGCGCAGTCCGAGGCGCTGGCGCTGTCGCACCGCATCGCGGTGATGAACAAGGGCCGCATCGAGCAGATGGACGAGCCGTCGCGGATCTACGGCGCGCCGAGGAACCGTTTCGTCGCCGACTTCATCGGCAACGTCAACATGCACGAGGCCACCGTCAAGTCGGTCGAGAACGGGCGCCTCACGCTCGCGCTGGGCAAGCTCGGCGAGGTCACCGCGCCGGCGCGCGAGGGCGCGCGCGCGGGACAGTCCGGCGTGCTGGTGATCCGGCCCGAGCAGGTGTCGATCCGCGCCGCCGCCGATGCGGCGCCGGACCCGAACCAGTTCGAAGGCACGGTCAACGACTTCCTCTACATCGGCGACGTGACCACCTACCTGGTCGACCTGCCCGACGGCACGCGCCTCGAGGCGCTGCTCGCCAACTCCGCGCCGGGCCGCGCGCGCTTCTTCGAGGTCGGCGACCGTGTCCGGCTGTCGTGGAAGGCCGAGGCGGGTGCGTTCCTCGATGCCTGACCGCCGGCCCGAATCGGGCCCGGAGCGCTCAGCGCGGGGGGTGGCCCGATGAGCGCCCCGTCCGCCAAGCGCAGCGAGGATCGCAGCATGACGCGCTGGCTCGTCTCCGGGCCGCCGTTCCTGTTCCTGCTCGTCTTCTTCCTCGTCCCGTCGCTGATCATGGTGGTGGCGAGCTTCCGCTACCCCGGCGAGTTCGGGGCGCTCGCACCGATCTTCGGCGCGCAACCCGGCGAGGACGCCGGGCTCACGCTGGAGAACTACCAGGTCTTCTTCAGCGACTCGATCTACTTCCAGATCTTCGTCAAGTCCTTCGGCGTCGCCGCGCTGACGACGCTGGTCTGCCTCGTGCTCGCCTACCCGGTGGCGCTGCTGATCGCGCGCAGCCCGAAGCGCCACCGCGACCTCATGGTGCTGCTCTGCGTGCTGCCGTTCGCGAGCAACTTCCTGGTGCGGGTCTACGCCTGGATGATCATCCTGGGCCCGCTCGACCTCCTGTTCTCGCGCTTCGCGGTGATCGTCGGCATGGTCTACGTGCACCTGCCGTTCATGATCCTGCCGCTGTACACCAACCTCGAGAAGCACGACCCCACGCTGCTCGACGCCGCGCAGGACCTGGGCGCGAACGCCTGGGACCGCTTCTGGCGGGTGACGTTCCCGCTGTCGCTGCCGGGCATCTTCTCGGGCTCGGCGCTGGTGTTCATCCCGGTGCTCGGTATGTTCGCCATCCCCGAGATCCTCGGCGGCAAGGACGACTGGCTGGTGGGCAACCTGATCAAGGAGAGCTTCCTCGGCACGCGCGACTGGCCGTTCGGCTCGATGCTCTCGATCATGCTGACCATTGCCGTGCTGGCGATCGCAGGGCTCGCCGCCGCGCTCGCACGCAGGGGGATGTCCCGTGCGTAGGTCCCCGCTGCTGTGGGCCGCGGCGCTCGCGGTCTATGCGTTCCTCTACATCCCGCTCGCGGTCGTCGTCGTCTTCAGCTTCAACGACAGCAAGCTCTCCGCCGAGTGGGTCGGCTTCACCACCGACTGGTACCGCAAGCTGTTCGAGAACGCGGAGATGCTGGCCGCCGCGGTCAACTCGCTGGTCATCGCGTTCGTCGCCGCCGGGCTCGCGACGGTGCTCGGCACGATGGCGGGCATCGCGATGCACCGCTACCGCTCGAAGATCCTGCCGTTCATGGTGCTGACTCCGATTGCGATGCCGGAGATCCTGCTCGGCGTGGCGCTGCTGATCTTCTTCATCTCGACGTTCGGCGCCGAGAGCCTGTCGCTCGCCACCGTGATCGTCGCCCACACGACGTTCTGCATCGGCTTCGTCGCGATCATCGTGCGCGCGCGCCTCGCCGGCATGGACGAGTCGATCTTCGAGGCGGCGCGCGACCTCGGCGCCACGCCCTGGCAGACGTTCAGGCTGGTCACGCTGCCGCTGATCAGGCCGGGCATCATCGCCGGCGCGCTGATGGCGTTCACGCTGTCGATCGACGACTTCGTGATCACGTTCTTCACGGCCGGCGCCGGCGTGCCGACGCTCCCGCTCACCATCTACACGATGATCAAGATCGCCGTGACGCCGGAAGTGAATGCGCTCTCCACGCTGCTCATGCTGATCACGCTGACGATGATCGTGATCGCGAGCCGCATCGCGCCCGACGCAATCAAGGGCAAGGGCTGACGATGCGCGGGGACCGCCGCCGCCTGCTCGCCGGCTCCGCGGCCGCGCTCGCGCTGGCGCTCGCCGGCTGCAAGCCGCGCAGCGCGGAGGACGCCGCGTCGGAGAAGGCTGCCGCCGACGGCGGCACCGGGACCCGGGGCGGCAGGGGCGAGCTCCACCTCTACAACTGGAACAACTACCTCGCCGAGGAAACCGCGACGGCCTTCGAGGCCGCCTGCAAGTGCCGGCTGGTGCAGGACTACTTCTCGGACAACGAGGAGATGCTCGCCAAGTTCGCCGCGGGCGCCACCGGCTACGACATCATCGTCCCGACCGGCAACGCGGTCGAGACGCTGATCGCGCAAGGCGTGCTGCGCGAGCTCGACCAGTCGAAGCTCAGGGGCCTCGAGAACATCAAGCCCGAGTTCCGGGGCCTGTTCTTCGACCCGGACAACCGCTACTCGATCCCCTACGCGTACTCGATCACGCTGATCGGGTACAACAAGGAGCGGATCGAGGCGCTGCAGCTCCCGACCGACACCTGGGCGCTGATCTTCGAGCCGGAGCACCTCGCGAAGATCGAGGGCAAGGTCACCGTGCTGGACAGCCAGCGCGAGCTCTTCGCCGCCGCGCTGATGTACCTCGGCCACTCCGCGAACGAGACCGACGAAGGCAAGCTCAAGGAGGCCCGCGAGCTGATCCTGCGCGCCAAACCCTACTGGGCGGCGTTCAACGCGTCCTCGTACATCAAGGAGCTCACGATCGGCAACATCTGGGTCGCGCACGGCTACAGCAACGACATGTTCCAGGCCGCGGCAGACGCGAGGAACGCCAGCAGGCCGTTCTCGATCGCCTCGTCGACGCCCAGGGAGGGCGCGGTGCTCGCGGTCGACAACTTCGTGCTGCACAAGACCGGCCCGCGCCCCGACCTCGCCTACGAGTTCATCAACTTCATGCTGGTCGGCGAGACCGCGGCGCAGCTCTCCAACATGATCGGTTCGGGCAATGTCAATGCCGCCGCGATGCCGTTCATCGACGACGTCGTCAGGAACAACAGGGCGGTGTTTCCCGGCGCGGAAGGCCTGAGGAAGCTGCAGATGCTGAAGGACTACGGCCGCCGGGAGCGCCGCGTGCTGAACCGAATCTGGACCGAAGTCAAGGTCCGCTGACCGGCCGCTCGAGGGGCCCGCGCGCGTGCGCCGCGACGGCGCGCGTGCGATCATCGCGCCCATGACCGGAATCCCGACCGCCGCCACGCGCCGGGAGCCGGAGGACGAGCGTCTGGCGCGCGTCTCGCACCTCCCGCACGCGATGGCTGCGATGTACGCGCTCGCCATCGCCTACGCGAGCCTGCAGCCGTTCGGCGAGTGGATCGCGCCGGTCCCGGGCACCCCCTTCTGGACGTCCGCGTCCTGGTCGTTCCGGGCCACGCGCTTCGACATCGTCGCAAACGTGCTCGCGTACGTGCCGCTCGGCCTGTTCGTCGCGCTGATCCCGCCGCGCGCGACCCCCGCGTTCCGCGCCGTCGCCGCGATGCTGTCCGGGATCGCGCTGTCGTCGGCGATGGAGACCGGGCAGTGGTACCTCCCCGCGCGCGACGCGAACACCACCGACCTCGTCGCCAACACCGCCGGCGCGCTCGTCGGCGGCCTCGCCGGCGCGCTCTACGCGGACTCGCCGCTGCGTGGCGTGCTGCGACGCGCGCGCCGGCGGATCGCGCTGCCGGGCGCGACCGGCGACGTCGGGCTCGCGCTGCTCGCGGTGTGGCTGGTCGCGCAGACCAACCCGGCCATCGCGCCGTTCGCGCTGACGTTCGACCCGGCGCCGATCCCGCTGTCCGGTCCGGACGCGGCTTCCGGCGACACCGCCGCGGCGCTGATCGAGGCCGCCGAAAGCGCGTTCCAGTTGGTCGGGGTCGGACTGTTCGCCGCGCTGCTCGCGCGCGACCGGCGCCATGCCGGCGGTGCCGTGCTGCTCGCCGTGGGTGCGGCGCTGCTGATCAAGGGCATCGCGGCGTTCCTGCTGCTCAAGCCCGCGGTGTTCGAGTCGTGGCTGTCCTACGGCGTGCTGCTCGGAATCGCGGCGGGGGCCCTGCTGCTTGTCCCCGCGATCCTGCTGCCGCGTCCCGCGCAGGTCACGATCTGCGCGACCGCGCTGCTGTCGTCGCTGCTTGCGCCCCTGTTCGTTCCCGAAGTGCTGCAGGCCGCGGCACCGCTCACGCTGTTCAACTGGCGCTACGGGCATCTGCTCAACTTCAACGGACTGACGCGCAGCATCCTCGTCGCATGGCCGCTCGCCGCGGCGCTCTGGCTGTTCGCGCTGGCCGGACAGCCGGGCTGGGGCCTCGCCGCCGCCGCCGGGCACACGGGGCCGACCGGGCGCGATCCGCTATAATCCGCCCCCCACCGAGCCACCGCGTCATGAGCTACTACCAGCGCCACGTGTTCTTCTGCTGCAACCAGCGCGAGGCACCGGAGAAGTGCTGCAACGAGTTCGCGGCGACCGAGCTCTCGGCCTACGCCAAGGCGCGCGTGAAGGCGCTCGGCCTCGCGGGCGCGGGCAAGGTCCGCGTCAACAAGGCCGGCTGCCTCGACCGCTGCGAGGAGGGGCCGGTGATCGTCGTCTACCCTGAAGCGGTCTGGTACACGTATGTCGACCGCGCCGACATCGACGAGATCATCGACCGGCACGTGATGCGGGGCGAAATCGTCGAGCGCCTGCGCATTTGAACCCGCGCACGCTCGAGCGCTACACGATTCCCGGGCCCGCAGGGGCGCTCGAGGTCGCCCTCAACGTCCCGTCCGAGCCGCTGCGCGGCCTCGCGCTCGTCCACCATCCGAACCCGGTCGAGGGCGGCACGCTCGACAACAAGGTCGCGCATACGCTGGCGAAGACGCTGTTCGCGCTGGGCTACGCGGCGGTGCGCTTCAATTTCCGCGGGGTCGGCGCCTCCGAGGGTGCGTTCGACGCCGGCGCGGGCGAGACGACCGACGCGCTCGCCGCGCTCGCGCACGGGCGCGAACGATGCGGAGACCTGCCGGTGGTGCTGGCCGGGTTTTCGTTCGGCGGGTTCGTCGCCGCGCGCGTCGCGAAGCTGGTTGCGCCCGAACGCGTCGTGCTCGTCGGACCGGCGGTGCGTCGTTTCCCGGTCGAGGACGTGCCCGCCGATACGATCGTGATCCACGGCGAGGACGACGACGTGGTGCCGCTCGCCGACGTGCTCGCGTGGGCGCGTCCGCAGCTGCTGCCGGTGACCGTGTTTCCCGGCTGCGGGCACTTCTTCCACGGCCGGCTGCCGCAGCTCTCGCGCGTGATCGCGGGCATGTGGCGGCATCACCCCGTGATGCCGGGTGCATAGGACCCGTTCACACCATGCCTACGAACGCGAACGGGCCCTAGCCGGCATGGACGCGGTCGCGATCGCCGAACGCGCGAGCGTCGCCCCGATCCTGTCGGTCGAGGGGCTGGTGAAACGCTATGGCGGCCAGGACGTCGTGCGCGGACTGTCCTTCGACATCCGCCGCGGCGAGTGCTTCGCGCTGCTCGGGCCGAACGGCGCCGGCAAGACCACGACGCTGCGCTGCTGCCTCGGCCTCGTCGACCCCGACGGCGGCACGATCACGCTCTGCGGTGAGCCCGTGCCGAAGGCCGCGCGCGAGGCGCGCATCCGCGTCGGCGTCGTCCCGCAGATGGACAACCTCGACCCCGACTTCACGGTCACCGAGAACCTGCGCATCTACGGGCGCTACTTCGGGATCGCACGTAGCGTCATCGAGACGCGCATGCCGCGGCTGCTCGAGTTCGCCGGCCTCTCCGGCAAGGGCAAGCAGCCGATCCGCACGCTCTCCGGCGGCATGAAGCGGCGCCTGACGCTCGCGCGTGCCCTGGTCAACGACCCCGATCTGCTGATTCTCGACGAGCCGACCACGGGACTCGATCCGCAGGCGCGCCACCTGATCTGGGACGGCCTGCGCCAGCTCGTCGCGCAGGGCAAGACGATCCTGCTCACCACGCACTTCATGGACGAGGCCGAGCGGCTGGCGACGCGGCTCGCGGTGATCGACCACGGCACGCTGATTGCCTGCGACACGCCGCGCACGCTCCTCGCGGAGCACGTCGAACCGGAAGTGATCGAAGTCTACGGCGACGAGGCGAAGCACTGGGCGGAGCGGCACGGGCGGCACATCGCCGCCCGCCTCGAGCTCGCCGGCGAAACCGCGTTCTGCTACGCGCGCGACCCGAAGCCCCTGCTCGACGATCTCGCCGGCCGGCCGGGCGTGCGCTACCTGCACCGGCCCGCGAATCTCGAGGACCTGTTCATCAAGCTCACCGGTCGCGAGCTCCGCGACTGATCCGGCAGGACTCCGATGCATACCACCGCACTCGCCGCCACGTCCGGCGCCAGGCACTGGCGCCCGCCGTCGTTCTCGACGCGCTTCTATCCGGTGTGGCAGCGCAACCTGCTCGTGTGGCGCAAGCTGGCCGTGGCGAGCGTGCTCGGCAACATCGCCGATCCGCTGCTCTACATGCTCGCGCTGGGCTACGGCATCGGCGCGCTGATCGGCGAGGTCGGCGGCATGCCCTACGTCGCCTTCATCGGCACCGGCATGGTCTGCCAGAGCGCGATGTTCACGGCGAGCTTCGAGGGCATGTACTCGGCGTTCTCGCGCATGCACGTGCAGCGCACCTGGGACGCGATCATCAACGCGCCGATTGCGCTCGACGACGTGATGCTCGCCGAGTGGACCTGGTGCGCGACCAAGGCGCTGATGTCGACGATCGCGATCCTGCTCGTGCTGATGGCGCTGGGCTTCGGCCGCACCCCGTTCGCGCTGGCGATCCTGCCGATCGGCTTCCTCGTCGGGCTGGTGTTCGGCGCGTTCGGGCTGGTGATGAACGCGCTCGCGCCGGGCTACGACTTCTTCACGTACTTCTTCACGCTGGTGCTGACGCCGATGCTGCTCCTCTCCGGCGTCTACTTCCCGGTCGAGCAGCTTCCGGCGTGGCTCGCCGCCGCCGCCGAGATCCTGCCGCTCAAGCACGCGATCGACCTGGCGCGGCCGCTGATGCTCGGGCGCATCCCGGACGCGATCCTGCTGCACGTCGCCGTGCTGGCGACCTACGCGTTCGCCGCGTACTACGTCGCGCTGGCGCTCACCCGGCGCCGGCTGCTCAAGTAGCCGCCACCAACGCCCCCGGATCGCTGCACATGACCGAGCGCTTCTTCGCCCCCTGCCCGCGCGGGCTCGAGGCGCCGCTCGCCGACGAGCTCGCCGCACTCGACGCGGGCGGCATCGTCCGTGCCGACGGCGGCGTCGCCTTCGCGGGACCGCTCGAGCTCGCCTGCCGCGCGAACCTCGAGTCGCGCCTCGCGAGCCGCGTCCTGTGGCGCGTCGGCGGCGGCCGCTACCGCGACGAGCGCGACGTCCACGCCCTCGCCAAGGCCGTGCCCTGGCCGACCCACTTCCGCGGCGACCGCACGCTGCGCGTCGACGTGGCCGCGACCCGCTCGCCGCTCACCAGCCTCGAATTCGCGACGCTGACGGTGAAGGACGCGGTCTGCGACCGCTTCCGCGCCGACACGGGCGGGCGGCCGTCGGTGGACAAGCGCGCGCCCGACGTGCGCGTGCACGTGCACCTGACCGCCGACACCGCCACGATCTACCTCGACACCTCCGGCGAGCCGCTGTTCAAGCGCGGCTGGCGCCGCGACACCGAGGAGGCGCCGCTGCGCGAGAATCTCGCGGCGGGGCTGCTGGCGCTCGCCGGATGGCGAGCCGGCCTGCCGCTGCTCGACCCGATGTGCGGCAGCGGCACGATCGCGATCGAGGCGGCGCTTCTCGCGGCGCATCGTGCACCGGGCCTCGCGCGCACGTTCGGGTTCCAGAAGCTCGCGTGGTACGACGGCCCCACGTGGCAGCGGATGCGGCAGAAGGCCCAGGATCGCGTCGTCGCGCCGCCGCAACAGGTGATGGTGTTCGCGAGCGACAGCGAGGCCGGCGCGGTTGCGAAATGCGCAGCCAACGCGAAGGCGGCCAAGGTCGACGCGTTCGTCGCCATCGAGCGCACCGACGTCCTCGTGCGCGCGGCACCGGCAGCCGAGGGCGTCCTCGTGTCGAACCCGCCCTACGGCGCACGGCTGTCCGACCGTGAACGGCTCGCGGCCTTCTACCCGCGCCTCGGCGATGCGCTGAAGCAGCATTTCGCCGGCTGGCACGCATGGCTGCTCTCCGGCGACCCCGCGCTTGCCAAGTGCATCGGGCTTCGGGTGGCGAGGCGCATCCCGCTCTACAACGGCGCGATCGAGTGCCGGCTCTACGGCATCCCGCTGGTGGCGGGACGGCACGGCACGCACGCCGTCGGCGACGAGGGTTCGCGCTAGGTCCACGAGTGCATGCCATCGGCCTGCTAGAATCGCCTCGTCGTGCCCAACCGGATGCTCGCAATGCCGATGCTCCCGTCCCGCAGCTACGAATCCGAACACACGAAGTTCATCCGCGAACTGCTGGAGAAGCGGCCCGACCTGCCCGAACGGCAGCGCGCTGCCCGTGCCACCTGGTGGGACCGGGATCCGCGCGACCTCGGCGAAGGGCGCGAAATGGCGAAGGGCAAGGTTGCGCAGAAGCCCTACGTCTACCAGACCGAATAGGACCTGCCGCGGCGGTCGGCGTCGACCCGGAGTGCAGGCGGCAGGTGTGTGGGCTGTGACGGACCCGCGTTGCGGCGCCGTGACGTGAGCGGCCGCCGGCAACGGCAGGCCGGCAAGGCGACCGCTCCGCTGCTCGCGGTGCTCGCCGTCGTCGTGGTCGTCGCGGCGGTCGAGTTCTACGCCATCCAGAAGTACGGGCGCCGCAGCGCCGCGCCACCCGCCGCGATCGCGGGACGCGCCGCGCCTTCGGCCGCGAGCCCGATCGGCTTCATCGATGCGCCTGCTTCCGAATCGATCCGGGGGCCGACGGTGGTCGTATCGGGCTGGGCGCTCGCGGCGTCGGGGATTCGCGCGGTCGAGGGACGCATCGACGGCCGCGTGTTCGCGGCGACGCTCGGCCTGCCGCGTCCGGACGTCGCGGCGCTGCACGCGAGCATGCCCGGCAGCGCGAGCGCAGGCTTCCGCCTCGAGCTCGACCTCGCGACCGCGCCGGCGCAGGCGGGCGTGGACCGGCGCCGGCTGACGCTCGTCGCGATCGCACACGACGGCAGCGAGACGCCGCTCGGCACGCGCAGCGTGATCGAGCCGGCGGCTTTCGAGCGCTGGCGCGCCTTCGCCGTCGCGGACGCGATCCCCTTCCATCTGCTGCCCGCGCTGTCCGGCCTCGCGCTGGGCGCTGCCGCCGGCCTCGACACGCACTACGCGGACTACGTCTCGCCGACGACCCGCGTCGGCACGCGCATCCCCGTGCTCTACCTGCGCACCACGCGCGGCGCCGCGCACGACTACGCGTTCGACCCCGACTGGAACGTCGAGCATCGCTGCCCGCAGGGCCCGGTCGAGCGACGGCTGTCCGACGACTCGCTCAGCGGCGCATTCCGCCACGCGGTCGACAAGCAGCTGCCGATGCTGTTCACGCTGAACGGCGGCATCTGGGGCGACGCGGCCTGCGACGCGCCGCGCTGGGACGTGAACGACGTGCTGGAGCAGGATCCGGCGAACTGCCAGTGGAGCGAACAGGACGAGGTGGCCGGCGACGACTACCTCAAGAACCTGGCCGGCGCGTTCGAGAGCCCGGAGCTCGCGCGGGCGCTCACGCTCAACGTCTACGCGCGCGACGTCCGCCGCTACAAGCGGCGCAACCTGCAGCAGGCGGCACGGCACATCGCGCGCTTCGCGCGCGAGCACCCCGAACTCTTTGTCGGCGTGAACCTCGACCCCGACCTCTACCTCAACCCGTTCTTCGCCGGCAAGGCGTGGTTCGACTACAACCCGGGGACGCTGCGCCAGTTCCGGCACTGGCTCGCCGGCACCGGACCTTACGCCGGGCGTCCGGAGCCCGGCGTGCCCGACCTGTCGTCGTATCGGCGCCAGACCCCGCTCACGCTCGCGGACGCGAGCAGGCTCGCCGGGCGCCGCTTCGCGAACTGGGATGCGGTCGACCCCCCGCGCGTGCTCGATCACGAGGCCAAGCCGCCCTACTGGGAGCTGCCCTGGGTGCGCGAGTGGGAGACGTTCCGGCGGCACCTGGTCGACCTGCACTACGACGAGCTGTCGCGATGGCTGGTCGAAGCGGGCATCCCGCGCGAGCGCATCTGGTCGTCGCAGGGGTTCATGGCCCCCCTCCCGTGGGCGATGCCCTTCGCGCTCACCGTCGCAAGCCCGGTGAAGAACTACGACAGCGGCGGCATGTCGGTCGAGGGCGCGAAGCCCGCGCAGGGCCACCTCGGCGCGATCCTCTACGGCGCGTCGGCGCAGAACGCCATCCGCATGGAAGGCGCGCATTCGCTGTTCGGCGCGTTCGCCGCGATCGACCCGCAGTGGGCCGTGGTCGAGTTCAACTCGGCAGACCTGTCGCACCCGAAGGACCTGCCGACCTACGCGGCAGCGTACCGCGGCCTGCGCGACATGTGGAACTACGGCGCGCGCTTCGTCTCGCCGATGGCGTGGTCGGGCTCGGACGGCGGCAATGCCGGGAAGCCCGGCCACGACCCGTTCACCGCTTGGCGCAACACGCCGCTCGAGGACGCCGCGAAGGACTTCCTGCTCGCGCGCGCACACCTGTCGCCGGGATCGAAGCTGTGGACGTTCGGCGCGCCCGGGCATGCCGACGCGGACGGATGGACTGCCGAGCGCGGCACGCTCGCGCCGCTGCCCGGCCGGGCCGTGATCACCCCCGATGCGTCGGGCGCGACGGTGCTGGTCACTCCGGCGGAGCTCATGCTGGACCGCGCGCGCGTGTGGCGTCTGGTCGTGCTGACCGACGGCGCGGTGCCGCGCACGCTGCGGGTCGAGGGGCGCGAGGGCAACGATGCGCCGTGGGTGCCGCTCGCCGCCACTGCAGGCGCGGAAGCGCGACTGCCGCCCGGGCGCGCCGGTTCGATCGACGCCTTGCGGATCCAACTCGCGTTCGACGCGCCCGCACCGGTCGCGCTGGTGCGCGTGGCGATCCTGCCCGACCGCGTTACGGATCTGCGGTAGCGCCGGGAATCGTCGCAAGGAGGCCGAGATGCGCGGCGCGAGGGGCCGAGAACCCGGAACGTACCGACTTCGTACGCGAGGATTTCGAGCCCCCGAGCAACAAAGCGGGTCGGCCCCGCAGCAGATTCCCGGCCTAGCGGTCGTCGGCCTTGTATTCGACGTAGGCTCTGTCGCGGGTCTGGCGCACGAACTCCTGGAACTGCTCGTCGGCCTTGCGCTGGCGGATCGCAGTGCGCGCCTGCTCGCGCTGCCGGTCCTTGGAGACGTCCTGCTTGCGGCGTTCCTCGACCCTGATCAGGTGCCAGCCGAACTGCGTGCGCACGGGCCCGGAGGTTTCGCCCAGCGCGAGCCGGTTCATCGCCTGCTCGAACTCCGGCACGGTGTCGCCCGGGTTGAGCCAGCCGAGCTCGCCGCCCTTCGCCGCCGACCCGTCCTCGGAGTTGACGCGCGCCATGTCCTCGAACTTCGCGCCGGAGTCGAGGCGGTCCTTGACGCGATCGATGCGGACCCTGGCGTCTGCGTCGGCAACCGTCTCGCTGACGCGGATCAGGATGTGCCGCACGCGCGTCTGGTCGACGATCGTCGGCGCGTTGCGGTCGCGGACGTCGACCAGCCTCACGATGTGGAAGCCGGCCGGGCTGCGCAGCACGTTCGACACGCCGCCCTTGTCCAGGCCGCGCACCACCTCGACGAACACCGTCGGCAGTCGAGCCGCGCTGCGCCAGCCGAGGTTGCCGCCCGTCAGCGCGTCCTGCGCGTCGGAGAACGACGCCGCGACCTGCGCGAAGTCGCCGCCGGTCTTCACCTGCTGCAGCGCGGTGACCGCGCGCTGCTGCCGCGCCGCGACCTGGTCCGGCGACGCCTGCTCCGGCACCGTGACGAGGATGTGCGAGAGCAGGTACTCGACGTCGCCGCCGTCGCGTGCCGCCGACGTCGCGAGGAACTGGTCGACCTCGGCGTCGCTGGCCCCGACGCGGCTCTCCACCTCGCGTTCGCGCAGCCGCTGCAGCGTGATCTCGCGCCGGATGTCCTCGCGGTATTTCGCGTAGGGGATGTTCTCCCGCTCGAGCACCTTGCGGAACTCGTCGGGCGAGAGCTTGTTCTCCTGGGCGATGCGCTGCACCGTGCGTTCCACGGCCGTGTCGTCGACACGCACGCCGGTCTCCTTCGCGAACTGCAGCAGCGCCCGCTCGGTGATCAGCCGCTCGAGCACCTGGCGGTCGAGCACGTCGGGCGACGGCGGGCTCACCTTCGCCTCGCGCATCTGCATCAGCACCGAACGGCGCTGTTCGGCGACCTCGTACTGCGTGATCGCCTCGTCGTTGACCACCGCGACCACGCGGTCGAGCAGCGCCTCGCGCGATGCCGGCGTCGCCGACGGTGGCGTGGTGCGCAGCTGCATCGCAGGCGCCGGGCGTGGCGCGGCAGGCGGCGTCTGCGCGTGCGCCAGCACCGCCGCAAGCATCGCTGCGAGCACCGCAAAGGGCCGAACCAGACCGCGTGTCGCCATCGCGAACCTCAGAACTCGGGATAGGGATCGATGCCGGTGCCGCGCGCCTGCCGCGCCGGATCGTTGGAGCGGAGGAAGCCCGGCACGCTGCGACGCAGGAGATCGAGCGGATTCGTGCCGATGCGCGCGAGTCCCGTGAGCTCGAGCTGCAGGTAGACCGCGGTGGTCGCCTGCTCGGTCGTCGTGGTCAGGCGGTGCACCACCGCGCGTAGCACCCAGCAGTCCGCATTGTACTCGACACCGGCGAGCGCCTCCAGGGTCTTGCTCTCGACGAGCGAGTAGTTCCAGCGGCCGAGGAACGTCCACTGCGGCGTGAGCGGCCACTGCGTCGCGAGGTCGAACTGCTTCAGCTCGTTGATGCCGCCGACGGCACTGCCCGCCTCACGCGTGTAGCGCCACGTCCCGGCCACGACCTTGCCGGGCTCCGGATTCCAGCGCGCGCCGATGTTGAAGCGCTCGGTCGTCCCGGTGTCCAGGTTCTGCTGCACCAGCCCGTTCACGAGCCAGGCCTCGGTAAGGCGGCCCTCGGCGCCGAGCAGGATGTCGGAGCTCGATCCCGAGCGCGGCACCTCGCCCGGCAGCGTGACGCGCTCGCCCTCGAAGTAGAAGCGCTGGCCGAGGCTGACGCGCAGCCGCTCCGCCCCCGTCTTCGGATCGAGCAGGCGCGAGGTGACGGCGAGCGTCAGCTGGTTGGCGTCGCCGATGCGGTCGTTGCCGACGTAGCGGTTCTCGGCGAACAGCTGCGAGAAGTTGAAGTCGTCCTGTGCCGTGTCGAACACCGGCAGCCGCGACTGGTCGCGATAGGGGATGTAGACGTAGAACGCGCGCGGCTCGAGCGTCTGCACGAAGTCGGTGTCGAACGTGCGGAAGTCGCGCTCGAACACCAGCCCCGCGTCCAGGCTCCCGATCGGCACCACGACGGAGGGCGTGCCGTCGCCGCCGGCCAGCGGATCGGAAAGGTCGTATTGCCGCGCGTGCACGCTCGCGCGTGCGGCGACGAACGCGCCCGGCGTCTGGCGGCGCCACTCGAGCTGCGGAAACAGCACGGCGCGGCCGCCCTCGTCCACGTCGTTGCGCCGGAAGTACGCGTACTCGCCGAATCCCGAGAGCGAGAAGTCGTTCCAGCGGACCTCGGAGAGCGTGGCGAGGACCTGCGGCTCACGGTCGTACGGCGGCAGGATGGGCGCGTTCTCGTCCTGCAGCGTCTGGAAGCGCTGCAGCCGCGCGAGCACGGTGAGCGGGCCCCACGTCGCGGACAGCCCGCCTTCCTGGACCAGCGAGGACTGGGACGTGATCGCGACGCGCTCGGCCAGGTCCGCGAAGTACTTGTCGTCGGAGACCCGGTTCAGGTTCAGGTAGCCGGCGAGCCAGGGCGTCAGCTGCTGGTTGTGGCGCCACGAGTAGAGCCAGCGCGTGGTGTCGGTCTGGCGGTCGTCGGGCAGGACCTCGGCGTAGGCCTCGCCCTGGATCGGCTGCGGCGCGTCGAACAGGTAGCGGAACTGCCCGCCGACCTGCAGGCCGCGCTTGGTCATGATGCGCGGCGTCACCGTCGCGTCGTAGTTCGGCGCGAGATTGAAGTAATAGGGCACTGCAACGTCGAAACCGCGCGTGCCCGACTGGCCGATGACCGGCACCAGAAAACCCGACTTGCGGTCGCCGGAGAGCGGAAACTCCACCCAGGGTGAATACAGCAGCGGCACGCCCATGAAGTCGAGCCGCGCGTCGTGGGCGACGCCGACCTTCTTCGCGGTGTCGATCTCGATCGACTCGCCGCGCAGGAACCAGTCCTCGCGCGGCGCGACGCACGTGGTCATGCGCGCCTTGAGGATGTCGTAGCGGTCGGGGCCGACGAAGGTGAGGCGATCGGCATCGCCGCGCACGCCGACCTCGCCCACCGAGAAGCGCGGATCCTCGAAATAGCCGGTCTCGGTGTCGCGCCGGTAGCGGATCGCCGAGCCGGAGACCCAGTCCGTGCCCTGCCGCAGCGTCACGTGGCCCGTGCCGTGGACCTCCTCCGTGGCGAGGTCGTAGGCGAGCCAGTCGGCGAGAACGGTCTCGCGCCGCGTGCGCAACTCGACGCGCCCGCTCGCCTCGACGCGTGACGACGTGCCCTCGAGCCGGTCGGCGCGCAGGAAGACCGTCGTGGCCTCGTCGCCGCCGCCCGGCGCAACGCGGCGCCCGGCCGCATCCACCGGCGGTCCCGGCGGCGCCAGCTCGCGCGCCGCGCGCAGTCGCAGCCCCTCGTCGCCCTGCGCGTACGCCGTCGGCGCGCACACCGACACGGGGAGCAACGCGGCGAGCGCAAGCCAGAGCCGGGACCGCGGAAGCATTCGGGAGGTGTCGCCTGCGTGCTTTGCTAGAATCGCCCGCATTCTATCCTGCCGTCGCCGGCCTTCCGCGGCGCGGCGCCCTCGGGGTGCGCAAGGCACCCGACCCCCGATGACCGATCAAGGCCGCCCGGACGCGGACCCCCGCGCCCGGCAACTCGACGACTGGATCGCGGCGACGCTCGGGACCCGCGCGTACGCACTCGCGCCGGCCTCGGCGGACGCGAGCTTCCGCCGCTACTTCCGGGTGACCCCCGACGCTCCGGCGTTCGGCCAGCGCACGTTGATCGCGATGGATGCGCCGCCGCCCGCCGAGGACTGCCGGCCGTTCGTGCGCATCGCCGCGCTGCTCGCCGCAGCCGGCGTGCACGCGCCGCGCGTGCTCGCGCAGGACCTCGAGCGCGGCTTCCTGCTGCTCACGGACCTCGGCACGTCCACCTACCTCGCGGCGCTCGACGCGTCCAACGCCCCCTCGCTGTTCGCCGACGCCACCGATGCGCTGGTGCGGTGGCAGCTCGCCACCCGGCCCGGCGCGCTTCCGCCCTACGACGACGCGCTGCTGCGCCGCGAGCTGATGCTCTTCCCCGACTGGTACGTCGGCCGCCACCTCGGCGCCCTGCTGACGGACGCCGAGCGCGCGGACCTCGCGCGCGTGTTCGACACGCTGATCGCCGACCACCTCGCGCAACCCCGCGTGTTCGTGCATCGTGACTACATGCCGCGCAACCTGATGGTGTCCGAGCCCAATCCGGGCGTGCTCGATTTCCAGGACGCGGTCGAGGGGCCGATCACCTACGACATCCTGTCGCTCTACAAGGACGCATTCCGCTCCTGGCCCGAGGAGTTCGTCCGGGACGGCACGATCCGCTACTGGGAGAAGGCGCGGCACGCGGGCCTTCCCGTCGACCCGGACTACGCCGCGTTCCAGCGCGCCTGCGAGTGGATGGGGCTGCAGCGCCACCTCAAGGTGCTCGGCATCTTCGCGCGCATCAGGCACCGCGACGGCAAGCCGGGCTACGTCGAGGACACGCCGCGCTTCCTCGCCTACGTGCAGCCGGTCGCCCAGCGCTATGCCGAGTTCGCGCCGCTCGCACGGCTGCTCGATCGGCTCGAGGCGCGCGTGGCGCAGTGCGGCGGCGCGTGCTGATGCCTGCATCCCTCACCGCGATGATCCTCGCCGCGGGCCGCGGCGAGCGCATGCGGCCGCTGTCGGACGCGACGCCGAAGCCGCTGCTTCCGGTCGGCGGCGTGCCGCTCATCGTGCGCCAGGTCCGCGCGCTCGCCGCGGCCGGCGTCACCGACGTCGTGATCAACGCGGCGCACCTCGCCGATCGCCTGGTGGAAGCGCTCGGCGACGGACACGCGCACGGCGTCGCGATCCGCTGGTCGCGCGAGCCCGAGCCGCTCGAGGCCGCGGGCGGCATCGCCACCGCGATGCCGCTCCTGCCCGCGGGCCCGGTGCTGGTGGTGTCGGGAGACCTCTGGACCGCCTACGACTACGCGCAGCTGATGCCGCGCGCCCGGGCGATCGCCGCCGACCCGCGAGAGCCGCGCGTCCACCTCGTGATGGTGCCGAACCCCGCGTTCCACCCGCGCGGCGACTTCGTGCTGCACCCCGGCACGCCGGGACGCATCGCCGCGGGCACCGGCCCGACCCGCACCTACGGCAACATCGGCCTCTTCGACACCGCGCTGTTCCGCGAACTTCCGCGCGGGACGCGCCTCAAATTGCTGCCGCTGCTGCTCGACTGGATCGAGCAGGGGCAAGTCACCGGCGAGCCGTACGACGGCCCGTGGGAAAACGTCGGCAGCCCCGCCGACCTCGCCCGCGTGGACGCGCGCATCGCCCAGGGAAACCACGCATGAACGCCAACGACAATCCGCTCCTCGACTGCGCGGACCTGCCCCGCTTCGACCTCGTCGCACCCGAGCACGTCACGCCGGCGATCGAGACGCTGCTCGCGGAATGCCGCGCGACCGTGGAACGCATCGCGACCTCGGCCGCGCCGGCCGATTGGGACGGCGTCGCCGCGCCCATCGCCGCGGCGCTCGACCGGCTGGACCGCGCGTGGACCGCGGTGCGGCACATGAACGCGGTGGTGAGCACGCCCGCGCTGCGCGAGGCCTACAACGGCAACCTGCCGAAGGTGACCGCGTTCTACGCCGACCTCGGCCAGGACGAGCGGCTGTACGGCAAGTACAAGGCGATCGCGGCGAGCCCCGCGTTCGCGGCGTTCGACGGCGCGAAGCGCAGGGTGGTCGAGAACGAGCTGCGCGACTTCCGCCTCGGCGGCGCCGAGCTGCCTGCCGAGCGCAAGGCGCGGTTCAAAGCGGTCCAGGAGGAGCTCGCCAACCTCTCGGCGAAGTTCGACGACAACGTGCTCGACGCCACCAATGCGTGGGCGCACTACGTCGAGGATGCCGCGGCGCTCGCCGGCGTCCCGGCCGACGTGATCGCGCAGGCCCGTGCCGAAGCGGAGGCCGAAGGACGCAGCGGCCACAAGCTCACGCTGCGCGCGCCCTGCTACCTGCCGGTGATGCAGTACGCCGACGACCGCGCGCTCCGTGCGCGGATGCACCGCGCCTACTCGACGCTGGCCTCGGACCTCGGCGCCGAACCGGCGCTCGACAACACGGCGCTGATCGAGCGCATCCTCGCGCTGCGCGCCGAGGAAGCGGCGCTCCTGGGCTATGCCAACTTCGCCGAGGTCTCGCTGGTGCCGAAGATGGCCGCCGCGCCTGCCGAGGTGCTCGCGTTCGTCCGCGATCTCGCGCGCCGGGCGCGCCCGTTCGCCGAGCGGGACTACGCGGAGGTGACCGGCTTCGCCCGCACCGAGCTCGGCATCGCCGACCCGCAGGCGTGGGACCTGCCGTACGCCTCCGAGAAGCTGCGCCAGCAGCGCTACGACTTCTCCGAGCAGGAAGTGAAGCGCTACTTCCGCGAAGACCGCGTGCTCGCCGGCCTGTTCCGGCTGGTGGAGACGATCTACGGCGTCGCGATCGCCGAGTCGCAGGCGCCGGTGTGGCACCCCGACGTGCGCTTCTACGACATCCGCGACCGCGACGGCGGGCGCGTCGGGCAGTTCTACCTCGACCTCTACGCGCGCGAGGGCAAGCAGAGCGGCGCCTGGATGGACGATGCCGTGAACCGCCGCCGCGACGGCGAGCGCATCCGCCATCCGGTCGCCTTCCTCACCTGCAACTTCGCCGCGCCGGCCGTGGTCGACGGCCGGCGCCGACCGGCGCAGTTCACGCACCGGGAGGTCGTCACGCTGTTCCACGAGTTCGGGCACGGCCTGCACCTGCTGCTCACCCGCGTCGACGTGCCCGGCGTGTCCGGCATCCAGGGCGTCGAGTGGGATGCGGTGGAGCTGCCCTCGCAGATCATGGAGAACTGGTGCTGGGAGTGGGACGTACTGCAGTCGATGACCGCGCACGTCGACACCGGAATGCCGCTGCCGCGCGCACTCTTCGACCGCATGCGGGCGGCAAAGAACTTCCAGAGCGGCACTCGCCACCGTCCGGCAGATCGAGTTCGCGCTGTTCGACATGCTCCTGCACACCGAATACGTGCCGGGCCGCCCGGGCGCGCACCGCGATGCGCGCGCCGTGCTCGCCGCCGCCCGTCGGGAAGTCGCCGTCGTTCCTCGGCCCGACTACGACCGCTTCATGCACGCCTTCGGGCACATCTTCGCCGGCGGTTACGCCGCCGGCTACTACAGCTACAAGTGGGCGGAGGTGCTCTCCGCCGACGCATACAGCCTCTTCGAGGAGGAAGGCGTGCTCTCGCCGGTCGCCGGCGCGCGCTTCCGGGACGAGGTCCTGGCGCGCGGCGGCAGCCGGCCGGCGCTCGACTCGTTCGTCGCCTTCCGCGGGCGCAAGCCCCAAATCGACGCGCTTTTGCGCCATAATGGAATGACAACGTCATCCTGACGGAGGCCACGATGTCCGCTCGCCCGACCGCGCTCGCTTCGCTTTGCGGCATGCTCGCCCTCGCGCTCGCCGCGGGCGCCGCCGCGCAGGAACGCCAGGTCTACCGCTACCTCGACCCGGATGGGCGCGTCGTCTACTCCGACCGCGTGCCCGCGGCCGGCGCCAAGGACGTCCAGACCAAGCGCGTCTACGGCAACACGATCGAGACCAACGAGACCCCGATCGCGGTGCGCTACGCGTCCGAGCGCTTCCCGGTGACGCTCTACACGTTCCCGTGCGGCGAGGCCTGCGACTCGGCCGCGGCGCTGCTCAACCGCCGCGGCATCCCCTTCGCGACCGTCGACGTCGAGGACGCGAACAACGCCGAGAAGCTGAAGCAGCTCACCGGCGAGATGGAAGCGCCGGTGATGCAGGTCGGCGACAAGCTGATCGCCAAGGGGTACAACGAGGCGAAGTGGAACGCGATGCTCGACCAGGCGGGCTACCCGAAGACCCCGGCGCGACGCACGGCGGACGCCGGGCGCACCGCCGCGCCGCGTTAGCCAGCCAGCCGACGCAACTTCGCAGGACCCGTTCAGCGCCCGGCCACCGCACGCGGTGCCGGGCGTTATGCTTCGTGCTTGCCACCCGCCCGCGACACGAGGGCGGCGCGTCCCCGCCACCCGATCGCCACGCCGACCCGCCGTGAAGCTCGTCACCTGGAACGTCAACTCGCTCAACGTGCGCCTGCCGCGGCTCATCGACTGGCTCGCGGCCAACGCGCCGGACGTCGTCGGGCTGCAGGAGACGAAGACCGAGGACGCGAAGTTCCCGCACGACGAGCTGCGCAAGGCCGGCTACGTCGCGCACGTGTTCGGCCAGCGCACCTACAACGGCGTCGCGCTGCTGGTGCGCGATGGCCTCGACGCCACCGACGTCGTCACCGGCCTGCCGGGCTTCGCCGACGAGCAGAAACGGGTGATCGCGGCGACCGTCGGCGGCGTGCGCGTGGTGAACGCCTACGTCCCCAACGGCCAGGCGGTCGGCAGCGACAAGTACGCCTACAAGCTCGCCTGGTGCAAGGCGGCGACCGCAGCGCTCCGCGACGCACTGGCCGCGCATGCGCGCCTCGCGTTCATGGGCGACATGAACATCGCGCCCGAGCCGCGCGACGTGCACGACCCGGCGCTGTGGGAAGGCCAGGTGCTGTTCTCCGAGCCCGAGCGCGCGGTGTTCCGGGAGTGGCTGGGGCTCGGGCTCGTCGACGGCTTCCGCCGCTTCGATCAGCCGCCGAACACGTTCAGCTGGTGGGACTACCGCATGCTCGCGTTCCCCAAGAACCGCGGCCTGCGCATCGACCACATCCTGCTGTCCACGGCGCTCGCCCCGTGCTGCACGGCGTGCCGCATCGATCGCAATGCGCGCAAGGGCGAGAAGCCGAGCGACCACGCGCCGGTGATCGCCGAACTCGCCGCCGGCGCGTGACGATCGCCGGCCGCAGCGCGCCCCGCGGCGCGCGCTAGCCGCGCCCGCAATCCGGTCTCGCCCTCCGGCGCAGGCCGCCCCCGCATCCACATGGTCTTCGCGTCCCCGATCTTCCTCGCGCTGTTCCTGCCGGCGACGCTCGCGCTCTACTTCCTCGCGCCGCGAGCGTGGCGCAACGGCGCGCTGATGGCCGCGAGCCTCGCCTTCTACGCGTGGGGGGAGGCGGCCTACGTGCCGCTCGTGCTGGGTTCGGTGCTCGCGAACTGGGCGCTCGGGCTCGCGATCGAGCGGGCACCTGACGGACGCGCGCGCAAGGCCCGGCTCGCAGTCGCCGTCGCCGCGAACCTCTCGGTCCTCGCGGCGTTCAAGTACGCGAACTTCGCCGTCGACAACGCCAACGCGGCGCTCGCCGCGCTCGGCCTCGCGACCATCGCGCTCGCCCCGGTACCGCTGCCGCTCGGCATCTCGTTCTTCACGTTCCACGCGATCTCGTACGTCGTCGACGTCTACAAGCGCAACGCCAGCGCCTGCCGGCGCCTGCCGGACTTCGCCCTCTACATTCTCGCCTTCCCCCAGCTCATCGCCGGGCCGATCATCCGCTGGCGCGACATCGCCGCGCAGCTCGCCTCGCGCGACGAACGGCTCGCCGACTTCGCGTACGGCGCGCGCCGGTTCGCGTTCGGGCTCGGCAAGAAGGTGCTGATCGCCAATCCGCTGGGCGAGGTCGCCGACCGCGTCTTCGCCCTCGGCGGCGGCGAGCTGACCACGCCGCTCGCCTGGCTCGGATTGGTCTGCTACACGCTGCAGATCTACTTCGACTTCTCCGGCTACTCCGACATGGCGATCGGGCTGATGCGCATGTTCGGCTTCCGCATCCTGGAGAACTTCAACTACCCGTACGTCGCGCGCAGCGTGCGCGAGTTCTGGCGGCGCTGGCACATCTCGCTGTCGAACTGGTTCCGCGACTACCTGTACGTCCCGCTCGGCGGCAATCGCAACGGCGCGCTCCGCGCCTACCGCAACCTCGCGATCGTGTTCCTGCTCTGCGGCCTGTGGCACGGCGCGAGCTGGCCGTTCGTGCTCTGGGGCGCGTGGCACGGCGCCTTCCTGATCGCGGAGCGCGCGGGGCTCGACCGGGCGCTCGACCGCATCGGACCGCTCGCGCACGCCTACGCGCTCCTCGCGGCGATGGGCGGCTGGGTGCTTTTCCGCTGCGAGACGCTCGGCAAGGCCGGGACGTTCTACGCCGCACTCGCCGGTCACGGGGCCGCCTCGACGCCGCTGCCGCCCGCGGCGATCCTCGATCCTTTCGTGCTGACCGTGCTCGCCGTCGCGATCGTCGGCGCGCTGCCGGTCGCGCGCGTCGCCCGCGACGTGCGCGACGCGCTCGCGGCGCGCGGCGGGGCGGTGCGCACGCTGGCGCTCGGCACCGATCTCGCCTGGCTCGCCGCGGTGTTCGTGCTCTCGGCGTCGTTCCTCGCCGCGGGCACCTACAATCCGTTCATCTACTTCCGCTTCTGACCGATGGCCCGCGCCGCCGACCCGCTCGCGCTGCCTGCCGTGCCGCCACCGGCAGCCGGCGGCCACCCGGGGCGCGACGCGCTGGTCGCCGCCGCGTTCGTGCTGGCACTCGCGTTCGCCGGCGCAGGCGCGTGGCGCGCACGCGCGCAGTCCGACCTGTCGTACGAGCAGCGCGTGGCCGCGCCCTGGCCAGCATGGCGCGACGTGGCGAGCGTGCGCGACGCGACCACCGCGTTCGAGCGCGCGTTCGGCGACCGCTTCGGCGGGCGCCGGGGGCTGGTGCGGGCGCACCACGCGATCAAGGCCATCGGTTTCGGCGTATCGCCGGTGCCGAAGGTGATGATGGGCCGCGACGGCTGGCTCTACTTCCTCGGCGAGGACACGCGCTCGCTCGACCGCCATTACCGTGGCACCGCATCGTTCGACGCAGCCCCCGAGGACGTTGCGCGCGAGTTCGCGCGTAGGCACGACGCGCTCGCGGCGCGCGGCATCGCCTACGTCGCCGTCGTCGTGCCGGAGAAGTTCAGCGTCTATCCCGAGCACCTTCCCGCGTGGGTCGCACGCGCCCCGCAGACGCCGCTCGACCGTGTCGCGGCGGCGGTGCGCGCCGAGGGTCGGGTGCGCTTCCTGGACCTGCGCGCGCCCCTCGCGGCCGCGAAGGGCGTCGAGCCCGTCTACTACCGCACCGACTCGCACTGGAACGTGCGCGGCGCCGCCGTCGGCTACGCCACGCTGATGCGCGAGGTGCAGGCCGCGCTGCCCGGCCGCCTCGCCGCCATCGCGCCGGTCGCGCTGCCCACCTACGACCACCGCACCGACGTCTACAGCGGCGACCTCGCGAACATGCTCGGCCTGCCGCGGCGCTTCAGCGAGCCGGACCGCGCGTCGTTTGCGAAGCTCCTTGCCGCTGCGCCGTCGCGCTGCGCGCGGCGGCGCAGCGAGCCGCCGTTCGAGAACAGCGAAACCTGGGGATGCGACCGGCCGGAACTGCCGGACGCCTGGGTCCTGCGCGACTCGATGGCGATACCGCTGCTGCCCATGCTCGCGGAGAACTTTCGCCGCTCGACGTTCGTGTCGACGCGCGCGATCGATCTGGCCGCGATCGACGCCGCGCGGCCGCACGTCGTCATCGAGCAGCTGGTCGAGCGCGGGCTCGGCCACGCACTGCACTACCCGGTCGGCGGGACCGCACCGCGGTAGGCGGCAGGCGCTCCGCGCCGGCGCAGCGCCGCCTCTACGGAGCATCTGCGCAACCCGCGCTGGGTCGCGACGGTTGCGCAGAGGCTCCCTAGCTGCTGCCGCGCAGCTCGGCCTCCATGCCGAGTTCCTGAATCTTGCGGGTCAGCGTGTTGCGGCCCCAGCCGAGGCGCCGCGCCGCCTCCATGCGGTGCCCGCCGGTGTGCGCAAGCGCGCGCCGGATCAGTGCGCGCTCGAACTCGTGTTCGAGCCGGTCGCCGACGTCGGGCTCGCCACGCGCGAGCGCCTGCGCGAGCTCGCGGTCCAGCGCCGCGAGCCAGCCTCCATCCTCGTCGGCGCGCTCCGCGCCGCCGGCTGCACGCACCTCCGGGGGAAGGTCGGCCACATCGACGCGCTGCCCGGGGGCCATCACCGTCAGCCAATGGCAGATGTTCTCGAGCTGCCGCACGTTGCCCGGAAACGCGAACGTGGCGAGCGCCTTCTGCGCGTCCTCGGTCAGCACCTTCGGCTCGACCGCGAGGTCGCGCGCGCTCTTCTGCAGGAAGTGCCGCGCCAGCGGACCGATGTCCTCCGCGCGCTCGCGCAGCGGCGGCAAGCGCATGCGCACGACGTTGAGCCGGTGCAGCAGATCCTCGCGGAACAGCCCCTGCCGCACGCGCTCCTCGAGGTTCTGGTGCGTGGCGGCGATGATCCGCACGTTGGCCCGCTGCGGCGCGTGCCCGCCCACGCGGTAGTACTCGCCGTCCGACAACACGCGCAGCAGCCGCACCTGCAGGTCCGCCGGCATGTCGCCGATCTCGTCGAGGAACAGCGTCCCGCCGTCGGCCTGCTCGAAGCGGCCGCGGCGCGTCGCCTGGGCGCCGGTGAACGCGCCGCGCTCGTGGCCGAACAGCTCCGACTCGAGCAGATCCTTCGGGATCGCGGCGGTGTTGATCGCCACGAACGGTCCGGCGGCGCGGGGGCTGTGGCGGTGCAATGCCCGCGCGACCAGCTCCTTGCCGGTGCCCGACTCGCCGGTGATGAGCACCGTCGCGCTCGACTGCGACAACCGGCCGATCGCCCGGAACACCTCCTGCATCGCCGGCGCCTGGCCGAGCATCTCCGGCGCATCCGTCGATGGCGCCACGGACGGCGCGGTCGTCGGCCGCTCGGTCGCGGCGCGGCGGATCAGCGCGAGCGCGTGGTCGACGTCGAAAGGCTTCGGCAGGTACTCGAACGCGCCGCCCTGGAACGCGGCCACCGCGCTGTCGAGGTCCGAGTACGCGGTCATCACGATCACCGGCAGGTGCGGGCAGCGCTCCTTGACCTTCGCCAGCAGCGACAGTCCCGACTCGCCGGGCATGCGCACGTCGGTCACCAGCACCTGCGGCTCGTCGACGGCGAGCGCCTGCAGCGCCTCGTAGGCGGACGCGAACATCTTGTGCGGAATGCCCTCGCGCGCGAGCGCCTTCTCCAGCACCCAGCGGATCGAGCGGTCGTCGTCGACGATCCAGACGGGCCGTCACCGCGACATCGCGCGGCGCTTGGTAGTCATAGGCGAACACGGGTCGGGGCTCCTCGATCATGGGGCATCCGCAGCGGTCGCGGCGGCTCGCGGAAGGTCGACGGGCAGCAGGATGCGGAACACGGTGCGTCCGGGCTCGCTGTCGCACTCGATCGTCCCGCCGTGCTGCGCGACGAAGGTCTGCGCGATCGTGAGCCCGAGGCCGCTGCCGCCTTCCCGCCCCGACACCAGCGGGTAGAAGATGCGGTCGCGGATCGCGGGCGGGATGCCCGGGCCGTTGTCGGCGATCGCGATCGACAGCGCGAGGCGATGGCGACGTCGGGCCAGCGTCACGTAGCGCGCGACGCGCGTCGTGAGCACGATCCGCGGAGCGGAGGTCGTCCCGGCAAGCGCCTGGGCCGCGTTGCGCACGACGTTCAGCACCGCCTGCACCAGCTGCTCCGGATCGGCCTCGATGTCCGGCAGGGAGATGTCGAAGTCGGCGTCGATGGGAATCGCCGGGAACTCCGCCTGCACCACGCCCTTCACCCGCACCAGGATCTCGTGGATGTTCGTGCGGCGGTACGACGGGATGCGGTGCGGCGTGAGCAGCCGGTTCACGAGCGACTGCAGGCGGTCGGCCTCGTGGATGATGACCTGGGTGTACTCCGAGAGCTGCGGCCGGTCGAGCTCGCGCTCGAGGAGCTGTGCCGCACCGCGGATGCCGCCGAGCGGATTCTTGATCTCGTGGGCGAGGTTGCGGATCAGCTCGCGATTGGCCTGCTGCTGCTCGAGCTGGCGTTCCTCGCGCGCGATCTTCAGCTGCTGATCGATGTGACGGAACTCCAGCACCAGCGCGACGTCGCCGTGCTCGACCGGCGTGACCGTCACGGTGAGGTGCGGCCGCTGCTTCCCCGCCACGCCGAGCTCGAGCTCCTGTTCCGTATACGCGGAGCCCGTCGCCACCGCGTTGTCGATCGCCCCGGCGAGGAGCCGCGCGTCCGCGAACAGCGCACCGATCGCGTTGCCCGTGAAGCGCGACCGGGACAGCTCGAACAGGTGCTCGGCCGCGGGGTTCGCGTACCGCACGACACGCTCCTGCGACAGCAGCAGCACCGCGGTCGAGAGCATGTCGAGGCCCAGCCAGGTCCCCGCCGCCGCCTCGGGCTGCAACGCGGCGAGCGAGGTCAGCGGCATGGCCGCGCCGCGGCGACCGGGCTAGCGCTGGGTCGCGAGCTCCTTGCGCAGCGCCTCGATGTTGCGCTCGTGGAGCTGCACCGACTGGCGCAGCCGTGCAATGCGCTCGGCGTAGCGCTGCGGCTGGCCGCGCTCCTCGGGCAGTGCCGCCGGGGCCCCGCTCGCGTAGGCCGTGCGGGCGTCGCCGAGGAGCTTCTCCTCGGCGGCGAGCTCGTCCTGCAGCACCTTGCGCCGCAGCTCGTCGCGACCTTTCTGGGTGGCCGCATCGACGCGCGGGAGATTGGCCGGCGGCGGCGCGCTCGCGGTCGAGTTGCCGGGCCGACGCGGCACCGGCTTCTCGACGGGCGTGGCCTCGGGAACGTTGAAATAGGCGGGGCCGAAGGCCGTGCTGCACTTGTACATCGCGCCCTCGACGACGCGCGGCGCATCGACGCATCCGGATTCGCGCGCCTTGGCCGCGAGGCCCTGCGCGAGCGCGGCGTTGGCGCCGCACGCGAGAAGGGTCGCGGCGAGCGCGCAGCGCCAGGCGTCGGTCGCGCGCGGTCGGGAACGGGTCGGGACATCGGGGGCCATGGGGCCGAGTGTAGCGAACGCCGGGGGCTCGAAGCAAAGAAGGGGCGGGCATCGATCACACCCGCCCCTTCCCGGCGATGCAACGCTCGGACCGGTGCGAGCGTCTACAGGCTGTAGTACATGTCGTACTCGACCGGATGCGTGGTCATCCGGAACCGCGTCACCTCCTCCATCTTGAGCTCGATGTAGGCGTCGATGAGGTCGTCGGTGAACACGCCGCCGCGCTTCAGGAACTCGCGATCGCGGTCGAGGTAGTCGAGCGCCATGTCGAGCGAGCTGCACACGGTCGGGATCTTCTTGTCCTCCTCGGGGGGCAGGTCGTAGAGGTTCTTGTCGGCCGGGTCGCCGGGATGGATCTTGTTCATCACGCCGTCCATGCCGGCCATCAGCATCGCCGCGAACGACAGGTACGGGTTCGCCGTCGGGTCGGGGAAGCGCACCTCGATGCGGCGTCCCTTCGGGTTCGACACGTACGGGATGCGGATCGACGCCGAGCGGTTGCGCGCCGAGTAGGCGAGCTTCACGGGAGCCTCGAAGCCCGGCACCAGGCGCTTGTACGAGTTGGTGCCCGGGTTGGTGATCGCGTTCAGCGCGCGCGCGTGCTTGATGATGCCGCCGATGTAGAAGAGCGCGAACTCGGAGAGGCCCGAGTAGCCGTCGCCGGCGAACAGGTTCTTGCCGTCCTTCCACACCGACTGGTGCACGTGCATGCCCGAGCCGTTGTCGCCGACGATCGGCTTCGGCATGAACGTCGCCGTCTTGCCGTAGGCGTGCGCGGTGTTGTGGATCACGTACTTCATCTTCTGCAGCCAGTCGGCGCGCTGCACCAGCGGCGCGAAGCGGGTGCCGATCTCGCACTGTCCGGCGTTCGCGACCTCGTGGTGGTGGACCTCGACCTCGATGCCCATCTGGTCGAGTGCGAGGCACATCGCGGAACGGATGTCCTGCAGCGAGTCGACCGGCGGCACCGGAAAGTAGCCGCCCTTCACCGTGGGGCGGTGTCCCATGTTGCCACCCTCGAACTTCTCGGCAGTCGACCAGGCGGCTTCCGACGAGAACACTTTGCAGTAGCTGCCCGACATGTCGACCGACCACTCGACCGCGTCGAAGATGAAGAACTCGGGCTCGGGGCCGAAGTAGGCGACGTCGCCCAGGCCGCTGGACTTCAGGAACGCCTCGGCGCGCCGGGCGAGCGAGCGCGGATCGCGCTCGTAGCCCTTGCCGTCGGAAGGCTCGACGACGTCGCAGGTGATGTTGAGGGTCGTCTCGTCCATGAACGGGTCGAGCACGGCCGTCGACGGGTCGGGCATCAGCAGCATGTCGGAGGCCTGGATGCCCTTCCAGCCGGCGATCGACGAGCCGTCGAACGCGTGGCCCGACTCGAACTTGTCGGCGTCGAAGTACTTGGCCGGCACCGACACGTGCTGCTCCTTGCCGCGGGTATCGGTGAACCGGAGGTCGACGAACTTGACCTCGTTTTCCTTGATCATCTTGAGGACGGCGGCGCCGGTGGCGGACATGCGGTCTCCTTATCGTTGAGTGGCTCTTGCTGCATTGCGAAAAGCGCGGGGGCGATTTAGCGATAAGCGTGCCACTGCAGCACGGCTCGCAAGTGCTTGTCGGCGCTCCGTTTTTTCAAACGAGATCAGCGGGATCTTAGCATGCGGCACCAGGATGGTGCGGTTGTAGTCGCCCAATGCACTGCGTTGGCGCAACGCGACGGCGCTGTGCCCCGGAACCCGGGGAACTGCACCAAGTGAGCAACCCCGGTCCCGCGGGGGCAGCCGGACGGCGTCGAGGCGCATCGCACCGTGGTGCTGCAGTCGACGCGCAGCACGCGCGCCGGCACCAGAATGGTGCCTGGCGGTCACGCAGAAGGGCAGCTCGCTAGGGGTAGAACAGGTAGACGCGATAGCCCGCCTGGGTCGTGGCGCTCGCGTCGATGAAGAGCTTGACGGCAACTTCCCCGTTGCGGGCGATGCCCGACCCCACGTCGACGGTGCCACCTGCGTACTCCTGCGGAGCGAGGGCCCGGCGCACCACGACGTTGTCCTGCGCGTCGGTGAGCGTGAGTTCGAGGTGCGGATAGGCGACCGCATAGCTCGCGCGGTTGCGCACGGTCGCCGAGAGCGTGAGGAGTCCTTTGTGGGCAGCATCGGCCTGCAGGTCCGACGCGTCGATCGACAGCCACGCAATCTCGCGGAGCGGGCGGATCGTGCACCCGGCAGCCGCGCACACGCGCGTGAGCAGGGGCCGCGTCGACGGCCAATGGGCGGCAATCGCGTCCCGGTAGTGCCACGCGCCCTGGGCCACGAGGCCGGCCGCCAGCGCCGAGATCGCCACCAGATAAAGCGCCGCGGACGCGCGCGAGCGCCGGTTCGGGCGGTCCCACGCAAAGCGGTTGTCGTAGTCGATCTCCTCCCCGCGCGGGGGCTGGCTGGCAGCGCCCGACGTCGGGGGCCGGGACACCGCCGCCGCCGTCGCAGCGGTCGCCGTCGGGCCGGCAGGGCTCTCGGGCTGCGCCGGCTCCAGCGCGTGGGCGGCGCGCAATGTGACCGTCAACGGGCCGGTGCCCTCGTCGTCGGGGGACGCCGCGGGCGTCGTGCGCAGCACGCTGATGAGGTGGGCCGTGCCGTCGAATACGGTCCGGCAGTGCCCGCAGCGCACCTGGCCATCGCGCAATGCGAGCTGCGCGTCCGTCACCCGGAACACGGTGCGGCAACCGGGACAGCGGGTGAATTTCTCGTCGGACATCGCGTCGTCGGCGCGTCAGCGGGTGCCGGTCGTGCGCTCGCCGGCAAGCAGCACCCAACCTTCCGAGCCACGCCAGGCGCGCAGTGTAAACCACGGCGCGTAGGCCGCGATCACGTCGGCGGCCTGTGACTCGAGGATGCCGGAAAGCGCGAGGCGGCCACCGCGACGCACGCGGGACGCGAGCGCGGGCGCGAGCAGGATCAGCGGATTGGCGAGGATGTTGGCGACGACCACGTCGAACGCGCGGTCCGCGAGCGCGTCCGGGAGCACGAACGTCGCCTCGACCGCGTTGGCGCGCGCGTTGTCGCAGCTCGCGCGGATCGCCTGGGAATCGACGTCGGTGCCGACGGCCTCGCGCGCGCCGAGCTTCAACGCGGCGATCGCGAGCACCCCCGACCCGCAGCCGTAGTCGAGGACCGTCGCTCCGCGCTCGAGCGAGTCCTGCAGCCACTCGAGGCACAGCCGCGTCGTCGGGTGCGAGCCCGTGCCGAACGCGAGACCGGGGTCGAGCGTGATTGCGACCGCGCCGGCGTCGGGCGGTGCGCACCAGCTCGGCACGATCACGAGCCGGTCGCCGATCGCGATCGGGCCGAACTGCGCCTGCGTCGCGCGCACCCAGTCCTGGTCCTCGACGTGCGCGCGCCGGCAGGCGGGCGCGGCTCGGCCGAGCGCCGCCGCGGCCTGCGCGAGCGCGGCATCCGCTGCAGCGTCGTCGGTGAACAGCGCATTGAGACGCGCAGTGCTCCAGGGCGCGACGTCCGGCGCGCCGGGTTCGCCGAAGAGCGGCGTCTCGTCGGGCGTTCCGGCGCTCGGATCGGCGGCGTCCACGGCCAGCGCTCCGGCGGCGAGCAGCGCGTCGGACCAGAGGTCGGCGGCGTCGGTGTCGAACTCGAGCGTGGTGAAGGACATGCGGCGGGCTCAGGCCACCTTGCGCTTGGCGAGCTTCTCCTCGAGGTAGTGGATCGAAGTGCCGCCGCGCACGAACTTCTCGTCCAGCAGGAGCTCCTGGTGGAGCGGAATGTTGGTCTTGATGCCCTCGACGATCATCTCCGAGAGCGCGATGCGCATCCGCGCGATCGCCTGCTCGCGGGTGTCGCCGTAGGCGATCAGCTTGCCGATCAGCGAGTCGTAGTACGGCGGGACGAAGTAGTTCGCGTAGGCGTGCGAGTCGACCCGGATGCCGGGTCCGCCGGGAGGGTGCCAGGAGGTGATGCGGCCCGGCGAGGGCACGAACGTGAACGGGTCCTCGGCGTTGATCCGGCACTCGATCGCGTGCCCGCGCTTCACGATGTCGCGCTGGCGCAGCGTGAGCTTGTGCCCCGCGGCGACGCGGATCTGCTGCTGCACGATGTCGATGCCGGTGACCAGCTCGGTGACCGGGTGCTCGACCTGCACCCGCGTGTTCATCTCGATGAAGAAGAACTCGTCGTCCTGGTAGAGGAATTCGAACGTGCCCGCGCCGCGGTAGCCGATGCGCCGGCACGCGTCCGCGCAGCGGTCGCCGATGCGGGTCAGCGCGCGCGGGCTGATGCCGGGCGCCGGCGCCTCCTCGATGATCTTCTGGTGCCGGCGCTGCATCGAGCAGTCGCGCTCGCCCAGCCACACCGCGTTGCGGTGCGCATCGGCGAGCACCTGGATCTCGATGTGGCGCGGATTGGCGAGAAACTTCTCCATGTACACCATGGGGTTGCCGAACGCCGCCTGCGCCTCGGAACGCGTCAGCGTCACCGCGGCGACCAGCGCCGCCTCGGTGTGCACGACGCGCATGCCGCGGCCGCCGCCGCCTCCCGACGCCTTGATGATCACCGGATAGCCGACCTGACGGGCCATTCGCACGATCTCCTTCGGATCCTCGGGCAGCGCGCCCTCGGAACCGGGCACGCACGGCACGCCCGCCTTGATCATCGCCACCTTGGCGCTCACCTTGTCGCCCATCAGCCGGATCGTGTCGGGACGCGGCCCGATGAAGACGAAGCCGGAGCGCTCGACCTTCTCGGCGAAGTCCGCGTTCTCGGACAGGAAGCCGTATCCCGGGTGGATCGCCTGCGCGTCGGTGACTTCCGCGGCCGCGATGATCGCAGGGATGTTGAGGTAGCTCTGCGCGGACGACGGCGGGCCGATGCAGACCGACTCGTCGGCGAGCCGGACGTACTTCGCGTCGCGGTCCGCCTCCGAGTGGACGACCACGGTCTTGATGCCGAGCTCGCGGCACGCGCGCTGCACGCGCAGCGCGATCTCGCCCCGGTTGGCGATCAGGATCTTGTCGAAGAGCTTGTCGGGCTTGGCAGGGGGCAAGGCGGCGATCGCGGTACGTGCGGGGTGATGCGGAGCAGTTCTGCGGCGGACGCGGAACGCGCCGGGCCGCCGGGAGTCAGCCGAGCAGGAACAGTGGCTGCCCGAATTCCACGGGCTGGCCGTTTTCGGCCAGCACGGCCTTCACGACGCCGGACGCGTCGGCTTCGATCTCGTTCATGAGCTTCATTGCTTCGACGATGCAGAGCGTGTCGCCCTCCTTCACCGCGTCGCCGACCTCGACGAACGCCTTCGCGCCCGGGGACGCGGCGCGGTAGAAGGTGCCGACCATCGGACTCTTCACCACGTGTCCCGTGGGCTCCTCGGCGACGGCGGGCACCGCAACCGCGGCGGCGGGCGCGGCCGCCGGTGCCGCCTGCGGCGCCTGCGCCATCGGTGCGTGCATCATCACCGTGTGCGCGGACGGGGCGAGCGCCCGCGTGATGCGCACCCGCTCCTCGCCTTCCTGGATCTCGAGCTCGGCAATCCCCGAGGTCTCGACCAGTTCGATCAGCGTCTTCAGCTTGCGGAGGTCCATCGTCGCCTATCCCTGCAGTTGCGCCAAAGCGAAGGCGAGCGCGAAATCGTAGCCGCGGGAACCCAGTCCGGCGATTGTCCCGAGCGCCGCTTCCGCAAGGCGGGAACCGCCGGACGCCGGATCCGCGGCACACCGGTTCACCAGGTCGACCGCGATGAACGGCAGCCGCGCGGCGGCAAGCGCGTCGCCCAGGGCCACGCTCCCGGCCGCGAGGCTTCCCGGGTTCACGATCACGAAGCGCACGCCCTCGTCGCGCGCCGCGTGCACGCGGTCGACCAGCGCGCCCTCGTGGTTGCTCTGGAACGCCGACAGCCGGACGCCGCGGCGCGCCGCCTCCTCGACGAGGCGGGCATCCACCTCGGCGAGGGTCTCGGTGCCCCAGCGCGCCGGATCGGCGGTACCGAGAAGATTCAGATTGGGCCCGTGCAACACCAACACCGAGCCCGGGCCCCTCTGCGTTGCGCCGGCGCGTGCGCCGCGTCGTGCCGAGGTCGAAGCCATTGACTCGCCTCCGGTTCGCTGCATAACCCGCGCAGTTTGCCGGAGTTAGCGGGGAGATGTCCAGAATTTGGCAACGGCAGGCGACCGGACCGCGGCGCCGCACTACCTCACGCGCCCCCTGTGCCCGCCGCGTGGTCGACGCCCGCGGCCCGGCGCGGCGGTTCAGGGAACCGACGGCCCTCCAGTGGCTGAAGTAGGCAAGATCGCCGCAAATCGCGCGCACTTAACTGCAGTTAACCAAACATGGCAACCGTTTGTCGCGTCAAGTTGCCCGTTTCCGTCGGCTCGACGGGTCCGCCGGAGTAGAACGGCGGATCCCGCGCGACCCGGCGCCCACTGCCGACGAGTCGGTCAGAGGAAATCGGCAACAAGACGCTCAAGCTGCGCCGACCGCACGGGTCCGAGTTGCGTCAGGACGACGTCCCCCTTGGGGCCGATCACGATGGTGAAAGGCAGCGCCATCACGGTATTCCCCAGGCTCTTCGACAGCTCCATCGCGCCGTAACCGCCGATCAACGCCGGGTAGTTGAGACCGATCTCGTCGGCGAATTGACGCACTTTGACGGCATCATCGACGGCAATGCCGACAAATTGCAGCCCTTTGGCGCCGTGCGCCGCCTGCGCGCGGACGAACATCGGCATCTCCTCGCGGCATGGCGCACACCACGTGGCCCAGAAATTCACGACCAACAGCCGACCCCGCCATTGCGCGAGGCTCTGCGCACGCCCGTCGACGTCGGGAAGACTCACCGCGAGCAGCGGCCCCGAGTCGCGGCTTCCGGGCGCCGGTTCGGGCAGCAGCCGGAAGGCGTACACACCCAGCACCAAGGCGCCCAGCGCCGACAGCAGATATACGACCCAACGCGGTCGCGGGGCTCGGCGGGAGGATTCCTGATTCATGCAGGGGTCGCATTCACGTCAGTTGAACCAACGCTTCTTCGGCGGGTTGGCGTCGATCAATGGGCCGGACGGCGCGCCCGGCGGCGGCACGGTGACGGTCACCGACTGGATGTTCGGCGGGTAGCAGACCCCGACGTCGGCGCAGCCCTGCGAGTCGGCGCGCACGGTGACGGCCTGGCCCGCGGCCGCGTTCTCGAGCGGCAAGCGCACCACCACGCGATCGCGATAGGTCTCGACCTTGCCGAAAAATTGATCCTCCTTGACCTTGCCGGCGGGAAGCTCGACCGCACCGAAGTTCACCGTCGGCGTGGCCGTCGAGAAGCGGAGCTTGTCGCGATAGAGGTAATAGCCGTCGGCGACCGCGAAGCTCGCCTCGACCGTGCGCGCGTCGAGTGCCCGCGCGGAGAAACGGAACGCCTCTTCGGTAGGCAGCAGCTTGACTTGTGCGTGCGCTGCACCGATCTCAAGAAACAGGAGCGCGATGCCGACGAACGCCATCATGGCGGCGACCGACGTGCGTGCGCGGCGCCCGGCGCGGAGTAGCCTTTCAGCAGGCGCGGGTTTCGGCATCGATCCAGGCGAGGTAATCGGTCGTTCCATCGCAGACGGGGACAGCGAGGATCTCCGGAAGTTCGTAGGGATGCGCCGCGCGGATCGCCGCCGCGACCGCATCGAAGAGCTCGGCGCGGGTCTTGATCGTCAGCGGTGCCTCCGACGAGGTTTCGATCGAGCCCCGCCAGTGATAGATTGACTGTACCGGCGCGCCGACCGAGACGCACGCGGCGAGCCGGGTTTCGACGAGCGCGCGCCCGAGCGCATCCGCGGCGACGCGGTCGGGCAACGTGGTCAACACGAGTACGTGCGGCAAGGAGCCTCGATGCGGTTCGTGGTTTTGGCGATTCTACTGGGATTCCCGGCGCTCGATCTCTACGCGACGCTGCGCTTCGCGACGTGGACCGGCGTGCCGATCTGGATCTGGCTTGGCATTTCGGTCGCGTCCGGGCTGCTGCTCCTGCGCAGCGAGCGCAACGCGTTTCGTGCCCGCACGGTGGCCGCGCTGCACGGCGAGGAGCCGCTGCTGCGGGGCATCGTCGACAGCGGCCGCAAGGTGCTCGCCGGGTTCCTGCTGCTCATGCCCGGCATTGCGAGCGACCTGATCGCGTTGGCGCTGCTGCTGCTCCCGCTCAACCTCGGCAGCCGCTTCGGGCCGCAGCCCGCCGCAGCGGGGCGCGCGCGCGCCGGCGGTGGCGCCGAGGCGATCGAGGGCACGTACCGGCGCGTCGACTAGGGCAGATCGACCCCGCAGCAGCTATACAACAGCCCGCTAGCCCTTCATGCGGTCGATCAGCGTAGGCTGGCTCTTGCGGGCGTTGGCGTGGGCCCACAGCATGAGCACGACGCCTGCGACGATCATCGGCAGGGACAGCCACTGCCCCATCGTCAGCCCGCCGGCGAGATAGCCGAGGAAGCCGTCGGGCTCGCGCGCGAACTCCGCCACGAACCGGAATACGCCGTAGCCGAGCAGGAACAGGCCCGAGGGCGCCCCCATCGGACGGCGCCGACCCGTGTACCACCAGAGGATCGCGAACAGCAGCAACCCCTCGAGCGCGAACTGGTAGAGCTGCGAGGGATGGCGCGCGATGGCGTCGACTTGCGGGAACACCATGCCCCACGGGCCGTCGGTGGCGCGGCCCCAGAGCTCGCCGTTGATGAAGTTGCCGAGGCGTCCCGCGGCGAGCCCGAGAGGCACCAGCGGGGCGACGAAGTCGGTGACGTCGAGCCAGCGCTTGTCGCGCCGCCGCGCGAACAGCCACAGCGCGACGAGCACGCCGAGGAAGCCGCCGTGGAAGCTCATCCCGCCGCTCCACACCGCGAACGCCTCGAGCGGGTGCTGCAGGTAGTAGAGCGGCTTGTAGAACAGCACGTAGCCGAGCCGGCCGCCGACGATCACCCCGAACACGCCGTAGAACAGCATGTCGTCGATGTCCCGCGGGTGCCAGCCGGTGAGCAGGTTCTGCCGCGCCCGGTACTTGCCGAGCACGACGAACAGCACGAAGGCGACCAGGTACATGAGCCCGTACCACCGCACCGCCACGGGACCGATTGCGAACGCGACGGGATCGAATTGCGGATGGACGAGCATGCGGGGAGCGCGCTCTCTACGCTGCGCTAGAATCGCGGCATTGTACGACAGCCCCTCGGGCGCACGCCGCCGCCCGCCGCGGCGCTGCGAGGCCACCGACCATGACCGACAACCGCCGCTCCCGCCTGATCACCCAGGGCATCGCCCGCTCGCCCAACCGCGCGATGCTGCGCGCCGTCGGTTTCGGCGACGGCGACTTCGAGAAGCCCATCGTCGGCGTGGCCAACGGCCACTCGACGATGAACCCGTGCAATGCCGGCATCCAGCCGCTGGTCGACCGCGCGATGGCCGCACTCAAGGCGGCCGGGGCGATGCCGCAGGTGTTCGGCATACCGACGGTCACCGACGGCATCGGCATGGGCACCGAGGGCATGAAGTACTCGCTGGTGTCGCGCGAGGTGATCGCCGACGCGATCGAGACGTCGGTGAACGGGCCAGTGCATGGACGGCGTGCTGGTCGTCGGCGGCTGCGACAAGAACATGCCGGGCGGCATGATCGCCATGGCGCGCATGAACGTGCCGGGCATCTTCGTCTACGCCGGCACGATCAAGCCGGGCGAGTGGAAGGGCCAGACGCTCACGATCGTGTCGCCGTTCGAGGCGGTGGGCGCGTTCACCGCCGGCAGGATGTCGAAGGAGGACTACGACGGCATCGAGCGCAACGCCTGTCCGAGCGTCGGCGCGTGCGGCGGCATGTACACGGCGAACACGATGTCCTCGTCGTTCGAGGCGCTCGGCATGAGCCTGCTCGGCAGCTCGCAGATGGCCTCGCCGGACCCCGAGAAGGCCGACTCGGCGGCGGACTCCGCGACGGTGCTGGTCGAGGCGATCCGGCGCGACCTGAAGCCGCGCGACATCATCACGCGCAAGTCGATCGAGAACGCGATCTCGCTCGTGATGGCGACCGGCGGGTCGACGAACGCGGTGCTGCACTTCCTCGCGATCGCGCACGCGGCCGAGGTGCCGTGGACGATCGACGACTTCGAGACGATCAGGAAGCGCGTGCCGGTGCTGTGCGACCTCAAGCCCTCGGGACGGTTCGTGGCCACCGACTTCCACCGCGCCGGCGGCGTGCCGCAGGTGCTGAAGATGCTGCTCGTCCACGGCCTGCTGCACGGCGACTGCATGACGATCACCGGGCGCACGATCGCCGAGGAGCTCGCCTCCGTGCCGGACGCGCCGCGCACGGACCAGGAGGTGATCCGGCCGTGGAGCAACCCGATGTACGCGCACGGCCACCTCGCGATCCTGCACGGCAACCTGGCCACCGAAGGCTGCGTGGCCAAGATCACCGGACTCAAGAATCCGTCGATCACCGGGCCCGCGCGCGTGTTCGATTCCGAGCCGCAGGTCATGGAGGCGATCCTGGCGGAGCGGATCAAGCCGGGCGACGTCGTCGTGATCCGCTACGAGGGGCCGAAGGGCGGGCCCGGCATGCAGGAGATGCTCGCGCCGACCTCGGCGATCATCGGGCAGGGGCTGGGCGAGTCGGTCGGGCTCATCACCGACGGCCGCTTTTCCGGCGGCACCTGGGGCATGGTCGTCGGCCACGTCGCGCCGGAGGCGCAGGTCGGCGGCACGATCGCGCTGGTGCAGGAGGGCGACTCGATCACGATCGATGCGCACCGGCTGCTGATCCAGTTGCACGTCGACGACGCCGAACTCGCGCGGCGCCGCGCCGCGTGGCAGCCGCCGGCGCCGCGCTACACGCGCGGCCTGCTCGCGAAGTACACGCGGCTCGTGTCCACGGCGAGCCGCGGCGCCGTCACCGATACGACCGACTGACACGGTCGGCATGGACTACGTCGCACGGCTCTCGCCACTCATGCGCAGCGCGGCGATCGCCGCGGCCGCGTACGCGTCCCTGGTGCTCCCCGTACGGGCCGACGCGCCGTCCGCGCCGCCGCTCGTGCCGCCGGAACGCGCGGCGCGGCCGGTCGCATCGGTACCGCTCGCCAACCCCGGCTTCGAGTCCGCCGCACCCGGCAGGCGCGGCGCACCGGACGGCTGGTGGGGCATCCAGCACGCCGGGCCGCTGTCCTACACGTTCACCTCCGACGCCGACGCACCGCGCTCCGGCGGCAGCTCGCTGCGCATCGACAACGTCGGCCCGGAGCCGTTCGGCACGCTCTACCAGGTGGTGCCCGCCGCGGCGCTGCGCGGCAAGACGCTGCGCTTCTCCGCCTGGCTCAGGACGCGCGATGCGAAGGGCAACGTCTACGGGTCCGGCGCCGGCCTCAAGCTGCAGACGATGCGCGGCGGGTACATCGTCGATCACGTGCACATGCGCATGGATTCGGTCGGCGGCACCACCGACTGGGCCCGCTATGAACTGCACCTCAAGGTCGCGAACGCGGCCGACCAGATCGAGGTCGGCGTGAACCTGTTCGGGCCCGGCGCGGTGTGGATCGACGACGTCGCGCTCGACGTGGTCGAGCCTCCGTCCGCCGCGGCTGCCATGCCGGCCGCCGCCGCGGGCACCGCGCAGCCCGCGCTGCAGCGGGTGCACCCGTAGGCATCTGCGGCAGACCCCGTCCATGCCCGACGATCCCGTACATTCGCCATGAATCCATCGCGACGCATCTTCGTCTTCGGTACTGTCGTGTTGGCCGCCGGCAGCGCCGGCTGCGCCTCCACCGGCGGCGGCGGCGAGGTGAACCGCGCGTCGTCCCCCGTCGTCGCGCCGGCTCCGCAGCATCGCGTCGGCGACAGGTGGGTCTACCAGGTCGACCAGGTGTTCCGCAACGCGCCGGACTACACCGAGACGCACGAGGTCACGGGCGTCGACGGCGGCGGCGTCACCGTGCGCGTCACCGCGCAGATCGGCAACCTCGCCGTCGATCGCGTCGAGCGGTGGCCGGCACCCGGGCTCGTCGTGCAGGGCACGCTGCTCGACATCGAGACGCGCCGTTTCGCCGAGCCGCTGGTGCGCTGGCAGTTTCCGCTCACTGGCGGTGCGAGCTGGAACCAGTGGGTCGACCAGGTCAACGAGACCGGCGGCACGCGCGGCAGGATCAACCGCTTCGTGCGCGTGGCCGGCAGCGACCGCGTGGTCACGCCCGCAGGCACGTTCGACGCGCTGCGCCTGTTCGTGATCATGCGCCTCGACGACGAGGACGCGTTCCGGCACGCGACCGAGGTCAGACACACGGTCTGGTACGCGCCGGCGGTCCGCGCAACGGTGCGCGAGGAGCGCCGCGCGGAGTACCGCGAGAAGGGCAGCGGCCGCGATGCGTTCGCCAACATTCCGGTGCAGAACGAGCTCGCCGAGCTCGTGTCCTTCACGCCCGGCCGCTGACGGCGCGGCCACGGCGGCCTGCGCCGGGCTGCGGCCTCCGCGACCGGTGGCGCGAAGTGAGCCGCTGCGTCGTCGGCCGCGTGCGTCGACTCGCCTGGTCGCATCCCCGCACGCCGCGCGGGGCCCCTGCTGCCCGGCTCGCGCCGCTAGACGAGCCCCAGCCGCTGCCAGATCGTGGTGGTAAGCGACGCCTGGTTCAACGTGTAGAAGTGCAGTCCGGGGGCGCCGCCCTCGAGCAGGCTTTCGCACAGCCCGGTGACGATGTCGAGGCCGAACGCGCGCACCGAGGCGACGTCGTCGCCGTAGCTCTCCATCTGGCGCCGGATCCAGCGCGGGATCTCGGCGCCGCAGGCGTCGGAGAAACGCGCGAGCTTGCTGAAGCTGCCGATCGGCATGATCCCCGGCACGATCGGCACCCCGATGCCGTGCGCCGCGGCGACGTCGGCGAAATGCCAGTACGCGTCCGCGTTGAAGAAGTACTGGGTGATCGCCGAGTCGGCGCCCGCGTCGATCTTGCGCTTGAAGTTGTCGAGGTCGTCCTGCGCCGAGCGCGCCTGCGGGTGGACCTCGGGATAGGCGGCGACGTCGATGTGGAACCAGTCGCCGGTCTCCGCGCGGATGAATGCGACCAGCTCGCTCGCGTAGCGGAACTCGCCCACGTCGGCCGACCCCGACGGCAGGTCGCCGCGCAGCGCGACCAGGTGGCGGATGCCCTCGCCGCGGTACTGCGCGAGCACGGCGCGGATGCTCTCGCGCGTGCCGCCGATGCACGACAGGTGGGGGGCGCCCTCGAGCCCGTCGTTGCGGATCTCGAGCACCGTCGCGAGCGTGCCCTCGCGCGTGCTGCCGCCGGCGCCGAACGTGACCGAGCAGAACGCCGGCCTGAGCTGCGCGAGCTGTCGACGCTCGACCCGCAGCTTGTCCGCACCCTCGGGGGTGCGCGGGGGGAAGAATTCCAGGCTGAACTGGCGCGCGTCCGAAGTCATTTCTTGGCCGGCATCAGGATCGCGGCCAGCGCCCAGGAGATCAGGCTGTAGACGATCGCGCCGAACACTCCCGGCCAGAAGCCGGTGACGCGGAAGCCGTCGAGGAACGAGCCCACCGCCCAGAACAAGAGCCCGTTCAGCACGAAGATGAACAGTCCGAGCGTGAGCACCGTCACCGGCAGCGTGAGCAGGAACAGGACCGGGCGCACCAGCGCGTTGACGAGGCCGAGCACGAGCGCGGCGATGAGCGCGGCCTGCACGGAATCGACCTCCACCCACTTGAAGACGTAGGGCAGCAGGAACAGCGCAGCGGCGTTGATGAGCCAGAGCAGAAGGATGCGCATCGGGATTCTCCTGTGATCGCGGTCGGCGCCACGGTCGCGTGGATCGGGTACTGCGTACCGCGCCTTCGCTTGCGCTCGCGGGCACGGCACGCGTGGAGGCCACGCGAACCGGGGCGACGGCGGCGCCCGCCGCCGTCGCCGGGACCGTCAGTAGCGGTAGGTGTCCGGCTTGAACGGGCCCTCCCGGTGCACGCCGATGTAGCGGGCCTGCTTGTCGGAAAGGTCGGTCAGGCTCGCGCCGAGCTTGGAGAGCTGCAGCCGGGCGACCTTCTCGTCCAGGTGCTTCGGCAGCACGTACACGCCGACGGGATAGCGCTTGGTGCCCTGCACCGCGTCGCCCCAGAGCTCGATCTGCGCCATCACCTGGTTGGTGAACGACGAGCTCATCACGTAGGACGGGTGGCCGGTGGCGCAGCCCAGGTTCACGAGGCGGCCTTCGGCGAGCAGGATGATGCGCTTGCCGTCGGGGAAGACCACGTGGTCGACCTGCGGCTTGATGTTCTCGAAGCGGCAGTTCGACTTCAGCGAGGCGACGTCGATCTCGTTGTCGAAGTGGCCGATGTTGCACACGATCGCCTGGTCCTTCATGCGCTTCATGTGCTCGAACGTGATCACGTCGATGTTGCCGGTCGCGGTGACGAAGATGTCGGCCTTGTCGCAGGCGTCTTCCATCGTCACCACCCGGTAGCCCTCCATTGCCGCCTGCAGCGCGCAGATCGGGTCGATCTCGGTGATCCACACCTGGGCCGAGAGCGCGCGCAGCGCCTGCGCCGAGCCCTTGCCGACGTCGCCGTAGCCCGCGACGACCGCGACCTTGCCGGCGATCATCACGTCGGTGGCGCGCTTGATGCCGTCGACCAGCGACTCGCGGCAACCGTACAGGTTGTCGAACTTGGACTTGGTGACCGAGTCGTTGACGTTGATCGCCGGGAACCCGAGCTTGCCCTCCTGGTGCATCTGGTAGAGCCGCTTGACGCCGGTGGTCGTCTCTTCGGTGACGCCCTTGATCGACGCCTTGCAGCGCGAGTAGAACGTCGGGTCGACGGCGAGCTTGGCCTTGATCGAGGCGAACAGCGCCTGCTCCTCCTCGTTGGTCGCGTGCGTGAGGCACGACGGGTCGCGCTCGGCCTGCGTGCCGAGGTGCACGAGCAGCGTCGCGTCGCCGCCGTCGTCGAGGATCATGTTCGGCGTGCCGCCGTCGCCCGGCCACTCGAAGATGCGGTGCGTGTAGGCCCAGTATTCGTCGAGCGTCTCGCCCTTCTTCGCGAACACCGGCGTGCCGCGCGCCGCGACCGCCGCGGCGGCGTGGTCCTGCGTCGAGTAGATGTTGCAGGAGGCCCAGCGCACGTCCGCCCCGAGCGCCTGCAGCGTCTCGATCAGCACGGCGGTCTGGATCGTCATGTGCAGCGAGCCGGCGATGCGGGCGCCGCGCAGCGGCTGCAGCGGCGCGAACTCGTCGCGGATCGCCATCAGGCCGGGCATCTCGGTCTGCGCGATCTGCATTTCCTTGCGGCCCCAGTCGGCGAGCGACAGATCGGCCACCGCGAAGTCGGTGAACTGCTTCGGGTCGGTCGGTGCGTTCATCGGTCGAAACTCCTCGTCATCGACCGTCGCGGGGAACACCTGTGGGCTCGTTCCCCGTGAGCGGTCACGGTTAACGAGCGCCGTTCGGAAGGAACGTGCCCCGAGCCTGGTCCGGCGGCCTCGACATCAGGCCCGGATTGCAGCGCTCCTCGGGGCGAAGGACGCGGATTGTACCGGAAAGCGGCGGCGCGATCACTCCGGGGTCGGAAAGCGCGAAGGGCCGCGCGGCGGCGGCCCTTCGCGCGTGCGGCGGGCACCGGTCAGTGCTTCTTGACCTTCTCCAGCATCTTGAAAATGCCCTTCGACGAGCCCGCGAACATGCGCTTGAACGACTTCGACAGGCAGCGGCGCTCGAGCGTGTTGCGACGGGTACGGTTGCGTTCGGCCATGGCTTCCTCGGCGATCGATGCGGGCGCCGGAGGCGCCCGTCGAAAAAACCGCTATTTTACCCCGGCACCGGCCGCAGCCGACACTGCGGCGACGTCAGCGCCGCCGTGGCCCACACCTTCGCGAAGGCGGCCGCGCCTGCCGTCGTCGAGCGACGCATTCCGCGTCAGTGAGCGCTTACTCTCAAGACAAGGACGCGCCGTCAGCGCGCGGGCGCGCCGAGCACGCGTGCCCGGAAGCGCTCGAATCCCGCATCGTGATCGGTGTAGCGCGCGGCAATCGCCTGCTTCGTCCGGGCGCGCTCGGCCTCGACGAACTTCGCGATGCCCTCGCGCTGGTAGGGCTCGAGGTTGCGATCGGCCTCGAGCAGGATCTCGGCCGCGAGCGCGGCGTCGACGTCGTCGCGGCCCGCAAGGAACAGCGTCGCGTCCGCCGGCAGCTGGCGCAGCAGCAGGTCGAGCGCGTGCGTCGCCGTCGGCGAGCCGATCGCCACCGCTTCCGGCCATCGCGACGGGCCCGCAGCCGGCGGCAGCCACGCGGCGGCGAGATAGTGGTCGGGTGTGGCGACGAACGTATCGCCGTCGGCGCGTTCGGCTGCCGCCACGACGTGCACGCAGACCCCGATGCAGGACGCGGCGGAAGGACGTGGCGCGAGTCGCCGGGCGACGCGCGCCTCGGCGCCGCCGTCCCGCCCAGCCGTCATAGCACGACGACGTCGAAGCGTATGGTCTTCGCGGCGGCCGCTTCGAACGCGCGCTTGTACTCGATCACCACCGGCTGCGTTCCGGGCGCGATGCCACGCACGCGGAACGTTGCGTCGCCGCTGCCGCCGACCGCGGCCGGATTCGTGCCGGGCTTCGCGGTGAGGTCGTGACGCACCGGGGCGATCACGTGCGGGCCGTCGTAACGCTGCATCTCCCAGCGCAGGCCAGACCCGGCATCGGCGTCGAACCGCAGCACCAGTGCCTGGCCGCGCTTCAGCGTCACGCGCTGACCGTCGAGCTCCGCGCCGGCGAAGGTCACGGGCGCATTGAGATTGAAGAATTCGCGCGGATTCGAGCCGAGCTCGGACCAGTCGGACCCGGCGTTGGACGTCGCGCAGCCGGCGAGAGCAGCCACGGCGACGAGGACGGCGGCACGGACAGCGGCTTCACGCATGACGATCGACTCCCGCGGACGCAACGGCACGACGAAGAACGAGCTTACACCCCGGCCGCGGCCTTGAGCGCCTGTGCCCTGTCGGTCGCCTCCCACGTGAACTCGGGCTCGTCGCGACCGAAGTGCCCGTAGGCCGCGGTCTTGCGATAGATCGGGCGCAGCAGCTTCAGCATCTGGATGATGCCCTTCGGACGCAGGTCGAAGTGCGCCTGCACCAGTTCCGCGATCCTGTCGTCCGGAATGCGTCCCGTGCCCGCGGTGTAGATCGTCACGTTGATCGGCTTCGCCACGCCGATCGCGTAGGAGAGCTGCACCTCGCACTGCCGCGCGAGGCCCGCCGCGACGATGTTCTTGGCGACGTAGCGCGCCGCATAGGCGGCCGAGCGGTCGACCTTCGACGGATCCTTGCCCGAGAACGCGCCGCCGCCGTGAGGCGCCGCGCCACCATAGGTGTCGACGATGATCTTGCGGCCGGTGAGGCCGGAGTCGCCGTGCGGCCCGCCGATTTCGAAGCGGCCGGTCGGGTTCACGAGATAGCGCGTGCTCTTCAGCATGTCCTTCGGAAACACCGGCTTCACGATCTCCTCGACAACGGCCTCGTGCAGCTCCGCCTGCCGCTCGTTCATCTCGGGGGCGTGCTGCGTCGACAGCACGACGGTGTCGACGCCGATCGGCTGCGTACCGTGGTAGCGCACGGTCACCTGCGACTTCGCGTCGGGGCGCAGCCACGGCAGCCGGCCGTCGCGGCGCACTTCGCTCTGGCGCTGCACGAGCCGGTGCGCGTAGTAGATCGGGAACGGCATCAGCGCCGGCGTCTCGTCGCAGGCGTAGCCGAACATCATCCCCTGGTCGCCGGCACCCTGGTTCAGGTAGTCGTCGGAGGCGCGGTCGACCCCCTGCGCGATGTCGGGGGACTGCCGGCCGTAGCAGACCATCACGGCGCAGCCGTCGGCGTCGAAGCGCAGCACCGGGTCGTTGTAGCCGATGTGGCGGATCGTCTCGCGCGCGACGCGTGCGTAGTCGACCTGGGCCGTCGTCGTGATCTCGCCCGCCATCACCACGAGCCCGGTGGAAACCAGCGTCTCGGCGGCGACGCGCGCGTGCGCATCCTGCTCCAGGATCGCGTCGAGCACCGCGTCGGAAATCTGGTCGGCAACCTTGTCCGGATGCCCTTCCGACACCGATTCCGACGTGAACAGAAATTCGCTCATCTTCACTCCGTGCGCGTGGACCGGCGTGCTTGCGCGGCGGGCCCGGTTGGCCGTCGATAGACGGGGTAAGCTACGGTTCCGCGCGCTGCGACCGCCTTGACGCGCGAAGTGCAAAGCGTTGCATTTTACCAAAGCTCCCGGATCGGCCCGACCCCGTCGGACGGCCACTCGAACGTGACCAACGCCCCCGTCCCGCAAGTGATCAAACCGACCTCGGACGCGATCGCCGACGCCGCCACCCGGCTCCGCGCGGGCGGTCTGGTCGCCTTTCCCACCGAAACCGTCTACGGCCTGGGCGGCGATGCCGGCAATGCGTCGGCCGTGCGGCGCATCTTCGACGCCAAGGGCCGCCCCGCCGACCACCCGGTGATCGTGCATCTGGCCGAGGCCGGCGACCTCGCCCATTGGGCCCGCGACGTACCCGCCGGGGCGGTCTTGCTCGCGCGCGCATTCTGGCCGGGCCCGCTCACGCTGATCCTGCCGAAGGCGGCACAGGTCCTCGGGGTGGTCACCGGCGGGCAGGACAGCGTCGGCCTGCGCGTGCCCGCCCATCCGGTCGCCCGCGCGCTCCTTGCCGCGTTCGCCCGGCTGGGGGGGCACGGCATCGCGGCCCCGTCGGCGAACCGCTTCGGGCACGTTTCGCCGACGACCGCCACGCACGTCGCCGACGATCTCGGCACGGCAGTCGACGTGATCCTCGACGGCGGCCCGAGCGAGGTGGGCATCGAAAGTACGATCGTTTCGTTCGCCGGCGGCACCCCGATGCTGCTGCGTCCGGGCGGCATCGGCCCCGAGGCGATCGCGCGGGTGCTGGGCTTCCCGCTCCGCGCGGCAGACGGCTCCGCCCCCCGCGCCTCGGGCACGCTCGCGTCGCACTACGCGCCGCACACGCGCACGCTGCTCGTGCCCGCCGATGCGCTCCACGCGATGCTCGCCCAGCACGAAACGCGCGAGGAACGCATCGCCGTGCTGGCGCGGTCCGTGCGCGAGCCTGAGGGCTTCGACGGTGCGTGGATCATCGCCCCGCGGGATCCCGCCGGCTACGCGCACGCCCTCTACGCGAACCTGCGTGCGCTGGAAGCCAGCCGCGCCGACGTGATCCTGGTCGAGTCCATCCCGATCACGCCGGAGTGGCTCGCGGTCGGCGACCGGCTTGCGCGCGCGACGCAGGGCGAGGACGACGATCGCGATTGAGGCAGACTCCGCGTCGCCGCTGCTACCATCGTCCGAACGCGTTGCGATCCCGTCGTGCCAAGCCCCCGCCCGCCCTCCGTCGTCATTGCTCCCGACTCGTTCAAGGGCTCACTGGACGCGCCAGGCGTATGTGCGGCGATCGCCGCGGGCCTGCACCGGGTGTGGCCGGACGCTGACGTCCGTGCGCGCCCGATGGCGGACGGCGGCGAGGGCACGCTCGATGCCGTCCTCGCGGCGGTCGGGACCGCGGGGCAACGACGGCACGAGCGCGTGGTCGGCGCGGCGGGCGATCCCCTCGACGCCCCGTACGGGTACCTCACCGGCGACGGCGCCCCCGTCGCGGTGATCGAGATCGCGTCGATCGTCGGCATCACGGACACTGCCGGCATGCGCGTCCCCGTGGCGGCGCGCTCGACCCGCGGCGCGGGCCTGCTGATGCGCGCTCTCCTCGACCGCGGCGTCACGCGTTTCATGATCGGTTTGGGCGGCAGCAGCACCAACGACGGCGGCGCCGGCATGCTGGAAGCGCTCGGGCTCGCGCTCCTGAACGGCGACGGGCACCCGGTCGAGCCGACGCCGCGCGGTCTCGGGTCGCTCGCGCGCGTCGACGGGACGCGACTCGATCCACGGGTCGCGGCCAGCGAGATCACGATCATGTCGGACGTATCCAACCCCCTGTGTGGCGAGCGCGGGGCGACGGCGATCTTCGGCCCGCAGAAGGGCGTACGCGCCGACGAGGTGGCCCCGTTCGACGCGACGCTCGCCCGCTTCGCCGCACTCGCCGAGGCCGCCGTGGGCCGGCCGGTGGCGGAGCGCCCCGGGGCCGGCGCGGCCGGCGGACTGGGCTTCGCGCTGCAGCTGGTCGGCGGACGCTTCGCCTCGGGCGCCGAGGTGGTTGCCGACCTGATCGGGCTGGACGCCGCACTCGACGGGGCCGATTGGGCCATCGCCGGCGAGGGCCGCAGCGACACCCAGACGCTGCTCGGCAAGGCCCCGCTGGTCGTCGCGCGCCGTGCCGCGCGGGCCGGCGTGCCGGTGACGTTGCTCTCGGGCGCCATCGAACCCTCCGCCATTCCGGCAATCGCGCCGACGTTTGCCGGCTGCTTCGCGCTGCCCGGGGGCCCGTCGACGCTCGAGGCCTGCGTCGTCGGCGCGGCCGTGCTCCTCGCCGATCGGGCGGAGGCGCTCGCCCGGCTGTTCGACGCCGCGCGCAACCCGCGGCGCACGAACTGAACGCGGGTTGACCGGACCCACTGGCGCCCACGGCGCCGCGCGGTGTATACAAGCCGAAAAGCGGCAATGGGAGGTTTCGATGACGGACGGCACGGCGGATGGACCGCTCGGACAATTGCGCGCGATGCGCAGCCGCGCGGTGCTGGGCGGCGGCCAGAAGCGCATCGAGCAGCAGCACGCCCGCGGCAAGCTCACCGCGCGCGAGCGGCTCGCGCTGCTCCTCGACGTCGGCTCGTTCCAGGAGTTCGGCGCGCTCGCGACGCACAACGTCTCCGAGTTCGGCCTCGACAAGCAGCGCGTCCCCGGCGACGGCATCGTCACCGGTTTCGGCAAGATCAGCGGCCGCCGGGTGGCGGTGTTCGCGCAGGACTTCACGGTCCTCGGCGGCTCGTTTTCCGAGGTGCAGTCGCACAAGATCTGCCGCATCCAGGACCTGGCGCTGCAGAGCGGCATCCCGCTGATCGGCCTCAACGATTCCGGCGGCGCGCGCATCCAGGAAGGCGTGCGCAGCCTCGCGGCCTACGGCGAGGTGTTCGTGCGCAACGTGATGGCCTCCGGCGTGATCCCGCAGATCTCGGTGATCATGGGTCCGTGCGCCGGCGGGGCGGTCTATTCGCCGGCGCTCACCGACTTCGTGATCATGTCCGAAGGCAGCTTCATGTTCCTCACCGGACCCGACGTGATCAAGGCGATCACCGGCGAGGACGTCTCTGCGCAGGGACTGGGCGGTGCCGACGTGCACACCGCGCAAAGCGGCGTCGCGCACCTGGCCACCGCGAGCGAGGCCGACGCGATCGAGGCGGTGAAACGCCTGCTCGGCTACCTGCCGCAGAACAACAACGAGGACCCGCCGCAGGTCGTGCCCTACGACGCGCCCGACCGGATGGACGAGGCCCTGAACACGCTGATCCCGGTGGCCGAGAACGAGCCCTACGACATCCGCGATGCGATCGACATGATCTTCGACCGCGGCTCGTTCATGGAGCTCCACGACGCCTTCGCGCCGAACGCGGTCGTGGGCTTCGCGCGCCTCGACGGCTTCTCGATCGGCGTGATCGCGAACCAGCCGTCCTACATGGCGGGCGCGCTCAACATCGACGCGTCGGACAAGATCTCGCGCTTCATCCGTACCTGCGATGCCTACAACATTCCCCTCGTGACGTTCGTCGACTGCCCGGGCTTCCTGCCGGGCACGTCGCAGGAGTACGGCGGCGTGATCCGCCACGGCGCGAAGATCATCTACGCCTACTGCGAGGCGTCGGTGCCCAAGATCTCGATCGTCACGCGCAAGGCGATGGGCGGTGCCTACGTCGCGATGTGCAGCAAGCAGATGCGCACCGATCTCGCGTTCGCGTGGCCGACCGCGCAGATCGCCGTCATGGGCGCGGAGCCCGCGGTGCGCGTGCTCTATCGCGACGACGTGAAGAACGCCGAGGACCCGCAGGCCCGCGAGCGCGAGCTGATCGCCTACTACCGCGAGCAGTTCTTCAATCCGTACCGTGCCGCCGACGTGGGCCAGATCGACGAGGTGATCGAGCCGGTCGAGACGCGGCCGCGCCTGGTCCGCGCGCTCGAGGTGCTCCGCACCAAGGTGCAGGAGAACCCGGCGAAGAAGCACGGACTCATCCCGACATGAGCCCGAAGGGCCGCCCCGAGGGCGAATGCCCCCGTAGCGCGTCAGCGCGGAGGGTCGTCCAGTGCGCGTGAACGCAAATCCGACCGGCTGCGGGGGCACGCGGTGAGCAATCTCGGCTGGGGCCTGCAGATGACGGTGCTCGGCATGGGGCTCGTGTTTTCGGTGCTCGTGCTGCTGTGGGGTCTGCTGCGCTTCGTGCTGTACCTCGAGGACCGCGGTGCCGCAGCGGCCGACGCGGCGGCGTCACCGCCGGCCGAGCCCGTGTCGGAGACCGACGCCGCGACCGCACCCGGCGACGGCATGGACCCCGAACTCGTCGCCGCGATCACCGCGGCAGTGGTCGCGCACCGGGCGGTGCGCCGGCGCGAGGCCGCGCCCTCGATGCGCACCTTCTGGCCGGGAAGCCTGATCCACGCGTCGCGCTGGGTGGGCAGCGGACGCGTGCGGCAGACCCGAAGCTTCCAGCGAAGAGGGCGATGATGCGACGCTACACGCTCGACATCCGTGGCCGGACGTTCGTCGTCGACGTCGACGAGCAGGGCGGCGACCGCTTCAAGGTCGTCGTCGGCGAGGAAACGTACGACGTCGAGATCATTGGCGACCAGAGTCTGGCCGCAGCGTCGATCACGCCCTCGCTCGTGCCGGCCGAGCCGCGCGCGATTCCTGCCGCGACAGCGTCCGCCGCATCCGTGCCCTCGGCCCCTGGCGCGAAGCGCGCGGCCGGAGCGCGCCCGGTGCCGAAGCCCGCCGCGCGCCCGGCTGGCGGCGGCGCCGGAGCGCTCGTCGCGCCGATGCCCGGCGTGATCCTCGACGTGTCGGTGAAGCCCGGCGACACCGTGACGCGCGGCCAGGAGATCGCCGTGCTCGAGGCAATGAAGATGCAGAACAGCGTCAAGAGCCCGCGCGACGGGACGATCGCCGAGGTGTGCGTCGTCGCGGGCCAGGCCGTCGGCCACGGCGACGCGATCGTCCGCTTCGCGAGCGCGTGATGGACAGCACTACGCTCGGCCTGTTGATGCAGGGCGTGGCCAACGTCACGCCGCAGTCGCTGGTGATGATCGGCGTGTCGCTGGTGCTGTTCTGGCTCGCGATCGGCAAGGGCTACGAGCCGCTGCTGCTGCTGCCGATCGGCGCGGGGTGCCTGCTCGCCAACCTGCCGCTGTCGCCGCTGATCGCCGAAGACGGGATGCTCAAGGTGCTCTACGACATGGGCATCCGGAACGAGCTCTTCCCGCTGCTGATCTTCATCGGCATCGGTGCGCTCACCGACTTCGGGCCGCTGCTCGAGAACCCGCGCATGGTGCTGCTCGGCGCCGCGGGGCAGTTCGGCATCTTCCTCACACTGATCCTGGCGCTGGTGCTCGGCTTCACGCAGAAGGAAGCGGCGTCGATCGGCATCATCGGCGCGATCGACGGGCCGACCTCGATCTACGTCTCGGGCATCCTCGCGCCGCACCTGCTCGGCCCGATCACGGTCGCGGCGTACAGCTACATGTCGCTCGTGCCGATCATCATGCCGCCGATCATGCGGCTCCTGACCACCGAGCGCGAGCGCCAGATCCGCATGCCGTACACGCAGCGCAAGATCAGCCGGCGCACGCGGCTGGTGTTCCCGATCGTGGTGACGATCCTGGTGGGCACACTGGTACCGTTCGCGACGCCCCTGATCGGCATGCTGATGCTCGGCAACCTGATGAAGGAGTCGGGCGTGGTCGAGCGCCTCACCAAGGCGTCGTCGCAGGAGATCGCCAATGTCGTGACGCTGTTCCTCGGGCTCGCGATCGGCTCGACGATGGTCGGCGCGGAGTTCCTCAAGCTGTCGACCCTCGCGATCCTGGTGCTCGGCATCGTCGCCTTCGGCGTCGACACCGCCGCAGGCATCCTGTTCGCGAAACTGATGAACGTCGTTTCCGGGGGCAAGATCAACCCGCTGGTCGGCGCCGCCGGGATCAGCGCGTTCCCGATGGCCGCGCGCGTCGTGCAGCGCGTCGCGCACGAGGCGGACTTCGAGAACTTCCTGCTGATGCACGCGATGGGTGCCAACGCCGCGGGGCAGGTGGCGAGCGTCGTCGCAGGCGGCGTGCTGCTGGCGCTCATGGGCGCGGGCGGCCACTAGCGAAAAGTAGGGTCAGACTCGACTTTCGCCCAATTGACTCGTGACGAGGCCAGGACGCTCGCCGCGGCGAAAGTCGAGTCTGACCCTACTTTTCGGGGAAAGTCGAGTCTGACCCCACTTTCGGGACTACGGAGCATCGAATACATGAGCGACCGACCCTTCCGCATCCTCGGCCTGCAGCAGATCGCCATCGGCGGCCTCGACAAGGCGAAACTCGCGAAGCTGTGGGTGGACACGCTCGGCGTGCCGCTCGCCGGCAACTACAGAAGCGAGCGCGAAAACGTCGACGAGGACATCCTGGCACTGGGCACGGGCGCTCATCGCGTCGAAGTCGACCTGATGCAGCCGGTCGACCCGGCGAAGAAACCGGCGGTACACGAGACGCCGTTGAACCACGTGGGCCTGTGGGTCGACGACCTGCCCAAGGCGGTCGAGTGGCTGACGGCCAATGGCGTGCGCTTCGCGCCCGGCGGCATTCGCAGGGGCGGCGCGGGATACGACATCTGCTTCATCCATCCGAAGGGCAACGACCAGTCACCGATCGGCGGCGAGGGGGTGCTGATCGAGCTCGTGCAGGCGCCGCCCGAGGTGATCGCGGCACACGCCCCTGCAACCTGACTCGGTCTGCCGGCATCGCCGGCAGATCGAGCGCGGCCCCTCTGGCGATACTCGACGCGGGCGGCCGATCGCGGCGCGTTCAGCGCGCCAGAAACGACAGAACAGCCGTCAGAGGCTCGGGCGAGACCTTGACCAATCCATCGAAGGGGCCGTCGAGTTCGAGCACCAGGAAGACCGCGGCGGCGACCGACAGCGAGCAGAGCAACAGCACGGTGACGACCGCGGCATTCCGTGGGGCGAATATCCCGAAGCTCGCGAACGTTACTGTAAGCCAGAACACCAGGATGATCAGATACGGCACCGGCACCGATGACCCGATCCTGCCGATGACGCGGAAGCGCACCTCCATCAGCGATTCGGTGAGATCGGTCGCTCGTGACTTGAGCCACACCTGCTCGTCGGTTACCGGCCTCAGGGCCCGCACCTGCGCAGCGAACTGCTCGACGATGGACACGGCTTGCCCCCCCTGCGTAACCGTGGCATTCCCGGCCTTGCCCTGTGGCCAGGTAGCGTCGACCCGGCTCTCCACCACGGCCTTCAGATTCGCCCTCAGCGGGGCGGTCTCGGGTCCGTAGCGCGCCAGCACGCCATCGAGCGTGAACACGTCGGCCGCGACGTTGCGCACCGTCTTGTCGACGTCGTCGAACGACTGCTTGGCCGAGGCGGTCACCAGACCAAGGACGAGCGCGGTCATCGTGGCGATCAGGCCGATCCCCGTCCGGATGCTCTCCTTGGACTCGCCCTTGAGGTGCTCCTCGGGTATCGCCCGTCCGAGCCGCATGCCGGCCAGCACGCCGCCAAAGGTGCACAGGAAGACGACGATGCCGATGGTTGCGGGACTCACGATGCGCTTCTTCCCTTGGACTTCGCAGTGCCTTCCCCGGCGGCGGCCTGCCCTGGCAGCGCGAGGAACAAATCACGCAACGCTCCAGGCCCCATCGCGCGGCTGACTTCCGTCACCGCGACCAGCGGCACGAGGATCAGCAGGAGCAGCAGCAGCATCGCCAGCACTTCCGGCAGCCGGTGCCGGTACTCGACGAGCGTCTGCGCTATCGGTTGCCCGTGGAACCAGCCGACGAGCAGCTCCTCGACGACGACCAGCACGATCAACAGCGCAAACAGCAGCACGACGCGGCGCACGATCCGCTGGAGCACCGTCCGGGCCCCCGGGCGCGACCCGACGTGCGCTGCCTCGCCGATCAGCACGAACTTGCCGAGGATCAGTGCCTTGGCGGCTGCCAGGCCGAGTGGCAGATAGGCAACGCCCGCGTCGCGCAGGACCGCCATCTTGAACAGCACGATCGCGAGGAAGCAGACGTAGAGGTAGCCGCTGACGATCAGATACTTGCGCAGCTCCTCGCGGAGGCGCGCCTTGACGCCGCCTCCGTGGTCCGACGAGGACGGATTCCGGCGCGCCATCTATTTCACGTCGATCGTGACCTTCGGAATGCGGCCGGTGAACCGCGACTTCGCCTCGGCACCGATCGCCTCGACTACCGGCGTGCCGAGGTCGATGCCGACATCGGCGGTCTCGTCCGCCGAGAAGATACCCGGCTGCGTGACGGCGATACGACCCTCGCCGACCTTCTCGCCGTCGACGAGCAGCGTGCCCGTGCCGCCCTTCGCCGGACCACCCCCATCGTAGGCGAACTCGAAGCGAATCGTGTGCTTGCCCGGCGCCAGCGGCTTCGACGACGCGACCGACGTGCGTTGCAGCCCGAGGAAGTTGTAGTCGTACGCAGGCACGCCGTCCTTCACGTACAGCGCCCATCCGCCGAAGCGCCCACCCTGCGCGAGAATCGTGCCGTTGCCGCCGCCCTGCGGCACCTCGACCTCCGCGGTGATCGTCTTCGAGCGGTTCTTCACGTTGATGAACGCCGCCTCCATCATGCCAGTCATGCCTTCGGCGAGCGTGAGCGACGTGCGCCCGCCCATCAGGTCGGGCCGCCCGACGAGTTTCGCGTCGAGACGCTCGAACACACGGTCGTCGATCGGCAGCACGTGGTACTTCGAGGCTTCCTTCATGAACAGCGCCTTGAGCTCGGCCAGCTTCTTCGGCTGCTTGGCGGCAACGTCATGGGCCAGGCTGAAGTCCGAGCGGACGTCGTAGAGCTCCCAGACGTCGTCCTGCAGCGGATGCCGCCCCTTGGCCTCCCACGGCGCGCGGTGGATCGTGCGCGCGAACCAGCCGTCGTGGTAGATCGCGCGATTGCCCGCAATCTCGAAGTACTGCGTCGTGTGGCGCTCCTTCGCCTTCGCGTCGTCGAACGAGTACACGAGGCTCGTCCCCTCCATCGGGATCTGCTTCGTGCCGTTGACCACCTTCGGCTCCGGCAGGCCGATCGCCTGCAGGATCGTGGGGGCCACGTCGATCACGTGGCCGAACTGCGTGCGGATCTCGTTCTTCGCCTTGATGCCCTTGGGCCAGCTCACCACCATGCCGTTGCGCGTACCGCCAAAGTCCGACGGCACCTGCTTCATCCAGCCGAACGGCGCGTTGAGCCCCACCGACCAGCCGGCAGACATGTGCGGATACGTCTCCGGCCCGCCCCACTGGTCGAGGCGCTTCAGCATGTCCTCGACCTTCTCCTGCACGCCGTTGAAGTACGTGTACTCGTTGAACATGCCGTTCTGGCCGCCTTCGCCGCTGGTGCCGTTGTCGCCGGCGATGTAGAAGACGAGCGTGTTGTCGGCCTCGCCGACCGCCTCGAAGGCCTTCAGCATGCGGCCGATCTCGTGGTCGGTGTACTCGGCAAACGCCGCGAACACCTCCGCCTGCCGCGTGAACAGCCGCTTTTCATCGGCCGACAACGTGTCCCAGTCCTTGATCGCCGGGGGCTTCGGCGCGAGCTTCGTCCCCGGCGGTACGACTCCGAGCCTGATCTGGCGCGCGAGCGACTCCTCGCGCAGCTTGTCCCAGCCCTGGTCGAACTTGCCCTTCCATCTCGAGATCCACTCCTTCGGCACGTGGTGCGGCGCGTGCGTCGCCCCGGGCGCGAAGTAGACGAACGAGGGCTTGCCGGGCGCCAGCGCCTTCTGGTACTTGATCCACGCCACGGCCTTGTCCGTCATGTCGGTCATGAAGTGGTAGTTCGGGTCGTTCGGCAGCTCGACCTGGGTGACACCGTCGTACAGGTACGGCGCCCACTGGTTGGTCTCGCCACCGATGAAGCCGTAGAACTTGTCGAAGCCCTGGCGCGTCGGCCAGCGGTCGAACGGACCGGCGACGCTGGCCTCCCACGCCGCGGTCTCGTGCCACTTGCCGAACGCGGCGGTGGCGTACCCGTTGAGCCGCAGCATCTCGGCGAGTGGTGCGGTGGAATTCGGGATCTGACCGGTGGAGCCCGGCATCGACGTCGCCATCTCGGTAATGAAGCCCATGTTCACCGTGTGATGGTTGCGCCCGGCCTTGAGCGCGGCGCGCGTTGGCGAGCACAGCGCCGTCGTGTGGAAATTGTTGTAGCGCAGTCCGCCCTGCGCGAGTCGGTCCAGCGTGGGCATCCCGACCGGGCCGCCAAAGGTGGACGGCACGCCGAAGCCCAGGTCGTCGATCAGCACGATGACGACGTTGGGCGCGCCTGGCGGCGCCGTCACCTGGAAGCGCGGCGGCGCCTTCACGTTGCGCGCGTCGAGCTCCGTGTAGAGCGGGCGCTTCGGCTCCGGGATCGGCAGCACCGTGCGGTCGAGTTTGCCGCTTGCCTGGCCTGCGGCCACCAAAGGAAAGGCGGCTACAAGCGCCAGCCCTGCAATGCGGGTTGCCACCCGCGGCGTCTGCACGAAGTGATTCATTGGTTCCGATCTCCTGCCAAGTACACGCTCGACTCTGGATTGCCGGTGATCGAAGCGCGGACATTGCGCCTCGCCACTGCGGCGGCAATTGCGATCACGCCTGCGCCGTCCGGATGCAGCCTCGGCGCGACGCACGGCTCGCTTCCGCGCGACGTCGTCATGCGCAGCCGACGGGAAGGCGGCGGGTGAATGCGGCGGCGGCTACAGCCTAACCGAACGCCGGGCCACGCCGCCGACGTTGCCTGCGACGCCCGGCTGGTTGAGCCCGGGATCCACCACACCGACTCCGGGCGCACCCACGCCGGGCCCCGCGACGCCGCGGTTGCCGACTGCGCCGGGCTGGTTGATGCCTGGATCGCGTACGCCGACGCCGGGAGCGCCGACGCCGGGCGTTGCCGCTCGGGCGGCCGGTGCCGCCACGTTGCCCGCTCTCCCCGGCTGGTTGAGACCGGGGTCGCGCGCGTTCGCTGCTTGAGACAGGCTTGCCAGCATCGCGACGACAGCAACGCCGAACGCTGCGCGAATGGAAAGGTCGTTCATGCGAGGCGCCTCCTGGTGGGTCACGGCTGCGCCACGGTGACGTAGACGAGGTTGTTGCCCTGGAACGCCGCACGGTAGTAGACGGTGCCGCAACGGTAGTACTCGACGCCGCCCTTCGCGACGGCCGCGCATCCCGCGGGCAACGCCGGCACGACCGTACCGATGGCGGGCACCCCGGCGGCCTGTGCCTGCTGTTGGGCAACTGCTGCCTGTTGTTGCGCGACAGCGGCCTGCTGCTGGGCTGTCGCGGCCTGCTGTTGCGCAACCGCCTGCTGCTGCGCCGCCGCCGAAGTAGCCGCGGCGGTCGATGCGGCCGCAGCGGACGACACCACGACCGCCTCCGTGGTCACGACGCGCGCGGTCGTCCGCCGCGCCACGCCCGCATAGGACATCGGGGTCAGCGGTCGGCCGATGATCGCGGCCGCCTCGCGCCCGAGCGTCAGGCCGAGAGGCGTCTCGGGCGAGACGTCGGCGAGCAGGAGCAGAGGCAGCGAAATGCCGATGGCCGCGGCCTTGAGGGGATTGGTCAGTTTCATGTCGGACTCCTTCGATTCCCGGCCGGCCTAGCGCTTCGGGAGCGGCAGGAACTCGACCTGCCTCGCTCCCGCCGGCGCCCTGAAGGCGAACGTCTGCGGCGTGAACACCGGCTTCAGGTTCCACTTCGTCATCACGACCGAGAACTGCGGGGCGTTGGGCTGGTCGCGCGTGGTGATCACCAGCTTGCGCGGCAGCGGTTCCTTGCCCTCCTGGATCCAGATCTGCCAGTCGACGTGCGGCGCGCGGAACGCCAGGTGGTCGCAGCGCACGCCTTCGACGATGCCCTTGCCGACGACGAAGCCTTGCGTCACGTCCGTCATCAGGATGTCGTAGGCGTTCTTCCGGATCAGGTCGCCCGCCGGCGCGACGATGTCGAGCTTCGTCTGCGCCATGTCTAGCATCTCCTCCAGCGTGCCGGGCGCCGCCACCGTCGCGAAGTACTTGTCACCCGGATTCAGCAGCGTGAGCGACTTGCCGTCGTAGTAGAACGACTGCTCGACCAGGTCGCCGGTGCGGTCCGCGCGCAGCTTGTTCGGCCGCTGCGCCCACATCCGCGCCGCGTGGGCGAACTGGATCTTCTGTCCCGAGGTGAGCACGATCTCGAGCGTGTTCCGGGACTCGACGGCGAAGCGTTGCTGGTTCGCGAGGAAGTCGGTCGAGGCCTTGAGCAGCTTCGTCGCCTGCGGGTCGATGCCGGCGGGCTGAGCGGAGGCCCCCGTTGCTGCCGCGAGCGTCAGGAGCGTCGCGAGGCCCGCCGCGCGGAGCGTGTTGCGAAGTGTGGTTTGCATGTGGTTCCTTGTGCGCATCCTGCTACCAGCGGTAGGCGACGGCCAGCTGCGGGCCGTTGAGGCTCAGCTCGGCGAACGGCCGACCCGAGCCCATGTCGTAGTCGAGGTAGCGCCACGCCGCCACTACGTCCCAGTGGGCCCAGGAGTAGCCAATGCCGGCCATCGCCTGCCAGGTGAAGTCGGAATTGCCCGTGCCGATGTCGACATAGTACGGCACGAACCAGTGGTGTTCGGCACCGAAGTGCCAGCGGCCCTTGACGCCGACGATGCCGTCCCAGTTGGTGCGGCCGACGTTCGACTCGCCGATGCGCCCCGGCGCGGGAATGCCGCCGATATTGCCTTCCAGTCCCCAGTTGATGTCCTGCTCGAGGTCGATCATGCGCGCGCCGGCGAACACGTCCATCGTCATACCGGGCTGCGACACCACCGCGTACTCGCCCGCGATCGTCCAGATCCAGCCCTTGAGGTCGTAGTTGACACTGGCGCTGGCCGTGCCGGGGATCTCGATGCCGCCGATCGAGAGGTCGCGCGTACCGGACTTGTTCGATCCGACATCCATGTAGATCAGGTCGGTGAAGCCGCCCCAGCGGCCCTTCCTAGCCTCGAACGACCCCATCATCACGAACTTGATGTTGTCGATGATCTTGTCGACATCCACGGTCACGTCCGGCGACGTGCCGTTGCCGGGGAAGTTGGACTCGCCGCTGAGCGATGGAAAGTAGCCGTAGAGCTGCACGCCGAAACGCCAATCGCCGTCGCCCTGGGCCGCGGCAGGCACCGAGCCCAGGCCCGCGAGCGCACCGAGGATCGCGATGCCGCTCGCCTTGCGAAGTTTGTTCATGTCCGGGCCTTGGTCAGGGTTGCCCCGGCGCGCCGTCGCGCATGACCTCGTGTCGGCGCCTCGGTTGGCGGACCAGGCGATCGCCTGTTCCACCGACCGGACGCGTTCGCGCAGCCAACGGTTGCCGGGAAGCCGCACATATTGCGCGCGCAAACGTACTGGAGTGTTGTGAAAAGCGCACACGCAATTGATAATTCCGGACATTGTGCAAAAGCGACCTCCCTTGACCAGGGCAGCGCGACTGGCATCGCGCACCGAGCGCAGAACCTTCGGCAGCACGGTGCGCGTCGGACCGCTCGCCGCGATCCCGCAGCTGCTCCGCGAGCTGGGTTGCGATCCCCGGCCGATCGTTCGCGCGGCAGGCTTCGAGCTCGCGTTCTTCGACGACCCCGAGCTGCCTATCCCTTACCGCGCGGGCAGTGCGCTCCTTGCCCGCTGTGTCGCCGCCACCGGCTGCGAGCACTTCGGGCTGATGCTGGGCGAACGCGCCGGCCCATCCTCTCTGGGTCTTGCCGGGTTCCTGATGATGAACGCGCCGCATGTCGGGCGTGCGCTCGAGGACCTCGTCCACTACCTCGGCCTTCACGATCGCGGCGGCGTCGCGACCTTCGAGGTACAAGAGGGCACGGCGTTGCTCGGCTTCACGGTGATCGAGCCGGAAACGCAGGCCGTCGACCAGATCTGCGACCTGTCGATGGCCGTCGCCCGCAATCTCATGCGCGGGCTCTGCGGGCCGAAGTGGGTTCCGTCGCAGGTCCTGTTGCCGCGCAAACCGCCTGCGGACCCGACGCCCTGGACGCGGGTGTTCCATTCACCGATCCAGTTCAACGCCGGACAGTGCGCACTCGCATTCCCGTCGCGCTGGCTTGCGCACCCAGTGGCAGTGGCGGACCCGCTGCTGCACCGGCACCTCAAGCAGCAGGCGGACGCGATGCACCGCGACAGCGACTTCGCGAGCGAGGTGCGGCGGCTGGTGAGCGGCACGATCGCCCACCGCGTGAGCACCGCGGCGCATGTCGCCACACTCCTCGGCATGCACGAGAAGACGTTGAACCGCCGCCTGCTGGAATCCGGACTGACCTTCAGGACCGTGCGCGACGACGCGCGCTACGCGGTGGCCCAGCAGCTGCTCGCCAACACGTCAATGAACATCGCGGAGGTCGCCACCTCGCTCGGCTACGCCGAGGCGAGCGCCTTCGTGCGCGCCTTCACGCGCTGGGCGGGCACGACGCCGGGGAAGTGGCGCCCCGGAACGCGCGGAACGTCGCGCAAGCCTGCTGCGCGGTAAGCGGGCACGTCGTCGCTCCCGTCACAGTTACGCCGCGCCGACCGACTCCCACGCGCCGCTTCGTTCGGAGCGGAACAACGCGTCGACGACGCGCATGTTGGCGATCGCGTCCTCGATCCCGTAGGGCAACACGACCTCGCCGCGCACCGCGCGCGAGAAGGCTTCGCCCTGCAGCTGATACTGGTCGCTCGCCGGCAGTTCCTCGACGACGATGCCGGCACCGTCGAGCGAGCGGCAGTCGTCGATCAGGATGCGCGTCGGCGCGCCCTGCGGCGGGTTCACGGGAATCGGAATCTCGATGCGGCCCTTGGTACCGCAGAGGTTCAAACGCTGGTGCGGCGCGACCTGCGTCGATACGGTGAAGTCGAGGCGCCGCCCGCCCCCGAAGTCGACCAGGCCGCTGGTCATGCGATCGGTGCGAAACGCGGGATCGCGGTCGACCAGCGCGATCGCGCGGTCGGGCTCACCGGCGAAGAAGTAGCGGCCGGCCACGACCGCGTAGCAGCCGATATCGTAGAGGCCGCCGCCGCCGATGTCGGCCCGATTGCGCACGTTGGCGGGATCGAGGTTGTTGTAGCCGAAGAACATCTGCACGGCGCGCAGTTCGCCGATGCGACCCTCGCGCACCATCTCGCGGGCGCGGATCCACTGCGGGTGGAAGCGCACCATGAATGCTTCCCCGATCAGCACCTGCTTCGCGGCGTCGCGCAGCGCGGTCGCCTCGTCGGCGGTGAGCGCGATCGGCTTCTCGCACAGCACGTGCTTCCCGGCCGCGGCCGCCTGCAGCGTCAGCGGCACGTGCAGGTGGTTGGGCAGCGGGTTGTAGACCGCCTCGATCTCGGGGTCGGCGAGCAGCGCCTCGTAGGAACCGTAGACCTGCGGAATGCCCAGCGCGTAGGCGGCGCGGCTCGCCGTGCCTTCGTCGCGCGAGGCGATCGCGCGAATCTCGAGCAGCTCGCTCTTCTGCATCCCCGGCAGCACGCGCTCGCGGCCGATCTTCGCCGTGCTGATCACACCCCAGATCACCTTCTTCATGCCCATTCCCCAGGTTCGCGCGGAGCGCAGGTACACGGTTGTCGTGCACACCGTCACGGTTCGCGCGTGTCGACGACAGCCGCGACAACGCTCGCTCGACGCGCGTCGAACGATCTTACGCCACGACCGGCCGTCGCCGGCACGCCCGCGCTAAGTTGCTGACGCGTCGAGGCGCGGCACGGGCCGGAACGCAACTTGCTCGATACCGCCCGCATGCGCGTTGTCCGCGACACGCGCGACGGGAGTGAACATGAAGTCGATCCTCGATCCGACGTTCCGCTACACGAGCAGCGCCAATACCGATGTGCGCAAGACGTTCGCGCGCATCCGCCGCGAGCAGAAGCAGCGCGAGCGTGCGCTCGCCGCGGCAAATGCATCTTCGAACGTACTGGTCATGGAGGCGCGACGCGCCGGGTCCGCTTCCTGACCGGTGTCGCGCGCTTCGCGGGCACACGCCGGCGCGCCCGCTGCTTTGCCTCGGCCTCGGCAGCCGCCTTCGCGCGTGCCGCCAGCGCGAGCTTGCGCACGCGGCGGATGTCGGCGTCGGAGAACGGACCATTGACCCCGGAAATCGCCGCCAGCTCCATGCCGTGCTTGCGGCCTACGCGGTAGATCTCGCGCACCTTCTCCCACTCGATGTTGCGGCCGACGGTGAAGTTCTCGAAGCGTCCCTCGAGCGCCAGCACGATGGTCTCGGCGAGGCACGCATAGGCGACGTTCTTCGGCAGGCCGATGTTCTTCATCGACACCTTGCCCGGCAGCAGGATTTCGCCCGACTCGATCACCAGCACGTCGGGCCGCTTCGCAACCTCTTCCGGCGGCAGGTCGAGCGGACGTGCCACGTCGGTGATCACGCAGCCGGGCTTGACGTTCATGATGTCGAGGATCTTCTTGCCCGCGCCGGACGTCGCCGTCACGATCATGTCCATGTCGGCGATGTCCTTGTCGGCGCGCGAGGACAGCACGAGCTTCGCGCCCGGCGTCTCCTTGCGGATCGACTCCTTGAGGGCGAGCAGCTTCGCGGTCTCCGGCGACACCATGTAGACCTCCTCGGCGACCATCGCGAGGAGCCGGGAGCACACCGAGCCGATGGCGCCGGTGGCGCCGACCACCATCGCCTTCATCCGCACCTTCTCGCCGCGCTTCCCCATCGACACCAGCCCGAGGCGCAGCACGGCGTCGCGCGCGGCCCACAGCGCGCCGGATGCGCTGTAGCTGTTGCCCGTGGTGATCGGCAGCGGCGCGCGGCGCGCGACCGTGAGGCCGGCGTCCCCGACCACCTTGGTGAAGGCGCCCAGGCCCATGATCTGCGCGCCGAGGCCCTTGGCGATGCGCGCCGCGTCCAACAGCTTGCGGTAGGTGAACTCCGGGCTGTGGCTCATGATCTCCTTGGGCGTCCCGCCCACCGAGATCAGCCAGCCCTCGGCCTCGACCCCGCTCGGGCTCCTGACGCCCGTCACCTTCGAGTATACGAACGGCGGCGCGTAGGCCATCGCCTTCTCGAGCGTGTCCATGAACACCGGCGGCGAGACGTGCGAGAGGAGCTCGATCGGCTTGACGTTCTTGAAGTACTCCTGCGACAGCGGGTGGATCACGAACGCGAAGCGGTTGACCCGCCGGTAGCCGTTCGGGTAGAGGATCCGCGGCTCGAGCTGCAGGCCCTCGATGATCTCCAGGTAGTCGTCCTCGAGAATGTCGTCGCCTGTCCTGCCGGTGGCCGCGATGATCATCGCGTCGAGGAGGCTCGGGCCCAGCACGTGGTCGAACACGAGCGGGGCGCCGTCGACGACCATGTCGACGTTCTTGTCGCGGAACGCGGCGAGGCGGTGGTCGTTGACCGTCGACGTGACGATGACCTTGCGCGCGAGCTCGTCGGCGCCGAAGTGGTCGAGCTCGTGGACCGGGGCCACGATGACGGTCGCCTCCTGCATCGCCCGCCGCAACATGAAGCGGGTCCACTCCCTGACCGGGGCCGAGGCCATCAGCGCGTCCGGCGTCCACTCGAGCACGTGGTGGGCGCCGCTGGTGTAGAGCTCGAGCGAGTCGAGGGCGGTGAGCATCTTGGGCACGCCGAGCTGCAGCAGCGGGTCGGCGAACTGCAGGTTCTGCGTGTACTCGGACATCGCCAGCGCCAGCTTGTAGTTGGTCCGTCCCGAGAAGAACAGCACCTTGGCGTTGTTGAAGAAGTTGCCGAGCTTGATCTGCACGTGGCGCAGCGCCCATTCCTGCAGGATGTCCGACAGCCGCCCGCCGGTGGTCACCGGGACGCGCGAAACCGCGGCCTTCATGCGCGCGCTGTCCTTCTCGACGTACCGGCGCGAGCCGACCGTGTAGCTGTCCTTGACCACGCCGAGGCCGATCGCGTCGGCGTGGCCCTGCCAGTGCTTGAGGAGCTTGACCGCCTTGGCCGTGCTGCCGTTGGTGCCGAGGCGCCGCACGCTGAAGGGGTGCCCGAGGAAGCGTGCGTCGAAGGCGAAGTCCTGGTCGCCCGCGCCCAGGCTGATGCCGACTGCGGTCTTCATGCATTCCTCCTCGCGGGGGGGCGCTCGCGCTCGATCGAGCCGAACGCGCCCTCGTGGTCGACGGGCGCGACGCGACTGACGCCGTCGCGCACCCCTCCATGGCCTGCTGAAATTGTACGGCCGCGCCCCCCGGTCGCGCGCCGACGCAAATGCGCGTTGTTTGATCCTGATCGATGTTTTCGGGCGGCGATGCGGGTTCTCACTGCGCCGCGCGGTGCCATCGGTCGCGCCGAGTCATTACACTTGAGGTCTTGACGATGGTGCGAGGCGGGCGATGATCGAGATTCCGGGCGTCGTGGGAGACGTGGTGCGGTCGGTCGGGTTGTCGACGGCGATGCGCGCGGCGGGCGTGGTGACGGGGCTTCTGCCCATTCCGCAGCCGATGCTGCTGGTCGGCCCGGGGTCGAGCGCGCGGCTCGGCCGGGCGATCGCCGCGTTCGGCCACCGCAAGGTCATGCTCGTCACCGACAAGGTCGTCGCCGGCATGGGTCTGCCGGATAGCCTCGTCCGCGCGCTCGCCGAGGGCGGCACGCGCTGCGCCGTGTTCGACGAGATCACGCCGGACGCGCCGATTCCGCTGATCGAAAAGGGCATTGCGTTCTACGCGAAGCAGCAATGCGACGCGATCGTGGCCTTCGGCGGCGGCTCGCCGATGGACGCGGCGAAGACGATTGCCCTCTCGGTCGCGAACAGGAAGCACCCGCGCAAGCTCGTCGGCTACTTCAAGGGCCTGCGCGCGCCGGTGCCCGTCTACGCGGTGCCCACGACCGCCGGCACCGGCTCCGAGGTCACGGTTGCGGCGGTGATCTCCGACCCCGACACCAACAAGAAGCTGGTGATTGCCGACACGCGCCTCGTGCCGGCGATGGCGGCGCTCGACCCCGTGCTGATGACCGGCCTTCCGCCCGCGGTGACCGCCGCGACGGGCATGGACGCCCTGACGCACGCGGTGGAGGCGTTTGTCGGCCGATGGGCGACCGCCCACACCGACCGCCTGGCGCTTGCCGCCGTGGGCATCGTCTACACGCAGCTGCGCGTCGCGTACCGCAAGCCGAAGGACCTCGAGGCGCGCGAGCAGATGGCGCTCGCGGCCACCTACGCCGGCCTCGCGTTCACCCGCGCCAACGTCGGCTACGTGCACGCGATCGCCCACCAGCTGGGCGGCAGGTACCACACGCCGCACGGCCTCGCCAACGCGATCATGCTGCCGCACGTGCTCCGCTTCCTCAGTCCAGCGATCACCCGGCGCCTCGCGCTGCTCGCGGTACGTGCCGGCGTAGGCAAGCCGGGCGAACCGCCGGCCACGCTCGCGAAGAAGTTCATCGACTCGGTCGAAAAGCTCGGCCGCGACATCGGCATTCCCGCGCAGGTGGATGCGTTGCGCGAGGTGGACATCCCCGAGCTCGCGAAGGCCGCGTGCTGGGAAGCGGACACCAACTACCCGGTGCCACGCTACATGTCGCCCGCGACCTGCGCGAAGATCCTGCGGCAGGTGCTGCCGTCGACGGCCGCGCCGAAGCCTGCCCGCAGGCGCAGCGCGCGCTGAACCGGTTGCGGCGCCCGCGGCGTCCGCGGCGCGCGTCGGCGGGAACGAATGCTACGTGCCTTCCGGCGCTCCCTGCCAGAGCATGTCGTAGCCCAGCTCCTGCGTATCGCTGCAGAGCGCGGCCAGCGCCGAGAACTTGTCCTTGAACGTCCGGTCGGCGTGCGAGCGCTCGTGCTGCTCGAACGAGCGCCAGTAGGTGATGATGACCAGGTGGTCGTCGGCGGGCTTCACCTCGCCGAGCGTGCCCTCCGGCGAGGCGAATCCCGAGAACCTGAACACCTGGCCACCGCAGAAGCCGCCCTTCTCGCCGCCGTAGGTGTCCTTGACGACGTTGCACATCTCGCCCAGGGCGAGCTCGACGTCCGCCATGTCGACGCCCGGCTTGAGCCGGACCGTGTTGAACAGCATCTTGGCACCGAAGGGAATCTCGATGGGCCCGAACATTGCGTCACCCCCTCATTCGAACTCGACGATCGGCTGGTCGACCGCGAGGCTGTCGCCCGGCTTCGCGAGCAGCGCCTTGACCCTCGCATCGGCGTCGGCGCGCAGCACGTTCTCCATCTTCATCGCTTCGATCACCGCGACCTTCTCGCCGGCCTTGACGTCCTGCCCGACCTTGACCGCGAGCTCGGCCAGGAGCCCCGGCATCGGCGAGAGCACGTACCGGGACAGGTCCGGCGGCATCTTGACCGGCATCAGCGCGAGGAGTTCCGCCGCGCGCGCGGTCAGCACGGTCGCGTCGACCTGCGTGCCCCAGTGGAACAGGCGGTACTGCATGTTGCGGCGCTCGACCTGCATGCAGATCTCGCGGCCGTTGATCGTGCCCCGGAATATCGGGTGGCCGAACGCCCAGTCGGAGAGGACCACGAACTCCCGTTCCCGGTAGATCACGCTCTGCCCGCCGGGGACGGACCGGATGCTGACCCGGTGCAGCTCGCCGCCGATCATCACGTTCCAGTCGTTGCCCGGGACGTAGCCGTGCCCGGGCACCTGCCCGGTGATGCCCGCCGCGCGGTCCATGTAGCGCCGGTGCACGGCCGCGGCGACGCAGATCAGCAGCGACGGGTCGTCGTGGACGACGTCCTCGGCGTGGAAGCCCTTCGGGTACTCCTCGGCGATGAGCCCGGTGTGAAAATTTCCCGACACGAAGCGCGGGTGCTGCATCAGCGCCGCCTGGAACGGGATGTTGGTCGACACGCCGCGGATGACGAACGCGTTCAGCGCATCGCGCATCCGGGCGATCGCGTCGTCGCGCGTCGGCCCGTGCGTGACCAGCTTGGCGATCATCGAGTCGTAGAACATCGAGATCTCGCCGCCCTCGTGCACGCCGGTGTCGACACGCACGGTGCCGTCGGTCTCGGGCGGCGGGATGTAGCGGACCAGCCGGCCGGTCGAGGGCAGGAAACTGCGGAACGGATCCTCGGCGTAGATCCGGCACTCGATCGCCCAGCCGTCGCGCCTGATCTCCTGCTGCGAAAAGGCGAGCTTCTCGCCGGCCGCGACGCGGATCATCTGCTCGACCAGGTCGAGTCCCGTGACGAACTCGGTCACCGGGTGCTCGACCTGCAGCCGCGTGTTCATCTCGAGGAAGTAGAAGTTGCGGTCGCGCCCGACGATGAACTCGACGGTGCCGGCCGACTGGTAGTCGACGGCCCGCGCGAGCGCGACCGCCTGCTCGCCCATCGCGCTGCGCGTCGCGTCGTCGAGGAACGGCGAGGGCGCCTCCTCGATCACCTTCTGGTGGCGGCGCTGGATCGAGCACTCGCGCTCGCCGAGATAGATGATGTTGCCGTGCGCGTCGCCCAGCACCTGGATCTCGATGTGGCGCGGCTCCTCGATGAACTTCTCGATGAACACGCGATCGTCGCCGAACGACGCCTTGGCCTCGTTGCGGCAGCTCGAAGCCCTCGCGCGCCTCGTCGTCGTCGCGCGCGACGCGCATGCCCTTGCCGCCGCCGCCCGCGCTCGCCTTGAGCATCACCGGGTAGCCGATCTCGCGCGCGATCGCCACCGCCTTGTCGGCGGTCTCGATCGCATTCGTGTAGCCCGGGATCGTGCTGACGTTCGCCGCGAGCGCGAGCTTCTTCGAGGCGATCTTGTCGCCCATCGCCTCGATCGACTTCGGCCTTGGGGCCGATGAAGACGATGCCGTTCGCTCTCGAGCAGCTCGGCAGAACGCCGCGTTCTCGGAGAGGAAGCCGTAGCCCGGGTGGACGGCCTCGGCGCCGGTTGCCCGGCAGGCCTCGAGGATGCGATCCATGCGCAGGTAGCTCTCGCGCGACGGCGGCGGGCCGATCTCGACCGCCTCGTCGGCGAGCGCGACGTGGCGGGCGTCCCGGTCGGCCTCCGAGTAGACGGCGACCGTCGCGATGCCCATGCGCCGGGCCGTGCGGATCACGCGGCAGGCGATCTCGCCGCGGTTGGCGATCAGGATCTTGTTGAACATTTCGCTTCTTGCCGGGGGGATCGGGACCTCCGGGATCGCCCGCCTTTCCTCAGAGGGGAATGTTTCCGTGCTTGCGCCACGGGTTCTCGAGCTGCTTGTTGCGCAGCATCGCGAGCGAGCGGCAGATCCGCTTGCGCGTCTCGCGCGGCATGATCACGTCGTCGATGAAGCCGCGGCGGCCGGCGACGAACGGATTGGCGAACTTGCTGCGGTACTCCTCGGTGCGCGCGGCGATCGCCGCGGTGTCGCCCGCGTCCTTGCGGAAGATGATCTCCACCGCGCCCTTCGGTCCCATCACCGCGATCTCGGCGGTCGGCCAGGCGAGGTTGACGTCGCCGCGCAGGTGCTTCGAGGACATCACGTCGTAGGCGCCGCCGTAGGCCTTGCGCGTGATCAGCGTGATCTTCGGCACCGTCGCCTCGGCGTAGGCGTAGAGCAGCTTGGCGCCGTGCTTGATGATGCCGCCGTACTCCTGCGCGGTGCCCGGCATGAAGCCCGGCACGTCGACGAAGGTGATGATCGGGATGTTGAACGCGTCGCAGAACCGCACGAAGCGGGCCGCCTTGATCGACGCTCTTGATGTCGAGGCAGCCGGCGAGCACCATCGGCTGGTTGGCGACGATGCCGACGGTCGAACCCTCCATGCGCCCGAAGCCGATGACGATGTTCTTGGCGTAGTCGGGCTGGAGCTCGAAGAAGTCGGTGTCGTCGACGACCTTGAGGATCAGCTCCTTCATGTCGTAGGGCTTGTTCGGGTTGTCGGGAACCAGCGTGTCGAGCGACGGATCGAGCCGGTCGGCGCTGTCGGTGGTCGGCCGCAGCGGCGGCTTCTCGCGATTGTTGGTCGGCAGGTAGTTGATCAGGCGGCGCACCATGCCGAGCGCCTCGACGTCGTTCTCGAACGCGCGGTCGGCGACGCCCGAGCGCGTCGAGTGCGTGACGGCCCCGCCCAGCTCCTCGGCGGTCACCTCCTCGTGCGTCACCGTCTTCACCACGTCGGGTCCGGTGACGAACATGTACGAGCTGTCCTTCACCATGAAGATGAAGTCGGTCATCGCCGGCGAATACACGGCGCCGCCGGCGCACGGGCCCATGATCACCGAGATCTGCGGAATGACGCCCGAGGCGAGCACGTTGCGCTGGAACACGTCGGCGTAGCCGGCGAGCGAGGCCACGCCCTCCTGGATCCGCGCCCCGCCGGAGTCGTTCAGGCCGACCACGGGCGCGCCGACCTTGATCGCGTGGTCCATGATCTTGCAGATCTTCTCGGCGTGCGCCTCGGAGAGCGCGCCGCCGAACACGGTGAAGTCCTGGCTGAACACGAACACCAGGCGGCCGTTGATCGTGCCGTAGCCCGTGACCACGCCGTCGCCGGGGACCTTCTGGCTCGCCCATGCCGAAGTCGACGCAGCGATGCTCGACGAACATGTCCCACTCCTCGAAGGAGTCGGGGTCGAGCAGGAGCTCGATGCGCTCGCGTGCGGTGAGCTTGCCCTTGGCGTGCTGCGCCTCGATGCGCTTCGTCCCGCCGCCCAGCCGGGCCGCGGCCCGCATGTCGTCCAGCTGCCTGATGATGTCGTGCATCGTCGTCTTGTCGTCGGTGAAGTCGGGTGGGACGGCCCGCGGCGTTCAGTCGCCGCCGGCGAGAGCGAGCAGGCGCGCGACCGCGCTGCCGGGGGTGATCGAGCCTTCGGTGACTGCGCGGGCGACCGCATCGAACTCGCGCCGCACCGCGGGATGGCGTTCGAAGCGCGCGCGCAGCGCACGGTCGAGCTCCGCGTGCATCGCCGCGAGCGCCTGTGCCCGACGACGCGCGGCGAGTGCGCCGTTGCCCGCCGCCGCGGCCCGGAAGCGCTCCGCGACATCCCAGAACGCCGCGAGCCCCTCGCCGGTCGCGGCGGAGAGCGTCAGCGCCGGCGGCTTCCACCAGGCGTCGCGCGAGCGCAGCATCGAGAAGGCGCTCGCCAACTGGGCGCGGGCGAGCTCGGCCGCGCTGCGATCGAGGTCGGCCTTGTTCACCAGCACGAGGTCGGTGAGCTCGACGATGCCGCGCTTGATCGCCTGCAGGTCGTCGCCGGCGTTGGGCAGCGTGAGCAGCACGAAGCAGTCGGTCATGGCGGCGACCGCGGTCTCGGACTGGCCCACGCCGACCGTCTCCACGATCACCACGTCGTAGCCCGCGGCCTCGCAGACGGCAAGCGCCTCGCGCGTCTTGCGGGCGACGCCGCCCAGCGTTCCGCCCGACGGGCTCGGCCGGATGAACGCGGCGGGATCGCGCGCCAGCCGCTCCATGCGTGTCTTGTCGCCGAGGATCGATCCGCCGGAGATCGTGCTGGACGGGTCGACGGCGAGCACGGCGACCTTGTGCCCGCGGCCGGTCAGGAACAGGCCGAGCGCTTCGATGAACGTCGACTTGCCTGCGCCCGGCGCGCCGGAAATGCCGATGCGAAAGCTCCCGCCGGTGTGCGGCTGCAGTGCCTGCAGCAGCGCCGACGCCCTCGCCTCGTCGTCGTGCCGCGAGGACTCGACCAGCGTGATCGCCTTGGCGAGGTCGCGCCGGCGACCGGCACGAACCCCCTCGGCGAGCGCGTGCAGCGCTGGTTCGAGCGTCGCGGGCGCGGCACGCACCCGCGTGGCGGGCGCCGTCACGCCGGCGCGGCGCCCGCGCGAGCCTTGCGGATCGCAGCGAGCAGCGTGCGCGCGGCGGTCGAGATCACCGTGCCCGGCCCGAACACGGCGGCGACGCCGGCGTCCTGCAGGTACGCGTAGTCCTGCTGCGGCACCACGCCCCCGACGACGACGACGATCTCGGCGGCGCCCTGGTCGGCCAGCGCCCGGATGAGCTCCGGCACCAGCGTCTTGTGCCCGGCGGCGAGCGTCGAGACGCCGACGGCGTGCACGTCGTTTTCGATCGCCTGCCGTGCCGCCTCCGCGGGCGTCTGGAACAGCGGCCCGACGTCGACGTCGAAGCCGAGGTCGGCGAACGCGGTGGCGACGACCTTGGCGCCGCGGTCGTGCCCGTCCTGGCCGACCTTCGCGATCATGATGCGCGGTCGGCGGCCCTCCTCGCGCTCGAATGCCTCGACGTCCGCCTTCAGCGCACGCCACTCGCCGTCGTCTTCGAACGCCGCGCCGTAGACGCCGGAGACCGTCTGGCCGTGCGCCTGGAAGCGGCCGAAGACGTGCTCGAGCGCGTCGCTCACCTCGCCCACGGTCGCGCGGGCCCGCGCGGCCACGATCGCGAGCTCGAGCAGGTTGCCGCTGCCGCTCTGCGCCGCGTCGGTGAGCGCGGCGAGCGCCCGCTGCACGGCCTTGCCGTCGCGTCTGCGCCTCACCTCCGCGAGGCGCGCGAGCTGCGCCGTGCGGACCGCGGAGTTGTCGATCTCGCGGATCGGCAGCGCGTCCTCCTTGGCGAGCTTGTACTTGTTCACGCCGACGATCACGTCCTCGCCGCGGTCGATGCGCGCCTGCTTCTCGGCGGCGCACGCCTCGATGCGGAGCTTCGCCCACCCGGACTGCACGGCCTTGGTCATGCCGCCCATCGCCTCGACTTCCTCGATGATCGCCCACGCCTTGTCGGCCATGTCCTGGGTGAGCCGCTCCATCAGGTAGGACCCCGCCCACGGATCGACCACGTTGGTGATGTGCGTCTCTTCCTGCAGGACCAGCTGGGTGTTGCGGGCGACGCGCGCCGAGAAGTCGGTCGGCAGCGCGATCGCCTCGTCGAAGGAATTGGTGTGCAGCGACTGGGTGCCGCCGAACACCGCGGCCATCGCCTCGATCGTCGTGCGCACGATGTTGTTGTACGGGTCCTGCTCGGTCAGCGACCAGCCCGAGGTCTGCACGTGCGTGCGCAGCATCATCGAGCGCGGGCTCTTCGGGCCGAACGCCTTCATGATCCGCCACCACAGGAGCCGCGCCGCGCGGAGCTTGGCGATCTCGAGGTAGAAGTTCATGCCGAGGCAGAAGAAGAACGACAGCCGCCCGGCGAAGTCGTCGACGTCGAGGCCGCGCTTGATCGCCGAGCGCACGTACTCGCGGCCGTCGGCGAGCGTGAAGGCGAGCTCGAGCGCCTGCGTCGCGCCGGCTTCCTGCATGTGGTAGCCGGAGATCGAGATCGAGTTGAACTTCGGCATCTTCCGCGACGTGTAGTCGATGATGTCGGCGACGATGCGCATCGACGGCTCGGGCGGGTAGATGTAGGTGTTGCGGACCATGAACTCCTTGAGGATGTCGTTCTGGATCGTCCCCGACAGCCGGTCCTCGCCGACGCCCTGCTCCTCCGCCGCGACGATGTAGCCCGCGAGCACCGGCAGTACCGCGCCGTTCATCGTCATCGACACCGACACCTTGTCGAGCGGTATGCCGTCGAACAGGATCTTCATGTCCTCGACGGAGTCGATCGCCACGCCCGCCTTGCCGACGTCCCCCGCGACCCGCGGGTGGTCGGAATCGTAGCCGCGGTGCGTGGCGAGGTCGAAAGCCACCGACACGCCCTGCTGCCCCGCGGCGAGATTGCGCCGGTAGAAGGCGTTCGACTCCTCCGCAGTCGAGAAGCCGGCGTACTGGCGGATCGTCCACGGCCGCACCGTGTACATCGTCGCCTGCGGTCCGCGCACGAACGGCTCGAAGCCCGGCAGCGTGTCCGCGTGAGGCAGGCCCGCGACGTCCGCCGCGGTGTACAGGGCCTTGACGTCGATGCCCTCGGGCGTGTGCCAGACGAGCCTGGCGGGTGAACCGGCGGCCTTCAGCGCCGCCTTCTGCCAGTCGTCGATCGAGGGCGTCTCCGGCGCGCGGTCGTTCATGGCGTCTCGCATTCCCTGATGGAAGACCCGTCGCGTGGCCCGGACGGGCGGTGCCGCATAAAATGTCGATTCTACGCCGCGGCCGCCTGCCGGGCCGAAACGGGCGGCCGGCCGGCCCCGTGCGCCGCGGCGCGCGACGGACCCGCTGGCGCCGGACGGAAACCATGGCAACCTCTCTCCGCACAGGCTTGACGCCGTCCCCGCCCGGCGGCCCCCCATGAACGCCAATCTCCACGCGCTGTTCGAGGCTCACGTCGTCGACCCCGCGGCGCCCTGCGTCGTGGTGCCCGGCGGACCGACGCTTTCGTACGGCGACCTCGACGCGGCATCCGCGCGCTACGCGAACGCGCTGGTCCGCGCCGGCTGCCGGCCGGGGGACCGCGTCGCCGTGCAGGTCGACAAGCACTGGCAGGTGCTGCCGCTCTACCTCGCGTGCCTGCGCGCAAGGCTCGTCTACCTGCCGCTCAACACCGGCTACCAGAAGAGCGAGCTCGCGTACTTCTTCGGCGACGCGACGCCGCGAGTGATCGTCTGCCGTGCCGATGCGCTCGGCGTCACCGCCGCCCTCGCGCGCGACGCGGTCGTGCTGACGCTCGATGCGCACGGCGGCGAGCTCGCCGATCGCGCCGCCGACGAGGCCGACACCTTCGCGACCGGATGGTGCGGCCCGGACGACCTGGCGGCGATCCTCTACACCTCGGGCACCACCGGACGCTCGAAGGGCGCGATGATCACCCACCGCAACCTCGCGTCGAACGCACTCGCGCTGGTGCAGTCGTGGGGCTTCACCCGCGGCGACGTGCTGCTGCACGCGCTGCCGATCTACCACGTGCACGGGCTGTTCGTCGCGATCCACTGCGTGCTGCTGTCGGGCAGCCGCATGCTCTGGCTGCCGCGGTTCGAGCCGAAGGAAGTCGTCGCGCTGCTGCCGCGCGCCACCGCGATGATGGGCGTGCCGACGTTCTACACGCGGCTCCTCGCCGAGCCATCGTTCACGCGCGAGGCGTGCACGTCCGTGCGCCTGTTCGTGTCCGGCTCGGCACCGCTCCTGCCCGAGACCTTCCGCGCGTTCGAGGAACGCAGCGGACAGCGCATCCTCGAGCGCTACGGCATGACCGAGACCGGCATGAACACGTCGAATCCGCTCGCGGGCGAGCGCCGCGCCGGCACCGTCGGCCCGCCGCTGCCGGGCGTGTCGGTGCGCATCGTCGACGCGCAGGGCACGCCCTGCGCGCCCGGCGCTGTCGGGGGCATCGAGGTGACGGGACCGAACGTGTTCGCCGGGTACTGGAACATGCCGGAGAAGACGCGCGAGGAGTTCACCGCGGACGGCTGGTTCCGCACCGGCGACGTGGGGACCATGAGCGCGGACGGCTACGTCGAGATCGTCGGGCGGGCCAAGGACCTGATCATCACCGGAGGCCTCAACGTCTACCCGAAGGAGATCGAGGAGCGCATCGATGCGATGGCCGGCGTGCTCGAGTCCGCGGTCGTCGGCGTGCCCGACCCGGACTTCGGCGAGGCGGTCGTCGCGGTCGTGGTCGCCACGCCCGGTCACCGACTGACCGAAGCCGGCGTGATCGACGCGCTCAAGTCGGAGATCGCGCGGTTCAAGGTGCCGAAGCGCGTGATTTTCGTCGACCGAGCTGCCGCGCAATGCGATGGGCAAGGTGCAGAAGAACGTGCTGCGCGAGAAGCTCGGGCCATCCGCGGCGGCGTAACACCCGCTCGCAGCTACCGCGAGCCGACGCTCCAGGCCTTCCAGAGCATGTAGGCAGCGAGCCCGTACAGCAGCAGCGCGAACGCGCGCTTCAGCTTCTTCACCGGCCACCGGTGTGCGGTGCGCGCGCCGATCGGGGCGACCAGCATGCTCGCCGCGACCACCGCGACGAGCGCCGGCAGGTAGATGAAGCCCAGCGTGTGGCGGCGGCATCCCCTGCACCGACAGGCCGGCGACGATGAAGCCGACCGTGCCGGCAAGTGCGATCGGCAGGCCCAGCGCGGCCGAGGTGGCGACGGCATTGTGGATCTTCACGTTGCACCAGGTCATGAACGGCACCGAGAGGAAGCCGCCGCCCGCGCCGACCATGCTCGAGACGAGCCCGATCGCACCGCCGACGCCGAAGAGGCCGGCCTTGCCCGGCAGCTCCCGTGTTGGCTTGGGCTTGCGGTCGAGCAGCATCTGCGTGGCCGAGAACGCGACGAAGGTGCCGAAGAACGCGGCCAGCCAGGCGGTCGGCATGCGCCCGACGATCTGCGGACCGACCAGCGAACCGGCGATGATGCCGGGTGCGAGGCCGAGCACGATGCCCCACCGCACGGCACCGTGGCGGTGGTGCTCGCGGGCCGACGAGATCGCGGTGAACACGATCGTCGCAGTCGACGTCGCGACTGCCATGTGCACGACGTGGTCGATCGGGAATCCCTGTCGCGTGAAGATCAGCGTGAGGAACGGCACCAGCGTCATCCCGCCGCCGATGCCGAGGAGCCCGGCGAGGAAGCCGACGATCGCGCCCAGCGCGACGAAGACCGCGATGAGCACGGGGTCCACGTCAGGAATTCGCGCGGGCGAGCCGCAGGGCGACCTTCCACTCGGCGGCGGTGACCGGCGTGATCGACAGCCGGTTGCCGCGGCGCAGGATCACCATGTCGGCGAGCGCGGGATGGGCGCGCAGCTCGGCGAGCGGCACGAGGCGCGTCTTCGCGAGGAGCCGCACGCCGACGCCGACCCACCTCGGGTGGTCGCGCGTCGACTTCGGGTCGTGATAGGGGCTCCCGGGATCGAACTGGGTGGCGTCCGGGTGCGCCGGCGCCGACACCTCGACGATGCCGGCGATGCCCGGCTCGGGACAGCTCGAGTGATAGAAGAACGCTCGGTCGCCGACCTGCATCTCGTCGCGCATGAAGTTACGCGCCTGATAGTTGCGCACGCCGAACCAGGCGGTTTCCTGCCGTGGCGAGCGGACGAGGTCGTCGATCGAGAACTCGTCCGGCTCGGATTTCATCAGCCAGTAGCGCATCGCATGTGCACGCCGCACGAAAAAGCGCGGCGACCGCCGATGGGTCGCCGCGCCTGAGGGTCGGTCCCGCGCGTCGGACTGCCGCCGCGCGCAACCTTGCTGAAGGTCCCCGCCTGTGCCGTTCTGCCGTCACCCTGAACCTGGGTTCAAGGTGGTCGCCGAGCCGGAGCCGTCAGGCGCTTCCACGCGGGAACGCACACAGGCTCACATATGGACTCCAAGCGACCTTGCCAGAGGCATTGGTTCAAGGAGTGCTATCGGCAGTTGTCGAGCACCGCAGGGATTGACCGTGTAACCGTTGCTCCTCGAACGCTCGCGGATGACCGCGATCATCGTGGCCGTGGATCAGAACAGCTTGTCCTGGCTGGCGAGCACCTTGTCGATCGCCTCGCCCATGTCACGGATTCTACGCTGCGCGACCGGAGCGTCAATGGGACGGCCTGCCGCGCGCGCGGGCTTCTTGCGCTCGCGCAAGAGTTCGTTCGCGATGTTGAGCGCGGCCATCACCGCGATGCGGTCCATGCCGCCGGTGCGCCCCTTGTCGCGGATCTCGCGCATGCGCGCGTCGAGCAGCGCGACCGCCTCGAGGAGCGCCGCCTGCTCGTCCTCGGCGCACGCCACCCGGTACTCGCGGCCGAGGATCGTGACGTCGAGCTGCAGCGTGTTGGCGGCCATCGGAAGGGCGGCGCTCGTGCGGCCTCAGAAGCTGTGAATGAATCGAGCGCGCCCGAGCGGGGCGCGCAAAGGCGGCCAATCAAGGCGCAAAGCGCAGCCGTAGCTCGGGCTACGGCGAGCATTTGCAACGCCGAGTGGGCGTCTTTGCGCGTCACGAGCGGGTGTGCGGGATTCGTTCACAGCTTCTCAGTGGGGTAACTGCTCGATCAGCGCGTCGAGGCGGCCGCGGGCGGCCTCCATGCGCTGCGCGAAATCGCGCTCGCGCTCGCGCGCGTCGCCGAGCGCGCGCGCCAGCGTCTCGTTCGCCTCGCGCAGGGTCTGCACGCAGGCGATCAACGCCGCCACCTTGCGCTCGAGTTCGTCCAGATCGGCATCCATCGCGCGCCCACTATAGAAGCGCCCGGAAGGGAGCGTCAACCACCGGCCGCCGCGCGGCCCTCGCCCGTGGCGAGCGGCAGATAGGCGACCTCGAGCACCTCGAGCTCCTCGATGCCGGCCGGGGTGGCGACGCTCACCGTGTCGCCCTCGCGCGCGCGGAGCAGCGCGCGCGCCACCGGGGAGATCCAGCTCACGTAGCCTTGCGTCGTGTCCGCCTCGTCGATGCCGACGATCGACAGTCGCCGCTCGTCCCCGCGCTGGTTGCGGATCGACACCGTCGCGCCGAAAAAAACGCGTTCGGCGGCGTCCGGCTCGCGCGGCGCCGCGGGGTCGACGACCTCGGCCTGGTCGAGGCGCTTGATCAGGAAGCGGATCCGGCGGTCGATCTCGCGCAGGCGCTTCTTGCCGTAGAGGTAATCGCCGTTCTCGGAGCGGTCGCCGTTGCTCGCGGCCCAGGCGACCGTCGCGACGAGCTCCGGGCGCTCGCGCCCCACCAGGTGGTCGAGCTCGGCTTTCAGGCGCGCGAACCCGCCCGGCGTCATGTAGTTGCGCGTGCCCGACGGCAACGGCGCCACCTCAACGTCGTCCTCGTCGTCCTGCGACGCATCGTTCTCGCGCGTGAAGGCTTTGCTCATCGTCTCCCGGGTGCCCGGGGTCCAGTCCTGCCGCCGCCGGGAACGTGAAATTATAGGCCGCGCCTATAATCCGCCGGAAATCGGAGTCAGGCCGCGGAGACCGCGCCAAGCCGGCCGACAGCACACCGCACGCGATGCGCGCCCATCTCACCTTGCCTCGCGCCCTCGCGGTGATCGCCGGACTCACCGGGGTCGCGGTGCTCGCGCTCGTCGTCGCGCTCGCGACGGGCAGCGTGGCCGTGGACGTTCGTGACGTGTTCGACGCGCTCGCCGGCCAGGCCGGGTCCGAAGGTGCCGCCGTGGTGCGCGACCTGCGCATGCCGCGCGCGCTCGCGGCGTTCGCCGTCGGGGCGCTGCTGTCGCTCGCCGGCGCGCTGATGCAGGTGCTGTTGCGCAATCCGCTCGCCGATCCCTACGTGCTCGGGCTGTCCGGCGGCGCGGCCGTGGGCGCCCTCGGCACGACGGTCGCGGGGGTTGCCGCCCTCGCCGGACCGGCCGCCTTCGCCGGTGCTCTGCTCTCGACGCTGATCGTGTTCTCGCTGGCGCGCGCCGACGCGGAACGCTTCGCCTGGGCGCCCACCCGGCTCCTGCTCACCGGTGTCGTCGTCGCCGCGGGATGGGGTGCCGTCGTGGCCCTGCTCCTCGCGATTGCACCGGCGGCACAGACCAAGGGGCTCGTGCACTGGCTGCTCGGTGACCTCGCCGGCGCCGCGGCACCCGGAGCGCCCCTCGCGGTGCTCGCCGTCACGCTCGCCGTGGCGCTCGGCATGGCGCGCGACCTCAACGCCCTCGCGCGGGGCCCCGGCGAAGCGTCGGTGCTGGGCGTCGACGTACCGAAGACCAGCCTCGCGCTGCACGCGCTCGCCGCGCTCGCGACCGCGGCCGCCGTGACCACCGCCGGCAGCATCGGCTTCGTCGGCCTCGTCGTGCCGCACGCGATGCGGCTCGTCCTCGGCAACGACCAGCGGCTGCTGCTGCCCGCCGCCGCGATCGCCGGCGGTGCGCTGCTCGTCGTCGCCGACACTGCGGCGCGCACGATCGTCGCGCCCGTCGAGCTCCCGGTCGGCGTGCTGACGGCACTCCTCGGCGTTCCCGCGTTCCTGTTTCTACTTCGCCAGCGGTGAGCGACACGCCTCCCCTGCTCGAAGCGCGCAACCTCGCCATCGCTGCCGGCGGGCGGACGCTATGCAGCGGACTCGCGTTCGAGGTACGCGCAGGCGAATGCTGGGCGGTCGTCGGCCCGAACGGCGCGGGCAAGACGACGTTGCTGCGCACGCTGGGCGGCCTCGCATCCCCCGCAGGCGGCAGCGTCAGCTACGGCGGCACCGATGCCACCGCGCTCGACGTCCGCACGCGGGCGCGCCATCGTGCCTTCCTGCCGCAGGACTCGATCGACGCGTTCCCGGCAACCGTGCTCGAGACCGTGCTCATCGGCCGCCACCCGCACCTGTCGCGATTTGCGTGGGAGCGTGCCGAGGACGTCGCGCGCGCACAGTCGGCATTGACGCACTTCGGCCTGCAGGGTGTTGCCGAGCGCGACGTGCGCACGCTCTCCGGCGGCGAACGCCGGCGCGTCGCGCTCGCGGCGCTCCTCGTGCAGGACGCGCCGCTCGCGCTCCTCGACGAGCCGTCCTCCCATCTCGACATCGCGCAGCAGGCCGCTGCGCTCGCGCTGTTCGTCCAGCTCGCCCGCGAGCGGCAGGGCGCGCTGGTGATGGTGCTGCACGACCTGCACCTGGCGACGCGCTTCTGCGATCACGCGATCGCGATCGGCGGCGGGGAAGCGCATGCGGGGCGCGCCGACGAGGTGCTCAACGAGGATGCGCTGTCCGCGCTCTACGGGCGGCCGCTCGTGCGGCTTGCGTCCGGTGCGTTGTCGACGTTCGTGCCGCGGTAGCGCAGCGCGGGTGGCGGGATGCCGTCGGACAGCGTTCGGCTCAACGCGCCCGGTCGATCGCCGCACACAGCTCGGCGACGCCTTCGGCAAAGCGTGGGCCGGGCCGATGCAGCCGGTCCGCGTCCACGACGTGGATCTGCCGGTCGCGCACCGCAGGCACGCCGGTCCAGCGCGACCAGGCGTCGAGCCACGCCGGCCGCGCGCCACCGTCGGCACCGGCGATGATGGCTTCGGGGCGCGCCGCGATCACCGCCTCCACCGACACCTGCGGCGCCGGCAAGCCGAGCGACGCGAACACGTTGTCGCCGCCGCACGCGGCGATCGCCTGGCTGATCAGGTGCCGGCCGCCGATCGTGTAGGTCGGCTCGCCCCAGATCTGGTAGAAGACGCGCACCTTCGCGCGATCCGCCACGCCCTGCGTGGCGCCCGCGATCTGTTCCCGGAAGCGCCGTGCGGCAGTCGCCGCCACCGGCGTGGTCCCGGCGAGCGCGCCCAGGCGCTCGATGTCGGCGGCGATGCCGTCGATCGTGTGCGGATCGGTAGTGAACACCGCGATCCCCCGTCCGGCGAGCTTGCCGACCTGTGCCGGCGTCGTGTACGGCCACGTGACGACGAGGTCGGGCCGCATCGCGACGATCCGCTCGACGTCGATCGCGTGGACGTCGCCCACCACCGGCAGCGCGCGCGCTTCCGGCGGGTGGTTCGAGCCCTTCACCACACCCACGATCCGCTCGCCCGCCCCCGCCGCGTGGAGAAGCTCGGTCGCGTGCGGAGCGAGACTGACGATGCGCCGCGCCGGCGCCGGGAGCACGATCGCGGCGCCGGCGTCGTCGACGACGCGGATCTCGCCGTGCGCGACCCGCGCCGCGGCGAACAGCAGCGCGCACAGGAGCACACGCGTCATGGCTGCCAGCGCACCCCGACGAACGCGCGCACGCCGCCGGTGGCGAAGCCGTAGGCAAGCGCGTAGTCCTTGTCGAAGGCGTTGTCCGCGCGCGCGAGCAGCGTCACGCCACGACCGACCGGCCACTCGACGGCGACGTTGACGATCGCATAGCCGCCGAGCCGGCGGGCGTTCTCGGCGTCGTCGTAGCGGTACGACGAGGCGATCAGTTCGACCACGAGTTGCGCCGGCCCCACCGCCTGCGCCACGACGAGCGATCCGTGCCGCTGCGCGCGCCGCGGCAGCAGGCGCCCCGTGGCGTCGTCCTCCGGTTGCTGCAGGTCGACCGAGGCTCGGATCGACGTGCCCTGCCACGCCGCGTCGCCGGCAAGCGTCACGCCCGCGAGCGTCGCGCGGGCGACGTTGCGGGGCGCGCAGTTGAACGCGTCGTCGCACTGGAACACGATCAGCTCGTCGACCTTGTTGTACCAGGCGACCGCACGCGCGCCGGTCCGCCACGCGCCGAGCTGCCCCGACCAGTGCACGCTGCCCTCGACGTTGCGCGCGGTCTCGGGTGCGAGGCCCGGGTTCGAGAAGCCGGGGTAGTAGAGGTCGTTGAACGACGGCGCCTTGAACGCCGTGCCGTAGCTCGCGGTGACCCGCCACTGCGGCGCGAGGCGATAGGCCCACGCGATCGCGCCCGTGGTCTGCCCGCCGTACTGGGTCGACCGGTCGTAGCGGAGATTCGCCTGCAGCGTGTGGTCGCTGCGCGCGAACTGCAGGATGCCGACGACCGCGTTGGTGTCGCGCCGCGTGACCGCAAACCCCGCCTGCTCGTCGATGCGTTCCTCGCGCCGCTCGACCGCGAGGGTCGCGGTACCGTGCGGCAGCGCGAACTCGTTCTGCCACCCGTACTGGCGCTCGCGGGTGCGGAACGGGTAGTCGCCGAACGCGGTGCTCGACACCGAGTCGTCGGACGCCTCGCCGAGCGTGAGCTGCGATGCCCAGGTGTCGGCGAACCGGTTGCGGCTCTCGACCTGCCAGAGCTCGAGCGTGGTCCGCGTGCGATCGTCGAAGCCGGGACCGCCATCGAACTGGTTGTCGAGCCGGTTGCGCAGGTAGCGGGCGCTCGCCTCGTGCCCCGGCGCGAACGTCACTGCCGCGCTCGCCCCGACGTCGTTGCTGTCGTAGCCGTCGCGGTCGGGGTTCCAGATGAAGGACGCCGGGTCGGTCGTCGCGTTGAAGCCATCGCTTTGCCGGTGGCCCGCTTGCAGCGACAGCGCGACGGCGCCCAGCGTGGCCGAGATTCCGCCGGCCACCGTGCGCGTGTCGTCGCTGCCGAGTCCGCCGGAGAGCCGTCCGGAGACGCCGGGGCCCGGCCGCCGCGTGAACACCTGAATCACGCCGCCGATCGCATCCGCGCCGTAGAGCGAAGACGCGGGACCGCGCAGGATCTCGATGCGCTCCACCTGGTCGAGCGGAATCGCCTCCAGCGTGGGCGCGCCCACCGTCGACGACGACACGCGCAGCCCGTCGACGAGGAGCACCGTCTGGCCGCGGTTCGCGCCGCGCAGGAACACCCCGGAGGTCGCGCCGGGCCCGCCGTTCTGGACGATCTCGACGCCCGGCTGGCCCTGCAGGAGCTCCGCGAAACTGCGCGCTCCCGAGGCCGCGATCGCATCGGCATCGATCACGGTGAGGTCCGCGGAGAGCGTCGCGATCGGTTGCGGCATGCGCGCGGCCGTCACCACGACCGGCGCGAGCTGCGCAATCGGCGGCGCGGGCAGCGCCTGCGCCACCGCGAGCGACTGCCCGAGCAGCGCGGCCGGCGCGAGCGCCCAGCGCGGCCATCGTCGGTGGGCTGGTGGGCGTTCGACCCCTGGCATCGCGTGTCCCCGTGCGGCCGCGCGACCCCGCACGGCGGTGACGAATCGGCGCACGGGGGAGCACGACGCGGGAGACTCGGCGCGAGCAACGCCGCGCCGGCGGCCACCGCGACGACGCCTCCCCGCGTCGCCCCTGGTACCGGTCGGAACAGCCCCGCAGGGCGCTCGCATCCGGATGCAGGCCGGTCTCCGGGCTCGCCGTGCGGATCCACCCGCCTTCCCGTCGCGCTCGGCGCGACAGTGGCGTCGTGGGGGACCCTCGAAGGGCTTACCGTTGCGGGGGCAGCCGCGGAATCCGGACCTCGATCGGCCCGTCACCGCATTCCCGTTTCACCCGCCGCGATGAGTCGCGGCGGACACCTGCATCAGCGATGGTATCCCAAGCGGTGCGTGACGCGATACGCCCCTGCAGACACCCGTCCGGCCGGCCGGCGGCGCGCGGCGTCCGGCCGCGCGCTATACTCCGACCCCCTGCGACGACCGCTCCCCCCGGACAACCACCGGCCCCGGAGACCTCGCGATGACCCGCAAGCTCTACATCCGCACCTTCGGGTGCCAGATGAACGAGTACGACTCGGACCGCATGGCCGACGTGCTCGCCGACAGCGACGACCTCTCGGTCACCGACCGCCCCGAGGACGCCGACGTCATCCTGTTCAACACCTGCTCGGTGCGCGAGAAGGCGCAGGAGCGGGTGTTCCACGATCTCGGCCGCGTGCGCGAACTGAAACGCGCGCGACCGGACCTCATCATCGGCGTCGGCGGCTGCGTCGCGAGCCAGGAGGGCGCGGCGATCGTGAGTCGCGCGCCCTACGTCGACGTCGTGTTCGGTCCGCAGACCCTGCACCGCCTGCCGGCGCTGATCCGCGCGCGGCGCGCGAGCGGCCGCCCGCAGGTCGACATCTCGTTCCCGGAGATCGAGAAGTTCGACCACCTGCCGCCGCCCCGTGTCGACGGCGCCTCGGCGTTCGTGTCGATCATGGAGGGCTGCAGCAAGTACTGCACGTTCTGCGTCGTGCCCTACACGCGCGGCGAGGAGGTGTCGCGGCCGTTCGACGACGTGCTGACCGAGATCGCCGACCTCGCGCTCCAGGGTGTGATGGAAGTGACGCTGCTCGGGCAGAACGTCAACGCGTACCGCGGCCGCACGGCCGATGGCAGCGGCATCGCCGACTTCGCGACGCTGCTCGAGCACGTCGCGGAGATCCCGGGCGTCGAGCGCATCCGCTACACGACGTCGCACCCGCGCGAGATGTCGGCGCGGCTCGTCGGCGTGTACAGGACGCTGCCAAAGCTCGTCTCGCAGCTGCACCTGCCCGTGCAGTCGGGCTCGGACCGGATCCTCGCCGCGATGAAGCGCGGCTATACGGCGCTCGAGTACAAGTCGATCGTGAAGCGGCTCCGCGCGGCGCGTCCCGACCTTTCGCTCACCTCGGACTTCATCGTCGGCTTCCCCGGCGAGACCGAGGCCGACTTCGCGCAGACGCTGCGGCTGGTCGACGACGTCGGTTTCGACGGCAGCTTCAGCTTCCTCTACAGCGCGCGTCCGGGCACCCCCGCCGCCGAGCTGACCGATCCGGTGCCGCGCGACGTCGCGCAGGCGCGGCTCGAGCGGCTGCAGGCGTTGCTCGAGGCGCAGTACAAGGCGCGGAGCGACGCGATGGTCGGGTCGCGGCAGCGCGTGCTCGTCACCGGCCGCTCGGCCAGGAACCCCGCTGACCTCGCCGCCCGCACCGACAACAACCGCGTCGTGAACTTTGCCGGCGATGCGTCACTCGGAGACAGGTACGTCGACGTGCTCGTCACCACCGCCTACCCGCACTCCCTGCGCGGCGAGCTCGCCTGAACACTCTCGCCCCCCGAGTTCCGCCATGCCTCGCAACATCCCGCTCGCCCTCGTACCGATCACCGCTGCGCTCGCGATGGCGCTCTCCGGCTGCGCGACGATCACCGCCGCTGGCACGGCCGCCACCGCCGAAAAACCCGCGGCGTCGAATGCCGCGTCCGGTACCACGGCCTCTGCCCGCACGGGCGCAACGACTCCCGCTGGCGCCAGCGTCGCAGCCGGCCAGCCGCGACCCTTCGCCGACGTGATCAAGGACGCGAAGGAAGCCAAGGGCCTCATCGGCATCTGGACCAAGGACGAGAAGACCTGGCTCGAGATCGACCCCGCGCTGTTCGGCAAGCCATTGTTCTTCTCGGTCAACCTCGCCCGCGGCCTCGGCGAGAACTGGATCTTCGGCGGGATGATGGGCCGCTCGCACCTCGTCGAGTTCCGCAAGGTCGGCACCAGCGTCCAGCTCGTGGCGCGCAACGAGCGCCACTTCGCGATCGCGGGGACGCCGGAGGCGCGCGCGGTCGCGGAGGCGTTCTCGGAAAGCCTGCTCGCGTCCGCACCGATCGCGTCGCAGCCGCATCCGGAGCGGAAGTCGGTGCTGGTCGAGGCGAACACGCTGCTGTTCGCCGACATCCCCGGCGCGTACGCCTACCTCGACCGCACCTACCGGCAGCCGTACAGCCTCGATCGCGGCAATTCGTCGTTCGGCACGCTGCGGACCGCCCCGGACGCGGTGGCGCTCCAGGTCAATGCCCACTACGCGGTTTCGCGCCTCGTGCAGCCGCCGCCGATCTTCTCGCCCGGTGCGAACGTGCCCTCGGTGCCCACGACGCTGCCGGACCCGAGGAGCCTGTTCCTCGGCTTCCAGTACAACTTCGCGAAGCTCCCCGACGAGCCGATGCGCCCGCGGCTCGCCGACCCCCGGGTCGGCCACTTCACGGCGTCGCGCTTCGACTTCTCCAACGACAGTAACCTCACTCCATACGTGAGCTACGTGCAGCGCTGGCGTCTCGAGAAGCGGGATCCGGCCGCGGAGCTCTCCGAACCGAAGCAGCCGATCGTGTTCTGGCTCGACCGCAACATCCCGGTCCGCTATCGCGACACGGTGACCGCCGGCGTGCTCGAGTGGAACAAGGCCTTCGAGCGCATCGGCTTCAAGGACGCGATCCAGGCGAAGGTGCAGCCCGACGACGCCGATTTCGACACGCTCGACGCCCGCGTCGCGTCGATCCGCTGGATGACCACCGCGCGCCCGGCGTTCGGCGCCATCGGCCCGCGCCAGGTCGACCCCCGCACGGGCGAGATCCTCGACGCCGACATCGGCATCGACCCCGTGCGGCTGCGCAACTCGCGCTACCGCCTCGCCGATCAGCGCTCGCACGCCGCGGGCCAGGCCGCCGACGGACTCGGCCTGCTGCCCGACGACGCGCTGCACTGCCGCCTCGAGGATTTCATCGCCGAAGACCGGGGGTTCGCGTTGGACCTGCTCGCCGCGCGCGGCGATCTCGCACCGGGCAGTGCCGAGGCCGAGTCGTTCGTCTTCTCCGACCTCAAGGAAACGGTGATGCACGAAGTCGGGCACGCGCTCGGCCTCACCCACAACTTCCGCGCCTCCACCGTCTACACGCAGGCGCAGCTCGCCGACCGCGAGTTCACGCGGGCGAACGGCGTCTCGGGCTCGGTGATGGAGTACACGCCGATCAACATCGCGCTGAAGGGCGAGCCGCAGGGCGAGTATTCGATGGCCACGCTCGGCCCCTACGACTACTGGGCGATCGAGTATGCGTACCGGCCGATCCCGCCCGAGCAGGAGGCGGAAGCGCTCGCGAGGATCGCGGCGCGCTCGAGCGAGCCGCTCCTCGCGTTCGCGCTCGACGAGGAGACCAACGCCGGCCTCGATCCGGATGCCTCCGCCGGCGACCTCGGCGCCGACCCGCTCGCGTACGCGGCGCGCCGGCTCGCCCTCGCGAAGGAGCTCTGGGAACGCTGGGAGGCGCGGCCGCTCCAGCCCGGCGAGTCCTACGCTGCGCTGCGCCGCAACGTCACGCGCGGCATCACCCAGGTGCGCGAGAGCGGGCTGCTCGCCGCGCGCCACATCGGCGGCATCAGCGTGCTGCGCGACGCCGCCGGGTCGGGTCGCACGCCGATGAACCCGGTGGCCATGGCGAAGCAGCGCGAAGCGCTCAGGCTGATCGAGACCGGCGTCTTCGCCGCGGACAGCTTCCGCTTCAAGCCGGAATTCCTGCGCAGCCTCTCCACCGACTTCGCCGATCGCCACGACGCCTACGACGTCGGGATCGCCCCCGGCGGACTCGACTACTCGCTGCCGATGCAGGTGCTCGCGGCGCAGCGCGCGGTACTCGACCGCCTGATGAGCGAGTCGGTGGCGCAGCGCCTGCTCGACGCCGAAGGCAAGGTCGACGACGCGTCGCAGGCGCTGCAGCTCGCCGAGGTCTACGCGACGCTGCGCCGTGCGATCTGGAGCGACCTCAAGGTCCGTGGCGACATTCCGCTGATCCGCCGCAACCTGCAGCGCGAGCACGCGGTGCGCGTATCGAACGCGCTGCTGCGACCGACGGCGGCGATGCCGGCCGACGCGAAGTCGCTGCTCCGCGCCGAGGCGCGGGCGCTGCGCGCCGATCTCGCCGCCGCCACCGGTCGACCCGGCTGGTCGCCGACGGCGTCGGCGCACCTGGCCGAGAGCCTCGCGATGCTGGATGAGGCGCTCAAGGCCCCGGTGGTGCGGCAGACGATATGATGTCGGGGCGGCACGCACGGCCCTGCGGCTGACTGCGCGCCGCCCGTCCATGACCGCGCGCCGCCCGCAGACGCACCTCACGCTCTCCCCGCCGGACAACCGCGCGCTCGCGAACGTCTGCGGGCCCCTCGACTCGAACCTGCGGCAGATCGAGGCCGCGTTCGACGTCGAGATCGCCCGCCGCGGCGGCGAGTTCACGATCAGCGGTGCCGCGGCGCGCGCCGCGCGCGCCGCCGAGGCGCTGCAGCGCTTCTACGCGGCCGCCGAAAAGCCGCTGTCGGTCGACGACATCCAGTTGGGGCTGGTCGAGATCACCTCGCAGGTCCATCGCCACGCCGACGCCGCCGCCGCGGCCGCGGCATCGGACGACCCGCCGGCACTGCGCACGCGCAGGCTCGACCTGCACGGACGCACGCCCAACCAGGTCGCCTACCTGAAGGACATCCAGGCACACGACATCACGTTCGGGATCGGCCCGGCGGGTACGGGCAAGACCTACCTCGCGGTCGCCTGCGCCGTCGACGCGCTCGAGCGGGATGCGGTGAAGCGCATCGTGCTGGTGCGTCCCGCGGTCGAGGCCGGCGAACGGCTGGGCTTCCTGCCGGGCGACCTCGCACAGAAGGTCGACCCGTACCTGCGCCCGCTCTACGACGCGCTGTACGACCTGATGGGCTTCGACAAGGTCGGCAAGCTCTTCGAGCGGCAGGCGATCGAGGTGGCGCCGCTCGCCTACATGCGCGGGCGCACGCTCAACCACAGCTTCATCATCCTCGACGAGGCGCAGAACACCACGCCCGAGCAGATGAAGATGTTCCTGACCCGCATCGGTTTCGGCACCAAGGCGGTGATCACCGGCGACGTCACGCAGATCGACCTCGCGCGCGGGCAGAAGTCGGGGCTGGTCGAGTCCTCGCGCATCCTCGCCGGCGTGCGCGGCATCGCCTTCACGCGCTTCACCAGCGCCGACGTGGTGCGCCACCCGCTCGTGCAGAAGATCATCGACGCCTACGAGCGCGACGCCGCGGCCGCAAAGTAGGGTCAGACTCGACTTTCCCGAACACGCGATGGCGGCAACCAGGAACCCGGCGCGAGCGAACGCAAGCGCGCGGCCGAGCGGCGGCGGCAAGTCGAGGGCGACCCCACTTTCGCGGCGGCAGCCCGTGCTCGATCTCGCGGTGCAGCGGGCCGTGCCTGGCCCTGGGCTCCCGGTGCGCGCGACGCTGCGCCGTTGGGCGAGCGCCGCGCTCGCGCGCGACGCGCACGTGACGCTGCGCTTCGTCGGCGCCGCCGAGGGCCGCGCGCTCAACCGCACCTACCGCAGCCGTGACTACGCGACGAACGTGCTGACGTTCGTGTACGATTCCGGTGTGCCGCTCGCAGGGGACATCGTGGTCTGCCTGCCGGTGGTGCGCCGCGAGGCGCGCGTGCAAGGCAAGACGCTGCGCGCGCACCTTGCGCATCTCGTCGTCCACGGCATGCTGCACCTGCAGGGCCACGACCACGATCGCGATGCCGACGCCGCGGCGATGGAGTCGCGCGAGACGGAGATCCTGCGCCGCCTGCGCTACGCAGACCCGTACGCCGCGCCCTGAGCGATGGACACCGACGACGACCGGCCCGACGCGAAGCCGACGCTCCTCGAGCGTCTCACCGCCTTCCTGACGCGCGAGCCCGAGGACCGCGAGGAGCTCAAGGACCTGCTGCGCGGCGCGTTCGAGCGGCGCCTGCTCGACGCCGACGGGCTGTCGATGATCGAGGGCGTGCTCTCCGTGTCCGAGATGACCGTGCGCGAGATCATGATCCCGCGCGCGCAGATGGACTGCGTGTCGAGCGACGACCCGCCCGAAGCCTTCATTCCCTTCGTCCTCGAGACCAAGCACTCGCGCTTTCCCGTGGTCGGGGAGAGCAAGGACGACATCGTCGGCATCCTGCTCGCGAAGGAGCTCCTCAACTACTACGCCAATCCGGCGTCCTTCGACCTCCGCGACACGCTGCGGCCGGCGGTGTTCGTGCCCGAATCGAAGCGGCTCAACGTGCTGCTGCGCGAGTTCCGCGCCAACCGCAACCACATCGCCATCGTCGTCGACGAGTACGGCGGCGTCTCCGGGCTGGTCACGATCGAGGACGTGCTCGAGCAGATCGTCGGCGACATCGAGGACGAGTACGACTTCGACGAGAGCGAGGACAACGTCATCGCCGAGGGCAACGGGCGCTGGCGGGTCAAGGCGCAGACCGAGATCGCGGACTTCAACGGCCACTTCGGCACGTCGTTCGAGGACGACGAGCTCGACACCGTCGGGGGCCTCGTCGTGCGCGCGTTCGGCCGGCTGCCCAAGCGCGGCGAGTCGACGCGGATCGGCGGTTTGCGCTTCCGGGTGATCCGCGCGGACAGCCGCCGCGTGCACACGCTGCAGGTCGAGCGCGTCGAGGCGCCGGCGGGCGAGGCGCCCGCCGCGACATGATTGCGGCCGCCGCGGACCGACGGCTCGCGACCACGCTGTCGTCCCTGCTGGCGATCGTCGCCGGCGTGCTCACCGTCGCCGCGTACGCGCCGTTCGGCGCGCCCGGCCTCGCCGTGGTCACGCTGGCGCTGCTGTTCGGCCTCTGGTACTCCGACGAGACGCCGCGCGCCGCGGCACGCACGGGCTTGGCGTTCGGCATCGGGCTGTTCGGCGCGGGAATCTCGTGGGTGTACATCGCGCTCGAGACGTTCGGCGGCATGGCGGCGCCGCTCGCCGCGCTCGCGACGGCGGGCCTCGTCCTCTTCCTGTCGTTCTACCCGGCGCTCGCAGGCTTCGTCGCAGTGCGGCTGACGCCGGCCGGAACGGCGCGCCGGGCGATCGCCGCAGCAGCCGCGTTCGTGCTGGCGGAGTGGCTGCGCGGCTTCCTCTTCACTGGCTTCCCCTGGCTTGCCGTCGGCTATTCGCAATTGCCGGGGAGCCCGCTCGCGGGTTACGCCCCCGTCGGCGGCGTGTGGCTCGCATCGCTGGCCGTGGCGCTGGTCGCGGCGCTCGTCGTGCTCGCGGTCGACGCATTCGTGACCGGGCGCAGCCGCGCGGGTGTGTTCGCCACAGCCGGCGTGCTCGTGCTCGGCGCCGGCGGCGCGCTGCTCGCGAGGATCGAGTGGACGTCCCCCGCTGGCGACCCGGTGGCGATCTCGCTCGTGCAGGGCAACGTGCAGCAGTCGCTCAAGTTCGACCCGGCGTTTCGCGATCGCTCCGACGACCTCCACCTGGCGCTCGCCGAGCAGAGCCGCGGGCGCATCGTCGTGCTGCCCGAGAGCGCGTTCCCGGTGCCGGCCGACCGGCTGCGGCCGGACGTGCCGCGGCGCCTCGCGGACATCGCACGATCGCGCAACGGCGACGTGCTGTTCGGCGTGTTCCTGATCGAGCCGCCCGCGCCGGGGAGCGACGAGCCGCGCATCCACAACAGCGTCGTCTCGGTCGGTTCGGCGCGCACGCAGGTGTACCGCAAGCGCCACCTCGTACCGTTCGGCGAAACGATTCCCGCGAAGCCGGTCGTCGGCTGGTTCATCAACCGCGTGCTCGCGATCCCGTTGTCCGACCAGACGCCGGGGCCGGCCGACCAGCCGCCGTTCGAAGTCGGCGGGGCGAGGCTCGCGGTCAACATCTGCTACGAGGACGCGTTCGGCGACGAACTGCGCACCGCCGCGCGCGAGGCGACGCTGCTCGTCAACGTCACCAACGATGCCTGGTACGGGCGCTCGATCGCGGCGCGCCAGCACAACCAGATCGCGGCGATGCGCGCACTCGAGCTCGGGCGGCCGATGCTGCGCGCGACCAACACCGGCATCACGTCGGCGATCGGCCACGACGGGCGCGTGGCTGCCGCGTTGCCCTGGTTCACCGTGGGCATTCTCGAGGTCGAGGTGACGGGACGCACCGGCACGACGCCCTACCTGCGCTTCGGCGATGCCATTCCGCTCCTCTTTGCGGCACTGGTGCTCGCTGCCGCGGTGGGCGCGGGGCGCGAGCGCGCGGCAAAGCCGTCGCCACACCGCGAAAGCGGCTAAAATCTCAGGCTTTTGAAGCCTTTAGGCTCGCGCCCCGCCGATCGATGCTCACCTTCCAGCAAGTGATCCTGCGCCTGCAGGAGTATTGGGACCGCCAGGGTTGCGCACTGCTGCAGCCCTACGACATGGAAGTGGGCGCCGGCACGTCGCACACGGCGACGTTCCTGCGCGCGCTCGGCCCGGAGCCGTGGCGCGCCGCCTACGTGCAGCCGTCGCGGCGCCCGAAGGACGGCCGCTACGGCGAGAATCCGAACCGGATGCAGCACTACTACCAGTACCAGGTGGTGCTGAAGCCCTCGCCCGCGAACATCCTCGACCTGTACCTCGGCTCCCTCGCCGCCCTCGGCTTCGACCTCCGCGCGAACGACGTGCGCTTCGTCGAGGACGACTGGGAGAACCCGACGCTCGGCGCGTGGGGCCTCGGCTGGGAGGTGTGGCTGAACGGCATGGAGGTCACGCAGTTCACCTACTTCCAGCAGGTCGGTGGCATCGACTGCAATCCGATCACCGGCGAGATCACCTACGGGCTGGAGCGCCTCGCGATGTACCTGCAGGGCGTGGAGAACGTGTTCGACCTGGTGTGGACCACGTGGGAGGAGGAGAGCCGGTCGGGAATGCGCCGGCGGCAGCTGACGTACCGCGACGTGTTCCACCAGAACGAGGTCGAGCAGTCGACCTACAACTTCGAGCAGTCCAACGTGCCGCGGCTCTTCGAGCTGTTCGCGCTCTTCGAGGGCGAGGCGAAGCGGCTGCTCGAGGCGAAGCTGCCGTTGCCGGGCTACGAGATGATCCTGAAGGCCGCGCACACGTTCAACCTGCTCGACGCGCGCGGGGCGATCTCGGTGACCGAGCGCGCGGGCTACATCGGCCGCATCCGCAACCTGTCGCGGCTGGTCGCGACCGCCTACGTCGCGTCGCGCGAGGCGCTAGGCTTTCCGATGCTCGCGGACGAGCACCGCACGGTGGTGGCGTGACCATGGGCGCCGCCACCCTCGCCGTCGAGCTCTTCACCGAGGAGCTGCCGCCGAAGGCGCTGAAGGCTTTGGGCGAGGCCTTCGCGGAGGGCCTCGCCGCCGGGCTCGCCGCGCGCGGCTTCCTCGACGCAGGCGCCGCGACCACGCGTTTCGCGACGCCACGGCGGCTCGCTGCGACGATCACGCACGTGCGCGCAGTGGCGCCCGATGCCGAGGTCACCGAGAAGCTGATGCCGGCCAAGGTGGCGCTCGGCGCCGACGGCCAGCCCTCGCAGGCGTTCGCGAAGAAGATGGCGGGCCTCGCCCGCGCCCACCTTGCCACGGCGTCGCTCGACGCTGCGGACGGCCCCGACCGCGTGTTCGTGCAGTCGGACGGCAAGGCCGACTACGTGTACCTGCGCACGCTCGCGAAGGGTGCGCCGCTCGCGCGCGGGCTGCAGGACGCGCTCGACGCCCTGCTCGAGAAGCTGCCGATCCCGAAGGTCATGCGCTACCCGCGGCGCGACGGCTACTTCAACGACATCGCCTTCGTGCGCCCGGCGCACCGGCTGGTCGCGCTGCACGGCAACGTCGTCGTGCCGGTCACCGCACTCGGCCTCGCCGCCGGAAACCGCACCGACGGCCACCGCTTCCTCGGCCGCGCCGACCTCGCGATCGCGAGCGCCGACGCCTACGAGTCGACGCTCGAGGCCGAGGGCAAGGTGATCCCCTCGTTCGCGAAGCGCCGCGCCGCCATCCTGCAGGCGCTCGCCCGGGCCGCCCAGGGGTCGACGGTGATCATGCCCGACGCGCTGCTGGACGAGGTGACTGCGCTCGTCGAATGGCCGGTCGTCTACGGCGGCACGTTCGACCGCGCGTTCCTCGCCGTGCCGCAGGAGTGCCTGATCCTGACGATGCAGCAGAACCAGAAGTACTTCGCGCTGGCGGACACGTCGGGGCGGCTCGAACCCCGCTTCCTCGTGGTGTCGAACCTCGCCACCGACGACCCGGCGGCACATCGTCGGCGGCAACGAGCGCGTGCTGCGCGCCCGGCTCGCCGACGCGCGGTTCTTCTACGACCAGGACCGCAAGGCGAAGCTCGAGACGCGGCTGCCCCGTCTCGACGCCATCGTCTACCACAACAAGCTGGGCTCGCAGGGCCAGCGCGTGGCGCGGCTGTGCGCGCTCGCGAGGCGGATCGCCCCGGACGTCGGCGCCGACGCCGCGCTCGCCGATCGCGCGGCGCGGCTCGCCAAGGCCGATCTCGTCACCGACATGGTCGGCGAGTTTCCCGAGCTGCAGGGACTGATGGGACGCTACTACGCACTGCACGACGGCGAGCCGGACAGCGTCGCGGACGCGATCGCGCAACACTACGCTCCACGCTTCGCCGGCGACGGGCTGCCCGAAGGCCCCGTCGCGCAAGCGGTCGCACTCGCCGACAAGCTCGAGGCGCTGGCCGGCCTGTTCGGCGTCGGCGCGCAGCCGACCGGCGACAAGGACCCGTTCGGATTGCGGCGCGCCGCGCTCGGCGTGCTGCGCATCCTGATCGAGAAGCGAGTCGCCGCGCCGCTATCCGGCCTCGTCGATGCCGCGTTCGGCACCTTCGCCGGCGTGGCGGCGGTGAAGCCGGACCAGCAGGCGCTGGTGGGATTCCTCGCCGACCGCCTGCGCGGGCACCTGCGCGAGCAGGGCTACACGGCGAATCAGATCGAGGCGGTGCTCGCATCCGGCCTCGATCGCGTCGACCTCGTCCCCGACCGCCTCGCCGCGGTCAAGGCCTTCGAGGCGCTGCCCGGGGCCGATGCGCTCGCCGCCGCCAACAAGCGCATCGTCAACATCCTCAGGAAGTCGGGAGGGGAATCGGCGGTCGCGGTGGACCGCGCGCTGCTTGCGCCTGGCGCGGAGCACGACCTGTGGCTCGCCTTCCAGTCGCTCGCTCCCGACGTCGACGCCGCCTGCGCGCGCGGCGACTGGACTTCGGCACTCGAGGCGCTCGCCACCGCCAAGCCGGTCGTCGACCGCTACTTCGACGACGTGATGGTGATGGCCGACGACCCGGCGGTGCGCGGCAATCGGCTCGCGCTCCTCGCCGGCGTGGCGGCGACGATGAACCGGGTGGCCGACATCTCGCGGCTCGCGCGCTAGCGTGCGCGCCTGCTAGAGTAGCGACGTGGTCCAGCTCGCCTCCGAAGCCGTCGAGAAGACCCGCGCGGGCAAGCTGATCGTGCTCGACCGCGACGGCGTCATTAACCACGACAGCGAGCAGTTCATCAAGTCACCCGAGGAGTGGCGCCCCATCGCCGGGAGCCTCGAGGCGATCGCGCGCCTCAACCACGCCGGCTATCGCGTCATCGTGGCGACCAACCAGTCCGGGGTCGGTCGCGGCCTGTTCGACATGGGCACGCTGAACGCGATCCACGAGAAGATGCACCGCGCGCTGGGACAGGTGGGCGGGCGCATCGACGCGGTCTTCTACTGCCCCCACACGGCCGATACCGGCTGCGACTGCCGCAAGCCGAAGCCCGGGCTCCTCAAGGAAGTGGCGAAACGCTTCGGCGTGGACATGTCCGGCGTTCCGGTGGTCGGCGACGGGCTGCGCGACCTCCAGGCCGCGGAGTCCGTCGGCGGCCTGCCGATGCTCGTACTGACCGGCAAGGGCGAGAAGACGCTGCGCGAGGGCTCGTTCCCCAAGAATACGGTGATCTTTCCCGACCTCGCGTTCGCCGTGTCGGCGCTGCTCGCCGCCGACTGAGCCCGTCCCGGGCCGGGGGACCACGCTCATGTCCGCGCTGCGCTCGATTCTCTTCGCGCTGTTCCAGCTGGTCGTCACCCCGCCCTACGCGATCGCAGTGCTCGCGCTCGGCTGGCTGCCGCCGGTGCCGCGGTTCCGCTTCATCGCGATCTGGTGCCGCATGAACCTGTGGGCGGCGCGGGTGATCTGCGGCATCCGCCATCGCGTCGAAGGCGTCGAGAACATGCCGGCCACGCCGCACATCGTGATGGCCAAGCACAGCTCGACCTGGGAGACGCTGTACCTCACCCGGATCTTTCCGCCGCTCGCCTACGTCGCGAAGCGCGAGCTGCTGTCGATCCCGTTCTTCGGCTGGGCGTTCCGCTTCGCGTCGCCGATCACGATCGACCGCAGGGCGGGCCGGGACGCGATGGAGCAGATCGCCGAGCAGGGACGCGAGCGTTTCGCCGACGGCTTCTGGATCGTGATCTACCCCGAGGGCACGCGGATCCCTGCGGGCACGCGCGCCAAGTACAAGACCGGCGGCGCGCGGCTCGCGATCGAGATGGACGCGCCGATCCTGCCGGTTGCGCACAATGCCGGCTGGCTGTGGCCGAAGGGGCTGCTCGGCAAGCGACCCGGCACGATCACGCTGACCATCGGCGCGCCGATCTCGCCGACCGGCAAGGACCCCGCGCAGCTGACGCGGGAAGTCGAGGACTGGATCGAGGGCGAGGTGGCGCGGCTCGGCGACCCCGGCCGCGAGGGGCGTCAGGCGTGATGCCCGCAGTGGCCGGTGGCCGAGCGCGCGTCGACGGCGGCGTGCCGCGACGCGTCGCACTCGCGGGGCTCGCGATCGAATACTCGCTGGTTCGTGCGCGCCGCCGCACGATCGGCATCGAGGTCGGCCTGGACGGGCTCACCGTGCGCGCGCCGCGCTGGGTGTCGATCCGGGAGATCGAGGCTGCGCTGCACGAGCGCTCGCGGTGGATCGCCAAGTCGCTCGAAGCGTGGCAGGGACGCCGCCGCGAGTCGCTGCCGCGCGAGTGGCGCTCGGGCGCGACGATCCTGCACCGGGGTGTCGACCTCACGCTCGCCGTCCGCTGCTCCGCGAACGCCGCCGTCCACGCCGACCTGTTCCACCTGACCGTGGCCCATCCCGTTGCCGACGACGAGTCGCAGGTGGCCCGATGTGTCGGCGCCTGGCTGCGCGACGAGGCGCTGCGCCTCGTCACGCCGCGCGTCGCGCACTTCGCCGCCCGGCTCGGGCGCGCCGCGCCGCCGGTCAAGCTCTCCGGCGCGCGCAGCGAGTGGGGCAGCTGCAACCACCGTGGCGAGATACGTCTCAACTGGCGACTCGCGCAGCTGCCGCCGACGCTTGCGGACTACGTGGTGGCGCACGAGGTCGCGCACTTGGCCGAGCTCAACCACTCGCCGCGGTTCTGGGCGACCGTCGAGTCGCTGCTTCCCGGCCACACGGCGTTGCGCCGCGAGTTGCGCGAGTGGACCGCCCTGCTTCAAGCGTGAGCGGCGCGCCGCCGGTCACCGCAAGTTCACCCGGCCGCGAGCGGCGCGAGGCCCACGACCAGGCCCGCCTGCTCGGCGAGCAACCGCTCGAGCACCGCACCCAGCTCGTCGCCGCTGCGCGTGTCGCGCCAGCGATCGCCGTCCCGGCGGAAGTGGAATCCGCCGCTCTTGGCCGCGACCCAGATCTCGCGGTTGGGCACGTGGCGGTTCACGATCAGCTTGCCGCCGTCCTCGCACTCGATCTCGAGGATGCCGTCGTTGACGTTCCAGTCGACGTCCAGGTCCGAGCGTTCGAGCGCGGCATCGAGCGCGTCGCCGATCGTCGAGAGCACGACGTCGGCGGCGGCGATGAATTCGGTGTCGGTCATGGCGAGTGGCCGCGAAATCCGCGCGGCGCGCATGTTAGGATCCGCGCCGATGTTACGTGATCTGCGCCGGCTCGCCTGCACCATCGTTGCTGCGCTGGCAGTGACGGTGGCCACGTCGTCCTGCGGTATCAAGGGGCCGCTGACGTTGCCTCCCAAGGCTTCGCCGGCGGCCGTCGACGCGCCCGCGTCGACCAAGCCCGCCGAGCCGAAGGCGCCCGCTCTTTGAACGCCTTCGTCACGCGCAACGGCGAACTCCACGCCGAGGGCGTGCCGCTCTCGCACATCGCCGACCGGCACGGCACTCCCTGCTTCGTCTACTCCAGGGCGGTCCTCGAGTCGAATTTCCGCGCCTTCGACGACGCGTTGCGGGGCATCCCGCACCTCGTCTGCTACGCGATGAAGGCCAATTCGAACCTGGCGGTGCTGAACCTGTTCGCGCGGATGGGAGCCGGCTTCGACATCGTGTCCGGGGGCGAGCTCGCGCGGGTGATCGCCGCCGGCGGCGACCCGCGCAGGGTGGTGTTCTCCGGCGTCGGCAAGACCGCGGACGAGATCCGCGCCGCGCTGACGGCGGGCATCCACTGCTTCAACGTCGAGTCCGAGTCGGAGCTCCTGCTCCTCGCTGCAACCGCGGCGGCGGCAGGCGCGCGCGCACCGGTCAGCTTCCGGGTCAACCCGGACGTCGACCCGCGCACGCACCCGTACATCTCGACGGGGCTCAAGGAGAGCAAGTTCGGCATCGATTTCGATTCGGCGCTGCCGCTCTACCGGCGCGCCGCGCGGATGCCGTCGATCGACATCCGCGGCATCGACATCCACATCGGCTCGCAGATCACGGAGCTCGATCCCTACCGCGAGGCCGCCGGCAAGGTGCTGGCACTCGTCGACCTGCTTGCCGCCGAGGGGATCGCCCTCGCCCACGTCGATCTCGGCGGGGGACTCGGCATCCGCTACCGCGACGAGTCGCCGGTGGCGCTCGCGGACTACGCGGCGATGCTCGCGCCGCTGTTCCGCGGCCGCCGCGAGACGCTGATCCTCGAGCCGGGGCGACGCCTGGTCGGCGACGCCGGCGTGCTGCTCACGCGCGTCTCCCATCTGAAGCGGGGCGGCACGCGCGACTTCGCGGTCGTCGATGCCGCGATGAACGATCTCCTGCGTCCCGCGCTCTACGATGCGTGGCATCCGGTGGCCGCCGTACGTCCCCGCACGGGCGCCGTCCGTCGCTGGCAGATCGTCGGGCCGGTCTGCGAGAGTGCCGACTTCCTCGCCCACGACCGCGAGCTCGTGCTCGAGCAGGGCGACCTGCTCGTCGTCGGCGCGGCGGGCGCGTACGCGATGGCGATGAGCTCGAACTACAACTCGCGCCCCCGCGCGTGCGAGGTGATCGTCGACGGCAGTACGGTGCACGTCGTGCGCCGTCGCGAGCGCATCGCAGAACTCTTCGCCGGCGAATCGACCTTGCCCGACTGACCGCGAGAGCGTGCGCGCGTCGCGCGAACTGGCGGCGTCACGTGCGCTGACGGGGTGTGCGAATTCGCAACAGTCGCGCACAGAGGCCGCGAGTGCGCTGGCCGGATCTTGCAAATCGTTGAAATTTGCCTAGAATGCAGGCAGCAGGTCGAAGTGGATTTGTCAAGAGCTTCGATGCACGAACGACGAGTCCGCGAGACCTGCGATGAAGTAGAAGCAACAAAACAGGTACATCAAACCCAGACAGGAGAAGCAACGATGATGGCAGACATTTTGTCGGTGATGGCGCCGGGCGCCGGCTCCGAGGCGAAGGCCGCGGCGGTCAAGAAGGCCCTGGTCAAGAGGGCGATCAAGCGCCGCGCAGTCAAGAAGGCGCTCGTCAAGAAGGCTGTGAAGAAGGCCGCGGTCAAGAAGGCCGTCAAGCGCCGCGTGGTCAAGAAGGCCGTGAAGAAGGCCGCGGTCAAGAAGGCCGTCAAGCGCCGCGCAGTCAAGAAGGCCGTCAAGCGCCGCGTGGTCAAGAAGGCCGTCAAGCGCCGCGTCGTCAAGAAGGCCGCGGTCAAGAAGGCCGTCAAGCGCCGCGCAGTCAAGAAGGCCGTCAAGCGCCGCGTCGTCAAGAAGGCCGCGACCAAGCGCGCCACCAAGAAGGCGAAGAAGTAGCCTTTTCGCCTATCTTCCGTCGCCCCAGCGCGACGGACCCCCCGAAAACGGGCGGCGCGATGCGTCGCCCGTTTTCATTCCGTGGGTCGGAACGAAACCGCGCAACCCGCGAACCGCACGCTTCTCCGACTGCCCGCCGCGGTTGCTGCAGCGGTGCAACCGATGCCCTGGGCGGAAGCGCATCGAACCAGCTGGCCTGCCCGATGCGACGACCGCGTTGTTGCGGAGGGTGGCTCAGCGTCAGTGCGCAGCGTGCTTGTCCTGCGCCGCGCCGGATTCCCTCGTCCCCGACCCGGCCGCCACCCAGCCCATGAAGATCTGGTAGCCCAGTGCCAGCAGGGTGGCGCCAACAAACATGCCGAGAATTCCCGCCGCCGCCATGCCGCCAAGCGCACCGAGCAGGATGACCGGCATGGGCGCCTCGACGCCTCGGCCGAGCATCAGGGGCTTGAGGACGTTGTCGGTCATGCCGGCAGCAAAGAGCAGCACCGAGTGCAGCACCGCTTCGCCCGTGCCGTACGCCCCGCTCACCCAGATGTAGGCAATCGCAGGCAGGGTGACGAGCAGCGCCGGTACCTGGGCGATGCCGAGCACCAGGACGATGGCGGCGAGGGCCCCGGCCCAGGGCACGCCGGCGAACAGCAGGAACAGTCCGACGATGATCGCCTGGATGAAGGCGACGCCGATGACACCTTGGGCGACGGCGCGAATCGTGGCCGTCGACAGCTTGGTGAACTCGGCGCCGCGCGCGTCGCCGACGATGCGCTTGAAAATGGCGAGGCTGCCGCGCTCGCCGCCCTGGCCGAACGCCATGATGATGCCGGCAATGATGAACGCGGCGACGAACAGCAACAACCCGCCGCCGATGCCGGCGACGAAGCCGAGCGCCGCCTTGGCCAGATCGCCGAGTTTCGGCTGATTGCTTTGCACCAGTGCGGGCAGGTCGGCATGCGCCTGCGACCACAACGCATGCACCTTCTTGCCCACCACCGGCCACGCGGCGACGCTGTCGCGGGGCGCCGGGATCTCGAGGGTGTTGTTCTGCACGTCGCTCACCAGCCGATGCACCGAGTCGCCGAGCGAGCTCATCAGCACGGCGGCGGGCACGACGATCAGCGCTACCCCGAGGAGCACGAGCAGCGTCGCCGAAAGTCCCTGCTTGCCACCCATCCGCCGGGCGACCCGTTGGTGCAGCGGATAGAGCGTGACGGCCAGGATCAGCGCCCAGACCATCAAGTGCAGGAATGGAGAGAAGATCTGAAAGCACAGCACCGCCAGGGCTAGCACGAGGCCGGCGCGGATCAGCACGTCCAGGAGACCGGAAGCGGCACGCGCTCCGAGCTCGGCGTTGGGCAGACTGGGAAGGTTCATGTCGGATTCCTGTTCATGGTTCTGCGCAACACAAAGCGCCGGGCAAGTTCAGGCGGCCTCCTCGAACCGACCGCGCTCAGTTGAGGTCGCCGTCCTTGTAGTACTTGGTGCCTTTGGCGGTGAGTTCCAGCGCGAGACCGTCGCCCGTGAGCTGGTACAGCCAGACGCCGGGCGCGATCGCCACCGCCCCCTGGAACGCGGCTCCCTTGTCGCCGGCCTTCGCGGCGGCGGTCGCCTGCGCGCCGAGCTCCCATCCCGAGTTGACGAAGTCGTTGAGTGCCTTCTCGGTTTCGAACACCCAGACCAACTGGAACTTCTTGATCCCGAAACCGAGCCCCGCCTGGATCTCGGCCATCCTCATGTACGTAGTGGTCTTGGTCTTGTTGTTGACCGCGACACCCTTGCCCGAACCGCCGCCGGCGACGAGGATCTTCATTCCAAAGTTGCTGAAGGCGGCGTAACCGGCCGCGGATTCGACTGCCTTCCGCGCAGAGGGCTGCGCCTTGTAGAGGGCGGCGAGGGCTTGCTGCGCCGCCTTCCGGACCTCAGCTCGCGATTCATCCTTGCTTGCGGCGAACGCAAGGCTCGGGACCGCCAGCGCGGAGGCTGCTGCGATGACCACCGCCCGGCGGCGACGGTTCGGTGCCGGCGCGATCCGGCCCATTGCACCGATTGTGAAAGACTGCGGGTTTCCTGACATGGCTTTCTCCCCTCGGCACTCGACGACGGAAACAGTGTGTTTCCGCTGCGGCCGTCACCATGTTGCGGCAGCAACCAGCCGCGAATCCGGCCGTACGCTGCGCCGGAGGTTACCCGTGCGCCCGCTTGAACTCATCGATCACGGGCGGTACTGATTTGCGACCATGGTAGTCCTTTGTCGACCTGCAATCGATACCCCCGCTTCGCCTGCTATGCATCCGGGGAGGGAGGCAAGCGTCGGACATCGCGCCATCGACTGCGCGCAACCCTTCCCTTCGTATCGCGTCCATGCCTGAGCGGGACGGCACTATTACGGACTCGTCTGCTGGGTCCGTGAAGGCCGCAGGTGGGGCCCCAAGAGCGGCGCGGAGCACGCGGCGCAACCGGAATGGCGCTGGTGCGAGTCGCCACGACCCGCGCACGCACCGTCGCAATCAGCGCACGGACGGGACCGATGCGCCGGGGCTCGTGCCGGTGCGGGGTCGCGCTTGCGGCGAGGGCGTCGCGCGCGAACGCGAATCCGCCGCGGGGGCCTCGGTGCGGCCCGGAGCCGACGCTTTCCCGGACGGCGCGGGATTGCCACGCGCCGGCGCCGCGGCGCCCTGGCTCTTGGGTGCCTTGGCCGGGGTCCGGATCGACTTTGCCCCGCCGGTGGCCGCGGAACGCGAATGGCGCGTGCTGCGTCCACGCGACGACGCCGACGGCACGACGTCGCTGGTGATGCGAACCTGCTGGCCGACGCGCACCGCCGACTGCGGCATCCGATTCCACTCGCGCAGTTCGTCCGTCGACACCCGGTAGCGCCTGGCGATCGAGTACAGCGTCTCGCCGCGCCGTACCGTGTGGTAGAACGTGCGGCCCTGGGGCGCGACCGTGAACACCGCCCGGGACAGCGAGGCGTCGGCGGCGCTCGACGGCCGCTCGGCCGGCACGAGCAGCAGGTGCCCGCCGTGCACGCGCGCACGCGCGCCGAGGCCGTTGATCGTGCGCAGCGTTTCCACCGGGAGCCCGAACTTCGCTGCGACCTGCGCGACCGACTCGCCCTCCTTCACGCGGTACGCCTGCCACGACACCAGTGGCTGGTCGTGCAGGTCGAGCTTGGCGACGAAGAGCTCCGCATTGTCGATCGGCAGCAGGATCGTGAACTCGTCGGCGCCGGCGATCACCGGCCGGTTGTGCTGGGGATTGAGCGCCAGGAACTCGTCCTCCGAGAGCTCGGCGAGCTCGACCGCCTTCTTCACGTCCATCTTGCGGTCGACCTTGACCACCGCGAAGTACGGAGCGTCGGGGACGTCCGCGAGCACGAGCCCGTGGCGCTCCGGATCACGGACGATGTTCTTGATCGCCTGGAGCTTGGGCAGGTAGTTGCGCGTCTCGTCGGGCATGTCGAGCGCTTCGTACCCCGCGGGCAGGCTGCGCGCGCGGTTCTTCGCCATCGCGCGCGTGACGTTCCCCTCGCCCCAGTTGTAGGCCGCGAGTGCCAACTGCCAGTCGCCGAACATCCCGTAGAGCCGCTGCAGGTAGTCGAGGGCGCCATCGGTCGCCGCGACCACGTCGCGGCGCGAGTCGACCCAGAAGTTCTGGTCGAGCCCGTACTGCCTTCCGGTGGAGGGCATGAACTGCCAGATCCCCGCCGCGCGGGCCACCGAGTACGCGCGCGGATTGAACGCGCTTTCCACCATCGGCAGCAGCGCCACGTCGAGCGGCATGCCGCGCTGATCAACCTCGTTGACGATGTGGTACAGGTAGCGCCGGCTGCGGTCGACCATGCGCGCGACGTAGTCGGGGCGCTCCGCGTAGAAGCGTTCCCACTTCTCGACCAGCGGGCCCTCGATGTCGGGAATCGCGTAGCCCTTGACGATGCGGTCCCAGATGTCTTCCGCGGGCACGGGCAGCGGCTCGAGCTCGGCCTCGACGAGCGGCGCGAACGGCGACGGCGGCGCAACCTTGGCGATCGGCACCGCGACGATCTGGGGTTCTGGAACCGCGACCGGAGCCGGCGTGCCCGGCACTGCGACGACGGACTCCGCCACGGCATCGGCAGCAGCCCGGCGCGCCTCGGGGGTCGCGCAGCCGGCGAGTGCCGCCGCGAGCAGGAGGGCAGTGAGAGCGTGTGGGCGCAAGTCGGTGTTCCGTGTCGCGTGCAGCGCGAGCCGTCGCCGGGACTCGTCGTGCCGCGTCCTGCGAGGCGGGAACACCTCTGGCGAAGCACTGCACAAAATTCGGGCGATGGTAGGCGCCCGACCGGATCGAGTCAACCTGCGGGGCGGAACCGCCATTGAGGAAGGGCCCTGCCGCGGCCTCAACGCGCGCGCCGCGCTCAGCGCGGCCTCCTTGTACTTTGCGCGTACCAGGGATCGGCTGCGCGTCGGCCGCACCGCCTCGCGCGGCGTCGGGCCCTCCGGGCCTCCGCTCGGCTTCGCCTCGCGCGCCGCGCTCAGCGGTACCCGTTCTTCCAGGCCCGCAATTCCGCGAAGACGGCGACGTCGCCGTCGAGCGGGCGCCCCGCGTGGGCCTCTGCCGCGGCGCGCACGGCAGGTTCGCCCGCACGGAGGAACGGATTGGTGGCGAGCTCGTCGGCGATCGTCGACGGCACGGTCGGCCGCCCTCGCTTGCGCAGTGCCGCGTCGCGTGCCTGGCGCCGCGCCAGTGCCGCGTTGGCGGGCTCGACCGCGGCCGCGAAGCGCAGGTTGGCCAGCGTGTACTCGTGCGCGCAGAACACCCGGGTGGCGGGATCGAGCGCCGCGAGCTTCGCAAGCGACGTCCACATCATTGCCGGCGTGCCCTCGAAGATCCGGCCGCAGCCTGCCGCAAACAGCGTGTCGCCACAGAACAGCACGGGTGCATCCGCCACACGCCCGGTGTACGCGATGTGCCCGGCGGTGTGTCCCGGCACGTCGAGCACGAAGAGCTCGAGTTCGAATGCGTCGAGGACTACGCCGTCGCCCTCGCGGAGCGCACGGGTGCGCGCCGGGATGGTTTCGCGCGCGGGACCGTAGACCGGCACCGGCCAACGCGCCACGAGCGCTTCGATGCCGCCGACGTGATCGCCGTGATGGTGGGTCGCGACGATCGCGGCGAGGTCGAGTCCCTCGCGGTCGAGGTACGCCTGCACCGGCGCCGCGTCGCCGGGATCGACGACCACCGCGGCGCATCCCTCGCGGAGCAGCCACACGTAGTTGTCCGCGAATGCGGGGATGGGGATAATCGCGGCCATGGACGCATCTTCGCGAGTGCCGGAAAGGGTGTCAACGACACTCGCCGACTGGTTCGGCACGCCGCTCGGCCGCTACCTCCTCGAGCGCGAGCAGGCCTATTTCGACCAGACCGTCGCGGACATCTTCGGCTTCTACGCGCTGCAGATCGGATTGCCGGGTCGCGTCTTCCTCGCGCAGAGCCGCATTCCTTCGCATTGGAGCGTCGACTACGACCCCCCTGCGGACGTGGTTGCCGATCCGCACTGGCTGCCGTTTCCCGAGAACTCGATCGACCTGATCGTGATGCCGCACGCGCTCGAGTTCACCGACGACCCGCACCAGATGCTGCGCGAGGCCTACCGCGTGATCCGTCCGGAGGGCCAGATCGTCATCGCGGGCTTCAATCCGTTCTCGCTGTTCGGCGCCAAGCGCTACTTCGGTCGCGGACAGACGCCGCCCTGGAACGGCAACTTCATTGCGCTCTATCGCGTCAAGGACTGGCTCACGCTGCTCGGCTTCGACGTCGTCGGCGGGAGGCTCGACTGCTACGCCCCGCCGTTCTCGCGCGAGCAGTGGCTCGCCCGCGCGGGCTTCTTCGAGAAGGCCGGCGATCGCTGGTGGCCGATCGGCGGGGGCGTCTACTTCCTCCGCGCCACCAAGCACGTCCACGGCATGCGCGTGATCACGCCGGCGTGGCAGCGGCGCGAACGGCAGCGCGCCTTCGTGCCCGCCGCGCGCGCCCGCGAGACGCTCACCACGGTCACCGAGCGGCGCCGCCGTCCTGCGCCGTGAGCAGCACAGGGCCCTCCCGCGACGCGCACCACGCCGCCTCGGGGAGCGGCGCCACGACTCGCGCTCCGCTCGCGGGGGCCGTCGTCACGATCTACACCGACGGCGCCTGCAAGGGCAATCCCGGTCCCGGCGGCTGGGGCGCACTGCTGGTCGTCGGCGCGCGCGAGCGGGAGATCTTCGGCGGCGAGCCGCGGACAACGAACAACCGCATGGAACTCACCGCCGTGATCCGCGCACTCGAGAGCCTGACCCGCCCCTGCGAGGTCGCGCTCTACACCGACTCGCAGTACGTGAAGAACGGCATCGAGAGCTGGATTCACGGCTGGAAGCGCAACGGCTGGAAGACCGCCGATCGCAAACCGGTCAAGAACGCGGAACTGTGGCGCGAGCTGGACGAACTCGCGGCGCAGCACCGCGTCGCCTGGCACTGGGTGCGCGGCCACAACGACCACCCCGGCAACGAGCGCGCCGACGCGCTTGCCAATCGCGGCGTGGACAGCCTGCGCGGCGACGCCGCCGTGTGAGCCCGCGCATGGCTCGCCGGACGCGTCCCGCGCGCCGCCTTGCGCCGGCCGACGTGCTTGCGCTGCGGCACGCGGCGAGCCGTTTCGGTGGCGCTGCGGCGGACCGCAAGGCCGAGCTGCTGCGCCGGGCCGTCGCGTGCGCCATCGATCGGCCGCGCGTGCTGCTCGACTTCCGCGACGCGCTCCAGTTCATGCTCGCGTATCCGGAAACGCCGAGCCTCCACCGGGCGGCGGTGCGTGCATTGGCGCGCGTCGACGAGCTCGCGGCGGCGTTGCCAGCGGCCGCGCTGCGGTCGCTCGCCGGCACGGGCGTACCCGGCAGCGCGGTCACCGCAACGCTCACGCTCGACATCGCGCGGTGGCTCGCGCGCCGGCACCCGGATGCCGCGGAGATCGACTCGTTCGGCGACGACGGCCGGCCGCTCGCCGGCGTGCTGGCGCTCTCGCTGCCGCCGCTCGAGGCCGAGCTCACTGCGTCGGCCGACGATTCGCTCGCGCTGCTCGACGGGGCCAAGGGCCGCGCTGCGTCGCGGCTCGCGTTCCTGGTCGGCGCCATCGACGCCATCGATGCCGCGCCGGCCGTTCGCGGGCTGCTGTACGAGTCGCTCGTTCCGTACCTGACGATCCGCGCCGGCGGGACGCTGGCGCGTGCGGCGACGTGCAGATTCGCCTCGACACCGTTCTGCCACGCCGCACCGCTCGAGAAGACCGTCGCCGATCCGCGCGCGATCCTGGACGAGCCGTTGCCGCCGCCGCGGCCGCTGTCCGCGCGGCAGCGGTCGGCGCTGATCGACACCGCGCGCGCCACGCTGGCGGTGCTCGCGCGCGAGACCGATCCGTTGACCTGGCCGTCGCGCGACGGTGTCACGCTCTACGAGCTCGCGCGCGGCGCGTCGATTGCGCTCTATCCGATGGACCCCGCGCGCCGCTTCGCGCTGGACAGCCACACCGGCTACCTGCTGATGAAGAACGGCGTGCCCGTCGGCTACGGCGGCGGCTGGCCGTTCCTCGCGGCCTGCCGGACCGGGATCAACGTGTTCCCGGCGTACCGCGGCGGCGAGTCGAGCTGGCTGTTCGCGCAGGTGCTGCGCGTGTACCGCCACCACTTCGGCGTGTCGCGCTTCGTGGTCGAGCCCTACCAGTTCGGCGCCGGCAACCGCGAGGGACTTCGTTCCGGCGCGTTCTGGCTGTACTACCGCCTGGGCTTTCGGCCGGTGCAACGCACGCTGCGGGGACTCGCCGCGGCGGAGTTCGAACGCATTCGCAGCACCAGCGGCTATCGCTCGCCGCTGCCGACGATGCGCGCTCTGGCCGCGTCGGACCTCGCGCTCGACGTCGCGCCGACCGACGCCGCGATGCGGGTCGACGCGGGGGCCCTCTCGCTCGCGGTGTCGCGCCACGTCGGCGCGGCGTATCGCGGCGACCGCAAGGCCGCGGAGGCCGCGGCGGTGAGTCGCGTCGCAGCGGCCCTCGGGGCGGGCGAGCGCGCCCGCTGGCCGGCCGCCGAGGCGCGCGCATTCCGCTCGCTCGCGCAGGTGGTGGCACGGGTACCGGATCTCGACCGCTGGACCCGCGATGAGCGGGCCGCGTGCGTCGCGCTGATGCGTGCCAAGGGCGCCGCAGACGACGCGCCCTACTTCCGCGCGCTCGCCACGCATCGCCGGCTCGCCGAAGGCATGCTCGCGATGCTGCGCGAACACTAGCCGGCGTCGCCCGCAAGCCGACTGTCGACCCAACCGCGCCCGCTACGCCGCGTCCGCGGCGGCCGGCGCGCTCACTTCGCGCTCACTTCGCAATCAGGTCGCCGCTCTCGCAATCGATGCGGCGCAACGGGTAGATCACCTTGCGTTCCTCGCCCTGCACGCGGCCCTCGACGTGGATGTACAGCCAGCCCTCGGTACCGCGCCGGTAGACGATGCGCTGGGGGAAGTCGTGCGCGTCGTTCGCGAACGTGAAGATGGTGTCGGGGCCGTCGACCTGACGATCGGCGAGCCGGAACGCGGTCTCCTTGCCCGCCGACGGCTGCGCGACGTAGTGCAGCCCGTCGGCGCGCGGCTCGATGCGCACGTACTCGAAGTCCTGCGTGCGCTCCTGCGTGACGGTGTGCCCCGCGCCGATCAGCAGGTTGCCGCGCAACGGCAGCCAGTGCTCGCGGAACTCGCGCTGGTTCACGCTGCCGCGCCAGCAGCCGGAGAGCCAGGACAGGTCGGAGAGCGCCACCGCGGCAGCGGTGGCGGGTGCCGGTACGGCGGGTGTGACCGCAGCAGGCGTCGCCGGTTGCGCGCCGGACGTCGAGGCGGTCGCGAGCAGGGCGATCGCCACGAGCGTTCGGCACCGGGCCGAAGGGGAGGAAGGGTTCATTGCGTACGCGCGAGCGGCAGGTTGAGAAGGAGGTTCTGGGGCTTGAGCTTCAGGCGTTGCTGCACGTCCATCGCCATCGCCAGGTAGACGGGGCGCCCGGCGATGGCCGAGCGCATGTCGGCGGCATCCTCGAACTCGAGGCGGAACAGGCAGAGCAGGCGCGCCATCCGCTCGTCGTCGACGTCGACACGATTGTAGAGGTCGTTGAGGATGGCGCTCGCCTCGGCATCGAGCCCGACGTGCCAGACCCACTTGTCGTCGTCGATGCGCCGCTCGGGCGCGATGCGCACCCGGACGCCGAGGAAGTGCCCGATCCAGCGCTCGAGCACCCGGCACAGCGCCTCGAGCGGCGGCTGGCCGCGATTGAGCATCACCGACAGGTCGAAGCGCTCGTCGCGCTCCCAATAGCTCGGCGCGTTCTCGCGCGACAGCACGTCGAGGTCGATCGAGCGCGTCGGCACGTTCTGGCGCTTGAGGAGCTCGCCCAGGCTGCCGAACCCGCCCGTGGAGGCGTGGAGCTCGACGGTCGCGTCGTCCGCGGCCATCACGGCACCGTCCTCGAGCACCGCGATCCGCTGCGGCCGGAACAGCATCTCCGCCGCGCGCACCTCGAGCGGGTCGGCGGCCTCGCCGAGCACGTGCCGCAGCAGTACCTGCGTGAGCTGGTGCACGAACAGCGGCGGCACGTCGACGCCCTCGCCGCGAAACAGCCCCATGTAGGCCGACTCGAGCGACGCCGCACCCGCGAGGCGATCGCGGAAGCGCAGGAAGACCCGATAGTTGTCGGCGGCGTCGGCGTCGGCGATCGCGGCGAGCTCGTCGTCGCGCACGACGCGCCGCGGCGTGGCAAGCAGGGCGTCGTGGAGCGCCAACTCCGCCGCGCACGACTCGGCAATCGGCGCGAGCTCGGGCCGCGCGAGGAAGCTCCGCAGGTAATCGTCGGTGACGGTCAACCGTCCGTCGCCCCCGCGGGCGAGCAGCCGGTGACCGCACGAGGGCCAGAAGTCGGGCATGGACGGGGACAGACCGGTGCCGCGCGGCGCGAGTTCCCCCGCGCCGCGACGAAGCACCGGCAGAGCGGCGGCTATCCGCCCAGCATGCTGCGCTTCAGGTCCGCCTGGACCGGCTTGTCGCCGAGCCAGATCTTCGTCAGCGCCTGGTTGAACGGCTCGCCCGCGATCGACCCGCGCGGCTGGCCATTGAGCGCGATCCTCGTCGCGCCGTCGACGAAGTCGAGCGTGACCACGTTGCCCTCCTTGACCTCGCCGAAGGACTTCATGATCGACACCAGCTGGTCGGTCTGCGCCTTGACGGCGGCAAGCTCGGCCTCGGTGTTGTTGTCCTTGAGGCCGTCGACCAGCGCGCCGACCAGCTGGTCGCCCGACAGGTCGCGCAGCAGGTTCATCTGCACGCGTCGCGGACCCTTGGCCAGCACGCCTGCGAGGGTGTTGGTCTTCGCCGGCACGTACAGGCTGCCGACGTAGATCTTGAGGATCACGCGGGTCCGCACCCCCGCGCCGTTCAGCACGAGCTCCTGGCCCCCGACGCTCGCCTTGTCGTCGAGCTTGACCCCGCCCACCTCGGCGGCCGTCGCCACGCTCGCGCAGAGCGCGAACGCCGCCGCCGCAACCACGGATCTCAACATCGTTCTCTCCTCCTCGTTCGCGGCAGCCAGTCGCCGCCTCCCCCGCGTGGCCCGGCAATCCGGGATCAGACCGCCTCGAACACCCCGGCGGCACCCATGCCCGTCCCCACGCACATCGTGATCATGCCGTACTTCCCGCCGCGGCGCGCGAGGCCGTGCACCAGCGTCGCGGTGCGGATCGCGCCCGTCGCGCCCAGCGGATGGCCGAGCGCGATCGCGCCGCCGAGCGGATTCACCTTCGCCGGGTCGAGCCCGAGGTCGCGGATCACCGCGAGGCTCTGCGCGGCGAACGCCTCGTTCAACTCGATCCAGTCGAGGTCTTCCTTGCGCACGCCGGTGGTCTTCAGCACCTTCGGAATGGCGGCGATCGGGCCGATGCCCATGATCTCCGGCGGCACGCCGGCGACCGCGAAGCCCACGAACCGTGCGAGCGGCTGCAGCCCGAATTCCTTGAGCGCGCGCTCGGACACCAGGATCGCGGCGCCGGCGCCGTCGGACATCTGCGAACTGTTGCCCGCGGTGACCGAGCCCTTGGCGGCGAACACCGGACGGAGCTTGGCGAGGCCCTCGAGCGTGGTGTCGGCGCGCGGACCCTCGTCGCGGTCGGCGCGGCGCGACTTCTCGACGACCTTGCCGGAGGCCAGGTCCGGCACGTGCTCGACCACGTCGTACGGCGAGATCTCGGCGGCGAACTCGCCAGCGGCCTGCGCGGCGAGCGCGCGACGGTGGGACTCGAGCGCGAATGCGTCCTGGTCCTCGCGCGACACCTTCCACTGCGCCGCGACCTTCTCGGCGGTGAGACCCATGCCGTAGGCGATGCCGAGGTTCTCGTCCTTCGCGAACACGTCGGCGTTCATCGCGAGGCGGCCGAGCATCGGGATCATGCTCATGCTCTCGGCGCCGGCGGCGATCATCACGTCGGCCTCGCCGGTGCGGATGCGGTCGGCGGCGATCGACACGGCGTTGAGTCCCGACGAGCAGAAGCGGTTGATCGTCATGCCGGCGACGCTCGACGGCAGCCCTGCGAGCAAGAGCCCGATGCGGGCCACGTTCATGCCCTGCTCGAACTCGGGGATCGCGCAACCGACGATCACGTCCTCGATGCGGTCCTGCGGCAGCAACGGCACCGCGGCCGTGACGCGCGAGAGCACGTGGGCGAGCAGCGAGTCGGGGCGGGTGGTGCGGAACATCCCGCGCGGCGCCTTGCCCACGGGAGACCGGGTGGCGGCGACGATGTAGGCGTCCTGGATTTGCTTGGCCATGGCGTGGTTCCTAGTTCCTGAGCGGCTTGCCGGTCTGCAGCGTATGGGCGACGCGCGCCTGCGTCTTGGCGTTGCGCACGAGGTGCATGAATTCGGCGCGCTCGAGCTCGATCAGCCAGTGCTCGTCGACCAGGCTGCCGCTGTCGACTTCGCCGCCGCACATCACGCGCGCGACCCGCTCGCCGATCTCGGCGTCGTAGGCGCTGATGAAACCGCCGTCGCGCATGTTGACCAGCATCATCTTGAGCGTCGCGAGGCCGGTGCGGCCGGCGACGGGGATGTCGCGCGGACGCAGCGGCGGCCGGTAGCCGGCCTCGGCCATCGCGCGTGCCTGCGCCTTCGCGACGTGCAGCACTTCGCGCGCATTGGGCACCACGACGTCGCTCGGCCTGAGATAGCCGAGTGCCTGGGCCTCCAGCGCGCTCTTCGCTACCGTGGCGGTCGCGATCGTCTGGAAGTACGCGCGGAGCACCGGCAGCATGTCGATCTGGCTGCCGGCGGCGCCGCGCCGCGATTCCTCCGCCGCACGTACCGCGAACTCCTTGCAGCCACCGCCGCCCGGCAACAGGCCCACGCCGACCTCGACCAGCCCGATGTAGGACTCGAGCGCCGCCACGGTGCGGTCGCAGTGGAGCACGAACTCGCACGAGCCGCCGAGCGCCATGCCGCGCACGGCCGCGACCGTCGGCACGAGACTGTAGCGAAGCGCGAGCGAGGTCTGCTGGAACTTCGCGACCACGGCCTCGACGGCGGACCACTGGCCGGCGACCGCCGCAGGCGCGATCGACGACAGGTCGGCGCCGAGCGAGAACGGCTCGCCGCGCTGCCAGAGCACGAGGCCGGCAAAGCCCTTCTCGGCCTCGTCGCAGGCGCGCAGGATGCCGTCCAGCACCCCCTCGCTGACCGTGTTCTTCTTGGTCTTGAACGACAGGATGGCGACGTCGTCGCCGAGGTGCCACATGCGCACGGCGTCGGTCTCGAAGACGGTCGTGCCGGGATCCGCCCGCTCGCCGAGCACGGCGTCGGGGTAGAGCTGGCGACGGTGCACGGGCAGCGTCGAGCGGCCGTGGAACGCGTCGGCCAACGGTGCGTACGAACCCTTCGGGGTGTGCACCCCGGGGACCGCGGCGACCTTCGCGCCCGTCACCCACGCCGGCAGCGGCGCCTTGGCGAGCGACCGTCCGGCGGCGATGTCCTCGGCAATCCAGCCGGCGACTTCCTTCCAGCCGGCGGCCTGCCACGTCTCGAACGGGCCGCATGTCCCAACCGAAGCCCCAGCGGATCGCGAGGTCGACGTCGCGCGCGTTGTCGGCGATGCTCTCGAGGTGGTACGCGGCGTAGTGGAACACGTCGCGGAACGTCGCCCACAGGAACTGCGCCTGCGGATGGGCGCTCGCGCGAAGCCTGCCGAGCTTCTCGCCGGGGTTGCGCACCTTGAGGATCTCCGCAACCTCGGGCGCGACTTCGCCCGCGGACAGGCGGTAGTCGGCCTTCGCGGGATCGAGCACCTGGATCTCGCGGCCCTGCTTGCGGTAGAAGCCCGCGCCGGCCTTCTGGCCGAGCGCGCCCTTGGCGATCAGCGCCGCCATCACCTTCGGCACGTCGAAGTGCGCGTGCCAGGGATCGTCCTTGAGCGTGTCGCGCATCGTGCCGATCACGTGCGCGGTCGTGTCCAGACCGACGACGTCCACGGTGCGGAAGGACGCGCTCTTCGGACGGCCGATCGCCGGGCCGGTCAGCGCGTCGACGACGTCGTAACCCAGGCCGGAACGTTCGGTGTGCACCATCGTCGCGACGATCGAAAACACGCCGATGCGGTTGGCGATGAAGTTCGGCGTGTCCTTGGCGCGCACCACGCCCTTGCCGAGCGTGGTCACCATGAACCGCTCGAGCTCGTCGAGCAGCCGCGGCTCGGTGTCCGGGCCGGCGATCAGCTCGAGCAGATGCATGTAGCGCGGCGGATTGAAGAAGTGCACGCCGCAGAAGCGCGGGCGGATCGCCGCGGGCAGCACCTCCGACAGCGCCGCGAGCGACAGCCCCGAGGTGTTGGTCGCGAGGATCGCGTGGGGTGCGAGGTGCGGCACGATCTTCGCGTAGAGATCGCGCTTCCAGTCGAGGCGTTCGGCGATCGCCTCGATCACCAGGTCGCACTCGGCGAGCCGGGCAAGGCCGGTCGCGTAGTTGGCGACTCCGATGTGCGCTGCGCGGTCCTTGACGCCGAGCGGCGCGGGCTCGAGCTTGGCGAGACCGGCGATGCCCTTCTTCACGATGCCGTCGGGATCGCCCTCCTTCGCGGGGAGGTCGAAGAGGATCACCGGGACATTGACGTTGACGAGCTGGGCGGCGATCTGCGCACCCATGACGCCGGCACCGAGCACGGCGACCTTGCGAACGATCATTGGCGATGTGGACATGTGGGGGACACCGGCTGAGCCCGTCGCGGCGCGGGCTGGAAGGGCGGGACTTGCCGCGCGACTGCGTTCGATTCTACGCGTCCGGATTTGGTGCTTTCCTCTAGACGTGCGCCGTCCGCGGGGCCGAGCAACCTTGCCGGAATGCTGCCCGGAAAAACGCAACGGCCGGGCTGCCCCGGCCGTCGTGCCCTCGAACGTGCCGCGGTATCCCGCGGCACGGTTGCGCTGTCAGAACGAGTAGACCGCCTGCGCCGAGAGGATCCAGACGCTCGCGTCGTACGAGCCGCGGATCTGGCCGAGCGACGCCGCTTCCGTGCCCGTGAAGCGCTGGTCGAACTCCGCGCTGTCGCCCTTGATGTAGACGAGCCCGGCGTCGAACTTCCAATCGCGCGTCCAACGGTACTCGCCGCCGACGGCGAGCCACCAGCGGTCGGAGTCGGGCAGCCGCGCCGTCGGGTGGGACGTCACCGGCGTCTGGTCGAACGCCACGCCGAAGCGGGCCTTCCACTGGTCGTTGTAGCGGTAGCTTGTGCCGACCGCGATCTTCCAGCTGTCGTCCCATTCCAGCGGCACGCCCGGGCAGCACCGAGCCGTCGGTGGGAACGAAAGTGAGGTCGGTGATGCTCGACCAGCCGGTCCACTGGGCATCAGCCATGACTTCCCACTGGCGGATCGAACTTCCACACCGCGGACACATTGGCGATCTGCGGCAGCGTGATGTCCGACGTGACGCTGCGGGCGTAGAGACCCCGGGTGTTGACGGCGTTGACCAGCGTGTTGATCACCGGCGCGAGCGCGGGCGGCGGGGTGACCGTCGGGTTGTTGAAGTCGGCGTTGCCCTTCAGGTTGTACTTGATCTCGGAGCGGTAGGCCGCCGCCAGGCGCCACTGCCGGCGTTCACGTCCCACGCGGCGCCGATGTTCCAGCCCCACGCCGTGTCGTCGCCGGTGATCACCACCCCGCTGTCGAGACCGGCCGTCGCGCCGACGATCTGCGGCACGAGCGCTGCGGGGATCTGGCCGGCCGCGGCCGCCCCGGCCGCCGCCGAGGCCAACGCGGCAGAATAGTTGGCGTTGTTCGTGAACCGGCCGTCGATGTACTGGAAGTTGACGCCGGCGCCGACCGAGAACTCGGGCGTGACCTTCCACGAGAACGCGGGGTTGACGTTGATCGTGATGATCTTCGAGTCGAGCGCCTGGTAGCGGCCGAGCCAGCCTTCGCTGTACTGGGTCTTGTTGCCGAACGGGCCGTTCACGCCCAACCCGAACGCGAACTGGTTGTTGATCGGCATGCTGACGTACAGGTTCGGGATGAAGTTCCAGCCGCCGGCATCCCCGCCGTTGCCGCCGAGCGGCTGATTGAGCGCCGGCACCGAACCGTCGTTGTTGAACTCGATCTTCGGCACGACGACGTGCAGGCCCTGCACGAACTGGCGCCGCTCGAACTTCGACAGCACGGCGGGGTTCCACCACATCGCCGAGATGTCGTCGGTGAACGCGGCGCCGCCGGCAAACGCGTTGCCGATCCCGCTCGCGCTCTGCTCGTTCAGCTGGAAACCGGTGGCGAGCGCCTGCGTCGCACCCAGCGCCAGCACGGCGCCGGCGACGGCCGCCGCGACGCGATGGCGACGGAAATTCGGGGTCTTCATCGTCTTCTCCTCGCTGTTCTTGGACTGTCGTTGCCGCCCAGGACCCGAATGGGGCTCGTTTTCGGCAGGGCTTGGCACCCGGAGCCGGAGCGGAGGGAACACTGGAAATATGCCAGTTTTCGCTGTCCGGGGGTGTCAATCGCCCGGGGTCCGGCGTTCGTCGTCGAGAGGCTGTTGCGTCCACCCCACTGAGGGGACGATAACAGCCGAAAACCGGGCCCGTCCCTAGGCTGCCGCAGGCAATGCCCGGGGACGCCGGTCCGGTCCGACGGCCACGTAGGTGAGCGTGGCCTCGGTCACCTTGACCGTGATCTCCTCGTGGGGATTGCGCGTCGCGTGGACCTCGACGTCGACGGTGATCGACGTGCGGCCGGTCTTCACGACGTGCGCGAAGAACGTGACGACGTCGCCGACCATCACCGGTTCCTTGAAGAGGAACGAATTGACGGCGATCGTCGCCACCCGGCCGCGCGCGCGCTTCGCCGCGGGGATCGACCCGGCGATGTCCACCTGCGCCATGATCCAGCCGCCAAAGATGTCGCCGTGCTGGTTCACGTCGGCCGGCATCGGCACGACGCGCAGCACCGGCGCGCGATCGGACAGGTCACCCATGGCTGGTGGCCGGTCGGGGGCGTCGCCCCCGGCCGGCGCCTGGCAGGGTCGTGCCTACGCCGCCTTCTTCTTGACTTCGTCGCGGAGCTCGCGACGCAGGATCTTGCCGACGTTGGTCTTGGGCAGCTCGGTGCGGAACTCGACCTCGCGCGGCACCTTGTAGCCGGTCATGTGCTCGCGGCAGTGCTTGAGCAGCGCCTCGGCGGTGAGCGCCGGGTCCTTGCGCACGACGAACAGCTTCACCGCCTCGCCGGACTTCTCGTCCGGAACCCCGACCGCCGCGCATTCGAGCACGCCGTCGTGCATCATCACCACCCCCTCGATCTCGTTCGGGTACACGTTGAAGCCCGAGACGAGGATCATGTCCTTCTTGCGGTCGACGATGCGCACGAAGCCCTTCTCGTCCATCACGCCGATGTCGCCGGTCGCGAACCAACCGTCCTTGTCGATCACCTTCGCGGTCTCGTCCGGCCGGTTCCAGTACCCCGCCATCACCTGCGGGCCCCGGATGCAGATCTCGCCGGCCTGGCCGAGCGCCACGGGTTTGCCCGCGTCGTCGCGCAGCTCGACCTCGGTCGACGAGATCGGCAGCCCGATCGCCCCGGTGTACTCCTTGATGTCGAACGGGTTGATGGTCGCGGCGGGCGACGTCTCGGTGAGCCCGTAGGCTTCGATCAGCGGCTTGCCGGTGACCTCCTTCCAGCGCCTGGCGACCGCCTCCTGCACCGCCATGCCGCCGCCCAGCGTGATGTGCAGGTGCGAGAAGTCGAGCTTGGCGAAGTCCGGGTTGTTGAGGAGCGCGTTGAACAGCGTGTTGACGCCGGTGATCGCGGTGAACTTGTACTTGCCGATCTCCTTCACGAACCCCGGGATGTCGCGCGGGTTCGGGATCAGGATGTTCTCGCCGCCGATCGACATGAACACGAGGCAGTTGGCCGTGAGCGAGAAGATGTGGTAGAGCGGCAGCGGCGTGATCACGATCTCGCGCTTGTCGTGGTCGAGCGCGGGGTTCACCCAGGCCCGCGCCTGCAGCATGTTGGCGACGATGTTGCGGTGCTTCAGCATCGCGCCCTTGGCGACGCCCGTGGTGCCGCCGGTGTACTGCAGGAACGCGATGTCGTCGTGGCCGATCGGCACGCGCTCGAGCTTGCGCCCGCGCCCCGCGGCGAGTGCGTCGCGCAGCCGGATCGAGCCGGGCAGCGAGTAGGCCGGGATCATCTTCTTCACGCGCCGCAGCACGAGGTCGACCACGATGCCCTTGACGCCGAGCAGCTCGCCGATCGAGGTCACCACCACCTGCCGCACCTTGGTCGTGCCGACGACCTCGGACACCGTCTTCGCGAAGTTCTCGACGACGACCAGTACCTCGGCACCGGAGTCGTTCAGCTGGTGCTGCAGCTCGCGCGCGGTGTAGAGCGGGTTGACGTTGACCACCGTGCAGCCGGCGCGCAGCGCGCCGAACAGGCACACCGGGTACTGCAGGATGTTGGGCATCATCAGCGCGACGCGCGTGCCCTTCTTGCACCCCTGCCCCTGCAGCCAGGCGCCGAACACAGCGGACAGCGCCTCGAGCTCGGCGAAGGTGATCGACTTGCCCATGCAGGTGAACGCCGGCCGCGTCGCGTACTTGGCGCAACTCTCCTCGAAGAGCTCGCGAATCGATTCGTAGGCGTTGACGTCGATCGTGGCCGGAACGCCGGCCGGATAGTTCTTGAGCCAGATGTTTTCCACGACTCCTCCTTGACGCGGGCACGAGGCCGTGCCGCGGGATGCTCTTGTTGTCGTCGCCCCGAACCGGGGCCGGCGCGCAGCCTGGAAATCCTACACCACCGGCACCGGCTCCGCCGCCCGTCGGACTGAACGCACAGTGGGGGTTCCCGCGTCATGCAGCGGCCCGCCCCGGAACGGCGCGAACCCCGTGCCGAAAATCGCCCCGGCGTCGACGAGGTCGGCATCCTCGACGATGCCTTCGGCGAGCGCCGCTCGCGCCTCTGCCACGAACGGCTGGACCAGCCGGTCGGCGAGCCCCGGCGGCACCTTGCCGGGCCGCTGCTTGGCCACCTTGCCGTCCGGCCAGGCGTAGAAGCCGCGGCCGGTCTTCCTGCCGAGGTGTCCCGCGTCGACGAGCTCGATGAGGCGGCGCGGCGGCTGGCCGCGGGCGCCGAGGAGCTTGCCGACGGCAACGCAGATGTCGAGTCCCACGGTGTCCGCGAGCTCGATCGGGCCCATCGGCATGCCGAACGCGAGCGCCGCCTCGTCGACGGTCTCGGGCGCGAGCCCCTCGTCGACCGCCTGCATCGCCGCCATCAGGTACGGCGCGAGCACGCGATTGACCAGGAACCCCGGCGCGCTCTTCACCGGCAGCGGCAGCTTGTCGATCTGGCGCACGAATGCCGCGGCCGGCGCCACCAGGTCGCGGTTCGTGCCCGCGCCGACGACGATCTCGACCAGCATCATCTTCGCCACGGGATTGAAGAAGTGCAGTCCGATGAGCCGCGTCGGGTCGGCGAGCGCGGTCGCGATTGCCTCGAGCGGGATGCTCGACGTGTTGGTCGCGAGCAGCGCCGTGGGCTGCGCCTGCTTCTCGACCGCGGCGAACAGCGAACGCTTGGCCTCGACGTTCTCGAAGATCGCCTCGACGATCACGTCGGCGCGCGCGATGCCGTCGCCCGCGACGTCGGGGATCAGCCGGTCGAAGGCGTCGCGGCGACGGCGCGGATCCTTGAGCCGCTGCGAGAAGAGCTTCCCCGCACGGTGCATCGCCGGTGCGAGGCGCTCGGCGTTCTGGTCCTGCAGCGTCACGGTGAGGCCGCGCAGCGCGCACCACGCCGCGATGTCGCCGCCCATCGTCCCGGCGCCGACCACGTGCACGTGCGCGGCCTTGGCGCCCGCTTCCTTGCCGAAGCCCTTGAGGCGCTCCTGCAGGCGGAACACGCGGATCAGGTTCTCCGCCGTCGGCGTGCGCAGCAACGACGCCACCGACGCGGGATCGGCGGGCGGCACTGCGAGCGCGTTGCCGTCGTACTTCGCGAACAGCTCGAGGATCGCGTACGGCGCCGGGTAGTGCTCACGGCGCGCGCGTTTCGCAACCTGCTTCGCGGCCTGCGCGGCGATCGCGCGACGCGCGATCGGATTGAGCGTCAGCGACAGCGGCATCTTGAGCGAGCGCGCCGCCGGCAGCGCGCGCAGCACGCCGCGCGCGGTGCTTTCCATGATCCGGGCGGGCACCGATTCGTCGACCAGCCCCAGCGCCTTGGCCTTGCGCGCATCGACCGACTTGCCGGTGAGCAGCAGATCGAGCGCCGCGGGCCCGCCGATGAGCCGCGGCAGCCGCTTGATCCCGCCCCAGCCGGGAACGATGCCGAGCATCACCTCGGGGAGGCCCAGACGTGTCGCGGGCTCGTCGACCGCGACACGGTAGCGGCAGGCGAGCGCGAGCTCGAGCCCGCCACCCAGGCAGAAACCGCGGATCAGCGCCAGCGTCGGATAGCGCACGTTCGCGAGACGCTCGAACGTGTCCCAGCCGCGCTTGACCAGCGCGAGCGCGCCCGCCTCCGACGAGATCTCGCCGAATTCGTCGACGTCGGCGCCGGCGATGAAGCCGTTCGCCTTGCCGGAGCGGACGACGAGGCCCTTGGGGGGCTCCCGGTCGAGGACGTCGAGCGCCTCGTTCAGCGCCGCGAGCGCCGCCGCGGACAGCGTGTTGGTGCCGGCGTCCGCGCGGTCGAAGGTCAGCGTGGCGAAGCCGTCGGACTCGCGGGTGATGGACCAGTGTTGCATTTCGCTTCCCTGTGATTGGGCAAGGCGCACCGCGTCGTTGCCGTGGCGTCGACGGGCGGGCGCTTCAGGCGCGCTCGACCAGCATCGCGCCGCCGAGTCCGCCGCCGATGCAGATGGTGGCGATGCCGCGCCTGCCGCCCGTGCGCTCGAGCACGGAGAGCACGTGCAGCACGATGCGCGCGCCCGAGGCACCCACCGGATGGCCGAGCGCGATCGCGCCGCCGTCGACGTTGAGTTTCGCCGTGTCAAGCGTGCCGAGTGCGCCGGGCAGGCCGAGCTCGGTGCGGCAGTACTCGTCGCTCTCCCACGCGCGGAGGCAGCCGATCACCTGCGCCGCGAACGCCTCGTTGATCTCCCACGCGTCGAGGTCGTTCAGTCCCAGCCCGTGCCGCGTCAGGATCGGCGTCGCCGCGTGAACGGGCCCGAGCCCCATCTGCGCCGGGTCGAGGCCCGCCCACTGCGTGTCGACGATCCGCCCGCGCGGCACGAGCCCGTGCCTCTCGACCGCCCGTGCCGAGGCCAGCACCATCCACACGGCGCCGTCGGTCACCTGCGAGCTGTTGCCGGCGGTGACGTTGCCGTACTTGCGGTCGAAGAACGGCTTCAGCTTCTTCAGGTTCTCCGGCGTCGAGTCCTCGCGCACGCCGTCGTCTTCCGCGTAGAGCTTGCCGGCGTGGTCGAAGATCGGCACCACCTCGCCTTCGTAGTGCCCGGCCTTGCGTCCGGCGAGCACGCGGGCGTGGCTGCCCGCCGCGAACTCGTCCATGTCCGCGCGCGTGATGCCGAAGCGATAGGCGATGTTCTCCGCGGTCTGGCCCATGAGCAGGCCCACCATCGGGTCGGTCAGGCCCTTCATCAGCCCGATCACCGGCGCGAAGTAGCCGGGCTTGATCTTCATCAGCAGCGCCGCACGCTGGCCGGGCGACTTGGCCGCGTACCAGTGCGACAACCACAGCGTCATCGCGTCGGAGAAGAGCAGCGGCGCGCGCGACAGTGCGTCGACGCCCCCGGCGAGCACCAGCTCGCTCGCGCCGGCGCGGATGTTGTTGATCGCCGAATCGAGCGCCTGCATGCCCGAGGCGCAGTTGCGCATCACCGTCCATGCCGGCGTCTTCTGCGGCAGGCCGATGCGCAGCGCCGCGACGCGTCCGATGTTCACCTCGTCGGCCGACGGCGCGGCGCAGCCCAGGATCGCCTCGTCGATCGCGGCCGGCGCGAAGCGCTGGCGCAGCAGCAGGGCGCGCCCGGCGTGCGTCGCCAGGTCCGACGCGGCAAACGGCCCGGGCCGGTTGCGCGCCTTGAGGAACGGCGTGCGCAAGCCGTCGACGATGTAGATGGGTTCCTGGCTGGCCATCCTGGCTCCTGTCCTCGACACGAGACGGGCGCGCGGCAATGCCGCCGCGCGCCCCTGCAGACCGCCGCGTCGGCCTTAAGCCGCGGCGCGCTCGCCGACCGCCTTGGCGGCCTGCGGTTGCCGCACGGCGGCGGCGTGGACCGTCACCGGCTGCGGCGGCACCAGCAGCGACGCGCCGAGGTCGGGTCCGAAGTCGTCGACACGCACCACGCTCGCGGTCAGCGCACGCTGCTCGGCGAGCACCCGGGCCTCGTCGGCGGTGATCACGCCCGCCTCGACCGCGCGCGCGTCCAGCACCTCCGGACCCGCGCCCGGGGGCAGCTTCGCCACGATGCGGCCCTTCTTCACCGCGACGCGGACCTTCTCCTCGATCGGTTCGGCGGCCACCGTGGCGTCGAGCGCGAGCTCGATCTCGCGTACCGGATCGCTCGCACGGGCGTCGATGTAGATGCCCGCGGTGAGGCGGTCGCGCGTCGCCGACGGCTCGATCAGGAGGCGCGCCACCTGGTGGCCGAGGCGGTCGGACGGCACGACGTACGGGCGGCCGAGCGGGAACACGATGCGGCCGACCACCGCGGCGATGAGACGGTTCGGGAAGTTAGAGATCACGCCTTCGAACGCGTTCTGGGCCTTGAACATCGCGTCCCAGACCGCCCAGTGGGCGAGCGGCGCGTCGGCCTTGTGCCGGCCCTCGTCCTCGTAGCGCTTCAGCGTCGCCGAGCAGAGGTACAGCGCGGAGAGCACGTCGCCGAGACGCGCGGAGAGCTTCTCCTTGCGCTTCAGCGCGCCGCCCAGCACGCCCATCGAAACGTCGGAAACGAACGCCAGCGCGGCGGAGAAGCGGGTCAGCTTCTGGTAGTGGCGGCGCATCTCCGGCGCCACGTCCGCCGGCACGCCGACGAAGTGCGACCCGGTGAGGCCCATCACCAGCGCGCGCGCCATGTTGGACAGCGTGAAGCGCACGTGGCCGGCGAACGCGGCGTCGAACTCGGCGAGCGCCTGCGCGTGGTCGGCGCGGCGCGTCGCCTCCATCTCCTTCAGCACGAACGGATGGCAGCGGATCGCGCCCTGGCCGTAGACGATCAGGCTGCGGGTGAGGATGTTCGCGCCCTCGACGGTGATCGACACCGGCATCTGCATGTAGGCGGCGCCGAGGACGTTCGACGGGCCCATGCAGATGCCCTTGCCGCCGACCACGTCCATCGCGTCGTTGATCACTTCGCGGTTCCTCTCGGTGATGTGCAGCTTGGCGATGCCGGACAGCACCGCGGGCTTCTCGCCCAAGTCGACCGCGCGCGCGGTGAGCGAGCGCGTCGCGTCCATCATGTACACGTTGCCGCCCATGCGGGCGAGCGCCTCCTCGATGCCCTCGAAACGCCCGATCGCCGTCTTGAACTGCCGGCGCACGCGCGCGTAGCCGCCGGTCGTGCGCACCGCGAGCTTCGCCATCCCCGTGTTCGACGACGGCAGCGAGATGCCGCGTCCTGCGGCGAGACACTCCATGAGCATCCGCCAGCCTCGACCCAGCATCGGCTGTCCGCCGATCACCCAGTCCATCGGAATGAACACGTCCTTGCCCCACGTCGGGCCGTTCTGGAACACCGCGTTCAACGGCATGTGGCGACGACCGATGTCGACGCCCGGGTGCGACGTCGGGATCAGCGCGCAGGTGATGCCGATCTCGTCCTTGTTGCCGGCGAGGTGATCCGGGTCGAAGGCGCGGAACGCGAGCCCGAGGAGCGTCGCGACCGGACCCAACGTGATGTAGCGCTTATCCCAGGTGACCCGGAGACCGAGCACCTTCCTGCCCTCGTGCTCGCCCCAGCAGACGACGCCGTAGTCCGGGATCGACGCGGCGTCGGAGCCCGCACTCGGGTTGGTGAGCGCGAAGCAGGGGATTTCGAGGCCCTTGGCGAGGCGCGGCAGGTAGTGGCGCTTCTGCTCGTCGGTGCCGTAGTGCAGCAGGAGCTCGCCCGGCCCGAGCGAATTCGGCACCAGCACCGTCACCGCCGCCGTGCCGGAGCGCGTGCTGATCTTCTGCACGACCTGCGAGTGGGCGTATCCCGAGAAGCCGAGGCCGCCGTACTCGCGCGGGATGATCATGCCGAGGAAGCCGCGGTCCTTGACGAACTTCCACACGTTTGGCGGCAGATCCTTGTAAACGTTGGTGGTCTCCCAGTCCGAGACCATCGCGCAGAGCTCCTCGACGTCGTGGTCGAGGAAATGCTGCTCCTCGGGCGAGAGCGTGCCGCGCGGCACTGCCAGCAGCTTGCGCCAGTCGGGCTTGCCGGAGAACAGCTCGCCGTCCCACCACACGCTGCCCGCCTCGATCGCCTCGCGCTCGGTCTGGGACATCGGCGGCAGCACCTTGCGGAAGGCGCGCAGCAGCGGCTCGGAGACGAGCCGGCGGCGCAGGCCGGGCACGACGAGCGCCGGCGCGACGATCACGAACGCAGCCGCGAGTGCGAGCGTGAGCCACGGCGGCAGCAGCCCCGCGACCCAGGCGACGCCGAGGAACACGGCACCCGCAGCGACCCATGCGATACCGGACGCATTGACGTAGGCCAATGCGATCGCCGCGACGATGAGGAGGATGAGCCAGAGGGCTGTCAGCATGTCGTGCTCCTTGCCGCGTGCCCGTGGCGCGATGCGCCCGTGGCTACGCATTGTGAGAACATGTTCATCGTTGCGTCTGGAATCGGGGCTCTAATCGCGTTGTGCGAGCGCACCATCGAGCGACGTACCCGTTCCGGAAAGATCGGGAAGCGGTGCGGTCAGCCCCGCGAGGAGGAACGGCGCGAGACGCGCGAGCAGGAGCTCGTCACTGCTGCCGCCGCCGTCGCCGGGCGCGATCTCGGCAATGAGCTTCAGCGCGTCCGTTCCCGCCAGCGTGTAGGACAGCGCGCCCATCAGGAAATGCAGTCGCCAGGAAAGCTCCCGTGCCGGCAGATGCGGCAATGCGCGGCCGAACGCCGTCTTGAAGCGGCCGATCATTTCGGCGTACTGCGCGGCAAGGAAGCGGCGGATGAACGGGGCCGGATCCGCGTACGCGCGTCCCAGCAGGCGCAGGAAGTTGCCGCCGCCTCGCTCGGGATCGCGGGCGAGCTCGAGCGCCGGGACCAGCAGGGCCGAGAGGATTCGCTCGCTCGCCACCGGGGCGGGCGCGGCGCGCTCCTCGAGCGCCGAGAGCAGCGCGACGCGGCGCTGGTTCATCGGATCGAGCCGGCGCGTGAGCACCGCCTCGAACAGCTCTTCCTTGCTGCCGAAGTGATAGTTCACGGCGGCGAGGTTCACCTCGGCCGCCGCGGTGATGGCGCGCAGGCTGGTCGCCTCGAAGCCGTGCGCCATGAACAGCGCCTCGGCGGCGTCGAGGATGCGCTCCTTCGTCCCCGGTGGGCTGGCGGACTGCGCCCCGATCGGGATCACGTTGCCTGGCATCGTCGCTTTCGTCATGTTCCGCGCCTCGACGTGGTCGTCGAATTACTTCAAACGTTCGTTTTAATCCTTTGTATGTTCGATGGACGGGATGATCGAGTCAATCCTGCAGTGCAGCATGGCGTGGAGTCGTACAAGCGCTCCAAACCCCTTAAGTGTTAGCGCTTACACTCGCGTCATGCGGCATTTATCATCCGTTCCACGTTGAAACCCGGGTGGTCGTCGGACAACAAATCCCGTTTGTACAGGACGAATGCGGACATTTTTCGTATTGCAGCGCAGCAACTCCCGCGCTTGTCCACCCCTGCCCCGCTCGATTGGACCGGTGTCGTCCGTTTGCCCAGACTCTCCGTTGATGCATGTCGGCGCAATGGTGCGTCGCGTCACGATCGGGAGTGGCCCGTGTTCGACACCCTGACCTCAGTCCTCGGCTCCAACCAGCTCCTCTCCGGGGGGGTGGCGCTCGCCCTGTTGGGCGTCGCCGCGATGTGGCTGCGCGACGTGCCCGCCAAGTTCGCCGCGTGGGCGAAGCACTTCTTCGTGACCACGCTCACCGTCGACAGCCGCGACGAGCTCATGTTTCCGGCGCTGGTCGAGTACATGGACAGCCGCGACGCGCTGCGCCGCCTCAACAATTTCACGGTGCGCGCGGTGCGCACCAACACGTCGAGCTACCAGAGCCTGCAGGACGAGTTGCAGCAGGGCGGACGGCCCACGGCCGTGTTCTCGCCCGGCGAGGGCTTCCACCTGTTCTTCATGGATGGCCGCCTCATGTGGATGAAGCGCGAGATCCAGGTCGCCAACTCGATCATCGAGAAGATCAGCCTGTCGACGCTGGGACGCGACAAGGACCCGCTGCAGAAGCTGGTCGGCGCAGCGATGGACCACCGCATCGCGAGGGAGCTGAACCGCATCGCGATCTACGTGCCCTCGCCCTACAGCAACGAGTGGTCGCGTGCGCGCCTCGGCAACAACCGCAAGCTCGACTCGGTCGTGCTGAAAGCCGGCCAGAAGGAGGCGGTGGTAGGCGACCTCACGCGCTTCTTCGCCTCGCGCGAGCGCTACGAGACGCTCGGCATCCCGTGGCGCCGGGGCTACCTGCTCTACGGCCCGCCGGGAACCGGCAAGACCTCGCTCGTCACCGCGCTCGCCTCGGAGCTGTCGCTCAACGTCTGCGTGCTGTCGCTCGCCTCGCCGAACGTCACCGACGAGAAGATCGGCGCGCTGCTGTCCAGCGTGCCCACCCGTTCGATCATCCTGATCGAGGATGTCGACGCGTTCTTCCAGCAGCGCTCGAAGGCCGACGTCCAGGTCAAGGTGTCGTACTCCGGCTTCATCAACGCGCTCGACGGCGTGGCCTCGCACGAGGGATCGGTGGTGTTCCTCACCACCAACCACCCCGACCGCATCGACGAGGCGGCGATCCGCTCAGGACGCGTGGACTTCCGCATGGAGCTCGGGCCGTGCGACAGCGACCAGCTCGAGCGGATGTTCCTCAAGTTCTTCGACGACGCGGACGCCGCGAAGCGCTTTGCGGCCGCCGTCCCGGGCGAGACGTGGTCGCCCGCCGCGGTACAGGAGCGCCTGCTCAAGGCCACCAACGTCGACGAAGCGATCGAGCTGTTCCGGCGCCCGGCGCTGATACGCGCAGCGGCATAGGCCGTCCGGCGCGCCGGCGGACCCGCGCCGGCCGCGGGGTCGTTCCGCTTCGCGCGCCGCAAGCCTCGATCCCGGCGATTCGTACGTGCCCCTTGCATGTGGACGACAACTGGAGGAGTATGACGTCGTCATGGCGCGTGTCGCGCTTGCCGTCGAGGAGACCCCATGCTCAATTTCACGCGCCCCGAGCGACCCGCCCCGAAGGAACCGGAGGCGAAGGCCGCGCCGCGCGCGCCTGCGCCGCCGACGCTGACCTCGCCGGTCCCGGTCGCACCCGCGAACGCCGCCCCACGCCCGGCAGTGGCGCCGGTACCGGTATCCACGCCGCCGCGCGCCGATGGCGCCGAACGGCGCCTGGCCATCGGGGTCGACATCAACCTCAAGGGCGTCGAGATCTCGAACTGCGACGTCCTGGTGATCGAAGGCAATGTCGACGCGACCGTCCACAGCAGGGCGATGGAGATCCTCGCGCCGGGGCGTCTCAACGGCACGGCGACGATCGACATCGCCGAGATCCACGGCACCTTCGACGGCGAGCTCACCGCACGGACCCGACTGGTCGTGCACGGGACCGGCCGCGTCACCGGCACGATTCGCTATGGACAGCTGGTGGTGGCCGAGGGCGGCTCGCTCACCGGCGACCTGACGCGGCTCGAGTCGAGTGCACCTGCCGCCGCAGTATCGGCGGTAGCGACGTCCACACCCGCGGCTGCGACGCCGGGCTCGCGCTCGCTCCTCGGCCCGCAGCCGTAGATCGCGACGGCGGCCCCGCGCCCTCCGCGGAGCCCGCCGTTCAACCGGGGTCGAGCGTGAAGAGCTCCTGCGGACGAGCGACCCCTTTCATCGCGTAGCGGCCGAGGCTCACCAGCCGCGTACGCGCCTCTTCGCCGGCGGCCGCGGCAAACGCGCTCGACACGATCACGCGCTGGTCGAGCGAGCCGCACAACGCCTCGATGCGCGCCGCCTCGTTGACGGCCGCGCCGAGCACCGTGAAGTCGAGCCGCCGCGGGCTGCCCACGTTGCCGTAGAGCAGTTCGCCGATGTGCAGCGCGACGTGCGCGTCGGACACCGGCAGTCCGGCAGCACGCCGCTTCCCGTTCAATGCGTCGAGCCGCCGCCGCGCCTCCGCGGCCGCGTCGAGCGCCCGCTCGCAGGCATTCGATTCGTCGCGGTCGGGGAACATCGCGAGCAGGCCGTCGCCGATGAACTTGAGCACGTGCCCGCCCTGCGCCTCGATCGTCTCGACCTGCGCTTCCGCGTAGTCGTTCAGCATCGCGAGCACGACCTGCGCGCCGTGCGCGTCGGCGATGCGCGTAAACCCGACCAGGTCGCTGTACCAGACCACCGCCCGGATGCACTCGGCACGGCCGCGGACCACGTTGCCGGCGAGCACGCGCTGCGCGGCGTCCGTGCCCAGGTAGGTCGTCATCAGCGCGCGCGCCGAGCGCTGCATCGAGCGCCACAGGAACATCGTCGCGAGCGGCGGCAGCGTCGCCGCGACGAACTCGATCGCGGCATCGTCGAAGCCGCCGGGCGCATCGGTCAGCCACGACGTCAGCACGCCCCGCGTGTCGCCCAGCCACATGCCCTCGCCCAGTCGCACGATGATTGCCGCGTAGTCGGTGGCGCCGCTCCGGTGGAACTCGTCCAGCACCGGGAACTCGCCCGCAACGTAGGAGGTCCCGAGACGGCGGCGCAGGCGATCCGCTGGGCCCTCGACGAGCACGTGCCACGGGCTGCGCAGCCACTCGTCGTCGAGCGCGGCATCGGGCGTGCGCAGGAACTGCTCCAGCGCCGCGCCCTGCCCGCGCTTCCAACGCACGCCGACGCTGTCGAAGCTCGGGTCGAGCATGTCGCCGGCCAGCGCGGCGCGCACCAGCGGCACGCCCGCCGCCACCAGCCGCTCGCACGCACCGGCGAGTATCGACGGCGCATCCGCGCCGTCGAGCGCGGCGCGGACGATCCAGCGGTTGATCTCGTCGGCGGTCGGGGTCGTCATCGGCATCGCGCGTCGTGCACTGCCTACGCTAACACGCCGGGCGCGGCGCGCGGTGCTCGCGTCGGCCACGCGCCCCCGGGCGATAATGCGCGTGCACGCAGCCCGTCGCCGCGCGGTTCGCGGCTGTCCCGTCGCATGGACCTACTGGAAAGAGCATCCCGATGAGCGAGCTTGCGATTTCGGTCTGATCGGCCTGGCCGTCATGGGCGAGAACCTGGCCCTGAACGTGGAGAGCCGCGGCTACCGCGTGGCCGTCTTCAACCGCACGACCGAGAAGGTCGACGAGTTCATCGCGGGCCGCGCCGCGGGCAAGCAACTTCGTCGGCTGCCACTCGCGTCGAGGAGCTGGTCGCGGCAGCCTGAAGCGCGCCGCGCAAGGTGATGATGCTGGTCAAGGCCGGGCCGGCGGTCGATGAGCTGATCGAGCAGTTGATGCCGCTGCTCGTCGCCGGGCGACGTGATCATCGACGGCGGCAACACGCACTACGCCGACACCGAACGGCGCACGAAGTACGTCGAGGCGAAGGGGCTGCTGTACGTCGGCACGCGGCGTCTCCGGCGGCGAAGAAGGGGCGCTCAAGGGCCCGAGCCTGATGCCCGGCGGCAGCGCCGCGCCTGGCCGCTGGTCAAGCCGATCTTCCAGGCGATCGCCGCCAAGGTCGGTCCGAACAACGACATTCCCTGCTGCGAATGGGTCGGGCCGCGCGGCGCCGGGCACTACGTCAAGATGGTGCACAACGGCATCGAGTACGGCGACATGCAGCTGATCTGCGAAGCCTACTGCATGCTCAAGGACGTGCTGGGCCTGAGCAACGACGAACTGTACGACGTCTTCGACGAATGGAACCGCGGCGAGCTGCAGAGCTACCTGATCGAAATCACCCGCGACATCTTCAGCGTCAAGGACGACAGAGGCCGGACGGCTACCTGGTCGACAAGATCCTCGACGTCGGCCGGCGCCAAGGGTACGGGCAAGTGGATGAGCCAGCTGGCGCTCGACCTGGGCGTGCCCAGCACGCTGGTGACCGAGGCCGTGTTACGCCCGCTGCCTGTCGGCGCATGAAGGAGGCCCGCGTGCGCGCCAGCAAGGTGCTCGAACGGTCCGCCGCCAGGCAAGTATCGGCGGGCGACACGCAAGGAGTTCATCGAGCAGGTGCGGCAGGCGCTGTACGCCTCGAAGATCTGCAGCTACGCCCAGGGCTTCGTGCAGCTGCAGGCGGCGGCCGCGGAGCACGACTGGCCGCTGAACTACGGCGACTGCGCGCTGCTGTGGCGCGGCGGCTGCATCATTCGCGCCCAGTTCCTGGACCGGATCAAGGAGGCCTTCGACGCAGCGACCGAACCTGGAGAACCTGCTGCTCGCTCCCTACTTCACAGCAGGCGGTCGAAAAGGCCCAGCCCGCCTGGCGGCACGTCGTCATGCACGGCCAGCGCAGCTGGGCATTCCCGTGCCGGCGTTCGGCACGGCGCTCGGCCTACTACGACGGCTATCGCCGCGAACGCCTGCCGGCCAACCTGCTGCAAGCCCAGCGCGACTACTTCGGTGCCCACACCTACCAGCGCACCGACGCCCCCGGGGCGTTCCACTCCGAATGGCTCGAGCGTCGTCGCCCGCCCAGGTCATGAGTCGGCCGTTGCTTCGGCGGTGCGGTTGGTGAGCGCATGAAGCCGGCGCGGCACCCCACGGCGCTGCGCACCGCGCAGCTGCTGCACGACGCGGGCGTCGATGCCCGCGTCGTCGAGTTCGAGCAGCCGACCCGCACCAGCGCCGAAGCCGCCGCGGCGATCGGCTGCTCGGTGGCCGAAATCGCCAAGTCCATCGTGTTTCGCGGCGGGGACAGCGGGCTGGCCGTCGTCGTCGTCGCCAGCGGCGACAACCGTGTCAGCGAGGCCAAGGTCGCCGGCAGCGTGGGAGAGCCGCTGCTGCGCGCGGACGCGGAATTCGTGCGCGCGGCCACCGGCTATGCCATCGGTGGCGTCGCGCCGATCGGCCATGCCCAGCCCGTCAAGCTGCTGCTCGACACGGACCTGCGGCGCTTCGAGAGGGTCTGGGCGGCCGCCGGCACGCCGTACTCGGTATTTCCCGTGAGTCCCGACCAGCTTCGCGCGCTGACCGGCGCCGAGTGGTCCGACGTCAGGCAGTAGGCCTGCCGCGCTTTCGCGCCGGTCGCCGGGGCCGGAGCCTAGCGCCCGCGGCGATACGCGGCGTCGATCGCGGCTCGATAGCGCTCGAGGAGCTGCGGGCGCTTCAGCTTCTGCGTCGGCGTGAGGAGCCCGTTGCCGACATCCCATGTCTCGCCCGCGCGGACGATCTCGCGCACCTTGGCCCAGCGCGACAGGCCGGCGAGGCGCGCATTGGCCCGGCGGAGCAACTCCTTCGGGTCCTTGACGTCGGAGACCGCGAGCAGCACCGGATAGGGCCGGCCGTCGCCCACCAGCATCACCTGCTCGAACGCGGGGTCGCGCAGGATCGCCGACTCGACCTCGGACGGCGAAAGCTTCTCGCCGCTCGTCAACACCAGGATGTCCTTGGCGCGGCCGGTGATGCGGATGCGGCCGTCGACGATCTCGGCCAGGTCGCCGGTGTGCAGGAACCCTGCGTCGTCGATGGCGGCCCGCGTGGCCGCCTCGTCCTGCCAGTAGCCGCGCATCACGTTGGTGCCGCGCACTAGGAGCTCGCCGCTGCCGGTCACCTGCACCTCGACGCCGTCGAGCGGCGGGCCGACGGTCTCGGGCACGTTGTCGCCCTCGCGGTTGACGGCCACGACCGGCGAGGCTTCGGTCATGCCGTAGCCCTGCAGCACGTCGACGCCGAGCCCGATGAACGTCTGTGCGAGCGGCGGGTCGAGCCGCGCCCCGCCGACGACGAGCAGCCGCAGGCGCCCGCCGAAGCGCGCGACGATCGGTGCTGCGACCAGCTTCCGCAGCAGCGGCACCAGCAGCCGGTCGGCACGGTTCGCGGTGCCGCTCGCGACGCGGTAGCCGCGCTCCGCGCACGCCTCGTACAGTGCGCGCCGCACCGGCGCGGTCGACAGTGCCTGCTCGACGCGGGCGCGGAAACGCTCGAGGACGCGCGGCACCGCGAACATGACGGTCGGCTGCCGCGACAGGAGGTCTTCCGGCAGCTGCGCGATGCCGCGTGCGAACGCGACCTCGGCACCGATCGCGAGCGGCAGGTAATAGCCGCCGGTGCGCTCGAACATGTGCGACATCGGCAGTATCGACAGGAACCGGTCGTCGGCCCGCGCCATTCCGGTGGCGCGGCACTGCTCGACGTTCGCGCGGATGTTGCCGTGCGAGAGCATCACGCCCTTGGGCCGGCCGGAAGTGCCGGACGTGAAGCAGATCGTCGCGAGCGTATCGTCGGCGACGTCGACGACTTCGAACGGGAGGGCCTCGCGGGGCACGAAGGCCTCGGCCGGCGTGCCGGAGGGCGGCTCGTCGCCGGACCGCAGCACGACAACCGGCGCCGCCGGCGGCCGCAGTAACGACGCGAGCGCGGCGGCGAGCCGCGCGCCCTCGACGATCGCGAGACGCGCCCCGGTGTGCGCGATGCACCAGGCGATGCTCTCGGCGTTGTCGTCGACGTAGAGGGGCACGACGACCAGGCCGAGGCCGAGCGCCGCCTGGTCGATCGCCACCCACGTCGCGCCGTTGCGTGCCGCCAGCGCCACGCGGTCGCCGGCCGAGAGCCCTTCGCGACGAAACGCGGCCTGCCACCGGGCGGCATCGGTGGCTACCGCCTGCGCGTCGAGCGCGCGCCACCCGTCCGCCGTGTGCTGGTGATAGAGGATCCGCCCCGGCCCGTCGAGGTGGCGTGCCAGCAGGTGGGCGAGGTTTCCGGTCATCGACGGGGAGGCGCGGTGCACGTCGCGCACCGTCATTCTGGCGCATCGGGCGGCGCGGCGCCCCCGTCGCGCACGCCGCAGCGTGTCGCTATACTGCGGCGACCCTGGGACACGAACACGAAGGCGAGCGACGGCCATGGCCACGATCTCGATCGGGAAGAAGCACCACTATTCCCACAAGAAGGCGAAGGAAGTCGCCGAGAAGATCGCCAAGGACTTGCGGAAGCGCTTCGAGCTCGCCTACGCGTGGGACGGCGACCACGTCGACTTCGAGCGGCCGGGCGTGACCGGACGCATGCTGGTCGGCAAGGACCGCATCTCGCTCGACGTCAGGCTGGGCTTCCTGCTCACGCCGCTCAAGGGGGCGATCGAGCGCGAGATCCACGCGCAGCTCGACGAATTGATCACCGAGGACAAGCCGTCCGGCACGCCGGCTGCGCGATCGCGCCCCGCGCGCAAGAAGTCCTAGGCGCGCAGCTGGCCGGCCGCTTGCGCGGCCCGGTGCAACGCACCTTCGCGCGGGTCGGGAAACGGCTCGTTCGAGCCCCCCGCGATCGCGTCGTGAATCGCCGTCTCGCGCCTGCGGATCGTGTCGAGGAACTCCGCCGCGCCGCCCATCCTGTGGAAGGCGTTGAACCCGCGATCGAGGAAGTCGTGCAGCACGCCGAAGCCGGCAAGCCGCGCCGGCTGCCGCATCATCGTGAGCGCCGTGCGGATGAAGGGTTTCCTGACGAAGCCGTCGAGGGCCCCGCCAATCTCGACGATCAGGAAGATCTGCCGCTGCCGCTGCGGCATGTTGCCCGCGCGTCGATAGGCGCGACAGTAGTCGGCGACCGAGAACCCGCCGTCGGCACGGGGCAGGGCCTTCAGCACCAGCCGGTCGAGCTCGTGCGACAGCACGTTGAGCTCCATCGCCTGCGCGATCGTGGCGATCACCCGCTCCGGCAGCATCACCACCATCATCGGCACGACCCGCGCCGCATCGGCGTCGCGACGCGGGCCGTCGGCGTCGCCGTACAGGTCCGACTTGAAGAATTCGATCGCGTCGGCGTAGCGCGGCTGCGCCGAGAGGTCGGCGTAGGTCTGCGCGAGGCGTTGCGCCTGCCAGTTGGCGAGGCGCGCAAGCGCCCCGGCGAGAATCGGGTTGGCCGCGGCCTCCTCGTGCAGGCGTTGCGCCCTGCGCAACTGCTCGACCAGCGCGGCTTCAGCCGCGTGTCGGGGAGAACGATCCGTCATGAAAGGACATTCAGGAAACGCTTTCGACGAAGCTCAGTCTAGCAGGCCGACCGAGTGCGGCGCGGGCGGCGGCGTGGACTGCCCGGTGATTAGTGTGAATCCTCTAGGGGGACCGCGATATCTTCGCCGGGTGGATCAACCTACCGTTGCCCGACCCCGAAAGGACCTACCATGCTGAACACCCTCAACACCCGCGCCAGCGAAGTCGGCGACACGCTCGTCCGCGCGTCGCGCCAATTCTGGCTGGCCGGCCTCGGTGCCGCCGTCGTGACCCGTGACTGGGCCGAGAAGGAGGGCGGCGTCGTGTTCCGCAACCTGGTGCGCGAAGGCACCGCCATCGAATCGCGCGCGATCCGCTACGTCGGCGACCGACTCGAGATGTCGTTCGCGCAGGCGAACACGATCTGGAAGCGTACCCGCCGCACGGTGACCACCACCGTCAAGACCTACGCCGACACCGCGTCGACGCTGGTGCGCGAGACGCTGCCCGCGTCGCTGCCCCGGATGGCGATGCCCGTTACCGTCAAGGTCGAGGCCAAGCCCGCCGCCAAGCGCAAGGTCGCTCGCGCGAAGCGCGCGGTGACGACGCGCGTCAATGCCGCGACCAAGCGCGCGAAGCGCACGGTGCGGACCGCCAAGCGCGGTTGACGCGTAACCGTTCGCGTCCCCGGGGCCGCTCCCGTAGCGGCTCCGTGTCGACGTCGGGGGGAAATGCATGAGCGCGGCGGCCGCAGGCAAGTCCCGAAGGGGCCGTCGCCGCGCGAGTGCATCGCGCCGACGCGCAACGCTTCCGATCCGGACGTACGCAAGGAGGCGCGCATGAGCGCGGCGGCCGCAGGGAAGTCCCGAAGGGGCCGTCGCCGCGCGAGTGCATCGCGCCGACGCGCAACGCTTCCGATCCGGACGTACGCAAGGAGGCGCGCATGAGCGCGGCGGCCGCAGGCAAGTCCCGCAGGGGCCGTCGCCGCGCGATCGCATCGCGCCGACGCATGGGTCCTCGCAACGGGTCGGGTACCGGCATCGGCTTGGCACTCGCCGGCGGTGGCCCGTTGGGCGGCATCTACGAGGTGGGCGCGCTGATCGCGCTCGCCGACTCGCTCGACGGCATCGACTTCAACGAACTCGACGTCTACGTCGGCGTCTCGTCGGGCGGCTTCGTCGTCGCGTCGCTCGCGAACGGCATCTCGCCGTCGCAGATGTACCGGCTGTTCATCGACGATGGTGCCGAAGCCACGATGACGCCGCAGCTGTTCCTCCGCCCGGCGTTCGGCGAGTTCTACCGGCGACTGGTGTCGCTGCCCGGACTTGCGGTCCGCGCGATGCTGCGCTACCTGCGCGACCCGTTCCACGCCGGCCTGATGGAATCGCTCGTGACCCTGTCGCGGGCGATACCGGTCGGCATGTTCGACAACGCGGTCGTCGACAACTTCCTCTCCCGCCTGCTGTCCGGGCCGGGCCGTTCCAACGACTTCCGCAGGCTCGACCGCAAGCTGTTCCTGGTCGCCGCGAACCTCGACACCGGCGCGTCGGTCGTGTTCGGCGCGCCGGGGCACGAGCACGTGCCGATCAGCAAGGCGATCAGCGCGTCCTCGGCGCTGCCCGGCCTGTTCCCGCCGGTGGCGATCGACGGCGAGCACTACGTCGACGGCGCGCTCAACAAGACGCTGCACGCCTCCGTCGCACTCGACCAGGGCGTCGACCTCCTGCTCTGCCTGAACCCGCTCGTGCCGTACGACGCGAGCTCGGTGCCTCGCCGCGCGCGCCTCACCGTCGAGAAGCTGAACGAGGGCGGGCTGCCGCTCGTGCTCTCGCAGACGTTTCGCGCGATCATCCACTCGCGGATGCGCGTGGGCATGGAGAAGTACCGGCAGCAGTACCCGCACGCCAACGTGGTCCTGTTCGAGCCCGACCGCGAGGACGCGCAGATGTTCTTCGCGAACATCTTCAGCTACCGCCAGCGCAAGCGCCTGTGCGCGCAGGCGTTCAACAAGACGCGCCGCAACCTGCAGTCGCGCGCGGCCGAGCTCGCGCCGGTGTTCGCGCGCCACGGCATCTCGTTCCGCCTCGACCGGCTGCACGATACCCACCGGCACATCACGGATGCAGTTTCCGACCCGCGGCCGCTGCACGCCGATTCCGCGATATCGGCGACGGTGTCGCAGACGGCGCGCGACCTCGGCCGCACGCTCGACGCCCTCGAGCGCTGGCTGGTCCGCGCGGCCTGAGCACGACCTGATCGCAGCGCCTCGCCGGGCTGCCGGGCCGGCGCCCGCGAAAGGGGCGTCCCCCCCGGTCTGCTGGCTGCGTGGATAATGCCCTGGTCCGGGTGCCGGCTTCGCGCGGCACGCCACCGGCCGGCCTCCCCATGGCGGAACGCAAACGACCACGTCGCACCCGCGAGCGGATCCTCGAGACCAGCCTCGCGCTGTTCAATCGCCTCGGCGAGCCGCACATCACGACGGCGGACATCGCCGACGAGATGAACATCAGCCCGGGCAACCTCTACTACCATTTCCGCAACAAGGACCAGATCATCGGCGAGCTGTACGCGGTGCTGGAGGAACGGCTGTCGCCGCTGTTCGAGCCACCGACGGGCCGCGTTCCCGGCATCGAGGACCTCTGGTTCATGCTCCACCTGCTGTTCGAGGCGATGTGGGACTACCGGTTCTTCTACCGGGACCTGCTCGAGCTCACGTCGCGCAACCGCCGCGTGGCGGTGCGCTTCGCGGACCTGACCCGTCGCGGCGAGAACGCGGTGATCCAGTTGTGCCGGGGCATGGTGGATGCCGGAACGATGCGCGCCTCCGACCGGGAGATCGCCGCCATCGCACAGAACGTCGTGATCGTCGCCACCTACTGGATGTCGTTCCAGCGCACCGCGCACCCGGCGCCGCCGGGCCGTCCCGTGGGCGACGACGCCGCGATGAGCCTCGAGCGCGCCGCCTACCAGGTGCTGGCGCTGATCGCTCCGTTCACCGTCGGTTCCGCACGGGCGCTGATCGAGCGCCTGGGCGACCGCTACCTCTGAGACCTATTCCCCCAGGGAGGACCGCTGATGGCGAAGAAATGGGCGAAGTTCCCGTACGCCGACAAGGCCTACGTTCACGACGCGGCCGGCCTGAAGAAGCACTGGCCACGGCTGCACAAGGGCGACTGCGAGCCGCTGCCGAAGGATGGCGGCGCGCTGGACGCGTGGGCCGCGTTCCACGCGGGCGACTTCGCCCGCGCGGTCGAGGCCGGCACGGCCGCCGCCGGCGCCGGCGTCAACGCCGCGGTGAAGGCACAGGTGGTCTACGGCCACTACCTCGAGAAGTCGGACAAGGCGAAGCTGGCGCTGTTCGAGGAGGCGGCGGCCTGGGCCGACGCGCGCCGGGCGGACGCGCCGAAGGACGCGAATGCGCACTACCTGCATGCGTTCGCGCTGGGGCGCTACAGCCAGTGCATCTCGGTCGGCAAGGCGCTCGCACAGGGTCTCGGCGGGAAGATCAAGGAGTCGCTGCTCGCGGCGATGAAGCTCCAGACGAAGCACGCCGATGCCAACATCGCCTACGGCGCCTACCAGGCGGAGGTGATCGACAAGGTGGGCGGGCTCGTCGCCGGCATGACCTACGGCGCGAAGAAGGATTCCGCCGTCGAGCACTTCGAGAAGGCGATCAAGCTCTTTCCCGAGGCAGCGATCGCCAGGATCGAGTACGCGAACGGTCTGATCCTGCTGTTCGGCAAGAGCCGCCTCGCCGAGGCGACGGCACTCTACGAAGCCGCAGCCGCCTGCCGCCCCGCCGACGCGATGGAGCGTCTCGACGTGGAACGCGCGAAAGCGGAGCTCGAGTAGCGCCGGGGTACGCGACGCGCTGGCGCGCGACGCAGGGGGCTACCGCGCCGCGGCTGCGACCGCGCGCGACGCATCGTCGGGGGACAGCGGCGCCTCGCGCGGCCACGGCGCCATCAGCGTCGTCAGCACGAGCTTCTCGAACTCCGGCGCGAACTGCGCGATCACCCGCTCGGGGTCCGGGCACAGCTTGCGGTCCGAGACGAGGCCGAAGTGCACCGCGCCGCTGTACGAGATGATCGACACCCCCATGCCGATGTCCCCGGACTGCGGCACCCAGAACATCAGGCTGTCGATCGGGGCGCCTGCCATGTACAGCGGCCGCTGGGGCCCGGGCACGTTGGTCATCACCGCGGTGGCATTGCGCGCGAGCGCGGTGAGCAGCACCTCCTGCAGCATGCGCGGTCCGGATCCCATCGCCGCGAGGAGACCGAGCGCGAGCACCGGCTGGTAGCTGCCCTTCAGCGCGTCCATGTTGGCGCGGACCGCGTACAGGCGCTCGACCGGGTTCTCGAGGCCAATCGGCAGGTCGAGGAACACGAGCCCGAACTGGTTGCCGAGCTTGTAGGCCTTCTCCATTGGCCGCAGGTTGACCGGCACGAGCGCGCGCACCGTCACGCCGTCGGTCGGGTCGCCCTTCGCGTGCAGATAGGCGCGCATTGCGCCGGCGACGCACGACAGCAGCACGTCGTTGACCGACGCACCCAGTGCGCGGCCGATGGCCTTGACCTCGTCGAGCGGCAGCGGCTCGGCCCACGCGACGCGCTTCGCCGGCCCGGGACGCCCCTTGAAGCGCGTCCGCGAGTCCTCGCCCATCGTCGCGAGCTTGGCGAGCTCGGCCGTCAGCGCCGAGCCCTGGTTGGCGAGGGCGACGGCCTTCGAGGGGTCGTTCCAGAGGTCCGCGCCGCGCTCGACCAGCAGCGATCCGACCTGCATCGCGGTCTTCATCACGCCCGACATGGGACTGATCAGCGCGGCGAGCGCGGAATCGTCGTCGGCGCGCGCCTTGCGCTTCGGCGGGTTGAACGGCATCGCCGGCGGACCGTCGCGGCCGGCATCCGTCATCGACAGCATCACGCGCACCAGCGCCATCCCGTCGGCGTAGCTGTGGTGGATGCGCACGATCAGCGCACTGCCGCCCCGGTAGTTCTCGACCAGGTGGTACTGCCACATCGGCCGCGCAGGGTCGAGCGGCGTGGCGATCAGCCGCGAAACCAGCGTCTGCAGCTCGCGCTTGCCGGCGCGCCCCGGCAGGGCGATGTGCACCGCGTGGCGGTCGATGTCGAAGTCGCGGTCGGTCTCCCAGACGGCGTAGCCCGGGTGCTCGACCGCCCGCTGGCGGAACCGCCGAAACACCAGGAAGCGCTCCTCGACGACCCGCTTCAGGCGCGCGAAGTCGACCTGCTCGCGGAAGATCATCACGCCGCAGATCATCATCAGGTTGTGCGGGCGATCCATCCGCAGCCAGGCGGTGTCGACCGCAGATACCTTGTCGCGCCGGAACGGGACGGCCATGGCGGGAAGCGGGGGCGTCGTGGGGTGGAGAGGCGACGCGCGTTCGTTGCGCGCGTCTTCGCGTTTGCACTAAAGTAGCACGAATTTCCGGCACCCGAGGAGGAGGATACGCATGGCCGCTGCCCCGAAGAAGGACGACCTGAAGCCCAAGTTCGAGGCCGCCGCCGCCGCGGCCAAGACAGACCCGGAAGAAGCCGGACAACGCGACGCTGCTCAAGCTCTACTCGTACTACAAGCAGGCCACCGAAGGCGACGTGAAGGGGGACCGGCCCGGCGGTTTCGACTTCGTCGGCGGCGCGAAGCACGACGCCTGGGCGAAGCTCAAGGGCATGTCGGTCGACGAGGCGATGACGAATTACATCAAGCAGGTCGAGAAGCTGAACCGCGACTGAAGCGCGCGAGGCGCCAGCCGAGCGCAGGACGGCCGCACGCGGCGCGGCCAAAGGCGAAGGCTGCGCCACCGCGTGCGGACGGGGCCGGCAAAGCAAAATGCAGGGCCCGCCGGGGTGTCCCGGCGGGCCCTGTCGTCGATTCGTCGCGGCCGTGACGGATCAGCGGCCGGACAGCGCCCTGAGGATCAGGCCGCCTTGCGCTTCGTCGCCTTGCGTGCGCGCGGCGACTTTGCCGTGGCCGGCTCGGCCGCGGCTGCGGCCACGGTCGACTTCCGCGCCCGTGCCGGACGTTTCGCCGGGCGCTTCGCCGCGGCTTTGGCGGCCTTGGCCGCCGGCAGCGGTCCCCGCCCTTCCGCCTTCAGCAGCGCATTCACCGCCTCGGAGAGCGCATCCACGCGCTCCGCGAGCCGCTCGACATCGTTCTGGGTGTAGACGCCGAGCTTCGACAGCGCGCGCGCCACGCGATCCTCGAACACCTGTTCCAGCTTGTCCCACGTGCCGCCGGCCATCGCATGCACCTCCTTCGCCTTTTGCGCTGCGGCACCTGCCGCCGCGGCCGCGGTCTCCGTCGCGGCGCGCCGCGTCCGGCTTTCGAGGCTCCGGCCCTGGTCGACCAGCGTCTCGAACACCTTCATGCCCTCGGCCTGCGCGCGGGAGAACGCTCCCAGGCCCGCGAGCCAGATCTGCCGCGACGACTCGAGGATTCCCTGCGGCAGGCCCTCCAGGTCCTCGATGTGCGCCTTCGCCTGTGCCTTGGCCTTCTTGAGCATCCACCACTCCTCGGTTCGCCGTCTGGCGAGCTGCTCGGACATTCTAGGGCCCGCCGACTAGAGCCCGCATTCTAAAGGGAGGAACGGACGGCGCGCATCGCTATAATCCGCCGACCAACGCGGGCACGCGCACATCGCGCGAGCCGTCCGCCGGCAGCCATTCCCCAGGAGGATTCCATGGCGTACTTCGTCACCGGCGCGACCGGCTTCATCGGCCGCTATCTCGTCGAGAAACTCCTGGCACGCGGCAAGCCCGTCTACGTGCTCGTGCGCCGCGGCTCCATGAAGAAGCTCGACGCGGCCCGCGAGGCCTGGGGCGCGAACGAGAAGCAGGTGATCGCCATCGCGGGCGATCTCACCAAGCCGGGCCTCGGCGTGTCCGACGCCGACCTGCGGAGGCTGAAGGGCAAGATCGACCACGTCTTTCACCTCGCGGCGATCTACGACCTCGCGGCGCCGGCCGAAGAGCAGCAGGCCGCCAACGTCGACGGCACGCGCAACGCGGTTCGCTTCGCGGAAGCCGTCAAGGCCGGCTGCTTCCAGCACGTGAGCTCGATCGCGGCGGCGGGCCTCTACGACGGCGTGTTCCGCGAGGACATGTTCGAGGAGGCCGAGGACCTCGACCACCCGTACTTCCGCACCAAGCACGACTCGGAGGCGGTGGTGCGCCGCGAGTGCAAGCGGCCGTTCCGCGTCTACCGGCCGGGCTTCGTCGTCGGCCACTCGCGGACCGGCGAGATCGACAAGATCGACGGGCCCTACTACTTCTTCAAGACGATCCAGAAGATGCGCAGCCTGCTGCCCCCGTGGATGCCGACGATCGGCATCGAGGGCGGCGCGCATCAACATCGTCCCGGTCGACTACGTCGCCGACGCGCTCGACCACATCGCCCACAAGAAGGGCCTCGACGGCAGGTGCTTCCACCTGACCGACCCGGAACCCTACCGCATCGGCGAGGTGCTCAACATCTTCGCCAAGGCCGGCGCACGCGCCGCTGATGACGATGCGCGTCAACGCGCGCATGTTCGGCTTCATCCCGGCGCCGATCGTCTACGGCCTGGCCGGCCTCGCTGCCGGTGAAGCGCGCGATGAAGGTCGTGCTCGACCGACCTCGGCATCCCGCGCGACGTGTTCCAGTTCATCAACTAGCCGACGCGCTTCGACAATCGCGAGGCGGCGAAGGCGCTGAAGGGCTCCGGGATCGACGTGCCGCCGCTCGACACCTATGCCGCGAAGATCTGGGACTACTGGGAGCGCAACCTCGATCCGGACCTGTTCATCGACCGCACGCTCTCCGGCCGCGTCAAGGGCAAGGTGTGCGTCGTCACCGGCGCCTCGTCCGGCATCGGCAAGCGACGGCGCTCAAGATCGCCGACGCCGGCGCGAAGGTCGTGCTCGTCGCCCGCGACCCCGAGAAGCTCGATGGGTGAAGCAGGAGATCGAGGCCGGGGGCGGGACCTGCTTCACCTACTCGTGCGATCTCGCCGACATGGCATCGATCGACGCGCTGGCGCGAGAAGGTGCTCGCCGACCACGGCACCGTCGACGTCCTCGTCAACAACGCCGGCCGCTCGATCCGCCGCGCGGTGCTGAACTCCTCGACCGCTTCCACGACTTCGAGCGCACGATGCAGCTCAACTACTTCGGCGCGGTGCGGCTGATCCTCGCCTTCCTGCCGAAGATGGCGGAGCAGCGCCGCGGTCACATCATCAACATCAGCTCGATCGGCGTGCTGACGAACACGCCGCGCTTCTCGGCCTACGTCGCGTCGAAGTCGGCGCTCGACGCGTTCACGGAGTGCGCGGCCTCGGAGTTCCTGGACAAGGGCGTCCACACGACGAACATCAACATGCCGCTGGTGCGCACGCCGATGATCGCGCCGACGAAGATGTACGACAACGTGCCCACGCTCTCGCCCGAGGAGGCGGCGGGGCTCGTGGTCGACGCGATCGTGCACCGCCCGGTGCGGATCGCGACGCGCCTCGGTGTGTTCGCCGCGGTCTGCCACGCAATCGCGCCGAAGCTCACCCAGGTGATGCTCAACACCGCGTTCCACATGTTCCCCGACTCCTCCGCGGCGCAGGGGAAGAAGGGCGGCGAACAGAAGCCCCTCACTCCCGAGCAGATCGCCTTCGCCCAGATCACGCAGGGCATACACTGGTAGGACTTGCGGACGGGGAAGCACGGGCCCCGCGGCGAAGGCCGCGGGAATGCGACCCGGAGCAAGGCCGAGGCGACCGACACTCGACGCTGCCCGGGTCCTCTCGCGTCCAAGGAGGCCGCGCGAGGCGATGCTGACGCACGAGCCCCTGCTACCGCGCCCGCTCGATCTCCTCGGCGAGGTAGCCGAACACCTGCGGGTCGCGCAGCAATGCGTTGTGCGCGACGCCGCCCAGCACGATGTTGTCGCCGTAGGCGATCCGCGACGAGGTCTGCGGCGCGACCATCGAGTCGTGCCACGACCAGATCGAGACGATCGGCGGGATGTCCGGGCCGTCCGGCGCGCCCAGCGCCGCGAGCCAGGCGTTGCGGGGGCGAATCTGCGCCAGCGACGTGCCCGCCGCCATCCAGGCGTGCACGCTGCCCTCGTGCGGCGCGCCGACGGTGACAAGCTTCGCCACCTTCGCGCCACCGTAGCGACGGAAATAGGCTCGCATCACGAGCCCCCCCATGCTGTGGGCAATCACCACCACCCGCTTCGCCCGGGTCTCCTCGAGGATGCGGTCGATCTTCGCGGCGACCTGCTCGGCGAAGAGTTCGATCGAGGCGAGCGGCGGGCCGTAGGACAGCGCGTAGATCGGCCCGATGCCCTTGCGCCCCGCCCACTGCGCGAACGGATGCCAGACTCCGGCGTTGCAGAGCACGCCGTGCACGAGCAGCACCGGAAGCTCGGCGGGGGCCGCGGGCGGATCGGACATCAGCACGCGATAGAGGATCATGCGCGGCGCGTTGCCGGCGATCGTCACGAACTCGTGCCAGAACAGGCGCAGCGTGCCGGCGGGCCGGAGCCGCACCTCCCTCGGCCGATCGGCGCGGAACGCCCAGGCGAGCGCGAACCAGACGAGCACGATCAGGAACGGCACCGCGAGGTAGACGAGCGGCAGCGCGAGGACGTACGGCAGCAGCGCAGCGCCGCCGCCGACCCGTCCAGCCACCCAAGCTCCATAGAGCAGGAAGATCGCGCCGTAGGCCAGCGCCAGCACCACCGCGGTCCACATGCGCGCGATGTTACGCGACCGCTGTCGGCGCTCGTGCCGCTGCTCTCAACCCGGGCCCGTGATCCGAGCCTAGATCGCGTCGATGGCGGAGAGCAGGCGCTCCGCGTCGAGGCGAATCCGGCGCCGCTCGTCCTCGCCGATGCGTCGCGCATTGCCTGCCATCAGGGCCGTCCTCGGCTGCGCCGCGAGCTGCGCCTCGTGCGCGAGCACGAAGTTCCAGTACAGCACGGTGACCGGGCAGGCGGTGTCGCCGGTGCGCTGCCCGGGATCGTAGCGGCAGCCGGTGCAGTAGTTGCTCATGCGCTTCACGTACTGGCCCGAGGCCGCGTACGGCTTGCTGGTGAAGCGCCCGCCATCCGCGTAGAGCGCCATGCCGGCGGTGTTCGGCCGCTCCACCCAGTCCACGGCATCGACGTAGACGGCGAGGTACCAGTCGCAGACCGCCTGCGGATTCACTTCGGCGAGGAGCGCGAAGTTGCCGGTGATCATCAGCCGCTGGATGTGGTGCGAGTAGCCGTGGGCGAGCGTCTGGCCGATCGTCTCGCTCATGCAGTTCATGCCGGTCTCGCCGGTCCAGTACCACGCCGGCAGCGGCCGCTCGTGACCGAAGTGATTCGCCTCGGCAAGCCCGGGCATGTCGCGCCAGTAGACGCCGCGGACGAACTCGCGCCAGCCGAGCACCTGTCGCACGAACCCCTCCGTGCCCGCCAGCGACGCCGCCCCCGACCGATAGGCCCCTTCCGCAGCGGCCAGCACGTCCCTGGGGTCGAGCAGCTTGAGGTTCATTGCGGCCGAGAGCAGCGCGTGCCAGCCGAACGGCGTTCCCGTCCACATCGCGTCCTGGAAGCGGCCGAACTGCGGCAGCCGCTCGCGCACGAAGGCGTCGAGCGCGCGGCGGGCATCGTGCGGCGTCACCGGCCAGTTGAAGGTCGCGAGCGAGCCCGGGTGCCCGGGAAAGTGGTGCTCGACGTCGGCGAGCGCATCGCGCGTGATCCGGTCCGGCGCGAACACGGGCTGCGGCGGGACGCGGCCGGGTCCCTTGGCACCGAAGCCCTTGCGGTTCTCGGCGTCGTAGTTCCAGCGGCCGCCGGCGGGCTCGTCGTTATCCATCAACACGCCCGTGCGCCGCCGCATCCACCGATAGAAGAACTCCATGCGCAGCGTGCTGCGGTTGCCGGCCCAGTGCTCGAAGTCCGCGCGCGAACAGAGGAAATGCGGGTCGGGAACGACCTCGAGGGCGACACCGGCCTCCCCGCAAACTCGCTGCAGCATCTCGAGCACGCGCCAGTCGCCCGGCTCGAGGCAACGCACCCGGGCCGGACGGCGAGCCGCGATCGCCTCGCGCCAGGCGTCCCCTAGCGAGGCGTGCGCGTGCGCGCCGATCGCGCGATAGTCGAGCGGAACGCCAGCGCGGCGCAGGTCCTCCGCGCAGTGCCGCATCGCCGCGAGGAAGAGCGCGATGCGCGCCTTGTGGCTCCAGACGTGTGTCGCCTCCTCTTGCACCTCGACCATCAGCACCATGTCCTGCGTCCGGTCGAGCCCCGCGAGCACCGGGCTCGCGCGGTCCAGCTGGTCGCCAAGGACGAGCGCCAGCGTTCCGGCGCGTCGCGGGAGCGCCATCGGGCGGCCGGTCAGTAGCCGACGGCCTGCGGCACCCAGTGCGAGCGCCAGCTGCGCAGCGCGTTCACCGTGGACGCGAGGTCCGGGATCAGCACGATGCCGGGCATCGTCTTGCGCACGCGGCGGGTCATCTCGCCGCCGGCCCACATCGTCACCTGGGGAGGCAACTGCCGGCGCAGCGTGGCGAGGCCGTCGACCGCCTGGCGCAGCGGGAACGCGCCGGAGAACGAGAGCGCAAGGATGTGCACCTTGTGGGCGATCGCCGCGCGACGGATGTCCTCGAGCGGCGTCTGCGGGCCGAGCGAAATGCACTGCACGCCCTCGGGCACGAGCAGCGCCTCGACCATCAGCAGGCCGATGCCGTGCTGCTCGTTGGGAAACGTGGTGAGCAGCACGCGCGGGATGCCCGTCTGCCGGGGAAAGGCGTTGATCGCCGTGCGCATCGCCACCTGCAGCTGCTCGGTGTAGAGGTGCTCCTCGAACACCTGCAGCTCGCCGCGCATCCAGGCCTCGCCTACCGCCCGGTTGAGCGGGGTGATCGACTCCAGCACGAACTTCTGCAGCCCCTGCCGCATCAGCATGTTGGCGAGCATGTGCTGGAGGCCGGGCGCGTCGTGCGACTGCAGCAGCGTGAGCACGTCCCGCTCGAGCGCCGGCGCGAGCTGGTCGCGGCGCGGCACGGCGCGCGTGTCGGCGAGCACGTTCAGCTCGTCCAGCGAGTGCGCCATCAGCTTGCCTGGGCGCATGCCCACGTCCATCAGGCGCTTGATGGCACGCAGCTTGGCGATGTCCGCGGGGGTGTACTGGCGCTCGCCGTTGTCGTCCCGCCCCGGCTTGGGAAAGCCGTAGCGGCGCTCCCACATCCGCAGCACATCCTTGGACAAACCGGTCTCGCGCTCCACGGCGCTGATGTTGAGCACGAGTCCCGAAGCTTCGAGTGAGAGGTTCATTTTGTCTTGGACGATGGGTTGACAAAGTTCGATTCAGCGGATATTGTACGGCCTCGAAGCCAATTTGTCCAGGACATTGAGCCCTTGTAACCCCCTGTCCGCGAACAGCCATCGACGAAAGCCCACGATGTCCATCCCTCGTTACCTCCGCACTTCCGCAGCCGCGGCGCTGTTCGCCGCAGCGCTCTCCGTCCCGGCCGTGGCCGCGCCGCAACTCGACGCCCTGATCGAGGCCCACCGGGCGGAAGCGGCGCCGACCACCCACGACCTGCTCCGCGCGGCGCCACCCGCCCATCGCGACGGGGCGTACGCAGGAGCAGAGCGCCCCGCGCTGGTCCATGTCGCAGCGGCAACCGTGTCCCCGGAAGCCTGTCCGGCGCTGCTGCGCCACTCGTTCGCGCCGGTGCAGGGCGGCCCGACGCAGTCGCTCTGCCAATACCAAGGCAAGGTGGTGCTGGTCGTGAACACCGCGAGCAAGTGCGGCTACACCTATCAGTACGAGGGGCTCGAGGCGCTCTACCGGAAATACAAGGACCGCGGACTCGTCGTGATCGGGTTCCCCTCCGACGACTTCGGCGGCCAGGAACCGGGCTCGAACAAGGACATCGCCGAGTTCTGCCGCACGGTCTACGGCGTGCAGTTCCCGATGTTCGAGAAGCAGAGCGTCACGCGCGCTGCCGCGAATCCCCTCTACGCCGAGCTGGCCGCAAAGACCGGCCAGAAGCCGCAGTGGAACTTCCACAAGTACCTGATCGACCGCACGGGCACGCGCATCGAGAGCTTCGGCAGCAACGTCGAGCCGGGCCACCGCGACCTCGTGTCCCGCATCGAACGCATGCTCGCCGAGAAGTCGCCGGCGAACCGGAGCTGACGATGCCGCGCGGAGACGAATCTGTCCGGACGCAGCGGTTCGCGATCGTCGGCTCGGGCATCGCTGGGTTGGGTACCGCCTGGCTCCTGCAGAAGCAGGGCCACGCGGTCACCGTGTTCGAGGCCGAGCCGCGCGCGGGCGGACACACGCACACGGTCGACGTGACGCTGGACGGCGTCACGCACCCGGTGGACACCGGTTTCCTGGTGTTCAACGACCGCACCTACCCGCACCTGATCCGGCTGTTCGCCGAGCTCGGCGTGCCAAGCGTGGCCTCCGAGATGTCGTTCTCGGTGCGTGACGACCGCAGCGGCCTCGAGTGGGCCGGCACGAACCTCGCGACGCTGTTCGCGCGGCCCGCGAACGCGCTCTCCCCCGCGTTCTGGTCGATGCTCGCCGACATCCTGCGCTTCAATCGCGAGACCACCGCGGCGCTCGCCACCGGCACGTTGCCGGAGACGACGCTTGGCGCATTCCTCGACGCGCGACGCTTCCGGCGGCCGTTCCGCGACAGCTACCTCGTGCCGATGGCCGCCGCGATCTGGTCGTCGCCGGCGCGGGAGATCCTCGACTTCCCGCTGCCGACGTTCGTCCGCTTCTGCCACAACCACGGGCTGCTCGCGATCGACGACCGGCCGCAGTGGCGCACCGTGCAGGGCGGCGGGCGCGTCTACGTGCAGAAGATCGTCGAGCAGCTTGCCGACGTCCGCCTTGGCTGCCCGGTGCAGCAGGTACGCCGTCGCGGTGGCGGCGTCGAGATCGACTCGCCGGGGCGGCCGGGCGAGCGCTTCGACGGCGTGGTGCTCGCCTGCCACAGCGACCAGGCATTGTCGCTCCTCGCGGACCCGTCCGCGGACGAGCGCCGGCTGCTCGGCGAGGTGCGCTACCAGCGCAACCGCGTCGTGCTGCACACCGATGCGGCGCTGCTGCCGCGCCGGCAGCGCGCCTGGGCGGCGTGGAACTACCTCGCCGCCGACGATCCCGAGGGGCGCCGGCCGGTGTCCGTGTCGTACCTCATCAACCGGCTGCAGCCGCTGCCGTTCCGCACGCCGGTCATCGTCACGTTGAACCCGGCGATCGAGCCCGACCCGCGCGCGGTGATCGACGAGTTCGAGTATTCGCATCCCCTGCTCGACGCCCGTGCCGTCGGCGCGCAGGACGCGATCGCCCGTCGGCAGGGCCGGCACGCCACCTGGTACGCGGGCGCCTGGCTGGGCTTCGGTTTCCACGAGGACGGGCTGAGGTCGGCGCACGCGGCCGCCGCCGGCATCGCGGCCGACGTCGCGCGACGCGACGAGTCGGTCGCCGTTGCTGCCTGAGCGCCCCCGCGTCATGACCGCCCGGCTGCCCACCGCCATCACCGCTGCTCTCGCGCCCGCGCTGGTCGAAGGGCAGGTGATGCATCGGCGCACGCGGCCGGCGGCGAACGCGTTCACCTACCCGGCGTTCTGCCTGCGCCTGCCGTTGTCCCGACTCGAGGAGCTTGCCGCGCTCGGCATCGCCCGCAATCGTCGCGGCGTGCTGTCGTTCGACGACCGCGACCACGGCGCGCGCGACGGCTCGCCGCTGCTGCCGTGGATCCGCGCGCTCCTCGACCGGGAAGGCATCGACGCCCCGGGCGAGGTCGTGCTCCACGCGTTCCCGCGCATGCTGGGCTACGTGTTCAACCCGGTGAGCTTCTGGGTCTGCCACGACGCCGCGGGACGGGTCGCGGCAGTGCTCGCCGAAGTGAACAACACGTTCGGCGAACGCCACCTCTACATCGTCGCGCACCCGGATGGCCGACCGATCGCCGACGGCGACACCCTCGTCGCGCGCAAGGTGTTCCACGTCTCGCCGTTCTGCGACGTGCGCGGGCACTACGCGTTCCGCTTCCACTTCGGCCCCAGGCGCTGGCTCGCGCGCATCGACTACTTCGACGACGACGGCGCTGCGCCGCTGCTGTCGACGTCCATCTCCGGCACCGTGCAGCCGCTGACGCGCCGGGGCGCTCGCGCGCTCCTCGTGCGCTATCCCGCGTTCACGGTCGGGGTCGTCGCCCGCATCCACTGGCAGGCGGCGAAGCTCTGGGCCAAGCGCGTGCCATTCTTCACCAAGCCGACCCCACCCCCGTCCCTGATCAGCCGCTGACGATGACCACCCTCGACCGCAACCTCTCCCTTCCCGCCGGGATCGCGCCGATCGCCGAGCCGCGGGGCCGCCATCGCGTACCCACGACCGGTCGCCTGCTCCTCGCCCTGCTCGCGCGTGTCGAGCGGGGCAGCATCGTCGTCGAGACGCCGGACGGCGCTTCGACGTGGTTCGGACAGCACGACGCCGATCCGGCCGTGCTCTCGATCCACGACTGGCGCGTGGCCCGCGACACGATGCAGCGCGGCGACATCGGCTTTGCCGAAGGCTACATCGCCGGCCACTGGGACACGCCGGACCTGACGCGCCTGCTCACGCTGCTCGCCCTGAACCAGCCGGCACTCGAGCGTGCGTTCTACGGCCGCCGTGCCGCGACGTGGCTGCTGCGCGTGCGCCACTGGCTCAACGCCAACACGCGGCGCCAGGCACGCAAGAACATCGTCGCGCACTACGATCTCGGCAACGACTTCTACCGCCTGTGGCTCGACGAGACGATGACCTACTCGTCGGCGCTCTTCGACGGCAACCCGGGCAGGCCGCTGCCGCTTGCCCAACAGGCGAAGTACGAGCGCATCCTCGCCGAGCTGGCGCTGCCCGCCGGCGCGCACATCCTCGAGATCGGCTGTGGCTGGGGCGGTTTCGCCGAGGTCGCGGCCCGCGCCGGCTACCGAGTCACCGGCCTGTCGCTCTCGGACGCGCAGACCGCGTGGGCGCGCGAGCGCCTCGCCCGGGCCGGACTGGCCGACCGGGCGGAGTTCCGCATCGAGGACTACCGCGACCACCGCGGCACCTACGACGGCGTGGCGTCGATCGAGATGGTCGAGGCCGTGGGCGAGCGCTGGTGGCCCACGTACTTCGCGAAGATCCGCGACGCTCTTGTGCGCGGCGGCCGTGCCTGCGTGCAGGGCATCACGATCGCCGAGGCGCGCTTTGCCCGCTACCGTCGCGAAACCGACTTCATCCAGCAATACATCTTCCCGGGCGGCATGCTGCCGTCGCCCTCGCGGCTGGTGGCCGAAGCGCGCCGCGCGGGGCTCGAGCCGTCCGGCGAGCGACAGGTTCGGTCGGGACTACGCCGAGACGCTGGTGCGCTGGCTCGACGCCTTCGACGCGAACGCCGCGCGCATCCGCGCACAGGGGTTCGACGAGCGCTTCGTCCGCTGCTGGCGCTTCTACCTCGCGTACTGCGCCGCGGGATTCCTCACGGAGTCGACCGATGTCGGCCACTACACGTTCGCTCGCGCGTAACGCGTGCGCGTTGCTCGTCGCTCTGGCGTTTGCCTGCGCCTCGGCACTCGCCATGGAACGGAGCGCACCACCGCTGCCCGATCCGGTCGCGGCGCTCGCGCCGGACGTCCGTCCGCAGGGCGGCGGCGAGCTCAGGTACTTCGGGCTGTCGGTCTACGACGGCTACTTCTGGAGCGCCGCCCGCAGCTTTTCCGTCAGCCAGCCGTTCGCGCTCGACCTGCACTACCACCGCAACCTGAAGGGCGACGGGATCGCGGCACGGAGCATCGACGAGATCCGCCGGCTCGGCGTGGGCTCGCCGGACGAACACGCGCGCTGGCTCGGCGCGATGCAGCGGCTGTTCCCGGACGTGCGCAAGGGCGACCGCCTGACCGGTGTCAACGTGCCTGGCCGCGGCGCCAAATTCTTCCACAACGGCGCGGCGATCGGCGAGATCGCGGACCCCGGGTTTGCGCGCGCGTTCTTCGGCATCTGGCTCGACCCGAAGACCTCGCGGCCCGACTTCCGCAAGCTGCTCCTCGGCGAGCGGTAGCGTGGCTGCCACGCCGGCGCTCGCCGCCGCGGCCCCGCCGGCCCCAGCGGCAGGCCGGCACCCGCTCGGGGCCCTGCTCGCCTACGGCGTATTCGGCATGCCGCTCGCCATGGCGGCGCTGCCGCTCTACGTGCACCTGCCGCGCTTCTACGGCGAGCACCTTGGCGTGGGCCTCGCCGCACTGGGCGCGCTGCTGCTGGTGCTGCGCGTCGCCGACGGCGTGCTCGACCCGCTGCTCGGCGCGTGGAGCGACCGCGGCCCCTCGCGGCGCACGCTGATCGCGCTGTCGGTGCCGGTGCTGGCGCTCGGCATGATCGCGCTGTTCTCGCCGCCGGTCGCCGGGGAAGGCCCGCTGCTGGCGTGGCTCGGCGTGTCGCTTGCACTCATCTACCTCGCGTTCAGCCTCGCGACGATCAGCCACAGCGCCTGGGGCGCGGAACTGTCGCCCGACCCGGTGGAGCGTACCCGCATCACCGCGGTGCGCGAGGGCCTGGCACTCGTGGGCGTGGTCATCGCAAGCATCGCCCCCGGTCTCCTCGGCGGCGACGGCGGCGACGATGCCGGACTGCCGCGCTTCGCCGTCGCGTTCGCGGCGTTCACCGCCATCTGCCTGGCAATCCTGTGGCGCGCGCCGGTCGCGCCGCGGGCCACGGCACCGCACGGCGCGATCTTCGCCGGCATGGCGGAGCCGCTCGCGGACCCGCTGTTCCGGCCGCTGCTGGCGGTCTTTGTCGCGAACGGCATCGCCTCGGCCATCCCGGCGACGCTGGTGCTGTTCTTCATCGCGGACGTGCTGCAGGCCGAGTCGCGGCAGGGCCTCTTCCTCGCGCTCTATTTCGTCGCCGGCGCAGCCGGCATGCCGCTGTGGATCCGGCTCTCGGCGGCGATCGGCAAGGTGCGCGCATGGGCGATCGCGATGCTGGCGGCGATCGCCGCGTTCGTCTGGGCCGCGTTGCTCGGACCGGGCGACGTGTTCGCCTTCGCGATCATCTGCGCGCTGTCGGGCCTGGCGCTCGGGGCCGATCTCGCGCTGCCGCCGTCGATCCTCGCCGACGTCATCGACCGCCGCGGGGCGATGGCGTCCACCGGCGCGTACTTCGGCGTGTGGACGCTCGCCACCAAGCTCAACCTGGCGCTCGCGGCGGGCATCGCGCTGCCGCTCCTCGCAGCGCTCGGCTACACCCCGGGCGCGACCGACGCAAACGCGCTCGGCGCACTCGCCTTCGTCTATGCGGCCGTTCCCTGCGCGCTCAAGCTCGTCGCGGTCGGCACGCTCGCCCGGTTCGCCGGGCGCCAATCCAGAGGCTGAATCATGCTCAAATCCCTGCTGATCGGTGCCGCCGCGCTCACGCTGGCCGGCTGCGCCACCGTCGACGTCGCGAGCTACCGGGCGGAGCGCCCGCCGCTCGACCTCGCCGAGTACTTCAACGGCACCGTCGACGGCTGGGGCATGTTCCAGGATCGCTCCGGCCAGGTGATCAGGCGCTTCACCGTGCGCATCGACGCGAAATGGGACGGTAACCGGGGTACGCTTGACGAACACTTCGAGTTCTCCGACGGCGAGAAGCAGAACCGCATCTGGACGCTCGTGAAGGACGGCGACCGGTACACGGGGACGGCCGGCGACGTCGTGGGCACGGGACAGGGCCTGCAGCAGGGCAATGCCTTCAACATGCGCTACGTGCTGCGGGTACCCTGGGCCGGACGCACGATCGACGTCGACATGGACGACTGGATGTGGCGCATCGACGCCGAGACCGTGCTGAACCGCACCGCGATGACCAAGTTCGGCTTCCGCGTCGGCGAAGTGACGCTGTCGCTGCGCAGGCGGTGAGCCTGCGATGCGGCTGTTCGAACCGCTGAACCCGCCGCTGCCCGCGTGGCAGGACGCGCGCGTCTGGGTGATCGGCGCGTCCTACGGCATCGGTGCGGCAGTGGCACGCGCGCTGCTCTCACGCGGCGCGCACGTGGCGCTCTCCGCCCGCGGCGCGGACAAGCTGCGCGACGTCGCCGGGGATCCTGCGGCGGCGCGCGGCGCCGCGCTGATCGAACCCCTCGACTTCACCGACGCCGCCGCGGTGGCCGCTGCCTGGCAACGCGTCCAGGCCGCGTTCAGGCGCGTCGACCTCGTGCTGATCGTCGCCGGCACGCACAAGGAGGTCCGCGCGTGGGAGCTGACCGACGCCGAGTCGCGCGCGCTCATGGAAGTCAACCTGCACGGACCGATCGGCACCGTCGCCGCCGTCGTGCCGGGCCTGCTCGCACAGGGCCGCGGCGCAATCGGCATCGTCTCTTCGCTCGCGGGGTATCGCGGCCTGCCCAAGGCGCTGATCTACGGCGCGTCGAAGGCGGCGTTGATCAATTTCGCCGAGACGCTCTACCTCGACCTGCGGCCGCGCAACCTGGGCGTCTACCTGATCAACCCGGGCTTCGTGAAGACGCCGCTCACCGACCGCAACGAATTCCGCATGCCGCACCTCATCAGTGCCGAGGACGCGGCGGACGAGATCATCCGCGGCCTCGAGCGACGGGAGTTCGAGATCCACTTTCCCAAGGCATTCTCGCGACAGCTGGGGTTCCTGCGGCACCTGCCCTACCGACTCTATTTCGCGGCGGTCCGCCGCGCGACCGGGCTGTGACGCACGACGGCAACCGCGCCGCGACCGCGCGCGTGCGCGCGTTCTTCGAGACCCTGGGGCCGGCCAGCATCGACCGGATGGATGCCGTGTACGCGCCGGATGCCAGCTTTCGCGATCCGTTCAACGACGTGCGCGGGCTTGCGGAGATCCGGCGCATCTTCGCGCAGATGTTCGAGCACCTGGACGACTGCCGCTTCACGTTCATCGACGAGACGGTCGACGAGCACGGCGCATTCCTCACCTGGGACATGACGTTCAGGATCCGCAGGCTCTCGCCAGGGGAAACACGCCGGATCCACGGCGCGACGCAGCTCAAGTTCGCCCCTGACGGGCGCGTCGCGTGCCACCGCGACTACTGGGACGCGGCGGACGAGCTCTACGCCAAGCTGCCGCTGATCGGGCCGGTCATGCGCTGGCTCAAGCGCAAGTTGGGCTGATCGCACGGCTCCCCCGTCGAGGGGTGGAATCGCCCTACGCCTCACAGAGCGAACAGACCAGCGGCGCGCACGACGAGGAGTGCGCCGTTGGCCACCAGCAGCAGGGCGACGAGCCGCAGCACGCCCGGCCCCGACAGCGCGTGATGCAGCCGGTTGCCGAGCCGCAAGCCGACGAGCATCGCCGGGATCATCAGCGCGGCCAGCACGAGCAGTGGCGCATCGAGCAGCAGGCCGGTCGCGACGAAGATCGCGATGCGCGTCCACACGCTGAAGGTGACGAGCAGCGACGAGGTCGCCCGCAGCCGCGTCTTGTCGCGCACGCGTGCCGACAGATAGACCATGTAGATCGGGCCGCCGGTGCCGAACATCACCGAGAACGCGCCGCCGGCGAGGCCGATCGGCAGCGCCCACCACGCGCTCGCCCGGGTCATGCGGCGCGCGCCCGCCAGCTGCCACCCGCCGTAGCCGGCGACGAACACGCCGAGCGCGGCGAGCGCCGGCGCCCGCGGCAGGTTGACGAGCACCGTGGCACCGAGCGCGATGCCGACGAAGATCGCCGGCAGGATCCGCCAGATCTCCGGCAGTGCAGCGTCCCGCCACTGCCGGGTGCTGGCGGTCGCCGTCGCAAGGCCGTCCAGCGCCGTGACGAACGGCACGGCAAAGGTCAGCGGGAATGCGTGCGCGAGCGCGGGCACGGCGATGATCGACGAGCCGAAGCCGGTCGCGCCGAACATCGTGTACGCGGCGAGCATGATCAGCGGCACGGCGGCGAGCACGTACCAGGGAACGTCGGGGAGGGGGAGCGGCAAGGGGGTTGCGCCCGCACGGGGAGCGTGGGTACGCCGGTTGGGCGGTCTTTGACCCAACTCGCGGATTCTGCAATAATTTAATGCTTCGGCGAGCTAGCTCAGCTGGTTAGAGCAGAGGAATCATAATCCTTTGGTCCGGGGTTCGAGTCCCTGGCTCGCCACCATGTCCCGCGAGGCCCTGCCGCCATTGGCGCCAGGGCCTCGTTCCTTTCCGGACACCCCAGTCGGGAGCCGCGCTCGGGGATCGCCGACCTCCCGATCGCGCAGGACGCGGGGCAGCTTCGCACGCGGTTCGTCCGGGTTCGCACTTCGCCCAGGCAGTTTCGTCGCACGCCGGTTGCGGCGGGATGGCGACAGGCACACCGTTGGCACCCCGGCCCCGATGGGGCCGCGCCACCGCGGCGCACCGGGCGCCGCTCGAGGAGGGTGCGATGCGTACACGTACATTGCTGTCGACGTGCCGTACCGTCGATCCGGTACGGCACGGGTTGCTGACCCCGCTGCTGGTCCTGGCCGCGGGGGTTGCGTTGGGCGTACCGGCATCGGCGCGCGCGCTCGACGCCGTCACCGACTGGAACGCGCGCTCGGAGGCGTACGTGACGGGGGCGCCGCCGGTCCAGGGGCGAACGCGGGCGATGATCCAGATCGCGGTGCACGATGCCCTCAACGCCATCGCGCCGCGTTTCGTTGCGTACACGACGATCCCGCCGGCCCACGCGAACGCGTCGCCCGAGGCGGCCGTGGCCACGGCCACGTACGAAGTGCTGACCAAGACCACGGCGCTCACGAACGAGTACAACGCGTACATGGGCGCGATCACGTGTCCGCCGGGGTATCCGAGCTGTCGGGACGACGGGGCCGCTGCCGGCAAAGCGGCAGCCGATGCCATCAAGTCGCTCCGCGCAGCGGACGGCTCGTCCGCACCGGCACCGCCGTACAGCCAACAGCCGGCGCCCGGCGTCTACCAGCCGACGCCCAACCCCGACCCGACCAAAGCGCCGGCCAACTACTGTTCCGAAGTCGCGCCAGGCCCGCCGCAGTTCGAGCAGTGGGCCGCGGTGACGCCATTCGCGATCGTCAGCGGCTCGCAGTTCCGCATGGATCCGCCGGAGATGTTCGACCTGACGAGCGACGCGTACGCGCGCGACTACGACGAGGTCAGGCGCGTCGGCCGCTGCAACGCGGAAGAGACTGGCGACCGCACGGCCGAGCAGTCCGGCATCGCGCGCTACTGGCCGGGCGGCGGCGCGAACTGGAATGCGACGGCCCGGGTCATCCTCGCGCAGCAGCCCCATGCCGGCATCGACATGTGGATGCGCGCGCAGCTGTTCGCGCTGCTCAACATCGCGATGGCCGATGCCAACGTCGCGGTGTTCGACACCAAGTACTACCACAGATTCTGGCGGCCGGTGACGGCGATCCGCGCAGGCGACACCGACGGCAACCTGGCGACCGAGAAGGACGACGCATGGCTGTCGTACCTCGCCACGCCGCCCTACCCCGACTTCACCTGCGGACTCACCACGGGCACCGGGGCCGCCGTCGAGGTGCTGCGGCGCTGGTTCCGGACCGACGACCTGGCCTGGACACGGACCGTGACCAGCCCGACGCCGCCACCGAGCATGACGATCGAGCGCAACTTCACCAGCTTGTCGCAGGCGGCCGCGGAGTCTGTCGACGCGCGCGTGTTCGGCGGCATGCACTTCCGCACCGGGTGCGTCCACGGCGTGCGCCAGGGCGAGAAGGTCGGGCGTTTCGTGATCCAGCACTGGCTCAAGCCGTTGCGCACGCGCGGCTGCGCGAAGGTCTGCGCCGTCGGCGCGGCGGTGTGCCCCTCGTGCACCGACGTGCGATCGCCCGACGAGAGTTGAGCATCGGGCTGTACCCGGGTGGCGGCAGCTGGCGGATCCTGCACGGAAGCGCTTAACATGCGGGCTGTCCGCCGGCGGACACCTCCGGACCGATGCGGTCCGGGCATCCGCCGGATCCCTCCGCAAGGTTCAGCCCATGCTTCTGACGCTGGTTGCCGTCTATCTCGCGTTGTCGATCGTCATCGGGCTCGTCGCCGCCCGGCAGGTGCACTCGGTCAATGACTACGTCACCGCCGGCCGGCACCTGCCGATGGCGGTGGTGCTTGGCGATGGTCTTCGCCACCTGGTTCGGCGCCGAGACCGTGCTCGGCATCTCGGCCACGTTTCTCGAGGAGGGGTTCCGGGGGCTGATCTCCGACCCGCTCGGCGCGTCGCTGTGCCTGGTCCTGTTCGGGCTGATCTTCGCGCTGCCGCTGTACCGGATGAAGCTGATGACGCTCGGCGACTTCTTCCGCGTCCGCTACGACCGGCGCATCGAGCTGGTGATCTCGGTGTGCATCGTGATTTCCTACCTGGGCTGGGTCGCCGCGCAGGTCACCGCGCTCGGCCTGGTGTTCAACGTGCTCTCCGAGGACGCGATCTCGTTGAACGCGGGCATGATGATCGGTGCCGGCGTGGTCCTCGTCTACACGCTGTTCGGCGGCATGTGGTCGGTCGCGGCCACCACGTTCGTGCAGATGATCGTGATCGTCGTCGGCCTGGTCATCGTGTCCTGGTTCGCCGGCGATATGGCCGGCGGCACGGCCAGCGTGATCTCGAGGGCCGCAGCCGAGGGCAGGTTCTCGTTCCTGCCGACGCTCGACTTCGCCGACATGCTGGGCTGGATCGCCGCGCTGGTGACGATGGCGCTGGGCTCGATCCCGCAGCAGGACGTGTTCCAGCGCGTCAACTCGTCGAAGAACGAGACCGTAGCAGTCTGGGCCACGACGCTGGGCGGCCTCTCGTACTTCTTCTTCGCCGCCGTGCCGCTGTTCCTCGCCTACACGGCGACGATCATCGACCCGGAAATGACCGCCCAGCTGATGAAGAACGACTCGCAGCTCGTGCTGCCGAACCTCGTCGCCAAGCACATGCCGTTCTGGATCCAGGTGGTGTTCTTCGGCGCCCTGCTCTCGGTCATCATGAGCACCGCCTCCGGCACGTTGCTCGCCCCGTCGGTCACGTTCGCGGAGAACGTGGTGAAGGGCTCGGTGCGCAACATGTCGGACCGCCAGCTGCTGCTCACCACGCGGATCACCGTCGTCGTGTTCACGCTCATGGTGACCATCTATGCGGTGATCACCGATGCCAGCATCCACACGATGGTCGAGAACGCGTACCGCATCACGCTGGCCGGCGCGTTCGTGCCGCTGGCCGCGGGCCTGTTCTGGCGGCGCGCGAGCAACCTCGGTGCCTCGCTGTCGATCTTCTTCGGGCTCGGCGTCTGGCTGATGCTCGAAGCCTCCGGCGCGGAGCTCATCGTCGAGCCGCAGCTGATCGGGCTCGTGTTCAGCCTCGTCGGCATGATCGTCGGCTCCTACATCTCGCCCAATCCGCACCGGCAGCACCGGCACGGCATGGCGCCGCCGCACGAGGGCGCCCGCCACCAGGCCTGACCGGCCAGTCGCCCCGGGGCAAAGCGGCGGCTCGTCACCGCACGCGCGGCGCTACCCGACCGCGTGCGACTTGCCCGCCGTCATCCAGTCCGAGCGCTTCACGTCATCGAACACGATGTCGACTGCCTCCGGCGCGCAGCCGAGCACGCGCACGGTCTCGCGCGTCAGCGCCTCGGCAAGCTCGGCCTTCTTCTCGGGCGTGCGTCCTTCGAACAGCCGGATGTGGATGAAAGGCATGCCTGGCTCCCGGATCAGCGCGCGATGCCGGCCTCGACGCCGGCGAGCGCGGTCATGTTGATGATGCGACGCACGGTCGCCGACGGCGTCATGATGTGCACCGGGGCCGCGGCGCCGAGCAGGATCGGCCCGACCGTGATGCCGTGGCCGCCGGTCACCTTGAGCACGTTGAACAGGATGTTCGCGGAGTCGAGATTCGGCATCACCAGCACGTTCGCGGAGCCGGTGAGCGTCGTCTCCGGCAGGTAGGTCCTGCGGATCTCCTCCGACAGCGCGGCGTCGCCGTGCATCTCGCCGTCGCACTCGATCTCCGGGTGCGCTGCGGTGAAGAGTGCGTGTGCCGCGCGCATCTTGCGGGCGGAGGGCCGGTCGCTCGAACCGAACATCGAGTGCGAGACGAACGCGACCTTGGGCGGCATGCCGAAGTCGCGCACCGCCGCCGCCGCCATCGCTGCGATGTCGGCAATCTCTTCGGCGGTCGGATCGTCGTTGACGAACGTGTCGGCGACGAAGATCGTCTGTTCCGGCAGCATCAGCGCGTTCAGCGTCGCGAACGTGCCGCCGACGCGCGCCGGCCCGATGACGTCGCGCACGTTCTCGAGGTGGCTGTCGAAGCGGCCGACCATGCCGCAGATCATCGCGTCGGCCTCGCCGCGGCGCACGGCGATCGCGCCGATCGTGGTCGTCGAGCGGCGGATCTGCGCCTTCGCCATGTCCGGCGTGACGCCGCGCCGGTTCATCAGCGCGTGGTACTCGGTCCAGTACTCGCGAAAGCGCGGATCGTTGTCGGGGTCGACCACGGGCACGTCCTCGCCGGGACGGAAGCGCAGTCCCGCGCGCCGCACGCGGGCGGCGATCACCTGGGGCCGACCGATCAGCGTCGGCCGGACGAGGCCCTCGTCCAGCACCGTCTGCACCGCGCGCAGCACCCGCTCGTCCTCGCCCTCGGCGTAGATCACCCGCATCGGTCGCGCACGCGCCGCTTCGAACACGGGCCGCATGAACATCGCCGTGTAGGTGACGAAGCGGGCGAGCGAGCTGCGGTAGGCATCGAGGTCGGCGATCGGCCGCGTCGCGACGCCCGAGGCCTGGGCCGCCTCGGCCACTGCGGGCGCGATGCGCATGATGAGACGCGTGTCGAACGGCTTCGGGATGATGTAGTCCGGCCCGAAGGTGAGCTCCTGCCCGGCGTAAGCCATGGCGACCTCGTCGCTCACCTCCTCCTTGGCGATCGCGGCGATCTCGCGTACGCACGCGAGCTTCATCGCGTCGGTGATCGAGGTCGCGCCGGCGTCGAGCGCGCCCCGGAAGATGTAGGGAAAGCAGAGGACGTTGTTGACCTGGTTCGGGTAGTCCGAGCGGCCGGTCGCGACGATGCAGTCGGGGCGGGCCTGCTTGGCGAGCTCGGGCCGGATCTCGGGCTCGGGGTTGGCAAGCGCAAGGATGATCGGCCGCTCGGCCATCGTCGCCACCATCCCGGGGGTGAGCACGCCCGCGGCAGAGCAGCCGAGGAACACGTCGGCGCCCTTCACGGCGTCGGCGAGCGTGCGGGCGTCCGTCTTGCGGGCGTAGCGCTGCTTCGACGGGTCGAGCCCTTCGCGGCCGGCGTGCACGACGCCCTTCGAGTCGACGACGACGACGTTCTCCGCGCGCACCCCCGTGGCGACCATCAGGTCGAGGCACGCGATCGCTGCCGCGCCGGCACCGGAGGCACAGACACGCGTGGTTTCGATGCGGCGGCCCGTGAGCTCGAGGCTGTTCAGCAGCGCGGCCGTCGAGATGATCGCCGTGCCGTGCTGGTCGTCGTGGAACACCGGAATCTTCAGCCGCTCGCGGAGCTTGCGCTCGATCGCGAAGCACTCTGGCGCCTTGATGTCCTCGAGATTGATGCCGCCCAGCGTCGGCTCGAGCGCGGCGATGATCTCGACCAGCTTGTCGGGGTCCTTCTCGGCGAGTTCGATGTCGAAGACGTCGATGCCGGCGAACTTCTTGAACAGGCAGCCCTTGCCTTCCATCACCGGCTTGCCGGCCAGCGGACCGATGTCGCCCAGCCCCAGCACCGCGGTGCCGTTGGTGACCACGCCGACCAGGTTCGCGCGCGACGTGTACTCGGCGGCGAGCCGCGGGTCTGCCTCGATCGCGAGGCACGCGTACGCCACCCCCGGCGAATAGGCGAGCGACAGGTCGTGCTGGTTGGCGAGCGGCTTGGTCGGGGAAACGGCAATCTTGCCGCGCACCGGCGCCCGGTGGTACTCGAGCGCGGCGTCGCGCAGCGCCATCTCGGCGGGGGTGAGCGACAGCGGCGGCTTGGCCATGCGGTTCCTCCGGGCACGTTCTCGTGACGCGCAACCGCCCGATTCTACGCGCGCAACCGCGCCGGGCCGCAAGCCGCACGCCTGAAAACAGCGCGCGCCCCGCAGGGCGCGCGCGTCAAGGCTGCGGCGTTTGCGTCAACCGATGATCGCGAGCCAGGGCAGCCCGAGAACCAGCATGGCGACGATGAACAGCACGCCGAAGATCGCCCCGAGCCGCCAGAAGTCCTTCGACGGCAGGTAGCCGGAGCCGTAGTACACCGGGCTCGGGCCGGTCGCGTAAGGCGTCAGGATGCCCATGATGCCGAGGGTGAGGCAGAGCAGCAGCGCGAACTGCGGCATGTCCATGCCGGGGATCGCCATGCCGACGCCCAGCATCACCGGCAGCATCGCCGTGACGTGTGCGGTGATGCTCGCGAACAGGTAGTGGGTCGCGTAGAACACGATCACCAGGCCGATCATCGCGACGAACGGCGACAGGCCGCCCATCTGCCCGGCGATCGCTTCCGCGAACCACTTCACGAACCCGACGCGGTTGAGGCCTTCGGCCAGCGCGACCAGCGTCGCGAACCACGCCAGCGTGTTCCACGCCGCGGAGTGCTTGACGACGTCGTCCCACGTGACGACGCCGAGCACCAGCATCAGCGAGATCACCACCAGTGCCACGGTCGTCGCGTTGATGAAGTTGCCGCCGACGATCCACAGCGCCAGCCCGAAGATCACGAGGCCCGCGAGGATCATCTCGCGGTTCGACAACCCGCCCATCTTCTTCAGCTCCTGCGCGGCCCAGGCCGGCACTTCGTCACCCTGCTTCACTTCCGGCGGATAGATCCAGTACGTGATGAGCGGGATGAGAATCAGCAGCGCGATGCCGACCGGCGCGAAGGCCAGGAACCACTGCGTCCAGGTGAGGCCCACCTTGGCGGTCTTGTTGACCAGCTCGACGGCGAGCAGGTTCGGCGCGAGGGCGGTGAGGAACATCGAGCTCGTCACGCAGGTCGCGGCGATCGCGACCCACATGATGTACGAACCGATGCGGCGCGCCGACGGGTCGTTGGGCTTGCTGTCGTAGAGCACGGGGAGGTTGCGGATCACGGGGAAGACGGTGCCGCCCGAGCGCGCCGTGTTCGACGGCGTGAACGGCGCGAGGAGCGTGTCGACGATCACCACGGCGTAGCCCAGCGTCAGCGTGCGCCGCCCCATCTTCTGCACGAACCAGAGCGCGAGCCGCTTGCCGAGCCCGGTCTTCTCGTAACCCAGCGCGAACATGAACGCGCCGAAGATCAGCCAGACCGTGGTGTTGGAGAAGCCGGACAGCCCCCAGGTGAGCGCGGCGTTGAACGACTTGAACCCGGGCTTGGCGAGATCGGCAGGCGCGAACAGCACCCACTGCGAGAGCACGACGACCGTGGTGACGCCGATCAGGCCGATCGCGCCGCCGGGGAGCGGCTCGAGCATCAGGCCGACGATCACGCCGACGAAGATCGCGAAGAAGTACCAGGCGTGCGGCGCCAGGCCTTCGGGCGGCGGGATCAGCGCGACGATGATCGCGACCGCGATCGGCGCGAGCGCCTTCCAGCTCACGTGCGGTGGCTTGACCGCGGACGCCGTACCGGGAGGCGTACTCGCGGGAAGTCGGTCAGGGGTGGTTGAGATACCCATGGTCTGGCCTCCGTCAGGTTGACGCTGCGAGCGGGCGCCCGTTCGGGCACCGGCAACGCGAGCGAAGAGAAAACAGGTGTGGACGCGCACGCAGTCGACGGATGCAGTTCGCGCATCGCGTGCTTGACGCTGGGACTCGGCCTGCAACCCGGCCGACCAACCGAGGTTGGCGGGGACCGGCGGGACCGCCGGTCAGGGAATTCGGAAAGGCGCGTCGCCCAAGACTGCCGTCGCGCGCCTCCATACGGGAGTGCATCGCTCCGATTTCCGCAAGCGGCGCATTTGCCACATGCGCCACGAGGCCATTGTCCGCCGTACTCCGGACGCGACGTTGACGACGCTCAAAGCAGGCAACTGCGGTCACCTGGGAAGCCGCGGCCGGTCACGGCACGGCCGCGCACGACGGAGGCGTTACAAGGCCGGGCGCACCAGGATGGTGCCGTGTTCAGCCCACGTAGCCGATCAGCAGGAGCCCGAGCAGCATCACCAGCATCCACAGCCCCATGCTGCGCACGGACCACGTGCGGGCAAGCAGCCCTTCGGGGCCGTGCATGCGCCGTATTCCCGTGGCGGCTCGTTCCAGCGCCCGCGCCATGGCCGAGTGCCACGCGTACGCAGCCGCGAACCAGATCCCGGCGAGCGCCGTGCCCAGTCGCGGCAGCGCGCGGCGGTAGAGCCAGTCGACATCCAACGTGATCGTGTGCGCGGGCGCAAGGAAGCGACGCAGCACGAAGAACGCCAATGCAGCCCCGAGGAGCAGCTGCAGCTGCGCAACCACGTGCGTTCCCGTGTAGGGCGCATAGTCGACGGGGAAGGGCAGCAGGCGATACAGCGGCTTGTACCAGACGCCGAGCCCGACACACAGCAGCGCGAGCAGCAGCATCGCGAGGCGCATGTGGAGCGGCGGCTCCGCCGGGCGGAGACCCGCATCGGGGCCGAAGAACGTGAACCAGACGAAACGCAGCCCGACGGCGACGAAGACGCCCGCCGAGGCCGCGGCGAGTGCGAGCCACAGGCCGAACTGGTGCAGGTCGCCCGCCGCCTGCGCAATCATTGACTTCGAGACGAATCCGAGCGTCAGCGGGGCCGCCATCGACAGCGCGCCGACGACGGCAAGGAGCGCGGTCCACGGCATCGAGCGGGCGAGCCCGCCGACCTCGGCCAGCGAGCGCCGGCCCGTGGCCTGCAGCACCGCGCCCGCCGCCATCAGCAGCAATGCCTTGTAGAGGATGTGGGTGAACGCCTGCGCGGCGACGCCATTCTTCGCCATCGCCGTGCCGATGCCGATGCCGACCAGCATTACCCCGACCTGGTTGACGATGCCGTAGGCGAGCAGCCGGCGCAGGTCGCCCTCTCGCGCGGCATAGACGAGGCCGTAGGCGGCCATCGCGAGGCCGACGGGGATCAGCAGTTCGACGCCGGGAAAGCCCCGCAGCAGCGCGTAGACTGCCGCCTTGGTGGTGAACGCGGAAAGGAACACGGTTCCGGTAACGTTGGCCTCGGGGTAGGCGTCGGCCACCCAGGCCCAGAGCGGTGGCGCGCCGGCGTTGACGAGGAACGCCGCGAGGATCAGGGCGGCGCCCGGGTCGAGCGGCGTCATGGCGTCGAAGGCAAGCGAGCCGGTCGCGACATAGCGCGCCGCGATGCCGAGCAGGAGCAGCGTGCCGCCGAACAGGTGCACGATCAGGTAGCGCATGCTCGCGCGGAAGGCGCGGGGCGTGCCGTTGCTCCAGATGACGAGCGTCGAGCCAATCGCCATCAGCTCCCAGAACAGGAACACGGTGAGGAGATCGCCCGCGAACACGACACCGAGCGCGGCGCCGGCGTAGAGCAGCGCGCAGGGCAGCTCCATGCGCCGCGGCTGCAGCAGCCCGTAGAGCACGCCGCCGATCGCCGCAACGGAGAACGCGACTCCGAACAGGCGCGACAGCGCGTCCACGCGCATCGGCGCGAGGTCGACGCCGATGAACGACAGCGGCGCTCCCGCCTCCTCGGGCACATGCGCCACCACGGCGAGCGCAACGATGGGCAGGGCGAGCGCCAACGCGGCGCGCCACGGACCCTTGAGCGCGGCGACGAGCGCGGCGCCGACGATCAGCACCAGGCCCGGATGGGCGAATGCGTCAACGGTCATCGTCGTCGTGGAAATCGTCGCCGCGACCAAGGAGCGCGCCGACGAGTCGCGCCGCAAGCACCACGGCCGCCGCGGCGAGCGCCCCGACGAGCACCATGCCCCCCGGCCAGCGCTCGACGTCGAAGTGCGCCTCGCCCTCTACCGCGGACTGCACGATCACGCTCGCCGCAAGCAGCACGAGGAGCGCGAGCCACGCGATGCGCGCGGTGCCGGGGCGGTCGAGCCAGCGGCGCCTCACGGTCCGCCTACCTCTCGACGAGGCCGCGGGCGAGCGCGAGCGGCACGTCGGGAAAGACCAGGAGCGCGACCGTCAACGCCGCAGTCGCTACCAGCGCCACGACCATCGTCGCCGGCGCTTCGCCGTGCGCGGCGCCGCCCACGGTGGCCGGGCGCAGGAATGCCCGGTGGACGATCGGCAGCAGATAGCCGGCGGACAGCAGCGTGCCGAGCACGACCACCGCGAGCGCGAGCACGTTGTCCGCCTGCCAGGCGCCGCCGACGATGAACCACTTGGACAACGCTCCGACCGTGGGCGGCAAGCCGATCATCGACAGCGAGGCCACGCCGAACGCGGCGAAAGTCCAGGGCATGCGCCGGCCGATGCCGTCGAGCTCGGACACGCGCGTCTTGTGGGCGGCCGTGTAGACGGCGCCGGCGGCGAAGAACAGCGTGATCTTGCCGACCGCGTGCGCGGCGATGTGCATTGCCGCGCCGACCACCGACAGCGGCGCGATCAGCGCGACCGCGAGCACGACGTAGGCGAGCTGGCTCACCGTCGAGTAGGCGAGCCGGCGCTTGAGATTGTCCGCGCGGAGCGCGACCACCGAGGCGGCCAGCAGCGTGAACGCCGCGATCGTCACGAGCGGCGTGAAGTCCGCGCCCGCCGCATCGAGCCCGAACACGTAGACGACCACCTTGACCACGCTGAACACGCCGGCCTTGACCACCGCCACCGCGTGCAGCAGCGCCGAGACGGGTGTGGGCGCCACCATCGCCGCAGGCAGCCAGCGGTGGAACGGCATCAGTGCGGCCTTGCCGATGCCGAACGCGTACAGCAGCAGGAGCAGCGTGGCCACTCCCGGCGAGACGCGGTCGCGAAGGATGCCTCCGGGTACGAAGTCGAGCGTGCCGGCGTAGACCCACGTCGCCACGATCGCGGGCAGCAGGAACAGCGTGGAGGTGCCGAGCAGCAGCGCGAGGTAGGTCCGGCCGCCGCGGCGCGCCTCCGCGTCGCCGTGATGCGTCACCAGCGGCCACGTCACCAGCGTCAGCGCCTCGTAGAACAGGAACAGCGTGAGCAGGTTGCCGGCGAAGGCAATGCCCACCGCGCTGGCGATCGACAGCGCGAAGCAGGCGAAGAAGCGGCTCTGGTGCGCCTCGCCGTTGGCCCGCAGGTAGCCCAGCGAATAGAAGATGCTCGGCAGCCACAGCGTCGCGGCGATCAGCGCAAACAGGAGCCCCAGCGGCTCGACCTCGAAGGCGATCGCGAGGCCCGGGAGCATCTCGGGGAACCGCACGGCGGGTCGCGCACCCGCGAGCACCGGCGGCAGCAGCGCGACGAGGCAGGCGATCAGCACGATCGCCGCGGCCACGGACGCCGCCTCCCGCAGGTTCGGCCATCGGTGCAGCAGCGCCGCGAGCGCGGCCGCCGCGACCGGGACGAGCGGCGCGAGGACGACGATCGTCTCGGCACTCACGAACCGGCCCCCGCGCCGGCGATACGGGTCGGCGCCGCGGCGTTCACGCAATGCCTTCCAGCAGCAGCGCGACCGCGCGCCGCGCGTAGCCGACGTTGTAGGCGGTGACGAAGCCGAGCACCACGGTGAGCGCGACCGCGGCTGCCGTCGACGCCCGCATCAGCAGCGGAGCGGCTGCCGGCGCGGGCGCCGGCGCATCCGGCAGGGCGAGGTACATCGCTTCCACAACCCGCCAGACGTAGGCGACGGCGAGCAGCGAGCTCGCCACGATCAGCACGACGATCCAGGTCTGCCCGTTCTCGAGCGCGCCCTCGACCAGGAACCACTTCGAGGTGAATCCGGCCGTGCCCGGCACGCCGATCAGCGACAGGCCGGCGATAACGAACGCGAACGCGGCCCAGGGCATGCGCCGGGAGAGTCCGCGCAGGTCCGCGATCGACGTGCTGCCGCAACAGAACGCGATGCCGCCGGCGAGCAGGAACAGCGCGCCCTTGGTGACGCCGTGGTTGACGAGGTGCGCGAGGGATCCAGTGAGCCCCGCGGCATTGGCGAGACCCAGCCCCAGCGTGATGTAGCCGATCTGGGCGACGCTCGAGTACGCCAGCATGCGCTTCAGGTCCGGCTGGAACAGCGCGACCAGCGACATCGCCACGATCGCCACGGCCGACAGGCCGACCAGCAGCGACCGCAGCGGCAGGCCGTCGAGCGCGAACGTGTGCCCGAACACCAGGAAGTAGAAGCGGATCAGCACGTAGACGGACACCTTGGTCGCGGTGGCGGCGAGGAACGTCGTCACCACGGAAGGCGCATGGGCGTACGCATTGGGCAGCCACTGGTGGAGCGGAAACAGCGCGAGCTTCAGTCCCAGGCCGACGGTGATGAACGCGAGCGCCGCGAGCAGCGGGCGCAGCTCCGTGACGTTCTGCAGTCGGGCGGCGACGTCGACGATGTTGAGCGAGCCGGTGACGAGGTAGAGAAGCCCGATGCCGATCACGTAGAACGTCGCGCCGATCGTACCGACGATCAGGTACTGGAACGCGGCGAGCAGCGCGCGGCGCTGCCGGCCCAGCGCGATCAGCACGTAGGTCGAGAGCGACGAGATTTCCATGAACACGAAGATGTTGAACAGGTCGCCGGTGATGACGATGCCGAGCAGTCCCGCAAGGCACAGGCAGTACATCGCGTAGAACAGGTAGACCCGATGGCCGGGCACCTCGGCGGCGACGCTCGCGCGGGCGTAGGGCATGACCAGCGCCCCGGTGCCCGCGACCAGCACCAGCATGAACGCCGACAGCGCGTCGACGCGGTACTCGATGCCCCACGGCGGCGGCCAGCTGCCGATCGCGTAGGAGATCGCGCCGGCGTCGGCGACCGCGAGCGCCAACGCGACCGCGATGCCGAATGCGGCGACGCTCACCAGCGTGGCGACGAGCCACGCCGCCGTGTCGCGACGCAGCAGCACGATCAGCGGCGCGGCGACGAGCGGCAGGACCACCTGCAGCGCCGGGAGGTGCTCGGCGATCACTGCGCGGGCTCGTCCGGCATCCGGTCCTGCTCGAGGATGCCGTCCTCCTCGATGGTCCCGTAGGCCTCGCGGATGCGTACCACGATGGCGAGGCCCAGCGCGATCGTCGCCACGCCGACGACGATCGCGGTGAGGATCAGCACGTGCGGCAGCGGGTTCGAGTAGCTCTCGTAGCCCTTGGCCACGATCGGGGCGGTGGCGCCGATCAGCTTGCCCGGGGCGATGTAGAGCAGGTAGACGGACGTCTGGAAGATCGACAGCCCGATCAGCTTCTTCACCAAGTTGCCGCGCGCGATCGTGACGTACAGCCCCGCCACCATCAGCAGCACGGTGACGAAATAGCTGTAGTGGCCGCCGACGGCGCTCACGGGCGGTCGTCCACGACTGCGCTCGCCGCGCTCACTCGTCGCGGCCGCGATCGCGACCGCGATCCGCGAACATGGAGAAGATCTTCAGCATCACCCCGGAGACGGTGACGGCCACGCCGACCTCCACCCAGAAGATGCCGCGCTCCTGGCCGTGCACGGGGTCGCGGTCGAGCACGAAGTAGTCGAGGTAGTTGCCGCCGAACACGAGCCCGAGGAGGCCGACGCCGGCGTAGATCAGCACGCCGGCCGCCATCATCGCCTCGACCAGCCGGTCGGGCACCAGCCGCCGCGCGGCCTCGCGCCCGAAGATGATCGCGTAGAGGACGAGCGTCGCCGCCGTGATCACGCCGGCCTGGAAGCCGCCGCCCGGCCCGAGTTCGCCGTGAAACTGGACGTACAGCGCGAACAAGAGCGCAAACGGGATGAACAGCTTCGCGACGACGCGCAGGATGAGGTCGTCCTTCATCGGCGGTCCCCCGACTTCGGCGGACGGCGGCGGCGCAGCAGCGCGACCACCCCCGCCCCGGCCGTGAACACCACTGTGGTCTCGCCGAGCGTGTCGAAGCCGCGGTAGCTCGCGAGCACCGCGGTGACGACGTTCGGCACCCCGGTCTCCCGCACCGCCTCGTTCAGATACCGCGGCGCCACGTGCGTGTGGATCGGCGCGGCCGGGTCGGAGAACGCCGGCAAGCCGAGCGTGCCGTAGACGAGTGCGCCGCCGACGCCGATCGAGACCAGCAGCGGGAGGAGGGCACCCCTGATCGGCTTCGCCTCCTCGCCGCGCACCAGGTACAGCGCGGAGAGCAGGAGCACGGTCGAGATGCCGGCACCGACCGAGGCCTCCGTCATCGCCACGTCGACCGCGTCGAGCGCGACCAGCACCGACGCCATCAGGAAGCTGTAGACGCCGGTGAGGATCACCGCCGAGAACAGGTTGCGCTGCACCGCGATGGCCAGCGTGAGCGCCGCCATCATGGTCAGCAGCACGTTGATGATCAGCGCTTCGATGGCTCGTCCTCCGGCGCGAGCAGCGGCTTGACCCCGCTCGCGAGCGCGGCCCTGACCAGCGCGTGCGTCGCTGCGGGGCTCGCGAAGAAGATGAAGATCGCGAGGAACAGGAGCTTGACCGCGACCAGCGTGAAGCCGGCCTGCAGCACGAGCCCCAGCAGGATCAGGCCGGCACCCAGCGTGTCGGTGACGCTCGCGCCGTGCATGCGCGTGTAGACCTCGGGCAGCCGCACGAGCCCGATCGCGCCGACGACCGAGAACAGGCCGCCGGCGACGAGGCAGAGCCAGGAGAGCGTGTCGACGAGCGTACCGGGATTCATGCGTTCGGCGCGTCGTCCGCAGCGGCGCCGAGGTCGCCCTGGCGGAAGTACTTGAGCACCGCGATGGTGCCGATCACGTTGAGGAGACCGTACACGATCGCGAGGTCGAGGAACTCCGGCCGGCCGGTGAGGAAGCCCAGCACGGCCATCAGCATCATCGCCAGCGTGCCGATCGTGTTCCCGGCAAGCACGCGATCGAACACCGTCGGCCCGAGCACGGCGCGAACCAGCGCGAGCGCGAGCGCGACGAGCAGCCCGAGCGCGGCGGCGGCGAACATCATGCGGGACGCTCCAGCGACGCGACGCGGCGGTCCATCTCGCTGTCGACGCAACCCAGCGCACCGTCGCGCGTCAGGCCGTGGACGAGGAACTCGTCGGCAGCCGCCTCGACGGTGATCGTGCCCGGCGTCAGCGTGATCGAGTTCGCGTGCGTGACGAGCCCGACCGCGCTGCGCTGGCCGGGCCTGAAGCGCACCAGCGTCGGCGATATCGGCAGCTTCGGATCGAGCACGATCCGGGTCACCGTCCAGCCCGACTTGACGATCTCCTTCAGCAGCCAGGGCCAGTAGCGATAGGTCGCCTTCCACATCACGAGCGGGAAGGCTTCGAGGTCGGCCACGCCCATGCGTCGGGCCAGCAAGACTACGGCAATGGCCGAGCCCACGCCGGCCGCGAGCAGGAACGGCGTGAAGAAGCCCGACAGGAGCAGCCAGAAGACGAAGAGCAGCGCGAACGCGGCTGCGAAAAGCACCATCGGTTCCTCCGGGGCCGGGATCCCGTCGTCGCGGGCTTGGCGCGATCTCGCTTCGCACCGCGCGGCCGGACCGCGCGTGCGCAACGAAGCCGCCGACAATCGGCGCTCGCAAATTACCACATCTTTCCCGACGCGCAGCGCGCTGCCGCCCGGCGCCCGGCAATGGATTTCAGGCAGGGGTTGGGCTACCCTTCGCCGATGTCCGGCGGGTCCCTCCGCATTCCGGTTGCCGCAACGGGCGCGCGCTTCGGTGCGCTCGCCGCGTTCGCGCTGGCGCTCGCCGGCGGAAACGCGGTCGCACAGGGCTTCTCCTTCTCGCAACCCGACACGTCGGCGCAACGCGAGCAGCAGGCCCGGGAGCAACGCGTCGCCGAGCTCCTGTCGACGCCCTGCCGTGCCGGGCTCAAGGACAAGAAGATCATGGTGGTGATCGGCGAGCGGCGGGCGGACGGACTGGTCAGCGCCGAGCAGCAGAACTACGGGCCGCACTACCAGGCGATCAACCAGCGCCTGCGCGCACTGGGCCTCAGGACCTGGACGCCGGAGGAGATCCGCAGGCAGGTCGCGCAGGCGGAGATCAATGCCTACTTCCGCAACGATCCCGACGCCGCGCTCGCCGCCTCCAAGCGCCTCGGCGCGAACTTCGTGCTGCGCGGACTCATCGCGTCGGAGGCCACGCCGAACCCGATGATGGCGGTGAACCAGGTCACCGTGACGATGGGGTTCACGCTGTCGGAAGCCTCCGGCAAGGTGATCTCCAACGCCGAGGCGCGCGCCGCGTCTTACGCCGGCTCGGACGTCCCGGGCATGGCGCTGACGCTCGTGAACGAGGAGGCCGACGAGATCGTCGCCCGCCTGTACGCCGACCACTGCCGGAACGCGGGATTCGACCCGCTCCCGAAGTCGCGCCCGTCACGCAAGTGAACCGCTGCGTGGCCCGCCCACTCCAGGAGACCATCGCGATGCATTCCGCCCACTTCCGCCATGCCACGGTCGCGGCCGTCGCCGGCCTCAGCGCGAGCCTCGCGCTCGCCCAACCCCAGTTCGGCAACCCGTCACCCACCGCGGGCAGCAAGACCTCGCAGCAGGCCAACCAGGCGGCCGACCAGGCCGCCTACCAGCCGGTGGCGTACGTGAACGCCGGCAAGCCCGGCCCGGCGCTGGTGGTGATCCCCGGCGAGATCAAGAGCAACAACGCTTCCTTCACGTCGAAGATCACGCCGAACAACATCGCGGACTTCGCGGAGGTCGAGCTCTCCAGCGCCAATTTCCAGGTGCTGGAACGCTCCAACCTCGGCCCGCTGCTGCGCGAGTTCGAACTCGCCTACAACCTCGGCGACCCGCAGCAGGCGCGCAAGTTCCTCGGCATGGGCAGGCTGAAGACCACCAAGTACGTGGTCAAGTTCGACATCCTCAAGGCCGAGCAGATCGCCTCGGCGCAGCAGGGCTTCGACGGCCGCGCGATCGGCGACATGGCCGCGCTCGCCGGCGCGTTCAGCCGCTCGTGGGGCGGTGCGCAGGCCGGCGCGGTGGCCGGGCGCGGCATCGGCTCGGTGCAGTCGAACGAGGCGACCACCGTGTGGCTGGTCGGCATGCGCTACAAGATCATCAACGCCGAGACCACCGAGCAGGTCGCGACGGGCTACACCGAGGAGAAGATGGAGATCGGCGCGACGCGCCAGGCGGTCCTCGGGGTGTCGCAGTCGCAGCAGGGCGGCGTCGGCCTCGACACGATGGTGCAGCGGCTGGTGCAGAAGTCGGTGTGGGAGATCGACAGCAAGTACAAGTAGCGGCGGGCGGGCCGCGGCAGCAACGAGGGCGCCGGCTGCGCGGCCGGCGCCTGCTTTTCCGGGGACGCGAGGGAGACGCGCGGATGCCGTCGAACGACAGGCTCGGCAAGTACGAGATCCGCCGCACGCTCGGGCGCGGCGCGATGGGCGTCGTCTACGAGGCGTACGACCCGATGATCAAGCGCCGGGTGGCGCTGAAGACGATCCGCAGCGACCAATTGACCGGCGAGGACGCGGCGACGGTCGTCGCGCGCTTCCGCCGCGAGGCGCAGGCGGCCGGCCGGCTCAACCACCCCAACATCGTCGCGATCTACGACTTCGACGAGGACGAAGGCACGTCGTTCATCGCGATGGAGTACGTCGAAGGGCGCGACCTCAAGACCGCATTCGAAGGGCACGAGCGCTTCGCCAACGCCGAGATCGTGCGCATCATGTCGCAGATCCTCGACGCGCTCGGCTACTCGCACCGGCAAGGCGTGATCCACCGCGACATCAAGCCCGGCAACGTCTTCCTGCAGGAGGACGGCACGGTGAAGGTCGCCGACTTCGGCATCGCCCATATCGAGTCGTCGAGCCTCACGCAGGTCGGCAGCGTGATGGGCACGCCGAGCTTCATGTCGCCCGAGCAGATCCAGGGACTGCCGGTGGACGGACGCTCGGACCTCTTCGCTGCCGGCGTGATCCTCTACCAGTTCCTCACCGGCGAGCGGCCGTTTGCCGGCTCGGCGACGACGACGATGCAGAAGGTCCTGAAGCAGGACCCGCTGCCGCCGTCGACGCTGAATGTCCAATTGCCCGAGTCCGTCGACGCGGTGGTGCGGAAGGCGCTCGCGAAGCGCCCGGAGGACCGCTACCCGGATGCCCAGTCGTTCGCCGAGGCGCTGCGCGCCGCAATGGCGCCCGCGACCACGCGTCGTCCGGTACCGGTCGCCCCGACCGGGGCCGCCGCCGATACCACGGTGCTGCGCGGGACGGAAGCCACGGTGCTGCGCGGCGCCGATGCGACCGCACCCGAGGCGAACACCGCCATGGCGCGCAGCGCAAACACCGCGGCCGTCGAGGCCGCCCCGAATCCGGCTTCCGGCGCGACGTCCGCCGCCGCCCCCGCCCCGCCCCAACTCGCAACGCACCGCGATGCTGATCGTCGGGATCGCCGCCATCGCCGCGGCGATCGCCGGCTGGCAGTTCCTGCAGCGCGACGCGACAAAGCCCGCGACGACGCCGTCAGCCGCCGCGCCGGCGGTGCCCGGCCCCGCACCGGGCACGGCGGCGCTGCCGGCACCGCCGACGTCGCCTGCGCCGGTCGCCGTGGCCGCGCCGCCGCCAACCGCTGCACCTCCGCTCGACCCCGGCAGGGTCGTGATCACCGCGGTCGGCGTCGCCGACCCGACCGACCCGCGCTTCGCGAACGATCCCGCGCTGCTGCAGAACGAGCTGCGCGCCGACGCCAGAGGCCAGTTGGTCGAGAAGGCGCTGGGCCTCCTGGTCGACCGGACGTCGGTGACGAAAAACTACCCGGCGATCAGCGCCAAGCTCCTCGCGGACGGTGGGCGCTTCATCGGCGCGGTCGTCGAGGAGAGCGCGCCCCGCACCGGCAAGGACGGGCTGGTAACGCTGACGACGCAGGCCGTCGTCGACTTGCGCGCAGTGCAGAAGTCGTTGAACCAGCTGTCGCGCGCCGAACGCATCGACCTGATCCGCGCCGGGGGCGACCCCAGGATCTCCGTGCAGATTTCGGCGCGCGATGCCGACCGCCCGGACGCGCCGCCGCGGACCTCGCCGGTCGCCGAGAATCTGGTGAAGGAGCGCATCAAGTCGTTCGGCTTCCGTACGTGGTCGGAGGCCGGCCCGGACGCCGCGCCCGGCGCCGACTTCGCGGTGACCGGCGAGGCCGCGATCAAGCGCCTGTCGATGCGGCTCGAAGCTTCGGGGGTCGTCGTCACCAAGTACACGCTCACGTCCTGGACGGTGAAGTGCATCGACCGCGCGACAGGCGAGGAAATATACTTCAACACTCACGTGCCAAAGGGCATCGGCAGCTTCGCCACCGAGGAGGAGGCGCTGCGAGCCATCGGCACGAAGATGGCCGACGAGTTCTCGCGCGACTTCTTCCTGCAGCACGTCACCGCGAGCGGCCAGGGTGTCGCGCTCGTCGTCGAGGGCCTTCCCGATGCAGCCACTGCCGAACAGCTCGGGCGCGAGCTGCTCGGCCTGCCGGCGGTGATGTCGGCACGGCCACGCGCAACGGCCTCGGGCCACGCCTGGGACCTGCGCCTCGCCGGCAGCGTCCCGCCCGCCGATCTCGTCGCGGCGGGAATCCTCGCGCCGATCAATCGCAAGCTCGGCACCTCGTGCCTCGTGCTCGGCGCGAGTGCCGGCGAGCAGGTGAGCGTCGTCGTCGACGCGAAGTGTCGCGATGGCGGCGTGCTGTCGCGGCTGGAGAGCAATCCGCCGGCGGGCCTGTACGGCGCGCCGCCGGCGCGCCAGAAGTCGGTGATCCGCAATCCGCAGACGCTGTCGAAACTCTCGGCGTCCGCATGAAATCCGCCGGGGCGCCGCGGATGTGCGAGGTTCAGCCGGCGGCGTCGTACGCGGCGCGCACCCACGCCATCAGCTCGGCGTCGACGTCATGTGTCGTCGACAGGCGCACGGAGTACTGGCACATACCCCCCGGCGGCAGCGACTTGAGCCGCGCCGACGTCGAGCAGCGCCTTGGCATTGAGACCGAGCTCGACCTGATCCTTCGTCGCCGGGCCGAGCGTGGCGAACTGCTTCTTGCGTCGGAGGCTGACATACGCCTTCTTCGGTGCGGCCTCGAAATCACCGAGCCTGCGGATCTCGTCGCACAGGCGCTCGTGGAGCGCTCGCAACGGCGCCTTGGCCCCCGTGTAGATCGCGTCCAGCGGATCCGCGTCCGTCACCGCGGGGGCGCCGACGTCCTTGGCCAGCAGCGCCAGCGTGTTGGCGTCGCCGTAGCCGAGGCCCAGCGTGTCCATCAGCATCTTGCGCTGTTCGCCGACCTTGGTCAGGCCGGACGCCGCGATCAGGGAGCAAAGCTCGGCGAACGTCCTGCCGGTCCTGGCCTCGATGTTGCGCAACTGGCTCGCAAGGGCACTCCGTGGATCGGACATGGTCGGCTCCGGGTTATCGTGACGGTGGCCGCAGCGGCCAGTGCTCGCTCTTCGTGCGCTTCGGCAGCACGAACTCCATCAAGTCGAACGCGCCGTACATCATCCTTGTGCGGAGCGGGGGCCGTCCGGTCTCCGCGATCGCCTTGAGCGACTTCAGGATCATCTCCCCGCCCTGCTGCATGCTCTTGGCGGTCCGCGTTCCGGCGGGCATGCCGCGTACCCGCAACGTCACCTCCACGCCGCCCGCGACGGGCTTGAGCTCGTAGGCCACCTGGCACACGGGATCGTCGTACTGCGTGAAGCGGTGGCTGTGCACGAAGCGATGCGGCGGATCGATCTCGAGCACCTCGCCCACGACGAGCACGTGCTTGCCCGAGCCGGTGCGCATCTGCATCTGTCCGCCGGGCGCGAGCCCGGTCGTGTGCAGCCAGGCGTTGAAAACGGCACCCTGCGCTTCGTCGGTCTTGGTCAACTCGCGCCAGACGCGCTCGATGTCCGCGTGGATCACGATGCGGAACATGGCGTCTGGGAGCGTCTTGTCGTCAGCCATTGCGGCGTCCTTTCGTCGTACCAGGGGACAGGCGGATCACGTTGGCACCCTCGGCATCGACCTTGAGACGCGTGAGGCGTGCCGCCCAATACGCGCTGAACTCCGTGGTCCAGCGCTGGTGGATCCACTGGATCGGCGTGGGGTCGAACCACAGCAGGCGCTCACGGCCCGAACGCTCGGCGATGACCAAACCAGCGGCCTCGAGCGTCGCAAGGTGCTTCATCACGGCAAAGCGGCCGATGTCCTTCTCGAGGTACTCGCACACGCGGGACACGTTGCACCCCGGCTCCTTCTTGAGCACGTCCAGAATGCGGCGGCGCGGCTCGGAGGCCAGCGCGAAGAACACCGCGTCGAGTTGATCGCTTTCCGGCTTCAGCATGGGCTCAATAGGTGACCGCATAGTCACCTATCTGTCGTGCCGATGTCAAGCGGAAGATCGCAGGCGCGGTGCGGCGCGACGGCGGGGAGCGAAGGGGGCGCCCGGGTCGGCGGGCGCGCGGGCCGGGAGCGCGCTACTCCGACGCAAGGCGCTTGCGGAAGAACTCCAGCGCCGACCTGGTCTTGGTTTCCTGAGCTGCGCTCACCGCGATTCCGCACTTGGCGAGATAGTTCCTGAACTCGGCGGCAACCTGGAAGGCTGCCTCAGGCAGCGACTTCGTCGAGATCTCGAGAATCCGCGAGCCGTCGGGATAGAGCCACATCTCGACGGTGACCATGTGGTCGAAGTCCTTCGGTTGGTACTTGGACCTGAGCAGAAACGTGGGGCCCAGGACGGCCAAGGAGTCCAGTTTGATGCCGGCCGGGGCGTGCGCTTCGTAAAACGCACGCTGTTCCTTCGAGAACAGCGAGCTCAGCGGTTCGGTGCCCGAGGTCACGTCGAGCACTTCGCGCCCGGTGCAGATGCCCTTGAACGATGCCGAGCACACGAATCCACTCGGCATGACGTCCACCTCGATCTTGAAGCTCGCCGAGCGCCGAAGCTCCACGTCCATCATGGTCGGATCCACTGGACGCAACTTGACGACCGTGTCGGCGCGCCCACCCTGGAAGCGACGGGCCCGAACGACTACGCCAGCCTCGAGCAGCTCCAGCCTGGGCGTGTCGAAGAAGAATGCCTGCCGGGGTTGTGCCTCGACCGGGTCGAGCTTCAGGCTCTTGATCGTCGCACGGTGTCCACTGGACGGCACGGAGAGCTTCAACTCGATGCTGTTGGACCCCTTGCCCAGTTCGAAGATCTTCGCGATCTGCTCGCTGGACAGGACCGTCGGCTTGCTTGCGACACGGGTCTTCGCGGTCTTCGCGGTCTTCGCGGTCTTCGCGGTCTTCGCGGTCTTCGCGGTCTTCGCGGTCTTCGCGGTCTTCGCGGTCTTCGCGGTCTTGCGGGTCCTGGTCGCCATGGCGTTCCTCGTGATTATTCTTGGCGTGGTGACGTCCGAACGCACAACGCGCAGGCACTCCCGCCTACCCGCACTCGATCGTGCGCAAAGCGCCCTGCTTCAACCATCGAATCGCTCGGCCAGCACGCCGTGTCGCAGCCCGCGGTCGCTCACTGTCAGGCGGTCCTTGCCCAGCTTCTCCATGACCGTCCGGATGATGCACGCGCCGGCGAGGATCACTTCCGCCCGCTTCGGCTGAAGACCGATGATGGCGCGGCGCGCCTCCGCGTCGCGCGACCGGTAGAGCTCGATCTGCCGATCGATCTCGGCGCGGTCGAGGACCGTGCCCTGAACCACCGTCGGATCGTACTTGGCAAGCGCGTGCCTGACTGCGGTGAGGTTGGTCACCGCGCCACCCATCGCCACCAGCGCTTCGGGCGCCGGACGCCCGTCGATGCGCGCCAGGTCGACGGACATTGCCGCCATGGCCTCGCGCAGGACATCTGGGGACACCGCACGGTCGAGACGATAGCGTTCCGTGTACGACACGGCGCCGACGTCGACACTGAAGCGCTCGTCCACGATGGCATCGTGCCCGAAGGTGAACTGCGAACTGCCGCCTCCGGTATCGAACACCACCAGCGAGCCGGTCCGCAACCCCAGGCCCGCCTTGGCTGCGAGGTAGGCCAGCCGACCCTCCTCCTCGCCCGAAATCACCTCGACGCGCAGGCCGGTGCGCTTGTGAATGGCTTCGAGAACGTCGTTGGCGTTCGCCGCGCGCCGCAGTCCCGCCGTGCCAACCGCGGCGATCGCCCGCACACCGTGCCGCTTCGCTTCGTCGACCATGTCCGCGATGGCCGCGACGGTGCGCTCGATGGCGGCGTCGAGGATCGTGCCGTGATCCGCGAGCCCCTCGCCAAGGCGCGTCAGCTCCGCGCGGTCGACCACGGTTTGCCATCGTCCGTCGCGGTCACGCTCGCCGACGTGGAACTTGATCGAATTGGTGCCGGCGTCGATCACCGCGTAGCGCTCCGGCACATCGTTGACGAGGGCCGCCAGGCCCCGGGGATAGCTGGTGTTCGCATAGTCGCCGAGCCCGAGGTCCCGGACGGCCCGAATCACGGCCGCAGCATCCTCGGATTCGACGGCAATCGTGCGGGTCGGCTTGCCGTCGGCCACGACTTCGGAGAGTTCCGCCATGCAACCGCCGACCGAGTAGCGCGTCCGTCGCTTGTGGACCTTCACCGCGCGAATCGCACCACCCGGCGCAGCAAACTGATCCAGGAATTCGTCGAGCGCGAAGCTGGCACGGGATGCCGGAGGTGCCGGCAGATGCAACGACTCGAGCACCTTTGCCGCTTCGGCCGCGGGAAGCGGGAATCCCGCCTTCATCACGGGCGTCCACTGCTCGAGGCCGTCTTCGTTGACCGCCCGCAGGACCTTGATGTCCATCAGGGCGTCGCGGACCTTCACGTTGTCGCCCGCCGCCGCGAGCAGATAGAGTTCGTCGCTCTCCTGCACGCCGAGCGGCGCGAGCTTCGCCAACCTCGCTTCCGCCGCGCCGAAACGCAGGCCGAACGAACGCCACTCCCAACGCGGTTTGATTTCAGCCATGTCTGGACTCACTCCATCGACGTGCATTGCCGTCGCGCAGCGCCCGGACTCACGAAGTCGAGGCCCCGTCGCCCATGGTACGCGCCTTGTCCGGCGCAGTGCATGATTCCAGCCCTCGAGCCGGCCCGCTCACGTGGTTATCAGGAGCAGCCACGCCGTCCCGATCACCAGGAACACGGCGAGGAAGAAGAGCGTCGTCAACAACCCGAGCCGATAGAGCTCGGGCTGGGTGAGATAGCCGCTGCCGACGAAGATGACGTTCTGGCTTCCCCCCTGCGGCGTGATCACCGAGAAATAGCTGCTCGCGAACAGCAGCGAAAACGCCATCAGCGGGAGGGGAACGCCGCCGCGGATGCCCACGTCGAGGAACACGCCCAGCAGGGCAAGGACCTGCGACGACTGGCTCACGAACATGTAGTGGATCGCGACGTAGATCACGATCAGCGTCACGTACGTCACCGGCCATGAGAGGCCGCCCAGGTGCGAGGCCAGCCGCTGCCCCGCGTAGCCCATGAAGCCGAGCTCGTTCAACTGCCCGCTCAGCGCAAACAGCACGGCAAGCCAGAGAAACGTGGCGAGCGTGTCGCCCTGTGCCGCGATGTCGTCGAGCGTCAGCACGCGGGTCATCAGCAGCAGGCCGAGCCCCGCGAAGGCGATGCTGGTGACGTTGAGCCCCAGCGCATCGGCGAAGATCCAGCCCGAGACCATCAGCGCGAACGCCACGGCGGTGATCCACTCGTTTCGCGACAACGGTCCCAGTTCCGCAAGCGCCTGTCGCGCGGCGACCGGAGCCTCCGGTGTGTCTTTCACGCCCGGCGGGAACAGGCGGGCGACGACCCAGGGCAAGGCGAGGATTGCAGTGAGCGCCGGCACCGAGGCGGCGACGAACCACTTGCCGAAGCCGATCTCCAGTCCGAACTCGCGCACCATCTGGATGCCGATCGGGTTGGCCGACGTGGCCGTCATCCACAGGGCGGATGAAACGGCAAGGCTCGCCATCGTGCAGAACATCAGATAGCCGCCCAACCTCCGGCCCTCGGGGTCGTCGGGCTTCGAGCCGGATCCCTGCGCCACCGACAGCACGATCGGAAACAGGACGCCACCGCGCGCGGTATTGCTCGGAAACGCCGGCGCGATGGCCGCGTCGGTGAGCACGATGCTGTAGGCGAGTCCCAGCGAGGATCGGCCGAACCGGCTGACCATGAACAGGCTGATGCGCCGTCCCAGCCCGGACTTGACCACCGCCTGGGCGACGAGGAACGCGATCACCACCAGAAGCACACTCGCATTGGCGAAGCCACCGAACGCCTTCGCCGGCGAGAGCGTGCCCGTGAGGACGACAGCCGCCACCGCCAGCATCGTCGACGTCAACAGCGGAAAGGCGCCGACCAGAACCGCGGCAATTGCCGCCACGAACACGGCGAAAAGGTGCCAGGCCGGTGCCGTGAGCCCGGCGGGCACCGGCGTGAACCAGATGCCGATCGCCAACGCAAACGGCAGCGCGCGCCGGGCCAGCAACGAGAGGCTGATCACTTCGGACCTCCTGCACCGGTAGCAGTCGACGAACCGACGCGAACCCGGCCCTTGAGCCCGACGGACTGCCCTTGCACGCTCCCGTCCTCCGACTCGAGCACGAAGCGCCACGAGAATTCGTAGGTGCCGGTGACGCCGTCGAAACGTCCGGTCCCGCCGAGGAAGGTCCCGACGATCCTGTTCCCCGTTGCCGTGCCTTCGCCTCGCAGTTCGCTGTACGCCTGGTCGCCGAGCTCGTCGGTCCAGACGGCCCTGCCCACCATGCCGGTAGCACTGTCGTTGAGCACAATGGCCTCGGCGCGAAACCCCACCGCCGGGCGCGAGGGTCCCGAAAGCAACAGCGAGCCGTTGAGATCGGCTATCGAGGCCTGCCGGTCGCTGCCAAGGCGCATCGTGCGTCGGCTGCCCGCAGCGGTCCAGGTCCCCTGGAATTCCCGCCACTCGCCGCCGGCCGGAATGGCGTCCGATGTCTGCGGCCCGGGACCGCACGCCGCCAGGACCAAAGTGCCGGCGAGAACGATGGCGCGCAACTCACGGAGTCGCCGCGTACGGCGCGATGTAATCGACGAAGCGACCGTCGCACGCTCCTTCGTCGCCTTCAATGCAGGGACGACATCGCCGGGACGCGCCTTGCCATTGGTCGGATTCATCACGAGTCCTGCTTGCCGGAGGCAAATTCGGTCTTTGCGTGAGCGTGCAAGGGAACTCTACAACATGGCCGTAAACACCCGCCATGGGTGACCGCGAGATCAGAACCGATACGTAACTCCGGCGAGGATCGACATGCGAGCACCGAGCCCACCCTCGATGAGAAAGACCCAATCCCTGCCGACCTCGATGACGCCACCGACCAGCGCATTCCAGGGGTTCGACGGCGATTGGACCACGACGAATTGGAGATCGGTGTCGGCAACGCTGCCCGCGACCGTTTCCTGGATGCGCTGATACATCGCACCGGTCCAGATCCCCGCGCGCGCGGTCGGGCCGACGATGCCGCTCAATCCCACTCTGGCCGAGAAGATCGTGGCGACCGGCTTCGTGTTGGCGATCAACGATTCATTCTCGAACGACAGTTTCGTCTTGGTGCGATTCACGTCGGCCACTACGAAGGCTGTCAGGTCCCGCCAGTCGCTGACCTTGGCCCCTCCCTGCAGCGTCATGCCTACGCCATAGGTGGGCCCCTTGAACGCCGCGTCAAGCTGAAGCACCGTGGGCTCGAAGATGCCAATGACCGATTCGCCGGGAACCTGGATGAGTCCCTTCGTGGTTCCCTTCGTGTATCCGAGGATGGCGTAGACGTCGAGAAACGGAAACACCAGGACGTCGATCTTCGCGGACACGTTCTGCTGGGACGTGTCTACCTGGTCGACTTGCAGGAAATTCGTGACCGATACCGGGGGATTTCCAGCGCGTCCCAATTGCAGGTCCTGGATGTCCACCGGCTGCCGACCCGACCAGGCGGTAATGCCGATCCCGATCGGGAGCGGAAGTTGATAGCCCCTTGCCGAGGCCTCGGCACCCCATATCGGCAATCCCGACCAGTGCGGCTCGGGGGTCGCAGCATCGCCGGCAAGCGCGCCGCCGGAAACCAGCCCAAGCACCAACATGCCGCCTGCAACGAGCGAAGGCGGCGATAAGGACCAGGACGCGCTCATTTTGAGGTGGCCCGGCATTGCGCCGGGCCGTCACCCAATGCACGATCCATGGTGGAGCGCCGTGCAGTGCTACGTGGCGGGTCAGAACCGGTAGCGCACGCCGACACCCACGACCCATGGATTGATGTCCACGTCGCCGGCGTTGGCGCCGGTCGCCTTCACCTCGACGTCGGTGTCCATCCAGATGTACTTGAGGTCGAAATTCACCGACCAGTTGCGGTCGAGCATGTAGTCGACCCCCGTCTGCAATGCACCTCCCCAGCTGCTGCTGCCGAGTTCCAGCGTGTCGTTGGCCAGGTCGCGGTCGTAGAAGTAGGTGTAGTTGAGACCAGCGCCCACGTAGGGTTTCCACGCGCCGAATTGCGTGAAGTGGTATTGCAGGGTCAACGTGGGAGGCAGCACCCCAACCTTGCCGATCTCGGTGCCGTTGAGATTGACCTGGTGCTTCGCGGTGGCCGCGATCAGCTCGAGGGCGACGTTCGGGGTGAGGAAGTACGTGAAGTCGAGCTCGACCGTCCACGCGCTGTCGACCGACACGCCCGGAATCGACGAGTCGTCGTTCGGGTAGATCCCGATCGCGCGAAGTCCGACGATCCAGCGCTGCGGTGTCGCCGCCACCTGCGCTACTGGAGTCACCGAGAGCGCAACCGCCTCGACATAGTCAGCCTCGATCTGGTCACCAACCCTGATCAGGTTGAACTGCGCGCGATCACGCACTGGCAGCACCACCTGGTTGCCCTGGGGTCCACGCAACGTGACCCGCTGGTTCACCGAATCGACGGCGATGACGTCGGCGACGATCTTCGTCTCCTTCACGACGGCACCACCGGGCCGCTGCCCGAGCTCGGTGCGCGTCGCGTCCGTCCGCGCGACGATGCTCGCCGGCGCTCCGGTGCCCCCCTTCTTGAGCTCCACTGTCAGCACGTCGACGTAGTCGAGCGTCACCGAGTCGCCGACTCGCAGCTGTGGAAGGTTGCGGACGTCCGGACCGGCGACGACGCTAAAGGTCGTTCCATCGGCGCGGCGCAGCGTGACGACGCGCGTGGTCATGTCGATCGCGGCAACCGTGGCGTTGGCCGTGATCGTGCGCGACCCGACCGCCATGCCCGGAGCGACGCCGACCGCGGTGACGCCACCGACCTGCGCGTAAGCGGGAGCGGCCGAGAAGACCGCCAGGACGGCGGCGGCAACAGATAACTGTTTCCAAGTTCGCATTATCGACTCCCTGATGGTGAAAGGTCGGGTGAGGGACGAGCAATCACACATGCCTGACGGCATGTCTTATGGCGGTGTGGTGTGGTGTGGTGAGGCTGGGCTCGACCAGCCTCTCGCAATGGCGTCCGTCGGCAGCGGACGCCGCAGTCGAGCTCGATTCCAGCAGACGTGAACCCTGATCGCCTCGCCTTTGGCGCGCTGATCGCGGCGACACGTCCGCTGGCCGGTGCTTACACCCCGCTTAGTCGTATCCCCAGACTTTGATGGTCGCCGTCGGCTTGTTGTTGAGGATCTTGTACTGAACGCTTACCGACATGAGGGTCGCCTCGCGTGTAGGAGCGTCCTTCGCAGCCGTTTCTCCTCCCGCCTTCACGATTCCGACGTTCGAGATAGTCTCGTTCTTGCCGCCCTTCCAGTGGAAGACGACGTTCGTGATCTGCACGTCAGCGCCCTCGACCGAGATCTTCGCCCTCTTGACGTCCTCCTTCCACGTCTTCCCCGCTTCGGCCGCGATCTCCGTGCTTGGATCCGTGGCTTTGATCGTCTTTTGGCCGAGTACCGTCCAGGTGTCTTTGGCGCTGGCGGTGCCGAAGGTGCCCAGCAGCAAGACGACGGACGCGATGATAGTTCCCGCCTTTAGGTATCCAATCTTCATGGCTCTCCTGCCTTTCTGATTCCCGTTAGCCGGGATCGTTGCGGCGATTGGCGGCCCAACCCGCCGGGCTACCACCTGACAGACCCCGAAATGGTCCAACTCCGCGGGGCCAACTCTCAATACGGTGGACCCACCACGATGAACTGCGATCCCTGCGGGGCGTACCAAGTACCACCGCATTGCTGGTAGACCATCCCACCGTAGTTCACCGGCACGCAGCCTGGCGGGACGCTGCGCACCATGGAACCGACAACCGCCGAGGTCACGGCAACCGCCGTCCCCACCGCAGCGGCCGTGGCCACCGGGTGGTAGTCGTTGTCCCAGCCGCCGCAGCAGCCGCCGTGGCCCTCGACATTGACGTTGACGTTGCGCTCGGCGTTGACGTTAACGTTGCGCTCGGCGTTGACATTGTTGACGCTGGTGTTCCTGACATTGTTGGTGCGCGTGTCGGCTCTGCTGTTGTCGACCTGGGCGCCCTGCCGGGCACCGCCGCCGCCACCCGCCTGCGCTCCCCCGCTCGCACGAGCACCGCCTCCTCCGCTCGCCGAGGCGCGCGCGGCACCCCCGCCGCCTCCGCCGGACGTCGCACGGGCGCCACCACCGCCGCCGCCGCCGCCACCCCCACGGCCACCGGCACCCGCGGCGTCGACGTACGGAACCATCGCGAAACTGACCAGCACGAGGACGGCCAACGAGACTGGAAGCAACCTGCCGAATGATCTCTTCATGGTGGCGCTCCTCTACCTGGTCTTCCGCGGAATGATCTCGATCCGGGTCGCCCCTTTCGGTGGCGTGAACCTGAACGTCGCGTCCTTGAAGGTCGGCTTCAGGTTCCAGTCGATCAGGGAAACCGACTGCGGCCGCGCTTCGTCGGCACGATTGGTGATCACGACCTTGCGGGGCAGCGGCTTGCCGCCGGCGGCGATCCAGATCTGCCAGTCGACCTTGCCCTGGCGAAATGCATAGTGGTCGCAGAGCTCGTTGCCGATGAAGTCCTGCCCGGCGTTCATCGCCGACTCGATCTTGTCGAGCGGGGCCGCCGGAGTTCCGAACAGGAAGAGATCCGACAATGGGAATTCGACGCCAAACCGTTCCTCCAGCTTCCCGATCAACCCGCCGATCGTCTCGACAACCTCCACGGTCGAGTAGTACTTCTGCGGGCGTGAAAAGAACGTGAAGGTCGTGCCGTCGTAGACGATCTCTCGCTCGGAATGGGCGCTTCGCATCAGTGCGCGCACCTTGTTCGGGCGCACGACGTCGATCTTGGCTGTCGCCGAATGCTGGAGCTTCTGGCCGTCGACAAGGACTCGCTCGCCGGTCACGGCGGTCGCGACGTGGAACCGCTTGAGCGATTGCAGGAACGCCCCCATGTCCTTGAGGGCCTGAACCGATGCCGGATCGACGACAACTGCCGCTGGCGCAGCGGCTCCGGCCGGGGCAGTCTGCGCATAGGCACTCGGCCCTACCAGCGACATCGCCAGCAGGCCCAGCACCACCGTGCTTCGTACCATCGTCATCTCCCGGGTTTGGCAGTCACTCGTTGAGCGATGTGGAAGGCGCAACATCGATGCCACGGCCGACACTGACGGGGCTCGAATTTGCCGCCCATAGCACTTCCGTCTCGACGCCATGTTGCCCAGAGTGAAGACTCTAAACCTTTAGGAAATTGAGTGGGTAGAAATGAGCCGCTCCATGGCTTGTGTCCCTACACAGTTAACCCACGAGTGCGCGCGGGTTTTCCGGTAGCCGGCGATCTCCGCCCGACCGGCGCCAGACGCCTCACTGCCATCGTTGGCCCGCTGCGACGGCGGACATTCCCGCAGGGCGTGCACGCCGAAACGTCAACCCGGCGATCAGGGCCTGAACCAGCCGTTGCCGAAGACGACGTACCAGATCGTCTGGTCGGGTCCGTGGGCGACGTCGATGCCCATGTGCATGCCGTAGCTCTTCGCGACAAGGTAGCGAAAGCCCGCGCCCCCCGCCACGACCGTCTCACGGTCCCCGTCCAGCCAGCTGCGGCCCGCGGCAACGCCGACGCCGCCAAAGCCGACCACCGAGAATCGCGGGTGGAACTGCCAGCGTGCCCTCGACCTCGATCTCGCCGGCTTCGCTCCCCCCGGCCAAGGGGGGGCGGGGAACGACGTGGGTAACCAAGTGCATTGCGTCCAAGTGGACGTGAACCTTCCGCGGGGCGAATGCCGCTATTGCCGTGCCCGTGCCTCGAGCGTGCGGGTCCGAGCCCGTACAGTCATCGTGCATGGCGGCGTCTGCTCGAGCCGGATGGCGCCGGTCTCGCGTCGGATTTAGTATCGCGACTCACACAACGCATTGCGGATCAGGAGCAGGTTATGCGCAACTACACTGCGGAATTCATCGGGACGTTCTGGCTCGTGCTGGGCGGCTGCGGAAGTGCCGTCCTCGCGGCGGCGTATCCCGAACTGGGGATCGGCTTCACGGGCGTGTCGCTCGCGTTCGGCCTGACGGTGCTGACCGGCGCCTACGCGCTCGGCCCGATCTCGGGCGGCCACTTCAACCCGGCGGTCTCGCTCGGGCTGTGGGCCGGGGGCCGCTTTCCCGTCGCGCAGCTCGTGCCGTACGTGGTCGCGCAGGTCGCCGGCGCCATCACTGCCGCAGCGGTGCTGTACGTGATCGCGAGCGGCAAGGCGGGCTTCGATCTCGCGGGGGGCTTCGCCTCGAACGGTTACGGTGATCACTCGCCGGGAAAGTACGGCTTCAGTGCCGCGCTGGTCACCGAAGTGGTGATGACCTTCATGTTCCTGATCGTGATCCTGGGCGCAACGCACAAGCGGGCCTCGCCGGGCTTCGCGGGACTCGCCATCGGCCTCTGCCTCACGCTGATCCACCTGATCAGCATCCCGGTGACGAACACGTCGGTGAACCCGGCGCGCAGCACCGGGCCGGCGCTCTTCGTCGGTGGGTGGGCGCTGCAGCAGCTGTGGCTGTTCTGGGTGGCGCCGATCGTCGGTGCCGTGCTCGCGGGCTGGCTGTCGCGCTCGGTGTTCGACGCAGCGGACTGATGCGTGGCGCCGCTGGCGCCGGGAGGAACGTCGTTGCGACGCTGCTAGGGCCGGGCCGGCAGCCTCACCCGCATGGTCAGAACGCCGGGATCGGTGAACACGGTCCAGCGCTCGCGCGGCACGTCGGCGAATACCTCGCGATGGCGCGGCGCCGCGTCGCCTTCGTAGGTGACGTTGCGAATGAAGATGTGCAGCACGTTGTCCGGAAACTCCCGGTAGATCCGGGCGTAGATCTCCGGATCCTGCTCGCCGGAATCGCCGACGAGGACGAACCTGCGTTGCGGCCAGCGGCGGATGATCTCCGCGATGGTCGGTACCTTGGCATCCGCCGGCGTGTCGAACAGATCGAGGAAGCTGCGATCGCCGAGTCCGATCTCGCGCAGGTGAAAGCTGCCGGCAGGCAGGCCCGATTCGAGCGAAGAACTGCGACAGCGCCGGATACAGCTGCCAGGGTGAGGATGAAACGTAGTGGAACACCGCACTACCCTCCGCCCACGCGGCATAGGCCTTTGCCATTCCGGGAACCGCCTCGAAGGCGTTCAGGAACGTGTTGGCCATCAGCGCCCGCCTGTCGCGAACTTGCGACACTTTCACCGTATCGTCGATGTCGGAGATGACCGAGACGCCCCGCGCACCGACGAGTTGTGCGTGTCCTTCGGAGCGGCGGCGCTCCCCTGACGGACCCGCGAGTTCCAACGGTAGCTTTCCGGCGCGCTGGTAGCGGTCGGCATCGCCGGCGGAGAGCGTGCCCGTCGCTCGAAACAGGCCGTTCGGACCCGACGCATCCGTGGTCACCTGCCACGGTCCGACGCGTACCGCGAGCCTTCGGTCCTCCTCGCCGCCGGCGAGGAACGAGCCCGCCCGCGCACGAAAGACCGCCTGCGCGAGCGCATCGTCGTCGAGGTCCAGCGCACGCATGAGGGCTCGAGCAGCCGCGGAGGTCCAGAGGGAGTCGTCCGGCCGCTCGTGGATCCAGCCGTGGATCGGCACGACCCACCGCGATGCCCGTTCGTCGAAGTGGGCGGCGGTCGGGAACAGGACCACCTCTTCGTTCGGCTGGACGTCGGTCTCCAAGGGTGGGGTGGTTGCGCACGCGCCGATGAACAGCGCACACCCGACGCCGAGCAGCATTCGAAAGACGGTACGCAACGACAATGGCCCATCAGCGTCGACGTTGCGGGAGCCGACACGGTCCGACTCCTCGCGCGACCGCGCGCATGCACGTCCCTCTGGCACTTCGACGCCTCGAGTCAACAGCGCCTCAGAGCTGCTCGAGAATCGGCATGATCTTCCAGAACTGCGCCTTGAAGCGCTGCTCGGGCGTCGACAGCGGATCGGTGTCGTAGCGCAGCGAGCTTGCCGTCGTCCGTGCGACCCAGTAGAGCTCGCCGTTGTCTGTCCATCAGCACGCGGTAGCTGACCTCGGGACCGACCCCCTCGTCCAGGTACTCGACCACCTGCGCGGCGAGTGCGGGACTTTCCACGTAGAGCCCGGCCTCGGTGTTGATGGTGGACGAGCGCGCGTCGAGGTTGAAGCTGCCGATGAAGACGTCCTTGCGGTCGAACACCATCGTCTTGGTGTGGAGTCCCGCCTTCGAGCCGGCCGGAAGCTGTCGCTTGCGCGCCGGGCCGGGCTCGTAGCGCAGCTCGTGCAGTTCGACGCCCACCTTGACCAGGCCCTCACGGCTGATCGAGTAGCCCGCGAACGCCGGGATGACGTCGTTGGAGGCGAGCGAGTTGGTGAGCACCCGGAACCGGACACCGCGATCGACGAGCGCCTTGGCAAAGGCCACGCCGTCCTTGAACGGAATGAAGTAGGCCGACTCGATCAGCAGCTCCTTCTCCACGCCGGTCGATGCGCTTGTGCATGAGCTGGTTCATCACCCGCAGGTTCGGATCGTCGATGGAGGCGGGGTCGTCGTAGATCACCCGTCCCGGCGCCCAGACGAACCTGCCGAAGGTCCCGGCGAGCTCCGATCGGAGCGTGCCCAGGTCCTGGTTCAGCGGATGCGGGTAACGCGCGGTCATTGCGGCGATGCGCCCGCCCTGCATCGCTGTCCGCAGTTCCGACTCGGTGTAGGGACGGTCGACCATCGCGGCGATCGGCACCGACCAGTCGCCGTTCCAGAAGCGGTCGAACACCTTCGAGAGGTCCCGGACCACCGGGCCCGCCGCCGCGATGTCGAGGTCGCGGAAATTGAACTCGGTGTCGACCTCGAAGTAGGCGTCACCCATGTTGCGCCCGCCGACGATCGCCACCGCGTTGTCCATCACCAGCAGCTTGTTGTGCATGCGATGGTTGAGTCGATCGAAGTCGGTCAGGAACCCCAGCATCTTGGAGTAGCGATGGGGGAAGGGATTGAAGAGGCGGACTTCGATGTTCGGATGCGCATCGAACGACGCGAGATTGGCGTCGCGGTCCTCGAAGTTGACGTCGTCGACCAGGATGCGCACGCGCACGCCGCGGTCGGCGGCGCGCAGCAGGTGTCGGCCGAGGAGCAGGCCGGTGGCATCCGGATCCCACTGGTAGTACTGCACGTCGAGACTACGTTCGGCCAGGTCGGCCAGCATGATGCGCGACGTGAACGCCTCACGCCCGCGCCGGATGATCGCGAACCCGGACTGGCCGGCGTGCTGTGCGGCGAGCGCAGCAACCTCGCGGCCGACCGTCGTGGATTCGTGGGCCTGGAAGGCGGTCGACGCGGTACGCGGGTAGTCCTTCGGCACCGTGGCGCAGCCGCCGATCGCCACGAGGGCGGCGACCAACAGCGCGCGTACGCTCAGCGCCGCCGCTCGCAGGCAATGCTCACCCGTGCGTCGCGCGCGACGGGCTTCGCACCGCTCGGCGGTCCGAACGATGCGCTTCGAACGTGTTAGGTCGATCATGCGCAATGCTCCGGCAAACCTACTGTTTGGATCGCGTCCTCGGTCGCGGTGTAGCGGTTTGAATCGGCAGCCACCTTGCGGGGGCCATCGGTACTTTCGGCGCGATTGAGGCGTGCGAGGCTGTCGACCGAACCGGGGTGAAAGCGGTGACCGATGAGAGGATGGCACTGGCGGAGCTGCTTGAGAAGGGGTCGGACCGCGACCCCCTGCGGCAGCTGATCGGCTGCGTCGCGCGGCGGCACGCTTCCGGTGCGCTGCCAGGGTCTGGAATCGCAGGCGACGATGAGCGAGAATCAACCGATCAGGCTGACGGCCGTGCCGGCGTTGGCCCGATCCGGCGTCGGTTTGATCCGAAGAAGCAACCCGAGCGGACGAATCGAGCTCAAACGCGACGACTTCGTGCACCAGTTCCCGCGACACGACCCGGTGACACTGACGTACCCAACCCGCGGGACCGGCTGATCAGATTCCATTTCACTGAACGGGCTCGTACCCGCGCAATGGATCGCACGTCACGGGAACCGGAGACCACATGTCAACGAAGGTCGATTTTGCCAAGCTCACGCTGATGGACGCCCTGGATCTTGCCGCGCTGATCGAGATCGAGGCATCCAGGAGGTACACCCTTTTCGCCGAGCAGCTCGGAACGCGCACCACCGACGACGCCGGGGCCGTATTCGAGTCGATGGCCGTCAACGAGAACAAGCACTGTGAGCAGCTCGCCGAGCGTCGTTTCGCGCTGTTTGGCGATACGCCCCCCAAGGTCAAGCCCGACGACATCTTCGACGTCGAAGCCCCCGATGTCGGCGCCACCAGGTGGGACATGTCCCCGCTCAAGGCATACCAGGTCGCGCTGACGGCGGAGAGGAAGGCCCACGCGTTCTACGACCAGGCTCTGCGCTGGGTAACGCAGCCGGACGTCAAGGCACTCTTCGAGGAGCTCCGGGAAGAGGAGTCCGAGCACGTCCAGATGCTGAGCGACATCATGGCGAAACTGCCGCCGTCGGCAGAGTCAGACCTCGAAGACCTGGACCGCGACCCGTACAAGCCCGCCAAATATCGCGCGCCTTTCTAGCCGAGCGGCCCTGCCTGTCCGCGGACCGTTCGAGGCAACCCCCGGGGTGGCTCGGCACCTTGGCCCCGATTCCCGGGGTCTGAAGGATTGCCACCGGGTGAGGCGTTCCGGGAAAGGCTCCCCGACGGCACGGCGGTGCCGGACCCGACGGGGCCACGCCCCGCCGGACCCGGCTTCCGTCTCAGAACAGCACCCGTGCGATAGCGAGGCCGACGATCACCGCCACGGAAGTGGCGACGATTCCCGGGATCATGAACGAGTGGTTGAGCACGTACTTGCCGATCTTCGTCGTGCCCGAGAGGTCGAAGTTGATCGCCGCGATCAGCGAGCCGTAGGTCGGGATGAAGAAGTAGCCGTTGACCGACGGGAACATCGCGATCAGGAACTGCGGCGGGATGCCCAGCGCGATGCCGAGCGGCATCAGCGCGCGGGTCGTCGCCGCCTGGCTGTACAAGAGCACAGAGGCGAAGAACAGTCCGAATGCGAACGTCCACGGCGCGGCCTTGGCCCAGTCGCCGATCGCCGGCACGATCACGTCCTTGTGCGCGGCGATGAAGCTGTCGCCGAGCCAGGCGAGGCCGAAGATGCCGATCACGGCGACCACGCCGGCGCGCAGCGTCGCGGTCTTCGGGACGTCGTCGACGTTGACACGCGTGATCAGCAGCATGATCGCGGCCACCGACATCATCACGATCTCGATCACGATCGGCATCCCGAGCGGCCCCTTGGCGCCGGGGAGCTTGCGGAACTCGGGGAAGAAGCCAAAGAACACGACCAGCGCGACGCCGGCGAGGAACAGGTAGGCGGAGGGCTTCGCCGACGCCTTCAGCGGCGGACGTTCGGCGGCGGACTTCGGCACCGGGATCAGGCCGGCCTTGAGGCGGGCCTGGTATTCCGGGTCGTCCTTCAGGTCCTTGCCGATGAACATCGACACGATCGCCGCGGCGAGCACGCCCGTGAGCGTCGCCGGCACGCAGACCATCAGGATCTCGGGCAGGCCCCACTGCGTCAGCCCCTTTTCGCTGAACAGGCCGATCATCGCGGCGGTGGCCGCCGCGACGGGGCTCGCCGTGATCGCCTGCTGCGAGGCGATCGTCGCCACGGCCATCGGGCGTTCCGGCCGGATGCCGCTCTGGTGCGCGGTCTCGTAGATCACCGGCAGCAGCGGGTAGACGATGTGCCCGGTGCCGGCGACGAAGGTGAACGTCCACGTGGTGAGCGGCGCGACGATCGTCACGTACTTCGGGTTGGCGCGGATGATCCGCTCCGCGATGCGTACCAGGAAGTCGATGCCGCCGGCGGCGTCCATCACCGACGCCGCCATGATCACCGCGAGGATGATCAGCATCACGTCCACCGGCGGCGACGTCGGGCTCACCCCGAAGGCGACCACCAGCACCAGCAGCCCGACCGCGCCCCACAGGCCGAGGCCCACGCCCGAGAACCGGGCACCCATCCAGATCGCCGCCAGGACGACCACGAATTGCAGCACGATAGATAGTGTCATTTGTTCTCTCTCCCTCAGAATCGGTCGCCGCGAGGCGGGGAACTCGACCGCGCGACGCAGCCTGTCAACCGGCAGAGGCCAATGCGTTCACCGGACCGTCGCTTAAGCGCCGGACTTGTCCCGTCCATTGCTCGAACTTCGGGTTGGCCTGTCAATCGGTAGACGCCGTTTCGTTCACCGGACCGTCGCGTCAGCGCCGGGCTTGTCCTGACTATTGCTCGAACTTCGGGTTGGCCTGTCAGTCGGCAGACGCCGTTTCGTTCACCGGACCGTCGCTTCAGCGCCGGGCTTGTCCTGACTATTGCTCGAACTTCGGGTTGGCCTGTCAATCGGCAGACGCCGTTTCGTTCATCGGACCGTCGCGAAGCGCCGGGCTTGTCCTGACTATTGCTCGAACTTCGGGCTGATCAGGTTCTCGAACGAGAACACCTCGTCCCACTTCTCCTGGGTCAGGAGCTTGCGCTCCTTCACGACGATCTGGTGCAGCGACTTGCCGGTCTCGTAGCCCTCGCGGGCGATCTCGGCGCACTGCTTGTAGCCAAAGTGGGGCTTCAGCACCGTCACGATGCCGAGCGAGTTCAGCACCATGTCGCGCGTGCGCTCGGCATTGGCGGTGATGCCCTGCACGCAGTTGACGCGCAGGCTGTTGACCGCGTTCTCCATCGTCGCGATCGACGTGAACAGCGCAAACGTGATCACGGGCTCCATCACGTTCAGCTGCAGCTGCCCGGCCGAGGCGGCGAGCGTCACGGTGAGGTCGAGCCCGATCACCAGGAAGCCGGTCTGGTTGACGACCTCCGGGATCACCGGGTTCACCTTGCCCGGCATGATCGAGCTGCCCGGCTGCATCTGCGGCAGGTTGATCTCGTTGAAGCCGCAGCGGGGACCGCTCGCCAGCAGCCGGATGTCGTTGCAGATCTTGGTGAGCTTCGACGAGGTGCGCTTCAGCACGCCGGACAGCAGCACGTACGCGCCGGTGTCGGAGGTCGCCTCGATCAGGTCGCCCGCGAGGATGAACGTGCGGCCGGTGAGCTCCGACAGGTACTTCGTCGCAAGCTCGGGATAGCCGGGCGCGGCCGTCACCGTCGTGCCGATCGCCGTGGCGCCGAGGTTGATCTCGTGCAGGAACTGCCGCACCTCCGCGATGCGCTGCACCTCCTCGCCGATCGTCGTGCCCCAGCCGTGGAACTCCTGGCCGAGCGACATCGGCACCGCGTCCTGGAGGTGGGTGCGCCCCATCTTCAGGACCTTGTCGAACTCGCGGCCCTTGGCGAAGAACGCCTCCTGCAGCGCGGTCAGCGACGCCATGTAGCTCTCGAGGCGCATGATCAGCGCGAGCCGGAACGCCGTCGGGTACATGTCGTTGGTCGACTGCCCGTAGTTGACGTGGTCGTTCGGGTTGACGTGCTGGTACTCGCCCTTCTTGTGTCCCAGGCTCTCCAGCGCGAGGTTGGCGATCACCTCGTTGGCGTTCATGTTGGTCGACGTGCCCGCCCCGCCCTGGATGAAGTCGGTGACGAACTGGTCGCGCATCTCGCCGGCGATCAGCTTGTCGCACGCCTTCGCGATCGCGTCGGCGATCCTGGCGTCGAGGACGCCGAGGTCGCGGTTGGCGAGCGCAGCGGCCTTCTTCGCGTAGCCGAACGCCTTGATGAAGTTCGGCTCGAGCGACATCGGGATGCCGGTGATGTGGAAGTTCTCCTTCCCGCGCAGCGTCTGCACGCCGTAGTAGGCGTCGTCGGGAATCTGCTTCTCGCCCAGGAAGTCCTTCTCGATGCGGTATCCCATCTCGCGGCTCCTTGTCGTGTCGCCGGTACGAGCCAACCCCTCGCGCGCCGGACGCAGGATTCGATGCTAGTCCTGCGGCGGCTGCCGGACTTTGACTTTTCCCGACAGTGCGGCACAAAACGCGGCGCGGCGACGACGACCCTTGATCCCGGACAAAGTAAAGCGGCGCGCCGGCCCCCGCCGGCAGGCGTGCAGCCAGCGCGAACGGTGGGCTACCAGCCTTTGCCGACCAGCTTGCGCCGCAGGAAGGCGATCTGGGTCTGCAGCGGCAGGTCCTTCGGACAGACGTCGTGGCAGGCGAGCAGCGACATGCAGCCGAAGACGCCGTTGTCGTCGCCGATCAGCTCGTAGTAGTCGTCGTCGGTGCGGGAGTCGCGCGGGTCGAGGCGGAAGCGCCCGATCTTCGCGAGGCCGACCGCGCCGACGAAATCGGCGCGCATCCGCGCGGTGCCGCAGGCCGCCACGCAGCAGCCGCACTCGACGCAGCGGTCGAGCCCGTTCAGCTGCTCGGCGAGCTCGGGGTCCATCCGCTCCTCGAGGCGGTCGAAGTCGACGTCCGCCTTCTTCTCGTGCAGCCAGGCCTCGAGGCGCTCGCTCATGCCCCGCATCCACTTGCCGGTGTTGACCGAGAGATCGCCGATCAGCTCGAATGCCGGCAGTGGCGCGAGCGTGATCTCGGGGCCGACGTCGCGCGTGAGCGTGCGGCAGGCGAGCGTCGGCCGGCCGTTGACCATCATCGCGCAGCTGCCGCAGATGCCCGCGCGGCAGACGAAGTCGAACTGCAGCGTCGGATCCTGCTTCTCGCGGAGCTCGTTGAGGGCAATGAACAGCGTCATGCCCTCGGCGTCCTCGAGCTCATAGGTCTGCATGCGCGGCGCACTGCCCCTTTCCTGCGGGTTGTAGCGCAGGATGTGGAAGGTCAGGCGGCCGCCGGCTTCGGCCTTGGCGGGGGTGGCGCGGACCGCGGTCGTCGTGTCGTTCATGCGAGCTCCTTACGCGGCCTTGGGTGTTGAGCCGAACGGCTCGTCGATGCGCTCGTTGCGTCCCCGATAGCGCTCGGGGAGCAGGTGCCGGAACGGCATCAGCGCCTCCTGCACGGCGAAGCGGTCGCTGCCCGACATGGCTTCGCGGAGCTTGGCGACGGCCTCGGCGCGGGCCGGCGTGTCCGGATGGTCGATGTAGTCCTTCGCGCCATACCCTCGCCACCCTGGCGGCAACTCCATCCGCGCGACGTCGAGCGGCTCGTAGGCGAGCGTCGGCAGGTCGTCGCCCGCCGACTTCCAGGTCGCGAGCGTGCGCTTCAGCCACTCGGCGTCGTTGCGACGCGGGTGGTCCTGGCGGAAGTGCGCGCCGCGGCTCTCGGTGCGCACGAACGCGCCGTAGGCGATCGTCAGCGCGAGCTTCAGCATCATCCGCGTGCGGTAGGCGGTGACGAGTTGGGGGTTGGGCCCGGGACCGGCCGATGCCACGCGGATGTTGCGGCTGCGCTTGACCAGCGCCTGCAGCTCGGACACGGCCTGCTCGAGCTTCGCGCCTTCGCGGAAGATGCCGACCTTGTCGGTCATGATCGTCTGCATCGCCGCCTTGAGCGCGTCGCCGCTCTCGGTGCCGCTGCCGCCTGCCATCGCATCGAGCTTGCCCTGCTCGGCCGCGACGAACTCGCGCACCAGCGCCGTGGGGATGCTGGCGTCGTTGCGGGCGTCGTCGCAGAAGTCGGCGACGAACTCGCCGACGATCATGCCGGCCACGACGGTTTCCGCGACCGAGTTGCCGCCGAGGCGGTTGAACCCGTGCATGTCCCAGCACGCGGCCTCGCCGGCCGCGAACAGCCCCTTCAGCGTCGTGCTCTCGCCGGTGGGCTTCGTGCGCACGCCGCCCATCGTGTAGTGCTGCGCCGGCCGTACCGGGATCGGGTCCTTCACCGGGTCGACGCCCATGAAGTAGTGGCAGATCTCCCAGACCTCGCGCAGGTTGTGGCGGATGTGCTGCTCGCCCAGCAGCGTGATGTCGAGCAGCAGGTGGTCGCCCCAGCGCGACTTCACGCCCTTGCCCTTGGCGATGTGCTCCTCCATGCGCCGCGAGACGACGTCCCGCGAGGCGAGCTCCTTCTTCTCGGGCTCGTAGTCGGGCATGAAGCGGTGGCCGTCGGCATCCTTGAGCAGGCCGCCGTCGCCGCGGCAGCCCTCGGTGACCAGGATGCCGGCCGGGAAGATGCCGGTCGGGTGGAACTGCACCGCCTCCATGTTGCCGAGCGCCGCCGCGCCCGTCTCCAGCGCGATCGCGTGGCCGATGCCCTCGCAGATCACGGCGTTGGTGGTGACGCGGTAGAGCCGGCCGGCGCCGCCGGTGGCGATCGCCGTCGCCTTGGCGACATAGGCCGACAGCTCGCCGGTGATCAGGTCGCGCACCACCGCGCCGTAGCAGCGGCCGCCGTCGTGGATCAGCGCCAGCGCCTCGGTGCGCTCGTGCACGGGGATCGACGCGGCGATCGCCTGGTCGCCGACCGCCTGCAGCATCGCGTGGCCGGTGCAGTCGGAGACGTAGCAGGTGCGCCACTTCTTCGTGCCGCCGAAGTCGCGTTGGGCGACGAGCCCGTGGGCCTCGTCGCGCTCGGTGATCGTCACCTTCTGGTTGTTGATCACCACCTGGCGGTCGCCCTTGCGCACCCGGCTCCACGGCACGCCCCAGGCCGCGAGCTCGCGGACCGCCTTGGGCGCGGTATTGACGAACATCCGCACCACGTCCTGGTCGGCGCCCCAGTCGGAGCCGCGCACCGTGTCCTCGAAGTGCACGTCCTCGCTGTCGCCTTGGCCCTTGATCACGTTGCCGAGCGAGGCCTGCATGCCCCCCTGTGCCGCCTTGCTGTGCGAGCGCTTCGGCGGCACGAGCGACAGGATGATCGCCTCGTGGCCACGGCGTTTCGCGGCGATCGCGAGACGCAGCCCGGCGAGCCCGCCGCCGATGACCAGCACGTCGGTGTAGACGATCTTCATGGACGAACTCCTTGCTGCACTGCGGTGGGTTGCGGCGTCATCACGACCTCCGCTACCTGAGCCAGGTCGGCACGTAACGCTCGCCCGCCCGGTCGGCGTGGGCCTCGCCGATCTTGATGTAGGCGCCCAGCGTCGCCAGCCCCAGCACGAGGAAGAAGACAGTAAGCGCCCACTTCAACTTCTTCAGCATGGCCCGCGTTGCGTCGGGGTTGCTGCCCTCGAACCACCCCCACTTGACCACGAGCCGATACAGGCCGATGCCACCGTGCAGCTCGACGGCGAACAGCATCACCAGGTAGAGCGGCCACCAGCGGCCGGACCAGACGCGGTCCGCGGACTCGTACGGACCAATGTCGCCCGGGTGCATCAGCATCTGGTACAGGTGCACGGTGACGAGGAAGAACAGCATGAAGCCGGTGATTGCCTGCACCCACCACAGCGTGGTGTCCTCGTGCCGCATGATCTTCATGTGGCCGCGGTAGGCCTGCCACTGGCGGAAATTGATCGGCAGCTTGCGCACCGCGAGGAACGCGTGGGCGAGGAAGACCACGAGGATTCCGAAGACGACCACGGACACGATGCCCGGGTAGGCCTTCCCGAACAGGAAGTAGCCCTCGAACATCTTGGTCACGCGCCACATGAAGTCCTCGGAGACGAGGATCGAGGACACGAAGAACATGTGGCCCCACATGAACAGCGCCAGCACGAGCCCGGTCGCGCTCTGCAGGTAGTCGAGCCTGGCGGGGAGCCTGCTCTTCCTGGGCCGCTCGGTCAGGCCGACGCCGGCAATCATCGGGCTCGTCGAAGCCATGAGGTCTTCCTTTGCGCGAGGTTTCGGACGCGACGCGATACGCGATCGCGCGCCTGCGATGCGGGAACTCGCTCACGTTAGCGAGCCGGCGCCGGGGCAGCGTTGACCGGCGTCAAACGCACCGGAGTGAGGCGTGCCGCTCCAGGCGACGATGACGCAGCGCAACAGGTCCGAATCGTCGATCGCAATCGTGACGATCCTCCGCACCCGGGTTGATTTCGATCAACGGGCGATTCGCGCCATCGCGCAGCATTCGATCTACGGAGAAAAGGCAGCCGCGGGATCGCCGCGGCGGACCCCCAGGAGGAGCTCGGCAGGGTGCGACGTTGCGCGTCCGCGACCGGTGCGCGGTCGCCGCGACTCGAAACGTGCGCGGGGTGACGTGCCGCCGCGAGCAGCGCCGGAACCGCCTGAAACCCGTACGATCCCGTCTTGGGCGGCGATCGGCCCCGACCACGTACGCGAAGGTGCTGCATGTACAAGATCATCCGCCGCGAAGCATTCTCGGATACCACCTTCCTCTGGGAGGTGAGCGCGCCCGACGTCGCGCGATCCGCCGAGCCCGGGCACTTCGTGATGCTGCGCCTGCACGACGGCAGCGAGCGCATTCCGCTGACCGTCGCCGACTTCGACCGTGAGCGCGGCACGATCACGATGGTGATCCAGGCACTCGGCAAGACCACACTGGAGATGCGGGATCACTACAAGGAAGGCGACGAGTTCGCCGACTTCGTGGGCCCCCTCGGGCTGCCGCAGCACGTGAGCCGCGCCGGGCACGTGGTGCTGGTCGGCGGCGGGCTCGGTGTCGCGCCGGTCTACCCGCAGCTGCGCGCCTTCAAGGAGGCCGGCAATCGCGTCACCGGCATCATCGGCTTCCGCAACAAGGACCTGGTGTTCTGGGAGGACAAGTTCGCCAAGTACTGCGACGAGCTGATTGTCTGCACCGACGACGGCAGCTACGGCCGCGCCGGGTTCGTCACCGCGGCGCTCGCCGACGTGATCGAGCGCGACCGCCCCGACCTCGTCGTGGCGATCGGCCCGCTGCCGATGATGAACGCCTGCGTCGAGACCACCCGGCCGTCGGGCGTGCGCACGATGGTCTCGCTGAACGCGATCATGGTCGACGGCACGGGGATGTGCGGCTCGTGCCGCGTCAGCGTCGGCAGCGAGATCAAGTTCGCCTGCGTCGACGGCCCCGACTTCGACGGCCACCAGGTCGACTTCAAGGAGCTGATGCTGCGCCAACGGCGGTTCAAGGGCGAGGAGACGAAGGCCTCCGACGACTACGCGCACGTCTGCCACGTCGAGAAGCAGCTCTTCGACGAAGGCAAGCGCAATTACAAGAAGTACAAGGATCTGCCGCCCCACGCAGTGAAGATGCCGGAGCGCGACGCCCTCGAGCGCTCGCGCAACTTCAAGGAGGTGAACCTCGGCTACTCGATGGCCGATGCGCTGGCCGAGGCCGAGCGCTGCATCCAGTGCAGCAAGCCGACCTGCATCGAGGGCTGCCCGGTGGGCATCGACATTCCGCGCTTCATCCGCCACCTGCTGGTGCGCGACATGGACGGCGCGCTTGCGGTCATCAACGAGTCGAACCTGTTCCCCTCGGTCTGCGGGCGCGTGTGCCCGCAGGAGTCGCAGTGCGAGGCGCAGTGCGTCGTCGCAAAAAACAAGAAGCTGCCCATGGAGGCGGTGGCGATCGGGCGGCTGGAGCGCTTCGTCGGCGACAACGCGCACGCGCCGAAGGCCACGCCGCCCGTCCTCCCGCGCAAGCTCGGACGCGTCGCGATCGTCGGTTCCGGCCCGTCGGGCCTCGCGGTGGCCGCCGACCTGGCGAAGTTCGGCTGCGAGGTCACGGTGTTCGAGGCGCTGCACGTGGTCGGCGGCGTGCTGCAGTACGGCATCCCCTCGTTCCGGCTGCCGCGCGAGATCATCGGCCGCGAGGTGGACAACCTGAAGGACATGGGAGTGCGCTTCGAGACCAACAAGGTGATCGGCAAGACGTTCTCGGTGCCGCACCTGATGGGCGAGATGGGCTTCGACGCCGTCTTCGTGGGCGCCGGTGCCGGCGCACCCGCGTTCCTCGGCATCCCCGGCGAGTTCGCGGGCCAGGTCTACTCGGCGAACGAGTTCCTGACGCGTGTCAACCTGATGGGCGGCGACAAGTTCCCGTACCTCGACACGCCGGTCACGCTGGGCAAGAGCGTCGTGGTGATCGGCGCGGGCAACACCGCGATGGACTGCCTGCGCGTGTCGAAGCGGCTCGGCATACCCACCGTGCGCTGCGTCTATCGCCGCTCCGAGGCCGAGGCCCCGGCGCGGATCGAGGAATTGCGCCACGCCAAGGAGGAAGGCATCGACTTCTTCTTCCTGCACGCGCCCGTCGAGATCCGCGTCGACGCGGACGGCAACGTGCGCGGCATGAAGGTGCAGAAGATGATGCTCGGCGACCCCGACGAGAAGGGCCGCCGCAAACCGGTACCCCTCGACGAGTTCGTGGAGCTCGAGTGCGACACCGTGATCTACGCGCTCGGCACCAAGGCCAACCCGATCGTCACCAAGTCGACGCCCGGCCTCGACCTCAACAAATGGGGCTACATCGTCGCCGATCCGGCGACCCAGGCGACCAGCGTCCCGGGCGTGTTCGCCGGCGGCGACATCGTCACCGGCGCGGCCACCGTCATCCTGGCCATGGGCGCCGGGCGCCGGGCGGCGCGGGCGATCGGCGCCTGGCTCGCCGGCGGCAAGTCGGTGTGGCCGATCACACAGGAGCACGCCGACGCCTTCGTCCCGCCCGGCACGCCCGCCGCGAAAACGCCCGTCGAATCCAGCGAGGTATCGTCATGAGCGCCACTGCCACCCCGACGTCGATGGTCGTATGCCCGCGCTGCCAGCGCCCGCTCGACGACGACGAGCCCTACATCTGCTGCGCCGGCGTCGAGCTCCGCTGGCGCTGCGCGTCCTGCCACAAGGTGTCCGAGGGCTTCGCCTTCCCCTACGGCCTGTGCCCGCACTGCAAGGGGAAGCTCGAGATGCTGGACCGCGGCAAGGTCGAGGACGACCAGGCCATGGAAGCGGTGCGCAAGGCCTTCGAGATCGAGCTGGGCGGCCACGCGTTCTACCAGCGCGCGTCGCGCGACGCCGCGGACCCGATGCTGAAGGACCTGTTCTCGCGCTTCGCGGCGATGGAGCAGGAGCACATGGAGACGCTGTCGCGCCGCTACCACGCGGCACTGCCCACGCCCTCTGCCGATTTCCAGATCGACCGGGCCGCGATCTTCGCGGGCGTCGACCGCAAGCCCGAGGATCCCGCCAACCTGTTCCGCATTGCCATTGCCTTCGAGCAGCGCGCGGTGGACTTCTTCTCGCGCGAAGGCGAGCGCGCCCCGGAGGGTTCGGTCGAACGCGAGCTCTACCGCGAGCTCGCCGCGGAGGAACGCGAGCACGTGGAGCTCCTGACCACCGAATTCCGGCGCTGGGAGGCAGGCAAGGCGGGCCTGCTGTAGGCGACCGCACGCAGCCCCTGCGCCGCCGCGCCGCCCGCGCCGCGCCAACCTGATCGAACACCACCATGACCGAACGCACCTACGTACTGGACGGCAACGAAGCCGCCGCCCGGATTGCCCACCTCAACAGCGAAGTGATCGCGATCTACCCGATCACGCCGTCGTCGACGATGGGCGAGCTCGCCGACGCCTGGTCGGCGGCCGGCACGAAGAACATCTGGGGCATGGTGCCGCAGGTGATCGAGATGCAGAGCGAGGCCGGCGCCGCGGGGGCGGTGCACGGCTCGCTGCAGGCCGGCGCGCTGACGACGACCTTCACCGCGTCCCAGGGCCTGCTGCTCAAGCTGCCGAACATGTTCAAGATCGCCGGCGAGCTGACGCCGGTGGTGTTCCACATCGCGGCGCGCACGCTCGCCACGCACGCGCTGTCGATCTTCGGCGACCACAGCGACGTCATGGCGGCGCGCACCACGGGCTTCGCGCTGCTCGCCGCGGCCAGCGTGCAGGAGGCGCAGGACATGGCGATGATCGCCCACATGTCCACGCTGAAGGCGCGCGTGCCGTTCCTGCACTTCTTCGACGGCTTCCGCACCAGCCACGAGGTCAACAAGATCGAGCTGCTGCTCGAGGAGGACGTGCGCGCGCTGATCGACGAGGACCTGGTCCGGGCGCACCGCGACCGTGCGCTCAACCCGGACAATCCCAAGCTGCGCGGGTCGGCGCAGAACCCGGATGTGTTCTTCCAGGCGCGCGAGTCGTGCAACCCGTTCTACCTCGCCGTGCCGGGCATCGTGCGCGAGTCGATGCAGCGGTTCGCCAAGCTCACCGGGCGTCGGTACGGACTGTTCGACTACGCCGGCGCCCCCGACGCCGAGCGCGTCCTCGTGCAGATGGGATCGGGCGTCGGCGCCTCGCACGAGGCGGTCGCGAAGCTCGTCGCCGCGGGCGAGAAGGTCGGCCTCCTGACGGTACGGCTGTACCGGCCCTTCGACACCGAGGCGTTCGTCGCGGCGCTGCCGCGGACGGTGCGCGCAATCGCCGTGCTCGACCGCACCAAGGAGCCTGGCGCGATCGGCGAACCGCTGTACCAGGACATCGTCACCGCGCTCGCCGAGGCGTGGCCGGAGTCGGCGCCGATGCCGCGTGTGATCGGCGGCCGCTACGGCCTGTCGTCGAAGGAGTACACCCCGGCCATGGCGAAGGCCGCGCTCGACGAGCTCGCCGGGCCGAAGCCGAAGCGTCACTTCACCGTCGGCATCGTCGACGACGTCACGCACCTCTCGCTCCGGGTCGACGAGGCGTTCGACACCGAGCAGCAGGGCGTCACGCGCGCGGTGTTCTACGGACTCGGTGCCGACGGCACCGTCGGCGCGACCAAGAACACCGTCAAGATCATCGGCGAGAACACACCGCTTCACGCCCAGGGCTACTTCGTCTACGACAGCAAGAAGTCGGGCGCGATCACGGTCTCGCACCTGCGCTTCGGGCCGAAGCCGATCGAGTCGTCCTACCTCATCCGCCAGGCGGACTTCATCGCCTGCCACCAGTTCGAGTTCATGGAGAAGCTCGACGTGCTGGCGCTCGCGCGACCCGGCGCGACTTTCCTGCTCAACAGTCCCTACGGGCCGGGTGAGGTGTGGGGCAAGCTGCCGCGCGAGGCCCAGCAGCAGATCCTCGACAAGCGGCTCCGCTTCTTCGTCGTCGACGCGCTCGCCGTCGCGAAGGAAGCCGGCCTCGCCGGCCGCATCAACACCGTGACGCAGGCCTGCTTCTTCGCCATCTCCGGCGTGCTGCCGCGCGACGAGGCGATCGCCGAGATCAAGCAGGCGATCCGCAAGACCTACGGCAAGCGCGGCGAGACCGTGCTGGCCCGCAACTTCGCCGCCGTCGACGCCTCGCTTGCCGCGATGGCGGAGGTCAAGGTGCCGGGACGCGCCGACTCGGCGTTCACCCGCCGCCCGATCGTGCCGAAGGCCGCGCCCGACTTCGTTCAGCGCGTCACCGCGATGATGCTGGACGGCAAGGGCGACCTGCTGCCGGTGTCCGCGATGCCGGTGGACGGCACGTTCCCGACCGGCACGACGCAGTGGGAGAAGCGCAGCATCGCCCACGAGATCCCGATCTGGGACGAGACGATCTGCACGCAGTGCGCGATCTGCCCGCTGGTCTGCCCGCACGCGGCGATCCGGATGACCGCATTCCGGCCGGAGGAGATGCAGCGGGCGCCGGCCACGTTCAAGGCGGTGCCGTACGCGCGGAAGGAGACCCCCTCTCTAACCGGCATGATGTACAGCCTGCAGGTCGCGCCGGAGGACTGCACCGGCTGCGGCATCTGCGTGGACGTCTGCCCGTCGCGCAGCAAGACGGAGGTCAAGCACAAGGCGATCAACATGGCGCCGAAGCTCGAGCACCTCGAGGCCGAGCGGGCCAACTACGAGTTCTTCCTGAGCCTGCCCGAGGTGCGGCCACCGCTCGACACGATCGACGGGCTGCGCGGTTCGCAGTTCCGCCTGCCGCTGTTCGAGTACTCGGGCGCGTGCTCGGGCTGCGGCGAGACGCCCTACATCAAGCTGATCACGCAGCTCTACGGCGACCGCATGGTCGTGGCCAACGCGACGGGCTGCTCGTCGATCTACGGCGGCAACCTGCCCACCACGCCCTACACGAGCAACGCGGGCGGCCAGGGCCCGGCCTGGGCGAACAGCCTGTTCGAGGACAACGCCGAATTCGGCCTCGGCATGCGGCTCGCGATCGACGCGCAGAACGAGCTCGCGAAGATCCTGGTGCGCGAACTGCGCGGTGCGATCGGCGAGGCGCTCGCCGACGCGCTGCTCGACGCGAAGCAGGACAGCGACGAGGAGGTCGCGGCGCAGCGCGAGCGCGTGAAGGCGCTGAAGGCCGTGCTGGGCAAGCTCGGCACACCGGAGGCGAAGCGCCTCGCCGCGGTCGCCGACAGCCTGGTGGTGCGCAGCGTCTGGATCGTCGGCGGCGACGGCTGGGCCTACGACATCGGCTACGGCGGCCTCGACCACGTCCTCGCCTCGGGCCGCAACGTCAACATCCTGGTGCTCGACACCGAGGTCTACAGCAATACCGGCGGGCAGGCGTCGAAGGCCACGCAGCGCGGCGCGGTCGCCAAGTTCGCGGCCGCGGGCAAGTCCATCGGCAAGAAGGACCTCGGCATGATCGCGATGGCCTACGGCAACGTCTACGTCGCGCAGGTGGCGATGGGCGCGAACCCGGTGCAGACGGTGCGCACGTTCCAGGAGGCAGCATCGTGGCCGGGTCCGTCGCTGATCATCGCCTACAGCCACTGCATCGCGCACGGCATCGACATGACCACCGGCATGAGCCACCAGCGCGACGCGGTGAAGAGCGGCTACCTGACGCTCTACCACTACGATCCGCGTCTCGGCATGGGCGGCGCCGACCAGCCGCTCAAGCTCGACTCGCGCAAACCGACGATCCCGCTCGAGCAGTTCACGATGAAGGAGGGCCGCTACGCGATGCTTGCGCAGGCCGATCCGGCGCGGGCGAAGGAGCTGTCGAAGGCTGCGCAGGCGGACGCCGACGCACGCTGGCAACTCTACGAGCAGATCGCGGGCGTGCACCGCGTCGTTGCGGAACCGTCCGCCAACAAGGGCGAACCGCCGGCCGCGGGAGCCCCGTCCGAGGAGGTGAAGTGATGAGCATCGACCTCAAGAGCCGGTACCTGGGCCTCGAACTCGCCAATCCCGTGGTCGCGTCGGCGTCGCCGCTGACCGGCTCGGTCGACAGCCTGAAGCGGCTCGAGGATGCCGGCGTCGGCGCCGTCGTGCTGCCCTCGCTGTTCGAGGAGCAGATCGAGCACGAGGAGATGGCGGCCCACAACCTGATGCTGTACGGTGCCGAGCTGTCGCCGGAGGCACGCGGCTTCTTCCCCGAGATGCAGCCCCACGACAGCGGTGCTGCCCGCTACCTGAAGCTGATCGGCGATGCCCGCAAGGCGCTGTCCGTGCCGGTGATTGCCAGCCTGAACGGCTACACGCCCGGCGGCTGGACGCGCATCGCGAAGCAGTTCGAGGAGGCCGGCGCCCACGCGATCGAGCTCAACGTCTACTTCCTCGCCGCCGATCCGGCCGACACCGGCGCGGCGGTCGAGCAGCGCTACGTCGACCTGGTCGCGTCGGTGCGGGCAGCGACGCGGGTGCCGGTCGCGGTGAAGGTCGCGCCCTACTTCAGCGCGATGGCGAGCATGGCGGTGCGCCTCGTGCAGGCCGGCGCCTCCGGGCTCGTGCTGTTCAATCGTTTCGTCCAGCCGGACATCATGCTGGACGAACTGGAGGTCGCGCCCCATCTCGTGCTCTCCACCTCCGACGAGCTGCGACTCGCGCTGCGCTGGATCGCCATCCTGCACGGCCGGGTCGAGGCGAGCCTCGCCGCGACCGGCGGCGCGCACACGGCCGACGACGTGATCAAGGTGCTGCTCGCCGGCGCCGACTGCGTGATGGTCGCGAGCAGCCTGCTGACCAAGGGTCCGCAGCACGTCGACACGCTCGTGCGCGGCGTCGAGGCCTGGATGCGCGAGCGCGAGTACGAGTCCGTCGCGCAGATGAAGGGCTCGCTCAGCCAGCGGTCGTGCCCCGACCCCGACGCCTTCGAGCGCTCGAACTACATGAAGGCCCTGAAGTCCTACACGAGCGCGTTTGCGTAAGCGGCGACTCGCGAACACACCCTTACCGACCGACCACCCCGACGAACTGGAGAACCCCATGGCACTGATCATCACCGACGACTGCACCGCCTGCGACGCCTGCGTGGAGCCGTGCCCCAACGACGCCATCACGTCCGGCTCGCCGATCTACGTGATCGACCCCGCCAAGTGCACCGAGTGCATCGGCGCGCACGAGGAGCCGCAGTGCGTGAGCGTCTGTCCGGCGGACTGCATCATCCCGGACCCGGCGCACCAGGAAAGCAAGGACGAGCTGCAGGCGAAGTACGAGAAGCTGCACGGCTAGGGTCGCGTGGCGCCGCAAGGCGCCTGCGCCCGGAATTCGACCAACACCGGGCCTGCGGCCAGCGCATCCCGGCACTGTTTGGGCGGAGCGCTCCGCCGGCAGGCCGGGGCCGCGGCCCAGCGCCACAACCTAGAGGCTCGCGCACCATGCACCCGCGGCGTCCGTGGCACCCCCACCAGCAGATCCCTTCGTGGTTCCCGCGCGGCGTCGCGCTGCTGCGCGAACCGACGCTGAACAAGGGCACCGCGTTCACCGAGGAGGAGCGCGACGCGCTCGGCCTGCGCGGGCTGCTGCCGCCCCACGTTTCGACGCAGGAAGAGCAGGTGTCGCGGGTGCTCGAGAACTTCCGGCGGCTCTCCTCGCCGCTCGCGAAGTACATCATGCTGGAGTCGCTGCAGGACCGCAACGAGGCGCTGTTCTACCGGGTGATCACCGACTACCCCGACGAGATGACGCCGATCATCTACACGCCGACCGTCGGCCTCGCCTGCCAGCAGTTCGGCCACATCTACCGCAGGCCGCGCGGCATCTTCGTGTCGCGCCGCGACCGCGGCCGCATCGATCAGGTGCTGCGCAACTGGCCGCACCGCGAAGTGTCGATGATCGTGGTCACCGACGGCGAACGCATCCTCGGCCTGGGCGACCTCGGCGCGAACGGCATGGGCATCCCGATCGGCAAGCTGTCGCTGTACACCGCCTGCGCCGGCATCGATCCGGCGGGCTGCCTGCCGGTGATGCTCGACGTCGGCACCAACAACGAGACCTTGCGCAACGACCCGCTCTACGTCGGCGTGCGCGAGCCGCGGCTCACCGGCGCGGACTACGACGAGTTCGTCGAGGAGTTCGTCGACGCGACGCAGGAGGTGTTCCCCGGCGTGGTGGTCCAGTTCGAGGACTTCGCCAACCACAACGCGTTCCGGCTGCTCGAGAAGTACCGCGACCGCATCTGCACGTTCAACGACGACATCCAGGGCACGGCGGCGGTGGCCGTTGCCGGCATCTTCTCGGCGCTGCGGGTCACCGGCAAGCCCATCGTGGCGCAACGCTTCCTGTGCCTCGGCGCCGGCGAGGCGGCGGTCGGCATCTCCGACCTGCTCACGCAGGCGCTGCGCCGAGGCCGGCCTCACCGAGGCCGACGCGCGCGGGCGCTGCTTCCTGGTCGACTCGAAGGGGCTGGTCGTCGCGGGCCGCACCGACCTCAACGCCCACAAGCGCCGTTACGCGCACGAGCACCCGCCGGTGGCGAACTTCCTCGACGCGGTGAAGACGCTGCAGCCCACCGCGATCATCGGCGTCGCCGCGATGCCCGGCGCGTTCACGCGCGACGTGGTCGAGGCGATGGCGGCGCAGAACGAGCGGCCGATCGTGTTCGCGCTGTCGAACCCGACGTCGAAGGCGGAGTGCACCGCCGAGGACGCCTACCGCTGGAGCGGCGGCCGCGCGCTGTTCGCCTCCGGCAGCCCGTTCGACCCGGTTGTGCAGGACGGGCGACGCCACGTGCCGCGCCAGGGCAACAACTCCTACATTTTCCCGGGCGTCGGGCTTGGCGTGATCGCCTGCCACGCGGCGCGTGTCACCGACTCGATGTTCATGGCCTCGGCGCGGATGCTCGCGGAGTCGGTGACGGAGGGCGACCTCGCGCAGGGCAGCCTCTACCCGCCGCTGCACTCGGTGCGCGACGTCTCGGCCAGGATCGCGACCGCCGTCGCCGAGGTGGCGTACCGCGACGGCCTCGCGACGATCGAGCGGCCCGCCGACCTCGCGAGCCACGTCCGGGCGAAGATGTACGACCCGCGCTATCCGTCGTACGCCTGACGAGACGCAGCACTGTTGACCGGACCCGCCTCGACCGGGTCGGGCCTGTTGATCTCCGTCAAGCCGTGCCGGCGATGCTGCCCCTAGTCTTCAAGGGGCCGCGGCGCAACGAGTGCGCCGGACGGCCCGGTTTGCCGACCCGGTAGTGCGCGCAAGGAGGAAGCGCGAGTGACGCTGCACCGCATACGCAAGGGACTCGACCTGCCGCTCTCGGGCGCGCCGACGCAGGCCGTCGAGCCCGCGACGGCCGTGCGACGCGTCGCCTTGCTCGGCGCGGATGCGCCGGGCTTGAAGCCGTCGTTCCTCGTGCAACCGGGCGACGCCGTGCGCGCGGGACAGCCGGTGTTCGAGGACCGCAGGCTGCCCGGCGTGCGCTACACGGCGCCGGCGACGGGCACGGTCGAGGCCGTGCACCGCGGCGTCCGGCGTGCCTTCGTGGCGCTGGTGATCGCCGTGGATCGCAATGCCGGGGACGACGCCGTCTCCTTCCCTTCGTACTCGGGACGCCCGGTCGCGGCACTCGGCACCGACGACGTGCGCGCGCTGCTGCTCGAATCGGGCCTGTGGACCGCGCTGCGCACGCGCCCGTACAGCCGCGTCGCGAGTCCCGCCGTCGCGCCGCGGTCGATCTTCGTCACCGCGACCGACACCCACCCGCACGCGCCGGACATGGGGGTCGTGCTGGCGGGCCGCGGCGACGACTTCCGCGACGGCGTCGCGGCGCTGTCGAAGCTGACCTCCGGCCGCGTCTTCGTGTGCATGGATGCGACGGCCGATCTGCCCGTGCCCGACGATCCCCGCGTGATCGTCGAACGATTCGCCGGGCCGCATCCTGCCGGTACCGTCGGCCTGCACATCCACCTGCTCGACCCCGTCGACCACACGCGACAGGTCTGGCACGCCGGCGCCCAGGACGTCGCCGCGATCGGCAGGCTGTTCCGCACCGGCAGGGTCGAGACGAACCGCATCGTGTCGATCGCCGGTCCGGGCGCACTGCGCCCGCGCCTCCTCGCGACGCGCATCGGCGCATCGATCGACGAGTTGGTCCGCGGCGAGATGCGCCCCGGCACGCAGCGGACGATCTCCGGCGCCGTGCTCGGCGGACGCACCGCGACGGGCGAGGCGGAGGGCTTCCTCGGCCGTTATCACCAGCAGGTGTCGATCGTGCCCGAAGCCACCGAGCGCGAGATGTTCGGCTACATCACGCCAGGCGCCCATAAATTCTCCATCTGGAACGTCGTGCTCGGCGCGCTCGCACGCCGGCCGCTCGCGCTCAACACGTCGACCAACGGCGGCGCGCGGGCGATGGTGCCGATCGGCAGCTACGAGCGGGTGATGCCGATGGACCTGATGCCGACGTTCCTGCTGCGGGCGCTCGCCACCGGCGACATCGAGCGCGCCGAGGCGCTGGGGGTGCTGGAGCTCGACGAGGAGGACCTGGCGCTCGCCACGTTCGTCGATCCCGGCAAGACCGAATGGGGCCCCCTGCTCCGCGCGATGCTCGAGCGCATCCGCAAGGAAGAGGAAGCGGAGCACCACGGATGAAGGCGCTGAGACAGCTCCTCGACCAGGCCGGCCACCACTTCGAGAAGGGCGGCCGCTACGAGCGCCTGTTCCCGCTCTGGGAGGCGTTCGACACGTTCCTCTACGCGCCCGGCTCGACCACGAAGTCCGGCGCGCACGTCCGCGACGCGCTCGACCTGAAGCGGATGATGATGATGGTCATCATCGCCGCGATCCCCTGCATCCTGATGGCGATGTACAACACCGGGTTGCAGGCCAACCTCGCGATCGACCCCGCGAAGGCGGGCGAGCTTGTCGGATGGCGGCACGCGGTGCTGCGCGCCCTCGGGGTCGGCTATGCACCCGGGAGCGTGCTCGCCTGCTTCGTCCACGGCGCGCTGTACTTCCTGCCGCTCTACATCGTGACGATGGTGGTCGGCCTCGCCTGGGAAGTCGGCTTCTCCATCGTGCGGCGGCTCGAGGTGAACGAGGGCTTCTTCGTCACGGGCCTCCTGTACCCGCTGATCCTCCCGCCCGACACGCCGTTGTGGATCGCCGCGCTGGGGATCAGCTTCGGCGTCGTGTTCGCGAAGGAGCTGTTCGGCGGCACGGGCATGAACTTCATCAATCCGGCGCTCGCCGCACGGGCCTTCGTGTTCTTCGCCTACCCCGCCCACATCTCGGGCGACCGAGTGTGGACGGCCGTGCCGCACGAGCTTGCCGTCGACGGCTTCTCCGGCGCCACGCTGCTGTCGCAGTGGCGGCAGATGACCGAGCCGTTCTCCGTGCAGTCGTTCGACTTCTGGCGCGCCTTCGCCGGGTTCGAGCCCGGCTCGATGGGCGAGACCTCGGCGCTCGCGTGCCTGATCGGCGCGGTGATCCTGATCGCGACGGGCGTGGGCTCGTGGCGGTCGATGGCGGCGGTCGCGCTCGGCACGATCGGCATGGCCACGCTCTTCAACGCGATCGGCTCGGCGACCAACCCGTACTTCGCCGTGCCGTTCTGGTGGCACATGGTCGCCGGCGGGTGGGCCTTCGGCACGGTGTTCATGGTCACCGACCCGGTCACCTCGCCGTTCACGGACGTCGGCAAGTGGATCTACGGCATCCTGATCGGGGCGATGATCGTGCTGATACGCGTCGTGAACCCGGCGTACCCCGAATCGGTGATGCTCGTGATCCTGTTCATGAACGTGATCGCGCCGATCATCGACTACTACCTCGTCAAGGCGAACATCAGGCGGAGGGCGAAGCGCCGTGCCGAAGCTTGATTCCACCCGCTACACGATCCTCTTCGCCACCGCCGTGTGCGTGGTCTGCGCGCTCGTGGTCGCGGTGTCGGCGGTCGGGCTCGCCGGCCGCCAGGAGGAGAACGCGCGCCTGTACCGGCAGAAGAACGTGCTGCTCGCAGCCGGGATCCTCGGTCCCGACGAGCAACCCGGCCCGGCCGAGCTGCTGCGCATCTTCGATAAGCACATCGACGTCGGCCTGATCGACCTCGCCACCGGCGCCAGGGCCGAGCCGCAGGGCATCGACCCGAAATCCTACGACCCGCGCAAGGTCCGCAACGACCCGGCGATGTCCCGTGCGGCGCCGCCGAACAACGCGGGACTGACGCGGCTGCCCAACGTCGGCGTCGTCTACTACGTCAAGGGCGCGAACGGCGTCGAGCAGGTCGTGCTGCCCATCGAGGGCGGCGGCATGTGGGGCATGCTCTCCGGCTTCATCGCGCTCGACCGGGACGGCAACACGGTGCGCGGCCTCACCTTCTACGAGCAGAAGGAGACGCCGGGGCTGGGCGGGGAGATCGCCAACCCGAAGTGGCAGGCGCTGTGGCGCGGCCGCAAGGCCTACGACGCCGGCTTCGCGCCCAGGCTCACCGTGATCAAGGGCAACGCCGGGCCCGCGGACAAGGACCCGCACCGCGTCGACGGCCTGTCGGGGGCGACGATCACCGGCAACGCGGTGTCGCGGCTGGTGGCCTTCTGGTTCTCCGACAAGGGCTACGGCCCCTACCTCAAGCGTTTCCGCGAGGGGGCAGCATGAACGTCTCCGATGCCTTCCTGGGCAAGGCCGAGCGCGGCGCGCTCACGACCCCCATCCTCGACAACAATCCGATCGGCGTGCAGGTGCTCGGCATCTGCTCGGCGCTCGCCGTCACCACGCGCCTCGACAAGGCGCTGGTCATGTCGGTGGCCGTGACGATCGTCATCGCGTTCGCGAGCCTGGCCGTGAGCCTGATCCGCAACCGGACGCCTTCCAGCATCCGCATCATCGTGCAGCTGACCATCATCGCGTCGCTGGTGATCGTCGTCGACCAGTTCCTCAAGGCCTACCTGTTCGAGCTGTCGCTCGAACTGTCGGTGTTCATCGGCCTGATCATCACCAACTGCATCGTGATGGGGCGCGCCGAGGGCTACGCGATGCAGAACCCGCCGTGGCTGTCGATGCTGGACGGCATCGGCAACGGGCTGGGCTACGGGCTCGTGCTCGTGCTGGTGGCGCTCGCGCGCGAACTGCTCGGTGCCGGGCGCGTATTCAACGTGCAGGTGCTGCCGCTGGTCCAGGACGGCGGCTGGTACGAGCCCAACGGCCTGATGCTGCTCGCGCCGTCCGCGCTCTTCCTCGTCGCGCTGCTGATCTGGGCGCTGCGAGAGTGGAAGCCGGCGCTGCAGGAAAAGGACTAGGCGATGAGCGCCTACTTCGACCTCTTCGTCAAGGCCATGTTCGTCGAGAACATGGCGCTGGCCTTCTTCCTCGGCATGTGCTCGTTCCTCGCCTGCTCGAAGAGGGTCGAGACCGCGCTGGGGCTCGGCGTCGCCGTGGTGTTCGTCCAGGTGCTGACGGTGCCGCTCAACAACCTGATCCTGCGCCACCTGCTCGCGGAAGGCGCCCTCACCTGGCTGTCGCCGGCTTTCGCGAAGATCAGCCTGACGTTCCTGTCGTTCATCGTGTTCATCGGCACGATCGCCGCCGCGACGCAGGTGGTCGAGATGACGGTCGAGCGCTTCGCACCCGCGCTGTACGCGACGCTAGGCGTGTTCCTGCCGCTGATCGCGGTGAACTGCGTGATCCTCGGCGGTTCGCTGTTCATGCAGGAACGCGAGTACTCGTTGGCGGAGAGCTTCGTGTTCGCGCTCGGCTCGGGCCTCGGCTTCGCCGTCGCCATCGTCGCGCTGGCGGCGATCCGCGAGAAGCTCGTCTACTCCAACGTGCCCGGCGGCCTGAAGGGCCTCGGCATCACGTTCGTGGCGACGGGCCTGATGTCGATGGCGTTCATGGTGTTCTCGGGCATCCAGTTCTAGCGGCGGCGGGGCAACCATGACCGAAATCGTCGCCGGCGTCGTCGTCTTCACCGCCGTGGTGCTTGCGCTGGTCGCGCTGCTGCTCGCCGCGAAGCGCAAGCTGGTTCCCTCCGGCGACGTCACGATCACGATCAACGAGGACGCCTCGAAGGCGCTGCGCGTCGCGTCCGGCGACACGCTGCTGCAGGTGCTCGCACGACACCACATCTTCGTGCCCTCGGCCTGCGGCGGCAAGGGCTCGTGCGGCGTCTGCAAGGTCAACGTGCGCGAGGGCGGCGGGTCGATCCTGCCCACGGAAACCTCGTTCGTGTCGCGCGGCGAGCAGAAGCGCGGCTGCCGCCTCGCCTGCCAGGTCAAGGTCAAGCGCGACATGAGCATCGAGGTCGCGCCCGAGATCTTCGAGGTGCGCAAGTGGCAGTGCACGGTGCTGGGAAACCGCAACGTGTCGACTTTCATCAAGGAGCTGAAGCTCGCGCTGCCCGAGGGCGAGGACGTACCGTTCCGCGCCGGCGGCTACGTGCAGATCCAGTGCCCGCCGCACGAGATCTCGTTCCGGGAGTTCGACATCGATCCCGAGTTCCGCGAGGAGTGGGACCGCTTCGACCTGTGGCGCTTCCGCTCGGTCGTCACCGAGCCGGTCGAGCGCGCGTACTCGATGGCCAACTATCCGCTCGAGCGGGGCATCCTGCTGTTCACGATCCGCATCGCGTTCGCGCCCGACTACCGCGAGGATATCCCGCCGGGCAAGATGAGCTCCTGGCTGTTCAACCTGAAGCCCGGTGACAAGGTGACCGTGTCGGGGCCGTACGGGGAGTTCTTCGCCCGCGACACCGACAACGAGATGTGCTTCGTCGCGGCCGGCGCCGGCATGGCGCCGATGCGCGCGCACATCTTCGACCAGTTGCTGCGGCTCAAGTCGAAGCGCAAGATGACCTTCTGGTACTCGGCCCGCAACCTGAAGGAGTCGTTCTATCGCGAGGAATTCGACCGCCTCGCGGCCGAGCATCCCAACTTCGAGTGGCACCTCGTGCTCTCGGAGCCGCGCCCCGAGGACCACTGGACCGGCCCGGTGGGCCTGGTGCGGCACAACGTGCTGCGCGACCTGTACCTGAAGAACCACCCCGCGCCCGAGGACATCGAGTACTACCTCTGCGGCCCGAAGGTGATGAACGACGCGGTGATCAAGCTGGCGATGGACCTGGGTGTCGACCGCGAGCACATCCTGCTGGACGATTTCGGCTGACCTGCCGTAGGAGAGGCCATGCATACCCTCATTTCCGCCGTGGTCGCGCACAAGGCGAGCGACCGCATCGTCACCGTCGACGCGGGCGCGACGGTCGCGGACGCCGTCGCGGCGATGGTCACCGAGCACGTCGGCGCAATCCTCGTCAAGAACGAGGACGAGCTGATCGAGGGCATCTTCACCGAGCGGGACCTGCTGACCCGCGTCGTGCACGCGGGTCGCGACCCGAAGTCGACGCCGATCTCGATGGTGATGACCCGCGACGTCCGCTTCGTCTCGCCGGGAACGACCGTCGAGGCGGCGCTGTCTCTCATGCACGTGAACCGCCACCGGCACCTGCTGGTCATCGACGGCCCCAAGGTCTACGGCCTCGTGTCGATCGGCGACCTCGTCCGCCAGGTGATCGAGCGCGGCGAAGGCCGGTTCGAGGCGGCGGTTCGCCAGGCGGGCGCCGCGCCCGCGAAAACCTGATCCGGAGCACCCCATGGACGCGCTGATCTCCCCCCGTCGACGCTCGCTCGTGGCCGGGCTCGCCTCGGCCTCGCTCCTTGCGGCATGCGGCGAGCGCCGGAGCCTCCACGCGGCGCCCGCCGTCGAGTTCCGCGGTCCCGCAATGGGCTCCGCCTACACGCTGAAGATCGCGGGCGCAACGCCGGTCGCCCCGGCCGCCGCGCACGAAGCCGTGCACGACGCGCTGCAGGCGATCGAGCGGCTGATGTCGACCTACCTCGCCGACTCCGAGCTGTCGCGCCTCAACCGCGCGGCGGGCGGCTCGCCGTTCGCGCTGTCCGCGGACACGTTCGCCGTGCTCGCGCTCGCGGACGAGATCGCCCGGGACACGGCGGGCGCGTTCGACGTCACCGTGGCCCCACTCGTCGACGCGTGGGGCTTCGGCCCGTCGCGCGACCGGCGCATCGTCGCCGAGGACGAGCGTCGCACGCTGCTCGCGCGCGTCGGGCCGGGCCGGCTCGTGCTCGACGCCGATCGGCGCGCGGCGGTCAAGGCGCGCGCGGACGTCGCCGCGGACCTGTCGGCGATCGCCAAGGGCTACGGCGTCGACCACGCGGCGCGCGCACTCGACGCGCTCGGCGTCGCCAACTACATGGTCGAGGCGGGCGGCGAGGTGCGCACGCGCGGCCACAACGCCGACGGCGCGCCCTGGCAGATCGCCATCGAGGCGCCTGACGCGATGCCGCAGCGGCCCTGGTTCGTCGTGCCGCTGTCGGATCGCTCGCTCGCGACCTCCGGCGACTATCGCATCTACTTCGAGCAGGACGGACGCCGCTACTGCCACGAGATCGACCCGGTTGACGGGCGGCCGATCGACCACGGCCTCGCTTCCGTGTCGGTGATTGCGACCGACTGCGCGCGCGCCGATGCGCTGGCGACCGCGCTGATGGTGATGGGCGAGACGCGGGGCGCGGCGTTCGCCGCCGAGCGCGGCATCGCCGCCTACTTCATCGCCCGCGACGGACCGCAGCTGCGAGCGCGCGCGACGCCGGCGTTCGCCGCGCTGGGCGGGCGGCGCGTCGCCTGATGGACGCGACCGCCCTGCTGCCGGTGTTCCTCGCGGCACTCGCGATCCTGGGCATTGCGGTCGCCGCGATGGCCATCGGCGTGATGATGAAGCGCCCCTGCCTGCGCGGATCGTGCGGCGGAGCGGCAGTGACCGGCCCCGACGGGCAGAAGCTCTCCTGCGAGACCTGCCCGAACCGCAAGCGCTAGCGCCGCTCCGCAAGCCGCGGCCAGGGAGAAGACATGCGTCAGGATCGCGAGCGCCTGCTGGAGGCGCTGCACACGTTCGAGCACGGCAAGGTGGTCACGGCGAGCGAGGCTGTCGCGCTGATCCGGGACGGCGACACGCTGGCCACCACCGGCTTCGTCGGCATCGGTTTTGCCGAGAACATCGCCGTCGCGATCGAGGAGCGCTTCCTCGCCGCGGCGAAGGACGACCCGCACGGCGTGGGCAACCCGCGCGGCCTCACGCTGGTCTACGCCGCCGGCCAGGGCGACGGCAAGGAGCGCGGCCTCAACCACCTCGGCCACGAGGGCCTCGTCAAGCGCGTGATCGGCGGGCACTGGGGCCTCGTGCCGAAGCTGCAGGCGCTCGCCGTCGGTGGCCAGATCGAGGCCTACAACCTCCCGCAGGGCGTGATCACGCACCTGTTCCGCGACATCGCCGCCGGCAAGCCGGGGCTTCTGACGCGCGTCGGCCTCGGCACGTTCGTCGACCCGCGCCACGGTGGCGGCAAGCTGAACGCGGCGACGCGCGAGGACGTCGTCACGCTGATGGAGATCGACGGCGAGGAGTATCTCTTCTACCGGACCTTTCCGATCGACGTCGGCATCGTCCGCGGCACCACCGCGGACCCGGACGGCAACGTCACGATGGAGCGCGAGGCGCTGACGCTCGAGGCGCAGGCGATCGCGATGGCGGCGCACAACTCCGGCGGCATCGTCATCGCGCAGGTGGAGCGCATCGCCGAGCGCCACACGCTGCCGTCGCGGCACGTGAAGATCCCGGGCATCCTCGTCGACTGCGTCGTCGTCGCCGAGAAGCCCGAGTACCACATGCAGACCTTCGTCGAACAGTACAGCGCGGCGTACGCCGGCGAGATCCGCGTCCCCGCCTCGCTCATCCCGCCGTTCCCGATGTCGGAGCGCAAGATCATCGCGCGGCGCGCCGCGTTCGAGCTGAAGCCGAACAGCGTCGTGAATCTCGGCATCGGCATGCCCGAGGGCGTCGCGGGCGTCGCGGCGGAGGAGGGCGTCCTCGACCTCTTGACGATGACCGCGGAGCCCGGCGTGATCGGCGGCGTCCCGGCGTCCGGCCTCAACTTCGGCGCGGCGGTGAACACGCAGGCGATCATCGACCAGCCCTCGCAGTTCGACTTCTACGACGGCGGCGGCCTCGACCTCGCGTTCCTCGGCCTCGCGCAGGCCGACCGCGAGGGCAACCTCAACGTCTCCAAGTTCGGACCGCGGCTTGCCGGCGCCGGCGGCTTCATCAACATCTCGCAGTGCGCGAAGGAAGTCGTGTTTGTCGGCACGTTCACGGCGGGCAAGCTGGTGGTGGAGGCGAAGGACGGGCGGCTCGCCATCCTGCACGAAGGCAGTGCGCGGAAGTTCGTGCAGGAGGTCGAGCACCGCACTTATTCGGGCAGCCAGGCGTGGAAGCGGCGGCAGCCGGCGCTCTACATCACCGAGCGCGCGGTGTTCCGGCTCTGCGAAGCGGGCCTCGAGCTGACCGAGGTCGCCCCCGGCATCGACCTCGAGCGCGACATCCTCGCCCGGATGGACTTCCGGCCGCTGATCCGCGGCACGCCGCGGCTCATGGACGCCGCGATCTTCCGCGACCAGCCGATGGGACTGCGCGAGCGCATGCTCGCGATCCCGATGGCGCGCCGCTTCTCCTACGACGCCGACAAGGACGTGCTGTTCATCAACTTCGAGCGGCTCTCCGTGCGCTCGCTCGAGGACGTGGCGGCGATCCGCGCCGAGGTCGAGCGGCGCGTCGCGCCGCTGGGCAAGCGCGTGTATGCAATCGTCAACTACGACGGCTTCGAGATCGAGCCCGCCATGCTCGAGCCGTGGAGCGAGATGGTGAAGGGTCTGGTCGACCGACACTACTGGGGCGTGACGCGCTACACGACGTCGGGCTTCCTGCGCATGAAGCTCGGCGACGCGCTCGCCCGCCGCGGCGTCGCGCCGCACATCTACGAGTCCGGCGACGAGGCCCGCGAGCACCTCAAGGAACTGGGCCCGGGGTGAGCCGGCGGCGGAAGCGGTGACGATGCGCGTGACCGTCAACGGCGCGGAGCGCGAGCTCGCGACACCTGCGGCGAGCGTCGCGGATCTCGTGCGCGACATGGGGTTCGAGGGCAAGCGCATCGCGGTCGAGAGGAACGGCGCGATCGTGCCGAAGAGCCGGTACGGCGAGACGCGGCTCGCGGACGGCGACCGGCTGGAGATCGTCGGGGCGGTCGGCGGCGGCTGATCCGCACTTCCTGCCATGCAACAGGTGCTCGGTCTGCGTCACATCCGCCGCATTCGCCGCCGTTGTCGTCACCGTGTGCACCAGGCCAGAATCGACGTCGACCCCAATGTGGGCCTTCATTCCGAAGTACCACTGGTTGCCCTTCTTGGTCTGGTGCATCTCCGGATCGCGCGCGCTGTCGGCGTTCTTCGTCGAACTCGGCGCGGCGATGATCGTCGCATCGACCATGGTGCCCCGCGCAGCAGCAAGCCCTTGCGGGTCAGATCGGCGTTGACCGCCTCAAGAATCTTCGGCGCCAGATCATGCTTCTCCAGCAGATGTCGGAAGTTCAGCAGCGTCGTCTCGTCCGGAATCGCGCTCGTCATGCGCAAGCGCGCGAACTGGCGCAGCGGCGTGATCTCGTACAGCGCTTCTTCCATCGCCGGGTCGGAAAAACCGAACCAGTTCTGCATCAGGTGGATGCGCAGCATGGTCGCCAGCGGATACGGTCGGCGGCCACTATGCGGAGGCGCGCTGCACTGGCATGCGTTGAGCGGGCCAGAACCAACCGCTCGCAAATTTGCGAATGCCAATGGTTCATGCCGGGCCGGACGATTGGGATCGGCAACCGCCATGGTGCCTGCCCGCGATCGGTCGGCCAGTGAACGCTGCAATTATGCGCTCAGGACCCCGGAAGGCGAGCAATTGACGTGCGTCAAGTCGCGATGAGCCCGCAGGCGTTTACGCTGATGGGATTGGAGCGGTGCGACAGCGCCGAGCTCGCGCAGTCGTGGTTGGTCGCCCGCGTATACACTGCCCTGTGCCCAGCCGTCAGTTGAAACCGAGTGTGAAGATGCCAGTAACTATCGGTTCGCTTCTCGCCCTGCTCGCCGCGGTGACGTTGTCCGCAACGGCGGCCGCGCCGTCGCTCGAACTCAGCGTCTTGGAGTACCACAACACGCAACTCGATCATTACTTTCTCGCCACCCCGCCCGAAGCTGCATTGATCGATGCGGGTAGCGCGGGGCCGGGGTGGACTCGGACCGGCTACGCCTTCCGAACGTCTATCCTTCATGGGTTTGGTGAAGCGCCCATGTGCCGGTTCTACGGGTCGTACGTTATTGGTCCCAATAGCCATTTCTTCACCAACGACGTAGAAGAGTGTGAGTTTCTAAAGCGACTCCAAGCAGAAACTCCAGACGATCAGCCGCGATGGAACTTCGAGGGGCTGCCATTTCATACAGGCGTTCCGATTAATGGCCGGTGTGACAGGACTCCTTACCTTCGCACAATTTTCCGCTTCTACAACCGAGGTTTCGCTCGCGGGATCGATAGCAATCATCGCTACGCTATGGATTCGGCTACGATTAACGAGATGCTACGTCGTGGCTGGCTTTACGAGGGCGTGGCTTTCTGCGCCCTACCTGGCGTCCCGCTAAATTAGGTGCGATTCGATCATTCCATTGAGCGGCCCTAGTGACGACCGCGGGACACGAAGTCCTGCGTGGTTCGCAGAACGGCAATTGCGGCCCGACTCGAAGGCCGCCATCGCGCAGGTTGCGCCGGAGTGTCTTGGCAGTAGATCCCCGAGCGGTGTGGCGAGGTGGGGAAGTCCTGTTCAAGCGGGTACGTTTACGCTTTCGCAACACTCTAAACGGTAATTTCAGCGAATCAGGCGGCCTGTCGCCTGCGGAAGCAACCGCCCGCTAGGCGCTTCTACGCGGTCGGGTGCTGCCACACCCTGGCCGTGCGGGTGGCATATCGGCCCACGGGCCGTTTCTAGCGGGGATTTCACGATGCGGCCCGGCAGGACGTCGGGCGCGAGGGAGGTAGGTGCGGGCGGGCAGTCCCGAGGCAGGAGGACCACCCGCCCGCGTCGAACGGGGAGCGCCTCAGAACGCTTCCCGCCGACTGAAGGGGCGAGCTACTTCGGCGCGATGCGCACCACGCCGCCGCGCAGGTACATCGGCGCCAGGGGATTGCGGCCGTCGGTCTTGCTCGGACTCGGCTCGGTTTCGGGGTCGGGCTCGGACTCGGGGCGGCAGCGAAGTGCCGAGCAGGCGAGGCCTGGGGCAGCGGTGCAGGAGCGGTCGGCGTCGCGGGCTCGACGCGCCCGACGCCACGCGCCCAATTCATCGCGATCCCGTTCCTGTCGCTCTGGCTGCCGTACGCAGTCAGCCAGCGGCCGAGCTCCGAGCGCGTCACGTGCTCGTAGCCATCGGGCCCCGACGCCGAGAGCTTGAGCTTGCCTTCGGCCGCGGCAGCGATCAGCCGCTCCGCTTGCTGCCCGGGCGTGTTCGACGGGATTCGCGGGTCGCCCATCAGCCGACCCACGGTGACGATGGAAAGCGTGTCGGCCTGGGCCGCTTCGAACAGCAGGTTACGCATGGGGAACTCCCTCGGTGGTGGTGGCGGCCCACTCAGCCGCCGGGCTTGCGCGGCCGTCCTGGGCCCCGTGCGCGGCAAGCCACGCGGCGAGGTCGGTTCGGGTCACGTGCATGAAACGCAGGTCAGTCCTCTCGATGCGGTAGCGGCCGCCGCCCTCTTGCTCGACCTCGAGGAAATTCGGGTCGCCCAGGGTTCGCAGCTGGCCGTACCGCGCCGCCGCGATCAGCCGCGCCAGCTGCGGCCCGCTGTCGCCGTGTCGTCGGATCGCCGATCAAACGCGCAACAATCCGGAGCTCGAGCGTCGGGTCTGCGGGAATTACCTCTGTAATCGTCATCGTGAAACCTCGTCTGTGAGCGCGAAATCGTCGCGCAGGGTTGCGGGTGAGGCCGGGACACCTGCCGAGCCGGTTTCATCGCACGGAACGCTCGCCGGGGCTGTTCCACGGATGTTTCACGGCCTCCTGATAGGGCCTGTACGACCAGAGCGGGCAGAGCATCACCAGCGCAGTCCGCGATTTCGGCCCGGTCGAAGTGCGAGCAGTCCAGACACTTCGCCTTGATCGCCGTCGCGCTTCGATGCAGCGCACGCGAATGCGCGCTCGACGATGCCGCGAGCGGACACCGGGACCGCGCGCCAGGTACTCGGCGCGGCGCTCGGCAGGAGTCAGCGTCGTCATGGTCAGCCCTCGAGCTTCTGCCAGAGCCCGGCAGCGCTTGACATGGTCGGCCGGGGCGCCCCGTGCTCGTGCACCCAGCGGCGCAGCTCGTCGACGTCCACGATCGCGGTCGCCTTGTTCAGCCGGTTCTGCCCGTCGCGAAACTTGTCGATCGTGCCGTGCTTCAGCGTCAGCCGACCTTCGCGCACTTCCTCGATCATCCGGCGCGACTGCCTGCCGACACCGTAGGAGCCCGGCGTGTCGCCAAGAATCACGCCCGCCTGCGCCAACGTCGCCTGCCGTTCCCCAGGACCCGGCGCGTCGTGATTTCGCGATTGATCCGGTCCTCGCGCCGCGCGTGCGCCTCCGCGTCGAACGTCCGGACCTGCAGGTCGGACTCGCGGTCGCGCTGCCGCGCCGCCGCCAGCTGTTCCGCCGTCATGTCGAGGTTCATCGTCATCCCTTTGCCCTCAGGTAAGCCAACGCGGCCTCACTCGGCTGCCGCGCACCATTCCCCCGTCTCGGAGGCGAGTCGTCGTCCAACGCAATCGGCGGGCCGCACGCGGCGCGTCGGCCGCCAGGGGTTGCCGTCGCCCTTGCCGCCGTGACTGCCGGCCGGTGTCGTCGCCAGTGACAGCCAGGGGCCGCCTCGCGGCGGCCGTTGCACGGACGAGCGCGGCGCCCGGGCGGCGTAAAATCCGCGCATGAACGCCCCGCTCGTCAACACGTCGCTGCCCGATCCCCCGCTGCGAATCGCCGGCCGCGACTACCGGTCGCGGCTCCTCGTCGGCACCGGCAAGTACAAGGACTTCGCGCAGACCCGTGCGGCCGTCGAGGCCTCGGGAGCGGACATCGTCACCGTCGCGATCCGGCGCACCAACCTCGGCCAGGATCCCGGTGCGCCGTCGCTGCTCGATTTCCTCCCGTCATCGCGCTTCACCTACCTCCCCAACACCGCGGGCTGCTACACCGCCGACGACGCCATCCGCACGCTCAAGCTCGCGCGCGAACTGCTCGATGGCCACAAGCTCGTCAAGCTCGAGGTGCTGGGCGACAAGGACACGCTGTTTCCCGACGTGCGCCAGACGCTGAAGGCGGCTGAGTCCCTGGTCGCGGACGGCTTCGACGTCATGGTCTACACGTCGGACGACCCGATCGTCGCCCGCGAGCTCGAGGCCATCGGCTGCTGCGCGATCATGCCGCTCGCGTCGCTGATCGGCTCGGGCATGGGCATCCTCAATCCGTGGAATCTGCGCCTCATCATCGAGCAGGCAGAGGTACCGGTGCTCGTCGACGCCGGCGTGGGCACCGCCTCGGATGCCGCGATCGCCATGGAGCTCGGCTGCGACGGCGTGCTGATGAACACGGCCATCGCACTTGCGAAGGACCCGGTGCGGATGGCCGGCGCAATGCGGCTCGCGGTCGAGGCCGGGCGCGGGGCCTTCCTCGCCGGCCGCATGCCGCGCAAGCTGTACGCCGCGAGCCCGAGCTCGCCCGCGACGGGGCTGATCGGATGAGGCCGCCGCGTCTGATCGCCGCCGTGGTCGCCGCCGTCTCGGGCGCGGCGGGCGCGGCGCCCGTCGAGAACGCCGAGATCGCGCGGCTGTGCGCCGATGCCGAGGGCCCTGCGCACTGCGCGCGCAAGGTCGAGGCCGAGCAGATGAAGCGCCTGCCGGGTGTCGCGGCCCGCGACGGCGACGCGCTCAAGGTGGCGCTCTACCCCTCCGGCACGGCCACGTTCACCGACGTCAACACGATTTCCGGCGGCACGAGCTATGCGCTGTGGGACTACGTCTCCGAGATCAACGCGACGGTGCTCTGGGTGTCGCGCGACGACGACGCCGGCTTCCTGCTCGTGCAGCGGGCCACCAACCGGCAGACCCCGCTGCCCGCCGAGCCGGTGCTCTCGCCGGACCGGCAGCGCATCGCGACCGCAGACTTCTGCCCGCAGCGCTGCGAAAACCTGCTGGCGGTCTGGCGCGTCACGCGCGACGGCGTCGTGCGCGAGTTGCAATGGGCACCCACGGAACGCTGGTCGGACGCCGGCGTGCGCTGGAAAAGCCAGGAAACGCTGGTCGTCGACTACACCGTCGACGGCACCGAGACCGGCAAGACGCTCGAACGCCGGCTCGCCGATCCCGGCTGGGGCCGCGTCGGCGGCAAGTGAGCGCCAACAGCGCCGCTGATCCTGCGGTCTCGCGGCCGCAGGACGTCCGCCGCCCGGTGCGCAGCTTCGTGCTGCGACAGGGGCGGATGTCGACGGCGCAGCAGCGCGCGCTCGACCAGCTCCTGCCGCGCTACGGGCTGCCCTTCACGCGCGCGCCGCTCGACTGGCAGCACGTGTTCGGCCGTGCCGCGCCCGTGGTGCTGGAGATCGGCTTCGGCATGGGCGAGACGACGGTGGAGATCGCCGCCGCGCATCCGGAACGCGACTTCGTCGGCATCGAGGTGCACGCGCCGGGCGTCGGCAGCCTGCTCCGCGAGGTCGACGGGCGCGGACTCGCCAACGTGCGCGTGATCCGTCACGACGCGGTCGAGGTGGTCGACGCGATGATTCCGCTGGGCTCCCTTGCCGGCATCCACGTGTTCTTCCCGGATCCGTGGCCGAAGAAGCGCCACCACAAGCGCCGGCTGCTCAGGCCGGATTTCGTGCACGCGCTCGCGCTGCGGCTCGCGCCTGGCGGCTACCTGCACGTCGCGACCGACTGGTCGGACTACGCCGAGGAGATGCTCGCGACCCTCGGGGCGGAACGCCTGCTCGTCAACACGGTGCAGGGCTTCGCGCCGCGCCCCGAATCGCGCCCGCAGACCAAGTTCGAGCGGCGCGGCAAGCGGCTTGGCCACCCGGTGTTCGACCTCTTCTTCACCCGAAAGTAGGGTCAGACTCTGAAAGTGGGGTCAGACTCGACTTTCCGCACCGTACGTCAGCATCATCGACGCGCACCCATGGAAAGTCGAGTCTGACCCCACTTTCGGAGGAAAGTCGAGTCTGACCCTACTTTCGCGGCTTGCGGGCGTCGGCGAGCGCGAAGAGCTCGTCGAGCGCCTGCCTTGCCACTGCACGCGAGAAGTGGCGACGGATGTTCTCGATGCCGCCGGCGGCGAGACGCTGCCACAGCGACTCGTCGCGGTAGACGCGGACGATCGCGGCCGCAAATTGCTCCGGATCGTCGGCCACCATCACGTCCTCGCCCGGCACGAGGTGCATGCCCTCGACCGCCGGTGACGTCGCGACCACGGGCAACCCGTAGCTCATCGCCAGGTTGACCTTGCCCTTGACGCCCGCGCCGTAGCGCAGCGGCGCGACCGACAGCTTGCAGCCGGTGAAGAACGGCGCGACGTCGGGCACGTAGCCGGTGACGACGAAGTCGGGCGCCGCAAGCGCGCGAATCGTCGACGGCACCTTGCTGCCGACGATGTAGATGGGGACCCCCGGCAGCCGCTGTCGCACGCGGGGCAGAACCTGCTGCGCGTACCAGAGCACGGCATCGGTGTTCGGCGGGTGCTCGAAGCCGCCGATGAACACCAGCCCTTCGCGCTCGGCGAACGGCTTGCCGCCGCCGATCGGCTCGTGGATGTTGGAGAGCAGCAGCACCTCCGCTTCGGGCAGGAGGCCCCGCAACACGTCGCGCTCCACCGGCGAAACGACGATCGTCACGTCGACGCGCCGGATCAGCGCAAGCTCCTCGTCGCGGCGCGCGCGCGCCGCGGCCCGTGCCACCGCGCCGCCCTCGATCTCCGCCAGCCGCTCGGCGCGCAGAAAATGCAGGTCGACGGTGTCGAACGCGACCAACGCCTTCGGCGCGAAGCGCCTGATCGCGTCGACGTGCTTCACCGCGACGTAGTGCCGCGCGAGGATCACCAGGTCGAACTCGCGGCCGCGCCGGTCGAGCAGCTCGGCGATCGAGCTCACGTAGGGGGCGTAAAGTACCTCGACGCCCCGCGCCTGCAGCTCGCCGACGTAGGGTTCGCGGTACTCGAGATTGTCGCCGACGAACGTCACTTTCGCCCCGGCCTCGATAGCGAGCTCCAGCATCGCGAGCGTGCGCAGCGACCCCGAGTCCTGGTCGGGCGTCAGCATGCGGGCATCGACCATCAGCACGCGCCACCTCACCCCGCGATCGCGCTCGAGCTCAGGGTGCACGCCGTTGCCACGGTGCGACGCGAGTACCTCGCCCCACTTGGCGCGGAACGCGTGGCGGTTGGTCTCCTGGTGCTGCTTCACGCCGGCGCCGGGATCGGTGCCCGAGGTCTGGCCCTCGAAGTGCACGACCGTCGCCGCGGGCTGGTAGTAGACGCGGCGCCCCGCCGCGCGGACTGCGAACGCGAGATCCGTGTCCTCGTAGTAGGCCGGCTTGTAGCGCGCATCGAACCCGCCCAGCGCACGCCACAGTACCCCGGGGATCGCGAGGCAGGCGCCCGAGCAGTAGTCGGCCTCGCGCAGGTAGTTGTACTCGGGCCGGTCGGGATCGTCGTCGCGGCCGACGTTCCACGCCGAGCCATCGCGCCACACGATGCCGCCGGCCTCCTGCAGGCGGCCGTCGGGATAGATGAGCTTCGCCCCGACGAGCCCCGCGTCGGGGCGCCGCTCGAACACGGCCAGCAGCGCATCGAGCCAGCCCGGGGTGACGATCGTGTCGTTGTTGAGGAAGACGAGGAACTCGCCGCGCGCGAGCGCAGCACCGCGGTTGCAGCTGCCGATGAAGCCCTGGTTCCCGGCGTTGCGCTCGAAGCGCACGCCGCTCACCGGGGACAGTGCCTCGGCCATCGGCTCCGGCGACGCGTCGTCGACGACGATCACCTCGCAGGACGCGGCATCGGTATTCGCGAGCACGCTCGCGAGGCAGGTGAACGTGAGGAGCGGCTTGCCATACACGGGGATCACGATCGATGCCCGCGGCGCGTCCACCGTCGGGAACGCGAGTGGCGCGACCGCGTCGGCCTGTCGGTAGCTCACCGGCTTCGGCGAACGAAACCGTCCGCCGCCCTTCAACTTGCGCGCGACGCGCGAGGCCACCGCGCGCGGACCCTCGTCGCGCAGCAGCGTCATCGCGAGCGACGCCTGCCGCGGCAGCTGCCGCAGACCGCGCGCGCCGGCGCGGGCGCGGGCTGCAACCACCTTGCCGCGATGCATCGCGGCTCGCACCGGCTCCGTCATGCGCCAGGTGGTCGACGTCTCGAGTTCCTCCGCCCGCGCGCGCGCGTCCTCGGTCTCGCGCTCGGCGAGCTCGAGCCGCCGGGCGTATCCCGCGAGCTCGACGTCGGCGAACTGCGCGCGCGCGACGAGCGCCGCGCGCGCCTCGGCGCGGCCGCACAGCATTCCCGCGCGCACGAGATCCGCGAGCGGCAGGTCGGCGCCGCGCGCTGCCGGCGGTGGTTGCAGGTGCCGCGGGTCGAGCCAGGGCCACGCGGTCGCTGCCCTGCGCGCCTCCTGGCGAAGCGGTGCGAGATAGCGCTCGGCATAATCGGCGGGATCCGCCCCGACCACGGTCGCGGTTCTGGGAGGCGCCGCCGGTGCCGCGGCGAGCAGCGCGTCGTTCCACGCCGCGGCCGTGGCATCCCATCGCAGCAGGTGCGCGTCGGCGCGGCCGGCAAGGCGCTCGGCAGGCGCGCCGAGGTCCGACGCCACGATGGGGACGCCAGCCGCCAGCGCGACCGACAGCGTGTAGGTCCAGGTCTCGGGCCACTGCGCGGGAAACCAGAGCACGTCGGGACGCTCGGCGGCGAGCAGCGCGGCAAGGTCGCCTTCCGCGAACTCGCCGGTCATCGCAATGCGCGACGGCGGCAGCGCCGGCAACGGCGCCGCCGACGGGCCCAGGATGCGGAACGCGAGTGGCAGTCCGCGCGCCTGCGCGTCCACCGCGCAGGCCGCGACGGCGTCGAAGCCCTTCTCGCGCGACAGCATCCCGATCGTGGCCACGCGCGTCACCGCGGGCACGACGAGCGGCGCCTCGGGGTGCGGCCAGACGTGGATCGCCAGCCCCGGCACGTAACGGGCGATGCGCGCCGCGACGTCGCGCGACGGTGCGATCACCCGGCTGGCGCCACGCAGCAGTTCGGCGAAGACGGCCCGCCAGCCGCGGATGTCGAGCGGCCAGAACGCCGGCCGTTGCGCGAGGCAGGCGGCGCATCCGGGCTCACCCGGCTCCCCGCAGTAGCGGCCGTCCGCGGTGACGAGCTGCAGCTGCGGGCAGATCGCGAGGTAGTCGTGCAGCGTGACGTCATAGGGCAACCCCGTGACGCGTGGCAGGTCCAGGATCGCCTGCGGCAGTCCCTTCACCTGATGGAAGTGCAGCCGCTCGGCGCCGATCGCCGCAAGCACCGCGGCGAGCTGCGGATGGTCGCGCGGCAAGGCGAAGTACAGCCCCGCCTCCGCGCCGTGGGCACGCAGGCGCACCGCGTCTCCGGCCGCCGGCTCGATCAGCACCACGTTGACCCGTGGCGCGGCCAGTGCCGCGAGGTCGTCGACGTGCCGCCGGATACCGCCACCCCAGCCGTGGACGACGAATACGATCGCCGGCCGCCCCGACGCCGCGAGCGCGGTGAGCGCGTCGTCGGTCGTCAAGCGACCCTCGGGAGTTGAGCGCAGGAAGGGCGTGGCACGTTCACCGCCGCTCGCGCGACACGAGCTCGCCGCGCGCAGGCGTCCGGGCGGAATTCTACCGCCCCGGGGTCGACGCTCGCCCCGACCCTAGGAGAGCGTCAGTACCAGCGGCTGGTGATCGGAAGCCTGCGTGTCCTGGTCGATCTGCCACGCGGTGACGCGCGCCGCCGCCTCGGGGCTGACGAAGAAGAAGTCGCAGTGGAGCTCCCCGTAGCCCGGCATCACGTTGTGGATGCAGAACGTCGCCGGATAGGGCTCGCCCGGATTGAGCAGCTCGAAGGCATTGGCTAGCGCCGGCGTGCCGTCGTCGAACGGCGCGATCATGCGCGCGTGCAGGTCGCTCGAGTGCTCGAGATTGAAGTCGCCGCAGATCACCGTCGCCTTCGGCCGCACGAACGTCTGGAACGTCCCGCCGTCGTCGGTGGTCACCCGGGCCTCGCTCGCGTGCGCGTGGCCGTCGGCGTAGATGCGGCGCAACGCTTCCACCTGCGCCGCCCGCTGCCGTTCCGAGTACCACTCGAGGTGTGTGGTGATCACGCGTACGTCGCCGCCCGGTGCGCCGATCACCGCCTCGACGGCGATGCGCGCCATCCACGGCGTGTTCGGCTGCAGCGGGTGCGGCAGCAGCCACCGGAACACCTGCCGCACCGGCAGGCGCGACAGGATCATGTTGCCGAACCGGCGCCGACGGCCCCCTTCGCCGGGATGGTCGACCGCGACCCCCGGCACCGCCTCGAATCCGGGGAGGAGGGCGGCGATCGCAGCGAACTGGTCGCTCGCGTCGTTGCCCGCGAGGCGCGGGTCCGGGAAGTTGTCGGCGACTTCCTGCAGGCAGAGCACGTCGAAGTCGGCGATGCGCTGCGCCTCGGCGACGATGCGCGCCGGATCGACGCGGCCGTCGATGCCGCGGCACCACTGGACGTTCCAGGTCAAGATCTTCATTTGATTCCCGCACGGATGAAGGACTGCACGAACTGCCGCTGGAAGAGCAGGAAGGCGATCAGCAGCGGCGCCGTGGTCATGAGTGTCGCCGCGTTGATGATCGACCAGTCGATGCCCTGGTCGGTCGCCGAGAACACCTGCAGGCCGACCGTCACCGGCCGGGACTCGACGGAGTTGGTGATGATCAGCGGCCAGAGGAAATTGTTCCAGTGGTAGGACACCGACACCAGCGCGTAGGCGAGGTAGGTGGGCCGCGCCAGCGGCACGTAGACCCGCCACAGCGTGCCGAGCGGCGAGCAGCCCTCGACGCGCGCGGCCTCGTCGAGCTCCTTCGGCACCTGCTTGAACGCCTGGCGCAGCAGGAAGATGCCGAAGGCGCTGGCGAAGTACGGGAGTCCGATGGCGAGGATCGTGTCCTTGAGGCCCAGCCCGGCCATCGTGCGGTAGTTCTCGACCAGCAGCACGTCGGGCATCACCATCAGCTGCATCAGCACGAGGGCGAAGAGCACCTGCCGGCCGGGAAACTCGAAGCGCGCGAACGCGTAGGCCGCCAGCGTCACGAGCACGAGCTGCGCGGCGAGGACCATCGTGACCAGCATCACCGTGTTCACGAAGTAGCGCGCGAACGGGGCCGCCTGCCACGCCTTGGCGAAGTTCTCCAGCGAGAGCGGCGCGGCCAGCACGAAGCGCGTCGAGAACTCGCTGGGATGGAACGCCGTCCACAGCGCGTAGAGCAGCGGCAGCACCCAGAGCACGCCGAGCGTCCACGCCGCGACGGTCTCGAGGGCGCGTCCCGCGCCCCGGCGCTCGTACACGTGCGCCGCCGCGTTCACTGCGGCCTCCTTGCCATGCCCCGTCTCGCCACCGTCGCGCGTCGGCCGCGTGCCAGCTCGCGCGGCGTCGGGCCCTGCGGGCCTTGGCTGTCGCCCGCCGCGCTCACTGGTAATGCACCTTGCGGTCGAGGATGAAGAACTGCACGAGCGCGACGGTCCCGAGTATCGCGAGCAGCACCATCGTGAGCGTGGCGGCATAGGCCGAGTCCCAGAAGCGGAACCCGGTCTCGAAGATGTAGTAGAGCAGGAGCGCGGTCGCGTTGTCCGGACCGCCGCGCGTCATGACGACGATGTGGTCGACCAGCCGGAACGCGTTGATCACGGCGTTCACCAGCACGAACAGCGTCGTCGGCATGAGCAGCGGGAAGATCACCCGACGGAAGAAGTACCCGCGCGAGGCGCCCTCGATCGCGGCGGCCTCGGCGAGATACGGCGAGATCGACTGCAGCGCGGCCAGGTAGAAGATCATGAAGAAGCCGGCTTCCTTCCACACCGTGACCGCCATCAGCGCCGCGAGCGCGGTCTCGTTGCTGCCGAGCCAGTTGTGGCTGCCGAAGCCCATGCCCTTGGTGATCTGCTCGAGGAGGCCGTACTCGGGCGTGAAGAAGAACAGCCAGATGTTCGCCACCGCGATCATCGGCAGCACGGTCGGCGTGAAGAACGCCAGCCGGAGCAGGCCCCGGCCCGGCAGGCGGTCGTTGACCCAGAGCGCCATCAGCAGCGCCAGTGCGATCGACAGCGGGATCGTGCCGATCGCGTACCAGAGGTTGTTTTCGAGCGCCTGCCAGAAGATCGGGTCCTCGACCATCGTGCGGTAGTTGTCGAGGCCGACGTACACCGACGGCCGGCCGGCCTTCGGCGTCGAGAAGAAGCTGTGCCAGAGGTTGGCGACCGCCGGGTAGTGCGTGAACAGCGCGAGCAGCGCAAGCGCCGGCGCGAGCAGCAGCCAGCCGTGGACCCATTGCGCAGTGCGCGTCACGGCGAACCCGTACCCGGGACGCGCTCCACCGCCGGCGGAGCATGCGCTCCCCGCGCCGCGGCGAAGCCGGACGCGGGGACCGGGACGTGCGCTGCGTCGCTCAACGACGATAGGGGCGCAGCAGCCGCTCCGCCTCGCGCTGCGCATCCTTCAGCGCCTGCTCGGGCGTCTTCGTGCCGGTGAGCGCAGCCTGGAGGCCGTCGTTGAGCGCCTTGGTGACGCGCTGATTGTCGTGCGTGGAGAGCTCCGCCTTGGCGTACGGCAATTGATCGCGCGCGACCGCGGCGGCCGGGAAGCCCGCGACGTACTGCTTCATCGCCGGCGTGTCGAACGCATCCGGGCGCACGGCGACGTATCCCGTGTCGATGCCCCACTGCGCGGCACGCGCGGGCTGCGTGATCCACTTGATGAACTTGAGCGCCGCCTCGCGCTGGGCCGGCGTCGACTTCTTGAAGACGTAGAAGTTGCCGCCGCCGGTGGGACTGCCACGCTGCTTGCCGGCCGGCAGCATCGCCACGCCGAAGTCGAACTTGGCGTTGTTGCGCACGTTGGTCAGGTTGCCGGTGGTGGTCCACATCATCGCCATCTTGCGCTCGAAGAAGTCCCTGGGCGTCGTGCCCCACTCGACGATGCCTTCCGGGTGCACCTTGTGCTTGCGCGCCAGGTCGACCCAGTACTGCAGCGCACCGACGACCTCCGGCCGGTCGTAGTACGTCTCGGTGCCCGCCGCGTTCATCAGGTTGACGCCATTCTGGATCGCGAGCGCCTGGAACAGCCAATAGGGGAAGCCCGACGACGGGATCTGGATGCCCCACTGCGTGACCTTGCCGGCGGCGTCGCGCTTGGTCAGCTTCTGCGCGTACTCGAGCTGCTCGCTCCAGTTGGCCGGCGGCCGGTTGGGGTCGAGTCCCGCCTCCTTGAACATCTCCTTGTTCCAGTAGAGCACGATCGTCGAGCGCTGGAACGGTATGCCCCAGGTCTTGCCACCGGTCTGGCTGTTCTCCATGAACGCCGGGTAGAAGCTCTTCACCCACGCCTGGTCGTCGGCCGACTTCGCGATCTCGTCGAAAGGCACGATCGCGTCCTCGTCGATCAGCGTGAACATGTCCGTCGACAGCAGGATCGACGTCACCGGCGGCTCGCCGCTCTTCACGGCGGTGAGCGCCTTCGCGATCGATTCCTGGTAGCTGCCCGAATAGATCGGCCGGATCTTGACGCCGGGATTCTCCTTCTCGAAATCGGCGGCGAAACCGTCGATGATCTTCGTGATCGGCCCGCCGACGGCCACCGGGTAGTAGAACGACACCTCGACCTGGGCCCATGCGAGCGCCGGCAGGAGTGCGACGAGGAGCGCCGCGGCGACGCGGCGGATGGAGCTCAGCATGGGATTCCTCCGTTGTGCGGCCGATCGATGCCGGCCCTATGCAAGCGCGGCGGCACCGCGGCGGGAAGGTACCCCGACGCTGCGTCCCGACGCCTCGAAAAAGTGGACCGCCTCCGGCGGCCAATCCAGGCCCACGGCGTCGCCGGCGCGAACGGGCACCCGTCCTGGCGCGCGCACGGCCAGGCTGCCGTCGCCGATGCGGCACATGACGAGCGAGTCGCCACCGAGGTACTCGATGCTCTGTACCGACGCGCGCACGCCGCGCTCGGCGAGGGCGACGTGCTCCGGGCGCACGCCGAGCATCCCGCCCGCGCACGCCACGGGCAGGACCACCGGCCCGTCGGTGCCGTCGACCACCGCGCCGCCGTCGCGGGCCGCGAGCCGCAGCAGGTTCATCGGCGGCGTGCCGATGAAGCGCGCGACGAAGGTGTTCGCGGGATGCTCGTAGAGGTCCGCCGGGGCGCCGTTCTGCTCGATCCGCCCGGCGTTCAGCAGGATCACGCGGTCGGCCATCGACATCGCCTCGACCTGGTCGTGGGTCACGTACACCATCGTGATGCCGAGCTTGGTCTGCAGCGCGCGGATCTCGCCGCGCATCTCGGCACGCAGCTGCGCGTCGAGGTTCGACAGCGGCTCATCCATCAGGCACACGGGAGCCTCGGCGATGATCGCGCGACCGAGCGCTACACGCTGCTGCTGCCCGCCGGAGAGCTGCGAAGGCTTGCGGGCGAGCAGCGCGCCGAGGCCGAGCAGCTCCGCCACCCGCGCGAGACGCGCGTCGCGCTCGGCCGCCGGGACCTTGCGCACCTTGAGCCCGAACAGGATGTTCTCCGCGACCGACAGGTGCGGGAACAGCGCGTACGACTGGAATACCATCGAGATCGAGCGCTGCGCGGGAGGCAGGCGCGTCACGTCCCGGCCGGCGATGCGGATGGTCCCCCCGTCGGCGGCCTCCAATCCGGCGATGAGACGCAGCGTCGTCGACTTGCCGCATCCGGAGGGTCCGAGCAGGACGTTCAGCGTCCCGGGCTCGAGCTCGAACGAGAGCCCGTCGACGCCCTGGACGCGCCCCTGCTCGGTCGTCCAGTGCTTGCTCACGCTTGCGAGCGAGATCGCCGACATGGAGGCCGAGGTCGGATGCGGGCGGGATGTGCGACTGGGAACGGTGGCTCGCACGTCGGCAAGCGCGCCGGATTGCCGCGCATCATAGCAACTCGCAATGACACTACGGCTGCGGCGCCTTGGCCGGATCGAAGTCGCCCCGCTTGGTCGCGAACATCCAGAGGTAGCCGTCGGGGTCGCGGATCGTCGCGGTGCGATCGCCCCAGAACATGTCCTCCGGGGGACGCTCGATCGTCGCGCCGGCCGCCTTCGCGTCGGCGGCGACCCGGTCGACATCCGGACAGTAGACGTAGAAGTTGAGGGGCAGGCGGATGCCCGCGTGCGCCGGCGTGCGGTCGGTACCGCCCCACGCGCCCTCCGGCGCGAGCATCGCGATGCTGCGCCCGTGGTAGTAGAGCTCGCCGTGGACGATGTTGCCCTGGTCGTCGCGCATCGCCATCTCGCCGCGCTCGAAGCCGAACGCGCGCTCGTAGAAGTCGAGCGCCGCGGCTGCGCTGCCGACCGTGAGATAGGGCGTCAGCGGATTGGACACTGCGGGCAGCCAGTCGAGCTTGCTCATCGGGGCCTCCTTGGCGTCGCGCGTGCGGAGCACCCGGCGCGCCCCGAACTACGCAAAAACGGCATGCTCCCGCGGCGGCGACGCGGCGTCAACCGCCGGATGCGCGGACATTACTCGAACAACGCCGCCAGCGCCGCCCCGGGATCCGGGGCGCGCATGAACGCCTCGCCCACCAGGAACGCGTTCACGCCGTGCCGCTTCATCTGCGCGACGTCGCGCTGCGCGAGGATGCCGCTCTCGGTCACCACGAGCCGCCCGGCGGGAATCCGTGGCAGGAGCGCGATCGTGGTCTGCAGCGAGACCGAGAAGTCGCGCAGGTTGCGGTTGTTGATGCCGAGGATCGCGTCCGGCACGACCAGCGCCCGGTCGAGTTCGCGCGCGTCGTGCACCTCGACCAGCACCGCCATGCCGAGATCGCGCGCCGCTCCGGCAAGCGCCGCGAGCCGGGCGTCGTCGAGCGCCGCGACGATCAGCAGGATCGCGTCGGCGCCGAGCGCACGCGACTCCAGCACCTGATAGGGGTCGACGACGAACTCCTTGCGCAATGCCGGCAGCGCGCAGGCGCCGCGCGCGGCAGCGAGGTACTCCGGCGCGCCCTGGAAGAACGTGCGGTCGGTGAGCACCGACAGGCACGCGGCGCCGCCGCGCTCGTAGCTCGCGGCAATCGCCGCCGGGTCGAAGTCCTCGCGGATCACACCCTTGCTCGGGCTCGCCTTCTTGATCTCGGCGATCACCGCGGCGCGCCCGGCCGCGATGGCCCGTCGCAGCCCCCCCTCGAAGTCGCGCGGCGGGGACGCCGCCCGCGCCGCGGCCTCGGTCTCCGCGAGCGATCGCGCCGCCTTCGCCGCGGCGATCTCCTCGGCCTTCTGCGCGAGGATCCTGTCCAGGATGTCGCTCATGCCCGGAGCGCCGCGCGCAGCGCCGCGGCGAGCGCGTCCGCCCGCGCGTCGGCGATCGCCTGCTCACGCGCCGGGTTGAGGTCGTTCAGCGCGTTGATCGGGACGAGGTGCACGTGCACGTGCGGTACCGAGAAGCCCTCGACGGCAATGCCGACGCGCGCGGCGCCCGTGACCGCGCGAATCGCCGGTGCAATGCGCTTGGCGGCGGTCCAGAGCGCCTGGTAATCGCCGTCGGCCATGTCGAACACGTATTCGGCGTGGCGCTTCGGCACGAGCAGCGTGTGCCCGGGCTCGATGTGCTTCAGCGGGAAGAAGGCAAGGTGCGCCGCGTCCTCGTAGACGCGCCGGGCGGGAATCCGTCCCGCCACCAGCGCGCAGAACAGGCAATCGCCTGCGGCACTCACGCGCTGGTCCCCAGCTTGCGGGTGAGGGCGACGAACTCGTCGAGCTTGCGCTGCGCCGCGCCGCTCGCGATCGACGCGCGCGCCTGCTCGATGCCCTCCTTGATCGACGAGGCGCGGTTCGCCGCGTAGAGCGCCGTGCCGGCGTTCAGCACGACGATGTCGCGAGCGGCCCCCTCGGCGTTGGCGAGCGCGTCGAGCACCATCGCCTTCGAGGCCTGCGCGTCCTCGACCTTGAGGCTGCGGTTGCTCATCATGCGCATGCCGAAGTCCTCCGGATGGATCTCGTACTCGCGCACCTCCCCGTCCTTCAACTCGCCGACCATCGTCGCCGCGCCCAGCGACACCTCGTCCATGCCGTCCTTGCCGTGCACGACCAGCACGTGTCGGCTGCCGAGGTTCTCGAGCACGCGGACCAGGATGCCGACCAGGTCCGGATGGAACACGCCGAGCAGCTGGTTGGCCGCGCCGGCCGGGTTGGTGAGCGGGCCGAGGATGTTGAAGATCGTCCGGATGCCGAGTTCCTTCCGCACCGGCGCCGCGTGCTTCATCGCACCGTGGTGCTGCGGCGCGAACATGAAGCCGACGCCGGTCTCGGCGATGCACGTCGCGACCTGGTCCGGCGTCAGCATGATGTTCGCACCGAGCGCCTCCAGCACGTCGGCGCTGCCCGACTTCGACGACACCGAGCGGTTGCCGTGCTTCGCCACGCGCGCGCCGGCACCGGCGGCGACGAACATCGACGCGGTCGAGATGTTGAACGTGTGCGACGCGTCGCCGCCCGTGCCGACGATGTCGAGGAGCGACTCCGGTTCCGCCACCGGCACCCGGGTCGCGAACTCCCGCATCACCTGCGCAGCGGCGGCGATCTCGCCGACGGTTTCCTTCTTCACGCGCAGGCCGACCATCAGCGCCGCGATCATCACCGGCGTCGCCTCGCCGCTCATGATCCGGCGCATCAGCGCCAGCATCTCGTCGTGGAAGATCTCGCGGTGCTCGACCGTGCGCTGCACGGCCTCGGACATCGAAAGCTGCATGGTCCCCTCGCTCGGGTTCGGTAGATGGGCTCGTTGGCGGCCGGAGCTAGCGCCGGCCGTCGAGGAAGTTGCGGAGCATCGCGTGGCCATGCTCCGTCAGGATCGCTTCGGGGTGGAACTGCACGCCCTCGACCGCGTGCTCGCGATGGCGCACGCCCATGATCTCGGCGTCCGGTGTCGTTGCCGTCACCTCGAGGCAGTCGGGCAACGTGGCGCGCTCGATCGCGAGCGAATGGTAGCGCGTGACCGTGACCGGCGACGGGATGCCGGTGAAGACGCCGCGGCCGTCGTGCGTGACCTGGTCGAGCTTGCCGTGCATCACGCGCGCCGCACGCACGACGCGCCCGCCGAACGCCTCGCCGATCGCCTGGTGGCCGAGACAGACGCCGAGCATCGGGATGCGTCCCGCGAAGCGCCGGAGCAGCGGCACCGAGATCCCGGCCTCCGCCGGCGTGCAGGGGCCGGGCGAGATCACGATGCGCTCGGGCGCCCACGCTTCGACCTGGTCGAGCGTGATCGCGTCGTTGCGCTGCACCAGCACGTCGGCGCCGAGCTCGCCCAGGTACTGGACCAGGTTGTAGGTGAAGCTGTCGTAGTTGTCGATCATCAGCAGCATGGGCCGGCCCCTCGCGCTCGCTCCTGCGCCCCCACGCTCGCGGCGTTCGCCGCTTCGCTGCCCCCCAAGGGGGCGCAATGAGCGCCTCGGGGCGGCCCTTCGGCGCTCATGTCTCTTCGTCCAGCCCGAGCTGCACCATCTCCGCCGCGCGCAGCACCGCCTTGGCCTTGTTCTGCGTCTCCTGCCACTCGGACTCCGGCACGGAGTCGTGGACGATGCCCGCGCCTACCTGCACGTACAGCGTGCCGTCCTTCACGACGGCGGTGCGGATCGCGATCGCGAGGTCCATGTCGTCCTGGAACGAGATGTAGCCGGCCGCCCCGGCGTAGACTCCGCGCCGCGTCGGCTCGAGCTCGTCAATGATCTCCATCGCGCGCACCTTCGGCGCACCCGACACCGTGCCGGCCGGAAACGTCGCGCGCAGCACGTCGAGGGAGGCGAGACCGGGCGCGAGCTCGCCCTCGACGTTGGAGACGATGTGCATCACGTGCGAGTAGCGCTCGATCGCCATCTTCTCGGTGACCTTCACCGTGCCGGTCGCGGCCACGCGGCCGACGTCGTTGCGGCCGAGGTCGAGCAGCATCACGTGCTCCGCGATTTCCTTGGGGTCGGCGAGAAGCTCGGCGGCAAGCTTCTCGTCGGCCTCGCGCGTCGGGCCGCGCGGGCGCGTGCCGGCGATCGGGCGCAGCGTCACCGTCCGGCCCTCCTTGCGTACGAGGATCTCCGGGGAAGCCCCGACGACGTGGTAGTCGCCGAAGTCGTAGTAGAACATGTACGGCGACGGGTTGAGCGAGCGCAGCGCCCGGTACAGCGACAGCGGCTCGGCGCCGAACGGCATCGACATCCGCTGCGACAACACCACCTGCATGATGTCGCCTGCCGCGATGTACTCCTTGGCGCGCGCGACCGCTGCGCAGAAGCCGTCGTGTCCGAACTCGCTTGCGGCCCGCGTCGTCGCGATGGCCGTCTGCAACGGGATCTCCACCGGCGTGCGCAGCTTCCTGCGCAGCTCCTGCAGCCGGTCGTGGGCGCTCGCGTAGGCGTTCGGGACCGAGGGATCGGCGTAGACGATCAGGTAGATCTTGCCGGCGAGGTTGTCGATGACCGCGAGCTCGTCGGTCAGCATGAGCAGGATGTCCGGGACGTCGTCGAGCCCGGACGGGCCGGTCGGCGCGTGGCCGGCGAGCCGTTGCTCGACGTGGCGCACCGTGTCGTAGCCGAAGCAGCCGGCGAGCCCGCCGCAGAAGCGGGGCAGTCCCGGCCGCGGCGCGGCGCGGTAGCGCGCCATGAACGCGCGCACGAACTCGAGCGGATCGCCGTCGTGGTGCTCGACGACGACGCCGCGATCCTCGACCTCGATCTGCCTGCCCCGCGCCCGGATGCGGATCTTTGCCGGCAGGCCGATGAACGAGTAGCGGCCGAAGCGCTCGCCGCCGACGACCGACTCGAGCAGGAACGTATCGCGCTGCCGCGCGAGCTTCACGTACAGCGACAATGGCGTGTCGAGGTCCGCGAACGACTCGAGCACCAGCGGGATGCGGTTGTAGCCCTGCGCGGCGGTCGCGCGGAATTCGCTTTCGGTGATCATGAGCCTGCCCGCCCCGGGGGGCGTCGGTGGTTCGTTGCGGGTCGCGTCCTCGAAGGGTCGGCGCGGACGCGGGCGCCAGGGCGTTCAGTAGCGGCGCTGCAAGCGCCAGCGATCGGCGCGCAGGCTGCGCGCCGACAGGGTGCGACCCGGCAGGAGGTGCTGGTCGTTCATGCGGTACCGACGGTGCTGCCGGCCCGGCGGACGCAGTCCGCGACGGCGGCGAGCGTCGGAACTATACCATCGCAGTCGAGCACGTGCACCGGCTCGCCCTCGTTGTAGCCGTGCGGCAGCAGCACCACCGGGCATCCGGCGGCGCGCGCGGCCAGCGCGTCGTTGATCGAATCGCCGACCATGAGCATGCGCGACAGAGGCACGCCGAGGCGCTGCGCGGCCATGACCACCGGCGCCGGATCCGGCTTCTTGGCGTGTGCGTCGTCGCCGCCCACGATGGCGTCGAAGAAGCGCAGGATGCCGGCCTTGTCGAGATGCGGGCGCACGAACCGCGTGGCCTTGTTGGTGACGACCGCCATCCGGAAGCCCTCGTCCTGCAGCCGGATCAGCGTCTCCATGAGCCCGGGATAGGCCTCGGTCTCGCGTCCGAGCACGTTCTCGTAGTGCGCCTGGTAGCGCGGCAGAAGCGCCGCCAATTCGGCGTCGTCGGGCGCGCGCCCCCGCGCGCGCAGCATCGCCTTGCGCACCAGGTTCGCCATGCCCTTGCCGACCAGGTCGCGCACCGTCACCGTGCGGAGCGGCGGGTGACCGAGCTCGGCGAGCAGCAGGTTCACCGCCGCGGCCAGGTCGTGCACCGTGTCGAGCAGCGTGCCGTCGAGGTCGAACGCGACCGCGTCGACCGCAAAGATTCGGACGCCGGTCACACGGCGCTCCGGACCGCGTTCGCGAGCTCCGCCCGCATCTTCGCGATCGTCGCCCGGTAGTCCTTCGTGCCGAAGATCGCGCTGCCGGCGACGAACGTGTCGGCGCCGGCCGCGGCGACCGCGGCGATGTTGTCCGCCTTCACGCCGCCGTCGACCTCGAGCAGGACCTCGCGGCCGGTGCGGGCGCTCGCGGCATCGACGATGCGCCGGACCGCACGCAGCTTGTCGAGCGTGTGCGGGATGAACGCCTGTCCGCCGAAGCCCGGGTTGACGCTCATCAGCAGCACGAGGTCGAGCTTGTCGATCGTCCAGTCGAGCCAGGAGAGCGGCGTCGCCGGATTGAGCACGAGCCCGGGCCGGCAGCCGCAGTCGCGGATCAGCGCGATCGTGCGGTCGACGTGCGCGGAGGCCTCGGGATGGAAGCTGATGATCGACGCGCCGGCCTTGGCGAAGTCCGCAACGATGCGGTCGACCGGCGCGACCATCAGGTGCACGTCGATCGGCACGCTCGAATGCGGCCGGATCGCCTCGCAGACCAGCGGCCCCACCGTGAGGTTGGGAACGTAGTGATTGTCCATCACGTCGAAGTGCACGAGGTCCGCGCCGGCGTCGATCACCGCGCGCACCTCCTCGCCGAGCCGGGCGAAGTCCGCGGAGAGGAGCGAGGGTGCGATCCGATAGGTGGGCTGCATGGTTCTATAATCCCCAAGCGTCGATGAGCCCGATGGGCCGCCCCGAGGGCGAATCAGGCCCGAAGCACGTCAGTGCGGAGGGCAGTCCTGTGAGGCCGCGATACCGCGCGCCGCGACGAGTCCGAACATGACCGAATCCAAGCGTTACGAAATCACCGTCCTGCCGCAGGCGCAGTACGTCGCCGACCAGTCGGACCCGGACCGCCAGCACTTCGTCTTCGCCTACACGATCCGCATCACGAACACGGGGACCGTCGCCGCGAAGCTCCTGTCGCGGCACTGGGTGATCACCGACGCCGACGCGCGCGTGCAGGAAGTGAAGGGCGAGGGCGTGGTGGGGCAGCAGCCGCTGATCCGCCCCGGCGAGTCGTTCGAATACACGAGCGGCGCGAGCCTCGCCACCGCGGTGGGCACGATGCGCGGCAGCTACCGGATGGTCGCGGAGGACGGGCAGCCGTTCGACGCGGCGATCCCGCAGTTCACGCTGTCCGCACCGCGCACGCTGCACTAGGCGCATCAGCGCTCGTCTCCTTCCGTGCCGTTCGGGGCCTTTCCGTCCACGTGGTCGCGATCGGGACGCCGTGCCGACATCGTCCACCACACGATCGCCACGCCGAGGCCGAGCGCGATCAGCGCTTCGAGGATGATCCATTCCATCGTCGGTCACGGTCGGCTTGCACGTCGGGGCGCGTGGTCGTGGCGATGGTTGGCGTGTGCGACGGTCTTCGCGCTCCACGGCTGCGTGATCCCGCCGCCCGCGCCGCCCGCCGCGCACGCGGTCTACTCGCCGGCAGCCTGGCGCGACCTGCCCGGTTTCGAACGCGATCGCGTCGCCGAGACCCTGCCGGCGTTGCTCGTCGGCTGCGCGGCAATGACGCGCAAACCCGCACAAGCCACCACGTGGCGGGCAGCGTGCGAAGCCGCACGCCGACTGCCGGTTTCCGACGACGCGGCAACGCGCGCCTGGCTGCAGGAACATTTTAGCCCATACCGCATCTCGTTCCCCGACGGTCGGGACCAGGGCCTCGTCACCGGCTACTACGAGCCCGTGATCGCGGGCTCGCGCTCGAGGTCCGATGCGCTTGCCGTGCCGATCCTGGCGCCGCCCGACGACCTGCTCACCGTGGATCTGGCCGCGCTCCACCCGGAGCTCGCCGATCGCCGCGTGCGCGGCCGCCTCGATGGCCGGCGCGTCGTGCCCTACTGGTCGCGCGCGGAGATCGAAGCGGGCAAGGCGTCCCGCACCGCGAAGGCGCTCGCATTCGTCGCCGATCCGATCGACGCGTTCTTCCTGCAGGTCCAGGGCTCGGGCCGCATCACGCTCGCCGACGGCTCGGTGCTGCGCGTCGGCTACGCGGACCAGAACGGTCACCCCTACACGCCGGTCGCGCGAGTGCTGATCGAGCGCGGCGAGATGACCCGGGAAGAGGCGTCGATGCAGGCGATCCGCGCGTGGGCGAAGGCCAACCCGGACCGCGTCGCGGCGCTTCTCGACGCCAACGCGAGCTACGTCTTCTTTCGCGAGCTTGCGCCGCCCGCCCCCGGCTCGTCCGAGGCCGCGATCGACGGGCCCACGGGCGCGCTCGGCGTGCCGCTGCTGGCACGGCGCACCATCGCGGTGGATCCGCGCGCGATTCCGCTCGGCGCGCCGGTGTGGCTTGCGACCACCGAGCCGCCGTCGGCGCGACCGCTCGAACGCATGGTCGTCGCGCAGGACACGGGTGGGGCGATTCGCGGCGCGGTGCGCGCCGACTTCTTCTGGGGACACGGCGACGAGGCGGCTGATCGTGCCGGCCGCATGAGGGAGCAGGGCCGCCTGTGGCTGCTCTGGCCGCGCGGCGTTCCGCTGCCGCGGCAGTAGCGTGATGCCGGACGCGCGGCCAACCACTCGGCCGCCGGATTCAGGCGACGCAGTAACTGCCGCGACGGGTCTCCTTGGCCCGGTACATCGCGCGGTCGGCGCGGGACAGGAGCTCCTCGGCCGTCTCGGTCGCGGGGTCCGCCATCGCGACGCCGATGCTGGCACCGAGCTCCAACTGCCTCCCGGCCACGTCCATCGGCTTGCCGATCGAGGCAATGATCCTCGAGGCCAGGGTCTTTGCGGCCGCGGCGCTCGTCACGTGCTTTTGCAAGACCACCATCTCGTCCCCGCCGAGCCGCGCGACCAGGTCGTCCTCGCGGGTGGCCTCGCGCAGGCGTTCCGCGACTCCCTTCAGCACCGCGTCGCCGGCCAGGTGACCGAGGCTGTCGTTGACCTCCTTGAAGCGGTCGAGGTCGACGAAATGCACGGCGAATCCGCGGTCGGGGCGCCGCCGGCGGTTGCGCAACGCCGCTTCCAGCTCCGCGAGCAGCGCCGCGCGATTGGCGAGGCCGGTGAGGCCGTCGTGCCCGGCCTGGTACTTGATGCGCGACAGCTCGCGGCGTTCGGTGACGTCCTGCAGGATGCCGCGCAGGATGATGCCGTGGCCCTGCGTGCGCGGGTACGCGGCACCGCGCAAGTGCACGGTCATCGCGGCACCGTCGCTGCGCACGGCGCGCAGGTCGATGCCGAAGCTCGCATCGTCGGCCGGGTTCTCGAGCGCCTCCTGCAGCGCGTGGTGATCGCGGGCGTCGACGACGCGCAGCAGGGCATCGATGGCGCAGCGGCTGCCCACGGCGAAATCGGCGCCGAAGATGCGCCGGGCGGTGGCGTCGAACTGCAACGCGCGCTCCACCGGATCCCACTGCCAGATCGAGATGACGGCGAGCTCCTGCAGGTCGCGGAACTGCCGCTCCGCGAGCTCCAGTGCGGCTTGCTCGCGGCGGCGCCGGATCAGCACCCACGCGTGCTCGGCCAGCGCCTGGAAGCAGGCGAGGTCGTCGCGGTCGTAGTCGGTGGCCTTGTTGCCCACGCCCATCAGCAGCACCACCCGATCGCTGCCGAGCACCGGCACGCCCAGGTGGCGCACGAGGTGCACGTGACCTTCCGGCAGTCCCCGTTTGCCGGCCAGCGCCTGGTAATCGTTGTGGATGCAGGCGCGGCGCTGCCGGGCGGAATCCGCCCATACGCCGGCCTGGCTGATCGGGTAATGGCGGTCGTACACCGCCGTGCACTGGCGCAGCGTCGCTGCCGACCACGTTCCCAACTCGATCGTCACCTGGTCGTCGTTCATCAGGTGCACGTAGCCGATCTCGCTGCCGGTCATCGCCACCGCCAACTCGATGGCCGCGGCGGAGATCGTCGGCTCGTCGCCGTCGAACCCCAGGCGATAGAGTTCCAGTATCGCCGTCTGGGCCCTGGCGGGAATCGGCTGCGACCTGTTGGCGGACATCCGGATCGCTGCTGCCAACGCCCCCGCGCGCGCCGCCGCTACGCGCCGGACGACTCGAGCACGCCCTCGGCCTGCCGGTCGGCGTGGTAGGAGGAACGCACCAGCGCCCCGACGGCTGCGTGGCGGAAGCCCATGGCCCGCGCCTCGCGCTCGAACATCGCGAACGTGTCGGGATGCACGTACCGCGCCACGGGCAGGTGGCCGCCGGAAGGCTGCAGGTACTGCCCGATCGTCAGCATGTCGATGTCGTGCGCGCGCATGTCGTGCATCGTGGCGAGGATCTCGTCGTCGGTCTCGCCGAGGCCCACCATCAGGCCGGACTTGGTCGGCACGCCCGGCACGCGCGACTTGAACTCGGCGAGCAGCGCCAGCGAGTGGGCGTAGTCGGAGCCCGGGCGCGCCTGCCTGTACAGGCGCGGCACCGTCTCGAGGTTGTGGTTCATCACGTCGGGCGGCGCGGCCTCGAGGATCGCGAGCGCGCGCTCCATGCGGCCGCGGAAGTCGGGCACCAGCACCTCGATCTGCGTGCCGGGCGAGTGCTCGCGCACCGCGCGGATGCACTCGACGAAGTGCTGCGCGCCGCCGTCGCGAAGGTCGTCGCGGTCGACGCTCGTGACGACGACATAGCGGAGCCGCAGCGCCGCGATGGTCTTCGCGAGGTTGGCGGGCTCTTCGGGATCGAGCGGCAGCGGCCGCCCGTGGCCGACGTCGCAGAACGGGCAGCGCCGGGTGCAGAGGTCGCCCATGATCATGAACGTCGCCGTGCCCTTGCCGAAGCACTCGCCGATGTTCGGGCACGAGGCCTCCTCGCACACGGTGTGCAGGCGGTGCTCGCGCAGGATCTGCTTGATCTCGAAGAAGCGCGGCGAAGACGGCGCGCGCACGCGGATCCACGCCGGCTTGCGCAACGGCTCCGCCGCGACGACCCTGACCGCGTGCTTGGCGAAAACGCGCGCCGTCTTGGCCTCGCCCTTGTGCTTGACGCCGGCGGCGTTGGACGTCGTCTTGTCGGAGGCGTCGGTCATGGGCGGTCAGGGGCAAGGCGTCGGGCGAGGATCGGCGCGAGCATCGCGCCGGCCGCCCCGACGTCGAGGTCGACGCCGAAGTCGGCCAACTGCGTGACCGCGAGCCCCGGATAGCCGCACGGATCGATGTCTGCGAAGGGCGCGAGGTCCATTGCGACGTTCAGCGCCACTCCGTGATAGGTGCAGCCATTGCGCACTTTGAGGCCAAGCGCGGCGATTTTCGACTCGACACCGCTGCGGCGCACGTAGACACCGGGCGCGTCGGGCCGGCCGTACGCCGATATCCCTTGCGAATCAAGGAATTCTACCACCGCTGCCTCGATCGCCCGGACCATGTCCCGGACGCCCAGGCGGGCGCGGCGGAGGTCGACGAGCAGGTAGGCGACCAGCTGCCCCGGCCCGTGGTAGGTGACCTGCCCGCCGCGATCGACCTTGAGCACGGGGATGCCGGCGTCGCGCCGCAGGTGCCCGCGGCGGCCGGCGAGCCCGAGCGTGTACACCGGCGGATGCTCGGTCAGCCAGATCTCGTCGGGGGTGCCCGCGTCGCGCGCATCGGTGAACGCCTGCATCGCGCGCCAGCAGCGCTCGCAATTGGTAGGGCCGAGCACACGGATGACGGTGCCGCCGGCCTCGTCGCGGCGCGCAGGTGCCCGCACTGCGCGCACCTCCATGGCGGCGTTCGGCTCGTTCATGGCTCGGATCCCGTCGTCCGCGTCAGAGCACCATCGCCACCATCGGGTGGGACGTGAGCTCCCGATAGAGCGCGTCGAGCTGCTCGCGCGACGTGGCGTTGATCGTCGCCGTCACCGACAGGTAGTTGCCCTCGCGCGACGAGCGCATCTCGAGCGTGGCCGGGTCGAAGTCCGGTGCGTGCCTCACCACCACGTCGACGATCGTCTGCGCGAAGCGGTCGTCGCGCCGGCCCATCACCTTGATCGGGAAGGACATCGGGAACTTGAGCGCGGATTCGTCGGCTGCGGTCATCGCGATCAACCGGCCGGAGCACCGTACATGTACTCGCGCGTCAACGGGTGGGGGAGGCGGCCGTCGTCGAGCGGCCTGCCGGCCAGCAGTTGCCACAGCGACAGCCAGCCGCGGTCGAAGGCGTGCGCCGAACCGGCCATGTACACGCGCCAGACCCGGAACCGCGCCTCGCCCGCCTCGCGCCGCGCCGCATCCGCATTTGACTCGAGACGATCGGTCCAGTGCCACAGCGTCTTGGCGTAGTGCTCGCGCAGCGCCTCGGCGTCGACGACCTCGAGGCCCGCGGCCGACATCGCGGAGATCACCCTCCCGACGTGCGTCAGCTCTCCGCCCGGGAACACGTAGTCCTCGACGAAGTCGCCGATGCCGCTGCCCAGAGCCGCGGCGCCTTCCATGCCGTGGGTGATGCCGTGGTTGAGCACGAACCCCCCGGGCACGAGCAGGCGGCGGATCTTGCCGAAGTACTTCGGAAAGCGGGCCACGCCCACGTGCTCGAACATGCCGATGCTCGCGATCTTCTCGAAGCACGGCACGTCGGGCAGGTCGAGGTAGTCGCGCAGTTCCACGCGCACACGCCCCTCGAGCCCGCGGCGTCGGATCTCGGCCGCGACGTGGTCGGCCTGGTTCCTCGACAGCGTGATGCCGGTCGCTTCGACGCCGTAGCGCTCCGCCGCCCAGAAGATCAGCGCACCCCAGCCGCAGCCGATGTCGAGCAGCCGTTCGCCCGCCGCGAGGCGCAGTTTGCGGCAGACGTGGTCGAGTTTCTGCGCCTGTGCGGCGGCGAGCGTGTCGTCCTCGCGCCGGAAGTAGGCGCACGAGTAGACCATGCGCTCGTCGAGCCAGAGCCGGTAGAACGCGTCGCCGACGTCGTAGTGGTGCGAGATGTTGGCGCGGTTCGAACGGTGCTGGTGCAGCCACGATGCCGCGCGCTCGCCCAGCGATGCCCGGCCGTGGTTGATGTCGCCGACCATCCGCTCGGCGATGCCGAGGATGCGGCGCGCGCTGCCCGAGAAGTCGATGTCGCCGCGCACGTACGCACGCGCGAGCCGGCCGAGCGCCGGCCGTGCGAGCGCACCCAGTCCCCGCATCGTGCGCGCCGCCACTTCGACCTCGGGCGCTTCGGAGAGGCGCACGTGCTGGCCACCGGGCAGGACGAAGTCCGCCGGCACGCCGAGGGCGCCGTAGCGCCGTTCGATGACCTTGGCAAGGGAAAGCGGCATGTGCAGTCGCGTCCTTGGCCCGCCGAATGGCCTGATGCTCGGAACCAGTTTACCAAGCCCGGCCGTTCCGGTGCACGCCCGGTCCGGTGGCCCCCGGCGCCATGGGGGCGATTTGACCCCGAGGGCAAGGCCCCCTACCATCCGCGCACTCCCGCCGGGCAGCGCAAGCGCCGCCCGCCCGTGCAATCCCTTCCCATCGGCAACCCATGACGAGGACCGGCCCGACCCGCGACGACGCGCGCGCCGACTTCGGCGAACGGCAGTTCCGCGACGCGTTGGCGGAGTTCGCGACCGGAGTCACGATCATCGCCGCCCACGACCCGGCCCATCCGGACGCGGCCCGCTACGTCGGATTCACCGCCAACTCGTTCAACTCGGTGTCGCTCGACCCGCCGCTGGTCAGCTGGTGCCTGTCGCGCCACGCGAACACGCTGCCCGCGTTCGAGCAGTGCGAGCGCTATGCGATCTCGGTGCTCGCCGTCGACCAGGCCTCGATCGCCCGACGCTTCGCCGGCACGCATCCGGACCGCTTCGAAGGCGTGCCGTTCCGGCTCGGCTGGGCGGACGCCCCGCTGATCGACGGCGCGGTGGCCTGGTTCGAGTGCCGGCACTACTCGCGCCAGCCCACCGGCGACCACACGCTGTTCGTCGGCGAGGTCCTGCGCTGCGCGCGCACGCAGGGGTCCGGCCTCGTGTTCCACCACGGCCGCTTCGGCACGGTCGCGCCGACGGGCACTTGAGCCACCGGCGTCGCGCCGGTCCGTTCAGGCGGAGACGCCCGCCTTCGCCTTCGGCTTCCGCGACTGGAACACCGCCCAGAGCTTGCGGAACACCGGGCCGGGAACGCCGCCGCCGAACGGCTTGCCGTCGAGGGTCGTGATCGCAACGACTTCCTTCGTCGACGACGACAGCCACATCTCGTCCGCCGCGAGCGCCTCGGCGCGCGTGATCGGACGGATCTCCACCGGCAGTCCCGCCTCGCGCGCGAACTCGATCGCGGCGTCGTAGGTGATGCCGGGCAGGATCAGGTGGTCCTTCGGCGGCGCGACGATCGTCCCGCCCTTGACCACCAGCACGTTCGAGGCCGACGCCTCGGTAAGGAAGCCGTCGCGGAACATCACCGTCTCGACCGCCCCGGCCTCGGCGGCGAGCTGCCGCATCAGCACGTTGCCGAGCAGCGACGTGGTCTTCAGGTCGCAGCGCTGCCAGCGGTTGTCCTCGGCGGTGATCGCCGCGACGCCGCGCTCCACCTGGTCGCGCGTCGGCGAAGGCAGCGGATTGCTCATCATGAACACCGTGGGCGCCGCACCCTTCGGGAACGCGTGGTCGCGCTTCGCCACGCCGCGCGTCACCTGCAGGTACACCGCCTGGTCACTGAACGGCTGGCGCGCGACCAGCTCGCGCACCAGGCGTTCCCACTCGGCATCGGCGTGAGGGTTGGCGAGGCCGATGCCGTCGCAGCTGTGCGCAAGACGCGCGAGGTGGTGCGGCATGCGGAACGGCTCGCGGCCGTAGGCCGGGATCACCTCGTAGACGCCGTCACCGAAGATGAAGCCGCGGTCGAGTACGGAAATCTTCGCGTCCCGGATCGGCACGAACGCGCCGTTCAGGTAGACGATCGCTTCGGCATCGGACATGTGAATCTCCTTGGCAGTCGCTGCGCAACCCGCTCACTTCGAGAACCACAGGCGGACCGTGTCCCAGGCCCGGCCGAGGAAGCTCGCCTGCGGCACGTCTTCGAGCGCAATCAGCGGGAATTCAGCCACCGGCTTGTCCTCGAACGAGACCTTGACCAGGCCGACGCGCTGGCCGCTCGCGATCGGCGCGATGAGGCGCTCCTGCGCGACGAGCGACAGCGCGAGCTTCGCCGCCTGGCCCTTCGGCAGCGTCACGTGGCGGTCGGCGAGAAAGCCGGCCTTGACCTCGGCGGCACTGCCCTTCCACACCGGCAGCGTGGCCACGGTCTTGCCGGACTGGTAGAGCGCGACCGTGTCGTAGGCCTGGAACCCGTAGTTGAGCAGCTTCTGGCTCTCCGCCGCGCGGGCGGCGTCGGACGCCGCCCCCAGAACGACCGTTACGAGCCGGCGCTCGCCGCGCAGCGACGACGCAATCAGGCACCAGCCGGCGGCGTCGGTGTGGCCGGTCTTCACGCCGTCCACGTACGGGTCGGTCCACAGCAGCCGGTTGCGGTTGGCCTGCGTGATGTTGTTGTAGCGGAATTCGCGCTGCGAGTAGATCGGATAGAACTCGGGGTAGTCGCGGATCAGCGCCGCGGCGAGGCGCGCGAGGTCGGCGGCGCTCGCGTAGTGCTGCGGACCGGACAGGCCGGTGGCGTTGGCGAAGCGCGTGTTCGCCATGCCGAGGCGCTGCGCCTCCTTGTTCATCTGCGCGACGAACGTCTCCTCGCTGCCCCCGACCAGTTCGGCGAGCGCGATCGAGGCGTCGTTGCCCGACTGCACGATCATGCCGCGCAGGAGCTCGTCGACGGACACCGCCTTGCGCGGCTCGATGAACATGCGCGAGCCCTCGGCACGCCAGGCCTTCTCGGAGACGTTGACCATCTGCGACGGCACGATCGCCTTGCCGCGCAGCGCCCCGAAGACGACGTAGGCGGTCATCAGCTTGGTGAGCGACGCGGGATCGCGGCGCTCGTCGGCGTTGATCGCCGCGAGCGTCTGCCCGCTGGTCGTATCGACGAGCACGTACGCGGCGGCGGCGAGCGCCGGCGCGGGCAACGCGCCCAGCGCGGCCACCGGCGCGATGCCCTGCGCCGCCGGGGGAGGCGTGCCCTGGGCGGACGCCGGCGACGCGGTCGCCACGGCAAGACAGAGTGCGGCGACGATCGACGCCGCGCGGAGCGGATGACGCATGGAATCGCTGCGGGGAAAGCGTTTGATTATAGACCCCGCGTCGGCGTGCACACGGCACACGGCGCGCGACGCCGACGCGATCACGCGGGTCCGGATGCGGCGGCGACCGCTACCAGGGGCGCGCGATCGTCATGTCGACGATCGCGCCGTCCGCCGCGTCGACCACGACCGCGAAGTCGCGATTCGGCGCACGCGCGGCGAGAAAGCGCAGGCCGGACTCGGCACGGCCCGACGCGCGCACGATCGCTTCGACTGCCGCGACGCGATCGGGATTGAGGCGCTTCAGCTCCGCGATCTCGCGCCCCTTGCGCGCCGCATCGCGTGCGACCTCGGCATAGGGGACGAAGAAGCGGGGCTGCTGCGTGAGGTCGACGCCGCCGAGCGCGAGGAACAGCGACTCGTCCTTGAGCTTCGGGTCGTCGGGAATCCTCGCACCCACGGTCGGCGGCCGGCCCATCGGCAGCCGATGCCATGGCGGGGAGGCCTTGGCGAGCTCCGCCGGCGGTATCGTGTTGGCCATCACCAGGTCGAAGCGGTCGACGGCGAACACGAGGTACGCCGGGCGCGCCGTGTACATCACGTGAATGCCGTAGGCGAGCGCGGCGATCTGGCAGCACCCGATCACGGCCAGGTCGAACTTCAGCTTGCCGAGTCCCTTCGCGGGGTTGAACACCGCGGTGGTGAGCAGCGGGCCGAGCGTCACGTCGACGCCGATCATCAGCAGCACGAGGCCCGTGCCTCCCGTCGCTTCGAAGAACGGCGGCGGATACCAGACGAGGATCATCGCCGCGAGCACCGCGGCGCCGATCGCGACGGAGATGAGAAGGTGGCCGCCGCCCGCCTGCCACCGGGAAAGGTTCGAGAGCCTCAGCACGTGCCTGTCGGACCCTGCCTTGCGTCGTCACGATTCTAGCAAGCGGGTTCAAGCGGCGTGGCGGCCGGCCGGCGGCCCGCTGCCGCCGGCCATTCCCCGCGCTGCGCCGCTACGACGGCACCGGCGTGGACGCGTCCTCGGCAGCGGTGACGGGGATGCAGCTGCAGAACAGGTTGCGATCCCCGTAGACGTTGTCGACGCGGGCCACCGGCGGCCAGTACTTGCAGGCCTCCTGCGCCACCGTCGGATAGGCGGCGACGCGGCGCGAGTAGCCGTGCGGCCACAGCTCGGCGGTCACCGCCTCCGCGGTGTGCGGAGCGTGCTTGAGCGGGTTGTCCGTGCGGTCCATGCGGCCCGACTCGATCGCGCGGATCTCCTCGCGGATGGAGATCATCGCGTCGACGAAGCGGTCGAGCTCCGCCTTCGACTCGCTCTCGGTGGGCTCGATCATCAGCGTACCCGGCACCGGGAAGCTCATCGTCGGCGCGTGGAAGCCGTAGTCCATCAGCCGCTTGGCGACGTCCTCCACCTCGACGCCGCTCGCCGCCTTGAGCGGGCGCAGGTCGAGGATGCACTCGTGGGCGACGAGGCCGCCGGGCCCCGAGTACAGCACCGGATAGTGCGCGGCAAGTCGCTTCGCAACGTAGTTCGCGTGCAGGATCGCCGTCTCCGTCGCCGCGGCGAGACCTGCGCCGCCCATCATCGTCACGTACATCCACGAGATCGGCAGGATGGAGGCGCTGCCGAACGGCGCGGCAGCAACGGGACCGATCGGTGCGCCGGCCACCCCGCCCGGAGGCTCCGGCGCCGCGCGCGCCGGCTCGCCGTCGCCGAGCCAGCGGTGCCCCGGCAGGAACGGCGCGAGGTGCGCCTTCACCGCCACCGGCCCCACGCCCGGCCCGCCGCCGCCGTGCGGGATGCAGAACGTCTTGTGCAGGTTGAGGTGCGAGACGTCCGCGCCGAAGTGCCCCGGCGGCGCGACGCCGACCAGTGCGTTCAGGTTCGCGCCGTCGACGTACACCTGTCCGCCGTGCGCGTGCACGATCTCGCACACCCGGGTGATGCCGGCCTCGAACACGCCGTGCGTCGACGGGTACGTCACCATGATCGCGGCGAGGTCGCGGGCGTGGGCCGCCGCCTTGCGCTCGAGGTCGGCGAGGTCCACGTTGCCGTCGGCGTCGCAGCCCACGACGACCACCTGCATGCCGGCCATCTGCGCCGACGCCGGGTTCGTGCCGTGCGCCGACGACGGGATCAGGCAGACGTTGCGATGCCCCTCGCCGCGGGCGGCGTGGTACGCGCGGATGACGAGCAGGCCCGCATACTCCCCCTGCGAGCCGGCGTTGGGCTGCAGCGACACGGCGTCGTAGCCGGTGCAGGCGCAGATCATCTCCTCCAGCTCCGCGACCAGCTCGACGTAGCCCGCGGCCTGGTCGCGCGGCGCGAACGGGTGCATGTGCGCGAACTCGCGCCACGTCACCGGCACCATCTCGGAGGTCGCGTTGAGCTTCATCGTGCACGAGCCGAGCGGGATCATCGAGCGGTCGAGCGCCAGGTCGCGGTCGGCGAGCCGGCGCAGGTAGCGCAGCATCTCGGTCTCGGACCGGTAGCGATGGAACACCGGGTGTTCGAGGAACGCCGACGTCCGCGCGAGTGCCGCGGGCAGCGCGTGCGGCGCGCCGGCGTCCAGGTGCGCGACGGTGAACGCCACGTCGTCGCCCGCGAACGCGAGCAGGATGCGCTCGACGTCCTGCGGCGTCGTGGTCTCGTCGAGCGCCAGCCGGATCGTGGTGTCGTCGACGCGCCCGAAGTTCATGCCGAGCGCGACCGCTTCGGCGTGGATGCGTGCGGTGCGCTCGCCGGTGACGACCGTGATCGTGTCGAAGAAGGCGCGCGTCGGCACCCGGAAGCCCAGCCGCTCGAGGCCGGTCCTGAGGATCGCGGCCAGCCGGTGCACGCGCCTCGCGATCGCGGCGATGCCCTCGGGCCCGTGGTAGACGGCGTACATGCCGGCCATCACCGCGAGGAGCACCTGCGCGGTGCAGATGTTGGACGTCGCCTTCTCGCGCCGGATGTGCTGCTCGCGCGTCTGCAGCGCCAGCCGGTAGGCGGGGTTGCCGTCGGCGTCGACGGTGACGCCGACGAGCCGCCCCGGCATCTGGCGCTTGAATTCGTCGCGCGTCGCGAGATACGCGGCGTGCGGTCCGCCCCAGCCCATCGGCACGCCGAAGCGCTGCGTCGAGCCGACGACCACGTCGGCGCCCCATTCGCCCGGCGGCGCCAGCAGCGCGAGCGCGAGGAGGTCGGCGGCGACGATTGCGTGGCCGCCGCCCGCGCGGACGCGCTCGACGATCGGGCGCAGGTCGCGGATCTCGCCGTCCGCGCCCGGGTACTGCAGCAGCACCCCGAACGCGCCCGCGTCGGCCGCCGCCTCGGCGGGCCCGGTGACGACCGTGACGCCGAGCGGTGCGGCGCGCGTGCGCACCACGTCCAGCGTCTGCGGCAGCACGTCGGCGGCGACGAAGAACGTGCGCGACGCGTGCGAACCGACGCGCAGGGCAAGCGCCATCGCCTCGGCCGCCGCGGTCGCCTCGTCGAGCATCGACGCGTTGGCGATCGCCATGCCGGTGAGGTCGCAGACCATCGTCTGGAAGTTGACGAGCGCCTCGAGGCGCCCCTGCGAGATCTCGGGCTGGTACGGCGTGTAGGCCGTGTACCACGCCGGGTTCTCGAGGATGTTGCGCAGCACGACGCCCGGCGTGATCGTGCCGTGGTAGCCCTGGCCGATGAACGACTTCAGCGGACGATTGCGGGCGGCGATCGCGCGCAGGCGGGCGAGCGCGGCTGCCTCCCCGATCGCCCCGGGCAGCGGCAGCGGCGCATCCGCGCGGATGCCGGGCGGCACGATCGCGTCGATCAGCGCGGCGCGGGACGCGAAGCCGAGCATGGCGAGCATCGCGGCCTGTTCGGCGTCGGAGGTGCCGAGGTGGCGCGCGACGAACTCGTCGTGGCGCATCAGGGACGCGAGGGATTCGCGCGGGGCCATGGGGGTCGTGGTCATCGGGTCAGCCGGTGGGGTTCGTTGCCGCGTCGCCGTACGGCGCGGTGACGCTGGCGGCGCGGTGCTAGGCGATCGTCGCCTGGTAGGCCGCCGCGTCGAGGAGCTTCGCGACCTCCGCGGCGTCGCTCGGACGGATACGGAACAGCCATGACCCGTAGGCGTCCTGGTTCACCGACTCGGGCGTACCCGTGATCGCGTCGTTCGCGGCGAGGACCTCGCCGGACACCGGTGCGTACACGTCGGAGGCGGCCTTCACCGACTCGACGACGGCGATCGCCTCGCCGGCCTTCACCTTGCGGCCGGCCTTGGGCAACTCCAGGAACACCAGGTCGCCGAGCGCGGCCTGCGCGTGGTCGGTGATGCCGACGGTCAACGTGCCGTCGGATTCGCTGCGGATCCACTCGTGGCTTGCGGTGTAGCGGAGGTCGGCGGGAAGGTTCATCGGTTTCGCTCCGGAAGGGAGTCATGGAGAAGGCGCACCACCGCTCGCAGGCGACAGTGCAGGGGCAGCTTGTCGTGGGCGACGCCCGTCACCTGAACGGCGTCGAGCGAACGGAGTGCAACCATCGCCGGTCCGAAGCTAGACCAACGCCCGGCCATTGCGCACGAACGGCGGCTTGACCGCGCGCGCCGCAAGGCGCCGGTCGCGCACGTCCACTGCGACGACGTCGCCGACGGCGACGCCCTCCGGCACGCGCGCGAGCGCGATCGAGCGCGCGAGCGTGGGGCTGAACGTGCCGCTGGTGGTCTCGCCGTCGCCATGGGGGGTGTGGACCTTCTGGTGCGCACGGAGCACGCCGCCGGCGCCTTCGAGCACCAGGCCGACCTGCTTGCGTGCCGGTCGCAGGGCGGCGAGCGCCGCCTTGCCGACGAAGTCGCGGGGGCTTGCGAGATCGACGGTCCAGGCGAGCCCCGATTCGAGCGGGTTCGTCTGCTCGTCCATGTCCTGACCGTACAGGTTCATGCCGGCCTCGAGACGCAGCGTGTCGCGCGCACCGAGCCCGCAGGGGCGCACACCGGCCGCTTCGAGCGCGCGCCAGGCCGCTTCCGCAGCATCCGCCGGCAGCACGATCTCGAAACCGTCCTCGCCCGTGTAGCCGGTGCGCGCAAGGAACAGTGCGTCGACGGTCGCGGCCGAGAAGGGCTTCAGCGCTGCGGTCGCGCCCTCGGTGCCTGGAAGCGCCTGCCACACCTTCGCGCGCGCGTTCGGGCCCTGCACGGCGATCATCGCGAGGTCGGGCCGCGGCGCCAGCGAGAGGCCCGGCGCGTTCCGCGCGGCGAGTGCCGCGAGCCACGCCACGTCCTTCTCCGCTGTCGCGGCGTTGACCACCAGGCGGAACCCGTCCTCGCGCAGGAAGTAGACGATCAGGTCGTCCAGCACGCCACCGTCCTCGGCGAGCAGGCACGAGTAGAGCGCGCGGCCGGGTTCCTTCAGCTTGTCGACGTTGTTCGCGAGCGCGCCGCGCAGGAACCCGCGCGACGTGCCGCCCGCGACGTCGACGACGCGCATGTGCGAGACGTCGAACATGCCGGCATCGCGGCGCACCGCGTGGTGCTCCTCGATCTGCGAGCCGTAGTTGACGGGCATCTCCCAGCCACCGAAGTCGACCATGCGGGCGCCGGCCTCGCGGTGCAGGGCATTGAGGGGGGTCTTCTTCAGCACGCGTCGCTCCGGTGGTCGGACAGGCATGGACGTTCCGGCGCGACCCCAGGGCCGTGCCGCGAGCGCCCCTTCTGTCCTTTTACCTGAGAGATTGCGGACGCGAACCGGTTGCCCGGCGTCGCCCCGCGTGCCCCTTCGGTGGGCCGTCTCGCCGATCCGTCCGGCGGCGGCCGCTCTCCAGATGGCAGCTACGTCGTCCGCAGTCCTTTTGCCTGAGCGATTTCGGGCATTGCGCCTTCGGCGGCGCGCCGGCACTGCACCAGCGCACGCTCTCCTGCGGGGACCCGCAGAAGGTTACCGGCGCGCGGGCGGCGTGTCAAAGCGGCTGCGGGCGCCGCCGTGGGCGTGCGGCCCTCACGTGGGCGCCACAGGCGCAAACGGCCGCGCATGACCGCGGCCGTCGTGCCCGGGAGCGCCCGGCCCTGTCGAAGTCCGGTCGATCGTGCTACTTGAGGCCGAGGACGTAGGTGACCATCGTCTTGATGTCGGCGTCCGGTACGTTCGCGTTCGGCGGCATCGGTACCGGGCCCCACTTGCCCGAGCCACCCTTCTTCACCTTGTCGGCGAGCATCGCCGCGGCCTTCGCATCCCCGCGGTACTTGTTGGCGACGTCCTTGTAGGCCGGGCCGACCAGCTTCTTGTCGTTGGCGTGGCACGCGGTGCAGGTGTGCTTCTTCAGCAGGTCTTCGGCGCTCTGCGCCTGGGCCGCGCCGGCGGCGAGCAGCGCCGCGCCGGCGAGAGTGACGAGTGCAAGCTTCATGGGATTGCTCCGTGCAGGCAGGGGAAGGGGCAGGACAAGCCCCGCGAATGCTACCGGAACCGGGACCCGATCGCCACGGATTCCCGGCGGCGTCGAATGCGCCGCATGCGCGGTCGCGCATGCGGCACAACGGGGGGCGACGTCAGACCACTTCCTCGAACGCGACCCGCTCGAAATCGGCGCCGCGCAGGATCAGCTTGGTGAGCCTGAAGCGCCGCTCCGGCCCGGACTCCATCGAGCGCAGCACGCGCCCGGGCGCGAACGTGCGGGACGGGACGATCACCGACGCCGGCTCCTCGGGCGACTCCACCAGCTCGAGGAGCGGCAGCGGGGGGTCCTCGGAGTAGGCGGACGCCATCGGGCGCACGGCGATTGCGCGCGGCATGCCGGGCCACGCCTTGAAGTCCATCGCGAGCTGTCCGTTCGGGCCCAGCGCGACGCGGGTCACCATGCCGACGCGGATGCGCTCGTCGTCGCGCAGCACCACCAGCTGCTCGAGGAACCAGCGGTGGTGCGCGCTGCCGACGCGGTTCACCGAGGCCTCGCGCCACTCGTAGCGGCCCTGCCAGTGTTCCCACGGCCAGTTGCGCTCCGCTTCCTCGCGATAGCGGTCGTAGTCCGTGAGCGCGCCCAGCGTCGCGAGGTGCTGCGAATTGGAATAGGAGAGCCGGCCGAGCGGATCCTTGCGGTCGAACGTGCGGCCACCGATCCGGAAATAGGCACCGGGGAGGCCGCCCCCGACCAGCTCGACGGTGCGCGTTTCCGCTTCGGTACGGCGGCGCAACTGGTACCAGTGCGCGTCGAGATGCGACAGCAGCGTGATCGACTGCTCGACCGACAGGTCGTGGCCAAGCGCAAGCTCGGAGGGGCTCGTGCCCTGCGCCAGCCGCTTCAGCCGCCCGCGCACGCTGGTCGCGAGCTTGCCCGGGTAGCAGAAGCGCATCGAATCGGGAGGATCGGGCGGAGCGGACACCACGAGTGCGGCGCCGGCGCCGACCTCGAGGTCGATGACCACCAGCAGGCCCTCGGTCTCGCGCTGCTGCGCATAGGGGAACACCTTGCGCGCCCACTGCGCGAGCCAGCGGTCGGCGATCTCGATCTGCCGCACGGTCATCGAGCAGGGATCGGCCAGCGCCAGCAGCAGCGCGTGGCTGTAGGTCGAGTAGCAGGAGATGCCGACCGCGTTGGGATTCGAGTCGTCGGACACCGCCTGCACCGTGGCCTCGAGCATCTCGGCCAGCCGATACCAGGCGTGCAGCTCCTGCCAGAGCGACGGCGGCGGCAGTCGCCGCGCGAGTCCGTGCACGAGCACCAGCTGCTTGCCCACGAACAGTCCGCGCTGCAGGATCTTCGGCTTGACGCCGTCGAGCTCGGGGTCGCCCTCGAGCATCGGCTTCAGGCACATCGAGTACTGGTCCCAGAACGCCTGCCACATCGCGATCGCCTGGTCCGCAGCCTCCTGCTCGCGCTCGGCGGCGGGCTGCGGCTTGCCCGCGTAGCGGCGGGCGAGCTCGGCGTGCAGGTGGAGCGCGCAGTCGCGCAGCACTTCGATCAGCGTCGCGCGCTCGCGCGGCGGCAGCGTGGTGCCGGCGAGCGCCTTGAGCTGCGTCATCAGCCCGGCGTACCCCTGCCCGATCGACAGCAGCGGCAGCGCCTTCGCCCATTGCTTCGCGCCCTCGACGTCGCTGAACGCGAGCGCGGGACCCGCCTGGGGCGGCTCGGGGAGTTTCGGTGCGGTCTCGGCCATCAGGTCAGCGCGCGGGGCCCGCCGGAGCAGCACAGGCGCACGTGCCGATGCACGTGACCTGCGGGCTTGCCGAGGCGAGCGATGATCATCGTGAGCGATGCCTGCCGGCAGCGCTTCGCGGCCGCCACAAGCAGTTTCATGCTTATAGCATAAGCGCTGCCGCGTGCACCCACGCCGCCGCAGGCCCGGCCGATGGGCGGCGCCATCGCGCGACGTGCGGCAGGCGCCGCTACAACAGCACGCGCTCGATGCCCCCGGCGTTCGCCCTGGCCACGAAGTCGGCCATCCAGCGCTCGCCGAGCAACCGCTGCGCCATCTCGACGACGATGTAGTCGGCCGAGGTGTCGGCGTCGTCGTCGTAGCGGGACAGGCCCTGCAGGCAGGACGGGCAGGAGGTGAGCACCTTGACCGGTCCGGCAAAGCCGTCGGCGCGCAGCGCGCCGGCGCCCCGGCGCATCTCCTCCTCCTTGCGGAAGCGCACCTGCGTCGAGATGTCCGGACGCGACACCGCCAGCGTGCCGGACTCACCGCAGCAGCGATCGGAGAGCACCACCTTCGTGCCCATCAGGTCGTTGACGACCTGCATCGGCGCGTAGGTCTTCATCGGCGTGTGGCAAGGATCGTGATACATGTAGCGTACGCCCGCGACGCCGTCGAGCCGCACGCCCTTCTCGAGCAGGTACTCGTGGATGTCGAGCAGCCGGCAGCCCGGGAAGATGCGCTCGAACTCGTATTTCATGAGCTGATCCATGCACGTGCCGCAGGACACGATCACGGTGCGGATGTCGAGGTAGTTCAGCGTGTTCGCGACGCGGTGGAACAGCACGCGGTTCGACGTCGTGATCGCCTCGCCCTTGTCGTGGTTGCCCGAGGCGGTCTGCGGGTACCCGCAGCAGAGGTTGCCGGGCGGCAGCACGGTCTGGGCGCCGACGTGCCAGAGCATCGCCTGCGTCGCGAGCCCCACCTGCGAGAACAGGCGCTCCGAGCCGCAGCCGGGGAAGTAGAACACCGCCTCCTGCTCGTCGGCGACGCGCGCCGGGTCGCGGATGATCGGTACCACCGTGTCGTCCTCGATGTCGAGCAGCGCCCGGGCGGTGCGCTTCGGCAGCCCGCCCGGCATCGGCTTGTTGACGAAGTGCACCACCTGGCTCTGCACGCTCGCCGGGCCGGTGGTCGCCGGCGGGCGGGCGGTCTGGGCGCGGGCGAGGCCCATGCGCGCGGCCGCCTGGTAGCCCAGCCGCTGCGCGCGGAAGCCCCAGTCGATCATCAGCTTCCTGGCGATGCGGATCGTCGCCGGGTCGGTCGCGTTGAGGAAGAACATCGACGCGGCCGCGCCGGGGCGCCACTTCTTCTTGCCGGCGCGGCGCAGCAGGTTGCGCATCGCGATCGATACGTCGCCGAAGTCGATGTCGACCGGGCACGGGTTCACGCACTTGTGGCATACGGTGCAGTGATCCGCGACCTCGCCGAACTCGTCGAAGTGCCGCAGGGAAACGCCGCGGCGCGTCTGCTCCTCGTAGAGGAACGCCTCGATCAGCAGGCTCGTCGCGAGGATCTTGTTGCGCGGGCTGTAGAGCAGGTTCGCGCGGGGCACGTGCGTCGAGCACACCGGCTTGCACTTGCCGCAGCGCAGGCAGTCCTTGATCGAGTCCGAGATCTGCCCGATCGCGCTCTGCTCGAGGATCAGGCTCTCGGCGCCGAGCAGCGAGAAGCTCGGCGTGTAGGCGTTGCGGAGGTCCGCGGGCCGCGACGGGTCGCGCAGCAGCTTGCCGGCGTTGAAGCGCCCGCCGGGGTCGACGCGGCGCTTGTAGTCCGCGAACGGTGCGAGCTCCTCGTCGGTCAGGTACTCGACCTTGGTGATGCCGATGCCGTGCTCGCCCGACACCACGCCGCCCAGTGCGCGCGCGAGGCGCATGATCCGGTGCACTGCCGCATTGGCGTCCTGGAGCATCCGGTAGTCGTCGGAGTTCACCGGAATGTTGGTGTGGACATTGCCGTCGCCGGCGTGCATGTGCATGGCAACGAACAGCCGTCGGCGCAGCACGTCGCGGTGAATTTCATTGACCCGGGACAGCAGCGGCGCGAAGGCGAGCCCCGCCAGGGCTTCCTCGAGCGGGCGCTTCAGCTCGGCCTTCCAGGACGCCACGATCGAATGGTCCTGCAGCGGCCGGAAGGTCTCGTCCAGGCGATCGGCGAGGTCCTGCCAGCGGGCGCGCACCTCGCGCACCAGCCCGCGCGCCTCGTCGACCTTCGCCTCGAGGAGCTCCTGCGGCGGCCGCGCGTCGCTGTCCGGCCCCCAGGCGTGAGGCAGCAGCGGCGAAGCGAGGAACGCGTCGATCGCGTCGCAGAGCTCGAGCTTGTTCGCGAGCGAGTGCTCGACGTTGATGCGCTCGACGCCGTCGGTGTAGTCGCCGAGCCGCGGCAGCGGGATCACCACGTCCTCGTTCAGCTTGAAGGCGTTGGTGTGCTTGGCGATCGCGGCCGTGCGCGCGCGGTCCAGCCAGAACTTGCGGCGCGCCTCCGCCGAGACGGCGACGAAGCCCTCGGCGCCACGGACGTTGGCGATGCGCACAACCTCCGAAGCCGCCTTCGCGACCGCGTCCTCCGCCTCGCCGACGACGTCGGCGAGCAGCACCATGCGCGGCCGGCCGTGGCGCTTGGCCTTGGTCGCGTAGCCCACTGCCTTCACGTAGCGCTCGTCGAGGTGCTCGAGCCCGGCCAGCACCGCGCCGCCCGGGCGCGTGTCGAGGTACTGCTTGATCTCGACGATCGCCGGCGTGGATTCGCGCGCCGGCCCGAAGAACTCGAGGCAGACGGTGCGTGCCGACGGCGGCATCCGGTGCAGCACGAACCGCGCGCTGGTGATGATGCCGTCGCAGCCTTCCTTCTGCACCCCGGGCAGCCCGCCCAGGTGCTTGTCGGTGACGTCCTTGCCGAGCCCCGCCTTGCGGAAGGTCGCGCCCGGGATCGACAGCGTCTCCGTCTTCACGACGTCGCGGCCGCGGCGATCGAGCCGGCGCAGCTCGAAGGTCGCGACGGGGGCATCGTGGATCTTGCCGAGGTTGTGATCCACGCGCACGACCTCGAGCCACTCGGCGTCGGGCGTGACCATGCGCCACGACACGAGGTTGTCGACCGCAGTGCCCCACAGCACGGCCTTCTTGCCGCCGGCGTTCACCGCGACGTTGCCGCCGATGCACGACGCGTCGGCCGACGTCGGGTCGACGGCGAAGACCAGGCCCGCCTCCTCCGCGGCATTCATCGCGCGGCGCGTGACCACGCCCGCACCCGCGTCGAGCGTCGCTGCTTCGACGCCATTTCCGGGCAGGGCCATCCGCTGCACCGCGGAGAGACGCTCGAGCTTTTCGGTGTTGATCACCGCCGAGCGCGCGGTGAGCGGAATCGCGCCGCCGGTGTAGCCGGTGCCGCCGCCGCGCGGAATGATGGTGAGACCGAGCTCGACCAGGCCTTCGACCAGTCCCCGCACCTCGTCCTCGGAGTCCGGGTGGAGCACGACGAACGGGTACTCGACGCGCCAGTCGGTCGCGTCGGTGACGTGCGACACGCGCGCGAGGCCGTCGAAGGCGACGTTGTCCTTCGCCGTGTGGCGCGCGAGCACGCGCAGCGCGCGCTTGCGCATCTCGCGCGTCTCGGGGAACCAGGCCGCGAAGCGATCGACCGCCTCGCGCGCCGCCTGCGCGAGCTCGGCCACCTTGCGGTCACGATCGGCCTCGGCGCCGGCGGCGATCGACGGCTGCCGCCGCTTCTCGATCTCCGCGAGCCGATGGCGCATCGCGTCCACGAGCAGTGCCTGCCGCCGCGGGTTGTCGAGCAGGTCGTCCTGCAGGTACGGATTGCGCTCGACCACCCAGATGTCGCCCAGCACCTCGAACAGCATGCGTGCCGAGCGGCCGGTGCGTCGCTCGCCGCGGAGCTCGTCGAGGAGCTGCCACATCGGGGCGCCGAGCAGCCGGATCACGATCTCGCGATCCGAGAACGACGTGTAGTTGTACGGGATTTCGCGCAGGCGCGGCGTATCGGCGCGCTCGGCGGCGGTGACAAACGCGTCGGTGGCGGCGTTCATGGCTCCGATGCCTCCGGTCCGCAGAGCAAACCGATGCGATCGCGGGCCGCGCAATGGTCAGTTGCTCATCATACCGCAGCGCAGCAATGCGTCGTACGCATCGGCCGCGGCGAGCCGCCGCGCGGTCCGGGATCATCGGCACGCCCTCCCGCCACCGGCGCCTGCGCCCGCGGGTGACCGGTGAGCGTGACCCCGATCAAGTCGCCGTACGCGGCTTCGCGCACAATGGGCCCATCGCCGCTCGGTGGTGGGACTGCATGGTGTTGCTTCGTTCGCTCGTCGCTACGGCCGTGATCATGCTGCTGCCGTCGTTTGCACAGGCTGCCGACGCCGGTCGCGGCCGCGAGCTCTACGAGTCCGCCTGCATCGGCTGCCACGGGCGCAGCGTGCACGCGCGAACCCGTTCCGGCGTTCGCTCATGTGCCGAGCTCCGCGCGACCGTTGCGCGATTCGCGGACATCCAGGGCCGCAACTGGGACGCCGAGGACCTCGACGACGTCACCACGTGGCTCAACGTCCGGTACTACGGCTTGCCGATGCTCGAGGGCCGATGCGGGGCGCCGATTGCCGCGACGCGCGCGCACCGCGCCGCCGCCCCGTAGCGCTGGACGGCGCGCCCCGCCGGCCGGCCCGGCGAGGCGGCGAAGCGTTGTTTTATACTCGGCCTCCCCGGCCGCTCGCACCGTCATGGACACCGCACCGCGCCACGCCGCAATCCTGTTCGCCGATGTCGCCGGCAGCACCCGCCTCTACGAGACTGCGGGCGACGCCGTCGCGCTGACGCTGATCGGCCGCTGCATCGACGTGATGAAGGCGGTGTGCGAGGAGCGCGACGGCCGCGTCGTCAAGACGATCGGCGACGAAGTGATGGCCGTGTTCCCGAGCGCGGGCAATGCCGGCTACGCGTCGATCGACATGCACGGCCGCATCGCACGGCTCGCCGAGGAAGGCGGGGTGCGCCTTGCGATCCACGCCGGCTTCCACTGCGGCCCGGTGCTCGAGGACGCGGCCGACTACTACGGAGACACCGTCAACGTCGCTTCGCGACTGTGCTCGCTCGCGAAGGGCGGCCAGACGCTGATGGCGGCGGAAACGCTCGACCACCTGCCCATGCCGCTCAAGGTCCGTACCCGCAGCCAGGACGTGCACGCGGTCCGCGGCAAGCAGGCGGACATCGAGCTCTTCGAGCTGCTCTGGCAGGACTCCGAGGAGGACCTCACCACGCTGGCCACGCGGCGCGCCGGACGGCGCGCGCAGCTCTCGCTGCGCTACGGTGAGCGCGAGATCGAGCTCGACGAGGACGGCGGCGCGCTCACCTTCGGCCGCGACGCTGCCAACGACGTCGTCATCGGCGACCGCAAGGCGTCGCGGGTACACGCGCGCATCGAGCGCCGCCGCGACAAGTACGTGCTCGTCGACCACAGCACCAACGGCACGTTCTGCACGCTCGACGGCGAGGGCGAGGTGGAGCTGCACCGCGAGGAGCTCCTGCTGCGGGGCCGGGGCCGCATCGTCTTCGGCCACCCGTGGCTCGAGGACCCTGCGTGCGAGGCGGTCCAGTTCGACACCGGCGCGGGTTGACGGGCCGGGGTTGAGCGGAACCGGGCGGTCGCGCCGGCCGTCCTGTCGCGTCGGCGGATGCGCGACGCGCTCCGGCGTTCGCGTCCCGCATTGGCACGTGCCGGCCGTTTTCGGGCAATATGCAAGGGCGGCGCCCTGACGCCGCGCCCGTAACCCCGACCGATGACGCCCGCCCCAACGGATCGCTACGGCGTGCGCGTGCCGCTTGCAGCCCTTGCGGTCTCGCTGCTCGTCGCCGCGTGCGCGAGCTCGCCTCCGGCGCCGTCGCCCACTCCGCCGCCCGCGGCCGCGGCCCCTGCGGCGGGCAGCGCCACGGCTGCCCCGGAAGCCGCCCCGGTGCCGGCCCCGGCACCGGAGTTCCCCCGCCGCCGCCAAGGCGCAGGCGCAGAAGCTCGCGCTCGAGGCCGTCGACCAGCTGCAGAACGGCGACGAACTCGCCGCCCGCGCCACGCTCGAGCGCGCCGCCCAGCTCGACCCCGGCAACGACCTGGCGCGGAAGCTCGCCGACCAGATTCGTGCCGACGCCCAGCGGGAGCTCGGTCCGGTGTACTTCCGCTACACGGTGCAGAAGGACGACACGCTGTCGAAGCTCGCGCAGCAGTTCCTGGGCGATCGCTTTCGCTTCTACATCCTGGCCAAGTACAACGACATCACCAATCCGTCGCGGCTCGCGGCGGGGCAGGTGATCCGGGTTCCGGGACGCGCGCCGCCGCCGGCCGCCGCGGCGACGCCGCACGTGGATCCCGCCCCGGCGGTGGTCGCGCCGCCCCCGCCGGACCCGAAGCCGCGCGACGACGTCGCCGACGCGCTGAAGAAGGTCGCCGAGCTGGAACGCGCCGGCAATTTGGAGGCCGCGTATTTCGCCTATACGGACCTGGCGCAGCGCTATCCGGCCAGCGCCGAGGCCGGCAAGCGCCGCGACGCCTCGCGCGCCACGTTCCTGCGCCAGCTCGACCGCGAAGCGACCACCGCGTTCCAGCGGCAGAACCTGGACCTCGCGATCGCCAAGTGGGACCGCATGCTCGAGATCGACCCCGGCAACAGGAAGGCCCGCCTCGAGCGCGAGCGGGCGCTCGACCTGAAGCGCAGGCTCGCCGCGAAGCAGGGCGCCAAGTAGCTTCGAGCGGCGCGATCGCGGCGGGAGGCGCGTATCCACCCGTCCGGTCGCCAAGCTGTCAACGCGGGGCGAGCTTGCGGAGCTTCTCCTGCGCCACGCGCGCCTCGCGCAGCCGTTCCCTGGCCTTCGCGTGCTCCGGATCGAAGCGCAGGCACGCCTCGAAGTGGCGGATCGCCGCCGCGAGGTCGGTACGCATTGCCCTCACGCCGTCCGCGTACTGGGCGTCGCCCAATGCGCGCCGCAACCCGCGCACCTTGCCGGTCCATTCGGGCAGCGGCTCGCCACGCAACGCGTTCGCCGCCTCGTAGAGGGACAGGGCGCTCTCGCGCTGTCCCTTGCGCTCCGCGTCGCTTGCGCGTTCCGCGACGGCCGCGGCGAGCCTGCCGCGTCCTTCCCGGTCGCCGGCGTTGGCCTCGGCCCACGCCCGCGCCTCGCGCAGGCCGGCCGTCACGTCGCCGGCGCGCACGAGCTCGATGCGCTGCTCGAGGTCGTAGCTCTCGGCCTGCGTCTGCGCCTGCGCACGCGACTTTGCGCCCGCGACCAGCGTCTCCATCGAGCGTGCGCGCGCGGCGCGGTCGGCCTGCGTGCGCGCCATCTGCTGCTGCTCGATCGCGCGCAGTGCCGCGGCGGCCTCGGCCTGCTGCGGGTTCTGCGCGAGCGCGCGCAGGTACGCGTCACGTGCCCGGGAAGCGTCACCGGCGCGACGTGCCGCCGCGCCTGCGGCGAGGTGCTCGCGCACCGCGCGCTCGATGGCGAGTCGAGACGCCTCCGCGGCCTGGCGATGCGACGCATTCGCCGGGTCGAGCAGCACGAGCACCTCGTGGTGCGCGAGTGCCTGCGCGTGGTCTCCGGCGTCGCTGGCCGCCTTGGCGAGCTCCGCCTGCCGGGCGATCGCGGCGGCGCGCGCCGATGGGGCGTGTGCCAGGCGCGATGCGGCGGGCCCCCCGCCGGGCCCCGCATCGGTGTCGGGCGTCAGCGGCGGCTGCGCGCAGCCGCCAAGCACGACGCACAGGACGGCGATGCCGGCCCGCATCGTCAGGGCTTCCCGAACGGGACGGCGCTCACGAGCTTGCCGCGGAACGCATCCAGGTCGTCGCCGCCGAAGATCATGGTCCGGCGCAGCATCAGCGGCGGGGCGTAGAACGCATTGCCGCCGGGCGTCACGGTGACGCCCATCTCGATGCCGCGGCTCCTGAGCTCCGCGGCGACGACGTCGTTGACGTCGCCATAGGGAAACGCGAAGGCCTGCGTGCGCACGCCCAGCTCCCGGCGAATCGTCTCGACCGGCACTTCGATCTCGCGCCGCACGCGCTCGCGGTACCGCGCCTCGTTCTCGTCGGCCTGGCGCACGGCGAGGTTCGAGTGCGACTTGCTGTGCGGCTGCACCGCGAAGGTGCCGGAGGCGATCATGTCCCGCATCTGCGCCCAGGTGAGGGCATCGGGTGCGCCGACGAAGTCCGTGTACAGGAACAGTGTCGCCGGGAAGCCGTACTTCCTGAGGATCGGGAACGCGACTTCGTGCGTGGCCCGATAGCCGTCGTCGATGGTGATCACCACCGACTTCGGCGGCAGCGGCTCGCGCCCCCCGAGGAAGGCGTCGAGCCTCGACAGGGGAATCACCGTGTAGCCGTTGCGGGCGAGCCAGCCCATCTGCGCCTCGAACGCCGCAGGCGTCACGGTGAGCGTGTTCGCGCGCGGGCCGAAGCGGTGGTAGCAGAGGATCGTCACCGCCTGCGCGGTCCCCGGGCGCACGCCGACGTTGTTGCGGGCGTGCAGCGCGATGGCCACCGCCTGGCCTGGCCGCACCTCGTCGATGCCGTTGAACTCCGCGATGGCGCCGCGATGCGATGCCGAGCCGAGCCAGCGCTCCGCGAGCGAGGCCAGCGTGTCGCCCGGCTGCGCCACGACGACCACGTAGTCCCGGTCGCGCGCGAGCACCGGGCCGTCGGGCGCCGCGGCGACGGGAGCGGTCACCTGCGGCTCGCGGTCCGGGCGCGGGGCCTGCTGCGCGCATCCTGCCGCGATCACCGCGACCAGCAGCCCGATCACCAAGGATGGGGGCGCGCGGCGCGCCGGGCGCCGCCGCGGGTCGACGGCAGCGGTGGTGTCGCCGACCATGCTACGACTCGACCTTCGCCCCCGCGGCCGCGGGGCCCGCGACGACGATGGTGCCCTCGCCCGGCGGGATCGCGGGCCCGCCCGGACGATCCTGCTGCGCCTCGAGCGCCGCGGCCGTGCGGTCGTAGGCCCGGAACAGCTCGCCGAATTCGTCGGTGCGCTTGTCGGCAATGCGGAAGTCGTAGCGCCCGGCGGCGAGCTCGTCGAGCCCCGACTTGAGCGTCCTGATCGGCCGCGCCAGGCGCCGGGCGAGCAGGTAGACCCCGAGCACCACGGTGCCGATCGTGACCAGCGTGAGAATCCCGAGCAGCGTGACGATCAGCCGTGCGACGCGGGACAGCGGCTCCTCCAGGATGCCGAGGTGCACGTCGCCGATCTTCGTGCCCTGGAACAGGATCGGCGAGCGGAAATTGAGCACGTCGCGTCCGTCCGCGAGCGCGAGCGACTGCACCGTGAGCGACTTGTCGGGCGTGACCACGGGACGACCCATCTGCTCGACGTACTTCTGGCCGATCTGCGCCGGATCGTTGCTGCCGCGCACGACGCCCTCGTCGTCGGTCACGACGAGGTAGGGGAAGTTCTGCCGGGTCATCGTCTCCTGGATGAAGACCTCGATCGCCGCCCAGTCCTCGCCGAGCAGCGGCACGGCGTTCTGCGTCGACATGAACTTCGCGAGCGACTCGCCGTAGCCCAGCACCTGGTCCATCATCGCCTGGTACTGGCGGTTGTAGAGGATCCCCGCGGTCGCGAGCATCGTCAGCCCGACGAGGACCGCCATGATCGCCGCCCAGCGCACGCCGAGCGAGACGCGGTGGCCGGCGGCCTTGGCGTCGGCCTGCTCCTTCATCTCGCGAGCCACGCCGATCAGCGCCTGCGCCATGTCCTCGCCGGACTGGTAGCGCTTCTCGGGCTGCTTCTTCAGCGCGCGGTCGACGACGCGGCGCAGCGAGACCGGGACGTCCGGACGCAGCTTCTCGATCGTCGGCGGCTCGGACTGCGCGATCTTGACCGCGACCGTGATGATCGAGTCGCCCTCGAACGGCAACACGCCGGTGAGCAGCTTGTAGAGCACCACCCCGGCGGAGAACAGGTCGGAGCGCGAGTCGACCTTCTGCCCCATCACCTGCTCGGGCGACATGTAGTTCGGCGTGCCGAGTACGTCGCCCAGCTGCGTGTGCTGCGTGAGATCGGTCTCCCCGGCGGCATCGATGCGGCAGATGCCGAAGTCCGCGACCTTCACCGTCGTCGTGTTCGCGACCAGCATGATGTTGCCCGGCTTCACGTCGCGATGGACGATGCCCTTGCGGTGCGCGTAGTCGAGCGCGCGGGCGAGCTGGATGCCGATCTCGACGATCTCGCGCGTCGAGAACTGCCTGCCGGAGCGCATCGCGTCGGCGAGCGTCATCCCCTCGACGAACTCCTCCGCGATGTACGGGTGGCCCTCGTCGATGCCCGCGTCGTAGATCGTGACGATGTTCGGGTGCGACAGCACGCCCGCGCCCTTCGCCTCCCTCAGGAACCGGGCGCGGTAGTTGTCGTCCGACGCGAGGTGCGGCTTCAGCAGCTTGACGGCGAGCGTGCGCGAGATCTCCGGGTCGTGGGCCTTGTAGACGCGGGCCATCGCGCCTTCCCCGACGATCTCCATCAGCTGGTAACGGCCGAGCTTCTCCATGTCGCTTCCGTGGCGTGCCGCAGGTCGCGAGAGCATACGCGGCGCCGACGGGGCGGGAAAGGCTCGCGATCCCGCGCGGCGGGGGCCGCAATCCATCCGTCGGGCCACGCAAGCCCGCGACGAATCGGTGCGCAGCGGCCGTCGGCTAGATGCGTGCGATCGGCGCCGTCGTGCCGTCGCATTCGCGCAGCGCATCCGCACGGCGACAGCCGATCGCCTCGGCCATGTGCACCGACTCGATGCGCTCGTCGCCGGCAAGGTCGGCAATCGTGCGGGCGACCTTGGCGATGCGGTGGAACGCGCGCGCCGACAGTCCGAGGCGGGCCACGGCCTTGGCGAGCAGCGCGTGCGCGACCGGGACGGGCACGCAGTGCCGCGCCACGCCTGCCGCATCGAGGCGCGCGTTCAGCGTCCCCTGCCGTGCCCACGCACGGTCCCGGGCCGCGACGACGTGGGCGCGCACCTCGGCGCTCTCCTCCCGCCCGGGAGCGTGCGTGCCGAGCGCAAGCGCTTCCGGAGGCGGCACGGGCACCTCGACGACGAGGTCGATGCGATCGAGCAGCGGGCCGGACAGACGTCCCCGGTAGCGCGCCACCTGGTCCGGGGTGCAGCGGCAGCGGCCACGGGGGTCGCCGCGGTGCCCGCAGGGGCACGGATTCATCGCAGCGACGAGCTGGAACTGTGCGGGAAAGCTTGCCTGGCGTGCCGCGCGCGCGATGTTGACCAAGCCGGTTTCGAGCGGCTCGCGCAGCACCTCGAGGACGCGCCGGTCCCACTCCGGAAGCTCGTCCAGGAACAGGACGCCGTGGTGGGCCAGCGAGATCTCGCCCGGTCGAGGGTGCGATCCGCCGCCGACGATCGCGGCCGCACTGGCGGTGTGATGCGGTGCCCTGCAGGGGCGCTCGCGGAACCTGCGCGCGTCGAAGCGGCCGGCGAGCGAGGCCAGCGCGGCGACCTCGAGCGCTTCCGATTCAGTGAGCGGCGGCAGCAGCCCCGGCAGGCGCTGCGCGAGCATCGACTTGCCCGTGCCCGGTGGACCGACGAAGAGGAGCGAGTGCCCGCCGGCAGCGGCGATCGCCAGCGCCCGCTTGGCGTGGGCCTGCCCGCGGACGTCAGCCAGGTCCGGCAACGGTGCCGGCTCGATCGACTCGGGAGCGGCCGCCTCTGACAGTGGGACCTGTCCGCGCAAGTGAGCGCACACATCGAGCAGCGACCGGGCCGGCAGCACGCGAGCGTCGCGTACCAGCGCGGCCTCGCCCGCGGAGCCCGCCGGCAACACGAACGCTCGGCCGGCATCCTTGGCGGCGAGCACCATCGCCAGCGCGCCGCGGATCGGTCGCAGTTCGCCGGACAGCGCAAGCTCGCCCGCGAACTCGTGTGCGTCGAGCGCCGGCTGGGGCAACTGGCCGTTGGCGGTGAGGATGCCGAGCGCGATCGGCAGGTCGAAGCGACCCGATTCCTTGGGCAGGTCGGCAGGCGCAAGATTGACCGTCACCCTGCGCGCGGGAAAGTCGTACTGCGCGTTCTGGATCGCCGCACGGACGCGGTCACGCGCCTCGCGAACCTCCGCCTCGGGAAGGCCGACGAGGTGGAATGCCGGCAAGCCCCCGGAGAGATGCACCTCGACGGTGACGCGAGGTGCCGCGGACCCAGCGAGCGCCCGCGAGCCGACCACGGCCACCGGCATCGCGTCGCCCCGCCGAGCCGCGATCGCCCGACCGGCCCGCGCGCGTCAGGGCCCCGCCGCCGGGGTTCCGCCCGACTGGCGCGCCTCGAGTTCAGCGACCCGAGCCTCCAGCGCATCGATCTTGGCGCGGGTGCGCGCGAGCACCTGCGTCTGGACGTCGAAGTCGGCGCGGGAAACGAGGTCGAGCCGGGCGAGTCCGGAGGACAGGAGTGCTTTCACATTGCGCTCGACGTCCTGGGCCGGGGAGTTCCGGATGGCCTCGCCGACGCGTGCGAGGAGGTCGTCGATCGACTGCCGGTTGAGGTTGAGCATCGATGCGGCTCCGGGTAATCGGGCGGGCGCCGCCGCTCGCGTTGCCCGCGAGCCGCAGCAACGCCGAGTCTAGCAAAGCGTCCCCGCGGGCCGGCTCGGACGTTCGGCCGAAGCCTGTGCCCGCTTTGCGTGCAGCGCACACATGTCGCGCACCACAGTGGTGCCGACGACTCCTGCCGCTCCCGGCCGCCGATCATCGTATTGCCTGCAACCGCATGATACGTAACGTTTTTGTGCAGTGGCACACGAAATGCTGATGACGGTTCGGAATCCAGCTTCCCTTCCCCTTGCCACAACCCCTAGAGGTCACGAGATGAATCGCAAACTGGTCCGCAACACTTCGATCGCCCTGGCACTCGCCGCGATGGCCGGCGGCGCGAACGCGCAAGCACCGGCGCCCGCTGCGGCGCCCGAGCACACGCTCACCGCGAACGTCGGCATCTTCAGCCAGTACATCTTCCGCGGCATTTCGCAGACCGCCGCCAATCCGGCGATCCAGGGCGGCTTCGACTACGCGCACGCGTCCGGCTTCTACGCCGGCACCTGGGCGTCGAACGTCAGCTGGCTCGAGGACTTCCAGCTCTACACCCGCAGCTCGATGGAGTGGGACTTCTACGGCGGCTACAAGGCGGCTTTCGGCGACAGCGATTTCTTCTGGGACGTCGGCACGATCTACTACTTCTACCCGGGCAAGAAGAATGGGCTCGCCAATCCCAACGGCATCAGTGCCGACTCGTGGGAGGTCTATGCCGGCGTCGGCTGGAAGTGGGCCAGCGCCAAGTTCTCGTACAACCTGAAGGACTACTTCGGCGCACAGCCCACCGGTCAGGACACGGACGGCTCCTGGTACCTCGACCTCTCGGCCGCCTACCCGTTGGGCGACACCGGCGTCACGCTGATCGCCCACTACGGGATTCTCGATGTCCGGAAGGATGGCAGCGGAGCGTTCGAGGCGAGCTACAACGACTGGAAGCTCGGCGCGGCGTGGACGGTGCCCGACGGCCTGCTCAAGGGGCTCGAGATCGGCGCGTACTACTCCGACACCAACTCGGACGGCGGCTTCTACACCGATCTCACCGGCAGGGACACCGCCAAGGGCACCGGCGTCGTCTATGTGAAGAAGACGTTCTAGGGCGCGCGCGCGCACGGGGAAACCATGAAACTCGTCACCGCCATCATCAAGCCGTTCAAGCTCGACGAGGTCCGCGAGGCCCTCTCGGCGATCGGCGTATCGGGCATCACCGTCACCGAGGTCAAGGGCTTCGGCCGCCAGAAGGGGCACACCGAGCTCTACCGAGGCGCCGAGTACGTCGTCGACTTCCTGCCCAAGGTCAAGATCGAGGCCGCGGTCAAGGACGACGTCACCGATCGCGTGATCGAGGCGATCGAAAAAGCGGCCAACACCGGCAAGATCGGCGACGGCAAGATCTTCGTCTTCGACCTGCTTCAGGTCGTGCGCATCCGTACCGGCGAGACCGGCGCGGAAGCGCTGTGAGGGGAGCCTGACATGAGAAAGTTCGTTGCAGTGCTGGCGACGATGGCGGTCCTCGCGGCCGGATCCGTCCTCGCCCAGGACAAGCCCGCGGCACCCGTCGCCGCTCCTGCCGCGGCCACCGCGGTGGAAGCCAAGGCGGAAGCCGCCCCTGCGGCGGCACCGGCCGCGGCGGCACCGGCCGCGGCGGCAGCCGCCCCGGTCCCGACGCCCAACAAGGGCGACGTCGCCTGGCTGCTAACGTCGACGCTGCTCGTGATCATGATGAGCATCCCGGGCCTCGCGCTGTTCTACGGAGGCATGGTGCGCGCCAAGAACATGCTGTCGGTGCTGATGCAGGTGTTCGTCGTGTTCTCGCTGATCACGGTGCTGTGGTGCGTGTACGGCTACAGCCTCGCGTTCACCGAGGGCAACGCGTTCATCGGCGGCCTCGACCGGCTGTTCCTGTCGGGCACGTTCAACGCCGCCGACGGCACCTTCGCAATGGGCGCCACGTTCAGCAAGGGGACGCCGATCCCCGAGCTGCTGTTCGTCGCGTTCCAGGCCACCTTCGCCGCGATCACCGTCTGCCTGATCCTCGGCGCGTTCGCCGAGCGCATCAAGTTCTCGGCGGTGCTGCTGTTCGCGGTGCTGTGGTTCACGTTCGCCTACACGCCGATCGCCCACATGGTGTGGTTCTGGATGGGCCCGGACGCGTATACCGACGCGAAGCTCATCGACGAGCTGACCGGCAAGGCCGGCCTGCTCTGGCAGTGGGGCGCGCTCGACTTCGCGGGCGGCACGGTCGTGCACATCAACGCCGGCATCGCGGGTCTCGTCGGCGCCTACGTGCTCGGCAAGCGCATCGGCTTCGGCCGCGAGGCGATGGCGCCGCACAACCTGCCGATGACGATGATCGGCGCCTCGCTGCTGTGGGTGGGCTGGTTCGGCTTCAATGCCGGCTCGGCGCTCGAAGCGGGCAACTCGGCCGTGCTCGCGTTCATGAACACGTTCCTCGCGACCGCCTGCGCGGTGATGGCCTGGACGTTCGGCGAGTGGGTGATGAAGGGCAAGCCGTCGATGCTCGGCGCGGCGTCGGGGGCCGTGGCCGGCCTGGTGGCGATCACGCCGGCCGCCGGCAACGTCGGCATCCCCGGCGCGTTCGTGATCGGCATCGCCGCGGGACTCGTCTGCCTGTGGGGCGTCAACGGCCTGAAGCGCATGCTCGGCGCCGACGACTCCCTCGACGTGTTCGGCGTGCACGCCCTCGGCGGCATCCTCGGCGCGCTGCTCACGGGCGTGTTCAACGACCCGTCGCTCGGCGGCCCGGGCTTCGTCAGCAACTGGGTCACCGGCGAGATCGTCAAGGCTGCGGACTACACGATCGCGGGGCAGGTCTGGATCCAGGCCAAGGCCGTGCTCCTCACCGTGGTGTGGTCCGGCGTCGTCGCCTACGTGTCGTACAAGATCGTCGACATGGTGGTGGGCCTGCGCGTCCCCGAGGAACAGGAGCGCGAAGGACTGGACATCGCGTCCCACGGCGAGTCGGCGTACCGCTTCTAGTCGTCGTTGCACCGGATTGCGCCTCGCCCGTTCTCCGCGGCGGGGCGCAAGGCAGGGGGCGACCCCTGCGGCTTCAGGCAGTTTCTCCTCAGTGGCTCTTCGGGGCGCCCTACCGGCGCCCCGTTTTTTTTCCCCGCGGCAGTCGTGCCGCCCGCAATGCAGCGCGTCGCAGAAAAGGCGAGGCCCCCGGTACGACCGGGGGCCTCGCCATGGGAACTGCCGAGCGCGTCAGGCCATGAAGCCCAGGTCCGCGGCCGCGAAGCGCTTCAGGTTGGGGAACACCTGCGCGAGATCCGAGGCGCTCGCCCCGAACCACTTGCCGAGCGTCGCGCCGTACTGCTCGACTGCGGTCGTCGGCACCCAGCGGCCCTCGCTGCCACTGTCGTCAGGCCCGCCGAGCGTCAGATTCGGGTACGTGCCGTACATGCGCTGGCCGTTGACCGCACCGCCCAGCACCAGCGCGTGGGCACCCCACGCGTGGTCGGTGCCGGAGCCGTTCGACTTGAACGTGCGCGCGAAGTCGGACATCGTGAATGCCGTGACGTTGCTGGCAACGCCGGCCGCGACGGTGAAGTTGTAGAACGCCGTCATCGCCTGCGAGACCTGGGTCATCAGGCCCGGGTGGCCGCCCTGCTGGTTCGAGTGCGTGTCGAAGCCGCCGATCGAGACGAAGAAGATCTGCCGCGCCGAGTGGCCGAGGGTGGTGCGCTGCTCGATCACCTTCGCCACCGACTTCAGCTGATTGCCGAGGCCGGTCGCCGGAAATGCCGCGCCCGTCACGGGGCCGCTGTCGGGACTGCGCAGCAAGGGATTCAGCAGTACGCTGGAGTTCAGCGCGGATTCCGAGATGCCCTGCGTCGCGGCGACCATCAGGTTGGAATCGTCGGCACGCACGAGCGCTGCGCGTGCGTTGGCGCGCGCAACTTGCTGCGCGCTCGGACTGGCCACGTCTCCCGCATAGCCGAAGTTCGCGTTCGCGTTCGCCGTGGGCAGCGACAAGGTGCGGACGAGCGTGCCCGTGCCGAACGGCTGGTTGCCCGAGAACGACATCGACATCGGCGTCGCGTCGGGCGCGTTGAGGCCGACCACGCGGTCGCCGAGCCGCCCGGCCCAGCCGGTGATGCCCGAGAGCGAGGCCTGGGTGATCGACGTCTGCGACTGCACCTGCTGGTCGCTGTGCGAGAACAGGTTGTCCGGGCGCTTCTTGGTTCCCGCTCGGTACTCGGCACGGGTCAGTGGCTCCACCAGCGAGCCCATGTTCGCCACCACCGCGAGCCGGCCGGCGTTGAACAGGCCCTGCAGCCCGGGCATGCTCGGGTGCAGGCCGTAGACCGTGCCGCCCGTGTTCAGCGGTGCGATCTGCAGCATCGCCGGCACGCCGCCCGGGCTCGTGCCCGTCTGCGGCACGTAGTACGGCGAGTTGGAAACGTTGCGGGCCGCGGCGTACTGCGCGTAGTTGGTGAACGGCATCACCATGTTGTCGGCGTCGTTGCCGCCGAACAGGTACACGCACACGAGCGCCCGGTAGCCCGGCGACTGCGCGCTCGCGGCGGACAGGCCTAGCTTGTCGAGGCTCTGCGCGAGGGCGAACGCGCCGAACGCGCCGGTCTGCTGCAGGAAGCGCCGACGCGAGAACACGAAGGGTCCGCTCATGGCTAGTACTCCGTCTGGAAGCGGGGCGAGCTCACGGTCAGGTAGACCGCGGTGCGGGCCCGGTTGAGCCGGTCGGCGGCCGTGGCCGAGGGATAGGCGGCCACGGCATTGATGATCTGCTGGCGCATGAACGTCGGCATCGATTTCTGCAGCAGCACGTTGTCGACCATGTCGACCAGCGCCGCCGGGTCGGCGGCGACCGCGACGAACGGGCCGAAGTCGACCTTGGTCCCCACCGCGTTCGCCACAGTCGCCTCGGGCGCGCGGCCGCACACGTTGCCCGCGCACGTGTTCTGGAACGCGAGATCGTTGTAGACCCAGTTGGTGCGCGTGAAGTACGTGGACGCGTCGAAGATGCCGAACGACGGTCCGGAGAGATCGGTGCCCGGTACGACGTAGTCGGCGGGGTAGTAGTTGAACACCGTCGGCGACGCATAGACGTTCTGGCCCATCGAACTGACGCTCGCGATCGGGGCGACGCCGTCGCTGTTCGCGCCGAGCGCGCGCAGCGCGCTGGTGACGAGCAGCACCGGCTCCTTCAGCTTGCCGAACGACGACGCCACCGGATTGCGCGGCGCGCGCGCCTCCGGGTGCAGCAGGATCGCACGCACCGTCGCCCGGAGGTCGCCCTTGACGCCGGAACCGTTGTTGTTGAACACGGCGACGACGTCGCGCACGTACGTCGGCGACGGATTGCTGGTGACGAGGTGCTGGATCAGCTGCTTGGCGACGAACGGGCCGACGTTCGGGTGCGTGAAGATCAGGTTGTTGGCGTTGGTGACGTCCCACGCGGCGGTGACGCCCGCCGACAGCGTGCCCAGGTCGAGCACGCGCTTCGCCCCGGTGTCGTGCTCGGTTTCGAGCGCGGCCATCGGCGCGTGGTAGCTCACCGTGGCGTTGAGACGCACGGTCTGCCCCGGCAGCGGCGGATAGACCCAGCCGGTGTAGACGCGCGAGAGCTCGGTGATGTCGGACTGGTCGTAGGTCGGGACCGGGTTGCCGAAGGCGTCGAGCAGCATCGTGCCGTCGTCGCGCAGCTCCCACAGCCCGATCGAGAACAGCTGCAGGATCTCGCGCGCGTAATTCTCGTTCGGCTGCCGCGTGCCCGCCCCCTTGCGGTTGTTCACCGTGTCGAGGTAGTTGCCCATGAACGGATTGACCGTCACCTGCGTCAGCAGCGTGGCGAAGTTGCCGAACGCGTGGTCGAGCAGCAGCTGCTGGTAGTCGCGGTTCGCGTAGGCGATCGGGTCCTGCAGCGCGGAGGTCACGATGATCTGCGACAGCGCCCACGCGACGCGGTGGCGCAGCTGGTCCGGCGCATACAGTGCGTTCACGAAGAACTGCTTCTGCAGCTGGAAGATGCCGTACACGTCGCGCTGGCACTGGTTGGTCGTGCCCGCCTGATTGTTGCAGTTGCAGGGCGTCGAGGCGTTGTAGGCCGTCGTCGTGTACTGGGCGTAGGTGCAGAACGGCCAGGTCTGCCCCGTGGGGGTCTGCGGGCGGCTCGCCGGGTACCACGGGAAGGCGGAGTACGACGTCTTCGGCTTGTTGAGCTGGTCGTCGACCCACGCCACCACACCCATCGCCTTGACGCGGGTGATCTCGGCGGCCGTCGGACCGAAGGTCGCCTGCTGCAGGAGCCGTGCGGCCTGCTGGTCGGCGGTCTCGGTGGCGCCGCGTCCGAAGTAGAGCGGCCGGTCGCCGCCCATGCCGAACGCGAACTGGACGCCCGTCGGGCTGTTGGCCGGGCTGCCCACGCCGCTCACGAACACCGGGGCGGTGGACACGTACCACGCGCCGTTGCGGAAGATGACGAGGTCGTCCGTGCCGTTGCCGTCGTAGTCGAAGACCAGCGGCACGTCGCGGCCGTCGCTTGCGCCGCCGAAACGGTAGGTGCGGCTCACCGCGCCGGTGCGGCCGAGCGACACGTACCAGAGCCCGTTGCGGTACAGGACGAGGTCCTGGACCCCGTCGCCGTCCATGTCGCCGAGCAGCGGGACGTCCCGTGCCTCGCCGCCGAACGTCACCTGGGAGGTCTGCCCCGTGGCCACGTTCAGGAACAGGTAGATGCCGCCGACGCCCGGGACGATGCGGTAGACGACGAGCTCGTCCCTGCCGTCGCGGTCGATGTCGGCGACCAGCGGCTTGTCGCCGATGCCGCCGTGCAGGATCGTCTGGTCGACGGCACCGTCACGGTTGGTGTCGAGATGCCAGAACCCGCTGTTGTAGGTCGCCGGCGAGCGCATGCCGGAGCCTGTGACGTCGGCCAGCAGGCCGATGTCGCTCGAGGTGCCGAAGGCGACGGCCAGATCGGGCCACGAATCGAAGTTGCCGTCGACGTAGAACGTCGTCGTCCAGGCGCGGTGCAGGCCGATCGCCGCCGAGCGCGTCTGCGCGCCGGCGGTCGACGCGAGGAGCACCGACGCCACGAACAGCACTGCCACCGCCGACCACCACGACGGCACCGCGGCCCGTCTCGCACTACTCGCAGCAGCTTGCAGCATGGATACCTCGCCTCAGGAAATCCCCTCGCCGTCGGTGCGCCGAGCCGCGCGGTCCCCGCGACCTCCGCGATCTGGTGCTGCCGTGGCGATGGGGGTGCGACCGAATCTGCCCTGTCCCGCCGCACACCAGCCGGCCTGGAACGGGGCGCTCCCGTTCTTATGACACCCGCATCGCGGAGCGTGCATGACGTACGCATGAATTGCAATCCGGCGCTCGCGCCATTCGTCGGCTGGCAGCGTTGTGTAGAGCGAAGGGCGGGCCGGGCGATCGTTGAAACTCACCAAGGCGCGCGCAAAACGCAGCGTCGGTTGTCAAGTGCGCCATATTGTGTCGGACAATCGGGCGAGCGGGGCTTCCTGCCGGCTGTAAACGTAGCATTTTCAGCGAACGACGCGAATGCTTGCGCTGGAGAATTTATCAAACAACTCCGCTTAGTGCATGTTTTAGCGTGTCTTTTGTAGCGCGACAACGGGTCGGCTTCGATCGACAGCATGACATGTGGGCGAGCTGGCGCGTTCTTCGCCATTAATGCAGCAACGCGCAATTAAACGCAGTTTTGTACACGACAGCCGCGAGATCGGTCGGACGGTGCCCGGCGCCAGAGACCGGTACCGCGCCCGCGCGCCGAACGGCGCGCGGGCGAGCCCGTGGCACGCACCGGCCGACTAAGCTCCCTTGCGGCGGCGGGCGCGCGGATGCGCGGCGTCGTACGCCTTCGCGAGCGCCTGGAAGTCGAGGTGCGTGTAGACCTGCGTGCTCGCGATCGACGCGTGCCCGAGCAGTTCCTGCACCGCGCGCAGGTCGCCGGACGACTGCAGCACGTGCGAGGCGAACGAGTGGCGCAGCATGTGCGGGTGCACGTGCCGGTCCAGTCCCTGGCGGCGAGCCCACGCCGCCAGGCGACGCTCGATCGCGCGCGGCCCGAGGCGCCGACCCGCGCGGGTCACGAACAGCGCCGACGCGTCTGGCCCCGCCACGCCGGCGCGCGCGGCGATCCACGCGCGCAGCGCCTTGCAGGCAGGCGCCCCGACCGGAACGATGCGCTCCTTCGACCCCTTGCCCATCACCCGGATTTCGCCGGTGGCGAGGTCGAGACGATCGATGTCCGCGCCGGAGAGCTCCGCGAGGCGCAGCCCGGACGAGTACGCGAGCTCCAGGAGCGCGCGGTCGCGCACCGCGAGCACGTCGTCCCCGTCGATGGCGACGAGGCGCATCGCCTCGTCCGGCGACAGCGCGGAAGGCAGCCGCCGCGCCGACTTGGGCGGCTTGAGGCCGGCACACGGGTCGCCGCGCCGCGCCGAATCGAGTTCGAGCAGGAAGCGGTAGAACGCGCGCCACGCCGAGAGCATCCTCGCCAGGCTGCGCCCGGACAGGCCGCGCCCGTGCAGCGTCGCAAGCTGCCGCGCGAGTTCCGGCCGCGACAGCACGGCGAGATCCCGCTCGCCTGCGAGTGCTGCGAGCATGCGGACGTCGCGCACGTAGGCCCGGCGCGTCGCGACGGGGGCGATCGCGAGCGAGCGCTCGAAGGCCGCGACGCGCGCCGCGTTGGCCGCCGAGGGCACGACGGGCGCCGTGACCCTCTTCGGCATCGGCCGCTACATCCCGGGGAGGTAGCGCGCGATCGCGAGGCTCGCGAGCTCCGCGAGCCGCGACAGGTAGACCGTGCCGATCCCCGCGTGAAAGCGCTGCGGGTCGGGGCTCGCCAGCGCCAACAGCCCGAACGTCGCCGCCGTGCGCAGCGGCAGGAATGCGAACGAGGCCGGGCGACCCTCGCCTTCGAACCACTCCGCGGACTCGGCGACCGCCTCGTGCCCGGTCGCCGGCGCGTCGAGCCGCTCCGCGTACTCGCGCACCTCGGCGGATGTGGCGGCGAGCTCCGGCAGGTAGGACTGCTCCGGGACCCGCCCCCACAGCCGCACCGCGACGTGCGGCACGGCGAAGTCCTCGCGCAGGCTGTGGCAGAGCACCGCCAGGGTTGCCTCCAGGTCCGGGGCCGCGAACAGCGCCAGCGTCGACCGGTGCAACCGCTCGGTAGTCGCGTCGTTCTCGGCGCCGAAGCGGACCAGCTCGGCGAGCTTGCCCGCGAGCTCGGCATTCTTGTCGCGCAGCGCGAGGATCTGCCGCTCGGCGATCGGAATCGCGTGCCCGCCGTGCGGGTGCGGAACGTAGATCTCCGCAATCTCGTCCGCGTAGTTCTCGAAGAACTGCGGGTGGTCCTTGAGGTACTGCGCGACGTCGTGGTCTTGCATCGGGCTCTCGCCGGTCCTGTTCGGTAGTGACGCTGCTCGGGCGCTCGGAGTGCTTGTTCAGGCAGAGGGTACCGGCCACCGCCCCTCGAAGACGATCGCCGCAGGTCCGGTCATCCACACGGGCTGGCCGGGGCCGTCCCAGCGGATCGCGAGCGCGCCGCCGCGCGTCGCGACTTTCACGCGGGCGTCGAGGCGGCCCCGCCGGCGCCCCGCGACGACCGCGGCGCACGCCCCCGTGCCGCAGGCGAGCGTCTCGCCGGCACCCCGCTCCCAGACGCGCAGCCGAATGTTATCGCGATCGAGAACCTGCATGTAGCCGGCGTTGACGCGGCTCGGGAAGCGCGGGTGATGTTCGATGCGCAGCCCCTGGGTCGCCACGGGCGCCGCGTCGACGTCGGCGACGATCTGCACCGCGTGCGGGTTGCCCATCGACAGCACCGAGACCTCGAGCTCCGCACCGTCGACGTCGAGCCGCTCCACCGGCGCGCCGCTACCTCCGAGGAACGGCACCGTCTCCGGCGCGAACCGCGGCGCCCCCATGTCGACGGTGACCTGGCCGTCGTCCTCGAGCCGCGGCACGATCACGCCCGAGCGCGTCTCCACGCGGATTTCGCGTCGATCGGTGAGGCCGCGCGCGCGCACGAACACCACGAAGCAGCGCGCGCCGTTGCCGCACTGCTCGACCTCGCCACCGTCGGCATTGAAGATGCGGTAGCGGAAGTCCACGTCCGCGCCCGACGGCGCGCTCGACCACCAGCACCTGGTCGCAACCCACGCCGAAGCGGCGGTCGGCAAGCCTGCGGATCTGCGCCGGCGACAGGTCGAACGGCGTGTCGTCGCGTCGACGACGACGAAGTCGTTGCCGAGGCCCTGCATCTTGGTGAACGCGAGCACGCTCACTGGCCCACCCTTCGCGCTATCGCGCTTCGGGGCGGATTCGCCCTCGGGCGGCCCTTCGGGCTCACGGCCTGCGGTCGCGCAACACTGCGCCGCGGCGGCGGAACGGCCACGACGTGCCGTCCGCGAAGCGCAGCGTGCCGGCGAGCTCGTACTCGAGCGAACGCTGCGGCGCCGAGCGCGGCGGCGATGCGCGCAGGGACGCGGCGGCGTCGGCGCGCACGTCCAGCGCCACGCGCGCCTCGCCGTACGCGGGCAGCGTCACCGGCTGCGCGAGCGCGGCGCGACCCACGTCGACGCCCGCGAGCGAGAGCGTCGCATCCAGCGCATCGATGGGCAGCGGCAGGAGGTTGCGGCTGCGCACCGTCAGCTCGACGGCGAGCAGGATCTCGGGCAGCCGCGCCTCGACCAGGCGCACGCGGCTCGCGATCACCTCGGGAGCGATCGGCCGCTGCAGCGTCGCGCAGCCGGACAGCGCGACCGCCAGCACGGCGGGCAGGAAGAGTCGTCGTTGCATCGCGTGGCCCCGCGCTCAGACGTTGAAGCGGAAGTGGACGACGTCGCCGTCGTGCATCACGTAGTCCTTGCCTTCCAGGCGCATCCGGCCGGCCTCCCTGGCCCCGTGCTCGCCATTGTGCGCGATGAAGTCGGCGAATGCGATCACCTCGGCGCGGATGAAGCCGTGCTCGAAGTCGGTGTGGATCACGCCGGCCGCCTGCGGCGCCGTATCCCCGACGTGGATCGTCCACGCGCGCACCTCCTTCGGCCCCGCCGTGAAGTAGGTCTGCAGGCCGAGCAGCTTGTAGCCGGCGTGGATCACGCGGTCGAGCCCCGGCTCGGCGAGGCCGAGGTCGTCGAGGAACGCCTGCTTGTCGTCGCCCTCGAGGTCGGCGATCTCGCTCTCGAGCTTCGCGCACACCGGCACCACCGGCGCGCCCTCGGCCTGCGCGTAGGCTTCGAGGCGCTGGAGCAGTGGGTTGTCGTGAAAGCCGTGTTCGTCGACGTTCGCCACGTACATCGTCGGCTTCATCGTCAGCAGGAAGAACGGCCTCAGCAGGGCCTTCTCCTCCGCGTAGAGATCGGCGGCGCGCGCCGGACGCCCCTCGTTCAGCACCGCCTGCACCTTGACCAGTACCTCGTGCAAGCGCTTCGCCTCCTTGTCGCCGCCTGCGCGCGCGACCTTCTCCACCTTGGTGATCTGCTTCTCCACCGACGCGAGGTCGGCGAGCGCGAGCTCGGTGTGGATGGTCTCGACGTCGGACACCGGGTCGACCTTGCCGGCGACGTGCACGACGTTCTCGTCGACGAAGCAGCGGACCACGTGCGCGATGGCGTCGGTCTCGCGGATGTTGGCGAGGAACTGGTTGCCGAGGCCCTCGCCTTTCGACGCCCCGGCGACCAGCCCCGCGATGTCGACGAACTCGACGATCGCGGGGAGCACCTTCTGCGGTTTCGCGATCGCCGCAAGCGCGGCGAGTCGCGCGTCCGGCACCTCGACGATGCCGACGTTGGGCTCGATCGTGCAGAACGGGTAGTTGTCGGCGGCGATGCCGGCCTTGGTGAGGGCGTTGAACAGCGTCGACTTGCCGACGTTCGGCAGCCCCACGATCCCGCATCGCAAGCTCATCTCTGGTCCTTCGTGTGGAGCGCGGTCATCGCGCGCTCGGTTTCCCCGGCGACGAGCGCCGGAATCACGGCGAGCCCGCTCTCGATCGCCGCTTCGATCGCCGCGCGCTCGTCGCGCCGCGGGGGCTTCAGCACGTAGTCGACCACCTGCTGTTGCGGCACGTCGGAGTCGCGCGGATGGCCGATGCCGAGGCGCAGCCGCCAGAAGTCGGCCGTACCGAGGTGCGCGCGGATGTCCTTCAGCCCGTTGTGGCCCGCCACGCCGCCGCCGAACTTGAGCCGCGCTTCGCCCGCGGCGAGGTCGAGCTCGTCGTGGACGACCAGGATCTCCGCCGGCGCGATCGCGAAGAAGCGCGAGATCGCGCCCACCTCACGACCCGACAGGTTCATGTAGGTCGCCGGCTTGGCGAGCCGCAGGTCGGGCCCGGCCTTCGCGACCGCGCCGTGAAAGCGGGACTCGCTCGCCCACGACACGCCCAGCGCCGCGGCCAGCGCGTCGACGAACCAGAAGCCGGCGTTGTGGCGCGTCGCGTCGTGTTCGCGGCCGGGGTTCCCCAGGCCGACGACGAGGCGGATCGGTGCCCCCATGGGTCAGCGCGCTCCTGCGTGCGGTCGCCCAGCAAAAAGGGCCCGCGGTGCAGTGCGCGCGGGCCCCTCGCGGCGACGACGCTTGCCTATTTCTTCTTCTCTTCCTTCTTCTCTTCCTTCTTCTCGGCGGCAGGGGCAGCGGCGACCGGCGCCGCCGCGGCGGCGGCCTCGGCCGCCGGCGCTTCCTCGGTCTCGGCGTGGGCCTTCGGCACCATCGCGGATGCGATCACCGGGTCCTTGCCGTGGGTGAGCGCGACGACTCCCGGCGGCAGCTTGATCTCGGAGACGTGCACGGACTTGCCGGGCTCGATCGCCGACAGGTCCACCTCGATGAACTCCGGGAGGTCCTTCGGCAGGCATGAGACGTCGAGGTCGTTGGCGATGTGGCTCACGATCGCGCCGCCGAGCTTGACCGCCGGCGACAGCGTCTCGTTGACGTAGTGCAGCGGCACCTTCATGTGGATCTTCTTGTTCTCGTCGATGCGCTGGAAGTCGATGTGCAGCACCTGCGCGCGGAACGGGTGCATCTGCACGTCGCGCAGCAGCACCTTCTGCGCCTTCCCGTCGAGCTTCATCGACAGGATCGACGCGTGGAATGCCTCGTTCTTGAGTGCGTGGATGAGTGCGTTGTGGTCGAGCTCGATCGGCGTCGGTTCGACCCCCGCGCCGTAGACGATGCCCGGGGCTTTCCCCGCGTGGCGCAGGCGGCGCGACGCGCCGCGCCCTTCGCCCTGGCGGGGAAAGGCGGTGAATTCGATGGAGGCCATGGCAATGCTCCCGTGTCTGCGGCCTTCCCTTCGCGGTCCCCGGCACCGCGCAGGCGGCGGCCCCGGGCCGGACAGGTCGTCCGCGGTTGGCGACTACCCCGCTCGGCCGGCCAGCCGGCGGGATAAGATAAAGCGTTGGATTGTAACAGAAAAGCGGGGCCGGGGTTACGGCATCAGCTGGCCGCCGTTGATCTCGATGACCTGCCCGGTCACGTAGCCCGCGAGCGCGTCGGAGGCGAGGTAGAGGAACGTCCCGGCGCACTCCCCGGCCGTGCCGAGGCGCGCCATCGGGATGGTGCCGCGCATCGTCTCGAGCATCTGCGGCGTCGAGTAGCGCTCGTGGAAGGGCGTCGTGATCACCCCCGGCGAGATGGCATTGACGCGGATGCCTTCCGGCGCGAGCTCGCGCGCGATGCCACGGGTGAACGTGCTGACGAAGCCTTTCGCCGACGCGTAGAGCGCCGCGCCCGGGCCGCCGCCGTGACGCGCGGCGATCGATGTCACGTTGATGATGCTGCCGCCGCCTGCGCGGCGCAGGTGCGGAACACCCGCGGCCGTGGCCATCACCAGCGAGCGCACGTTGAGGTCGACGATCTCGTCGTAGATGCCGTCGTCGACGTCGGCGATCGGCACGCGCTTCACCAGCCCGCCCGCGTTGTTGACCAGCACGTCGAGGCCGCCCAACGCGCGCGCGCCGTCCTCGACCACGCGGCGGGCCGTCGCGGAGTCCTTGACGTCGCCCTGCACGAGGTGCGCTTCGCCCCCGCCGTTGCGGATGTCGGCGGCGACCGCCTCGGCGGCATCGCGGCTCGCGTTGTAGTGGACCACGACGCGGCTGCCGGCGGCGGCGAAGGCGCGCGCCGCGGCCGCGCCGATGCCGGTCGAGGCGCCGGTGATCAGTACGCGCTTGCCTGCGAGGTCGGGGGCGATGGGGGTCGGCATCGGATTGCTCCAGGGAAAGTCACTCGGTAAACAGGCTCGACACCGACTCCTCGTTGGAGATGCGGGTCATCGTCTCGGCGAGGAGCTGCGCGCAGGACAGCTGGCGGATGCGCGGGCAGGCCTCGCCTTCGGGGGACAGCGGGATCGTGTCGGTGACCACCAGCTCGTCGATGTCGGACACGCCGATCCGCGACACCGCGCCGCCGGAGAGCACCGGATGCGTACAGTAGGCGACGACCTTGCGCGCCCCGTGCTCCTTGAGCGCGGTCGCTGCCTTGCACAGCGTGTTCGCCGTGTCGACGATGTCGTCCATGATCACGCAGGTGCGCCCGGACACGTCGCCGATGATGTTCATCACCTCGGAGACGTTGGCCTTCGGACGCCGCTTGTCGATGATCGCGAGGTCGGAGTCGAGGCGCTTGGCGATCGCCCGCGCGCGGACGACGCCGCCGACGTCGGGGGACACGACCAGCAGGTCGTCGTAGTTCTGCTTCCACACGTCGCCGAGCAGGATCGGCGTGGCGTAGATGTTGTCGACCGGGATGTTGAAGAAGCCCTGGATCTGGTCGGCGTGCAGGTCCATCGTCATCACGCGATGCACGCCCACCGTGGTGAGTAGGTCCGCGACGACCTTGGCGCTGATCGGCACGCGCGCCGAGCGCGGCCGGCGGTCCTGGCGGGCGTAGCCGAAGTAGGGCAGCGCGGCGGTGATGCGGGCGGCGGAGGCGCGCTTCAGCGCGTCGACCATCACCAGCACTTCCATCAGGTTGTCGTTGGTCGGCACGCAGGTCGACTGCAGGATGAACACGTCGCGGCCGCGGACGTTCTCGAGCAATTCGACCATCACCTCGCCGTCGGAGAACTTGCCGACGACGGCGCGGCCGAGGCTCAGGTTGAGGTGCCGGCAGACCGCGCTCGCGAGCTTCGGGTTCGCGTTGCCGGTGAAGATCCGCATCCGTTCGTAGGCCATCGAGCGCGTCGCCGGGCGTGGGGCTCAATCAAAAAAGGCAGGCCGCCCGCTGCACGGGCGGCCTGCCTGACGGTGGCTGGGGAGGAAGGATTCGAACCCTCGAATGCCGGAATCAAAATCCGGTGCCTTAACCAACTTGGCGACTCCCCAACGGAAACCTGGCCCCGACCGGTACGTGCCGCTGCCGGATGGGGATCGTCGTCCCTTTCGGGCCTTCCCGCGGCTACTACGCAAACGACGCGAGCGGATGCCGCGCCAGCGTGCGGACCACGAGGCCCCGCAACCCTGCCGGCAGCGCGAGCACGGCTTCGCGGGCCGTCCCGGCGCTTGCGCACGCGGCGAACACCGAACTTCCCGAGCCGCTCATTCGGGCGTTGCCTGCCGCACGTCCCAGCGCCGCCAACGCGGCTGCGACCTGAGGGTAGCGGGCAGCGGCAACGGGCTCGAGGTCGTTGCGTCCGTAACCCACGGAAAAGACGTTTATTTTCGCCGACGGCGTCGAACGTGTCAATTCGCGGGCCGCGAAGATCGCCGCGGTCGGTACCTGCACGGCAGGCAATGCGAGCGCAAGCCATTGCCGCGGCAGCGAAACCGGCGTGATCACCTCGCCGATGCCGCGCACGAACGCGTTCTCGCCGTGGACGAAGAACGGCACGTCGGCGCCGAGCGTCACGCCGATCCCGGCAAGTTCGGCACGTGAAAGCCCGAGCCCCCAGAGGCGGTTCAGCCCGAGCAGCACGCTCGCGGCGTCGGAGCTGCCGCCACCGAGTCCCCCACCGATCGGGATGCGCTTGTCGACGTCGATCGACGCGCCGAACGACACACCGGTCGCATCGCGCAGTGCGAACGCGGCACGCAACGCAAGGTCAGCCTGTTCCGCGACGCCCGGCATGGCGCGCGTGCGGACGATCGCGCGGTCGTCGCGGCGCGCAAGCGTCACCGTGTCGGCGAGATCGACGAGCACAAACAGCGACTCGAGCAGGTGGTAGCCGTCGTCGCGCCGCCCGGTCACGTGCAGGAACAGGTTGACCTTCGCCGGCGCGGACACGACCAGCGTAGCCCCGGGCATTCGGCGTCTCATGGGCGGCGCGTCCGTTCGGTCATTGCTGCCGCGGGCCACTTTCCACGTACGAGTCCAGCGCCAGCCGGACCTCGATCCCGGGATAGGCGAGCACCAGTCGCGACGGCCGCGCGCCGTCGTCCCGGTAGCCGTAGACGATCTCCCATCCGTCCTGCCGCAGCACGGCGGCACGGCCCGCCGAGTCGCGCTCGACGAAGTGCTCGCTCGCCGGGTGTGGCGTCCCGCGCACCCACCAGGCGAGCCCGCGCACGGGCACCGGAACGCCGAGCGCCTCGCGCGTGAGCGACTCCCAGTCGCCCGAGCGCGCGACGCCGCCGTCCTGCAGTTCGAGCACGACGCCTTGTGCCCCGCCGGAAAGCCGGGCGAGCGCCTGACCGAAGGGCGTCGAGAGCAGGAGCTCGTCCGCTTCGGGCGCGTGCCGCCAGCGGAAGCCTGCAGCCACGCCGGTCTCGCCGTGGCGCGCGGAAAGACGCCCGGACAGCTCGAACGGCGCATCGGCCGCCGCGCCGGCCGCGGGGGCGACGTCGACGCGCGACGGCGTCGCGCACGCCGCCAACGTCGCGGCGAGCGCCATCGCGACCGCCCGCCGCCTCACCCCGTGCAGCGCGAACATGACGGGATGACGGCCGGCTCGACTATCGGCTGTGGCGGCGCACCGTCTCGAGCAACAGCGGGTGATCGGGCGTCGACTTGAGCTGCGACTGCCAGATGTCCTTCGCCTTCTGTTGCTGGCCCTTCGCCCACAGCACCTCGCCCCAGTGCGCGGCGATCTCGGGATCCGGGCGTTCCGCGAACGCACGGGCAAGATACTGCTCGGCCTCGTCGAGCCGCCCCATTCGATACAGCGCCCAGCCCATGCTGTCGAGAATGAACGGGTCCGACGGCGCGAGGCGGTGCGCCTTCTCGATCAGCTGGAAGCCTTCGTCGAAGCGGCGCGTGCGGTCGACGAGCGTGTACCCCAGCGCGTTCAGCGCGTGCGCGTCGTCGGGCTTCATCGCGACCAGCCGGCGCAGCGCCTGCTCGGCGTCGTCGATGCGGTCGAGCTTCTCCAGCACCATGGCCCGGTCGTAGACCAGGTCCGTCGATTCCGGAAGCTCGGCGAGGCCCTGGTCGAGGATCGCCAGCGCCCCGGCGTGGTCGTTGGCGTCGCGGTAGATCTGCGCCTCGGTCTGCCGCACCTGTACGCGCTGCTCGATCGTCACGGCAGGCAACTCGGCAAGGAAGCGTCGCGCCTCGTCGCGCTTGCCCTGCCTGCCCATGACCGCGGCGATGCGCAGCTGGGCGAGCCAGGCGCGCTCGCCGTCGGGCACGTCGCGGTAGCGAGCGATCGCCTGGTCGAGATTGCCGCGCTCCTCCGCAACCTGCGCGAGGTAGAACTCGACCTGCCCCGCGTCGCCGTAGCCCGCACGCTTCAGTGCCTGCAGATCGGTCTCGGCGGCGTCCCAGTCCTTCATCTGCACGGACAGCACGGCGGCGCCGAACTGCAGCTCGCGCTGCGACGGGTCGCCCGCGAGGACGCTGCGGTAGAGGGTGCGCGCCTCGGCGAATCGCTTCTGCTCAACCAGGTGCTGGGCGAGCGCGATCTTGAGGGCACGCGACTGCGGGGATTTCGCGAGCGCCGCCTCGATGTAGGCGATTGCCCTGCTCGCCGAGGACTTGCCGAGCAGCTCGGCCTTGAGCAGCACCGCACGATCCCAATCCGGCTTGAGCGCGAGCGCGCGGTCGACTGCCGCCATCGCGGCCGTGGCGATGCCCGGATCGGCGAGACCCGTGTTGAGTCCGGCCAGCGCGATCGCGAACTGCGCCTCTGCGCTTCCCGGGTAGGGCTTCGCCAGATCGACGACCAGGCGGAACACCGCGGCCTTGTCCGACTGGTGGCCGAAGACGCGGTTGATCTGCAGGAACGGCTCGCCGACCCCGGCGCCCGATACGGCGGCATCGGCCAGGAAACGTTCGAGCCGGGCCCGCAACTCGCTCTCCGGCGACTCGTCCTGCAGCCGCGCCATGTTGCCGGAAGCCACCGCCGCGATGATCTGGCCGGGCCGCTCGGCCGTCGGATCGAGCTCCTGCCACAGCCTCGCGGCCTGCTCGATCGCAGGGCGCTGGCGGGTCGCCAGGGCGATCTCGGTCGCGCGCCGGGCGAGCGTCGGGTTGGCCGATGCCCGTGCCGCTTCGAGATAGGCACGGGCGGCGATCGCCGGTTCACCGCGCTGCAGCGCGATATCCCCGACGAGAACGCGATAGAAGACGTCGGCGGGCAGTGAGTCTTCGGCCGATCGGGATGCCGCCGGCCCGCTCGCGGGCTGCGGTGGCGCCGCCGGGCCGGGACTGCCCTGGGCGGATGCCGTGGCCGTCGCGAGTCCCGTGAGGACGGCGAGCGCAATCCGGCTGACGCGCTGCTTCATCGATGCCTCTGCTTTCCTGTCGTTCCGGCCCAGCCGGAGCGGAAAATCCATCTTAGGTTATATTCCGCGGCCCAACAAACGTCGGCGTGACCGCTCATCGCGCGATCGCCGGGGTCGCCGCAACCACCCGCCATGCCCGAGCTCCCCGAAGTCGAAACGACACGGCGCGGCATCGAGCCGCGCGCGGTCGGGCGGCGCATCGTTTCGGTCCATGTGTACGACGCCCGCCTGCGCTGGCCGGTTCCATCGATGCTTCCCGCATTGCTCGACAATGCCCGAATCGTTGCCGTCGAGCGCCGAAGCAAGTACTTGCTCTTCCGCGTTGCCGCGAAGAGCGGTCCGGGTACCCTCCTGGTGCACCTCGGGATGACCGGCAGCCTGTGTGCTTTCGGCAACGCGCCGGCCCGTCGTCGACACGATCACATCGACGTCGGCCTGGACGACGGCACCGTCATCCGCTACCACGACCCGCGCCGCTTCGGCTCGATGCACTGGCTGCCCGGACCGGCGCCGTCGCACCCCCTGCTCGACCGGCTGGGTCCGGAGCCGTTCGATCCCGCGTTCGACGCGGACTACCTCCACGCGAGGACCCGTGGACGGCGCGCCGCGATCAAGGTCGCGCTGATGGACAACCGCGTCGTGGTGGGCGTCGGCAACATCTACGCGGCCGAGTCGCTGTTCCGCGCCGGCGTCCGTCCTGCCACGCCGGCGGGACGCCTGTCGCGAGCCCGGCTCGCCGCACTCGTCGACGCGGTGCGTCAGGTGCTCGCCGAAGCGATCGACAAGGGCGGCAGCACGTTGCGCGACTTCGTCGACGCGGATGGGGCGCCGGGGTACTTCCAGCTCGACTACCGAGTGTACGGTCGCGAGGGTCAGCCGTGCCGGGTCTGCGGCACCCCGATCCGCAGCCGGCGCCTCGGGCAGCGTTCGTCCTGCTACTGCCCCGTCTGCCAGCCGCGCTGACGCGCGGTCGCCCGGCCGTCCCGGCGCGCCCGCACCGTCGGTCGGCCGGCCTCGGTGCGGCCCATCACGGGGCACGGGGCGTGCTTCGAATCCCCGTGTTAGATTCGACGTCCCGCGTGGGCGAGGGAAACAGGGGGGGCATCGTGCAATCGCGCGAACTCGCAGCGCGTTTCGAAGCCTACGGCGACTGGCGCCGTCGGCTCGCTGCGCGGGTGTCGGAACTCCACGGCTGGCTCGACGAGCAGGAACTCGCCGACGCGCAGGTCGAGCAGCGCGTGCAGCGGATCCTCGATCGGCTGCATCAGGACAAGCTGGTGGTCGCGTTCGTCGCCGAGTTCTCGCGCGGCAAGTCCGAGCTGATCAACGCGATCTTCTTTGCCGACTTCGGCGCGCGCCTGCTGCCCTCGGCGGCCGGTCGCACGACGATGTGCCCGACCGAGCTTCTGCACGACCCGTCGCGGCCCCCGTCGATCCGCCTGCTGCCAATCGAGACGCGCGGCAAGGACGCCACCGTCGCCGAGTTCAAGAACTACGCCGACGAGTGGACCACGATCGCGCTCGACCTCGCGTCCGCCGAGCGGATGACCGACGCGCTGTCGCGCGTGTCCCAGGTGAAGCGCGTGCCGGTGGACCTCGCCCGGCGCTACGGATTTCCCGACGGCGACGAAGGGCTCTCGGCGGACGGTCCCGCCGCCGACGTCGAGATCCCGTGCTGGCGGCACGCGATCATCAACTTTCCGCATCCGCTGCTGAAGCAGGGACTGGTCATCCTGGACACGCCGGGACTGAATGCGATCGGCACCGAGCCCGAGCTCACGCTGTCGCTGCTGCCGCAGGCGCACGCGGTGCTGTTCATCCTCGCCGCCGACGCGGGCGTCACGAAGACCGACCTCGAGGTGTGGCGGCGGCACCTCGCCGGCGAGGACGCCGCGACCCGGCGCGGCCGGATCGTCATCCTGAACAAGATCGACGGCCTCTGGGACGAACTGAAGAGTGCCGCCGAGATCGATGCCGAGATCGCCCGGCAGGCGCGGTCGAGCGCCGAGCTGCTCGGCGTTCCGCCGGAACAGGTGTTCGCCGTGTCGGCGCAGAAGGGGCTCGCGGCCAAGGTGAACGGCGACGACCCGCTGCTCGCGAGAAGCCGGCTGCCCGTGCTCGAGGGTGCGCTGTCAGGGCGACTGATTCCCGCGAAGCGCGAAATCGTCGGCAGCGCCACGTCGAGCGACGTGCGCGCACTCGCCGAGGCGGTGCAGAACCTGCTCGGTGCGCGCGCTACCGGCGTCGCGGAGCAGCTCGCGGAACTGCAGGCGCTGCGCGGCAAGAACCTGGACGTCGTCGCGCACATGCTGGAGCGCGCCCGCGACGAAAAGGAACTGTTCGAACGGGGCCTCGCACGCTTCACTGCGCTGCGCAACGTGTTCACGGGGCAGACCAACGCGCTCTTCGACCGGATCGGACTCGAGTCGCTGCGCGGCAACGCCACCCGCACGCGCAAGGCGATCGAGGCGTCCCCGTTCACCCGCGGCCTGCGGCAGGCGATGGGCGAGTTCTTCGCCTCGATCCGCGCCGACTTCGACGCCGCCGCGCGGCAGTCCGTCGAGATCCACGAGATGATGCGCGCGATGTACGCGCGCTACGCGCACGAGCATGGGCTCGAGCCGTTCGTTCCGCCGCCCTTCTCCGTGCTCAAGTACCACAAGGAAGTCGAGCGCCTCGAGCGCGCCTACAACGAGCACTTCAACACGCTCTGGAACATGGTGAGCAAGGCCAAGTTCCCGCTCATGCGGCGGTTCTTCGAGACCGTCGCGTCGCGGGCCAAGCGCGTCTACGACGTCGCCAACCGCGACGCCGACGCCTGGCTCCGCGCGGTGATGGGCCCGCTGGAGACGCAGGTCAAGGAGCACCACCTGCAGCTCAAGCGGCGCCTCGACAGCATCAGGCGCATCCACAGCGCGAGCGACGAGCTCGAGGAGCGGATCGCCGAGCTCGACCAGCAGGGCCACGCGCTGGCCGCGCAGGTGCGGGCGCTCGAGCGCGAGGTCGCGGCCATCGACGCCGTCGTGACGATGCAGGACGGCCTGCCGCTCGCAGCGAACAACTGACTGTCGGCGCTAGCGTCGGCTCGCGCCACGGCCTCCGCCAACCTCCAGTCAGTCAGCGGTCCAAGCCGTCGGCCGCCAACGTCGACTCGCCCAGGTCGCATCCCCGCTGCGCGGGGTCCCTGCTTCCCGGCTGGCGCCGCGGCCTCCGCCAAATTTCAGTCAGTCAGCGGTCCCGGCCGTCGGCCGCCAACGTCGACTCGCCCCGGTCGCATCCCCGCTGCGCGGGGTCCCTGCTTCCCGGCTCGCGCCGCTACCGCACGAACTTGCCTTCACGGCCGATCATCGCCAGGTCGACGAAGCGCGAGGCATTGTGGTTCGAGCTCGAGAATGCGACGCCGAAGCCGCCGAGATCCAGGTTGTTGATCGACTCGAGCGCCGCGACGAACCGCTCGCGCGTCAGGTCGCGGCCGGCACGGCGCAGGCCTTCGGTCAGCACCTTGGCGGCGAGGAAGCCCTCGAGCGTCGAGAAGTTGACCTCGAGGTTGCCGGCGCGCTTCGCGAGGTCGAGGTATTCCCTGACCACCGGCGTCAGCGGGCTCCAGGGGAACGGCACGACCTGCGAGATCATCACGCCGTGCCCTTCGGGCCCGAGCGCGTCGGCAAGTGCCTTGCTGCCGACGAACGAGACCGTGTAGAACGACGCGAGGCTGCCCGACTTCTTCATCTCGCGCACGAACTCCGCGATGGACCCGTAGGCCGAGATCATCACCACCGCGTCGGGCTGGGAGGCGTGGATCGTCTTCACCGCCTCGGCAACGTTGGTGGTGTTGCGCTCCACCGTGCTGGACGCGTGCACCTTGAGTCCGCGCTTGGTCAGCGCGCGCGTGGTCCCGTCGAGGCCGGCCTGGCCGAAGGAGTCCGCCTGGTGGAACACGGCGATCTTGCGGGCACCGATCCGCGTCAGGTGCTCGACGATCGCCTCGGTCTCGTCGTAGTAGCTCGCGCGCACGTTGAAGACGTAGCGGTTGAACGGCTGCCGCAGGAGCTCGGCGCCGGTGAACGGCGCGACGAACGGCACCCTGGCCTCGGTGAACACCGGCAGCGACGCCTGCGACGTCGGCGTGCCGACGTAGGCGAAGAGCGCGAACACCCGGTCGTCGTTGATCAGCCGCTTGGTGTTCTCCGCCGCCAACGCGCTCTCGTACTTGTCGTCGCGGCTCTTCAGCTCGATCGTCCGCCCGTTGATGCCGCCCTGGGCGTTGACGTGGTCGATCCACAGCTTGGCGCCGGCGCGCATCTGGATGCCGAGCTGCGCCGCCGGGCCGGTGAAGGCGGCCGACTGCCCGATCAGGACCGAGGTTGGGGTCACGCCATCCTGGCCGCGGGCCGGCCCGGCCGCCGTGAACGCGAGCACGAACCCCGCGAGTGCGGCAAAGCATCGAAGAACCATGTCGTCTCCTCCGGTACGGGATGCGTCCGGCGGGCGTGTCGAAACGCCGCTGCCGGCGGTGACCGGAAATGCGAGCAAATCCCGAGCCAGCGCCCGGGCCGTCGGTCAGCCCGCGGCAGCCGCCTTCGCCGTCATCAGGCCTTCGTACTTGCGCAAGAGCGCCTCGCGCGATTCCGTACGATCGGGGTCCACGGGAATGCAGTCGACCGGGCAGACCTCGCGGCACTGGGGCGCGTCGAAGTGCCCGACGCACTCGGTGCACTTCGCGGGGTCGATCACGTAGATCTCGGGGCCCTGCGCGATCGCGCCGTTCGGGCACTCGGGCTCGCAGACGTCGCAGTTGATGCACTCGTCGGTGATCATCAGCGCCATCGGCACTTCCCTACCGTGCCGATGCCGGCGGCTTTCGCCTTCAGTCGCCGGTTGACCGCGGGGTGCACGAACATCGACACGTCGCCGCCGAACCTGGCGATTTCCCGCACGATCGTCGCGGAGATGAACATGTATTGCTCGGCCGGCGTCAGGAACAGCGTTTCGACCTCGGGATGGAGGTTGCGGTTCATGCCGGCCATCTGGAACTCGTACTCGAAGTCCGAGACCGCGCGCAAGCCCCGCAGGATCACGCGGGCGCCATGGGCGTGCACGAAGTCCATGAGCAGCGTCGAGAAGCTCGTCACCGTGACGTTCGGGAACGGCGCGAGCACCTCCCGCGCCATCTCGACACGCTCCTCGAGTCCGAAGTAGGGCGTCTTCGAGGCGCTGGCCGCTACGCCCACGACGACCGTGTGGAACAGCTGCGCCGCGCGGCGCACGAGGTCCTCGTGGCCGCGGGTGAACGGGTCGAAGGTTCCGGGATAGACGACCTTGAGCATGGGGGTGCCGACGGCGGACGCGATGGCGCACCGCGTTCACGGCGCACCGGGATCCGGCCGCAGCAGATGGTAATACACCTGCCCGGCCCGCGCGCTCCGCGCCATCTGCAAACCGGGCGGGGCGCCGAGCGCGTGAGCTGCCTCGGCGTAGATCGCGCCATCGGCCGCAAGCCGCGCGGCTGCGAGCGGCAGGAGCCATGCCCAGGGGTCGTCGGCGAACGGGGGATCGAGGAACACGACGTCGTAGCGGCCCGCGTCCTGCTCGAGAAAACCGCGTGCGTCCGCGCGACGGGCGTCGAGGCCGTCGAGGCCGAAGCGGCGTGCGTGCTCGGCGATCGCGGCAACCGCCTTCGGGTCGCGATCGACGACGACGGCGCGCGCCGCGCCCCGCGACAGCGCCTCGAGCGAGAGCACCCCCGAGCCGGCGAAGGGCTCCAGCGTCGTGCGGCCGGCCAGTGCCTGCCCCAGCCAGTTGAAGAGCGTCTCGCGGACCCGGTCGGGGTGGGGCGCAGCGCCGCGGCCGGCGGGAACCGCACGACGCGCCCGCGGCACAGCCCGCCGATGATGCGTACGGAGTTGGCGGGACGGCGGGACATGGGCGGGCGAGGGCGGGCGGAGGGCGGGCGGAGGCGCCGCGTAGAATTCCACCTTTGCACCGACGTTGTCCAATACCGTGTTAGACCTGTTCAAGCGCAAGACGGCCGAGGATGAGCAGAAGTCCTGGGCAGAGCGCCTCAAGTCCGGGCTCTCCGCCTCGCGCGAAAAGCTCTCGGGCGCGCTCGCCGGCGTGTTCCAGCGCAAGGTGCTCGACGAAGAGGCGCTCGAGGAGCTCGAGACGGCGCTGCTCACCGCCGACGTCGGCGTCGGGGCGACCGAGCACCTGCTTGCCGATCTCAAGGCGCGTTACCGCAGCGCCGGCGCCGACGCCGACCCGAAGTCGCTGCTGCGCGAGGCCCTGCTGGCGCTGATCGAGCCATTGGAGCGGCCGTTCGTCGTCGGACAGGCGCGACCGTTCGTCATCATGATCGCGGGCGTGAACGGCGCCGGGAAGACGACCTCGATCGGCAAGCTCGCCAAGTGGCTGCAGGGCTACGAATACTCGGTGCTCCTCGCCGCCGGCGACACGTTCCGCGCCGCCGCCCGTGAGCAGCTCGCGATCTGGGGCGAGCGCAACCACGTTGCGGTGATCGCTCAGGACGGCGGCGACCCGGCGGCCGTGGCGTTCGACGCCGTCGCGGCCGCCAAGGCCCGCGGCACCGAGGTCGTCCTCGCCGACACCGCGGGGCGGCTGCCCACGCAGCTCCACCTGATGGAGGAGCTGCGCAAGGTCAAGCGGGTGATCGCCAAGGCGATCCCCGACGCCCCGCACGAAGTGTTCCTCGTGCTCGACGCCAACACGGGACAGAACGCGCTCGCCCAGGTCAAGGCGTTCGACGCCGCGGTCGGCTTGACCGGCCTCATCGTGACCAAGCTCGACGGTTCCGCGAAGGGTGGCGTCGTCGCGGCGATCGCGAAGCAGCACCCGGTGCCGATCCGCTTCATCGGCGTGGGCGAGTCGGTCGACGACCTGCAGCGATTCGTGGCGGCGGAGTTCGTCGACGCGCTGCTGCCGCCGGACTAGAACCGTTCACGCCCATGCCGGCCAACGGGGGCCACGGCGCACCCGTCCCGGGCAGCCGGGGATGGCGCGCGCGCGGCCCCGGTCATGGCCTTCGTTGCGCCTCCGGTCGCAGGCCGCCGCGGGCAACCCGTTGATATGTGAGGATTCAATGTATCCGCGACCGCGGGAAGGCTCTTGTCCGACCGTTTCACTCAGGAACTTTCCGCTACCATTAGCACTCTCATTTCGCGAGTGCTAAACTGAATCCGGATCGGGCGACCCGCCAGGAATTCGGATCAGGGTGGCCCGACCAGGAGAGATACTGATGACCGGAACCGCGCTGGCTTTCCCGACACCGACTTCGCTCGGAAGCCTCGACCACTACATCCAGGCCGTCAATCGCTTCCCGCTCCTCACCGCCGAGCAGGAGGCCGACCTCGGCCGCCGCTGGCGCGACAGCGAGGACGTCGACGCGGCGCGGCAGCTCGTGCTGTCGCACCTGCGGCTGGTCGTCGCCGTATCCCGCAAGTACCAGGGCTATGGGCTGCCGCAGGCCGACCTGATCCAGGAAGGCAACGTCGGCCTGATGAAGGCCGTGCGCCGCTTCGACCCGTCGCACGGCGTGCGGCTGGTTTCGTTCGCGCTGCACTGGATCAAGGCCGAGATGCACGAGTACATCCTGCGCAACTGGCGCCTCGTCAAGGTGGCGACGACCAAGGCGCAGCGCAAGCTGTTCTTCAACCTGCGCAGCATGAAGTCGCGGAGCGCCGCGCTCAACACGTCCGAGGCCGACGCGATCGCCGGCGAACTCGGCGTGAAGCGCGAGGAAGTGCTGGAGATGGAGACGCGCATGTCCGGCCAGGACCTGTCGCTCGATCCGACGCCTGCCGACGACGAGTCCTCGGTCTCTCCGATCGCGTGGCTCGCCGACGAGAGCGAGGACCCCTCGGAGCGCCTCGAGCGCCGCCAGATCGAGACGCGCCGCAGCGACGGCCTCCGCGCGGCGCTGTCGCGGCTCGACGAGAGAAGCCGCCGCATCATCGAGGCACGATGGCTGCGCGACGACGACGCGGCGACGCTGCAGCAGCTCGCCGACGAGTACGGCATCTCCGCCGAGCGCATCCGCCAGCTGGAGAGCAAGGCACTGAAACAGATGCGTGGCGCGATGGCCGAAGCGGCCTGACCGCACCCTCCGGTCGCACTTGCATGCAACGGCCCGCGCCCCGCGGGCCGTTGCGCTTTCTGGCTGCGCCGCGTGTCGGCGACTTCTAGATCTCGACCTGCGTGCCGAGCTCGACGACGCGGTTGGTCGGCACCTTGAAGAAGTCCGAGGCCTTCACCGCGTTCTTGCTCATCGACGCGAACACGCGCTCGCGCCACAGCGCCATGCCCGGCACCTTGGTCGGGATCAGCGTCTCGCGGGACACGAAGAACGATGTCTCCATCATGTCGAAGGGGAAACCCTTGCGGCCCGAGAGCTCGAGAAGCGACGGGATGTCGGGGTCGTCCTTGAAGCCGTAGTACGCGAACATGCGGTAGAAGTCCGCGCCGAGCGTCGTGACCTCGAAGCGGTCCGAATCCTCGACGAACGGGATGTCGCGCGTCACCACCGTGAGGAACACGACGCGGTCGTGGAGCACCTTGTTGTGCTTCAGGTTGTGCAGCAGCGCGTGCGGGACGCGGTCGGGCGTCGAGGTCAGGAACACCGCGGTGCCCGGCACCCGGGTCGGCGGCGCCGCGCCGATGCTCTGCACGAAGAGGTCGAGCGGCATCGCGTCCTCGGCGAGGCGGTGCATCAGGATCGAGCGGCCGCGCTTCCAGGTCGTGAGCAGCGTGAAGACGACGCCGCCGACCAGCAGCGGGAACCAGCCGCCGTCGGGGATCTTGAGCGAGGTCGACGCGAGGAACGCGAAGTCGATCAGGCCGAGCGGCAGTGCGATCGCCAGCGCGGCCGGAAACGACCACTTCCAGATCCGGCGCATCACGAAGAAGATCAGCACCGAGTCGATCAGCATCGCCATGGTCACGGCGATGCCGTAGGCGCCGGCCAGCGCACTCGAGCTGCGGAAGCCGACGACCAGCAGGATCACCGCGACGAACAGCGTCCAGTTGATGAACGGCACGTAGATCTGCCCGATCTCCCGCTCGGAGGTGTGCAGGATGTTGAGTCGCGGGCAGTAGCCCATCTGCACCGCCTGCCGGGCGATCGAGAAAGCGCCGGAGATCACCGCCTGCGAGGCGATCACCGTCGCGCAGGTGGCGAGGATCACGAGCGGCAGCAGTGCCCACTGCGGGGCCAGCAGGTAGAAGGGGTTCTTGATCGCCTCGGGCTGGCCGAGCAGCAGCGCGCCCTGCCCGAAGTAGTTGAGCACGAGCGCCGGCATCACGAACCACAGCCACGCGCGGCGGATCGGCTTGGCACCGAAGTGCCCCATGTCGGCGTAGAGCGCCTCGGTGCCGGTCACCGCGAGCACGACCGCGCCGAGCGCGAGGAACGTGGCGAGCGGGTGATCGAGCACGAAGAAGATCGCGTGGTGCGGCAGCAGCGCCGCGAGCACCGCCGGGTTCTGCACGATCTGCGCGATGCCGAGCGCGGCGAGCGTCAGGAACCAGACCGCGGTGATCGGGCCGAACAGCGCGCCGACCGAGCCCGTGCCGCGCTTCTGGATCGCAGAACAGCGCAGCCATGATCAGCACCGTCAGGGGCACGACGAACGGGTGCAGCATCGGGGTCATCACCTCGAGCCCCTCGACCGCGGAGAGCACCGAGATCGCCGGCGTGATCATCGCGTCGCCGAAGAACATCGCGGCGCCGAAGATGCCGAGGCCGACCAGCCACCAGCGCAGCCGCCCCTGGCGCTCGGTGCCACGCGCGACGAGCGCGGTGAGCGCGAGGATGCCGCCCTCGCCGTTGTTGTCGGCACGCATGATCAGCACCACGTACTTGAGCGTGACCACGACCACCAGCGCCCAGAACACGAGGGACAGGAGGCCGTAGACGTTGGCCTCGTTGAGCGGCATGCCGTGCGCCCCGCCGAACACCTCGCGCACCGTGTACAGCGGCGAGGTGCCGATGTCGCCGTAGACGACGCCGATCGCGCCGATCATCAGCGGCAGCATGCGGCGCTCCCCGCGGGGCGCGGTCACGACGGGTTGCCTCACCCGGATCCGGTGCCGCTGCCGCCGCTGCCGTCGTCGATGCGCCGCGAGAAGCGGATGTTGAGCTGCTTCAGCTTGCGGTAGAGGTGCGTGCGTTCGAGCCCCGCCTTCTCGGCGACCCGGCTCATGTTGCTCTGCTCGCGGCCGAGCAGCTGCTCGAAGTAGATGCGCTCGAAGGCCTCGCGCGCCTCGCGCAGCGGCAGCTCGAAGAAGCGCGAGGTGATCTCGGGCGCGACCGCCTGCGGCGCCTGCGCCGACTCGCCCAGCAGGCGCTTGACGTGGTCCGGCGTGACCTCGGCACGCACCAGCGCGAGGTTCGCGACGACGTTCGCCAGCTGCTCCAGGTTGCCGGGCCAGTGCGCGCCGGTGAGCGCCCCGAGCGCCGGCGGCGGCAACGCCGCGAGGAGCGGCGCCGACGGGTCGCCGCGCGTCGCCTCGCGCCAGAAGCGCTCGATCAGCGGCGGGATGTCCTCCCGGCGCGTGCGCAGCGGCGGCAGCATCACCGCGCCGACGGAGAGCTGTGAGAGCAGCGCGGCGTCGAACTTGCCTTCCGCCGCGAGGTTGCCGAGCGGCTCGGCGCTGGCGCACACCAGCGTCGTCTCGTACTTCTCGAGCTTGGGCAGCAGGAACGCGAGACCCTTCTGCTCGACCTTCGAGTAGTGGCCGATCTCGGCGCAGTAGAGCGTGCCTTCGCGGACCTCCTCGAGCAGCGCGATCGGATTGGTGGCGAGCCGCGACCCGCCCGCGATCGACACGAAGGGCGTTCCCGGCGCGGCCACGGCGCGAGCGGCGGCGTCGTGGCCGGTGCCGGACTCGCCGAGCAGGAGCAACGGCTTGCGGGCGGCGAGCACCTGCTCGACGGCGCGCTCCGCGTCGCGCACCGGCTGCGCGGTGCCGAGCGCGGCGAGCGACACGCGTCGCGGCTCGCGCACCGCGGCGCTCTTCAGCGCGCGCGCGATCGTCGACAGCAGCTTGGCGAGCCCGATCGGCTTCTCGAGGAAGTCGATCGCCCCGATGCGGGTCGCCTCGACCGCGGTCTCGATCGTGCCGTGGCCGGACATCATTACCACCGGCATCGTCAGCTGTCCCGACGCGCCCCACTCGCGCAGCAGCGTCACGCCGTCGGTGTCCGGCATCCAGATGTCGAGCAGCACGAGCGCCGGCTGCTGCCGCTGGCGGTACGCGCGTGCCTGATGCGCGTTCTCGGCGAGCGCGACGCGATAGCCCTCGTCCTGCAGGATCTCGGAGAGCAGCTCGCGGATGCCGACCTCGTCGTCGACGATCAGGATGTCCTGCGACGTGGCGACGGTCATCGGGTCGCGAGCGGGAAGGTGAGCGTGACGCGCGCGCCCCGCGCGCCGTTGTCGAGGGTGACGCGCCCGCCGTGCTCGTCGACGATCTTCTTGACGATCGCGAGGCCGAGTCCGGTGCCTTTGGCCTTGGTGGTCACGTAGGGTTCGAACGCGCGCGCGACGATGTCGGGCGGAAAGCCCTCGCCGGCGTCCTCGAAGACGAGGCGCGCCTCGCCGGCGTCCCGGGCGAGGCTGATCGCGTAGCGCGGCGACTCGGCGCCCGTTTGAGCGTCGATCGCGTTCTGCATGAGATTGTGGAACACCTGGCGGAGGCGGGTGGGCTCGCCCTGGATCACGACGGCGCCGTCGGGGAGGGCCAGCGAGGTATGCGGCCGCAGATTGTCGTACAGAGCGAGCACGTCGAGCAAGAGGCCCGACAGATCGACCGCCTGCAGCTGGCCGGGCCGGGGCGTGCGGGCATAGATCGCGAAGTCGTCGACCATCTGCTTCATCGCCTGCACCTGGTTCACGATCGTCGACGTGCCGCGCTTCACCGTTTCCGCGTCCGCCGCATCGAGGCGTCCCTCCAGCTTGACCGCGAGCCGCTCCGCGGACAGCTGGATCGGCGTCAGCGGGTTCTTGATCTCGTGCGCGAGGCGCCGCGCGACCTCGGCCCACGCAGCATCCCGCTGCGCCTGCACCAGCTCCGACACGTCGTCGAAAACGACCACGTAGCCCGGCACCGGCGCGCCCGGAATGCGCGTGCCGCGCATCAGCACGGTGCGCGCGAGGTTGCCCACCGACAGCGAGGCCTCCTTCTGCCACGGGCCGTCGCGGCTGGTCCGGAAGCCGTCGGCGACCAGCTCCGCGAACGGTGCGAGCGCGGGCAGGGCTCGCCCCCAGTCCGCCAACGGCGCGCCGGTCAGGTCGGCGAGCGGCTGCTGCAGGATCACCGCCGCGCTCGGGTTCGCCGTGCGCAATCGATACTGGTCGTCGAACGCGAGCACGCCCGCGGACAGGCTGCCGAGGATGCTCTCGAGGTAGGCGCGGGTCGTCTCGATCGCCTGGCGCGACTCCTCGTTCCGCACGTGGGCTTCGGCGAGTTGCGCGGTCATCGCGTTGAACGACTCGGTCAGGATGCCGAGCTCGTCCTTCGAAACCACCGGCTGGCGGCGCGTGAAGTCGCCGTCCGCGACGGCGCGCGTGCCCTCGGCGAGGAGGCCCAGCGGCGCGGCGAAACGCTCCGACAGCACGACGGCAAGCCCGAGTGCGCTGCCCAGCGCGAGGAGCAGCGTCAGCGTCAGCGTCAGCGCGTAGAGCCGCTTCAGCGCGTCCCGCGAGAACGAAATCTCCTGGTAGTCGCGCCACCCGGACTGCACCTTCTCGACCTCCTGCGCGAGGCTGCGCGGCACCGGCTCGAGCACCTGCAGCACCTTGAGCGGCTGCAGCCGGTCGTCGCTGTTGACCGGCACGACGACGCGCAGCCACATGCCCTCGTCGCGCTGCACGATCTCCGTCGTCTCCTGCTGCAGCCGCGCCCGCCGCAGGGCCTGCGCCGGCGGCGGCTCGGGCGTGGCGGTCGACTGCCCGGTCCCGGCGATGGCGAGCACGCCCCCCGTGGGCGCGTAGAGCGCCGCCTCGAACGCCCCGGCCTGCTCCGCGGCGCGGGTGAGGGCCGCGCCATACGGGTCCGCGGCCTCCGAGAGCGCGATCGCGATGCGGCCCGCCTTGTCGGCGGTGTCCCTGAGCAGCGAATCGAGCGCTGCCCGCCCGACGTTCAAGCCGCCCTCGAGCGCGCGGTCGACGCGGACGTCGAACCAGCTCTCGATCGAGCGTCCGATGAACTGCACCGACACCGCATACACCAGCGCGCCGGGCAGCACCGCGACCAGCGCGAACAGCAGCACGAGTCGGGCCGCGAGCCGCGAGCCGAACACGCCGCGCTTCAGCTTCCTGCGCAGCTGCAGGAGCTGCCACACGACAATCAGGATGAGCACGCCGACGAGCACGCCGTTCAGCAGCAGCAGCGTGTCGTAGCCGCGCGCAAAGAGCGCGGTGTTGGCGCTGGCGGTCGCCAGCAGGAACAGGGCGATTGCCGACAGGCTCGCCGCCGCCAGAAGCACCCAGCGCACGCGCCCGGAAGTGAGGAGCGGGCTCACGGCACGAACGAAATGCGCTGCGGCTCGGACGCGAGGTGCCAGTCGCGCGACGCGAGGGCATTCACCTGGAAGGGCTTCGGCAGCTGGTTGACGTCGAGGCGCAGGCGCACGCTCACGTCGTAGCGCGTGCCGCGCTCGAGCTCGCCCGCGCGCACGATCACGCGCGAATTGACCCGGCCGATCAGCCGCTCGACCTCCTGCAGCGTGTCGAAGGTCTGCGACAGGAGCCCGCTCGCCACCCGGTACTGGCGCGTCAGCGGCAGCCACGACACGCGGTACTGCGTCGCAAAGCGCAGCACCTTTTCGTCCAGCCAGTACCAGCGCGGCCGCGTGACGTCGGCCTCGAGCACGAAGTAGAGCGGAATGCCCCGCTGCAACGCCTCCTCGAGCGTGGCATTGAACGAGATCGCGAACTGGGCGTTCAGCAGCACCTCGTCGTCCTCGATCCGCACCTCGGCGCTGTCCACCGCGATCGTGTCCGCCCGCGTCGGCGGGCGGAACGCGAGCGCCGCCGCCGCAACCGCCGCGAGCAGCATCCGGCGTCGCGCGGCAAGCACGAGAGGGCGCGACCCGGGCACTCGAGTTCGATCAGGCGGCATGGGGGAGGGCGCGGTTCCCGGACGGTTCGCGCCTCGGAACGGCGTCGCTCGCGCCAGGAGCGCAGGGAACACCCCTAGGCCTTGCGCAGCCGTGCGTAGAAGAAGCCGTCCTGATTGTGGCCCGCCGCGTCCGGCGAAGGCAAGAGTTGCCCCCCGGAACAGTGGACACCGGCGGGCAAGGTGATGGGTTCGCGCAACGCGTCCGGGTGACCCGCGGCGAATTCGGCGACCCTTGCCTCGTTCTCCTCCCGGAACACCGAGCAGGTCGCGTAGAGCAGCACGCCGTCGCGCGCCAGCAGCGGCCAGAGCGCCTCGAGGATCGCACGCTGCGTCGCCGCGAATGCCCCGACATCCGTCGCGCGGCGCAGCCACTTGGCGTCGGGATGACGGCGAACGACGCCGGAGGCGGTGCACGGCACGTCGGCGAGCACGCGGTCGAAGGGCGTGCCGTCCCACCATCGGTCAGGCCGGGCGGCGTCCCCCTCGAGCACCGCAACCCGCGGCCCCTCGAGGCCGAGGCGCGCGAGGTTGTCCCGCACCCGCGTGAGACGAGCGGCGTCGCTGTCGAGCGCGGTCATCGCGACGTCGGCGAGTTCGAGCACGTGCGAGGTCTTGCCCCCCGGCGCCGCGCACGCGTCGAGCACACGCATGCCGTCCCCGGCGTCGAGAAGCGGCGCCGCGAGCTGCGCGCCGAGGTCCTGCACCGAGAATGCGCCCTCCGCGAAGCCGGGCAACGTGGCGACCGGCCGCGGCACGACAACGACGATTCCCGCGTCGCCCTCGGCACGCGCATCGATGCCTGCGGCGGCGAATCGCGCGAGCAGCGCGGCGCGTTCGCCGCGACGACGATTCACCCGCAATGCGAGCGGCGGCCGCGCATTGCCGGCGTCGAGGATCGACGCCCAGTCGTCCGGCCAGTCGGCGCGCAGGCGCGCGATCCACCAGCGCGGATGCGACCAGCGCGCGACCGGGTCGGCATGGACGCGCGCGAGCACGTCCGCCCGCTCGCGGAGGAAGCGGCGCAGCAGCGCGTTGACCAGCGACTTCGCCCCGGGATTGGCAAGTGCAGCCGCGGCGGCGACCGCCTGGTCGACCACGGCGAACGGCGGTTGCCGCGTGTGTTCGAGCTGGTAGAGCGCGACCTCGACCAGCACGGCGATGCGGCGGTCGGGAATCGGCCGCTCGATCATCGCGCGCACGATGGCATCGAGCGTGCCGTGATGGCGGAGCGTGCCGTAGGCGAGCTCCTGCACGAACGCTCGCGCCGGCCCCGCGTCGCGACCGACATTCGCCCCGAGCGCGGCCGGCAGCGCGGCGCCCCCGAGTACGGCGTGGACGGCAAGGGCGGCCTCGCGTTGCGATTGCTGCACGCGGCCGCCCGTGGGCTACGCCATGCCGAGAAGCCTGCGGATGCGCTCCTCGGTCGCCGGGTGCGTGGAGAACAGGCCCCTCACGCCGCCACCGGACAGCGGGTTGACGATCATCATCTGCGCGGTGGCGGGATGCGCCTCCGCGGCCTCGAGCGGCAGGCCCCGTGCGTGGCGGTCGATCTTGGCCAGCGCATCGGCGAGCGCCTTCGGGTCGCCAGAGATCTCCGCACCGCCGCGGTCGGCCTCGAACTCGCGCGAGCGCGAGATCGCGAACTGGATCAGCATCGCCGCGATCGGCGCCAGGATCAGGATCAGCAGCGCGAACACCGGATTGCGGTTCTCGTCGTCGCGACCGCCGAAGAACATGCCGAAGTTCGCGAGCGTCGCGATCGCGCCGGCCACCGACGCGGTGATCGTCGAGGTCAGGATGTCGCGATGCTTCACGTGGGCGAGCTCGTGCGCCATCACGCCGGCGAGCTCGCGTGCGGTGAGGACGCGCAGCAGCCCTGTGGTCGCGGCGACCGCCGCGTGCTCGGGATTGCGCCCGGTCGCGAACGCATTGGGCTGCGCCTCGTCGATCAGGTAGACGCGCGGCATCGGCAGGCCCGCCTTCGCGGCCAGCTCGCGGACCATGCCGTGGAACTGCGGCGCGCTCGACGCGTCGACCTCGCGCGCGTTGTACATGCGCAGCACCATCTTGTCGGAGAACCAGTAGGCCGCGAAGTTGGTCGCCACGCCGAAGCCGAGCGCCAACAGCATGCCCTGGGCGCCGCCGAGCGCCGCCCCCACGGCGCCGAACAGCGCGACGATCGCGGCCATCAGCAGGCCGGTCTTGACGTAGTTGCCGTAGTTCATGGTCACGAACCCCGTTGCCGGGTCCCGTCACGTCGCCGGCGACATTGCCGGCGCGCGTTAGATGCCGGCGGTGCCGTGGGATTCAACGCGTCACGCTGCCGGTGCGACGAACCGCGCGCCTGCCGCGACGAATCGCCCCGCGACGAGGGCAGACGCCGGAACGCGCCTGCCGCCTGCCCGCTGCAACTCGAGGATGCGCAGCGTGCCGGCGCCGCAGGCCACGTCGATCCCCGACGGGCGCGCGGCAACCACGGTTCCCGGCACGGCGGCCGTAGTGGTCGGCGTCGGCTCGACGTGCCACACCTTGACCACCGCTCCGCCGAGCGTCGTGTAGGCGCCGGGCGTCGGGTCGAGCGCCCGCACCTGCCGGTCGATCGCCTGTGCGTCGCGGGCCCAGTCGATCCTGGCATCGCGGTCGGTGATCCGCGCGGCGTAGGTCGCGCCCTCCGCCGGCTGGGGCACGGCGGCGAGCCGCCCGTCGTGGTCGAGGCGCCGCAGCACGTCGACGATCAGCGCGGCGCCGGCCTCGGCGAGCCGGTCGTGCAGCAGTCCGCCCGTGTCCCGCGCGCCGATCGGCACTTCCTCACGAGCGATCGTCGGGCCGGTGTCCAGCCCTTCGTCCATCTGCATGATCGTGACGCCGGTACAGTCGTCGCCGGCCTCGATCGCCCGCTGGATCGGCGCCGCCCCGCGCCAGCGGGGCAGCAACGAGGCGTGGATGTTGAGGCACCCGAGGCGGGGCCAGGCGAGGACGGCGGGCGGCAGGATGAGCCCGTACGCGGCAACGACCAGCACGTCGAGCGTGCCGGCCAGCGTCTCGCCGAGGCCCTCGGGCGTCTTCAGGGTTGCCGGTTGCACCACCGGCAACCCCCTTGCGACCGCGCAGGTCTTCACGGGCGAGGCGGTCAGCGCGAGCCCTCGGCCCTTCGGCTTATCGGGACGCGTCAGCACGAGCGGTATCGTGAAACCCGCGCCGGCGATCGCCTCCAGCGCCCGCCGCGCGAACTCCGGAGTGCCCGCGAACCCGACACGCAACGTCATAGACGAGAGTAATTACTCACCAACTCGAGTCCGCGGCCACGCGACGGTGCCTACCCGGCGAGCCGGCGCTTCTTCTTGAACTTGCCGGCAAGCCGGGCCCGCTTCAGCGGCGAGAGGTAGTCGACGAAGACCTTGCCCGACAGATGGTCCATTTCATGCTGTATGCATACCGCAAGCAGGCCGTCCGTGGCGAGCTCGAAGGTCTCGCCGCGCTCGTTCTGCGCCCGCACGCGGATGCTCGCAGCGCGGGTCACCTTGTCGTAGTACCCGGGGACGGAGAGGCATCCCTCTTCGCATTCGGCTTCGCCCTCGGCCTCGAGGAGTTCGGGATTGACGAATACCCGGAGCTGGTCGCGCGTCTCGGAGATGTCGATGACGATCACCCGCTTGTGCACGTCGACCTGGGTGGCGGCGAGCCCGATGCCCGGGGCCTCGTACATCGTCTCCGCCATGTCCCGGACCAGCCGCTCGATCTCGGGGCCGAACACGGTCACCGGCGAGGCCACCTTCTTGAGGCGCGGGTCGGGGTACTCGAGTATCGGGAGAATCATGACCTACCTTGCCAAATGCATGTGCCGGATGCAGAATCCGCGATAAGCCCCTTATTTTGCGGCGCTTTAGGACGTTGACAAGGCCCGCCCGACCCGGAAGAGGTCTTATGCGTCAAAAGTTTAGCATGTCAAGATTGCTCGCCCCGGCGCTCGCCGCCATGGCCATCGTCGCGGTCGCCGCCCCGATCGCGGCGCAGGATCTGCGGCTTGCCGACAACGCGCCGCAGACCTACACGGTGCAAAAAGGCGACACCCTCTGGGACATTTCCGGCAGGTTCCTTCGCGATGCGTGGCGCTGGCCCGACGTCTGGCGGATGAACCGCGAGCAGATCCGCAACCCGCATCTCATCTATCCGGGTGACGTGATCCGCCTCGACTACGTCGACGGCCAGCCCCGGCTGTCCATCGCCTCCGGCGGCCCCCGCGAATCCGTACGCCTCTCCCCGGCCACGCGCGCGACGCCGCTCGATCGCGAGGCGATCCCGACGATTCCTCCCGGTGACATCGAGCCCTACCTGTCGCGGCCGCTCGTCACCGGCCCCGAGGGCCTCAAGGATTCGGCCGAAATCATCGCCGGCCGCGACCGCGACCGCGTGATCCGCGGCGACGGTGACCGGGTCTACGTCGTCGGCATCGATGCCAAGGCCGGCGACCTCTGGCACATGTACCGCCCGGTCGGGCCGATCCGTTCCCTCGACCGCAAGTCGACGCTCGGTTTCGAGTTCCGGTTCCTCGGCTCGGCTCGGGTCGAGCGCTTCAACGAGGTGTCGACGCTGGTGATCGAAAACGCGAAGGAGGAGATCCTCGTCGGCGACCGGCTCGTGCCTGCGCCGCGCGAGGTGTTGGTCAACTACGTGCCCCACGCGCCCACCCGCGACGTCGAGGGCCGGATCATCGCGACCATGCGCGACACGGTCGAACTGGGCCGCGGCGCGATCGTGACGATCGACAAGGGCGCCACGGACGGCGTCGACGTCGGCACGGTGCTCGCGATCTACCGCGGCGTCGCGCCGATCCGCGATCCGCGCCCGAACAAGGACCAGCCGGTGATCATCCGCCATTGGGACCAGACCACCTGGTGGACGCCGGAACGGTTCCTCGAGGTCCCGCAGGAGCGCACCGGACTCATGTTCGTGTTCCGCGTGTTCGACCGGGTGTCCTACGCCATCCTCCTCAACACGACCGATCCGGTGCAGGTGGGCGACTTCATCCGCAAGCCCTGACCGGTCGACGCCAGCCCGCTCCGGGGTGACCCGCACGCCCCATGCCGCTCGACGCTCGCGCTGACGCCTGGGCGCGATTGGCGCTCGCTCGCGTGCCGCCGGCGGCACTCGCTCCGCTGCTGCGCGCGTTCGCGAGCCCCGAACGCCTGCTGTCGGCCTCGCGGGCGCAGATCGCCGCGGCCTCGTCGCCGGACACCGCGGCACGCGTACTGGCACCCGTCGAGGGTGGCTTGCTCGAAGGCACGCGGCGCTGGCTCGCCGACCCCTCGCACCTGTTGGTCGCCTGGGACGACCCCGACTACCCGAAGGCGTTGCTCGAGACCGCCGATGCGCCACCCGCACTGTTCTGCATGGGCCGCCGGGAGATGCTGAACCGCCCCGCGCTCGCGATCGTCGGCAGCCGCAACGCGACCCCGCAGGGCGTCGAGAACGCCCGTGCGTTCGCGCGCGCGCTCTCGATGGCCGGCCTCACGATCGTCTCGGGGCTCGCGATCGGCATCGACGCTGCTGCGCACCAGGGCGCGCTCGAAGGCGAGGGCTCGACGATCGCCTGCGTCGGCACCGGCCTCGACCGCGTCTACCCGGCGCGGCACCTCGAGCTCGCGCACGTCATCGCACTCTCCGGCGTCGTCGTCTCCGAGTTCGTCCCGGGCACGCCGCCGCTGCGGCAGAACTTCCCCCGGCGCAATCGCCTGATCAGCGGCCTCGCCAAGGGCGTGCTGGTGGTCGAAGCCACCGTGTCCTCGGGATCGCTCATCACCGCGCGCCTCGCCGGGGAACAGGGGCGCGAGGTGTTCGCGATTCCCGGCTCGATCCACTCGCCGTTCTCGAAGGGTTGCCACAAGCTGATCCGCGAGGGCGCGAAGCTGGTCGAGACGGCCCAGGACGTGCTCGATGAGCTCAGGATTCCCGGTCTCCGTCCGGTGCCCGAGGACCCGGCGGCCGCAGGGCCTTCGGCCCACCACGCGATCGTCGCCGCGCTCGGCAGCGATCCCTGCGACATCGACACGCTGGTCGCCCGCACGCGGAAGTCGCCCGAATCGCTCGCCGCGGCGCTCGTCGAGCTGGAGCTGGACGGCCAGGTCGCGGCCCTTCCCGGGGGACGCTGGCAGCGCGTCGCCTGACCTCCAAGGACGCCCGCGGCGCACCGGAGCAGGACCGCACGACACGCCTCCCGGCGTCGACCCGGGTAGCAATGTGTGCGCTCACTCACGCAGCAAGCGCCGTCAATCCGTGACCACATCCTCGGCCAAACGTTTTCTTGCCTCGGCTCCGACCGCTCCGGTACCATCGCCCGCTCGCTTCGCCCGGCCCGAGGCCGGATCCCCGGAATGTCCAAGAGCCTGATCCTCGCCGAAAAGCCCTCCGTCGCCGCGGACATCGCGCGCGCGCTCGGCGGCTTCACGCGCCACGGCGAATACTTCGAGAGCGACCGCTACGTCGTATCGTCGGCGGTGGGCCACCTGCTCGAGATCGGCATGCCGGAGGAAGAGGAGGTGAAGCGCGGCAAGTGGACGTTCGCCCACCTGCCGGCGATCCCGAGCCGCTTCGAACTGAAGCCCATCGAAAAGAACGAGGCGCGGCTCAAGGTCCTGCTCAAGCTGATCAAGCGCAAGGACGTCGACCGAGCTGGTCAACGCCTGCGACGCGGGCCGCGAGGGCGAGCTGATCTTCCGCTACATCGTCCAGTTCGCGGAGACCAACAAGCCCATCCGGCGCCTCTGGCTGCAGTCGATGACGACCGCCGCGATCCGCGACGGCTTCGCGGCCGCTGCGCACCGACGAGGCCATGCGGCCGCTGGCCGACGCCGCCCGCTGCCGCTCCGAATCCGACTGGCTGGTCGGCATCAACGGCACGCGGGCGATGACGGCGTTCAACTCGCAAGTCGGGCGGCTTCCAGCTCACGACCGTCGGGCGCGTGCAGACGCCCGACGCTCGCGATCATCGTCGATCGCGAGGCGAAGATCCGCGCGTTCGTGCCGCGGGACTACTGGGAGGTGCACGGCAAGTTCCGGGCCAAGGCGGGCGAGTACACGGGCCGCTGGTTCGACGAGAAGTTCGAAGAAGCAGGACGACGACCCCGACGCCCGAGGCCGAGCGGCTGTTGGACCAGGCCGCGCGCCGAGGCGATCGCCGCGCCGTGCGACGGCAAGCCGGGCACGCGTCACCGAGGAGACGAAGCCCACGACGCAGATCGCGCCGCTGCTCTACGACCTGACCAGCCTGCAGCGCGAGGCGAACGGCCGCTTCGGCTTCTCGCGCGCGGACGACGCTCTGCAGCTCGCCCAGGCGCTCTACGAGAAGCACAAGGTGCTGACCTACCCCCGCACCGATTCGCGCGCCCTGCCGGAGGACTACCATCGGCACCGTGCAAGGCGACGATCGGAGGTCGCTGGCCGCGAAATCCGACGGCCTACGCGCACGTTCGCGCGCGCACGCGTGATCAAGGAGAAGTGGGTGCGCCCCAACCAGCGCATCTTCGACAACGCCAAGGTGTCGGACCACTTCGCGATCATCCCGACGCTCGCCACGCCCAAGCACCTGAACGAGGCCGAGCAGAAGCTCTACGACATGGTGGCGCGCCGCTTCCTCGCCGTCTTCTTCCCGCCGGCCGAGTTCCTGGTCACGACCCGCATCACGCGCGTCGCGCGAGCGAGCCGTTCAAGTCCGAAGGCAAGGTGCTGGTCGAGCCCGGCTGGCTCGCGGTCTACGGCAAGGAGGCGCAGGACGGACGAGCCGACGCTCGTCGCGGTCGAGGCGGGCGAGAAGGTCGCCACCGAGAAGGTGGACGTGGTGAAGCTCGCACGAAGCCGCCGCCGCGCTTCAACGAAGCGACGCTGCTCTCCGCGATGGAAGGCGCCGGCAAGCTGATCGAGGACGAGGAGCTGCGCGAGGCGATGACGCGAGAAGGGCCTCGGCACGCCGGCGACGCGCGCCGCAGATCATCGAGGGCCTGATCTTCGAGCGCTACATCTACCGCGACGGCCGCGAGCTCGTGCCGACCGCCAAGGCGTTTTCGCTGATGACGTTGCTCTCCGGGCTCGGCATCCCGGAGCTCGTCGAGCCCGGAGCTGACGGCGGAGTGGGAGTACCAGCTCGCGCGAGATGGAGCACGGCCGGCTGTCGCGCGACCCAGTTCATGCGCGAGATCGTCAAGATGACGAAGAACATCGTCGCGCAGACCAAGAACTACGAGAGCGACACGATCCCGGGCGACTTCGCCACGCTCGCCGCGCCCTGCCCGAAGTGCGGCGGCGAGGTGCACGAGAAGTACAAGAAGTTCCAGTGCGTGAGTCCATCCTGCGACTTCGGGTTCTGGAAGATCCTCGGCGGCCGACAGCTCGAGCCCGCCGAGGCCGAGGCGCTGATCCGCGACCGCGAGGTGGGCCCGCTGGAGGGCTTCCGGAGCCGCCTCGGCCGTGCCTTCGCCGCGAAGCTCCGGCTCACCGACACGCTCGAGGTCCAGTTCGACTTCGGACAGGGCGACGGCGAGGGCGACGAAGCGCCGGACTTCACGGGCCAGGAGCCGCTGGGGCCGTGCCCCAAGTGCAGTTCGAACGTGTACGAGACGCCGATGCCTACGTGTGCGAGAAGGCGGTCGGCGCGGACAAGCACCTGCGACTTCCGCTCCGGCGCACCATCCTCTCACGCAGCCGTCGAGCGGGAGCAGATGCAGAAGCTGCTCGCCACCGGCAAGACCGACCTGCTGCAGTTCGTGTCGACGCGCACCAAGCGCCCGTTCAGCGCGTTCCTCGTGAGGCAGCCCGACGGCAAGGTCGGCTTCGAGTTCGAGGCGCGCGACCCGTCGAAAAAGGCCGCCCGCAGCGCGCGGCGGCACTGCGGTCGATCGGCACGCACCCGGCCGACGGCGCGCCGGTCGAACTGTTCTCGGGACGCTACGGCCCGTACGTGAAGCACGGCGGCGTCAACGCGACCGTTCCCGAGGCCCTGAAGCCCGACGAGCTCACGCTCGAGCAGGCGCTAGAGTTGCTTGCGGCGAAGGGCGGCAAAGCCGCACCGAAGCCGCGTGCCGCGCGCGCCCGTGGCCCGGCCAACCCCGCCGCGGCCGCGGCCGCGGCCCCGTCCCGGAGCCCGCGTACTCCCGCCTCGGCTCGCGGAACGGCCGGCGACGGCGCGCGCGACGGCGAAGACCGCCCCGCGCGCCACGGCGAAAACCCCAGCGAAGACCCCCGCGCGCACGGCAGCCGCGAAGAAGAGCGGCGCGGGCAAGCCCGCCGCGGCCAAGCGCACGACGCGCAAGTAGGCGCGCCGCTGCGCGAATTTCCGCGCGCGGGGGAGGCCCTCCCGTCAGCCTGCGGCACCGCCTCCTCCGACCCTTCCGCGCCATGCGTTGGCTCGTGATTCTCGTCGCGACGATTGTCGTCGTGAGCTTCGCCTGGCCCTGGCTCGCGCGCATGGGTCTCGGCCGGCTGCCCGGCGATCTCACGATCACCCGCCGGGGACGTACCTACCAGGTTCCGATCACGACGACCGTGCTGCTCTCGCTGTTCCTATCGCTGGTGCTGCGCGTATTCGGCCGTTGAGTCCGATCCGATGTGCTGCAAGCGACACCCCGTGGCGCTTCCCCGCTTCGCGGGGCCCCTGCTCCCCGGCTCGCACCGCGGCCTCCGCCAGCCTCCCGTCAGTCAGCGATTCAAGCCGTCGGCCGAGAGCGGCGACTCGCCCCGGTCGCATCCCCGCTTCGCGGGGCCCCTGCTCCCCGGCTCGCACCGCTAGATCCGCAGCGTCGAGCCGTAGCCGGTGAGCTCCAGGTACCCGCGCCCGACGCTGCGGCCAGCCACGCTGGCCGTCACCGCGCCTTCCCAGTAGACCACGCCGGTCGACGCGCGCGAGTCGAGTTCCTGGTCGTCCATCAGCGGCGCGAGCACGTAGTCGACGCCGCCCACGGTGACGACGAACTCCACCGGATACGAGAACCCGGTGCGCGGCGAGGTCCAGCGCCGGCCGGGGACGAAACGCAGGGCATCCGGGGCGAGGATCTCGGTGCGCCCGTCGGCGCCGCGGCGCGCGCCGCCGGCCCACACCGGCGCCCCTTGTCGATCGCGCATCCGGAATGCCATCAGCGCGCCGCCGTCGTCGAGATTGATGCCGATCCAGTCCCACCCGGTGGCGTGCTCCGCCATCACCTCGCTCGACCACTCGTGGTCGAGCCACGCCCGCCCCTCGACGTCGCGCGCACGACCGCCGACGACGATGCGGCCCCGCACCGCGAGCTGCGGCCGGCTGTAGTACCAGCTTGCCTGGCGCAGCTCCGGTCCCTTGCGCGAATAGCCCTGCTGTCCCTGCAGGAGGATCGGCTGCGTCGCCTCGAATGCGAGGTCGAGCGAGAATTCGCGCGCGGGGATCCTCGCGACGTAGCGCTCGCCCTCGAGCGCGAGCGACCAGTCGCCGATCCACGCGCGGGTGGTCGTCTCGTCCGCGCCGGCGAGGTCGAACATCGCGCGCGACGCGCGCTGGTCGTGGCGAAGCCTGCCGTGCGCGGGCTCGGCGAGCGCCGCATGCGCAAACACGAGCTGACGAGGCGCGAAGTTGCCCGGGACGTCCTCGGCGACGCGCGGTCGATTGCGAAAGAACGTGACCTGGACGCCGAACGGCGCACCGTCGCGCGTGCGCACCCAGCCGGTCACGTACCACCACTCGGTGCGGTACGCGGGGTGGCTGCCGTGGTCGCGCGGGAATCGCAGCGCCTGCCCCGGCAGCACCTCGGGAAACCCCTCCGCCGCGTGCGCAGGCATCGCCACGGCGAGCATCGGCAGGGCGAAAAACGCGCGCCGCTTCACCAGTCCTCCTTGACCGCGCGCACGGCGTCGGCGCCCATCGCCTGTCGGCCGGAGAGCACCGCCGTGAGCGTCGCGAGCGCGACAACCGCGAGGCCGAAGAGTGCGAGGTTGCCCCACGGCACGTCGAGCTCCATGCCCCAGTGGAACGACTGGCGATTGACGACGTAGATCAGGATCAGGCTGATCGCCGCACCGAGTGCGGTGCCGACACCGACTCCCAATCCGGCCGTGGCCGCGCCTTCGGTGGCGAGCATCGTACCGATCTGCCGGCGCGTCATGCCGAGGTGGCGCAATACGCCAAACTCGCGGCGCCGCGCGACCACCAGCGCGCCGAACGCGGAAGACAACCCGATGAGCCCGATCGCCACTGCCGCAAGCTCGAGCGCGTAGGTCACCGCGAACGTGCGGTCGAATGCGGCCAGCGACAGCGCGCGGATCTCGCCGGGCAACGCGATCTCGAGGCGCTCGCCGCCGGGAACCGTCTCGCGGATCGCATCGCGCACCGCCGCCGCGTTCGCGCCCGGCGCAAGCCACACCGCACCGTTGGTTGCGGTGCGGTCGCCGGTCAGGGCGACCCAGGTCGTCTCCTCGATCTGCACGGCGCCCTGCGGGCGTCCGTAGTCGCGCCACACGCCGGCGACGTAGAACGGTGCCGCGCGTCCGGCGATCGGCAGCGTCGCCACCTGCCCGGGCCGGAAATCGAACAGGTCCGCCATCGCCTCGTTGACCCACACCGGCGGCGGCGCACCCGGTGGCCGCACCCGCGGCGGCGCGACCAGCGGCAGTCGCGTCGCCGCGTCGCGCTCCACCAGCGGCCGCGCCAGCAGCACGACGCGCGGCCGTGCCGCGTCGAGCAGCAGCTGCTCCTCGCGCATGAACTCGACGCGGGCCACGCCGTCCAGCTGCTCGATGCGCGCGCGGTCCGCGGGCGCAAGGAACGCGCTGTCCGAGGCCGGCGTGCGGAAATAGAGCTCCGCGGGCAGCACGTGGCCGAGCCACGCGTCGAGCGACGTGCGGAACGACGTCACCATGATCGCCATCGACACCATCAGGCTCACCGCCGCGACGATCGAGGCGAGGCTCACCGCCACCTGGCCCGGCGCGCCGCGCAGCTGCGCGATCGCGAGCGCCGGCGCGGACTGCGACGGCACCGGGACACGCGCGAGCACCCGCGCCGCAAGCCAGGGCATCAGCAGCAGCGTACCCACCAGCAGGCACGCGATCGCCACGTAGCCGGCCAGCGGCAGGCCGTCGATCGGCGGCATGCCGACCAGCAGCGCGCCGAACGCAAACAGCGCGAGGCCCGCCGCCGGCGACCGCAGCCGCGTGAGCGCCGTCTCCTCGTCGCCGGCACGAAGCGCACGGGCCGGCGACGCCCGCGCCGCCTCGCGCGCCGGAACGACGCTGCCCAGCAGCGCCGCGGCCACCCCGAGCACGTAGAACGTACCCAGCGCCCACGGATCGACGCGGATCGACGGCAGCACGCCGCGGAAGAATCCCGCGCCGAGGTCGGATCCCGCGAGCCGCACCGCCGCCTGCGCGATCGCGTAGCCTGCGACGACGCCGAGCGTGCTCCCGACGATGCCGATCAGCGCGCCTTCGAACGCGACCAGCCGCGCGAGCCGGCCGCGCGTGACCCCGAGCACGCGCAGCAGCGCAAACTGCGCACGACGCCGCACGACACCAAGCGCCTGTGTCGAGAACACGAGCAGACCCCCGGTGAAGAGCGCGACCAGTGCGAGCACGTTGAGGTTCACGCGATAGGAACGCGATACGCTTTCCGTGGCCTGGAGGCTCGCTTCGGGGCGATCGATCGCGACACCCGCCGGCATGGCCGCGGCGTGACGTTCGATGAACCGCTGCGGATCGACGCCCGGGCGCAGCCGCAGGTCGATGCGTGTGAGGCGCCCCAGGCGCTCGAACAGCGCCTGGGCGCCCGCGATGTCCATCGCCGCGATGCGCGCATCGGCGGCTCCGGCCAGTTGCCCGGCGACGCGCACGCGCACCTCGCCGAGCCCGACCTGCACGGCCAGCGAATCGTCGCGCGCGATGCCGAGCGTCGACTGTGCCGCCGCGGAGAGGAAGATCGTGTCGGGCCGCAGCATGTCGAGCCTGTCGCCTGACGCGGCGACCAGCCCCGGCTGGATCGCGGCGGCGCGGAACAGATCGAGGCCGATCACGCGCAGCGTGTCGGCGCGCCCGGCGAGCCGAGCCTCCACCTCCACCGCCGGGCTCGCCACCGCCACCTCGGGGTCGTGCGCGAACAGCACGAACAGCGCCTCGTCGAAGCCGCTGCGCGGGCCGCGAACCACCAGGTCGGCGTCGCCGCTCACCGTGCGCACGCTCTGCGAGAGCGCATCCACCGCCGAGCCGTTGATGAGCTGCACCGCAAAGCCGAGCGCGACGCCGAGCGCAATCGCGAGCACGGCGATCGCGGTGCGCAGGCGGTTCTGCGCGAACGCGCCCGAGAGGACCGCGCGCCAGTCCGACACGTTGGCCGGGCCGAGCATCCTAGTCCCGAACGGCCGCCCCGAGGGACTGTCTTGCCTGCACGGGGGGCAGCGAGCCCAGCGCGCGTGGGGGTCGTGTCATGCTCGGGACGCGCCGTCGTGGATGCGCAGGCCCTCGCGCGTCAGCCGCAGGATGCGATCGGCCGTGTGCGCGGCGGTGAGCGAATGCGTGACGAGGATGCCGGCGGCGCCGCGCCCCTTCACCTGATCGCGCAGCAGCGCGAGGACTGCGGTCGCGCTGTCCGGATCGAGGTTGCCGGTCGGCTCGTCGGCCAGCACGAGCATCGGCCGATGCACGAGCGCACGCGCGATGGCGACGCGCTGCAGCTCACCCCCCGAGAGCTCGCGCGGGAAGCTCGGCCCACGGTCCGCGAGGCCGACCGCGGCGAGCATTTCGCCGACGCGGCGCTCGCGATCGTCGGTGTCGACGCCAATCAGTGCGAGCGGCAACGCGACATTGGCGGCGACCGACAGGTAGGGCAGCAAGTGGAACGCCTGGAACACGAAACCCAGGCGCTCGCGTCGAAGCACGGTGAGCGCGTCGTCGTCGAGCGTGGCGAGGTCGGCATCGCCGATGCGGATCGAACCCTCGTCGGCCCGATCCAGTCCGGCGATGAGGTTGAGCAGCGTCGACTTGCCGACGCCGGACTCGCCCATGACCGCGACGTAGTCGCCGGCGGCAAGCTCGAGGTCGACGCCGGCAAGCACGGTCCGCACGCGGGGCCTGGGAAAGCGCTTGCCGAGCGCACGGATCGAAAGCATGCAGCGAGACTAGCGCGGCCCCCGGACACCGGCAAGGTGAACACGACCGCCCATCGGCAACCGAGCGCGACCCGCTCGGGCCGTGCATTGAAAACCGGAGTTGTCGCACCGATCATTGACATTCGACCGGATCCGGCCCGCGGCCCGCGGCCCGCGCCGCGACTTCGCCCGCATGCACCTCCCCACGCCCGACCCCGGTTTCACGACTTCCACGCGGGCGCGCGCCAACTTCCGGCTGGCCGCAATGCTGGCGGTCGCCTTCGTCGCGCTGGTCTGGCTGCTGCAGATCGCCAACTGGGCGCTCGGCCTCGATGCCGCGCCGTTCGGCGTCCGCCCGAGGACGATCGAGGGACTGGCGGGGATCCTGTTCGCCCCGCTGTCGCACAGCGGCTTCGAGCACCTCGTCGCCAACACGATCCCGCTCGCGGTGCTCGGCACCGCGATGCTGCACCTCTATCCGCGCGCCGCGCCGGTCGTCCTGCCGTGGGTCTACCTCGCTCCCGGCATCGCCGTCTGGCTGTTCGGCCGCGACGCAATCCACGTCGGCGCGAGCGGCCTGATCTACGGTCTCACCGCGTACGTGTTCTTCGCGGGGCTGTTGCGCCGCGACCGGCGCGCGATCGCCGCGTCGCTGGTGGTCGCATTCCTGTACGGCAGCACGATCTGGGGCGTGATGCCGCTGAAGCAGAACGACTCCTGGGAGACGCACCTCGCCGCGGCGCTGGTGGGCGCGGTCCTCGCGTTGCTGCTGCGACATCGGGACGTGCCGCCGAAGGTCGTCTACCCGTGGGAACTGCGCGACGAGGCCGACGCGCCGCCCGCCCCCGATACCGCCCCTCCGATCGACGCGGAACAGGAGCCCCCCGCGCGAGGCTGAGTCCGCTTCCCGGCCGCATCGCATTGTCAACCGCACCCCCTGCGCCGCGTTGAGGGCTGGCCGCCTGGAGATCGCGGCCGGGACCTTTGGGGAGCGCGAAGCCGATGCACGACGATCTGGGCGGGCCGCTGGAGGAAACGATCACCCTGCAGCAGGCGAAGAAGCTGATCCAGTGCATGGCGCACGAGCAGAGCTTCCTGCTGCTCGCGCCGCCCGGCGTCGGCAAGTCGGAGATCGGTCTACCAGGCGGCGCAGGAGGCGGGGCTGCCGTGCCGGTCGCTGCTCGGCACCCAGATCGCGCCCGAGGACGTCAGCGGCGTGCCGCGCATCGTCGGCGAGCGGTCGGTGTTCTGCCCGCCGCGGCGTGCTGCTGCCCGAGAAGCCGGAGCCGTTCTGCCTGTTCCTCGACGAGCTGCCGGCGTGCGCGCCCGACGTGCAGAAGGCGTTCTACTCGCTGCTGCTCGAGCGGCGGCTCGGCGAGTTCGCGCTGCCGCCGGGCACCTGGGTGGTCGCCGCGGGCAACCGCGTCCAGGACCGCGCGCTGGTGCGCTCGATGAGCTCCGCGCTCGTCAACCGCGTGACGATCCTGCACGTCCGCGTCGACGTCGACGAGTGGCAGGCGTGGGCGGCGCGCGAGCGGCGTGCGCGCCGACGTCCGCTCGTTCATCTCGCTACATGCCCGAGGCGCTGATGCGCGCCGGTGCCGCAGGAGCCGGTGCCGTTCTCGACGCCGCGCGCGTGGACGCTGTTCTCGCGCGCGCTCGACCTGGCCGAGGCGGCGGGCGATCCTCAACCGGCGAGACGCGCCGCGCGCTCGCCTTCGGCCGGCTGTCGCCCGAGGACGCGGCGGTGTTCTGCGCGCTCGCCGAGGAGGCGATCGGCGCCGATGCGCCCGCTCGAGCACTACGTCGCGCACCCCGAGTCGCTGCCCGCAGGGCGATGCCGCGCGCTGGTTCGTCCTGAACTGCATCCGCCAGAACGTGCGCGACGGCAAGCTCGACGGCGTGTCAGCCGCGCGCGGTCAACCGGTTCCTGCGCAGCCTGCCGCACGAGCACCAGCTCACCGCTGCTCACCGATCTCGTCGACGCGGTGGGGTGCGCTCGGCGCGGACGGCGATGCTCGGATCTGCTCAAGCAGGTGACGCAGCCTGTGAGCCCCGATGCGTCGATCGCGCGTCGTTGCGCGCGGATCGAACGCGGCCTGCGCATGGTCACGGTGCCGTTCCCGCACCTGGCGGGGCTCGTCGCCGCCGCGCGGGTCACGCTCGACGACCGGGTGCCGACGATGGGCGTGTTCGCCTCGGGCCGGATGGTCGCCAACCCGGATTCGTGGCGCGGCTGAAGGACAGCGAGCTGGTCTTCGTCCTGGCGCACGAGATGCTGCACCTCGCGCTGCGCACGCACGACCGCGCCAGGGGCGCGGACCGCCTCGAGTTCAACTACGCGCACGACTACATCATCAACGACATCCTGCGCGCCGAACTCGGCATCGCCGGTGCCGGCGGGCGGGCTCGACATGCCGGGCGCGCGCGAGAAGTCCGCCGAGGAGATCGTCCTCGAGATGCGGCGCAACCAGCAGGCGCAGGCGAAGACCAGCGTGTGGCGACGGCGAGGACGACCTCGGCGCGGCGCCTCTTCGGCGGCGGCCGCGGGCAGCGCCGGCGAGGGACGCGGAGGCCGGCGACGTGCTCGACGACCGCGCCGAGGCGCGAGATGTTCCCGGAGGAGGCGGCGGACGCAGGCGCCGACGGCCGAGCGGGTGAGGGAGATGGCCGCGAAGGCGCTCGGCCTGGCGCGCGCGATGGGACTGCGCGCAGGGCCTGCGCGGCACCGATGCCGGCGCCGCAAGCCAGACGGTGCTGGCGCTGCGCGGCCTCTACCGCACGCCCTGGGAGCTGGCGCTCCAGCGCTGGATCGAGTCGGTGGCGCCGGGCGACCGGACCTTCAGCCGCCCGTCGCGGCGGGGCGCCGAGCGCCGCGACGACGTGGTCCTGCCGGGACGCCGGCGCGAAGGGTGGATCCTCAACGTCGTGCTCGACACCAGCGGCTCGATGACCGACGAGATCCCGCGCGCGCTCGGCACGATCGCCGAGTTCTGCGACGCCGTGCGGCGTGGACCAGGTTCGCCTCGTCCAGTGCGACGCGGCGGTCACGAGCGACGAGCTGCTCGACCCGAACGAACTGGCCGAGCGGCGCATCGAGGGCTACGGCGGCAGCGACCTCTCGCCGGCGCTGCGGCACCTCGCGACGACCAGCACGTGCGCGCGGTCGTCGTGATCACCGACGGCGAGATCGCCTATCCGCGGAGCCGATGCCGTACGAGCTGCTGTGGCTCGTGCCCGCGTCCGCCCGCACCGCGTTCAATCCGCCGTACGGCCGCGTCGTCCCGATGCAGCCTCGGTAGCCCGGGAGACGGCCAGGAGCCGACCATGAAGGTGATCCAGGAACTCGTCGCGTACTTCGAGCGTCGCGGCCGGCTGACGCGGACCGCAGATCCGGAAGCTGCTCGACCAGGGGCTGCTCGCCGGGGATGCCCCGCCAACATGGTCGACCTGTGCGACCCGGTCGGGGCGACGTTCTACTTCCGCGTCGCGGGCGACACGATCGGAACGGTCTGGGGCACGGACATCTACACCGGCGACTCCGTCGCTCTGCGACGGCCGCCGTCCACGCCGGCCTCGTCCAGCCCGGCGAGACCGCCGTCGTCAAGGTCACCGTCGTGCAGCCGCCTCGGGCAGTACCAGGGTTCGGTCCGCAACGGCGTGACGAGCCGGGACTTCGGTCAATACGGCACCGCGTACCGGCTCGCCGCCGTGTAGCCGGCCCGCGCCTGCGGGGCGGGCATCGACCCGGGCGGTCAGTTCCTGCGGCGCGGCGGGCCGGACGGTGCGCGGCCCTCGATGTGGCGGAAGCAGATGCGCCCCTTGCTCAGATCGTAGGGCGAGATTTCCAGGGACACCTTGTCGCCGGCGATGATGCGGATGTGGTGCTTGCGCATCTTGCCGGCACGTGTACGCCACGAGGTCGTGGCCGTTGTCGAGCGTGACGCGGAAACGGGAGTCGGGCAGCACCTCCATCACCACGCCGTTCATTTCGATGAGTTCTTCCTTGGCCATGGACGTGCCTCCAGGGTGTTCCGAAAAAAAGCCCGGCGCAGGCCGGGCTCTTCCGGGGGAAGGCGGCACGGCGCAGGGCCATGCCGCATTACTCTCGCTCAGTCCGCCGCGCGGATGTTCGACGCCTGCTGACCCTTCGGGCCGGCGGTGATGTCGAAGCTGACCTTCTGGCCTTCCTTGAGGGTCTTGAAACCCTGGCCCTGAATCGCGGAAAAATGGGCGAAAAGATCCTCGCCACCCGCTTCCGGGGTGATGAAGCCGAAGCCCTTCGAATCGTTGAACCACTTCACGGTACCTGTTGCCATAACTTGATTTTCCTTAAAACTAAAATAAAAAGGGGATTGCCCCCGGGGGCGAAGGTCAAGACGGCAGGGAGGTGAGGAGCCGCGGAACCGCGACGAACCAGACAACAACAACACTACTTGAAGATCGCTGGCGTGCACTATGCACTGGAATCGCCCGGTTGGCAACCGAAATTGTCGAAATTTTTCGAGTCGGGACGAATGACCCCCGGGGCGCCTGCCGCGACGACTGCGCTACGCCAGGCGGTCCATCAAGGAAATGGGCGTGCCTTCCGCTCGTCCTGCCCGTTCTCGCGCTCGACGCCAATGCTGAGGCCAAGGCGTAGCGCCCGCACACCCACCGCTGATCGGCGGTGCGTCGGAGTGGCGCGGGCCAGACTTCGCGAGTCCGGCCCTGTCGACGACAGCAAAGCGTCCCGGGACCGCCGATTCGTTCACGAGACTTGCACGGGTGCGGGACCACGCGCAGTCGACCCGCCATGGTTGACCCCGTCACGCACGTTCCTGCTCATCAGCGTCAGGTTGATCGGCCCTGCGATCAACTCGATGATCTGCACCACATAGAAACTCGTATCAAAACTGCCGGCGGATGCCCAACGGTTGAGAACGATCGCGCAAGGCACGAGCACGAGCAACCCATTGGCCGCGATGAAAGGCATACGCTTCCTCTTGGCATCCACCAGCGCCCGCTCCGCGAGTTCGACAGCAACATGCCGCTGCCGCCGGCCGCGGCCATGGCCGGAATCAGGATCCACAGTCCCGGTGTGACGATGAGCGATTTCAACCGCGCCACCGCCGCGTGAGAGCCGAACAGCTCGACCAGGACGGTGGACAGGAAGAAGGTGGCAATGCAAAGCGGGGCGAGGATCCCGGCAATGCGATGGATAAGCTTGAGCATGATGGTCCTTTCGGCTGAGGCAAGATCAGGCGGCGCACAGGTTCGGCACCGCGACCCTGGCAAACAGATGCGGCTGCGCAACCGCACTCGACGGGTATGCAGCCAGTGCGCCGACGAAGTCGGCGTGGGTGAAGGCGGCGCGGAAGTGCTCCACCGACTCCCACACCGCGTAGTTCATGAACATGCGGCTGCCGCCGATGGCGCGGTGCAGCTGCGTGGAAAGGAAGCCGGGCTGCTGCTTCATCCAGTTGGCATCCTTCTCCCAGGCCACCATCAGCGTCGGGATGTCGGCCTCGTCCACGGTGAAGAGGTTGACCAGCACCACCGGCGTGGCCGACCCTCTGCAACTGCTGTTCGATGGGGAAGGCGGCATCAAGGGGGCGAAGGTTCAGCATTCGGTGTCTCCGGTTGTTTGTCGATGCTTCGGACTCTAGGCGTCGTGCGCCTTGCCGCCTAGCTCGCGAGCGTCGACACACTGTTGGGCGATCGCCGACAATCGCGCCAGCGCCCGGCAGGAGTGACCCCGATGGACCGTTTCGATGCGATGCGAGCCTTCGTACAGGTAGTGGACAGCGGCAGCTACACCAAGGCTGCCCAGCAGCTGAACCTGCACAAGGCCACCGTCAGCCAGCAGCTCCAGCAACTCGAGGACAAGCTCGGCACGCGACTGCTGACCCGCACGACACGCTCGATCACGCCGACCGCCGAGGGTCTCGCGTACTACCAGCACGCCTGCACGATCCTCGAACAGGTCGACGCGGCGGAGGCGATGCTGCGCAAGGGCACCAGCGCACCCGCGGGCCACCTGCGCGTGAACGTGCCGGTGGCCATGGGCCGCCTGGTGTTCGCCCCGAGATCCGCGGCTTCCTCGAGCGCCACCCTAGGATCACCATCGAACTCGGCTGCAGCGATCGCGCGGTCGACCTGGTCCAGGAGGGCGTGGACTGCGCGTTGCGCGGCGGGGTGCTGCCGGACTCGCAGTTGTCAGCCCGCCGCGTGGGCGATCTGCGCTTCGTGCTGTGTGCGGCGCCGCACTACATCGACGTACACGGCCTGCCCGACAGCCCCGACGACCTCATCCACCACCACCAGATCGGCTTCGTGCTGGCCTCGACCGGCAAGGTGCGGCCGGTGCGGCTCGAGCGCGAGGCCAGGACATCGAGCACGCCCTGCCGGCCCGCTTCGTCACGACCGACAGCGCCGCGGCCCTGAGCGCCGGGCTGGACGGGCTGGGCATCATCGTGCTGGCGGAGTTCGTCGCCAGCCACTACCTGTCCAGCGGCGCACTCGTGCGGGTCCTGCCGGCCTGGCAGTGCCCCTCGTTGCCGCTGCACTTGGTGACGCCAACGGCGCGCAAGCGCGCAGCGCGCGTCCAGGCCTTCATGGACTGGGCACACGCCCTGCTGCTGCGCCGACTGGGTCCGCAACTGGAAACCCACTGAGCCGTTCGAGGAACTCGCCCTGCATCCCGATGACCGGCTCCGGGAAATGGAGCACTGCCGCCGAATCGTTCGTTGCGCGTCGGCGACCCTTCGCCATCAGGCCAGGCAGGACGGCGGACGACCTCAGACGTCGAGATTGCGCACGCCGAGCGCGTTGGTCTCGATGAACACGCGCCGCGGCTCCACTTCCTCGCCCATCAGCCGGTCGAAGATCTCGTCGGAGGCGATCGCGTCCTCGATCTGCACGCGGCAGCAGGCGGCGGACCTTCGGGTCCATCGTCGTCTCCCAGAGCTGCTCGGGATTCATTTCGCCCAAGCCCTTGTAGCGCTGGATCGAGACGCTGCCGCGCGCCTCGGCGAGCAGCCAGTCGAGCGCCTCCTTGAACGAGCGCGCGAGCTGCTGCTTCTCGCCGCGCCGCACGAACGCCGCCGGCGGACACGAGTCCCTGCAGCACCTCGGCGGCGGCGTGGATCTGCCCGCCGTCGCCGCTCGCGAGGAAGTCCGCGTCGATGGCGGTGTAGTGCGGCGTGCCGTGGTGAGTGCGGGTGATCAGCAGCCGCCGCGACTCCGTCGCGGCGTCGTAGCGGGACTCGATCTTCACCGCCGGGTCGGCGATCGCTTGCTCGAGCGCCTCCGCACTGCGCTGCGCCGCGATCTCGCTCGAAAGATCGACCTTCGTGCCGCCGAGCATCGCGTACAGCGCGGTGGAGTCGATGATGCGCGCGGTGCGCTCGACGACGGCTTCGGCGAGCAGGTATTCGCGGGCGATGTTGCCGAGCGTCTCCGGCGCGAGCGGTGCGCGGCCCTCGCCCGGCACCAGCTCGGCCCCCTTCAGCGCCACTCTGAGCAGGAACTGCTTCAGCTCGTGGTCGTCCTTGAGGTAGACGCTCTTCCCTGCCCTGCTTCGCCTTGTAGAGCGGCGGCTGCGCGATGTAGATGTGGCCGCGCTCGACCAGCTCGTGCATCTGGCGATAGAAGAACGTGAGGAGCAGCGTGCGGATGTGCGAGCCGTCGACGTCCGCGTCGGTCATGATGATGATGCGGTGGTAGCGCAGCTTGTCGAGGATTGAAGTCGTCCTTGCCGAACCCCGTGCCGAGCGCGGTGATCAGCGTGACGATCTCCTGCGAGCCGAGCACCTTGTCGACGCGCGCGCGCTCGACGTTGAGGATCTTGCCGCGCAGCGGCAGAATCGCCTGGAACTTGCGGTCGCGGCCCTGCTTGGCGGAGCCTCCGGCGGAATCGCCCTCGACCAGGTAGATCTCGCACAGCGCGGGATCGCGCTCCTGGCAGTCCGCGAGCTTGCCCGGCAGCCCCATGCCGTCGAGCACCCCCTTGCGGCGCGTGAGCTCGCGCGCCTTGCGCGCGGCCTCGCGCGCGCGCGCTGCCTCGACGATCTTCGTGCAGATCACCTTGGCGTCTCCCGGGCAGCTCGAGCAGGAAGTCGGCGAGCTTCTCCGCGACCACCTCCTGCGACGATCGGCTGCACCTCGGAGGAGACCAGCTTGTCCTTGGTCTGCGAGCTGAACTTCGGTTCCGGCACCTTGACCGAGAGCACGCCGGTGAGGCCCTCGCGCATGTCGTCGCCGGAGGTCTCGACCTCGCGCCTTCTTGGCGATCTCCTCCTTCTCGATGTAGCTGTTGAGCGTGCGCGTCATCGCCTGCCGCAGGCCGGTGAGGTGAGTGCCGCCGTCGCGCTGCGGGATGTTGTTGGTGAAGCACTGGACGCTCTCGACGTACGAGTCGTTCCACTGCATCGCCACCTCGACCGTGACGCCGTCCTTCTCGCCGACCGAGTGGAAGACGCTGGGGTGCAGCACGGACTTGCTGCGGTTCATGTACTCGACGAAGCCCTTGACGCCACCCGAGTACGCGAAGTTCTCGCTCTTGCCGTCGCGCTGGTCGACGAGCTCGATCTTGACGCCGTTGTTGAGGAACGACAGCTCGCGGAGGCGCTTCGCCAGAACCTCGTAGTGGAAGTCGATTCGGCTGAACGTCTGCGTCGAGGCCATGAAGTGGACCTCGGTGCCGCGCCGGTCGGTGGTCCCGGCGACGGCGAGCGGCGCGACCGGGACGCCGTGACGGAACTCCATCTGGTGCACCTTGCCGTTGCGCCAGATGCGCAGCTTGAGCCAATCCGACAGCGCATTGACCACCGACACGCCCACGCCGTGCAGCCCACCCGAAACCTTGTAGCTGTTCTGGTCGAACTTGCCGCCGGCGTGCAGCTCGGTCATCACGATCTCGGCCGCGGATCGCCGCGCCTCGTCGTCGTCCTTGACGTCCGTCGGGATGCCGCGCCCGTTGTCGACCACCGACACCGAGTTGTCGGCATGGATGACGACGCGGATGTCGTCGCAGTAGCCGGCGAGGGCCTCGTCGATCGCGTTGTCGAGCACCTCGAACACCATGTGGTGGAGACCGGTGCCGTCGGAGGTGTCCCCGATGTACATGCCCGGCCGCTTGCGGACGGCGTCGAGGCCTTTCAGCACCTTGATGCTGTCGGAGTTGTATTCCTGGGCGGCGGGGGTCTGGGGCTGCGGCTGGGCTGGACTCATCGACTCGGTTTCTGTGGTGCTGGGTGGTGCGGTACGGCTTCGCGGTACGCCGCCGCGGCCAGGCCGACGGCGGTCCGGAGCAGGCGACGCGTGACGGCGATCAGATCCGCATCGGCATCACGACGTACTTGTAGTCGTCGCGATCGGGCATGCTGACGAGCGCGCTGGAATTGGCATCGCCGAACCCCAGTCGGACGCGCTCGCTCTCGAGGTTCTGCAGGACGTCGAGCAGGTAGGTGATGTTGAAGCCGATGTCCAGCGAATCGCCCTTGTAGGGCACCTCGAGCACCTCCTCGGCTTCCTCCTGCTCGGCGTTCGTGCAGATGATCCTGAGCTCGCCGTCCGACAGCACGACGCGCACGCCGCGGAACTTCTCGTTGGAGAGGATCGCTGCCCGCTGCAGCGCCGACAGGAGCTCCAGCCGGTCGAGCTCGAGCAGCTTCGTGTAGCCGCTCGGAATGACGCGGTTGTAGTCGGGGAACTTGCCGTCGACGACCTTGGACACCAGCTCGACGTTGCCGAACCGGAAGCGCACCTGGTTGGCGAGGATGTCGAGCGTGACCGGCTCATCGCTGTCGGCCAGCAGCTTGCCGAGCTCCAGCACCGTCTTGCGCGGCAGGATCACCTCCTGTCGCGTATAGGTTCCCGGGACCGCGAGGCTCGCCCACGACAGCCGGTGGCCGTCGGTCGCCACCGCCTGTAGCGAGGCCTGGTCGACGACGAGCAGCATGCCGTTGAGGTAGTAGCGGATGTCCTGCTGCGCCATCGCGAACTCGGCCAGCGCGAACAGGCCGCGCAGGTCCTTCTGCGGCAGCGACAGCGTCTGCAGCTGCTCCGTGCCGAGGCTGATGCGCGGGTAGTCGCCGGCGGCCATCGTCTGCAGGTTGAAGCGCGACCGCCCGGCGCGCACCGTCATCTTGTTGCCGGCGGCCTCCACGTTGAGCATCGAGCCATCCGGGAGCGCACGCAGCAGGTCCTGCAGCTTGCGAGCGGCGACGGTCGTGGCCTGGCCGTCCTTGCCCGGGATGTCCGCCACCGCGGTGATCTGCATCTCGAGGTCGGTCGCCGTGACATGCAGCCCGCTGTCCTTCTGCTCGAGCAGGACGTTGGCGAGTATCGGCAGCGTGTGCCGGCGCTCCACGATTCCCGATACCGCTTGCAGCGGCTTCAACAGCGCATCGCGGGCGATTTGTTTTAGTTGCATGTCAAACAGAATAGGAATGATGGTAGGAGCCGGCGGCTGGCGTGCGTATCGGCAAAAACCGCTTGCGCATCAGCGGCGAAGCGGCAATGGCTGCGTGCGTATAACCGCGGGGTGGCCTGTGGATCGTTTGGGGGTCGAAATCCGTTTCCCGCGGAACGGCCGACAATCCACAAATTGTACTACGGAAACGAGCTCATTTCCTAGGCAAAACGGGGGCTTGCACCACGCCTCCGGGGTGGTTTCGGGGTCCCGCGCAGCGCGTTTTGCCGGCATGGTCCGAACAGGGTCTAGTTGCGCAGCACCTGCAGCAGGAAGGTGACGTCGTGGTTGATCTCCGAATGCGCCTCGCGCAGCGCCGCGATGGTCCGGCAGGCGTGCAGGACCGTGGTGTGGTCGCGGCCTCCGAAGTTGCTGCCGATCTCCGGCAGTGACAGCTGGGTCAGCTCCTTCGCGAGCGCCATCGCGATCTGCCGTGGCCGCGCCACGGCGCGCGAGCGCTTCTTGCTGTGCATGTCCGTGATCCGGATCTTGTAGTAGTCGGCGACGGTCTTCTGGATGTTGTCGATCGAGATCTGACGGTTCTGCACCGCCAGCAGGTCCTTCAGCGCCTCCTTGGTGAGCGCGAGCGAGATGTCGTTGCCGTGGAAGCTTGCGTAGGCCATCACGCGCTTCAGCGCGCCTTCGAGCTCGCGGACGTTGCTGCGGATGTGCTTGGCGATGAAGAACGCGACCTGCTCGTCCAGCCGGGCCTTCGCCTGTGCCGCCTTGGCGAGCAGGATCGCCACCCGCATTTCGAGCTCGGGCGGGTCGAGGGCGACGGTGAGCCCCCAGCCGAAGCGCGACACGAGGCGCGCGTCGATGCCCTCGATCTCCTTCGGGTACTTGTCGCAGGTGATCACGACCTGCTTGTGGGCCTCGATCATCGTATTGAACAGGTAGAAGAACTCCTCCTGGGTGCGGCTCTTGCCGCCGAGGAACTGGATGTCGTCGATCAGCAGCAGGTCGAGCGAGCGGTAATGCCGCTTGAACTCCTCGAAGCTCTTGTGCTGGTAGGCGCGGACGACGTCGGCGATGTAGGACTCGGCGTGGGTGTAGCGGATCTTGGCGGCGGGGTTCTGGGTCAGGATGTGGTTGCCCACCGCTTGGATCAGGTGCGTCTTGCCCAGCCCCACGCCGCCGTAGATGAACAGCGGGTTGTAGGACGTCGGATGCTCGGCGATCTGCAGCGCTGCGGCGCGGGCGAGCTGGTTCGCCTTGCCCGTGACGAAGCTGTCGAAGGTGAGCGACGGGTTGAGGCTCGACGCCTCCGATCGCTTCGGCGGACTGACGGGGGCGGCAGGCGCCGCCACGACGGCGGCCGCCGGCACCGGCGCGGCGGCTTCACGGGGCGCCGGCTCAGGCGGGCGGCGCGTGTCGCCGGGCGGGGCGATGACGAACTCGACGCCGAGGTCGTTGCCGGTGGCGTCCCGGAGCATCGTCGAGATGCGGGGCCCGAAGCGGTCCTTCACCCACTGCAGGACGAAACGGTTCGGCGCCACCAGCCGAACCCCGTCCGCGGTCGGCTCGCAACGCAGCGGACGGATCCAGGTCGCGAACTGCTGCGGAGGCAGATCACGCTCGAGGGAGGTGAGACAGGCCGACCACGGATCGGCGCCGTTCGTAGAGGGGGTAGTCCGGTTTTCCAAGGCAGCGGCAGGGCGGCGTTCGATGGCGCCGCGCTCTTCTTCTGGTGGAGGGCAAAAAAGGGTACCGGCACACCCGCGACGGGTGTTCCGGCACCCCTAGTTATGCACATTCTAGAGTTCGGACGGCGGGTTATCCACAGGCGATGGCGAGGCCGCGACGGGCCGTCGCATCTGTCCCGAACGCATTCGAGTGCCGTGAGAGTGACCGCTCGCACCGGCGCAGCGCCGACGCGGTGGGCAGGACGCGATTGACAGAATCGCCAGCAAGGTGCTCTAATGAAAGGCTTTTCCGCTTATCGCCCGACCAGACAGGCCGCCCCATCATGAAACGCACGTTCCAGCCTTCGAAGCTCCGCCGCGCGCGGACGCACGGATTTCGCGCCCGGATGAAGACCGTTGGTGGCCGCAGGGTGATCTCCGCGCGCCGCGCCAAGGGTCGCGCGCGCCTCTCGGTCTAGCGTCTGCTGCCGAGCGAAACGCGCTTCCCGCCGGGGGCCCGACCTTACCGGCTCAGCGGAGCCGGCACGTTCGAGGCCCTGTTCCGCGAAGGCGAGCGCCGCGAGGGGCGCTACATGCAACTCGTCAGCGTCCGCGCCGCGAAGCCGCTTGGCCGTGCCGGTTTCGTCGTCAGCCGCAAGGCCCTGCGCCGCGCCGTCGATCGCAACCGGCTGAAGCGCCTGCTGCGCGAGATGCTCCGCACCGCCCGGCCCGACGCGAACGCCCTCGACATCGTGATCCGTCTCAAGCGACCCGTGCCCGCGCACCTCCTGACCGAGGCCGTCGGCGAAGCCGCCCGGCTGCTTGCCGAGGCCGCCGCGGCGTCCGGGGCGCGGCCATGAAGCGCGTGCTGGTCGCGGGGATCCGTGGCTATCAGTACGCGGTCCGGCCGCTGCTCGGGTCGAACTGTCGGTTTTTCCCCAGCTGCTCGGATTACGCGCGCGAGGCGATCGAGCGGCATGGCGCCGCGCGCGGCAGCGTGCTGGCGGCGATGCGCATCGCCAAGTGCCACCCCTATCATCCCGGCGGCTACGACCCGGTCCCCGAGCGCTAGCGCGCTCGCTTTTCCTCCCGCTGCCGAAGGCCGCATGGACACGCAACGCCTGATTCTCTTCCTGGTGTTCTCCTTCTCGCTGCTGTTCCTGTGGGAGGCTTGGCAGAAGCACGCCAACCCGCCACCGCCGAAAGTTGCGCAGGGGGCTCCGTCCGCGACCGGCGCGCCTGGCGCCGGGCAGAAGCCCGCCGATGTTCCCGCGGCAAGCCTGCCGGCTGCGGGAGCCGCGACGCCGTCGACCCCCGCGCCACCCGGTGCGGCGGGTGCGGCGGCCGTCCCCGGTACTGCGACGCCCGCCGCTGCCGAGGCACAGCTCCTGACCGTCAAGACCGATCTGTTCACGGCCAGGATCGATCCGGTCGGCGGCGTGGTCGCGGAGGTCGCGCTCAACAGGCATCGCGACGCCACCGACGCCGCCAAGCCCTATCTCGTCCTGCAACGCACCGGCACGCGCACGTCGATCGCGCAGGCGGGGCTGCTCGGGGAAGGGCTGCCGAATCACCGCACGACCTGGGAGGTGCTGCCGGGACCGCGCGAGCTGACAGCCGGCGCCGATTCGTTCGAGGTGAAGCTCGCGGCCACCGGCAGTCAGGGCGAGAAGGTGGTGCAGACGCTGACCTTCCACCGCGGGTCGTATCTGATCGACGTGGCGTTCGAGATCGCGAACGCCGGGGCGAACCCGCTCACGCCCTTTGCCTACTACCAGTTCACCCGCGACACCACGACCGCGCTGCCGCAGAGTTCGTGGACCCCGGTCGCCTATACCGGGCCGGTCGTCTACAACGAGACCGACAAGTTCAAGAAGGTCGAATTCGGCGAGATGGACAAGCTCGCCGCCGACGCGAAGCGCAAGCCGCCCTACACCGCGAAGACCGACAACGGCTGGGTGGCGATGATCGAGCACTACTTCGTCAACGCGTGGCTGCCGGGGCAGGACAAGCGCGAGCGTGAGTTCTACACCCGCAAGCTCGACAACGGCCTCTATGCGGCGGGGGTGATCCTGCCGATGGCGCCCATCGCGCCGGGGGCCACCGGCACGATCAAGGTGCCGCTCTACGCCGGGCCCCAGGAACAGGACGTGATCGGCAAGCTCGCCCCGGGCTTCGACCTCGTCGTCGACTACGGCATCTTCACCGTGCTCGCCGCGCCGCTGTTCTGGCTCCTCAAGTGGCTGCACGGCCTGATCGGCAACTGGGGCTGGGCGATCATCGTGATGACGATCCTGATCAAGGGCGCGTTCTATCCGCTCAATGCGGCGGCCGCGCGCTCGATGGCGAAGATGAAGATCGTCGGCCCGAAGCTGAAGGCGCTGCAGGAGCAGTACGCGAACGACAAGCAGCAGCTGCAGATGAAGATGATGGAGCTGTACAAGAAGGAGAAGATCAACCCGCTGGGCGGCTGCCTGCCGATCCTCGTGCAGATCCCGGTGTTCATCGCGCTGTACTGGGTGCTGCTGTCGGCGGTCGAGCTCCGCTACGCGCCGTGGCTCGGCTGGATCAAGGACCTCTCCGCCCCGGATCCCTGGTTCATCCTGCCGGTCCTCTACGCGATCACCGCCTACCTGCAGGTCAAGCTGTCGCCGACGCCGATCACCGACCCGGTGCAGGCCAAGGTGATGCAGATCATGCCCATCGCGTTCTCGGTGCTGTTCATCTTCTTCCCGTCGGGGCTGGTGCTGTACTGGCTGGTCAACAACACGCTGCAGATCGGGCAGCAGTGGCACGTCAATCGCATGCTGGAGAAGGAAGCCGAGGCCGCTGCGGCCAAGCGACGCTGAGTCGGCGTCGCACGGCCGCAAAGTCACCGAAAGCAGGGTCAGACTCGACTTTCCTCTCGATCCCGCGCAAAGGGAAAGTAGGGTCAGACTCGACTTTCCTGTCCGTCCTGCACAACGGAACCCAACTCGAGGATCTGGAAAGTCGAGTCTGACCCTACTTTCCCGACTTTCCGGGTTCGGCGCGCAGGGTAAGCTTCCCCGGTGAGCGCACGCCCGCAGCCCCCCGCCGAGACCATCGCGGCAATCGCCACGCCGGCTGGACGAGGCGGCGTCGGCATCGTGCGAGTGTCGGGCGCCGACGTGGGGGAGATCGTCGCCGCCCTCGTCGCCCGGCCGCTCGACGCGCGGACCGCGACCTTCGCGGTCTTCCGCGGCGCGCGCGGCGAGCCTCTCGACGAGGGCCTCGCGTTGCTGTTTCCGGCCCCGGCGTCCTACACCGGCGAGACCGTGCTCGAGTTGCAGGGGCACGGCAGCCCGGCGGCGTTGAAACTCGTCCTCGCCCGCTGCCTCGAGGTCGGTGCACGTCTCGCCGCGCCGGGAGAATTCACCCGGAGGGCATTTCTCAACGGCAAGCTCGACCTCGCGCAGGCCGAAAGCGTTGCCGACCTGATCGAGGCTGCCACGTCGGCGGCAGCCCGCGCCGCCGCGCGCTCGCTCGCCGGCGAATTCTCGCGGGAGGTGCGCGCGCTGGTCGACGCCGTCACCGAACTGCGGATGCTCACCGAGGCCACGCTCGACTTTCCCGAGGAGGACATCGAATTCGTGCGCGAGGCCGACGCGGCCGGCCGGCTCGAGCGACTCTCCGGACGACTCGCGGGCATCCTCGCGCGGGCCGCGACCGGCGCCCGGCTGAACGAAGGGCTGACCGTCGTGCTGGCCGGCCGACCGAACGTGGGCAAGTCGAGTCTCCTCAACCGTCTGGTTCGCGAGGACGCAGCGATCGTGACCCCGATCCCCGGAACCACGCGCGACACCGTCGAGCGGCAGGTGGAAGCGGGCGGCATCCCGGTCACCGTGGTCGACACCGCGGGTCTGCGGTCGACCGACGACGCCGTCGAGAAGATCGGCATCGAGCGTACCTGGGCCGCGATCGACCGCGCGGACCTCGCGCTCGTTCTCGTCGACGCGCGCGACACCGAGAACGCGCTCGACCCGGAGGACGCGGCGATTCTCACGCGCCTTCCCACACGACTGCCGCGCGTGGTCGTGCACAACAAGGCCGACCTCGCCGGCGTCTTGCCGCGCAAGGATGCGGTCGACGGACGCGCGCACCTATGGCTGTCCGCGCTGACCGGCGCCGGGATGGACCTGCTCGAGCAGGAGATGCTTGCGGTCGCCGGCGTGGCGAGTGCCGGCGAGGACGCGTTCATCGCGCGCGCACGCCACGTCGAGGCGCTGCGCGAGGCGGCGACGCACCTCGCCGCTGCGACCGCGCACATCGAGGCCGCGGCGCCGCCGCTCGAGCTCTTCGCCGAGGAGCTGCGCGAGGCGCAGGACGCACTGTCGTCCATCACCGGCGAGTTCACGGCCGACGACCTGCTCGGCGTCATCTTTTCGCGGTTCTGCATCGGCAAGTGAGGACACGATGACGGTTGCTACGAAGCCTCTCGAGGGGATCACCGTCCTCGACCTCTCCAACGTGCTGGCGGGGCCGTTCGCCTGCTACCAACTCGCCTGCCTCGGTGCGCGTGTGATCAAGGTCGAGAGCCCCGACGGCGACCTCGCGCGCCGGCTCGGTGCGGATGCGGCCTACGCGCGCGCCGGCATGGGCATCTCCTTCCTCGCCACGAACGCCGGCAAGGAGTCGATCGAGATCGACCTCAAGACGCCCGACGGCAAGGCGGTGCTGGAGCGGCTCGCCGAGCGTGCCGACGCGCTGGTCGAGAACTTCCGCCCTGGCGTGATGGAGCGCCTCGGCCTCGGGCACGAGGCGCTGCGCGTCCGCAATCCGCGGCTCGTCTACTGCGCGATCTCGGGCTTCGGCCAGGATGGCCCGCTGGCGCAGCGACCGGCCTACGACCAGATCATCCAGGGACTCTCGGGCGTGATGAGCGTCACCGGGGACGAGCGCTCCGCGCCACTGCGGGTCGGCTACCCCGTCTGCGACACGATCGGGGGTCTCACCGCGGCGTTCGCCGTGTGTGCCGCGTTGCTGCGCGCCAAGTCAACCGGGGAGGGGTCGTTCCTCGACGTGTCGATGCTCGACGCCACGCTCGCGACGATGGGCTGGGTCGTGTCCGACGTCCTCAACGCGGGCGTCGTGCCGCGGCCGATCGGCAACGACAACTTTGCCGCGGCGCCGTCGGGGACCTTCCGCACGGGCAACGGCCTCCTCAACATCGCGGCGAACGAGGACCGGCAGTTCGAGGCCCTCTGTCGCGTCGTCGGCGCGCCCGACCTCACCACCGACGCCCGCTTCGCCGAGCGCGAGGCGCGCAAGCGGCATCGCGCGGAGCTGACCGCCTGTCTCGAGCCGCTGCTCGCGTCGCGATCTGCGGCAGAGTGGGAGACGATCCTCGATGCCGCCGGTGTGCCGGCCGGCGGCGTGCTGGGTCTCGCGGAAATTCTCGGGCACCCGCACGTCGCCGAAGGCGGCCTGCTGGCGACGTTCCGCAACGTGCCCGGTACGCCGCGCGACGTCCACGTGACGCGGCCCGGCTTCCGCATCGACGGCGCGCGCCCCGACCCGGCGACGCGCCCGCCGACGCCGTCCGAGCAGCGTGACCGCATCCTCGAGGAAGCCGGTTACGACGCCGCGGCACGCCACGCGCTGCTCGAGGCGGGTGCGGTACGTTGAGGACGCGCCCGCACCGGGTGTTGGCCAGTGCGATTGTTTGACCGCCATCAGGCACGCATCGCGCAGGTTCGTGCTAGGGTGCCGAGGATCTTCGTGCAGCTTGCAGGACTTCCCCGGGAGGATTCCATGCTGAAACGCACGTTGGCGGCGCTGGCCATAGCCGCCTTTGCAGGCGCGGCACTCGCCGCACCCGACAAACCCGAGTGCATCGCCGGGGCCAAGCCCGGGGGCGGCTTCGACCTCACCTGCAAGCTCGCGCAGCAGGGCATGCAGGAGGCGAAGCTGATCGCGGCGCCGATGCGCATCACCTACATGCCGGGCGGCGTAGGCGCGGTTGCCATGAACGCCATCGTGGGCCAGCGGCCCGCCGATCCGAACGCCATCGTCGCGTTCTCCGGCGGTTCGCTGCTCAACATCGCCCAGGGCAAGTTCGGCAAGTGGACCGAGAGCGACGTGCGCTGGATCGCCGCGATCGGCACCGACTACGGGTGCATCTCGGTGCGCGCGGATTCGCCCTACAAGTCGCTCAAGGATCTGCTGAACGCGGTCAAGGCCGACTCCTCGAAGATCGCGATCGGCGGCGGCGGGACGGTCGGCAGCCAGGACTGGACCAAGGTGGCGTCGCTGTCGAAGCAGGTCGGCGTCGACCCGAAGGCGCTGCGCTACGTGTCGTTCGAGGGCAACGGCGAGGTGACCACGGCGTTGCTCGGCGGGCACATCCAGGCCGGCAGCGGTGACGTCTCGGCAGACCTGCCGCAGCACAAGGCCGGCAAGATCCGCATCCTCGCCGTGTATGCCGACAAGCGGTTGCCCGGCGACGCCGCGGGCATCCCCACGGCCAAGGAGCAGGGCTACGACTTCACGTGGCCGATCATTCGCGGCTTCTACGTGGCACCGAAGATCCCCGAAGCGGACTACAAGTTCTGGCTCGACGCATTCAACAAGCTGCTCGCGTCCAAGGACTTCCTCGCGCTGCGCGACCAGCGCGATCTCTATCCATTCAACATGACCGGGTCGGAACTCGACGCGTACGTGAAGAAGACGGTCGGCGAGTACCGCAAGATCGCCGACGAATACGGGCTCGTGCAGAAGTAGGCCGGGAGCCCGCGCGCCCGCCCTGGCGGGCGCGCATGATGCGGAGCCTCCGCGGCCCGGGAGGCTCCCTGCGAGGGGAGGCGACATGGTCGATCGGATCGTCGCGGCGGCGTTTCTGCTGCTGACGCTGGGCTACGCGTGGCTCGCCCGCGGCTACGTCGCCCAGTACGCCTACGAGCCGATCGGGCCGCGCGCCTTCCCGCTGCTGCTCGCGGCCATCGCCGCCGTGTGCTGGCTCTGGCTCGTGCTGCGGCCGAAGAGCGTGGCCGAGGACATCGAGGGCTTGCCGCCCGGAGGCGTGACCAAGGCGGCGATCGCCATCGCCGGGTTGCTCGCTTACGCGCTGCTGTTCGAGTGGCTGGGGTTCCCGCTGTCGACGGCGTTGGCAACGATCGTCATCGGGCGCCTGTTCGGCGGTGAGTGGAAGCGCCTCGTCGTCGCGGGCCTGGCGCTCGGCGCGTCGCTCTACGTCCTCTTCGACCGCGTGCTCGACGTCACACTGCCGCTGGGGCAGGTGTTCGGAGGCTAGCGATGGACAACCTCGCCGCGCTGATGCAGGGCTTCGCCGTCGCCGCCACGCCGATCAACCTGCTGATGGCGCTCGCCGGCGCGTTCGTCGGCACGATCGTCGGCCTGCTGCCGGGCATCGGGCCGATCAACGGCGTGGCGATCCTGCTGCCCATCGCCTTCGCGATGAAGCTGCCCGCCACCTCGGCGCTGATCCTGCTCGCTGCGGTGTACATGGGCTGCGAGTACGGCGGCCGCATCGCGTCGATCCTGGTCAACATCCCCGGCGACGCGGGCTCGGTGATGACCACGCTCGACGGCTTCCCGCTGGCCCGGAAGGGCGAAGCCGGGGTGGCGCTGTCGATCTCGGCGTTCGCGTCGTTCTGCGGCTCGCTGCTCGCCTCGGTAGGGCTCGTGCTCGTCGCGCCGCTGCTCGCCCAATGGGCGCTCGCATTCGGCCCCGCCGAATACTTCGTGCTGATGGTGTTCGCCATCGCCTGCCTCGCCGGGATGGTCGGCGACAGCCCGGTCAAGACGCTGCTCGCCTGCGTGCTCGGTCTCGCGCTCGCCACCGTCGGCGTCGATGCGAACAGCGGCGTCTACCGCTTCACGTTCGGCGACCTGCACCTCTCGGACGGCATCCAGTTCGTGGTCGTGGTCATCGGGCTGTTCTCGATCTCCGAGATCCTGCTCATGCTTGAGCAGTCCGAGACCGGTGCCCAGATGCTGAAGGCCTCCGGGCGCGCCTGGTTCAACCTGCGGGAGCTGTCGATGGTCAAGTGGACCATCGTCCGCTCGGCGCCGCTCGGCTTCCTCGTGGGGGTGCTGCCGGGCGCCGGCGCGTCGATCGCCAGCGCAATCACCTACATGATCGAGAAGAACATCAACGATGGCGGCAAGACCTTCGGCAAGGGCGACATCCGCGGCATCGCCGCGCCGGAGTCGGCGAACAACGCGGCGGCAGGCGGGGCGTTCATCCCGATGCTGACCCTCGGCGTCCCGGGCAGCGGCACCACGGCCGTGATGATGGGCGCGCTCACGCTGTACAACATCAACCCCGGGCCGACGCTGTTCACCGACCAGGCCGAGCTCGTCTGGGGCCTGATCGCGTCGATGTTCATCGCCAACGTCATGCTGCTGCTGATGAACATCCCGATGGTGGGCGTGTTCGCGCGCATGCTCGCGATCCCGAACTGGATCCTGGTGCCGGCGATTGCCGCGATCAGCCTCGTCGGCGTCTACTCGATCCACGCGACCACGTTCGACCTCGTGCTGATGACGGCGCTCGGCGTCGTCGGCTACGTGCTGCGCAAGCTCGACTTCCCGATGGCCCCGCTGATCCTGGGCTTCGTGCTCGGCGACATGATGGAACAGAATCTGCGCCGGGCGCTCGCGATCTCCAACGGCGACACGAGCGTGCTGTACGGCAGTGGCATCACCGTCGCGATGTGGATTGCCGCGGCGTTCATGCTGGTGGTTCCGCTATGGCTGCGGTGGAAGCGCAACAACAAGCTCATCGAGGTCAAGTAGTTCTGCCGGCCGTCACGGGTGGCCGGCAGTGACGGTCGCCCTGCCCTCCGCCCGTGCATGGCTGCCGGGCCTCGCGGGGATCGTGGTGGCGGGCGCGGCCGGCTACGCGTTCAGCCGGCTGCGCACGCCCATCCCGTGGATGCTGGGGCCGCTGACGACCGTGGCGGTGCTGCGGGTGCTGGGCCTGCCGATCGACGCGCCGCCGGGCGCCCGGCAGTTCGGCCAGTGGGTGATCGGCACCTCGCTGGGGCTCTACTTCACGCCGCAGGTCGTGCGCGACGTCGCCGGCTGGTGGCCGCTGCTCGTCGCCGGCGCGCTGTTCGCGCTCGCCGGCGGCTATGGCGGCGGCCTCGTCCTCGCGCGTCTCGCCGGCATCGACCGCACCACCGCCGTGTTCGCCTCGGTCCCGGGCGGCGCGTCGGAGATGGCGGTGCTCGGCGAGCGCTACGGCGCGCGCGTCGACCGCGTGGCGGCGGCGCAGAGCCTGCGCATCATGATCGTCGTGATCGTCGTGCCGTTCGCGTACGCGCTGCTCGGCGCGCACGGCGACGATCGCTACGTGCCCGGCGTGACGAGCGTGGTTGGAACGGGCCTTGCCCTGCTGCTTGCCGCGACGTTCGCCGGCGGCGCAGCGGCCCAGTGGTTGCGCGTGCCCAACGCGTTCATCCTTGGCGCGCTTGCGGTGGCGATCCCGCTGACGGCCGCGGACGTCCACCTGTCGGCCATGCCTGCGCCGCTGTCGAACGCGGGCCAGTGCTTCCTCGGCTGCATGCTGGGCGCGCGGTTTCATCCGGACTTCGTGCGCGGTGCGCCGCGTTTCATCGCTGCGGTGGGCGCGACGGTGCTCGCGGCGATCGGCATGGCCGGGCTGTTCGGGATGCTGCTCGCGTGGGTGTCGGGTGCGTCGTTCTATACGCTCGCCCTCGGGCTCGCCCCCGGCGGCATCGCCGAAATGTGCGTCACCGCGAAGGCGCTGCAGCTGGGGGTGCCGCTGGTGACGGCCTTTCACGTGACGCGTGTCGTCGTGCTGCTCACGCTCACCGGGCCGCTGTTCGGCTGGATGCGCGGGCGCTGGCGTGCGCGCCTCGAGGGAGAACGACGGTGAGCTGGAACCCGGGGCAGTACCTGCAGTACGAGGACGCGCGGCTGCGGCCGGCGCTCGATCTCCTGGCGCGCATCGGCGTGGAGACGCCGGCGGCGGTCGTGGACCTCGGGTGCGGCGCGGGCAATGTCGCGCAGCACCTCGCGCGCCGATGGCCCGCTGCGCGCATCGAGGGCGTCGACGGCGACGCGGCGATGCTCGAGCGCGCGCGCGCGGCAACGGCCGGGGACGGGCGCTTCGCGTGGACGCAATGCGATCTCGCGGCCTGGCGACCACGCTCTGGCGTCGACGTCCTGTACAGCAACGCGGCGCTGCACTGGCTCGACGTCCACGCGCGCCTGTTCCCCGTGCTCTTCGCGACGGTCGCACCTGGAGGCGTGATGGCGGTGCAGATGCCCGACAACTTCCGCGCCCCTTCGCACCAGGCGCTGTTCGACGTTGCGTCGCTCGCGCCGTGGCGGGAGCGTCTGGCAGCGCATGTGCGTCGTGCGCCGGTCGCGTCGATCGCCGCATACCACGAGTGGCTCGAACCGCGCGCCGCATCGCTCGATCTCTGGGCTACCGAATACCTGCAGTGGCTGCCGAAAAGAGCGGACGGCGAGCACCCGATCGTCGCGTGGACACGAGGTACCGCCTTGGTGCCGTTCGTGGCGGCGCTGGAGTCCGGCGAGCGGCAGGCCTTCGTCGACGCGTTCGCGGAACGCATCGAGGCGGCCTATCCGCGGCGCGGCGACGGCAGCGTGTTGTTTCCCTTTCGCCGAATATTCATCGTCGCCGTGCGGGGCGCCGAGCCCGATCGTTGATCTCACGCAATCGGGCGGCGTTGGTTCGCCGTGCGCGCGTGCTAGAGTTTTCGACCCCGGTCGCTGAGCGCACGACGTTTGGCGCCGAACCGATTCCATCCGACGAAGAGCCACGATGAACCAGCCCGAATCGATGAAGAGCCTCGCCGCGTCAGTGAACGCACCCGACTACGTTGCCCACGCCCGGCTGCTCGGCTGGGTGCGGGAGATCGCCGCGCTCACCAAGCCCGATCGCATCGAGTGGTGCGACGGCACGGAAGCCGAGCACCTGCGTCTGTGTGCGCTCATGGTGGCGAACGGGACGCTGACCAGGCTCGATCCCGCGAAGCGCCCGGGCAGCTATCTCGCGCGTTCCGATCCGTCGGACGTCGCGCGCGTCGAGGACCGCACGTTCATCTGCAGCGATCGCGAGGAGGACGCGGGGCCGACCAACAACTGGCGGGCGCCGGCCGAGATGCGCGCGGCGCTCGGGACGCTGTTCGACGGGTGCATGCGCGGCCGGACGATGTACGTCGTGCCGTTCTCGATGGGGCCGATCGGCAGCCCGATCGCGCACATCGGCGTCGAGCTCACCGACAGCCCGTACGTGGTGGTGAGCATGCGGGTGATGACGCGCATGGGTCGGCGCGTGTTCGGCGTGCTCGGGTCGGACGGGCCGTTCGTGCCGTGCGTGCACTCGGTCGGCGCACCGCTCGCCCCGGGACAGAAGGACGTGCCGTGGCCGTGCAGCACGACCAAGTACATCGTGCACTACCCCGAGACGCGGGAGATCTGGTCGTACGGCTCCGGCTACGGCGGCAACGCGCTGCTCGGCAAGAAGTGCTTTGCGCTGCGCATCGCGTCGGTGATGGGTCGCGACCAGGGCTGGCTCGCCGAGCACATGCTGATCCTCGCCGTCACCAACCCCGACGGCTTCAAGTATCACGTCGCCGCCGCGTTCCCGAGCGCGTGCGGCAAGACCAACTTCGCGATGCTGATCCCGCCGAAGGCGTTCGAAGGCTGGACGGTGACGACGATCGGCGAGGACATCGCCTGGATCAAGCCGCACGCGGACGGCAGGTTCTATGCGATCAACCCGGAGGCGGGCTGCTTCGGCGTGGCGCCCGGCACCTCGCACGAGTCGAATGCCAACGCGATGGCGATGCTCTACGAGAACGTCATCTACACCAACGTCGCGCTCACCGACGACGGCGACGTCTGGTGGGAAGGCATGACCAAGGAACCGCCACGGCACCTGATCGACTGGCAGGGCAAGGACTGGACGCCGGGCTGCGGTCGACCTGCCGCCCACCCGAATGCGCGGTTCACCGTGGCCACGTCGCAGTGCCCGTCGATCGACCCGGAATGGGAGAACCCCCAGGGCGTGCCGATCGATGCGTTCATCTTCGGCGGGCGGCGCAGCGACACGGCCCCGCTGGTGGTCGAAGCGCGCTCGTGGGAGGAGGGAGTCTACAAGGCGGCAACGATGGGCTCGGAGATGACCGCGGCCGCGGCCGGCAAGATCGGCGAGGTTCGCCGCGACCCGTTCGCGATGTTGCCGTTCTGCGGCTACCACATCGGCGACTACTTCAAGCACTGGCTCGAGATGGGGCACAAGGTGCCGTCCCCGCCGAAGATCTTCGCGGTGAACTGGTTCCGCAAGGATGCGAACGGCAAGTTCCTGTGGCCGGGCTTCGGCGAGAACATGCGGGTGCTGCAGTGGATCGTGGCACGCTGCGCCGGGCACGCGCCGGAGGTGGAGACGCCGCTCGGCCTGATGCCCGAGTACGACGACCTCAACTGGGAAGGACTCGACTTCGGTCCCGATCGCTACGCGCAGGTCACCGAGATCGTCGCGGAGCAGTGGGTGCGCGAGCTCAAGTCGCACGAGGAGCTCTTCGCCAGGATCGGCGCGAAGCGTCCCAAGGAGCTCGCGCGCGAGTTCGATCGCCTGGCGTCGCACCTAATGGTGTGATTGCTCACTTACTGTGCGCATTCTCCCGGTAGGTGACATAAGCGATTGATTTTAATTGTGTTGCCAAGCGGGGTTGCGTAGACAATTCCGAGCAACGGCTTTGGTTGGCCGCCCCTCGCACCGGTCCTTGGCGGTCGAGGAGCGCCGCGGCGATTGCCAAGCGCGCACGATCCGGGGGGCGCGAGGCGGGCCCATCTCGTTGCGGCGGCTCCGTTACGTGACGTTTCACGTGAAACGCGAGCACTCCTGGGTGTTGAGTTCCTGCGCAGAAAGTCGACGAACGCGCAGTCGTGCATCCGAAGGGCTCGGCCGACTCGCCCACGAACGCGACGTTTCACGTGGAACCTGCGGTCCAGGACACAAATTCGTTCGCGTACAATGCCGACCGCAGGGGCGATTGCCGCTGCGCATCGGTAATCCATTCAAATCATGCACTTTCCGGAGCGATTCGACGTCATCGTCATCGGCGGCGGCCACGCCGGCACGGAGGCGGCGCTCGCGTCGGCCAGGATGGGGCGCAAGACGCTGCTCCTCACGCACAACATCGAAACCCTCGGCCAGATGTCGTGCAACCCCTCCATCGGCGGCATCGGCAAGGGCCACCTGGTCAAGGAAGTGGACGCGCTCGGCGGCGCAATGGCCCTCGCCACCGACGAGGCGGGTATCCAGTTCAGGATGCTCAATTCCAGCAAGGGACCTGCGGTTCGCGCGACGCGCGCCCAAGCCGACCGCATTCTCTACAAGGCGGCGATTCGCCGCCGCCTCGAGACCGAGCCGAACCTGACGCTGTTTCAGCAGGCCGTCGACGACCTGCTGATTCGCGGCGACCGGGTGGTCGGCGCCGTGACGCAGATCGGGGTCGTCTTCGACGCGGCTGCAGTGGTGCTCACCACGGGCACCTTCCTGTCCGGATTGGTCCACGTCGGGCTGCAACGCTACGAGGCCGGCCGCGCGGGCGATCCCCCGGCCAAGCGCCTCGGGGAACGGCTGCGCGAGCTCGCCCTGCCGGTCGGGCGTCTCAAGACCGGGACGCCGCCGCGGCTCGACGGACGGACGATCGACTTCGGCGCGCTGGCGGCGCAGCCGGGCGACGATCCGGCCCCGGTCTTTTCGTTCATGGGCGATCGCTCGCTGCACCCGCGGCAGGTGCCCTGCTGGATCACCCACACCAACGGCCGGACGCACGAGATCATCCGCGGCGGGCTCGACCGCTCGCCGCTCTTCACCGGCGTCATCCAGGGTGTCGGACCCCGCTACTGTCCGTCCATCGAGGACAAGGTCGTGCGATTCCCGGAGCGGGACGCGCACCAGATCTACCTCGAGCCGGAAGGCCTGGACACGACCGAGATCTACCCCAACGGCATCTCGACCTCCCTGCCGTTCGACGTGCAGCTCGCGCTGGTGCGGTCGATGACCGGCTGCGCACGGGCGCACCTGCTGCGTCCCGGATACTCGATCGAGTACGACTTCTTCGACCCGCGGGCGCTCAAGGCGACGCTCGAGACGAAGTCCATCGCCGGCCTGTTCTTCGCCGGACAGATCAACGGTACGACGGGCTACGAAGAGGCGGCGGCGCAAGGGCTTCTCGCCGGAATCAATGCGGCGCGGCTTGTCCGCGGCGAGGCCGGATGGTCGCCGCGGCGCGACGAGGCCTACCTCGGCGTGCTCGTGGACGACCTGATCACACGGGGCGTGACCGAGCCCTACCGGATGTTCACGTCGCGCGCCGAGTATCGCCTGCAGCTCCGCGAGGACAATGCCGACCTGCGGCTCACCGAGCATGGCCGGCGGCTGGGCCTGGTCGACGACCGGCGTTGGGACGCGTTCTGCCGCAGGCGCGACGCGGTTGCGCGCGAGCGCGAACGCCTCAAGTCGACCTATCTGAGCCCGTCGGTCGTGTCGCGGACAGAAGCCGAACGCGTTCTGGGACAAGCCATAGAACGAGAGTATGCGCTCACTGACTTGTTGCGTCGCCCCGGTGTCCACTATGCGGAACTGATGACCTTACCCGGCGCGGGCGTGCCGGTGGCGGACGCCGCGCGTCGCCGAGCAGGTGGAAATTGCGACCAAGTACGAAGGCTACATCGACCGTCAAAAGGACGAGATCGCGCGCCACCTCGCGCACGAGGAGACGCGACTGCCGGGGGATCTCGATTACCGCGCGGTCCGCGGCCTCACCGCCGAGGTGCAGCAGAAGCTCGCGCACCACCGTCCGGAAACCGTCGGGCAGGCGGCGCGCATTTCCGGCGTGACCCCGGCCGCCATTTCGCTCCTGCTCGTGCATCTGAAGCGGATGGCCGCCGAGCCGGCGGCGCCGAGCGCGCTTCGGGCATGACGGCCGCACGCCCAAGGGCGGAGTCTGCGGCCGCGGCGGACGAGCGCGACCTCGCGGCGCTGTTCGATCGGGGCCTCGCGGGCCTCGGCCTGCCGCTGCCGCCGGCAGCGCGCCAGCGGCTCCTGCACTACGTTGCACTGCTCGCGCGGTGGAACCGCACCTACAACCTGACCGCGATACGCGAGCCCGAACGGATGGTCACGCACCATCTGCTCGACAGTCTCGCGGTGCTGCCCGCGCTGGATCGCGTGGCCGCCGGGCGCGCCGCGCTCGACGTGCTCGACGTCGGCAGCGGGGGCGGCCTGCCCGGCATCCCGATCGCCGTCGCACGACCCGCATGGCGCGTGACGATGGTGGACCCGGTGCAGAAGAAGGGCGCGTTCCTGGTGCAGGCGATCGCGGAGCTCGGTCTCGGCCATGCGCGGGCCGCGATCGTCCGCGCGGAGGAATTGGCCGCGCCGGCGCCGTTCGATATCGTGATCTCGCGCGCGTTCGCGGACCTCGCCGCGTTCGTGCAGGCCGCGCTGCGCCACGTGGCGCGCGACGGCCGGCTCGTCGCGATGAAGGGCGTGCACCCGGACGCCGAGCTCGCGGAGCTCCCTGCCAGTGTCGAGGTGGAGGAGATTCTCGCGCTCGCCGTGCCGTTCCTCGACGGCGCGCGCCACCTCGTCGTCATGCGACGCCGGGCCTGACGGCCAACGCCCCCGCCCATCGGAGCACCATGAAATCCCCCCGCATCATCGCCGTTGCGAACCAGAAGGGCGGCGTCGGCAAGACCACCACCGCCGTCAACCTCTCCGCGAGCCTGGTGGCGATGAAGCGGCGGGTGCTGCTGATCGACCTCGATCCGCAGGGTAACGCCACGACCGGTTCCGGCATCGACAAGCGCGCGCAGACGCAGAACGTCTATCAGGTGCTGCTCGGCGAGCGCTCGATCGCCGACGTGCGTCTCGCCTCGCCGTCGGGAGGCTACGACCTGGTCCCGGCGAACCGCGATCTCGCCGGTGCGGAGGTGGAGCTGGTCGACATGCCCGAGCGGGAGACGCGCCTCAAGGACGCGCTCACCGAGGCGATCTCGCAGATGAAGAACGCGATCGACGTGGTCGCCTCCGACTACGACTTCATCATCCTCGACTGTCCGCCGTCGCTGTCGCTGCTCACGCTGAACGGACTGTGCGCGGCGGACAGCGTGCTGATCCCGATGCAGTGCGAGTACTACGCGCTCGAGGGCCTGTCCGACCTCGTGCAGACGCTGAAGAAGGTGCGTGCGAACCTCAACCCCCGGCTCGAGATCGAGGGTCTGCTGCGCACGATGTACGACCCGCGGAACACGCTCGCGCAGAACGTCGCCGCCGAGCTCGAACGGCACTTCGGCGACAAGCTCTACCGCACGCTCGTGCCGCGCAACGTGCGGCTCGCCGAGGCCCCTTCGTACGGCATGCCGGCGTTGAAGCTGGAGGCGAAGTCGAAGGGCGCGCAGGCCTACCTCGCGCTCGCCGGCGAGGTGCTGCGTCGCATGGAGGCGCGCGCGGGCGGAGCGACCGAGGCGACGGCAACGACGACGGATGCCGCGGCCTGACCGCGTGGCGCGAGCAACGGGAACCAAGATGATCCGACCCAAGGGACTCGGCCGCGGCCTGGACGCGCTGCTCGCCGGCACCGACGACGACGCGTCGCCCAAGGATGCGCTGCAGACGCTGCCGGTCGACCGCTTGCGGCCCGGCAAGTACCAGCCGCGCGGGCGCATCGACGAGGGCGCGCTCGCCGAGCTCGCCGACTCGATCCGCGAGCAGGGCGTAGTGCAGCCGATCCTCGTGCGTCCGGTCGAGGGCGGCCGCTTCGAGATCATCGCCGGCGAGCGGCGCTGGCGCGCGGCGCAGCGCGCGGGCCTCCACGAGGTGCCGGTGCAGGTGAAGGTGGCCTCGGACCAGGCGGCGCTCGCGCTCGCGCTGATCGAGAACATCCAGCGCGAGGACCTGAATCCCCTCGACGAGGCCCACGGCCTTTCGCGCCTGATCGAGGAGTTCGGCCTGACCCACGAGGCCGCGGCAAAGGCGGTCGGCCGCTCGCGCTCGGCGGTGACGAATCTGCTGCGGCTGATCCAGCTTGCCCAACCGGTGCAGGACATGCTCCTCGGCAACCAGATCGAGATGGGGCACGCGCGTGCCCTCCTCGCGCTGCCCGCGGCGCGTCAGACCGGCGCTGCCGCGCGCGTGGTCGAGCACAAGCTGTCGGTGCGCGACGCCGAACGGTTGGTGCACGACCTCCTGCACCCGGCCGAACACTCCCCCCGGCGCCGTGTGCGCCCCGCCGCCGACGCCGACACGGCGCGTCTCGAGAACGAGCTCGCTGAGCGTCTCGGGGCGAAGGTGCGGATCGAGCCCGGCCGCAACGGCGCCGGGCGCGTGGTCATCGGCTACTCGAGCCTCGACGAGCTGGACGGCATTCTCGCCAAGCTGCGCGGCTAGGGTTTATCCGAGCTGCTTCAGCATCGTCTCGGCATCGGACACCTCGTACTTGCCCGGCGCCTCGACGTTCAGCGCCTTGACGACGCCGTCGTCGACCAGCATCGAGAAGCGCTGGCAGCGCATGCCGAGCCCCTTCGCCGCGAGGTCGAATTCGAGCCCCAACGCCTTTGTGTACTCGGCGCTGCCGTCGGCCAGCATGCGTACCTTGTCGCCGGTCTTCTGATCGCGCGCCCAGGCGCCCATGACGAAGGCGTCGTTGACGGACATGCAGGCGATCGTGTCCACGCCCTTGGCCTTCAGCTTGTCGTAGTTCACGAGGTAGGAAGGGACGTGCTTCGCAGAGCACGTCGGCGTGAACGCTCCGGGCAGGCCGAAGATCACGACCTTCCTGCCCTTCGTGAGGTCCTCGACCTTCACGGCGTTGGGGCCGATAGAGCAGCCTTCCTTCTCGACCTCGAGGAATTCCATCAGCGTTCCCGCGGGAAGCTTGTCGCCGACCTTGATCGTCATGCCGTGTCTCCGGTGTGGGTTGTGGCGGGGAACAAAGGGGGCACCTCGCGGCGCCGCCCCGGATCTGAAACTGTCGCAGCGTCGCGCCCGCATTGCAACCCTGCGCAGCGCGCGGTTCTGCGCATCGCCGCGGCTGCACCGGTGCGGCGCCCCTTGCCGACCGCCGGCGCCCGGCGTAGCGTGAGGCGCTCGCGATCCCGGGAGTCTCACCATGCCTCGTGCACGCACCCGGCCGGCGGCCACGCCGGCGCGGCCGGTCACGCTCTTCATTGCCACCCGCAAGGGCCTCTGGACGCTGACGAGCGACCCGGCACGGCGCGGCTTCAAGCTCGCCGGGCCGCACTTCCTCGGCCACATCGTGCATCACGCGGTGCTCGATCCCCGAGACGGACGCACGCTGCTCGCGGCGGCACGTACCGGCCACCTCGGCCCGACGGTATACCGCTCGACCGACCGCGGCCGACGCTGGGCCGAGGCGAGCCAGCCGCCGGCGTTCAGGTCGGGGGGCGGCAGGGCGGTCGACCACACGTTCTGGCTCACCCCGGGACATGCGTCGCAGCCAGGAGTCTGGTACGCGGGGACGTCGCCGCAGGGCCTGTTCCGGTCCGATGACGGCGGCGCAACCTGGGCCGGCGTCGACGGCTTCAACGAGCATCCGCAGCGCAAGGCGTGGTGCAGTGGCGACCAGGACGGCACGCCGGACGGTGCGAAGCTGCACTCGATCCTCGTCGATCCGCGCGATCCCGCGCATCTCTACATGGGAATGTCCAGCGGCGGCGTATTCGAGTCGAGCGACGCCGGTGCGAGCTGGCGGCCGCTCAACAAGGGCATTCGCGCGGACTTCCTGCCCGAACCTGCGCCCGAGTACGGGCACGATCCGCATTGCCTGCGCTTCGCCGGCGGCAACCCGGACCGCCTGTACCAACAGAACCACTGCGGGATCTACCGGATCGACCGTCCGGGCGAGGTCTGGATCGACATCGGCGCCGGCATGCCGAAGTCGGTCGGTTCGGTCGGGTTCCCGATGGTTGCCCACCCTCGCGAAGCCGACACGCTCTGGGTGTTTCCGATGGACGGAACGGACGTCTGGCCGCGCGTCGCACCCAATGGCAAGCCGGCGGCGTACCGCTCGCTCGACGGCGGGCGGACCTGGCGGCGCCAGAATGAGGGATTTCCGGCATCGCAGGCCTGGTGGACCGTCAAGCGCCAGGCCATGACCGTCGATGCCCGGGAACCGGCCGGCGTCTATTTCGGCACGTCCTCCGGCGAGGTCTGGGGCAGCCGCGACGAGGGCCGGACGTGGCGTTGCCTGGCCCGGCACCTTCCGCACATCTACGCCGTGGAAGCGGCCTAGAGCCAGGATGAAACAACCCCCACGCTCGCTTCGCTCGCTGCCCCCCGGGACGCCTACGCGCGCGGGGCGAAGCCAAGGCTCGCAGAGCCCGTCCGCGCGCGTGGGCGCAGGCCGAGGCGCGGAAATCCGGTTGGCGTCAGGGATCGTCGAGGCCGGGGCCGATCAGTTCCTCGGGGCGGCCCTTCGGAACTGACGTGGCCAAGGCCAGCGCCGAGGCGGCCGCGGTGGTGCGCGTGCGCATCCCGTCCCCGCTTCGCTCCTACACGGGCGGGGACGACGAGGTGACCGTCGCCATCCCCCTGCTCGCCCCGGAGAACCCGCCGTCGCTCACCGCCGTGCTCGCGGCGCTGGAGGGGCGCTTCCGGGGCCTGCGGTTCCGCATCATCGACGAGCAGGGCTGCCTGCGACCGCACATCCGGCTGTTCGTCGGCGGGACGCTCGCCACCGACCTCGGGGTACCGGTGCCGTCCGGCAGCGAGGTGATGATCGTCGCCGCGCTGTCCGGCGGATAGCACGGCGCTCGGACCGACCGGGATGGGCGGTTCCGCAATGCACCAAAGCGTTGCGAGCGGGGGGCGCAAAACGCTACAATTCCGAAGTTTGCTGCCGCCCGCATCGCGCTGCAACACGCACGCGCCGGAGTGACCGCCCCGCTCAAGACCCGCCCGTTCCGCATCCTCCTCCTGTCCCAGGCGGTCGCGACCCTCGCGTTCGCCGTCGTCGGAGGGCTGTGGGCCGGCGGTCACGGAGCGGTGTCGGGGGCGCTCGGCGGACTGGTGAACCTCGTCGCGAATTTCGTCTACGCGCTGATGGGGGGAATCGTCCGGCCCGCTACTGCGATCGGCGCGTTGTACCTGATCCTGCGTGCGGAAGGCTTCAAGGTGGCCCTGGTGCTGGTCCAGCTGATCCTCGTGCTGGTGCTGTACCGGGACTTGGTGAGCGCGCCGTTCATCCTCGCGTTCGTCGCCACTGCGCTGATGTTCGGGCTCGCGTTGCGGGTCCGCGGTTAGAGAACGACGCACCCGACCCCGTCCCCCCTCCGAAGCGAACCCACACCATGGCGGCCGGACCTACCACCCCCACCGAATACATCACCGGCCACCTCACCCACTTCGCGCGGCCCATCGGGGAAGCGGGCGGCTTCTGGACGGTGCACTGGGACACGGTGATCACTACGCTCGTCGTCGGCGCGATCACCTTCGGCTTCCTCTGGCTGGTGACTCGCGCCGCCACGTCCGGGGTGCCCGGCAAGCGGCAGGCGGTGGTCGAACTCCTCGTCGACTTCGTGCACGGGCAGGCCAAGTCCATCTACCACGGCGCCTCGACGCTGGTGGCGCCGCTCGCGCTGTCGACGTTCGTGCTGGTGTTCGCGCTGAACTCGATGGACTTCCTGCCGGTCGACGTGATGGCGAAGCTCACGCACACCTTCGCGCCGCACTGGCGCATCGTGCCCACGGCGGACGTCAACACGACGTTCGCGCTCGCACTGTCGGTGTTCTTCCTGATGATCTTCTTCGGGATCCGCAGCAAGGGGCTCGGCGGATGGCTGTGGGAGCTCATGACCACGCCGTTCGGCAAGTTCCCGCTGCTGTGGCCGGCGAACCTGCTGATGAACGTCGTCGAGTACCTGTCGAAGCCGCTCTCGCACTCGCTGCGTCTGTACGGCAACATCTACGCCGGCGAGATCATCTTCCTGCTGCTCGGCCTGTGGGCCGCCACCGGCCTCGCCGGCACGATCTTCGGCGGCGTGCTGAACCTCGGCTGGGCGATCTTCCACATCCTGATCGTCACGCTGCAGGCCTTCATCTTCATGATGCTCACGGTCGTCTACCTGTCGATGGCCGAGGAGCACCACTAGCGTTTCGCATCACCCCTTCGCACGTCACCACCGTCACTGAAAGGAAAGAACGATGGACAAGATCCAAGCGCTGGCGCTGATCCAGTCGTACACCGGCATCGGCATCGGCCTGATCATCGGCCTCGGCGCGCTGGGCGCCTGCATCGGCATCGGCATCATGTGCTCGAAGTTCCTCGAGAGCGCCGCCCGCCAGCCCGAGCTCATGCCGCAGCTGCAGGGCAAGGTCTTCCTGCTGCTCGGCCTGATCGACGCGTCGTTCATCATCGGCGTCGGCCTCGCGATGCTGTTCGCGTTCGGCAACCCGCTGCTCGCCGCGATCGGCTGATGCCGGCGCGACCCGCGCCGCAACTGCCGCAGGAACCCGCACCATGAACATCAACCTCACGCTGCTGATGCAGGCGGCGGCGTTCGCCGCCTTCATCTGGTTCACCGCCAAGTTCGTCTGGCCGCCGCTGATGCGTGCGGTCGAGACGCGCCAGAAGCAGATCGCCGACGGCCTCGCCGCGGCCGACGAAGGCCGCAAGAGCCTGGCCAACGCCGAGAAGCGGATCGCCGACCTGGTCGGCGAGGCCCGCGCCAAGGCGGGCGAGATCGTTGCGCAGGGTGAGAAGTTCAGGCAGGAGACGGTCGAGCAGGCGAAGGCCGAGGCGAAGGCCGAGGCGGACCGCATCGTCGCCGCGGCCAAGGCCGAGATCGCGCAGGAGGTCGCCCGCGCGAAGGAGGACCTGCGCCACCAGGTGTCGAGCCTCGCCATCGCGGGCGCGGAGAAGATCCTGAAGCGCGAAGTCGACGCCAAGGCGCACGCCGACCTGCTCGCCGAAATCCAGCGCCAGGTGTAGGCCGAAGCCATGGCCGAACGCACCACGATTGCCCGCCCCTACGCCGACGCCGCGTTCGAAGTGGCGCGCGACAGGAACGATCTCGCCGGCTTCGGCACGATGCTGGCACTCGCGCAGTCCATTGCCGCCGACCCGAGGATGGCCGAGGCGCTGGCGAGCCCGAAGCTCGACGCCGACGCGAAGGCGTCGCTGTTCCTGTCGATCGCCGGCGACCGCTTCTCCGCCGAGATGCGCAACTTCGTGCGCATCCTTATTGACGGTGACCGCATCGGCGTGCTGCCGGAGGTTCGTGCGCTCTACGAGACGCGCAAGGACGAGGCCGACGGCGTGGCGAAGGCGACGATCGAGACTGCGATGCCGATCCCTGCGGTGCAGCTCGCCGAGCTCACCGGCGCGCTCGAGCGGCGCTTCGGCAAGAAGATCGAGGTGACGGTCGCGGAGAACCCCGCGCTCGTCGGCGGCGCGCGCATCACGGTCGGCGACACGGTGATCGACGGCTCGGTGCGCGGCAAGCTTGCCGTGATGGCCCAGGCGCTTTCGGACTGAGATGACAAATCCCCCCACGCTCGCTCCGCTCGCTGCCCCCCGGGGGGCGAGTCAGTCGGTCGGGGCGGCCCATCCGGACTGACAACGAGACACTGACCCCCGCGCCTTTCGGCACTGCCGGCCGGCGCGACGCGAGGAAACCATGCAGTTGAATCCTTCGGAAATCGGCGAACTGATCAAGAGCCGGATCCAGAACCTGGACATCGGCGCCCAGAAGCGTACGCAGGGCACCGTGGTGTCGATCAGCGACGGCATCTGCCGCGTCCACGGCCTCAACGACGCGATGCAGGGGGAGATGCTCGAGTTCCCGGGCAACACGTTCGGCCTTGCGCTCAACCTGGAGCGCGACTCCGTCGGCGCGGTGATCCTCGGCGCGTACGAGCACATCTCCGAGGGCGACACCGTCAAGTGCACGGGCCGCATTCTCGAAGTGCCGGTCGGCCCCGAGCTGATCGGCCGCGTGGTCAACTCGCTCGGCCAGCCGATCGACGGCAAGGGTCCGGTCAACGCCAAGGCGACCGACGTCATCGAGAAGGTCGCGCCCGGCGTGATCGAGCGGAAGTCGGTGTCGCAGCCGGTGCAGACGGGCCTGAAGGCGATCGACGCGATGGTGCCGGTCGGCCGCGGCCAGCGCGAGCTGATCATCGGCGACCGCCAGACCGGCAAGACCGCGGTCGCGATCGACACGATCATCAACCAGAAGGGCAAGGACCTCTTCTGCGTCTACGTCGCGATCGGCCAGAAGGCGTCGTCGATCAAGAACGTGGTGCGGAAGCTCGAGGAGACCGGCGCGATGGCGTACACCATCGTCGTCGCGGCCTCAGCGTCGGAGTCCGCGGCGATGCAGTACATCGCGCCCTACTCCGGCTGCACGATGGGCGAGTACTTCCGCGACCGCGGGCAGGACGCCCTGATCATCTACGACGACCTCACCAAGCAGGCGTGGGCGTACCGGCAGGTGTCGCTGCTGCTGCGCCGGCCGCCCGGCCGCGAAGCCTACCCCGGCGACGTGTTCTACCTGCACTCGCGCCTGCTCGAGCGCGCCGCGCGCGTCAACGAGGACTACGTCGAGAAGTTCACCAAGGGCGCGGTCAAGGGCAAGACCGGCTCGCTTACCGCGCTGCCGATCATCGAGACCCAGGCCGGCGACGTGACCGCGTTCGTGCCGACCAACGTGATCTCGATCACGGACGGCCAGATCTTCCTCGAGACCGACCTCTTCAACGCCGGCATCCGTCCCGCGATCAACGCGGGCATCTCGGTGTCGCGCGTCGGCGGCAACGCGCAGACCAAGGTCATCAAGAAGCTGGGCGGCGGCGTGCGTCTGGCGCTTGCGCAGTACCGCGAGCTCGCCGCGTTCGCGCAGTTCGCCTCCGACCTGGACGAGGCGACCCGCAAGCAGCTCGACCGCGGGCGCCTCGTGACCGAGCTCATGAAGCAGCCGCAGTACCGCCCGCTGCAGGTCAACGAGATGGCGCTGACGCTGTTCGCGGTGAACCGCGGCTACTTCGACGACGTGCCGGTGGACAAGGTGCTCGCGTTCGAGGGCGCGCTGACGCAGTACATGAAGAGCCAGCAGCCGGCACTGATGGCGCGCATCGAGGACACCAAGGACCTCACCGCCGACGACGAGAAGGCGCTGGCCGCGGCGATCGAGGACTTCAAGAAGACCGGAACGTACTAATTTCGTCGCTCCCGCGCAAGCGGGAGCCCAGCGGCTTTCGACGAACGACACTGGGTCCCCGCCGGCGCGGGGTACGCTGCAACGGACGGGACGTAGCGCATGGCGGGCACAAAAGAAATCCGCAACAAGATCAAGAGCGTGCAGAGCACGCGCAAGATCACCAAGGCCATGGAGATGGTTGCGGCCTCGAAGATGAAGAAGGCCCAGGACCGCATGCGCGCTTCGCGTCCGTACACGGAGCGCGTGTTCGACATCATGATGCACATCTCCGCGGCCGCCACCGAGTACCGGCACCCGTTCCTGGTGCCGCGCGACGCAGTGAAGCGCGTCGGCGCCATCGTGGTCACCACCGACAAGGGCCTGTGCGGCGGGCTCAACACCAACGTGCTGCGCCTCGTGCTGAACAAGCACAAGGACTGGAAGGCGAAGGGCGTCGACGTCGACTACGTCGCGATCGGCAGCAGGGGCCTCGGCTTCCTGCAGCGCATGGGCGGCAACGTCGTCGCGAGCGTCACGCAGATCGGCGACCGCCCGCACATGGAGCGCCTGGTCGGGCCGGTGAAGGCGCTGCTCGATCTCTATGTCGACGGCAAGGTCGACGAGGTGTGGGTGTTCTTCACCTCGTTCATCAACACGATGAAGCAGGAGCCGCGCGGCGGGCGCGTCGTGCCGGTGCCGCAACAGTACAGATCGCTCACCGAGGCCGGCAAGTTGCGCAAGGCCGAGGCGCAGAGCGGCTCGTGGGACTACCTCTACGAACCCTCGGCGCAGGAACTCCTCGACGGCATGATGCGCCGCTACATCGAGTCGGTCGTCTACCAGATGGTCGCCGAGAACATGGGCTCCGAGCAGTCGGCCCGCATGGTGGCGATGAAGGCCGCATCGGACAACGCGAACAAGATCATCAGCGAGCTGCAGCTCATCTACAACAAGACGCGCCAGGCGGCGATCACCAAGGAGCTCGCGGAGATCGTGGGCGGCGCGGCGGCGGTATGAAAGCAGGGTCAGACTCGGAAAGCAGGGTCAGACTCCACTTTTCCACACGCTTCGCGTCGGACTCGCTGCCTGGTAGCAGGAAAAGTGGAGTCTGACCCTACTTTCCGAGCCTTCCAAATCCGACCCTACTTTCCAGCGACGAACGTCAGGACCTCAACATGAGCCAGGGAACCATTGTTCAGTGCATCGGCGCGGTGGTCGACGTGGAATTTCCACGCGACACGCTGCCCAAGATCTACGACGCCCTCAAGATGGACGACATCGGCCTCACGCTCGAGGTCCAGCAGCAGCTCGGCGACGGCGTCGTGCGCACGATCGCGCTGGGAAGCTCCGACGGTCTGCGCCGCGGCATGCAGGTGGTGAACACCGGCGGACCGATCTCGGTGCCGGTCGGCACCAAGACCCTCGGCCGCATCATGGACGTGCTCGGCCGCCCGATCGACGAGCGCGGGCCGGTCGCCGCCGAGACGACGATGTCGATCCACCGCGCCGCGCCGGTGTACGAGGAGCTGTCGCCGTCCACCGAGCTGCTCGAGACGGGCATCAAGGTCATCGACCTGATCTGCCCGTTCGCCAAGGGCGGCAAGATCGGCCTGTTCGGCGGCGCGGGCGTCGGCAAGACCGTGACCATGATGGAGCTCATCAACAACATCGCGACGGCGCACTCCGGGCTGTCGGTGTTCGCCGGCGTCGGCGAGCGCACGCGCGAAGGCAACGACTTCTACCACGAGATGATCGACTCCGGCGTCGTCAACAAGGACGACCTGTCGAAGTCGAAGGTGTCGATGGTCTACGGCCAGATGAACGAGCCGCCGGGCAACCGGCTGCGCGTGGCGCTGACCGGCCTCACGATCGCGGAGTCGTTCCGCGACGAGGGCCGCGACGTGCTGCTGTTCATCGACAACATCTACCGCTTCACGCTCGCGGGCACGGAGGTGTCGGCGCTGCTCGGCCGCATGCCGTCCGCCGTGGGCTACCAGCCGACGCTCGCCGAGGAGATGGGCCGGCTGCAGGAGCGCATCACCTCGACCAAGACGGGTTCGATCACGTCGATCCAGGCCGTCTACGTGCCGGCGGACGACCTTACCGATCCCTCGCCCGCCACGACCTTCGGCCACCTCGATGCCACGGTCGTGCTGTCGCGCGACATCGCCTCGCTGGGTATCTATCCGGCCGTCGACCCGCTCGACTCGACATCGCGCCAGATCGACCCGAACGTCATCGGCGAGGAGCACTACAACTGCACGCGGCGCGTCCAGCAGACGCTGCAGAAATACAAGGAACTGCGCGACATCATCGCGATCCTCGGCATGGACGAGCTCTCGCCGGACGACAAGCTGGCGGTGGCCCGTGCGCGCAAGATCCAGCGCTTCCTGTCGCAGCCGTTCACGGTCGCGGAGGTCTTCACCGGCTCCAAGGGCAAGTATGTCTCGCTCAAGGACACGATCAAGGGCTTCCGAATGATCGTCGACGGCGAGTGCGACGCCCTGCCCGAGCAGGCGTTCTACATGGTCGGCACGATCGAGGAAGCGTTCGAGAAGGCCAAGACGCTGCAGTAGCGGAGCCCCCCATGGCCGCCCCCACCATCCGAGTCGACATCGTCAGCGCCGAGGAGCAGATCTTCTCCGGCGAAGCGGAGTTCGTCGTGCTGCCCGGCATCATGGGCGAGCTCGGCATCTACCCGCGCCACACGCCGCTCTTCACGGCGATCCGTCCCGGCGCGGTGCGCATGCGCGTGCCGAACCAGGCGCAGGAGGAGTTCGTGTTCGTCCAGGGGGGCTTCCTCGAGGTGCAGCCGCACCACATCACCGTGCTCGCCGACACGGCGATCCGCGCCAAGGACCTGGACGAGAAGTCGGCGCTCGAGGCGAAGCGCGCCGCCGAGGAGGCGATGTCCAACAAGACCAGCGCCGAGGAGATCGCCACCGCCGAGGCCGAACTCGCGATGGCGATGGCACAGATCGAGGCGATTCGCAAGATGCGCAATCGAGCGTAAGCGCTTACTCTCGTCATGGAACAAGGGCGGCGCTGTGCCGCCCTTGTCATTTGCGGATGCTGCACGCGCTGCGCGAGACCGCCGGACGGTATGCCGCTTGCGGCAGCGCAACACGATCCCGACGTCTTCATGGGATAATTGCTGCATCGCAGCATGCGGACCTGATCCGCATCGCGGGGCATCCATGGCGGAATTCGACACCCTGATCGACCGCGCCAACAAGGCCTCGCGGCGTGCCGCGAAGACAGGATGACACCATGCAGGACTACGGCAACCGAACTTTCGACGAAATCGAGATCGGCGCGTCCGCGACGGCGACGCGTACGCTCACCGCCACCGACGTCGAGGCGCTGGCGCTCGCCGCGGGCGACGTGGAGGGGCTGCACATCGAAGGCTACGACCCCAACGAGCGGCTGACCGCGCAGGGAGCCGCGGCGATCGCCATGATCGCGGGATTGGTGAATCGCCGCCTGCCCGGGCCGGGGGCGCGCATCATCCTGTCGCGCATTCACTACTCGGGCATCATCAACATCGGCGACACGCTGACGGCCAGCGTGGTCGCGAAGGCCAAGCACAAGCGCGACCACGCGATCGAGTTCGACTGTCGCTGCGTGAACCAGGCCGGCGAGGTGCTCGTCGACGGATCGCTGATGGTGACGGCGCCGACCGAGCGCATCCAGTATTCCAACGTCGCGACGCCCGAGCTGATCCTGCGCCGCAACGACGGCTTCGCGCCGCTCTTCGCACGCTGCAAGTCACTGGACCCCATCACCTGCGCGGTCGTACACCCTTGCGACAAGGCCTCGCTGGTCGGTCCGATCGAGGCCGCGCGCATGGGCCTGATCGTGCCGGTGCTCGTCGGGCCCGAGGCGAAGATCCGGGCGGTGGCGAAGGAAGAGGGCATCGACCTCTCGCCCTACCAGATCGTCGCCGTCGAGCACAGCCACGCGGCCGCCGAGAAGTCGGTGGAGCTCGCCCGGCTCGGGCACGTCGAGGCGCTGATGAAGGGCAGCCTGCACACCGACGAGCTGATGGCCGCCGTCGTGCCCTCGGCGACGGGGCTGCGCACCGCGCGCCGCATCTCGCACGTGTTCGTGATCGACGTGCCGACCTACCCGCGCCTGCTGATGGTGACCGACGCCGCCGTCAACATCTATCCCGACCTCGAGGCCAAGGTGGACATCTGCCAGAACGCGATCGAGCTCGCGCAGATCCTCGGCATCGAGACCCCGAAGGTCGCCATCCTGTCGGCGGCCGAGACCGTGAACCCGAAGATTCCGGGATCGCTCGACGCCGCGGCGCTGTGCAAGATGGCCGAGCGCGGGCAGATCGTCGGTGGCGTGCTCGACGGTCCGCTCGGGTTCGACAACGCCATCTCCGCGGAGGCGGCGCGCACCAAGCACATCGTCTCCCCCGTCGCCGGGCAGGCGGACATCCTGCTGGTTCCCGACCTCGAGGCGGGCAACATGGTGGCGAAACAGCTCCAGTACCTGGCCGGCGCCGACGCGGCCGGCATCGTGCTGGGCACGCGGGTGCCGATCGTGCTGACGTCGCGCGCGGACAACGTGCGCGCGCGGCTCGCTTCGACCGCGGTGCTGAAGCTCGTCGCCCACGCACGGCGGGGCAAGACGCTGCAGATTGAGCACTGAAGGACCGGGCCATGACCACATCGATCGCCGTCCTCAACGCCGGCTCGTCGAGCATCAAGTTCTCTCTGTACGCGCTGCAGGGTGACTCGTTCGACCTGATCGCGCGCGGCCAGGTCGAGGGCCTCGGCACGCCCGACGCGGCCTTCGCCGCCAAGGACGCCGCCGGCAAGGCGCTCGGCGCGCACGCCTGGTCGGCCAACGAGTCGCCGGACCACGCGGCCGCAGTGCGTCACCTGATTGCCTTCCTGCGCGGGATGCAGGGTGAGCGCACGCTCGCAGCGGTGGGCCATCGCGTCGTGCACGGGGGCATGGCGTACTCGCGGCCGGTGCGCATCGACGCTGCGGTGCTCGCGGCGCTCGACGCGTTCGTGCCGCTCGCGCCGCTGCACCAGCCGCACAACCTCGCCCCGATCCGCGCGATCGCCGCCGAGGTACCCGGGCTGCCGCAGGTGGCCTGCTTCGATACCGCGTTCCACCGCGCGCAGCCGCCGCTCGCGCAGGCGTTCGCGCTGCCGCCGGCGATCACCGACCGCGGCGTGCGCCGCTACGGCTTCCACGGCCTGTCCTACGAGTACATCGCGAGCGCGTTGCCGGCGATCGACGCCGCCGCGGCGCGCGGACGCGTGATCGTCGCGCATCTCGGCAACGGCGCATCGATGTGCGCGATGCACGGCTGCCGCAGCGTGGCCTCGACGATGGGCTTCACCGCCGTCGACGGCCTGATGATGGGCACGCGCAGCGGCGCGCTCGACCCGGGCGTCGTGCTCTACCTGATGGACGAGCTCGGCATGGACGCGCGGGCGATCGAGAAGCTCCTGTACCGCGAGTCGGGCCTGCTCGGCGTGTCGGGGGTGTCCAGCGACATGCGCACGCTGCTCGCCTCCGACGACCCGCGGGCGGCGTTCGCCATCGAGCTGTTCTGCTACCGCGCGCAGCGCGAGCTGGGCTCGCTCGCGGCGGCCTTGGGCGGCCTCGACGCGCTGGTGTTCACCGGCGGCATCGGCGAGCGCGCGGCGCCGATCCGCGAGCGTATCGTGCGCGGCGCCGAGTGGCTGGGCCTCGAGCTCGATCCCGATGCCAACGCGGCGCACCGCACCTGCATCACCACGCCGGACAGCGACGTCCCGGCCTACGTGATCCCGACCAACGAGGAGCTGATGATCGCGCGCGACACGCGCGCGGTCGTGGGCGTGTAGCGGAGTCGCGCCGATCACCGGTCGGCGGTGCCGGCACTAAGGTTCGGGTGACGCCGGGAGTGTCGCCTCGTCCTGTTCGTCGACCCACGCGCCGACGAGCGTGTAGGCAACGGCAAGGATCACCGGACCCACGAACAGGCCGACCAGCCCGAAGCCCAACAGCCCGCCGATGACGCCGGCCATGATCAGCAGCAGCGGCAGGTCGGCGCCGCGGCGGATGAGGATCGGGCGCAGCACGTTGTCGAGCGAGGCCACGACGAGTGTCCAGACCAGCAGCAGGCTCGCGGCGATCGTGGCGTCGACGTAGAACAGCCAGGCCACCGCGCCCAACATCGGCAGCGCGGGCCCGATTTGCGCGATGCAGAACACCAGGATCAACGCGGCGATCGCGCCGGCATACGGCACGCCGGCCGCCCAGAGGCCGAGCGCCGCGAGCGTGGTCTGCACGAGTGCCGTGACCACGATGCCGAGCGCGACCGCGCGGATCGAGGCGCCGGCGAGCACCACCAGCTGATCGCCCCGCTCCCCGTGCACGCGGCGGGCGAAGCGCCGCACGCCGCGGGCGGCGGTTTCGCCAGTCATGTAGAGCACGCCGCAGAGCGCGAGCGCGAGCAGCAGGTGAATCGCGAATCCGCCGACGTTGCCGGCCTGCGCCGCGATCCACGACGCCACGGGACCCACGTAGGGCGAGACCTTCGCGACCAGCGCCTCCGGTGTCGCGACGGCGAGCGCGTGCCACTCGGAGGCCACCTTGGCGCCGATGACGGGCACGCCGGCGACCCAGTCGGGCGGCGCCGGGATGTGCAGCTCCGCCACCTTGATGTCCTGCAGCCGCGTCGCCTGCTCGACGATGGCCTCGATCGCCGCGACGAGGGGCACGACGACGAGCAGCAGCATCAACAGCACGATCGCGGCGGTCGCGAGCCAGCGCCGCCCGCCGAACGCACGCTCGAGCTTCTGCAGCGCGGGCCAGGTCGCGACGACGATCATCGACGCCCAGACCAGCGCCAGCAGGAACGGCTTCATCACCCAGAAGACGCCCGCGAGCAGCGCGCCGATCAGGAGTACGCCGAACACGATTCGCGTCAGGTCGCGGTAGGCAGGTGCCATCGCCATGGGCGGAGTCTCCGGGTGGCTTGTCGGTGGCGCCCGGCGCTCAGGCGGCTTGCCGCACCGCGTCCGCGGGGAGCTGCTGCTCCGCGAGCGTGACCCAATAGGAGCCGCCGATCGCGAGCGCGCGGTCGTTGAAGTCGTAGCGCGGGTTGTGCACGTTGACCGTGTCCTCGCCCTCGCCCGTGCCCATCCACACGTAGCAGCCACGCTTGGCCCGCAGCATGAACGCGAAATCCTCGCTGCCGAGCTCCGGCACCGGATCGGTCTCGACCTGCGCGTCGCCGACGACCGACCGGGCGGCGCGCACCGCGTGAGCCGTCTCCGCGGCCGTGTTGACGGTCGACGGGTAGCGCCGTTCGTAGCGGACGGCGGCCGCCATCTCGAATGTCGACGCGACGCCGGCAGCGAGGCCGCGTATGCGCGACTCGATGAGGTCCTGCACCTCGCGGCGGAACGTGCGCACGGTCCCGCGCAGCACCACCTGCTCGGGGATCACGTTCCAGGTGTCGCCGCCGTGCACCTGCGTGACCGACACGACGCCGGCATCCTGCGGGTGCAGGTTGCGCGCGACGATGGTCTGCAGCGCGTTGATCATGTGCGCCGCGAACAGCATCGGGTCGCGCGTCGCGTAGGGCATCGCGGCGTGGCCGCCCTTCCCCGTCGCCACGATTTCGAAGATGTCGTAGGCACCCATCAGCGGGCCCTCGCGCGTGGCGAAGGTGCCGAACGGCTTGCGCGGCCAGTTGTGGAGACCGTAGACCGCCTCCATCGGGAAGCGGTCGAACAGGCCCTCCTCGACCATCACCCGTCCGCCGCCCTCGTTCTCCTCGGCGGGCTGGAAGATGAAGTACACCGTGCCGGTGAAGTTCCGGCGCTGCGCGAGCGCCTGGGCGGCGCCGAGCAGCATCGTCGTGTGCCCGTCGTGGCCGCATGCGTGCATGCGCCCCGGATGACGGGACTGGTAGGACACGCCGGACGCCTCCTGGATGTGGAGCGCGTCGAGATCCGCACGCAGGCCGATCGCGCGCCCGCCCGTGCCATGGCGCAGCACGCCGACGACGCCGGTCCGGGCGAGTCCGGTGTGCACCTCGAGTCCCAGGCGCGCCAGCGTGTCGGCGACGAATGCGGCGGTGGCGCTTTCCTCGAACGCGGTTTCAGGGTGCGCGTGCAGGTGGTGCCGCCAGTCGCGCATTTGCGCTTCGAGGGCCTGGATCTCGGGAACGAGGTTCATTGCGGGACATCCTGCAGTGGTGTGCCCCGGGATGCTACCGCACCGCTTCGCCCGCCGGGGTCGAACTCCCGGCGGGCGGTATCATGGCGACGGAGGGAAGCGCGCATGAGAGCCCGAAGGGCCGCCCCGAGGGCGAATCCGCCCCGAAGCGCGTTGGCGCGGAGGCTAGTCCAGTGAGCGGGGCGAACAAGCAGGTCTACGATCTCCTGGTCGTGGGGGGTGGCGTCAACGGTGCCGGCGTGGCGCGCGACGCTGCCGGGCGCGGGCTCACGACGCTGCTGGTCGAGCAGGACGATCTCGCCGCGGCAACCTCGCAGTGGAGCACCAAGCTGATCCACGGCGGACTGCGCTATCTCGAGCACTACGAGTTCCGGCTGGTCGCCGAGTCGCTCGCCGAGCGCGAAGTGCTGCTCGCGCAGGCGCCGCACCTGATCGAGCCGCTGTCGTTCGTGCTGCCGCACGAGCCGCACCTGCGCCCGGCGTGGATGATCCGTGCCGGGCTCTTCCTCTACGACCGCATCGGCGGGCGGATGAGCCTGCCGCGGTCGTTCACCGTCGACCTCGGCGCGAGTCGCTGGGGTGCCGGCCTCAAGGACAGGTTCCGCACCGGCTTCGTCTACGCCGATGCACGCGTCGACGACGCGCGGCTGGTCGTGCTGACCTGCGTGGCGGCGCGCAGCAAGGGCGCGGAAATTCGCACGCGCACGCGTCTCGACGGTGCGGCGCGCGACGGCGGCGTCTGGCGTGCGCGGCTGTCCGACCCGTCGGGAAACGTGGAAGAGGTTAGCGCCAAGGCGATCGTCAACGTCGGCGGCCCTTGGGTCGCGAAGGTGCTCGAGACGGTGTCGAGCTCGCCGACCGAGGCCTCGGTGCGGCACGTCAAGGGCAGCCACATCGTCGTCCCGCGCGTGCACGCCGAGGAGCACGCGTACATCCTGCAGAACGCCGACAAGCGTATCGTCTTCGTCATTCCCTACCACCGGCGGTTCACGCTGATCGGCACCACCGACGTGGCGGTGACCGAGTTCGAGCATCCGCAGATCTCCGAGGACGAGATCGGGTATCTGCTCGCGATCACCAACGCCTACCTCGAGCGCCCGCTCGCGCGGAGCGACGTGATGTGGGCGTTCAGCGGCGTGCGGCCGCTCTACGACGACGGCAAGTCGGACCCCTCGTCGATCACCCGCGACTACGTGTTGAAGCTCGACGCCGGGGCAGGTGGCGCCGAGCCGCCGGTACTGTCGATCTACGGCGGCAAGCTCACCACCTACCGCAAGCTTGCCGAGGCGGCGCTGGCCGCGCTGAAGCCCCACTTCCCGGCGATGCCGGGCTCCTGGACCGAGCGCGACACGCTCCCCGGCGGCGACCTGCCGGGACACGACCGCGCCGCGTGGATTGCCGAGCTCGGCCGGCGCTATCCCGGCTTGCCGCCGGCACTGCTCGACGACCTTGGCCACCGCCACGGCTCGCGCGCGACCGCGGTGTTGGGCGACGCGAAGACATCCGCGGATCTCGGACGGGACTTCGGCAACGGGCTCTGCGAGCGCGAGGTCGACTGGTTCGTGCGCGAGGAGTGGGCGCAAAGCGCAGACGATGTTCTCTGGCGGCGCACCAAGGCCGGCATCGGCATGGACGCGGCGGGGCGCGACGCCCTCGCCGCGCACCTGGGCGGATGAACAAGCCGTCGGCCCCGTTGGCGGCGCGGCCGGTCGCGCGCGTGTGCCTGTTCTGCGGCGCCAATGTGGGTGCGCGTGCGAGCTACGCGCACGCGGCGCGCACGCTCGGCGCGATCCTCGCGCGCGAGGGACTCGCGCTGGTCTACGGCGGCGGCAGCGTCGGCCTGATGAACGTGGCCGCCGAGGCGGTGCTCGCCGGCGGCGGCCGCGCGGTCGGCGTCATCACCGAGGAGCTGATGGCGCGCGAGGTCGGCCACGCCGGGTTGACCGAGATGCACGTCGTCACCACGATGCACGAGCGCAAGGCGCTGATGGCGAGCCTCTCCGACGCGTTCATCGCGCTGCCCGGCGGCTTCGGGACCTTCGACGAGCTGTGCGAGATGCTGACCTGGGACCAGCTCGGCATCCACGACAAGCCGGTCGTGCTCGTCAACGTCGATGGCTTCTTCGACGGCTTCCTCGCCCAGCTCGAGCGGGCGGTGCAGGACCGCATGCTCAAGCCCGAGAACCGGGCGATGCTGTCGGTCGTCACGGAGGTCGAGGACGCGCTGCCTGCGGCGCGCCGCTGGCATCCGCCTGCAGCGGCGTCAAAGTGGTATCGCGATCCGGTGCCTCGGCCGTGACGACCGGCGATCCCGCGCGCATGCGGCCGCTCGCGTCGCTTGCCGAGGCCGCGCGTGCGCGTGTGCGCGGCGTGTTCGCGGACATCGACGACACGCTGACCACGGACGGTCGGCTCACCGCGGCCGCGTATGCGGCGCTCGCGCGGCTCCACGAGGCCGGCTTCGTCGTCGTGCCGATCACGGGGCGGCCGGCCGGCTGGTGCGATCACATCGCCCGGATGTGGCCCGTGTCCGGCGTGGTCGGCGAGAACGGTGCGCTGTGGATGCGCCACGATCCCGCGACGCACCGGCTCGTGCGGCGCTTCGTTGCGACGGACGCGGAGCGCGCGGCGAATCGCGCCCGACTCGAGGGTGTCGGCGCCAGGATCCTCGCCGCGGTCCCCGGGACGGCGCTCGCCTCCGACCAGCGCTATCGGGAAGCCGACCTCGCGATCGACTACTGCGAGGACGTGCCGCCGCTGCCGCGCGCCGACGTGGACCGCATCGTCGCGATCATGGAGGCCGAGGGCATGACCGCGAAGGTGAGCTCGATCCACGTCAACGGCTGGTTCGGCGCGTACGACAAGCTCGGCATGACCCGCCGCTTCCTTGCGGAGGCGCTGGCGATCGATCTCGACGCCGAGCGCGACCGCTTCGTGTTCGTCGGCGATTCCGGCAACGACGCGCCGATGTTCGCGTACTTCCCGCTCTCGATCGGGGTGGCGAACGTGCGGGCGTTCCTGGACCGCCTCGCGACGCCGCCCGCGTACGTCACGGAACGCGCATCGGGCGCGGGGTTCGTCGAGGTCGCGGAGCGCCTGCTCGCGAGGCCCTGAACACGGGGCCCTGAACACGGGGCCGGGATGTCCGTTGCGGCGCGCCCGGTCCGTGGCGGTCAGTGGATCACGCCGAGCTTCTCGAGGCGCTCCCTGATGTGATTCAGGGTCTCGTCGATCATCGCCTGCGCCCCGGCCTCGCCGATCACCTCCGCGGCCCGCGTGCGCACCGCGTAGTGCAGCATCACGAGCTCGCGCATCTTGGTGAACGCCTTCGGATTGGACGCGCGGCACACCGAGGCGTCGTTGCGGATCACGCGCTCGATCTTGTCGCCTTCGAGCAGGTTCACCTTGCAGATCGCCGACAGGTGCACGAGCTCCTCGTCGATTTCCTCGATCCGCCTTGCGAACACGTCGCGCTCGGCAATGGGAACGCCGTTGACCATCTTCGCGCCCCTTTCTTCTTCAGCCCGCCTCGGGGCGGGCCGTTCACGGGCCGATACGCCAATGATTCGCGATGTCGAGGACGCTTGCTACCGATTCGGTCAAATGTTCGCGTGCAAAGGCGCGGATGGCATCCTTGTCGGTGCCGTCCGTCAGATACTCGGCCGGCGACTTGCCGTCGACACGCCCGAGCAGCAGCCCGGGGAGCAGCGCGGCGGTGCGGGCGTCGAGCCCCTGCCATGGCTCCCATGCGACGTGGACGCGGTAAGCCCCGACCAGGCGCTCGAAGAGGTGCAGGTAGCCGCCCCGCCAGTGCCGCTTCCACGTCCCCTTGAGCAGCAGGTGGTTGAGCACGAACGCCAGGTCGAACGCCGGGTCGCCGAACCATGCACATTCGGCATCGAGCACCACGGGGCCGTCCGGCCCGATCAGCAGGTTCTTCGGGCTGAAATCGCCGTGAACGAGGACTCGCCGGTGGGTTGCCGTGATCCCCGCGAGGTCGGTGAGACGGGCGGAAAGCGCCGGCTGCGCCCGGGCGGTCGCGAGAAGGTAGGGCTCGAGGCGGATCGCGTGGAACAGGTCGTCCGTCGGGAACCGGGCGGCGATGTCCTGGCGATCGGCGGTCCCGGCGTGGATGCGCCCGAGCACGTCGCCGATGCTCGCGGCGGCCGCCGGATCGAGGATGCCCGCCGCCAGCTGCTCCTTCCATACCGGGTAGCGCTCGGGCGGCAGCCACTCCATGGCGAACGCGCCGGCCTCGGCGTCCTCGGCCAGCACGCGCGGGGCTGCGCCCGGGACGAGCTCCGCGGCGACGCGCATCCACGCGATCTCGTACCGGTTGCGGGATACCGGAACCCGCCAGTCGGCGGCGACCTTCAGTTTGGGGAGGGCGCGCTTGACGCAGAACGTCGCGCCGCCGACGTCGATGCGATAGATGTCCGACGACACCCCGCCCGCAAGCGCTTGGATCTCGATGACGGTGTGAGCGCTTGCTTTCGTTATTTTTCTCAACAGGCCTGCCATCCACTGCGGTGGAGCGGCTGTTGTCGACGACAGTTCCGGCCTTTGGTCGGGACTCATCGAATCGTCGTCCACAAACGGAACGAACCTTGCATATCAGTCCCGACGGGCCGCCCCGAGGGACTGATCCACCCCCTCGGGGGGCAGCGAGCGAAGCGAGCGTGGGGGTGGTTTCATCCTAGTCCCGACGGGCCGCCCCGAGGGACTGATCCACCCCCTCGGGGGGCAGCGAGCGAAGCGAGCGTGGGGGTGGTTTCATCCCAGCGAAGCCTCCGGGCTGGTCGGGATACGCCACGGGCGTCGCAAGGGACAGCGGGACGGCAACAGGGGAACGGGGGGAAAGCATGATCCGGTTCGGGTTCCAGATCCGTACGAAGACGGGCCAGCGCATCGACAGCATCTCGATCATCGCGGCTACGCAGCCCGATGCGGAGCGCCGGCTGCGCCAGATGTACCACCACTGCGAAATCATCGACTGCCGCGAGCAGGCGGTGCCGCGCCGTATCGACACGCTGGACATCGAGGGCGTCATCGGCCTGATCAGCGGTGCAGCGGCCAACATGCCGTCGATGTCAGTCCCGATGGGCCACCCCGAGGGACTGACCTTCCCCTCGGGGGGCAGCGAGCGAAGCGAGCGTGGGGGCCGTTTCACTTTAGTCGAGAAAACCGGCACCCTCTAGCTCATCGATCAGGGCGCGGTAGTCGTGCGCCCCGTGGCTCCCCGGCGCGTGGCGGAACACGTCGAGCGCGAGCGCCGGGCTTTCCGCCAGCTTCACGCTTTCCCGAATGCGCGTCGCGCAGATCTCCCCGGGTCGCAGCATCTCGGCCATGCGGGCCGCCACTTCGCCGCTCATGCGGCGACGGCCGTCGTAGCGGGTCAGCAGGTAGCGCCGCGGCAGCCTGCGCTTGAACACCGGCTCGAGCGCGTCCAGTGCGCGGTCCACTGCCTTGGCGCCCTGCAGCGCCAGGAAGTCGGCCGACACCGGCACGAGCAGCAGGTCGCACGCGAACACCGCATTGAGCGACAGCACGTTGAGCAGCGGGCAGCAGTCGATCACCACCGGCCCATCGGGCCGTCCGCTGCCGTGCAGCGCCGAGCGCAACCGGGTCACCACGTTGACGCCCTTGCCGAGCAGCGAGTCGAGCTTGGCGAGCTCGAGGTGCCCCGGACAGATCGGCACGCCGCTCCTCGTGATCACCGCGACGTCGGCGAGCGGCCGCTGGCGCACGAAGAAGCTGTAGACGGAGTCGTCGGCCAGGCGCGGCTGCACCCCGAAGACGTGCGACAAGTGCGCCTGCGGGTCGAAGTCGAGCCCCAGCGGCCGCACGCCGGACTGCGCGATCCCCGCGAGGAGGTTGAGCGCGGTCGTGGTCTTGCCCACCCCGCCCTTCTGGTTGAACACGGCGATCGTCGCCATCGCGTTGAAGCATACAGCAGCGAGGAGGCGGGGCCCCGGCGCGCGCCTTGCAGGGCCGGTCGAATCCGCCGCCGCGAGGTCAGATCATCCGCTTGCGCACCTGGGTGACGATCAACTCGGCGGCGATCACGATCGCGAAGATCGCGACGAGCACGACCGCGACCCGATCCCACTGGAAGAGATTGAGCGCGGCGTCGAGCGCCATGCCGATCCCGCCGGCGCCCACCAACCCCAGGACCGCGGACTCGCGCACGTTGATGTCCCAGCGAAACAGCGCGATCGACCAGAACGCGGGCTTCACCTGCGGCCAGTAGCCGAAGGTGAAGCGCGAGGCCCACGGCGCCCCGGCGGCCGTGAGCGCTTCCACGGGTCCGGGCTGCGCCTCCTCGAGCGCCTCGCCGAAGAGCTTGCCGACGAAGCCGATCGAGCGGAAGGCGATCGCCAGCGTGCCGGCGAGCGCCCCCGGCCCGAAGATCCCGACGAAGAGCAGGGCCCACACGAGCGAGTTGACCGAACGCGACGAGACGAGGATCAGCTTCGCGAGCAGGTTCACCGGCGTGAACGGCACCAGGTTGTGCGCGGCGAGCACCCCCACCGGCAGCGCGAGGACGAGCGAGAGCAGCGTGCCGAGCGACGCGATGTGCAGCGTCTCGACGAGCGAGTCGTGGACCTCGGTCCGGTAGGCCGCCCACTCGATCGGCCACATGCGGGTGAGCAGGTCCACGACCTGCTCCGGGGCGTCGTAGAGGAACTCCGGGATGATCTCGATGTGACGCAGCGACACCACGATCGCGGCGACGATCGCCAAGTACACGGTGAAGCGCGCGAGCCGCTGCGCCGGCGTGAACCGGCGCCAGATGCGCTCGGCGACGGGAACTGCGGCGGCGGCCACCGAGTCCGGCACGTCAGTCCCGAAGGGACGGGCCGAAGGGCTGACCCGCCCCTTCGGAGGCAGCAAACGCAGTGCGCGTCGGGGTCCGCATCCTAGCCTTCCTCCGCGTGCCGGACCCGCCGCAGCGAGTCGCGCCGGAACAGGTCGCGCAAGGTGGCGTTGTCGATGAACACGGCACGGACCGCGGTGGCGAGGATCTCGCCGGCCATGATCACCGCGATGATCGCGATCAGGATCGCGCAGACGAAGTCGTAGTCGAAGCGCTGGAACGCCGCGAACAGCGTGCCGCCAATGCCGCCGGCGCCGACAATGCCCACCATCGTCGAGTTGCGCAGGTTCGAGTCGAGCTGGTAGGTCGCGAAGCCGATGAAGCGGCTGAACACCTGCGGCACCACGCCGAAGGCGAGCACGGAGGCGAACGGGGCGCCGGTCGCGCGCACGGCCTCGACCTGCTTCGCCGAGATCTCCTCGATCGCCTCGGTGATCAGCTTGCCGATGAAGCCGATCGACGCCACGGTCAGCGCGAGGATCCCGGCGAGCGCGCCGAAGCCGACTGCCTTGACGAACAGGATCGCGACGATCACCGGGTGGAACGACCGCGCGAGCACGATCACGAGACGTGCAGGCCAGGTCACCCAGGGCGGCATCAGGTTGCGCGCCGCGAGGAGCCCGATCGGCATCGCGAGGACGATGCCGAGCGTCGAGGCGAGCACGGCGATCTCGAGGCTCTCCTTCAGGCCCTTCCACAGGAGCTCGCCGCGCTCGAAGTTGGGCGGGAACAGGCGATCGAAGAAGCGTGCCGCGTTGGCGAGGCCGATCTGTACGCGCTCCCAGGAAATCTCCATCTGCGCGCAGGCGTAGATCACGTACGCGACCAGCGCGACCGCGGCAACCCGGCTCCAGGGGCTCCTCGGGAACGGATTGTCCCGCGTGGCTGGCGTCGCCATGGCCGCCGTCAGTGCATCCAGTTGCGGCCGCCGTAGATGCCCGTCAGGGCCTCCTCGGTGAGGGCGGGCGGCGGGCCGTCGAACACGATCCTGCCGGCCGCCATGCCGACGATGCGGTCGGCGAAGCGGCGCGCCAGTTCGACGTCGTGCATGTTGATGATCACCGGGATCGTGCGCGCACGCGCGATCCCGGCGAGGAGCTCCATGATCTCGACCGAGGTGCGCGGATCGAGCGAGGACGTGGGCTCGTCGGCGAGCAGGAGCTTGGGCGTCTGCATGACCGCGCGCGCGATGCCGACCCGCTGGCGCTGTCCGCCGGAGAGCGCGTCCGCCCGGCGGTTCGCGAACTCGGTGAGTCCCACCGTGTCGAGCACGTCGAACGCCTGCGCGATATCGTCCGGCGCGAACTTGCGTCGCCAGGCGCGCCACGGCGAGACGAACCCCAGCCGGCCGCAGAGCAGGTTCTCCATCACCGTCAGCCGTTCGACGAGGTTGTACTCCTGGAACACCATGCCGATGTGCCGGCGCGCATGACGGAGCGCGCGCCCGGACAGCTGCGCGAGGTCGGCACCCTCGAAGAGGATCGATCCGCCCGTCGGCTCGACCAGGCGGTTGATGCAGCGGATCAGCGTCGACTTGCCGGTGCCGGACGGGCCGATGATCGCGGTGATGCCGCGCGGGGCGACCTCGAGGTTGACGTCGACGAGCACCGGCTTGCCGGGCACGTAGGACTTGTCGAGGTTCTTGAGGGTCAGCATCCCGGCGCCGGCGTCAAAGGGGGGCGACGCGGGTCGCCCCCCTGGGTCATCACGCGAACGGTCCGACTACTTCTTGCCGGCGGCCTTCGCGGCCGCGGCGTCGGCCTCGCGCTTGGTCTCCTTCTCGTACGACGAGCGGTCGAACGCCTGGCCGGAGCCCTTGGCGACGTCGCGAACGACGGCCCAGGTCGTCTGGTAATTGATCGGGAAGAAGCGGTCGGCACCGTCGAAGGCCTTCTTCATCTCGGCCGGGAAGCGGTACTCGTAGAAGCAGCCGAGCATGCGGTCGACGAGCTTCGGGTCGAGGTCGTGCGCGTAGGCGAACGAGGACGTCGGGAACTTCTGGCTGCGGTAGATCACGCGGAAATCCGACTCCTTGATCTGCCCGCGCACCGCCATGCGGTGGAACACGTCGGAGGCGACGGCACCGGCGTCGTAGTCGCCCGAGTTGACGCCCATCACCGACTGGTCGTGCTTACCCGAGAACAGGATCTTGTAGTCCTTGTCGGGGACGAGGCCCTCGCTCGGGAACAGCGCGAGCGGAGCGAGGTGGCCGGAGTTCGACGACGGCGCGGTGTGCGCGACCTTCCTGCCCTTGAGGTCGGCGAGCTTCTGGTAGGGCGAGCTCGCCTTGACCACGACGATCAGGTTGTAGCCCTGGAAGTCCTTCTCGTAGCCCTTGACCGCGAATGGAACCGCGCCCGCGAGGTTGACCGCGAACGCGGTCGGGCCGGTCGAGAAGCCGCCGACGTGCAGGCGCCCGGACCGCATCGCCTCGATTTCCGCAGCGTTTGACTGCACCTGGTAGAAGACGACGCGCTTGTCGATGCACTTCGACAGGTGGTCGGTGAACGGCTTGAAGATGTTCTCGTAGACCGCGGGGTCTTCGACCGGCGTGTAGGTGAAGACGATGGTCGAGGGGTTCTTCCAGCGCTTCGAGTCCTTGGGCGCGTCGGCGACCAGGTCGCCGTTGTCGTCGCAGTACAGGTTGTCCAGTTCACCGCGATTCTTGCAGGCGCCCTGCGCCAGCGCGGCGGGAACGAGCAGCGTGGCAGCGACGAAAGCCGCGACCACGGAGGCAATACGGGCAATGCGCATGACGACTCCTCGGTGTGCGTCCGGCCGTGGCCGGAGGCGATGTTGTCGCAAAACTGTAACATTTTCGCGAGCGAGCCGCACCGGACGGCCGCTCGTCCGAGGCGTGCCCGATGGCGCGATGTCCGGGCGCTATCATTGACGTCCACGTCTGCGAACCCGAACGCATCAAGTGAGCACCGCACTCGACGTCGTCGTACTCGCCGCCGGCCAGGGCAAGCGCATGCATTCCGCGCTGCCCAAGGTGCTGCACCCGCTCGCGGGCAAGCCGATCGTCGGCCACGTGATCGACGCCGTGCAGACGCTTGCGCCGCGCACGATCTGCGTGGTCTACGGCCACGGCGGCGAGCCGGTGCGCGAGGCGCTGCACCGGCCGGGGCTCGCGTTCGCGCTGCAGGACCCGCCGCGCGGCACCGGCGACGCCGTGCGGGCCGCGCTGCCATCGCTGCCGCGGGACGGCGTGGCGATGGTGGTGCTGGGCGACGTGCCGCTGGTGCGGGCCGACGAGCTCGCCCGGCTCGCCGAGGCGGCGCGCCGCGGTCACGTCGGCCTCCTGACCGCGCGGGTCGCGGACCCGAGCGGGCTCGGGCGCGTCCTGCGCGACGCGGCCGGGCAGGTGCGCGCGATCGTCGAGGAGCGCGACGCCACGCCGGAGCAGCGTGCGATCGACGAGATCAACACCGGCGTGATGGCGATGCCGACGGCTCACCTCGCGCGCTGGGTCGGGGCGCTCCGCGCGGACAACGCCCAGGGCGAGTACTACCTGACCGACGCGATCGCGATGGCCGTCGCCGAGGGCATCGCGGTCGAGGCGCAGCTCGCCGCCGACGAGCGCGACGTGCGCGGCATCAACGATCGCCTGCAGCTCGTGGAGTGCGAGCGCATCCTGCAGCGCCGCCACGCCGAGGCGCTGCTCCGCGCAGGCACGTGGATCGCCGACCCGGATCGCTTCGACCTCCGCGGCACGCTCACCTGCGGGCGCGACGTCCGCATCGACGTCGGCTGCGTGTTCGAAGGCGACGTGACGCTGGCAGACGGCGTCAGCGTCGGCGCGTACTGCGTGCTGCGCAACATGACGATCGGCTCGGGTACCGAGATCCTGCCGTTCTCGCACCTCGAGGACTCCGCGGCCGGTGCGCACTGCCGCATCGGGCCGTTCTCGCACTTCCGCCCGGGCGCGAAGCTCGCCGACGAGGTGCACGTCGGCAACTTCGTCGAGATCAAGGCGAGCACGCTCGGGCACGGCGCCAAGGCCAACCACCTCGCCTACGTCGGCGACGCGACGCTCGGCGCCCACGTCAATTTCGGCGCGGGCGCGATCGTCGCCAACTACGACGGCGCGAACAAGCACCGCACGGTGATCGGCGACAACGCGCACATCGGCAGCAACTGCGTGCTGGTCGCGCCGGTGACGATCGGCGCAGGTGCGACGATCGGCGGCGGCAGCACGATCGCGCGGGACGCCCCGCCCGACGCGCTGACGTTCGCGCGCCCGCCGCAGGTCACGAAGCCGGGCTGGAAGCGGCCCGTCAAGCAATCCGGCAAGAAGGACTGAAGCGACCATGTGCGGCATCGTCGGCGCGGTCAGCGCGCGCAACGTCGTCCCGATCCTGATCGACGGCATCCGCCGGCTCGAGTATCGCGGCTACGACTCCTCGGGGCTGTGCGTGATCGGCGGCGCGACGCCGACGCTCGACCGGCTGGTCAGCACCGCACGCGTCGCCGACCTCGCGGCGCAGGCCGACCGGCGGGCGCTGGCCGGCACCACGGGCATCTCGCACACGCGCTGGGCGACGCACGGCGCACCTACCGAGGACAACGCGCACCCGCACACTTCCGGCGGCGAAGTCGCGGTGGTGCACAACGGCATCATCGAGAACTTCGAGGAGCTGCGCGACCAGCTGAAGGCCCGCGGCTACAAGTTCGTCACGCAGACCGACACCGAGGTGATCGCGCATCTCGTCCACGCGCACTGGCACGCCGCCGGGGGCGGCGACCTGCTGCGCGCCGTGCAGGCGGCCGTCGCGGAGTTCAAGGGCGCGTACGCGATCGCGGTGATCTCGACCCGCGAGCCGGGCCGCGTCGTCGGTGCGCGCGCGGGGAGCCCGCTGGTCGTGGGCCTCGGCGCGGACGATCACTTCCTCGCTTCGGACGCCTCGGCGCTCCTCCCGGTCACGCGGCGCGTGATCTATCTCGAGGAGGGCGATCTCGCCGACGTGCGCCGAGAGGCGTTCACGATTCTCGATGCGCGCGGCGAACGCGTCGAACGGCCCGTGACCGTGGTGGAGGCGAGCGGCGCGACCGCGGAGCTCGGGCCCTACCGCCACTTCATGCAGAAGGAGATCTTCGAGCAGCCGCGCGCGGTCGCGGACACGCTCGAGGCGGTGGGGCGCCATCGACCCGACGCTGTTCGGCGCCGCCGCGCCGCAGGTGTTGACCGGCATCGACAGCGTGCTGGTGCTGGCCTGTGGCACCAGCTACTACGCCGGGTCGGTGGCCAAGTACTGGATCGAGAGCCTCGCGCGCATCCCCTGCCAGGTCGAGATCGCGAGCGAGTACCGCTACCGCGACAGCGTGCCGAATCCGCACGCGCTGGTCGTCGTCGTCTCGCAGTCGGGCGAGACGGCCGACACGCTGGCGGCGTTGAAGCACGCGAAGGAGCTCGGCCACCCGCACACGCTCGCGATCTGCAACGTCGGCACGTCGACGATGGTGCGCCAGACGGAGCTCGTCTATCTCACACGCGCCGGCACCGAGATCGGCGTTGCCTCGACCAAGGCGTTCACGACGCAGTTGGTCTCGCTGTTCCTGCTCGCGGCGTCGCTCGCCAAGGTGCGCGGCCGGCTCACGACGGAACAGGAGGCCTACTGGCTGCGCGGCCTCCGCCACCTGCCCGCGGCGCTGCAGGCGGCGCTCGCGCTGGAGCCGTCGATCATCGCCTGGGCCGAGGCCTTCGCGCGGAAGCAGGACGCGCTGTTCCTCGGCCGCGGCATGCACTACCCGATCGCGCTGGAAGGCGCGCTGAAGCTGAAGGAGATCTCCTACATTCACGCCGAGGCGTACCCGGCCGGCGAACTCAAGCACGGCCCCCTCGCGCTGGTCGACAGCGAGATGCCGGTGGTGGCGATCGCCCCCAACGACGCGCTGCTCGAGAAGCTGAAGAGCAACCTGCAGGAGGTGCGTGCGCGCGGCGGCGAGCTCTACGTCGTCGCCGACCTCGACAGCCACCTGACTGCCGGCGAAGGCGTCCACCTGATTCGCCTGCCGGAGCACGCGGGGCTGCTGTCGCCGATCGTGCACGTCGTGCCGCTGCAGCTGCTCGCGTACCACACTGCGGTGATTCGCGGCACCGACGTGGACAAACCGCGCAATCTCGCGAAGTCGGTGACGGTCGAGTAGCGCGGCGAACCCGGCGCAACCATGCCGTCGCCGCGGTGGTGCGCAGTGCCGGTGGCGGAGCGTGCCTCCTCGACCAACCGCGGAGACTGACTCTGCGTCGTTTCCATCCGTGCGGCGCGCACGGCAGCCACGATTCCGCCGATGACCGTCTTCGCCCGCCTGACCGCATTGCTCGACGACGCCCGTGTCCCCTACGCGGTGACGCGCCACGCGCCGGTGCGTACCAGCGAAGAGGCGGCGAAGGTGCGCGGCACGCGGCTGTCGAGCGGCGCCAAGGCGCTGGTGTGCAAGGCCGACGAACGATTCGTGCTGTTCGTGATGCCGGCCGATCGTCGTCTCGACAGTGCTGCCGTGCGGCGGACGCTCGGCATCAGGAGCCTGCGCTTCGCCACTCCGGAGGAGGTCGCGCAGTGGACGGGATTGGCCCCCGGCGCGATCCCGCCGTTCGGTCGGCTGTTCGGGCTGCCGACCTACTGCGACCAGGCGATCGCCGACGAGGCGACGATCAACTTCAACGCGGGTGACCGGGCGATCAGCGTCGCGATGGCCCCGAGCGACTACCTGGAGGTGGAGCGGCCGACGCTCGGGCGATTCGCCCGCGAGTGAAGTATTCTCGACGATCGTGCACGTTGTGCGGCGTGATCCGAAGCCATGGAAATCCTGATCCTGTTCGGCCTGATCCTGATGAACGGCGTCTTCGCGATGTCGGAGATGGCGGTCGTCTCCGCCCGCAAGGCGCGCCTCCAGCATCTGGCGGACGATGGCAAGCGCGGCGCGAGGGTGGCGCTGCGCCTCGCGCAGCACCCGTCGAGCTTCCTCGCGACGATCCAGGTCGGGATCACGGTCATCGGCATCACCAGCGGTGCGTTCGGCGAGGCGAAGCTCACCCGAGGCCTCTCCGAGTGGCTGTCGCAGTGGGCGGCGCTCGACCGGCACTCGGACGCCATCGCGGTGACGATCGTGATCACCGGCATCACGCTGGCGGCACTCATCTTCGGCGAGCTCGTGCCGAAGCGTCTCGCGCTGCTCGATCCGGAGCGGGTCGCGAGCCTCGTCGCTGGGCCGATGCAGGCGCTGTCCCGGGTCGCGTACCCGCTGGTGCGCGCGCTCGGCGCCGTGACCGACGGCATCCTGCGGCTGCTCGGCCTTCGGGCGACCGGCGAGTCCCCCGTCACCGAGGAGGAGATCAAGGTGCTGATGGAGCAGGGCGCCGAGGCCGGGGTGTTCGAGGCGCACGAGCAGCAGCTGGTGAGCCGCGTGTTCCGGCTGGACGAATTGCGGGTGACGGGGGTGATGACGCCGCGCGGCGACATCATCTACCTCGACCTCGAGGAGCCGCTCGAGGAGAACGTGCGCCGCATCGCCGCCGGGCACCACTCGCGCTTCCCGGTCGTGCGCGGCAGTCTGGGCGACGTGGCCGGCATCGTGCTCGCGAAGACGCTGCTCGAGGAGTCGCTCGCCGGCCGCCCGGTGGAGCTCTCGAACCTCGCCAAGGCCCTGTTCGTGCCCGAGACGCTCACCGTCATGGACCTGGTGGCGCAGTTCAAGCAGCATCGCCAGACCATGGCGCTGGTCGTGAACGAGTTCGGCGACGTCGTCGGGCTCGCGACGCTGAACGACGTGATGGAGGCGCTGGTCGGCGACATCGCCACCGCCGACGACGAGCGCGATCGCGACATCGTGCCGCGCGACGAGCGCTCGTGGCTGGTCGACGGCAGCGTGACCATCGAGCGGTTCAAGGACGTGCTCGACGTCGAGGTGACCTTGCCCGAGGAGGGCCTCGGCAGCTACCACACCGTCGCCGGGTTCGCGCTGCTGCAGCTCGATCGCGTGCCGCACGTCGCGGACCGGTTCGAGTGGCAGGGCTACACGTTCGAGATCGTGGACATGGACGGCAATCGCATCGACAAGCTGCTCGTCACGCGGCCGCCGACCGCGCTCGAGCCGAGCGAGGAATGATGACTCGAAGCTTGCGCGTCGCGGTACTCGGCGCCGGCGCGGTCGGCTGCTACTACGGCGGCATGCTCGCGCGTGCCGGCGTGGCGGTGACGCTGATCGGCCGCGCGACGCACGTCGAGGCGATCCGGCGCGACGGGCTCGTCATCGAGTGGTCCGATCGACGCGAGACGATTCGGGTGGGCGCGTCGACCGACGTCGCGACCGTCCGCGATGCGCAGGTCGTGCTCGTCTGCGTGAAGTCCCCCGACACGGACGCGGCCGCCCGGAGCCTCGCGCCGCACCTCGCTGCCGACGCCGTCGTGGCGAGCCTGCAGAACGGCGTCGACAACGCCGAGCGCCTGCGGGCCGTGCTGCCGCAGCCCGTGTTTGCCGCAGTGGTGTACGTCGGGGCCTACATGGACGGCCCGGGCATCGTGCGGCACACCGGCCGCGGCGATCTCGTGCTCGGCACATCGCGTGCGGACGCGGCGCGTCCGGAAATCGCGCGACGCCTCGCCGCGGTCGCGGCGCTGTTCGAGGCGGCAGGCATCGCCTGCCCGCTGTCGGACGACATCGATGCGGCGCTGTGGACCAAGCTCGTGATCAACTGCGCGTTCAACGCGGTCTCGGCGCTCGGCCGCGCCCGCTACGGGCGCATGGCGCGCGACGCGGGGACACGCACCCTGATGGAAGGCACGGTGCGCGAGTCGGTCGCGGTGGCGCGGGCCGCCGGCGTGGCGCTCGACGAGCGCAAGCTGATCGACGCGGTCTGGGGGGTGGCCGACGCGTTGGCGCAGCAGTACTCGTCGACGGCGCAGGACATCCTGCGCGGCAAGCGCACGGAGATCGACGCGCTCAACGGGCTCGTCGCGGCGCGAGGGGCGGCGCTCGGCGTCGACACCCCGATCAACCGCACGCTGCACGCGCTCGTGAGGCTGCGCGAGGGCGGCGACGACCTCGCTTGACATTCCCGTTCCCGCCTCCTTCAATGGGCGGTCGTCCGTCACGAAAGCACCGCGCCTTGCCGTCCACCGTCGTCCGGTCCACCACGCACGTCCTGCCGCTGCACCGGGTCTCCAACGAGGAAATCGCCGAGCGGCTGATCGAGGGCTCGGCCGACCGCATCGGCGAGTCGGACCGCGCCCACATCCGCTCCCGGGCACGCGACATCCGGCGCAAGACGGGGCTCGTGGAGCGGCGCTTCTTCGGCCCCGACGAGAACCCCGTCGACGTCGCGTACGCCGCGCTCAAGCAGCTGCTCGAGCGGGCGGGCGCGCCGTGGTCGACGCTCGACGGGATCATCGTGTCGTCGTCCAGCATCCACGGCTTTCCGGGCGTGTCGCAGCAGGTGGTCGCGAAGGCGCGCAGCGACCACCCGGACCTCGGCAACCCGTTCGTGCTGGACATCGGCAGCAATGCCTGCACCAGCTTCATGTACGGCGTCGGGATCGCACAGTCGCTGATCGCGGCGCAGGGCTATCGGCACGTCGCCTGCATCGCCGTCGAGTTCTCGTCGCGTTGCATCGAATACTCGACGGCCGCGTTCGGCACGAGCACCCTGTTCGGCGACGCGGTCGCGGGCCTGCTGCTCGCGCCGGAAGGCGGTGGGCCGGCGCGGCTCGCGTCGGTACGGATGACCTCGTGGATCGACGCCGAACGGATCCGCCACATCCGCGGCGCGGGCACCGCGGCGTGCAACCCGGCGGCTGCCGTGCCCGACGTCGAGCGCTGGTACATGTCCGGGCCGCCGGTGGCGATCGGGGCGATCGAGATCCTCACCTCCGAGGTCCGGCGCTACCAGGAGGCCGGGGTGAGCGTCGACTGGCTGATCCCGCACCAGGCGAACCTGACGCGGATCCTCTATCCGGCCTGCGACACGCTCGGCATTCCGCGCGAGCGGCTGTGCGCATCCTTCGAGCGCACCGGGAACACGTCGAGCGCGAGCATTCCGCTGCTGCTCGACGAGCTGCGCGCAAGCGGGCGGGCGAAGCCCGGCGACAACGTCGTGCTGGTGGGCTTCGGCGCGAGCTTCTCGGTCGGCTCGGCGCTGCTCGTCGTCGCGTAGTCAGCGACGCGTGGCGAGCCAGTCCGCGACCCGCGGGACCACCTTGTCGGCGGTGAGGCCGAAGTAGTCGTACAGCGCGCCGGCCGGCGCCGATTCGCCGAAGCGATCGATGCCGATCGCGAGCCCGTCGCGCCCGACGTACTGCCGCCAGAAGCCGGTGACCCCCGCCTCGATCGACACGCACGGCACGCCGGGCGGCAGCACGCGGTCGCGCCACTCGGCAGGCTGGCGGTCGAACACGCTGGTCGACGGCATCGACACAACGCGCACCGGGACGCCGCGCTCGGCGAGCTGCTTCTGTACGTCGAGCGCGACGCCCACTTCCGAACCGGTCGCGATCAGAATCGCGCGTGGTGAGCCGCCGCCGGCTTCGGCAAGCACGTAGCCGCCCCGGCGCATGCCGGCGGCCACGTCGGCGGGCCGCGGCGGAATGGGCAGGTTCTGCCGCGACAGCAGGAGGCAGGACGGACCGTCGGTGCGCTCGATGGCGGCGACCCAGGCGGCCGCCGTTTCGAGCGGATCGCAGGGGCGCCAGACGTCGACGCTGGGGATCATCCGCAACGACGCCGCGTGCTCGACGGGCTGGTGCGTCGGGCCGTCCTCGCCCAGCCCGATCGAATCGTGCGTCAGCACGTAGACGACGCGCTGGTGCATGAGCGCGCTCATGCGGATCGCGTTGCGCATGTAGTCGGAGAAGACGAGGAACGTGCCGCCGTAGGGCACGAGGCCCCCGTGCAGCGCCATGCCGTTCATCGCCGCCGCCATGCCGAACTCGCGCACGCCGTAGTGCGCGTAGTTGCCGCGGGCGCTGCCGTCGATCGGCTGCGAGCCCTTGGCGAAGGTGAGGTTCGACCAGGTCAGGTCGGCCGAACCGCCGAAGAGCTCCGGCAGCGCGCCGACCAGGTCGTCCAGCACGTCCTGCGAGGACTTGCGCGTCGCACGGGTCGTCGCCGCGCGCGCCTTGTCGTAGAGCGCGTCCACCGTGTCGCTCCAGCGCGCGGGCAGCGTGCGGGTGGTCACGCGCAGGAACTCCGCCGCGAGCTCGGGATGATCGGCGGCGTAGGCGTCGAAGCGCTGCTGCCAGTCCGCCTCGAGCGCTGCGCCACGGGGGCGGCCGTCCCATGCCGCCGCGATCCCGGCAGGCACTTCGAACGGCGGGTGCGGCCAGCCGAGTGCTGCGCGGAGCTCGGCCAGTTCCTGCGTGCCGAGTGGCGCACCGTGCACGTCGTGCGTGCCGGCCTTGTTCGGCGCGCCCTTGCCGATCACGGTGCGGCAGCAGACCAGCGTCGGCCGGTCGGCAGACGTCGCCGCGCGCACCGCCCGATCCACGGCCTCCGCATCGTGGCCGTCGACGGCGCGGATCACGTTCCAGCCGTAGGCCTCGAAGCGCTTCGGCGTGTCGTCGCGGAACCAGCCGGCGACGTGGCCGTCGATCGAGATGCCGTTGTCGTCGTAGAGCACGACGAGCTTCCCCAGCCCGAGCGTGCCGGCGAGCGAGCAGGCTTCGTGCGACACGCCCTCCATCAGGCAGCCGTCGCCGACGAACACGAACGTGCGGTGATCGACGATCGCGTGGCCGTCGCGGTTGAAGCGCGCGGCCAGCAGCTTCTCGGCGAGCGCCATGCCGACGGCGTTGGCGAGGCCCTGGCCGAGCGGGCCCGTGGTGGTCTCGATGCCGGGGGTGAGCCCCACCTCGGGGTGACCGGGCGTCTTCGAGTGCAGTTGGCGGAAGCGCTTCAGTTCGCCGATCGGCACGTCGTAGCCGGTCAGGTGCAGGAGCGCGTAGAGCAGCATCGAGCCGTGGCCGTTCGACAGCACGAAGCGGTCGCGGTCCGGCCACGACGGATTGCCCGGGTTGTGGCGCAGGTGACGGCGCCACACGACCTCGGCGATGTCCGCCATGCCGAGCGGCATGCCGGGGTGTCCGGACTTGGCGGTCTCGACGGCATCGGCCGCGAGCATGCGGAGCGCGTTGGCGAGTTGGGCCGGCGTGACGTCCGGCGGCGAGAACTTCGGCGTGGCGGTCATGGGGTGGGGCCGGTCCGGGTGGAGGCGGTGAGCGGGCGTTCAGGCGAGGGCGGTGGCGCGCAGGCCGTCGGCCGCGCGGCGCTTGATGTCCATCAGGCGCAGGATCATCGGCGTGAAGATCAGCTGCATCGCCAGCGGCATCTTGCCGCCCGGCACGACCAGCGTGTTCGGGCGCGACATGAAGGAGTCGTGCAGCATCGACAGCAGGTAGGGGAAGTCGATGCCCTTGGGGTTGGCGAAGCGGATCACCAGGATGCTCTCGTCGACCGTCGGGATGTCGCGGGCGATGAACGGGTTCGACGTGTCCACGATCGGCACGCGCTGGAAGTTGACGTGCGTGCGCCCGAACTGCGGGACGATGTAGTTCACGTAGTCGGGCATGCGGCGCAGGATCGTGTCGACCACCGCATCCTGCGAGTAGCCCCGCATCACCTTGTCGCGGTGCAGCTTCTGGATCCACTCGAGGTTGATGATCGGCACGACGCCGACCAGCAGGTCCGCGTGGCGGCCGACGTCGACGGCGTCCGTCTTCGCGGCGCCGTGCAGGCCTTCGTAGAACAGCAGGTCCGAGCCCTCGGGCAGGTCGGACCACGGCGTGAACGTTCCCGGGTCCTGCTTGAACGGCGCCGCCTCCTCGGCGTCGTGCAGGTACTTGCGCACCTTGCCCGTCCCGGTCTCGGCGTAGTTGCCGAACAGCGCCTCGAGCTCGGCGAGCAGGTTCGCGTCGGCGCCGAAGTGGCTGAAGTTCGGGTTGCCGGCGTCCGACTGGCGCTTCATCTCCTCGCGCATCGACTTGCGGTCGTGGCGGTGGAACGAGTCCCCTTCGATGAACGCCGCGGCGATGCCTTCGCGGCGGAAGATGTGCTGGAAGGTGCGCATCACCGTCGTCGTGCCTGCGCCCGACGAGCCGGTGATCGCGATGATGGGATGGCGTGCCGACATGGCGTGCTCCGGCGTTAGGCGGCGCCGCGGTAGAGCGAGCGCGTGTTGAAGAGCGGCGAGCTGAACGGCTGGTCCTCGCCCCGGTCGTATTCGGCGTGATAGCGCGCGAGGCGCTCCACCTCGTTTCGCGAGCCCAGGATCACCGGCACGCGCTGGTGGAGCTCGGTCGGCACGACTTCGAGGATGCGGCCGCGGCCCGTGGACGCGGCGCCGCCGGCCTGCTCGACCAGCCAGCCGATGGGGCTCGCCTCGTAGAGGAGGCGCAGGCGGCCGGGCCTGCTCGGATCCTTGGTGTCGCGCGGATACATGAACAGTCCGCCGCGCATCAGGATGCGGTGCACTTCGGCGACCATCGACGCGATCCAGCGCATGTTGAAGTCCTTGCCGCGCACCCCGCTCTTGCCGGCGATGCACTCCTCGACGTAGCGCTTGACCGGCGGCTCCCAGAAGCGCTGGTTGCTCGTGTTCACCGCGAACTCCTGCGTGTCGGCGGGGATGGTGAGATTCGGGTGGGTGAGCAGGTACGCGCCGATCTCGGGGTCGAGCGTGAAGCCGTGCACGCCGGTGCCGAGCGTCAGCACGATCATCGCCGACGGCCCGTAGAGCGCGTAGCCCGCGCACACCTGCGCGGTGCCCGGCTGCAGGAAGTCGTTCACGGTCGGCGAGGTCACGCCTTCCGGCGCGCGCAGCACCGAGAAGATCGTGCCGACGGTGACGTTGACGTCGAGGTTCGACGAGCCGTCGAGCGGGTCGAACACCAGCAGGTACTTGCCGCGCGCGTACGCGGCGGGGATCTCGTAGGGCGCCTCGAGCTCCTCCGACGCCATGCCCGCGAGGTAGCCGCCCCACTCGCAGCTCCCCAGCATGATGTCGTTGGCGATGAGGTCGAGCGGCTTCTGCTCCTCGCCCTGCACGTTGATCGAACCAGTGCCGCCGCGCGCCCCGGCGAGCGCGCCCTTCGCGACTGCGCTGGCGATGTACTTGCAGGCGGTCTGGATGTCGTTGACCAGCGCGATCAGCTCCGCGCCGCCTTCCAGCTTGCGCTGCTGTTCGATGATGAACTTGGACAGCGTGGTGCGGCGGTAGGGCATCGTGGTTTCCTCAGCCGCCGAACACCCGGCTTGCCCGGATGTCGGCTGCGGTGATCGTCGACAGGTCGTCGCGGCCGACCGGCGACTCGCGTGAGAACAGCCGGTTGGCCTGGCGCAGGCGGGCGCGGTCGAGCGCGTTGCGGATCGAGCGCGCGTTGGCGAAGTGCGGCTGCTGCCGCCGCAGCGTCACGTACTCGGCGAGCGCGGCCGTCGCGCCTTCGTCGAGCCGGTAGTGGTCCTTCTCCAGCATGATCGCGGCGATGCGGTAGAGCTCGTCGTCGGTGTAGTCGGGGAAGTCGATGTGGTGCGCGATGCGCGACTTGAACCCCGGGTTGCTCTGGAAGAACGTGTCCATGCGGTCCTTGTAGCCCGCAAGGATCACCACCAGGTCGTCGCGCTGGTTCTCCATCACCTGCAGCAGGATCTCGATCGCCTCCTGCCCGTAGTCGCGCTCGTTCTCGGGGCGATAGAGGTAGTAGGCCTCGTCGATGAACAGCACGCCGCCCATCGCGCGCTTCAGCACTTCCTTGGTCTTCGGCGCCGTGTGGCCGATGTACTGGCCGACCAGGTCGTCGCGGGTCACCGAGACCAGGTGCCCCTTCCGCACGTAGCCGAGGCGATGCAGGATCTCCGCCATGCGCTGCGCCACCGTGGTCTTGCCCGTGCCGGGATTGCCGGTGAAGCTCATGTGCAGCGTGGGCGTTCCCCCGGCGAGGCCCAGCGCGGCGCGCGCCTTCGACACCGCGAGGAACGCGGCGATCTCGCGGATGCGCTGCTTCACCGGCGCGAGGCCGATCAGCTCGCGGTCGAGACCTTCCAGCACCTCGCCGACATTGGCGTCGCGGAGCAGCGCCTGGAGGTCGATGGTCGCGGGCGTGTCGTTCATTGCGGTGCGCTACCGAAAGTAGGGTCAGACGCGAAAGTAGGGTCAGACTCGACTTTTCAAGCGGAGTGTTGGGCGACCGACGCCGTCAGCAGCGAAAAGTCGAGTCTGACCCTACTTTCGCGGGGTTACGCCTTGTAGCGCTCGCCCGGCGGCCGGTCGGCCGAGTAGGCGCGCGTCGTGTAGCGAACCGAGCGACCGCCGGTCTCCTGGCGCTCCAGCGCGAAGCCGGGTTCCACCGGCGGGCGGTTGACGATGAACGACAGCGCGACCGACTCGACGCCGCGCGTGGAGTCGAAGGCGTTGACCTTGACGTAGCGTTCGGGATGCGCCTTGCGGCAGGCGTCGACTTCGAGCATCACGCCCGCGGCATCCTTGATGCCGAACATCGGCACGCCCCACATGTCCCAGTAGACGTTGCGCGGATGCGGGTCGTCGGTGTGCTCGACGGAGCAGGCCCAGCCCTTCGAGAGCGCGTAGTCGATCTGCGCGCGGATTTCGGTGTCCGTGAGGTCGGGCAGGAACGAGAAGGCCCCTTGGGTGACTCGCATGACGTTTCCTTTCAGGCGGAAGCGGAGGGCGTGGCGACGAAGTCCGGCGTGTCGGTCGATGCGTAGTTGAACGACACGTCCTTCCAAGTCTCGAGCGCGGCCTCGAGCGGTTTGCACCACTTGGCGGCGGCCCGCAGGATGTCCGGCCCTTCCGACTTGATGTCGCGGCCCTCGTTGCGCGCCTTGACCATCGTCTCGAGCGCGACGCGGTTCGCCGTGGCGCCGGCCTGCACGCCCATCGGGTGTCCGATCGTGCCGCCGCCGAACTGCAGCACGACGTCGTCGCCAAAGAGGTCCAGCAGCTGGTGCATCTGGCCGGCGTGGATGCCGCCCGAGGCGACCGGCATCACCTTGCGCAGGTCCGCCCAGTCCTGGTCGAAGAACAGGCCGCGCGACAGGTCCTGCCTCGTAACGGCGTCGCGGCAGACGTTGTAGTAGCCCTGCACCGTCAGCGGGTCGCCTTCGAGCTTGCCGACGGCAGTGCCCGCGTGGAGGTGGTCGACGCCCGCGAGCCGCAGCCACTTGGCGATGACCCGGAACGACACGCCGTGATTCTTCTGGCGCGTGTACGTGCCGTGCCCGGCGCGGTGCATGTGCAGGATCATGTCGTTCCTGCGGCACCAGTTCGACATCGACTGGATCGCGGTCCAGCCGATCACCAGGTCGATCATCACGATGTTCGAGCCCAGGTCCCGCGCGAAGTCCGCGCGCTCGTACATGTCCTCCATCGTCGCCGCGGTGACGTTGAAGTAGTGTCCCTTGATCTCGCCCGAGTTCGCCTGCGCGCGGTTGACGGCTTCCATCCCGAACAGGAAGCGGTCGCGCCAGTGCATGAACGGCTGCGAGTTGATGTTCTCGTCGTCCTTGGTGAAGTCGAGCCCGCCGGTCAGCGCCTCGTAGATCACGCGGCCGTAGTTCTTGCCGGAGAGCCCCAGCTTCGGCTTCATCGTTGCGCCGAGCAGCGGCCGCCCGAACTTGTCGAGGCGCTCGCGTTCGACGACGATGCCCGTCGGCGGACCCTTGAAGGTCTTCACGTACGCGACCGGCACCCGGATGTCCTCGAGGCGGCCGGCCTTCAGCGGCTTGAAGCTGAACACGTTGCCGATCAGCGAGGCGGTGACGTTGGCGATCGAGCCTTCCTCGAACAGGATCAGGTCGTACGCGACGTAGGCGAAGTACTGCTGCTCGGCGTTCGTGCCCGGGCCGGTGTTCGGCACCGGGTCGACGCGGTAGGCCTTGGCGCGGTAGCTGTCCGCGGCGGTGAGGAGGTCGGTCCAGACCACGGTCCAGGTGGCCGTCGACGACTCGCCGGCGACGGCGGCGGCCGCCTCCTCGGCGTCGACGCCTTCCTGCGGCGTGATGCGGAAGACGCAGATGAAGTCGGTGTCCTTCGGCTCGTAGTCCGGCCGCCAGTAGCCCATCTCCTTGTACTTCAGCACGCCCGCCTTGTAGCGGGCCTTCGGGTCGGTGATCGCGGGGTTGTCGAGCGGCTTGTTCACGGGGGCGCTCCTGGAATGGGCAGGTCAGTGATATGGACTCTAGGCGCGCCAACCGTTAAGTGGAAGTCAATGTTTCTGACCTATCAGTTAAGATATTGCTTATGTTGAACGTGTCGATCCGCCAGCTGCGCGTGTTCACGACGGTGGCCCGCCACCTCTCCTTCGCGCGCGCCGCGGAGGAGTTGCACCTCACGCCGCCGGCGGTGTCGATGCAGGTCCGCGATCTCGAGGACGCGGTTGGGCTGCCGCTTTTCGATCGCGGCGGCCGCCAGATCACGCTGACGACGGGTGGCGAGTACATGCTGCTGCACGCCCGCCGCGTGCTCGGCTCGCTCAAGGATGCCGAGGACACGATCGCGCGTCTCAAGGGCGTGCGCGGCGGGCGGGTCACGATCGGCATGGTCAGCACGGCCAAGTTCTTCGTGCCGCGGATCCTCGGGGGCTTCCTGCGGGACCATCCCGGCGTCGAGGTCGACCTCGCCGAGGCCAACCGGGAGGGGCTGATCGACCTCCTCCGGCGCAACGAGGTCGACATGGTGGTGATGGGCACGCCGCCGCGCGAGCTCGAGACGCGTTCGGAGCCGTTCGCGGCGCACCCGCTCGGCGTGATCGCGCCGCCGGACCATCCCTATGCCGCCCTCGCCGAAGTGCCGCCCGCGCTGCTTGCGCGCGAGCGCTTCCTGGTGCGGGAGCCGGGCGCGGGGACCCGCGCCGCGATGGACCGCTACTTCCAGTCGCAGCGGATCGATCCGGCGTTCGCGATGGAGATGCGCAGCAACGAGACGATCAAGCAGGCGGTGATCGCCGGCATGGGGCTCGCCTTCCTGTCGCTGCACACCACCGCGCTCGAGGTCGCGAGCGGGCTCATCAGGGTGCTCGACGTGCCCGGATTGCCCATGGTGCGCCGCTGGCAGCTCGTGCAACTGTCGTCGAAGCTGCTGTCGCCGCCCGCGGAAGCGTTGCGCTACTACGTGCTCGAGGAGGGGGAGTCGCTGCTCGCGCGGTTGTTCCCCGGCCTGGTCGACGCCGAGCCGGAACGCGGCGCGACCGCCCGGTCGCGGAGCGGCGACGCCTAGACGGCGCCGCGCGTTCGGCTACCATCGCCGCATGCGCCTCGTCCCGATGCTCTTCGCCGTCCTCGCGCTGCTGCCGCCCGCGGCGGCGCAGACGCCCAGCGAAGCCGACCGCGTGGCGCCGTTCGCGGTGACGCCGGAGTCCGTCGTGACCGCGATGCTGGAGGTCGCCCGCGTGGGCCCGGGCGACACCGTCGTCGACCTGGGCTCCGGCGACGGGCGGCTGGTGATCGCGGCCGCGAGGGACTTCGGCGCGCGCGGCTTCGGCGTCGACATCGACCCGGTGCTCGTCGCGTACGCCACGCGCAAGGCCGAGGAAGCCGGGGTGTCGGAGCGGGCCAGGTTCTACCTGCGCGACCTGTTCAAGACCGACGTCGCCGGCGCGAGCGTGGTCACGATCTACCTCCTGCCGACGATCATGGACCGCGTGGCCGCGAAGCTCGCCGCCGAGCTGACGCCCGGCACCCGCGTGGTGACGCACGACTACATCCTCCCGGGATGGCGCGTCGATCGGGTGCGCGTGGTGCAGGCCCCCGAGAAGGACGAGATCATCGGCACGCGGCAGGCGAGCATCTATCTCTTCGTCGTGCCGCCGCGCGCCGCGCCATAGACCTCGCCATCATGGACTTCGCGTTCGTCGTCGATCCGCTGCCGTCGCTCAAGGCCTACAAGGACTCGAGCGTGGCGATGATGCGCGCGCTGGCGCAGCGCGGTCACCGCATCTTCGCGCTCGGGCAGGGCGACATCGTCTGGGACCGCGGCACGGTGCGCGCGCGGGCGTGTCCGCTGGAGGTCCGCGACGACGACCACGACTGGTACCGCGAGGGCGAGGCCGTCTCGCGCCGGCTGGCGGACTTCGCCGCCGTGACGATGCGCAAGGACCCGCCGTTCGACACGGAGTACCTGTACACGACCTACCTGCTCGAGGCCGCCGAGCGCGAGGGCGCGCGGGTCTTCAACCGGCCGCGGTCGATCCGCGACCACAACGAGAAGCTCGCGATCGGGAGGTTCGCGCAGTTCATTGCGCCGAGCCTCGTGACGCGGGACCCCGGCGAGCTGCAGGCGTTCGTCGATGCCGAAGGCGACGTCATCGTGAAGCCGCTCGACGGCATGGGCGGCACGTCGATCTTCCGCGTGCGCCGCGACGATCCGAACCGCAACGCGATCATCGAGGCCGTCGGACAGCACGGCGCGCGCACCGTGATGGTCCAGCGCTACCTGCCCGAGATCGCCGAGGGCGACAAGCGCGTGCTGCTGATCGCCGGCGAACCGGTGCCGTATTCGCTGGCGCGGATCCCCAAGGCGGGCGAGACCCGCGGCAACCTCGCCGCAGGCGGCCGCGGGGTCGCGCGCGAGCTCTCCGCCCGCGACCGCGAGATCGCCGAGACGCTCGGCCCCGCGCTGTGGGCGGACGGGCTGCTGCTCGTGGGGCTCGACGTGATCGGCGCGTGCCTCACCGAGGTCAACGTCACGTCACCGACGTGCTTCGTCGAGATCGCCGAACAGACCGGATTCGACGTCGCGGGGATGTTCGCCGACGCGCTGGTCCGCGAGGCGTCGAAGCGCTAGTCCGGCGGCCCCAACCCCGCGGGCGGCGCGGGTCGCGGTGTATCATCGGCCCCCATGATCGGCGTGCTCCTCATCGGCCACGACGCCCTGCCCGACAGCCTCGTGCAGGCGGCGAGTCACGTGCTCGGCGCGCGGCCGCCGCAGCTCGAGACGCTGTCGGTATGCTGCACGGACGATCCGCTCGACCTGTTGCCGCGCGCCCGCGCGGCGATCGCGCGGCTGGACACCGGCGACGGCGTGCTGGTGTTCTCGGACATCTACGGCGCGACGCCCTGCAACCTGGTGTGCAAGCTGGTCGAGCCCGGCCGCGTCGAGGCGGTCGCGGGCGTCAACCTGCCGATGCTCGTGCGCGCGTTCACCTACCGCGGCAAGGGCATGGACACGATGATCAAGAAGGCGGTCTCCGGCGGCTGCGAAGGCGTGCTGCGTCTCGAGGTCGACCCGCGCTATGCCACGGCGCGAGGTTGAGATCGTCAACAAGCTGGGGTTGCACGCGCGGGCTTCGGCGAAGCTGACGCAGCTCGCCGCGAAGTTCCCCTGCGAGGTGATGATCGAGCGCAACGGCCGCAGGGTCAACGCCAAGAGCATCATGGGCGTGATGATGCTGGCTGCGGGCAAGGGCGCGACGGTGGCGCTCGAAACGACCGGCGCGCAGGAGGACGAGGCGATGGAGGCGATGGTCGCGCTGATCGCGGACTACTTCGGCGAGGGCGGTTGACCGTGGCGGCAGCCCGCGCCGCGGCAGGCCAGGGGCGCGTGCCGCCGGCGGCCGTGCCCGGCGCGGCGCCGATCGGAGCCACGCCGTGGTGAGCTTCACCATCCACGGCATCGGGGTGTCGGGCGGCATCGCGATCGGCCGCGCCCAGCTCGTCTCCCACGCGACGCTCGAGGTCGCGCACTACGCGATTCCCGCCGCGAAGGTCCGCGCCGAGGTGGCGCGCTTCGAGGCCGCGGTCAACGAAGTGCAGAAGGAACTGGAGGCGCTGCACGGGTCGATGTCCGGCGAGGACGTCCCCGGCGAGTTCGGCGCGTTCCTCGACGTGCACTGGATGATCCTCAACGACGCCACGCTCGCCGAGGCGCCGAAGAAGATCATCACCGAGCAGCGCTGCAACGCCGAGTGGGCGCTGACCCAGCAGATGGCGGTGCTGGTCGAGCAGTTCGACGAGATCGAGGATCCGTACCTGCGCGAGCGGCGTTCGGACGTCGTGCAGGTGGTCGAGCGCGTGCTGAAGCGGCTGATGGGCCGCCCGGGCGCGCTGCCCGCGGCGTCTTCCGAGGAACAGACGATCCTCGTCGCCCACGACCTGTCGCCCGCGGACGTCATCCAGTTCAAGTCGCACCGCTACGGCGCGTTCCTGACCGACCTCGGCGGGCCGACGTCGCACACCGCGATCGTCGCGCGCGGGCTCAACGTGCCGGCGGTGGTGGCGACGCACAACGCGCGCGGGATGATCCGCGACGGCGAGATCCTGATCGTCGACGGTGACGCGAACGTCGTCATCGTCAACCCCGACCGGGCGGTGCTCGCCGAGTACCGGCTGAAGCAGACGGAGCTCGAGCTCGAGCGCCAGAAGCTGAAGCGCCTGCGCCTGAAGCCGGCCGACACGCTCGACGGCTGCCACGTCGAGCTCCACGCCAACATCGAGCTTCCCGAGGACCTCGAGCAGGCACTGGAGGCCGGCGCGAACGGCGTCGGACTGTTCCGCTCCGAGTTCCTGTTCCTCAACCGGCCCGGACTCCCCTCCGAAGACGAGCAGTTCGAGGCCTACCGGAGCGTCGCCGCCGGTCTCGAGGGCAGGCCGCTGGTGATCCGGACGTTCGACCTGGGGGCCGACAAGAACAAGGAGGGCCTGGGCGGGCTCGCGCGCGTCGCGCCGAATCCGGCGCTGGGCCTGCGCGCGGTGCGCTTCTGCCTGGCCGAGCCGCGCCTCTTCCTCACGCAGCTCCGCGCGATCCTGCGGGCGTCGCACTACGGCAACGTGCGCATCCTGATCCCGATGCTCGCCTCCGCCGGCGAGATCGACCAGGCGCTCGCGATGATCGCGCAGGCCGAGGAGTCGCTGCGCGAGCAGGGCATTCCGTTCGACCCGAACGTGCCGGTCGGCGGCATGATCGAGATCCCCGCCGCGGCGCTGTCGATCGGCGCGTTCCTGTCGCGCCTCGACTTCCTGTCGATCGGCACCAACGACCTCATCCAGTACACGCTGGCGGTCGACCGCGCCGACGAGGCGGTATCGCACCTCTACGACCCGCTGCACCCGGCCGTGCTGAAGCTGATCGGCACTGCGATCCAGAGTGCGGCCAAGGCGCGCGTGCCGATCGCGGTGTGCGGGGAGATGGCGGGCGACCTGCGGCTGACGCGGCTCCTGCTCGGCATGGGCCTCACCGAGTTCTCGATGCATCCGGCGCACATTCTCGCGGTGAAGCAGCGCGTGCTGACCACCGACGTCGCCACGATCCGGCCGATCGTCGACCGCATGCGCCGCACCGACGACCCGGTCAAGGTGGTGGCGCTGCTCGACCGGCTGAACGACTAGCGTCGCGGCCGACGCCGCGAACGCGGTGGAACAGCGGGTGCGTTCACGCTGTTCGCGTCGGCATCCGGCAACGCCCGGCCCGACGTCGGCGACCTTGCGTGCACCGTTCGTCGGCACCCCCGTCGACCCGGCGCCCGGTCGCAGGCACAATGCCAACGTCATGAAACGCCGGGTCTTTCTCGCCGCCTTCGCGCTCGCGCTGTCGCTGCCGGTGCAGGCGACCAGTCCGGGTGCGCCTGCGCCGGCGCTCGTGCTGCCGGATGGCGCCGGACAGACCGTCGCGCTCGAGTCGCTGCGCGGCCAGGTGGTCTACGTCGACTTCTGGGCGTCCTGGTGCGGGCCGTGCAAGCGCTCGTTCCCGTGGATGAACGAGATGGCGCGGAAGTACGGCGCGAAGGGGTTTGCCGTCGTCGCGGTCAATCTCGACCGCAAGCGCGAGGATGCCGACCGTTTCCTCAAGTCCACATCCGCCGACTTCACCGTCGTGTACGACCCGGCGGGGACGACCCCCGCGGCCTGGCAGGTCAAGGGCATGCCGAGCTCCTATCTCGTCGATGCGACGGGCAAGGTGGTGCTGGTCGAGAGCGGCTTCCGTGACGACCGCAAGGCCGAGGTCGAGGAGCGCATCCGCGCGGCAGTCGGCGCGCGGTGATGCGGAACGCGCCGATGCGACGCACGCGCCGCGCCGTCCTGCTCGCACTGCTCGTCCTGCTGCCCGGCTGCGCGGCGTTCGCGCCGCCGCAGCCCTGGGAGAAGCAGTACCTCGCGACGCCGGCCATGCAGTTCGACGCCGACAGGCTCGACGTGCGCAACACCCAGCACATCTACTACAGCAAGGAGGGTGCGGCGGGCGGCTACGGCATCGGCGGAGGCGGCTGTGGCTGCAACTGACCGGACCGCGACGCCGGCCGGCGCCCTGCTCGCGGCGGCGCTCGCACTGCCTGGCATCGTTCCGGCGACCGCCTCGGCGCAGACCATGCCCGACGCCGGGTTCGTCCAGATCAAGTACCTCGACTATCGCGACTGGCAGCCGGGCGCGCGGCGCATGCGCGTCGAAAACCCCGGCTTCTACGTGATGAGTCCCTTCGCCGGGTCCTGGGTCGTCGAGGGCGCGCTGGTCTACGACGGCATGTCGGGGGCGTCGCCGACCTGGCACGACACGCTGTCCGGCGCGTCCGGCGAGGGCATCCACGACCGCCGCGCCGCGGGAGACGTCAAGCTGACCCGCTACTTCGAGCGCTTCTCGGTCGGTGCGGGCGCCGCCTACTCGCACGAGAACGACTACATCTCGCGTGGCGCCTCGATCGACGTGCGCTTCTGGACCGCCGACAAGAACCGCACGTTCGCGTTCAGCTACGCGGGTGCGGCCGACCGCATCGACGCGCCGGACGGCGCCGCGGACAACGAGCGCAAGTACGTCAACGACTTCCTGTTCGGCGTCACGCAGGTGCTGTCGCAGACCGCGATCGTGCAGTCGAACCTCACGTATACGCGTGGCCACGGGTACTTCGACGATCCCTACAAGACCTTCGATGCACGACCGGACAACCGCCGTGTCCTCGCGTGGCTGACGCGGCTCAACCAGCACTTCCCGGACCACAACGGCACGCTGCAGCTCGCCTACCGCTACATCGACGACTCGTGGGATGCGAACTCGCACATGGTCGAGGCGGCGTGGGTGCAGCCGCTGCCGCACGCCTTCAGCGTGCGGCCCAACCTGCGCTACTACACGCAGCGCGCCGCCTACTTCTACTTCGATCCGCCGTTTCCGAGCGGCCTGGTGTTCGGGCAGCCGTACACCGCCGACACGCGCCTGTCGGCGTTCGGGGCGTTCACGCTCGGCGTCCTGCTCGCGAAGGACTTCGGCGGCGGCTGGAGCGGGGACCTCAAGGTCGAGTACTACCGGCAGAAGTCCGACTGGCGCGCGGGCGGCAACGGCAGCCCCGACATCCTGCCGTTCTCCGCACGCTGGATCCAGGTCGGCGTCGGCAAGGCGTTCTGACCCGGCCGACGATGCCGCGGCGGCGAGCGAGCTTCCGCGCGATGGCGTCGGACCACGCGATCGTCGTGGACGGCGTTCCGGACGCGCTTGCCGATGAGGCGACCGCCGCGGCGATCGCGGACGTGCGCCGCATCGAGGCCAAGTACTCGCGCTACCGCGACGACTCGGTGACGGCCGCGATCAACCGGGCCGCCGGCGGCGCGCCGGTGGCGATCGACCCGGAGACCGCGGCACTGCTCGCCTACGCCGACCAGTGCCATCGCCTTTCCGGCGGTCGCTTCGACGTCACGTCCGGCGTGCTGCGTCGCGCCTGGGACTTCCGTCGCTCGCCGCCGCGCCTTCCGCACGGCGCCACGCTCGCCGCGCTGTGCGCGCTGGTCGGCTGGGACGAGGTCGAGTGGGACGATCGATCGGTCCGGCTGCCGCGTTCCGGCATGGAGATCGACTTCGGCGGCGTCGGCAAGGAGTACGCGGCGGATCGCGCCGCGGCGATCCTCGCGGAGCGAGGGGTCGGGCACGCACTCGTCAACCTGGGCGGCGACGTGCGCGCGCTCGGCGGACAGGCCGACGGGACACCGTGGCGCGTCGGCGTGCGACATCCGCGCGCGACGGACGCCGGCACGGCAATCGCGTCGATCGAGATCGCGGACGGCGCCGTGGCCACCTCGGGCGACTACGAGCGGTACATCGAGGTCGATGGCCGCCGCTATTGCCACCTGCTCGACCCGCGCAGCGGCTGGCCGGTACGGGCGTGGCAGTCGATCAGCGTGGTGGCACCGCTCGCGGTGGTCGCGGGGAGCGTCGCGACGATCGCGATGCTGCTCGCCGACGACGCACCGGACTTCCTCGCGTCCCAGGACCTGCCGTGGCTCGGCGTCGACGCGGCGGGCAAAGTCTGCGGCACCCTCGGCAAGTAGGGCCAGGAAAGTAGGGTCAGACTCGACTTTCCACGGGCAGACAGTCGCCAAAACCAGGATTCGCGTGGAAAGTCGAGTCTGACCCTACTTTCCGCTACTTTCCGGCGCAGAAGAAAACGCCCGCCAGGACACGGCGGGCGCAAGGTACGTCAGAGGTGAATCGTCATCGCCGTCGCATCCGCGACGGATCAGGCTAGTTCGGCGAGCAGAACCCCACGCCCTCGGGACCGAAGCCCTCGGGGATCCAGCCCTTGCCCATCATTTCGATGCGCACCGCCGGGTCGGTGGTGTAGCGGTGGTTCGGCGCGCCGCTCTGACCATTGTTGTAGAGGCGATAGACCGCCCGGTAGCCGGTGGGGCAGGCCCCCGTCGCCGCGTTCGCCTGCTGCACGTAGAAGGCCTCCGCCTCGAACGTCCAGTCCCGGTTGCTGGCCTGGAGACCGCTGCACTCCGCGGTGTTGGACGTATAGAAGTGCGAGCTCTTCGGCGGGAAGGCCACCGTGAAGAAGCGGCAAACCGCCGTCACGTAGCCGTTGGTCGACGCGTAGGCACTGAAGGTGCGCCCGGTGCGGGCCCAACCGGCGAACTTGCCGCTGTCGAGTGCGGAGATCTCCCCGGCGATGTTGGTGATGAAGTAGTGCCCGAACGCGGCGTGGAAGTACTCGACCACGGTCGAGGTCGGCGGCATCGGCACCGGCGTGGGGCTCGGCTCGGGAGGCGGCGTCGGTGTGGGGGTCGGCGTCGGCGTTGGCGTTGGCGTCGGCGAGGGGGGCGGCGGCGGGGTGGCGGCGGTGGATTGGTGACCAGCGACAGCAGCCAAGCCGTGATCAGACTGGAGTTGGTCATCGTTGTATTGGCTGACCGCGGCCTTCATGCCTTGATCCTTCGAAGCGCCGGTGTAGATCGCCGAGACGGCTCCCTGCGGCGTTCATCACACCACGGAGATCGTTCAGCGGATCCGAACCATGGCACGTACCTTGTCCGCATCGGGCGGATCCCGCCGCCGGGTGGGCCGTACGTGTACAGGCTCTGCCCGGTCTGCGCGCTCGTCTCCCCGAAGGGAGCCAGCCACGTGAGAAGGGTCGCGGCGAGCGCCGCGGCGAGAGGGCGAGACATGCGCATGCTCCGTTCGGATCCCGGCCGGGTCCCCTGCAGACGAAAACGCGGGCGAGCCGCCCGCGAACACGGCACGATGGTATGTCAGCGTCATGGCGATGCCAACGTCATGGGTCGGCCGTTGGTCGGGCGAAAAGCTCCGGACCCGGGGCCGTCCGACGAACGGCTGCCGCGACGGGCCGGGGCGACAGGGCTCGCGCTGCCGGAACGCGGCAGCGACCCCTGCATTTCCGGACCCGGTTTTGCGGAACCCCCGCGACCGGCTACACTCGCGGCATCGCGCCGATTTGGGCCAGCTTGCGGGCGCGGCGGACCGGAGGCCGGTCCCGAACAAATACGGCTAAAGCGGAGCGGCCTCACGGATCCGACCCGATTAGCGCAAGGCTGGTCGGGTTTTTTGTCGCCCGCGCGACGGGCGCCGTACGCCGCACCGACGATGGCTTCCTTTTCCGAGACGACCGCAGGATCCGACAGTGCGCGCGGCAGCGGCCGCTCGGTCGGGCCGGTGGTCGCGCACACCGCCCACTTCACCGAGTCGCTGCCGCTCGCCTGCGGGCGCACGCTCGACTCGTTCGACCTGGCCTACGAAACCTACGGCACGCTCAACGCCGACCGCACCAATGCGGTCCTGGTGTGCCACGCGTTGAACGCCTCCCACCACGTCGCCGGCTTCTACGAAGGCGACGAGGGCAACGTCGGCTGGTGGGACAACATGGTCGGCCCTGGCAAGCCGCTCGACACCGATCGCTTCTACGTCGTCGGGGTCAACAACCTCGGCAGCTGCTTCGGCTCGTCCGGACCCACGACCACCAATCCGGCCACCGGCACGCCGTGGGGCGCGGATTTCCCCATGGTCACGGTCGAGGACTGGGTCGACGCGCAGGCGCGCCTTGCCGATCGCCTCGGCATCGAGCGCTGGGCCGCGGTGATGGGGGGGAGCCTCGGCGGCATGCAGGCGCTCGACTGGGCGATCCGCTATCCGGGCCGCGTCCGCCACGCGATCGTCATTGCCGCAGCACCGAACCTCTCGGCCGAGAACATCGCGTTCAACGAAGTCGCCCGGCAGGCGATCCTGTCGGACCCCGACTTCCACGACGGGCACTTCGCGGCGGCCGGCACCAAGCCGCGGCGCGGCCTGCGCGTCGCGCGGATGGTCGGGCACATCACCTACCTGTCGGACGAGCAGATGGACGCGAAGTTCGGCCGACAGCTGCGCGACGGCCTGCTGTTCAGCTTCGCGCCCGAGTTCCAGATCGAGTCCTACCTGCGCTACCAGGGGGACAAGTTCGCCGAGTACTACGACGCGAACACCTATCTGCGCATCACCAAGGCGCTCGACTACTTCGACCCGGCGCGCGAGACCGGCGGCGACCTTGCCCGCTCGCTCGCGCCCGCGCGCTGCAAGTTCCTCGTCATCTCGTTCACCACCGACTGGCGCTTCTCGCCTGCCCGCTCGCGCGAGATCGTCAAGGCGCTGGTCGACAACCGGCACGACGTCTCCTCGGCCGAGATCGTGGCGCCGCACGGGCACGACGCGTTCCTGCTCGACGACCCGCAGTACCACGCGGTCGTCGGCGCCTACCTGGACCGCGCTGCACGCGACCTCAAGGACTACTCGACGTTCCGCCTCGGGCCTGAGATCACGAAGGCCGTGCGCGAGCGCATGGCCGCCGGCGAGCGCCCCGACTACGCTGCCATCGCAAGCTGGGTGCCCGACAAGGCGCGCGTGCTCGACCTGGGCTGCGGCGACGGCAGCCTGCTCGCCTTCCTCGCCCGCGAGCGCAACGTCAGCGGCTACGGCGTCGAGATCACGCCGGCGGGCGTGCGGGCGAGCCTCGCGAACAGCGTCAACGTGATCCAGCGCGACCTCGAGGGCGGGCTCGCCGGCATCGAGGACCACTCCTTCGACGTCGTGATCCTCTCGCAGACGCTGCAGGCGATGCACCACATCGAGGAGATCGTCGACGAGATGCTGCGCGTCGGCCGCTACGCGGTGGTGTCCTTCCCCAACTTCGGCCACTGGTCGCACCGGGCGCAGATCCTGCGCGGGCGCATGCCCGTCTCCGAGTCGCTGCCCTACCAGTGGTACGACACGCCGAACATCCACCTCTGCACCGTCGCGGACTTCGACGCCTTCCTGGCCCGGCGCGGCTGCGAGGTCGAGGACCGCGTCGTCCTCGCCGGCGGCCGGCCGGTCGGCGTGCTGCCGAACCTGTTCGGCGAGCTCGCGATCTACCGGTTCACGCGCAGCCGCTAGCCGCGGCCGGGTGCGCGGCGCAGCGGCCGCACCGATACAATCGCCGCTCGCCCGCGAAGCCCGCCGCCTTGCCCTCCTCCACGCCGCTCTTGTCCAACAAGCTGTTCTGGGTCGGGCTGCTCTATTTCGCCGAGGGCTTTCCGCTCGGCGTCTTCTACGAGATCTTTCCGGTCTACTTCCGGCAGCAGGGCGTCGAGCTCCGGCAGATCGGCGTGCTGTCGCTGCTCGGTCTCGCGTGGACGCTCAAGTTCCTGTGGGCGCCGGCGATCGACCACTTCCGTCACCATCGCCGCTGGATGGCCGCCGCGGACCTGGGCATGGGCGTGGTGATGATCTACTTCGCGATGCAGGCAGGGTTCGGCCCGGCGGTCTGGTTCGCGATCGGCATCTTCACCGTGCTGTCCGCGACCAATGACGTCGCGATCGACGGCTACACGATCGAGTTCCTCGACCGGCGGGAGCTCGGTCTCGCCAACGGCATCCGCATCGGCTTCTACCGCGTGGGCATGATCGCGTCGGGGTTCCTGCTGATGGCCTCCGACTGGATTTCCTGGCGCGGCGCGTTCGTGCTGGCGGCGGTAGTGTTTCTCGGGCTCGCGGCGGCCAGCCTCGCCGCGCCGCGCGAGAGGAAGATCGTCGTCGCGACCGCGCGGCTCGGCGAGGAGCTCGCGGCGCTTGCGCGCTCGCCGTTCGCGCTCTCGGTACTCGCCGCGTTCGCGCTCGGCGTCGTGTGGCTGGTCGATGGCGCCGCCCGGTGGTCGTCGCGCGTCCCGGGGTTCTGGGGCTACGCGGCGGTGGGCGTGGCGCTCCTCGTCGCGCTAGCGTCGTTCGCCGGACGAGCGTCGCCGCCGCCGACGCGCAATGCGACCGCAGGTGCCGATCCGCTGACCCGCGGGCCGATGTTCGGCGCGCTGATGGAGCTCCTGTCGCGCCCCGGCATCCTGCCAGTGCTGCTGTTCATCCTGATCTTCAAGCTGCCCGACGCTGCGATGGGCTTCATGGTGAAGCCGTTCTGGGTGGACTCCGGCTTCACCGCCGCCGAGATCGGCCTGGTGTCGGTGAACATCGGACTCGTGCTGTCGATCGCGGGCGGCGTGGCCGGCGGCTGGATCACCGACCGCATCGGCATCTTCAGCGCGCTGTGGATCCTGGGACTCGCGCAGGCGTTGTCGAATCTCGGCTACTGGATCGCCGCCGGCATCATCCCGCTCGCAACCGCGGGCGTCGAGATCCCGTTCGAGCACAAGGCGATCCTCTACGCGGCGAGCGCGACCGAGTCGTTTACCGGTGGCCTCGGCACGGCCGCATTCCTCGCGTTCCTGATGGCGATCGTGCAGAAGGAGCGCGCCGCCACCGAGTACGCGCTGCTGTCGTCGGTGTTCGCGCTGTCGCGTTCGGTCGCGGGTTGGGTCGGCGGGCTGGGGGCGCAGTCGATGGGCTACGGCAACTGGTTCCTGCTCACCGTGTTCCTCGCCATCCCGGCCTACCTGCTGCTGCCGTGGGTGAGGCGCATGCTGCGTGCGAGCGCCGAGAAGGCCGGCCGGGAGGCGTCGCCCGGCTGACGAGCGGCGGCACCGCCGCCGGTACGCTAATTGCGTGCGACCCCGGTATGAGCCCCTCGGCCCTGTCCGCGGAACGTGCGCCGTCGCGCGCGCACGCGATGAACCATCACAAGTACGTTGCGATCGCGCACCGCGATCACGACTACTGCAATCCGCTGTCGGCGGCGAAGTTCGAGCGCCTGCTGGACCTGCTGCCGCTCGAGGCGACTTCGCGCGTGCTCGACCTGGGCTGCGGGCGGGCAGAGCTCGCGCTCCGCATCATCGAGCGCTTCGGCTCGACCGTGATCGCGCTCGACCACTCGCCGTACATGCTCGACGCCGCGCGCGAGCGGGCCGAGTGGACCGGTGCGCTCGGCCGGCTGCACCTCGACGACACCGACATCCGCGACTTTCGAGCCGATCCCGAGACCTTTCACCTGTCGGTGATGCTGGACGCCGGCGGCATCGTCGGCGGCATGGCCGGCACCTGCCGGCAGCTGCGCGCCTGGACGCGTTCCGGGGGCTACGTCCTCGTCGGCATCGGCTACTGGAAGAAGAAGCCCCCGGGCGAGTTCATCGCGCTTCTCGGCGGACGCGAGCGCGAACTCCTCGACCACCCCGGCAACGTGCAGGCGGGCATCGACGCGGGACTCGTGCCGATGCACGCGGTCACGGCCACGCAGGACGAGTGGGACGAGTACGAGTGGAAGTTCTGCCGCTCGGTCGAGCGCCACGCGCGCGAGCAGCCGGACGACCCGGACGTACCCGCGATGCTCGACCGCGCGCGGCGCTGGCGCGACGCCTATCTCAAGTGGGGCCGCGAGGCGCTGGGCTTCGCGGCCTACCTCTTCTACCGACCCGGCACGAGGAACGGCTGACCGCCGTGGCGGGGCCTTGCGCCGTCGTTACTCGGGATCGTTCGGATCGTTGAACAGTGCCGGCAGCCGGATGCTGCCGTGCCCGTATTGCGGGAAGCCCGCGGTATTGCGGTCACCGGGATTCAGGTTCGAGGCGGTGTCGTCGGGGGGGAACAGCACCAGCGTGTTGAGGAAGTCGACGATCTCGTACTTCTGCACGTCGGGCAGCCGCGCGAACGCGTCGCGCGCGCCCTGCGCCTCGCCGCCGTGGCGCAGGATCACCTCCATCAGGTTGATGCTGCGTCCGTCGTGGCCGTAGGGCGCCGTCGTCGCCACGCCCCACAGCGGCGTCGTCACGAACTCGCGGCGGATCGACCCGTCGTAGTCGCGCTCGTGGAAGGCGGGGCCGAGGTCGTGGCGCTTCAGGTCGGAATAGAAGTTGCGCACGACGAACGCGCCGCCTTGCGGCTGCTTGACCGGCGGATGGCCGGAGCGGTCGTCGACGCTCTCGAACAGCGGCGTGGCGGTGGCGAACAGGCGGTTGAACAGCCCGCGCTGTTCGTCGTACGCGGTCTCGACGTCGGCGACGCGCCGGTCCGCGCGCAGCGGCAGGTCGGGCACGTGGCAGGAGGTGCACCCGATCCGCTGCAGGTGCGAGCGGCCCCGCTCGGTGGCGTGGGTCGACTTGTACGTCGCGGGCTTGAAGTAGTTGAGCAGGTAGAACTCGAGGAAGTCGACCAGGCTTTCCGGGATCTCGTTCGCCAGCCCGTCGCCATCGGGATCCTCCTGCGCCGTGCGCGCAGGCGGCGCGGCGATCGCGTCCTGCCTGCCGTCGAGCACCAGGCCCGAGGGCGTGACGACGCGGCCGCCGGCGCTCGCCGCCGCGAGGTCGCCGTCGACCGCCTGCAGGCCCATTTCGTCGTTCAACGCCCCGACGATGAACTCGCGCAGCGAGAACTTGCCGCCGTGCGCAAAGAACGGCCGCACGCGCAGGTCCGCGTCGACCCCCCGGACTCCTGCCGCGTCGACCGTCCCGTCGCGGCGGGCAAGCAGGCTGCCGTAGCCAATGCCCTTGCTCACGAGATTGCGGCGCACGTCCGTGCCCGCCGCACGCGCATCGGCGACGGCCTGGTCGCGGATCGCGCGCAGGTCCGCGGTGATCTCGTCCGCCAGCATTTCCTTCAGGCCCACGCCGAACAGGTGCGGCGCGTCGCGACTGTCGGGCCGCGTCACGACCACGCCGCCCGCGCCCGCCGACCCGCGCGGCCGCCCGTGGCAGGCCGCACAGCTGTCGGCGAGACCCGCACCGAGGGCCAGGGTCTTGTTGAGATCCCCGCGCCCGTCGCCGGTCAGCGGGCCCGCGCCATCCGCGACGGTGAACTTGCGCTGGAACAGCTGCCGCCCGCGGCGGATCGCGCGAAACGGATCGCGGTGGATGACGAACGACGACGAGGTCGGCGTGCCCCAGTCGCCGCGGCCGGCGCCGATCTGCTCGGCAATCGACTTGGCGATGCCCTCGTTGGCCACGTTGGGTGCGAGCGTGCGGTCCACCGCCTGTGCCGGAGCGTCCGGCGACGCGACGAGCAGGATCATTGCGGCCAGTGCCGCGGTCCACATCCGAGACGAGTTCATCGCTTCCTCCGCGCCGGCGCGTCCCGCGCCGCGAGTGCGAAGCAGGGGCCTGTGTCGGAAAGGACGCGATACGGGCGCCGATCCCGCCACGCCGCGCAGAATGGGCCGACGAACGGCGTGCCTACCGCCGCGGTACGCCCGCAAGCCCGGCGACGCGGAAGTGCGGCCCGAGCGGCTGCTGAGCCGTCGCGGCCCGGGCACTGCGCTCGAGTTCGGCCGCCTGCGCCGGCTCGCCGAGCGCACGGAGGCAGGCGGCGAGGGCGAGGCGCGCGTCGGCGAGCCACGGGCTCGTCGGCACGTCGAGGTCGGCGCGCATGGCCGCGCTGCGTTCCAGCAGCGGGCGGGCGTCGGCCGCTTCGCCGCGCTGCAGCAGCGCGGACCCGAGCCGTCCCGCGGCGTCGGCCTCGAGCGCCGGGTAGTAGCGGCGCGTCGGCGCCGCCTCGACGAGCGCGAGGGCGGAGCGCGCACGCTCCACCGCGTCGTCCGCGCGCCCGAGCGCCCGCAGGGCGTCGGACGCGACGACCTGCCGCTGCACCTCCTGAGGCGAGAGCGGCACACGTTGCGCGAAGCGCGGCGGCACGACGCGATCGAGGGTGTCGAGCGCCTCCCGCGGCCGTCCGGCCGCAACCAGGATCGCGGCGCGGTCCAGGTGATACCCGTTCATGCGCGCCGCTGCCGCGCCGGGCGTGACCTGGAGCTCGATCGCGGACGCCTCGTCGATCGCCGCCAACGCCTCGTCGAAGCGTCCGCGTGCGCTCCACAGCCCTGCCTGCGTGAGCAGCGCGGTCGCGAGTGGGGCCGAGGCCGGGTAGTTGGCGCGCGCATCGGCCACGTCGAGCGCGACCAGTGGCGTGGCCGCGTCGAGGTCACCCTCGGCAAGCGACGCGATGCCGCGGATGCCGGCGACGACGGCGACGACGAAGTCCGGGAGGTCGGCCCCGGGGACGGCTTTCGCCGCGGCCTGCGCCATCAGGTGCCGTCCCTCGTCCCGCCGGCCGGTCCGGTGCAGCAGGTGGCCGAGCTTCACCTCCGTCTGGATCGTCTCGCCGTGCCGCTCGCCGTAGACCTGGCGCGCGACGTCGAGCGCCTCCCGGTAGTGCCGCTCCGCACCCTCGACATCGCCGAGGCGGAAGCGCTGCTGCGCGATGCCCACGAGCGGGACGACGACGCCGGCGGACGGTCCGGCCTTGCCGCGTCGTGCCTCGGCGAGCGCCTCCCGGTAGAGCGCTTCCGCCCCTGCGAAATCGCCTGCCTGCCGGCGTGCGGCGGCGGCGCTCTGCATCGCGGCCTTGACGCTCGCCGTGGCCGGGTGGTGGCGTCGGTAGAACGCGACCGCCTCGTCGGCGTAACGCACCGTCTCGTCCATCGAGGTGTAGCTGTGCGCCTTCGCGTACATCGACAGCAACCGTCCGCGCAACTCCGACGTCGTGTCGCCCGCCGCGTCGAGCACCGTCCTCGCCTCGTCGAGCACCGGCAGCAGTTCGACCCGGCGCGACGAGTCGACGATCGCGTCGGCGTACGCGATCAGCGCCGCGGCGAGGCGTGGATCGTCCGGGCCGAACGCGCGCCGCGCCGCCGCGATACCGTCCCGCTGCCGCAATGCCGCCTCGTCGGTGAGCCCGAGCTGGTAATACATGTCGGCGAGCGTGCCCTGCACCTCGTACTGCGCTTCGGGGACGGCCGCCAGCGCGCTGCCCGCCCGGCGCGCGCCGAGGTCGAGGAGCTCGCGCGCCGTCGTGCGCTGCGCCTGCAGCGGGTCGCTCTGCTCGACCGAGTTGGCGCGGAAGAGATCGAGCAGGAAGCCCTGCACGACCTTCGCCTTCGTCGCCTCGCGCTCCGCGCGCGCCGCCTGCTCTCGGGCCACGTTCGCCTGCCACAGCGACACCGCGGTTCCCGCCAGCAGCGCCGTGGCCGCAATGCCGCCCGCGGCCACGCCCCAGCGGTGCCGGACCACGAACTTGCGCAGGTGGTAGGCGGCGCCCGGCGCGCGGGCGAGCACGGGCTCGCCGCGCAGGTGACGCTCGAGGTCCTGCGCGAGCGCGTCCGCAGTTGCATACCGCTCTCCCGCCTCCTTGCGCAGCGCCTTCATCACGATCGTGTCGAGGTCGCCCGAAAGCGCGCGGCGCAGGCGGCGCACCGTAGTCCCGCGCGCGTGGGCGACCGCGGCGTCGACGCCGGCGTGGCTCGGTCGCACGGGATCGGCGGCGAGGATCGCCTCCTCGAGTGCGGCGCGCGTGGCGCGCGCGAGCCGGTAGGGCCGCGCCCCGCAGAGCAGCTCGTAGAGGACGACGCCGAGCGCGTACACGTCGCTCGTGGTGGTGACCGCGCCCCCCACGATCTGCTCGGGGGACGCGTAGTCGGGGGTGAAGGCAGGTCCGGCGAGCTGCGTGACGGCGGTGGCCTCGGGCTCGCCGGCGCGGACGAGCTTCGCGATGCCGAAGTCGAGGAGCCGCGCCTGTCCGTCCGCGGTCACGAGGATGTTCGACGGCTTGAGATCGCGGTGGATCACCAGGTTCGCGTGCGCGAACGCCACCGCGCGCGTGACCTGCAGGAACAGGCCGATCCGCTCGCGAACCGGAAGGCGATGCGCGTCACTCCACGCGGTCAATGCCTCGCCCTCGACGTATTCGAGCGCGAGGTAGGGCCGGCCGTCGGGTGCGAACCCCGCGTCGAGCAGCCGCGCGATGTTGGGGTGGTCGAGCGCGGCGAGGATCTCGCGTTCCCGCGCGAAGCGCTCCGCGGCGGCCTGCGCGAGATGCTGGTGCACGAGCTTCAGCGCCACCCGGCGCCGGAACAGTCCGTCGGCGCGCTCGGCGAGCCACACCGTCCCCATGCCGCCGCGGCCGAGCGGGCGCAGCACGCGCCACGGCCCGATCGACTCGCCGACGAGCGAAGGCGCTGCCGCGCGGTCGCGCTGCAGATGCCGCTCGATGACCTCGCGGGTTTCGAGGAACCCGTCGGCGTTAGCGGAAGCCGAGGCCACGAGGCTGCGCAGCAGTTCGGCTGCGCCCGGCTCGCGTTGCGCGAGCGCGTCGATCCAGCGCTCGCGCTCGTGCACCGGCCGGTCGAGCGCCTCGTCCATCAGCGCCGACAGGCGCGCGAACTCGGCGGGGGGCAGGTCGCGCAGCGTCATCGTCACACGCCTTCGAGCAGCGTGCGCAGGATGGCGCGCGCCTTCTGCCAGTCGCGCTCGACGCTGCGCAGCGGACGGCCGAGCGCCTGCGCGACCTCCGGCACCGACAGCCCCGCGAAGTAGCGCATCTCCACCAGCGCGCGCAGGTCGGGAGCGAGCCGCTCCAGCTCGTGCAGCGCGTCGTCGATCGCGAGCAGCCGCTCGTCCTCGACCGCCTCGTCGGCGATCCCCGTCGTCAGCGTCAGCGGCACCTGCCCGCCGCCCCGCTTGGCGGCGCAGCGCTCGCGGATCGTGTCGACGACCACGCTGCGCATCGCCTTGCCCACGTACGCGAAGAACGCGGCACGGTCCGGCGGCAACAGTACCCGGCTCGACGCGAGCTTCACGTAGGCCTCGTGGACGAGCATCGTGGTGTCGAGCTCGTCGCGCCCGCCGTTGCGGCGCAGATTGCCGTGCGCGAGCCGCTTCAGCTCGGCGTACATGCGCTCGAACAGCGCGCGCGATGCGACGGCGTCGCCCGCGCTCGCGTCCCGCAACAGCTCCGTGATGTCGGCCACGACAGTCCCGGCAGCGCCGCCTCGCAGAGGGTCGGAGGGACGCTACATTACACCTCGGCGCCGGCGTGCGCAGCGGCGCGGCCCGCGCCTAGGTGTCGCCAGCATCGATCCGCTCGATCGCCGCGGCGAGCTCGAGCCACTCGGCCTCGAGCCGCGCGAGCCGGCTGCCGACATCGCCCTGCCGCGCGATCGTCTCCTTGAGGCGATCGCGGTTCGCGTCGGCGTACGCGTCCGCGCCTGCGAGCCAGGCGTCGGCGTCGGCTTTCTCGCGCGCGAGCCGGACCAACTCGGCATCCAGCGTGGCGAGGCGTTCGGCGTACGGCTTCCTGCGCGCGTGGCGCGCCTGTCGAGCCTCGGCTTCTGCCCGCTTCTGCGCCTGCCTGGACCCGAGTGCAGCGAAAGTAGGGTCAGACTCGACTTTTCCACTATCGATACCGGCATCGCCGCCGGGGCGAGGAAAAGTCGAGTCTGACCCTACTTTTGCTTCGCGGCGATTTGCGGCCAGCGCCCAGTCGCGGTAGTCGTCGAGGTCGCCGTCGAACGGCGCGACGCGGCCGCCGTGCACGAGCCAGAACGCGTCGGTGGTCGCAGTCAGCAGGTGGCGGTCGTGGGCCACGACGACGAGCGCGCCGTCGAAGTCCTGCAGCGCCTCGGCGAGCGCCTCGCGCATCTCGATGTCGAGGTGGTTGGTCGGCTCGTCGAGGATCAGGAGCTGCGGCTTCGCGCGCACGATCATCGCCAGCACGAGCCGCGCCTTCTCGCCGCCGCTCATGTGGCTGACGGGCGCGGTTGCCATCGGGCCGCGGAAGTCGAAGCCGCCGAGGAAGTCGCGCAGCTCCTGCTCGCGCGCGCCCGGATCGATCCGGGCGAGGTGCAGCAGCGGGCTCGCGAGCGGATCGAGCTGCTCCAGCTGGTGCTGGGCGAAGTAGCCGACCGACAGGTTCTGGGCGACGAAGCGCTGGCCCGCGGCGAGCGGCAGCGTGCCGGCGAGGGCCTTGGCGAGCGTCGACTTGCCGGCACCGTTGCGGCCCAGCAGCCCGATGCGGTCGCCGGCGAGCAGGCTCGCGTCGAGCCGTTCGAACACCGGGGGCGCGTCACCGTAGCCGAGCGTGGCCTCGTCGAGGCGGACGAGCTGCCGCGCCGCAACGCGTGCCGGCGCGAAGGTGAAGGAGAACGGGCTGTCGACGTGCGCGGCGGCGATCACCTCCATCCGCTCGAGCGCCTTCAGCCGGCTCTGTGCCTGCCTGGCCTTCGTCGCCTTGGCGCGGAAGCGGTCGACGAACGACCTCAGGTGGGCGATCGTGCGCTGCTGCTTCTCGTAGGCGGCCTGCTGCACCGCCAGCTCTCCCGCGCGCTCGCGCTCGAAGTCGCTGTAGTTGCCCGCGTAGCTCTTCAGGCGCCGGCCGTCGAAGTGCACGATGCCGTCGACGACGTGGTCGAGGAAATCGCGGTCGTGCGTGATGAGCAGCAGCGTCCCCGGATAGCGGGCGAGCCACTCCTCGAGCCACATCACCGCGTCCAGGTCGAGGTGGTTGGTCGGCTCGTCGAGGAGCAGCAGGTCCGAGCGGGCCATCAGCGCCTGCGCGAGGTTCAGGCGCATGCGCCAGCCGCCGGAGAAGCTTGCCACGGGGTCCGCGTGCCGCGCGTCGGCGAAGCCGAGCCCGGCGAGCAGCGTCGCGGCACGCGCGCGCGCCGCGTAGCCGTCGATGGCCTCGAGGCGATGGTGAAGATCGGCGATCGCGTGCCCGTCGGCGGCGTGGTCCTGCTCGGCCGCGCGCAGCGCGCGCTCGACGGCGCGGAGCTCGGGGTCGCCGTCCATCACGAACTCGATCGCCGGCGCCGCGACGGCCGGGGTTTCCTGCGCGACGTGTGCGATCGTCCAGCGCGGCGGCATCGAGACGTCGCCCGACTCCGCGTGGAGCTCGCCGCGCAGCAGGGCGAACAGCGTCGACTTGCCGCAGCCGTTCGGGCCGACGATGCCGACCTTGTGGCCGACGTGGACGGCGAGCGACGCGTCCTCGATCAGCCGGTTCGCGCCGCGGGCGAGCGTGACGTGGTCGAGGCGGAGCATCGGCTCAGCCTCCGAGGTCGAAGTCGTAGTCGATGATCAGCGGCGCGTGGTCGGAGAACCGCTTCGCCGTGTAGATCGACGCGGCACGCGCCCGCGCGGCGATGCCCGGCGTGGCGATCTGGTAGTCGATGCGCCAGCCGACGTTCTTCGCCCACGCCTCGCCGCGGTTCGACCACCACGTGTATTGCTCCGGCCGCGGGTCGATGCGCCGGAACACGTCGACGAAACCGATCTCGTCGAATACCCGCGACAGCCACGCGCGCTCCTCGGGCAGGAACCCCGAGTTCTTCTGGTTGCTGCGCCAGTTGCGCAGGTCGATCGGTTGGTGCGCGATGTTCCAGTCGCCGCACAGGAGGATCTCCTTGCCGCGCCGGCGCAGGGTCGCGAGATGCGGCAGGAATGCTTCGAGGAAGCGGAACTTCGACGCCTGCCGGTGCGGGCCCGCGGAACCCGAAGGCAGGTAGACGCTCGCGACCACGAGCGCACCGAAGTCGGCCTCGACGTAGCGGCCCTCGCAGTCGAATTCCGCGTCGCCGAAGCCCCTCACCACGGCCCCGGGCGCGCGGGCATACAGCGCGACGCCCGCGTAGCCCTTGCGCTCGGCCGGGTGGAACGCCGAGTACGCGCGCCGCGGCGCGCGCATGCGCGCGGGCACGTCGTCGAGGTTCGCCTTGATCTCCTGCAGGCACACGACGTCCCACGGCGTGCCGCGCGCGAGCCAGTGCGACAGGCCGCGCCGCTCGGCCGAGCGGATGCCGTTGACGTTGAGCGAGATGACGCGCATGGCGAAGAGGGGAAAAGGCGCCGCAGTGTACCGCTTCATTCCCGGGGCGAGGCGCGAGCGCGGCCGGCCGCCGCGCTCGTCCCGCTATACTCGTGATTCGATTGGAAAAAGGAATCGCGGATGGCCGACTTCCGGCAGGCGTTTCTCGGGTTCTCGTTGGCACGTGAAGTGCTTCGCTTCGGAGAATTCGTGACCAAGGCGGGGCGCCGGAGTCCTTACTTCTTCAACGCGGGATTGTTCGACGACGGCGAGAGCCTGCGACGGCTCGGGCAGTTCTACGCCGATGCGCTGCTTGCCTCGGGAATCGCCTTCGACCAGTTGTTCGGACCGGCGTACAAGGGCATCACCCTGGCGGCGGCGACGGCGATCGCCCTGGCCGAGAAAGGTCACAATGTGCCGTTCTGCTTCAACCGCAAGGAGGCCAAGGACCACGGCGAAGGCGGGCAGATCGTCGGCGCGCCGCTGGCCGGTCGCGTGGTGATCGTCGACGACGTCATCACCGACGGCGCGGCGAAGCGCGAGGCGATCGAACTGATCCGGGCGCACGGTGCCGAACCCGTGGCGGTGCTGATTGCACTGGACCGCATGGAGCGCGGGCAGGGCGAGGCCTCGGCGGTGCAGGAGTTGCAGGCGCAATTCGGCGTGCCGGTGGTGGCGATCGCGACGCTCGACGACCTGATGACGTTCATCGGGGGACGCGAGGAGTTGCAGGCGCACGCGCCGCGCGTGGCCGCCTACCGCGCACAATACGGCGTCGCGGCAGGCGCCGGCGGCGCGGCGCGGCAGCAGTAGGCGGCAGGGTTCCGGGGCAAACGAGCAGGCGGAAGCGATGGCAGGCACGACCACACGAGCGACGACCAACACGCATGCGCCGCGGCATCCCTGGCCGCGCACCATGCTGGCGACCGCCGTGGCCGCGAGCCTCGTGGTCGCGTTCGGCTTCGCCGGCGCTGCACGGGGCGCCACGTACAAGTGGGTCGACGAGAAGGGCGTGATCCACTACACGGACAAGATTCCGCCCGAGGCCTCCGACAAGGGCCGCACGGTCCTCGACAAGCAGGCGCGCCCGGTGAAGCGCATCGACCCCGCGCTCACCCCCGAGCAGCGGCGCGCGCGCGAGGTCGAGGAGGAGCAGAAGCGGGCCGCGGCGAAGGTGCAGGAGGAGGTCGCGCGGCGCGACCGCGCGCTGGTCTCGTCGTACACGAACGAGGCCGAGATCGACCTCGCACGCAGCCGGGCCCTCGCGACGATCGACGCGCAGATCGAGTCCTCGCGCGGCTACGTGGCGCAGCTCGACAAGCGCAGGATCGAGCTGGACAAGCGGCGCGAGGCGCTGGGCGACAAGCCCGTGCCCCATGCGCTCGAGAGCGAGCTCGCGGGCAACCGGAACGAGATCGCCAAGACGACGCAGCTGATCGAGCAGAAGCAGAAGGAGCGCGCGACCACCGTCGCGCGGTACGACGCCGACAAGGTGCGCTGGCGCGAGCTGAAGGCCGTCGCGGAGGCGAACGCGGCGTCGGCGTCCCCACAGGCCGCGGCGGCCGGTGCCGCGCCCGTGCGCGCGGGCCCGTCCTCGACCGGCGGCGGCAGCAGGATGTAGCCCGACGCCGGATATCGATTTGCAATCGAAGGGGCGGCCTGGCCGCCCCGTTTCGTTGCGTCGGGCACGGAGCGGGGCAACGGCCGGGTGCGGGCGATCTCGTACAATCGTCCTCTTTTCCCGAATCCGGATTCCAGCCTCATGGCCCAGTACGTCTTCACGATGAACCGCGTGGGCAAGATCGTCCCGCCCAAGCGGCAGATCCTCAAGGACATCTCGCTGTCGTTCTTTCCCGGCGCCAAGATCGGCGTGCTCGGCATCAACGGTTCGGGCAAGTCGAGCCTGCTGCGCATCATGGCCGGCGTCGACCGCGAGATCGAGGGCGAGGCGACGCCGATGCCCGGCCTCAAGATCGGCTTCCTGCAGCAGGAGCCGCAGCTCGACCCCGCCAAGACCGTGCGCGAGGCGGTCGAGGAAGGCATGAGCGAGGTGCTCGGCGCGCAGAAGCGCCTCGACGAGGTGTACGCCGCCTATGCCGAGGACGGTGCGGACTTCGATGCGCTCGCCGCGGAGCAGGCGAAGCTCGAGGCGATCATTGCCACGTCCGGCGCCGATTCGAACGTGCAGATGGAGATCGCCGCCGACGCGCTGCGGCTGCCGCCGTGGGACGCGAAGGTCGCCGACCTCTCCGGGGGCGAGAAGCGCCGCGTGGCGCTGTGCCGGATGCTGCTGTCCAGGCCCGACATGCTGCTGCTCGACGAGCCGACCAACCACCTGGATGCCGAGAGCGTCGACTGGCTGGAGCAGTTCCTGCAGCGCTTCCCCGGCACGGTGGTGGCCGTCACCCACGACCGCTACTTCCTCGACAACGCCGCCGAGTGGATCCTCGAGCTCGATCGCGGTTCCGGCATCCCGTGGAAGGGCAACTACTCGTCGTGGCTCGACCAGAAGGAGCAGCGCCTCGAGGTCGAGTCGAAGCAGGAGCAGGCGCGCATCCGGGCAATGAAGCAGGAGCTCGAGTGGGTGCGCAAGAACCCCAAGGGCCGGCAGGCGAAGAGCAAGGCGCGCATCGCGCGCTTCGACGAGCTCGCCTCCTACGAACACCAGCAGCGCAACGAGACCAACGAGATCTTCATCCCCGTCGCCGAGCGGCTCGGCAACGAGGTGATCGAGTTCGAGAACGTTACCAAGGGCTTCGGCGACCGGCTGCTGGTCGACAACCTGTCGCTGAAGATCCCGCCCGGTGCGATCGTCGGCGTGATCGGGCCCAACGGCGCGGGCAAGACGACGCTGTTCCGCATGATCACAGGCCGGGAGAAGCCCGACAGCGGTCAGGTCAAGATCGGCCACACCGTGCAGATGGCGGTCGTCGACCAGACGCGCGAGTCGCTGCCCAACGACAAGACCGCGTGGGAGGCGATCAGCAACGGCCAGGACATCCTGCAGGTCGGCCGCTTCGAGATGCCCTCGCGCGCCTACCTCGGGCGCTTCAACTTCAAGGGTCAGGACCAGCAGAAGCTGGTCGGGGCGCTGTCGGGCGGCGAACGCGGGCGGCTGCACCTCGCCGCGACGCTGTTGAAGGGCGGCAATGTGCTGCTGCTCGACGAGCCGTCGAACGACCTCGACGTCGAGACGCTGCGTGCGCTCGAGGACGCGCTGCTCGAATTCGCCGGGACCGTGCTGGTGATCTCGCACGACCGCTGGTTCCTCGACCGCATCGCCACCCACATCCTCGCCGTCGAGGACGACTCGAAGTGGGTGTTCTACGAAGGCAACTACCGCGACTACGAGGAAGACAAGCGGCGGCGCTTGGGCGAGGACGGCGCGCGGCCGCACCGGCTGCGCTTCAAGCCGCTGATGCATTAGTCAGGACAAGCCCGGCGCTCCGCGACGGTGCGGCGGCACGAAACCCCGGGCGCCACTCAACGGCTTGCCGCGGGACGCACCGCGAACCGCGGGCTCAGGCGAGCCCGGCGGCCTGCCTTACCTCGCTGATGAACGCGTGCTCGGCGTCCGAGACTCGCACGCCGCCGAAGCCGAGGAAGCCGCCCTCCTTCGACGCTTCCGCAGCCTTCTGCGCGATGCCGACGAGCATCGCCTTGTAGGCGTCCGCCTCTGCGGGCGAGGCCTTCCTCGCGACGAGGTCGACCGCCGACTTCACGCGTTCGAGCACGGCGCCCTTGAAATTCGCCATCTGCTGCTCGCGCGTGCCTTCGCCGAGCAGCGTCTTCGGGTCAGGCATGCCGGGGATGCTGCGGTCGGCGGCGAGCGAAGCGAAGAGCTCGAGCGCGCTGTTCGACCGGAACGCCTCGCCCATGCCGGCCGCGCCGGCGGCGGCTTCCTTGATCGACGAGAAGATGCCGGACGGGTCGGCGGCCGACATGCCGCCGGAGACGAGCGAGGGGGCGAGGCGGAGCAGCGTCCACTCCTCGGCGGTAAAGGTGTCCTGCTTGGCCATGAGGGAGTTCCTCCAGGTTTGCGAACAGCGAAGGGTTTGCCGGACGGCAGACGAACACGGCGGCCGCCGGGCCGCCGTGTTCGATGCATCGAGGCGTCGGTCGAGTCGCCTACAGCTTGTTGATCTCGACGCGACGCGCTTCCTGGTCGGCGCCACCCGCGCCGGCTTCGACGAACACCGGGGCCCGCATCTCGATGTTGCCTTCGGCCACGCCCGCGGCCTTCAACGCGTCGCGAACGGCCAGTGCCCGGCTCTTGGCGAGCTCCTCGTTCTTGGCGACGTCGCCGGTCTTGTCGGTGTAGCCCGTGAGGGCGACCTTGGCGGCGTCCTTCTTGATCGCCTCGGCGGCGGCGGTGATGGTCGCGTTGGCGACCGGTCCGATCGCGGCCGAGCCGGAGTCGAAGTACGCCTTGAACGGATAGGCGGCGGCTGCCACGGGGGCCGTTGCGGGCGCAGGCGCAGGCGCGGGGGCGGGTGCAGTGGCCTGTGGCGCCGGGGCAGGCGGCGGCGTCGGCTTGCCCGAGAACATGTTCCACAGCGCGAGCAGGATCGCCGCGCCGATCAGCCAAGGCAGCCAGCGCATCAGTCCGGACTTCGTGGCCGTCGTGGCTGCAGCGGCGGTGGTCGCGGCCGCTGCACCGGTGCGCTTCGCGGTATCGGCCGCCGCGCCGCCGAGGCCGGACAGCATCGCCGCGGGGTTCGCGTAGCCCAGCGCGCCGGTGAGGCGGCTGTCGAGTGACTTCGACAGGAACTCGCCCTGGCCCTTGAGCAGCGACGACAGCGACCCGGCGCTCAGGTTGTTCTGGCTGATGTACTTCTTGAGGAACGTGAAGATCAGCGGCACGGCCATCGCGAGCAGGTTCGTGGCCGACGAGCTCTTGATGCCAGCCGCGCCGGCGAGGGCGCTGACCAGCCCGCCGGCCTTGTCGCCGAACAGCGCGGGGACGAGCGTCGACGTGCCGAGCTTCATCAGCGAGCTCATCGCGTTGTTGCCGGAGCCGAACAGGCCCGCGACGTTGTCGAGCATGCTCGTGTCGAGGTTCGAGCCGTTGATGAGCGACAGCAGGCCCGCCGCGCCCTCGGGGGTTGCGCCCTTTTGCGCGACGCCGCCGAGCACGGCCGGGAGCAGGCTGGTGAGCGCCGATCGCGTCGACGGCACGGATTCGCCAAGGAACTGGCCGGTCAGTTTGGCGAAGTCATCGCCCAGCGCGGATTGGACGAGGGACAGCAGGTTGTCGCTCATGGGTGCTTCCTTTTCGAGAGTGGGCTGGCGGCGGGACCGCGCAATCAGCCCTTCCTGGTGGCGGGGGGCGCGACGACGGTCACTTCGGCGTCGATGACGCCGGCGCGAACCATGCCGAGGCGCTTCGCGGCGGCGTGCGAGACGTCACCGATGCGGTCGGCCTGCTTCGGTCCGCGGTCGTTCACGCGCAGCTCGACGCTGCGCTTGTTGGCGAGGTTGGTGACCTTGACGCGGGTTCCGAACGGCAGCGTCTTGTGCGCCATCGTGAGCGCGTTCGGGTCGTAACGCTGGCCGCTGGCGGTCTTGCGCCCGGCGAACTTGCTGCCGTACCACGCGAGCTTGCCTTGTTCCGTCCCGGTGGCGGGGGCGGCCGCCGCCGCGGGTGCGGGTGCCGCGGCCGGGGCGGCCGCGGGCGGAGCGGCAGGAGCCGCGGCCGGCGGCGGCGTGGCTGCGGCAGGTGCGGGTACGGTTTGGGCAATCGCGGCGCTGGTGGCAGCCACCAGGGCAGCGCAAACGGTGAACGAGGCAACGGAGCGTAGGGTCATGTTCTGCTTCGAAAGGTTTGGGGTTGGGGGAACCTGCGGCGCGTCGATCGGCGCCTTGCGAACCGCCCATATTATCGGCAGTCGCCAGGGAAACTTGTCCAGTACGCGACAATCTGTGCTGGACAAATCGGGGCCCCGCGAACCGCTCCGCGTGCGCGGGCCGGATGGGTGCCCGGGGGGACCGGGCGTCAGCCGCCGAGCTTGCGTCGCAGGATGGCGTTGACCTGCGCCGGGTTGGCCTTGCCCTTCGACGCGCCCATCGCCTTGCCGACGAGCGAATTGAAGGCCTTCTCCTTGCCGGCGCGGAACTCGGCGACGATCGCGGGGTTGGCGGCGAGCACCTCGTCCACCAGCTTCTCGATCGCGCCTTCGTCCGAGATCTGCGTGAGCCCGCGCTTCGCGATGATCGCGTCGGGATCGCCTTCGCCCACCCACATCGCGTCGAAAACGTCCTTGGCGATCTTGGTCGAGATCGTGCCGTCGGCGACACGCTCGAGCAGTCTGGCGAGGGCGGCCGGCGCGAGCGGCGCCGCGCCGATGTCCATCTCGGAACGGTTGAGCGCCGCCGAGACCTCGCCCAGCATCCAATTGGCGACGGTCTTCGCCTCCCCGCCGTAGGCGCGCACCGCGTCCTCGAAGTACGCCGCCATCTCGCGGTTCTGCGTCAGCATCGTGGCATCGTAGGCAGTCAACGCGTACTCGCGCTCGAAACGTTCCTTCAACGCCGCCGGGAGCTCGGGCAGCTCCGCCGCGACGCGCTCGACCCACGCGCGGTCGATCACGAGCGGCGGCAGGTCCGGGTCGGGGAAGTAGCGGTAGTCCTGCGCGTCTTCCTTGCTGCGCATCGTCCGGGTCTGGTTGCGGTCCGGGTCGTAGAGTCGCGTCTCCTGCAGGACCGCGCCGCCGTCCTCGATCAGCTCGATCTGCCGGTGCACCTCGAACTCGATTGCGCGCTCGATGAAGCGGAAGCTGTTCAGGTTCTTGATCTCGCAGCGCGTGCCGAGCGGGGCACCCGGGCGCCGCACCGAGACGTTGGCGTCGCAGCGGAAGCTGCCTTCCTGCATGTTGCCGTCGCAGATGCCGATCCAGCGCACCAGCCCGTGCAGCGCCTTCGCGTAGGCGACGGCCTCCGCGGCGCTGCGCAGGTCGGGCTCCGAGACGATCTCGAGCAGCGGCGTGCCGGCGCGGTTCAGGTCGATGCCGGTCATGCCGTGGAAGTCCTCGTGCAGGCTCTTGCCCGCGTCCTCCTCGAGATGCGCGCGCGTCAGGCGCACGACGATCGCGCCGCGCGTGGGCGAGACGATCGCGATCGACCCGCCCTGCACCACGGGAATCTCGAACTGCGAGATCTGGTAGCCCTTGGGGAGGTCCGGATAGAAGTAGTTCTTGCGCGCGAACACGCTGCGGGGCGCGATCGCCGCACCGACGGCGAGGCCGAAGCGGATCGCCCGTTCGACGGCACCGCGATTCAACACCGGCAGCACGCCGGGCAGCGCGATGTCGACCGCAGCGGCCTGCGTATTGGGCGCGGCGCCGAACGCGGTCGCGGCGCCGGAGAAGATCTTGGACGCGGTCGAGAGCTGCGCGTGCGTCTCGAGGCCGATGACGACTTCCCACTCACCCATGGCGCCCGACTCCCGGCGGGGCACGCAGGTGCCAGTCAGTGGCCTGCTGGTACCGGTGCGCGACTTCGAGCAGGCGCGCCTCGCCGAAGTGATCGGCGTGGAGCTGCAGCCCGACCGGCAGGCCGCCGCGGGTGAACCCGCAAGGGATCGACATCGCGGGCAGGCCGGTCAGGTTGGCCGCGACCGTGAAGATGTCGTTCAGGTACATCTGTACCGGATCGTCCGACTTGTCGCCCAGCCGGAACGCGGGCGTGGGCGACGTCGGGCCTGCGATCACGTCGCAGGCCCCGAGCGCGCGCCGGAAGTCGTCGGCGATCAGGCGCCGCACCTGCTGCGCCTTGAGGTAGTAGGCGTCGTAGTAGCCGTGCGAGAGCACGTAGGTGCCGACCAGGATGCGGCGCTTCACCTCGGCGCCGAAGCCCTCCGCCCGCGACTTGCGGTACATGTCGCCAAGGTCGTCGTACGCGGCGGCGCGGTGGCCGTAGCGCACGCCGTCGAAGCGCGACAGGTTCGACGAGGCCTCTGCGGGGGCGATCACGTAGTACACCGGGATCGACAGCCGCACGGCCGGCAGGCGCAGCGGGACGGTCGTCGCGCCGAGCCGGCGCAGCGCTTCGAGGGCGCCGTCCACCGCGGCGGCGACTTCGGCGTCGATGCCGTCCCCGAAGTACTGCTCGGGCAGGCCGATGCGCAGGCCCGCGAGCGGGCGCGCCGGGTCTGCCGGCGGCGTGGCCAGGGCGCGCCGATAGTCTTCCTTCGGGCGGTCGATCGACGTCGAATCGCGGGGGTCGTGCCCCGCCATCGCGTCGAGCAGGAGCGCACAGTCCTCCGCCGTCTGCGCGAACGGCCCGGGTGTGTCGAGCGACGACGCGAATGCGACCAGTCCGTACCGCGAGCACAGCCCGTACGTGGGCTTCAGCCCGCAGATGCCGGTCAACGCGGCGGGCTGGCGGATCGAGCCGCCGGTGTCGGTGCCGGTCGCCCCGGCGACGAGGCGCGCGGCGACGGCCGCGGCGGAGCCGCCCGAGCTGCCCCCGGGAACGCGTTCGGGATCCCAGGGATTGCGCACCGGTCCGAAGAAGCTGCTCTCGTTGGACGAGCCCATCGCGAACTCGTCCATGTTGGTCTTGCCGACCAGCACGGCACCGGCGCGCCGCAGGCCCTCGACGACGAACGCGTCGTAGGGCGCGACGAAGTTCGCCAGCATCCGCGAGCCGCAGGTCGTCTTGAGGCCCGCGGTCATCAGCACGTCCTTGTGCGCGATCGGGATGCCCGCGAGCGGGCCTGCTTCGCCCTTCGCGCGCGCCGCGTCGGCGGCCAGCGCCTGCGCGAGCGCGCCGGCCTCGTCGACGCTGATGAAGGCGTTGAGCGTGCCGTTGGCCTGCGCGATGCGCTCGAGCGCATCGCGGGTCAGCTCGACCGCGGAGACCTCGCGGGCGTCGAGGCGCCGCAGCAACCCGGCAATCGTCTGTTCGGCCGCCATCGCGTTACTCACTCAATGACGCGCGGCACCAGATAGAGACCGTCCTCGGTCGCCGGTGCGACCGACTGGTAGAGCGCGTGCCGGTCGGTCTCGGTGACCGTGTCCTCGCGCAACGGCAGCACCGCATCGAGCACGTGCGCCATCGGCTCGATGCCCGTGGTGTCGACCGCGGCGAGCTCGTCGATCAGGCCGAAGATCGCCGCGAGCTTGCCGTGGACCGCCGCGACCTCCTCGGCGGTCACCTCGAGGCGGGCGAGGTCGGCGATCCGGCGGACGTCGTCGTGGCTGATCATCGTGGGACTGCGGGTCGGACGGCGAGGGTGGCGGTGCGCGCGGAACGGCGGACCGCCTGGAGGGGAAAATCACCCTTTCGCGACGCCGCACGGCGCCAGAACAACGTCATAGAGGGTATCATAGCGCCCCATTCCGGACCGGTGCGGCCCTCGATCCCCGAAACGTCGCGCTCGCCCCCGCAGGCTCCCCGCATGTTCGAATTCTTCAAAGGCTACTTTTCCAGCGATCTCGCGATCGACCTCGGCACCGCGAACACGCTGATCTACGTGCGCGGCAAGGGCATCGTGCTCGACGAGCCCTCGGTCGTCGCCATCCGCCAGGAAGGCGGGCCGAACGGCAAGAAAGTGATCCAGGAGGTCGGGCTCGCGGCCAAGCAGATGCTGGGCCGCACGCCGGGCAACATCACCGCGATCCGGCCGATGAAGGACGGCGTCATCGCCGACTTCACGGTGACGGAGCAGATGCTGAAGCAGTTCATCAAGAAGGTGCTCGACTCGCGGCTGTTCTCGCCGTCGCCGCGCATCATCATCTGCGTGCCGTGCGGCTCGACGCAGGTGGAGCGCCGCGCGATCCGCGAGTCCGCGCTCGGCGCCGGCGCATCGAAGGTCTACCTGATCGAGGAGCCGATGGCGGCCGCGATCGGGGCCGACCTGCCGGTGGGCGACGCGACCGGATCGATGGTCGTCGACATCGGCGGCGGCACCACCGAGGTCGGCGTGATCTCGCTGGGCGGCATGGTGTACGCGGGTAGCGTGCGCGTCGGCGGCGACAAGTTCGACGAGGCGATCGTCAACTACATCCGCCGCAACTACGGCATGCTGATCGGCGAGACCACGGCGGAGCAGATCAAGAAGACCATCGGCAGCGCGTTCCCGGGCTCCGAGGTGAAGGAGATGGAGGTCAAGGGACGCAACCTCGCCGAGGGCATCCCGCGCAGCTTCACGGTCTCGTCGAACGAGATCCTCGAGGCGCTGACCGACCCGCTGAACAGCATCGTGTCCGCGGTGAAGAGCGCGCTCGAGCGCACGCCGCCCGAGCTCGGCGCCGACATCGCCGACCGCGGGATGGTGCTCACCGGCGGCGGCGCGCTGCTGCGCGACCTCGACCGCCTGCTGATGGAAGAGACGGGGCTTCCGGTGATCGTGGCCGAGGACCCGCTCACCTGCGTGGTGCGCGGCTGCGGCAAGGCGCTCGAGAACATGGAGAAGCTCCAGACGATCTTCACGACGGACTGACGGGACCGGGATCGGTCCTCGATCCTCGACGCTCCGCAGCGATGGTTTCCCACCTTCCCGTCGACACGCCGGCCTTCTTTCACCGTGGCCCGTCGCCGGCGGCGAGGCTCGTGTTCTTCGGCCTCGTCTCGATCGCGCTCCTGTTCCTCGACACGCGGTACCGCTACCTCGAGCAGGTGCGGCAGGTGGTTGCGGTCGTGCTCCATCCCGTGCAGCGCGCGGCAGCGCTGCCCGGCGCGGTGATCGCGGGCGTCGGCGACTACTTCGCGTCGAAGCAGGCGCTCGCCGAGGAGAACGAGGCCCTGAAGCAGCGCCTGGCCGAAACCGGCGCGAAGGCGCAGGGGGCGGTCACGCTCGCGCAGGAGAACGAGCGCCTGAAGGCGCTGCTCGAGACCCGTGCGCGGCTCGACAGCGGCGCGACCGCCGTCACGGTGCTCTACACGGGTCGCGATGTGTTCCAGCAGAAGCTCGTCGTCGACAAGGGCCGCGACGCGGGCGTCGTCGCGGGTGCAGCGGTCGTCGACGCCGACGGCATCGTCGGGCAGGTGACGCGCACCTATCCGTACGTCGCCGAGGTCACGCTGCTCACCGACAAGGACCACGTGATCCCGGTCAAGCTCGAGCGCAACGGCGTGCGCGCGGTCATGGCCGGCGCCGGGGCGGGCCGTGCGCCGGAGCTGCGCTTCATGTCGCCGACGGCCGACGTGCGGGTCGGCGACCTGCTGGTCACGTCGGGGCTCGACGGCACGTATCCGCAGGGGCTTGCCGTGGCGCGCATCGCGACCGTCGAGCGCGACACGGGGCAGATGTTCGCCCGCATCACGGTCACGCCGGTCGGCGGCGTCGACCGCAGCGAGCAGCTGCTCGTGCTCGCGCGGGCGGAGGCGCTGCCGCCGCGTCCCGAGGACCCGGTCGAGGCCGACGCGGTCAAGAAGCCGGGGCGCGGCCGCACGGCGCGAGGAGGCTAGCGGGATGTCGTTCCGACTGCCCTCGCTCGCGCCGGCCGACCCCAACGAGGTGCTGCGGCCGGTCAAGCCGCTGTTCGTCGCGCTGACGCTCGCCGCCGCGCTGTTCGGCAACCTGCTGCCGCTCGCGGACACGGGGCTCGCGCTGCGCCCGGACTTCCTCGCCCTCACGCTGCTCTACTGGTGCATCCAGGCGCCGCGCTACGTCGGCGTCGGCGTCGCGTGGGCGATGGGGCTGCTGATGGACGTGGGCGACGGCACGCTGTTCGGGCAGCACGCCCTCGCCTACACGGTGCTCGCCTACGCGGCGGAGTACTTCCGCCGGCGCGTGCTGCGCTTCCCGCTGTGGCAGCAGGCAGTGCAGGTCGCGGCGCTGCTCGTCTTCTGCGCCGGGCTCGTGCTGTTCGTGCGCGTGTTCGGCGGCGCGCCGATGCCGCGCCTCACCTACTTCGTGCCGGCGCTGGTCGGCGCGTTCCTGTGGCCGGCGCTCTCGGTGCTGCTGCAGCTGCCGCAGCGCCCGGTGCGCTCGACGGCCACGCTGTAGGCGCCCCGCCCCGCAACCGATGGCACGGCGCTCCTTCTTCTCCGGCACGCGGCGCGCGGAACGCGGGTTCGGCGGCTACGAGGTGCGCAACCCGGAGCGTGAGCAGTTCTGGTTCCGCCGCCGCCTGGCCGTCGCGGGTGTGCTCGTGCTCGCGGCGTTCGGCGGGCTGGTGGCGCGTTTCGTCTACCTGCAGGTCACGCAGCACGGCCACTACCGGACGCTCGCCGAGTCGAACCGCATCGCGATCGTGCCGATCCCCCCGAACCGCGGCGTGATCACCGATCGCAACGGCGTCGTGCTCGCGCAGAGCGACTCGGCGTACACGCTGGAGATCCAGCCGTCGCGCGTGAAGGATCTCGACCGGGTGATCGACGAGCTGGCCGAGATCGTCGAGGTCACGCCGCGCGACCGCAAGCGCTTCCGCAAGCTCTTCGAGGAGTCGAAGAACTTCGAGAGCCTGCCGCTGCGCACGCGCCTGTCCGACGAGGAGGTGGCCCGGTTCGCGGTCAACCGCTACCGCTTTCCGGGCGTCGAGATCAAGGCCCGGCTGTTCCGCACCTACCCGCTCGGCGAGGTCGGCTCGCACTTCCTCGGCCACATCGGCCGCATCAACGACCGCGACCTCGAGAAGATCGCCGAGTGGGAGGCGACCGCGAACTACAAGGGCACCGACTACATCGGCAAGCTCGGCGTCGAGTACACCTACGAGCGCGAGCTGCACGGCACGACCGGCGTCGAGGAGGTCGAGGTCGATGCCGGCGGGCGCGCGGTGCGCACGCTGTCCCGCGTGCCGCCGATCGCCGGCAACAACCTGCGGCTGTCGATCGACATCAGGCTGCAGCAGGCGGCCGAGGCGGCGTTCGGCACCCGCCGCGGCGCGCTGGTGGCGATCGACCCCGCGACCGGCGAGGTGCTCGCGTTCGTCAGCCGGCCGGGGTTCGACCCGAACCTGTTCGTCGACGGCATCGACCCGGCGAGCTGGAAGGAGCTGAACGAATCGCCCGACCGGCCGATGCTCAACCGGCCGCTCAAGGGGGCGTACCCGCCGGGTTCGACGATCAAGCCGTTCCTCGCGCTGGGGGCGCTGGCCTCGGGACGGCGCACCCCCGGGCAGACGATCTCGGATCCCGGCTACTTCCAGATTGCCGGTCACTCGCATCGCTTCCGCGACGACAAGCCGGGCGGGCACGGCGTCGTCGACATGTACAAGTCGATCGTCGTCTCGTGCGACACGTACTACTACCAGCTCGCCGCCGAGAGCGACATCGACGAGACGCACGCGTTCATGTCGACGCTGGGGTTCGGGCGCCTGTCCGGCGTCGACCTCGAGGGCGAGAGCGCGGGTGTGCTGCCGTCGCGCGAGTGGAAGCGCAAGCGCTTCGCCGGCCCGAACTACCGCGAGGACCACCGCAAGTGGTACCTCGGCGACTCGGTCTCGGCCGGCATCGGCCAAGGCTACACCGCGTTCACGCCGCTGCAGCTCGCGCAGGCGACGGCGACGCTCGCCAACGACGGCGTCGCGTTCCGGCCGCACCTCGTGAAGCAGGTCGAGAACCTGCGCACGGGCGAGGTGACGCGGATCGCCGCCGAGTCGACGCACACGCTGGCGGTGTCGAAGGAGCACATCGAGGTGATCCGCAACGCGCTGGTAGGCGTCAACAGGGAAGGCACCAGCCGCCGCGCGTTCGACGGCGCGAAGTACGTCGCCGGCGGCAAGACCGGCACCGCGCAGGTCTACTCGCTCAAGGGCGAGAAGTACGACGCCAGCAAGATCGACGAGCGGCTGCGCGACCACGCCTGGTTCATGGCCTACGCGCCCGCCGACCGTCCGCGCATCGCCGTCGCGGTGCTGGTCGAGAACGGCGGCTTCGGCGCGCAGGCCGCGGCGCCGATCGCGCGGCAGGTGTTCGACTTCTTCCTGTTGGGCGACCAGGCGCCGAGTGCCGCGCCGCTCGCACCCGGCGCGCCCGATCCCGACGACCAGAGCGACTGATGCTCGAGTTTGCCGCCCGCTTCTGGGAGTTCCTGGTCCGCCGCATCGACCGGTCCCTGTTCGGGATCGTGATGGCGCTCGTCGCCGTCGGCTTCGTCACGCTGTTTTCCGCGGCGGACCAGAGCGTCGCCCGCGTCGGCAACCAGCTCGCGAGCCTCGCCGTGGCGCTGGTGGCGATGTGGGTGGTCGCGAACATCCCGCCGCAGACGCTCGCCCGCGCCGCGGTGCCGCTCTACGTGCTGGCGGTGGTGCTGCTGGTCGGCGTCGCGCTGTTCGGCGTCGTCGTGAACGGCTCGCGGCGGTGGCTGAACCTCGGCATCACGCGCATCCAGCCCTCCGAGCTGATGAAGATCGCGCTGCCGCTGATGCTCGCGTGGTACTTCCAGAAGTTCGAGGGACGCATCGGCTGGAAGGACTTCGTGCTCGCCGCGGTGCTGATCGCGATTCCGGCGATCCTGGTCAAGCGCCAGCCCGACCTCGGCACCGCACTGCTCCTCATCTCGTCCGGTTTCTTCGTGCTCTACCTCGCGGGACTGTCCTGGAAGATCATCGTCGGGCTGTTCGTGGCGGTCGGCGCCGCGGCGCCGGTGCTGTGGACGCTGCTCCACGACTACCAGCGGCGGCGCATCCTCACGTTCATCGACCCGACGCAGGACCCGCTCGGCGCCGGCTACCACACCACGCAGGCGTCCATCGCGATCGGCTCCGGGGGCGTGGTCGGCAAGGGCTGGCTGAACGGTACGCAGACGCACCTCGACTTCCTGCCCGAGCGCCACACCGACTTCATCTTCGCCGTGTTCGGCGAGGAGTTCGGCCTGATCGGCAACGTGCTGCTCGTCTTCCTGTACCTGCTGCTGGTCGGGCGCGGCATGATGATCGCGGCCAACGCGTCGACGCTGTTCGGGCGGCTGATGGCCGGCGCGGTGACGCTGATGCTGTTCACCTACGCGTTCGTGAACATGGGCATGGTGAGCGGCGTGCTGCCCGTGGTGGGCGTGCCGCTGCCGTTCATCTCCTACGGCGGCACGGCGCTCTTGTCGCTGTTCATCGGCATCGGCATCCTGATGAGCGTGCAGGCGCACCGCAAGCTCGTCCACTCCTAGAAAGTAGGGTCAGACTCGACTTTCCTCCGAAAGTGGGGTCAGACTCGACTTTCCATGGGCACGCGTCGACATTGCCAAAGTTAGGTGCGGAAAGTCGAGTCTGACCCCACTTTCGGAGGCTGACCTACTTTCTAGGCGACGGCGTCGCTGCCCGCCAGGATGACCTGCGTCTCGGGGAAGATCGGGCCGGCGAGGCCGGCCGCCGAGCGGGCGCGGTTACCCTTGCGGGCGCGGAGTGCGTTGACGAGGTCGAGCGCGGTGTCGCCGCAGGGCGGCAGATCGACGTCGGCGACGTCCAGCGGCGTGACCCGTGCGCCGAAGCGCACGAGGTGCGCGCACCACGTGAGCCCGCCGCCGAATGCCGGCATCAGCATCAGCGCATGCGGGGGCACGCGACCGTCCTCGAGCGCCTCGACCAGCGCGACCGGCACCGTGGCGGCGGACATGTTGCCGTACTTGCCGATGGTCAGGAAGACGCGCTCCATCGGAATCCCCGCACGCTTCGCGACGAACTCGATGATGCGCAGGTTGGCCTGGTGCGGGACGACGAGGTGCACGTCGGCCGGCTTCACGCCAGCCTTGGCGAGCACGTGCGCCGAGGCCTCGCTCATGCCGTGCACCGCGCGCTTGAAGATCTCCTGCCCGTCGAAGTCCCACTGCGTGTCGCCGTAGCTGACGTCGCGGTTGGCGTAGGTCGTGCCGTGGCCGCGCACGCGCAGGATGTGGCGCGCGTCGGCGTAGCAGCCCAGCTTGTCGGCGACGATGCCGGTGTCGTCGTCGGAGGCCTGCAGCACGACGGCCGCGCAGCCGTCGCCGAACAACACCGCGACGTTGCGGTTCTCCCAGTCCATGAACGGCGAGATGGTCTCGACGCCGACGACGAGCGCGTTCTTCACCGTGCCCGCGCGGATCAGCGCGCTGGCGGTCGAGAGCCCGTAGAGGAAGCTCGTGCACGCCGTGTTGACGTCCATCGCGCCGGCATTCCACGCGCCGAGCCGGAACTGCAGCCCCGAGGCCGTGTTGGGCACCGCCTCCTCGCTGCTGCAGCTGCCGTAGACGATCAGGTCGAGGTCGGAGGCGGCGAGGCCCGCGCACGCGAGCGCGCGCCGTCCCGCGACATAGGAGAGCTCCGAACCGACGACGTGGGTGACGCGGCGCTCGCGAATGCCGGTGCGCTGGACGATCCAGGCGTCGTCGGTATCGAGAAACGTCGCCAGATCGGCGTTGGAGAGCACGGCGGGGGGCATGGCCTTGCCCCAGCCCGTGATCGCGGCGTTGGTCATGCGGTTTCCCCTGGGCGCGCGTTCAGGTTGTCGTGCGGCGCGGCGAATCGCGGCGTGCAGCTGCCGGAGAATTCTACGGGAAGCGGGCAGGCTTGCCGCTTTACAGGCGGCCGCCGAACGCGGCGGCGACGCACTCCTTGCGCTCGAGGCTGCCCGCCTGCCCCTTGCGGCTGCAGGCGAGCGCCCCCTCGTACTGCCTGCCGAGCGCCGTGCTGGTCGGCGCCTTGCCGGGATCCTGCGCGCGGCCCATGCACATGCGCGCATATGCGATCGCGGCGCTGTCCCGGTCGAGCTCGGCCAGGCCGGCGGCCATCGCGGTGACGGTTTCCACGATGGCCTGCAGGCGCATACGATCGGCCGCGGGCAGCGCGTCGCCGTGCGCGCGCATCATCGCCGCGGCGGTCTCCGGCTCGGACCGCGTCTGGCGGTAGAGCCCGTTGGCGTCCTGGAACAGCCCGCCGGAGAGCGCGCACTGGCGGGCGGCGTCGGTGCCGCCCTCGAGCCACGCCTGCAGGGCCGCGAGCTCGGGGTGCTGCTTTGCGTCGATCCGCGGCGGCGGGCCCGACGCCCGGGTCTGCGCCGCGGCGGGGGCGAGCCCCACCGCCAGCGCTACGGCGGCGCACGCGAGGAGAGTGCTCGAAAGCGTCATCAGCCCTTCTTTGCCTTCGCCCTCGACGTGCTTGCCCGCGTAGGGGCAGTCGGCGGCGGCTCCTTCGGATGGTCGCCGATGACGGTTTTCACGGGGCAGACGCGAAACGCGGGGCACTTCCTGCATCCGACGACGACGGCGATGGGGCAGATCGTCATGGCGCGTTTCCTCTCGGAGTCGAAACCGCCGATGCTACGCCGGTTCGCGCTTGCGCGTCGCGGCGCCGGCGCGCCCGACGGATCGCGAGTACGTAAGCGACGACGTTGACGGCGACCACGAACACGCCGATCCAGCGCTGATGCGCCGGCGTGAGGCCGGCGGGATAGAGGACCGGGATCAGGTAGTGCTCGATGAAGCCGCCCTCGTAGCCGGTCTCGCCGGCGCGCTGCCTGAGCGCGTTCTCGAGCGGCGTGAGCGGGCAGATCGTGGCGGTGAGCTCCGCCCACGCCCCCCACAGCGCCGCAGGCACGTGCAGCCAGGCGATGCGCGGCCAGTGCAGCACGACGAAGCCGCCGACGACCACAAAGACGACGAACGCAAGGTGCACGAGCACGACCGCGTCAGCGGCGAGGCGCGCGCTCATCGACGGCGTTCGACGGCAGTCATCGCCGTCCACGCGCGGGCTGGGCCGACGCTGCCGCGACGGCGGCCGCACAACGCGACTGCCACAAGGCATCGAGCGCCTCGGCGAGCGGGCCGGGCACGCGCACGCCCGACTGGCGGATGCCCCAGCGAAAGCCCGCGAACGGCGGTTGTGCGAGGTCGTCGAAGGTGACGATCGGCATCTCGAACAGCGCGTCGAGGCGCAGCATCACGTAGCCGGTCTTCGCTCCGGCGGCGGCCTTGTCCTTGCGCCAGTGCCGGCGCTCGACCGGCGCGGTCATCACCGTGCCGGCGCCGAACAGGCCCTTCGGCGGCACGCCGAGGCGCACCAGGAACGCTCTGCTGCCCGGTTCGAGGTTGCGCGTGCGTCCCGCACTCCAGTCGGTGTCGAGGTGGCCGCGCTTCGCGAGCGCACGAATGTCGTCCCGCAGCTCGGGCCAGTTCCACAGCGCCGGATTCCAGGCGAAGAGGTGCGTGTCGACGAGCATCGCCGGCCATTGTGGCCCTGCGCGAAGCGCGTGGGCAAGGCGCCGCGCGGTTCGGTGATAGAGTGCGTCGCCGTGTCGTTTCGCTCCCTCGTCCCCGTCGTCGCAGCCGCGCTTGCCGCGTGCACGACCGCGCCCAAGCCGCCGGCCGCCCCCGCACCCGTGCCCGGGCCGGCGCAGCCCGCTGCGGCGACGCCGTCGTCGAAGTACTACAGCGACGACGGGCCGCCGCCCGCCGTGACGATCGACCTCGACGCGGTGCCCGACGCGGTGCCGAGGAACGAGCCGCTGCACCGTTTCGCCAACCGGCCGTACACGGTCCTCGGGCGCGACTACGTGCCCGCGACCGCGCCGCGGCCGTACCGCGAGCGCGGCGTGGCGAGCTGGTACGGGCGCAAGTTCCACGGCCAGAAGACCTCGATCGGCGAGGTGTACGACATGTTCGCGATGACCGCGGCGCACCCGACGCTGCCGCTGCCGTCCTACGCCAGGGTGACGAGCGTGGCGAGCGGCAAGAGCGTGGTGGTGCGGGTCAACGACCGCGGACCGTTCCTGCACGGCCGCGTCATCGACCTCTCGTTCGCAGCCGCGCACCGGCTCGGCATTGCCCAGAAGGGCAGCGGCGAGGTCGAGGTCGAGGCGATCCTGCCGACCGAGACTTACGCCGCGGCGGCGCCGCTCCCTCCCGTCGCGCCGGCCGTCGCGAGCGGCCCGCCGCAGGCCATGCGGCCGCCGGTCGCCGAACAGCCCGCCGCGGACGCGAAGGATGGCTTCGTCGTGCAGCTCGGCGCCTTCGCCAACCACGCCAACGCGCAGGTGTTTCTCGCGCACGTGCAGAACCAGATGGCAGCGGCCGAGGTCGAACCCCGCGTGCGGCAGCAGAAGGGGCTGTGGCGCGTGTACGTCGGGCCTTTTGCGAATCGCGACGACGCGCGCCGCGCGGCGGTACGCATCGCCGAGGCGTTCGGGGTGCCGACGTCGGTCACGGCCCACTGAGCAAGCTCGGCCGATTTCGCGGCGTTCACGATTTGCGCGCCGCGCGAACCCCGCGCGTGATATGACAACGTTATAATCCGCAAGCCGCTGCGGTCCGTGTGCGATTCGATGTCGTCCGATGGCGACACTCACCCGGACGCATTGCAGCGGCCCTCCCGCCGATGCGAAGCCTCCTCCGGACCCTTCTCCTCCTCCTCTCCTTCACGCTCCTGCCTGCGCTGCCGGCGCGGGCGCAGTTGACGATCGAGATCGTCGGCGGCGCCGGGACGACGATCCCGATCTCGATCGTCCCGTTCGAGAGCGAGGCCACGTGGCCGCTCGGCATCACCGGCATCGTCGGCGCCGATCTCGCCCGCTCGGGCCTGTTCCGCCTCGTCGACTATGCCGGCATCACGCCGCGGCCGGCGCGGCCCGAGGAAGTGCGGGTCGCCGACTGGCGCGCGCGCGGCGCCGATGCGGTCGTCGTGGGGTCGATGCGCGCGCTCCAGGACGGGCGGGTCGAGGTGCGCTTCGCGCTGGTCGACGCGACCAAGGCGTCGGTGCTCGCGAGCCAGGTCTACACGGTCGCGCCCGCGCAGTTTCGCGCCACCGCGCACCGCATCGCCGACGTGATCTACGAGAAACTGACCGGCGCGCCGGGCGTGTTCTCGACGCGCATCGCCTACATCACCAAGCAGGGCTCACGTTTCTCGCTGCAGGTCGCCGACGCCGACGGCCACGATCCGCAGACGATCGTCTCGTCGAATGAACCGATCCTGTCGCCGCGCTGGGCGCCCGACGGCTCGCGCATCGCCTACGTGTCGCTCGAGCAGAAGAAGCCGGTGGTCTACGTGCAGTCGCTCGCCACGGGCGGACGGCAGGCGGTCGCGAACTTCCGCGGCAGCAACAGCGCGCCGGCGTGGTCGCCGGATGGCCGCACCTTGGCCGTCACGCTGACCCGCGATGGCGGCTCGCAGATCTACCTGATGAACGCCGACGGCGGCAACGTGCGCCGAGTCACGCAGAGCGCCGCGATCGACACGGAGGCGTACTTCATGCCCGACGGCCAGTCGCTGCTGTTCACCTCCGACCGCGGCGGCAGTCCGCAGATCTACCGGATGGCGGTGGGTTCCGGCACGGTCGAGCGCGTCACCTTCGAGGGCAGCTACAACGTGTCGCCGCGCCCGCTGCCCGACGGCAAGGGCATGGTGTTCGTCCGCCGCGAAGGCGGCCGCTTCCAGGTCGCGACGATGGACTTCGCCACGCGCCAGGTGCAGGTGCTGACACAGGGCCCGCTCGACGAGAGCCCGAGCATCGCGCCCAACGGCAAGATGGTGATCTACGCCAACGAGCAGGGCGGGCGCGGCGTGCTCGCCGCAGTGTCGACCGACGGACGCGTCAAGCAGCGCCTGTCGTCGACCGCGACCGACGTCCGCGAACCCGCCTGGGGGCCGCTCGCGCGGCCCTGATCGACAACCCGACAACCCCGGCGTCCGCCACCGGACGCCGTCACCCGCAGGAGGCTTCATGCGCAAATTCTTTGTCGCCGCAATTGCCGCGGTGTTCCTCGCCGGTTGTGCGAGCCAGGAAACCCAACCCGAAGCGCCGATCGACGACAAGGGTGCCGCGACCGCGTCCGCAGGCGGCGCGACCACCTCCGGCGTGGGCGGAGCAGGTGTGGGCGGCACGACCGCTTCCGGCGGCGCCGTCGGCACCGGCGCAGGCGGGAGCCCGTTGCGCGATCCGAACAACATCCTGTCGAAGCGCAGCGTGTACTTCGACTACGACAGCTTCGTGGTCAAGGACGAGTTCCGGCCGCTTGTCGAAGCGCACGCGCGCTACCTGGTGGCCAATCGCGGCACGCGCATGATCATCCAGGGCAACACCGACGAGCGCGGCTCGCGCGAGTACAACATCGCGCTGGGACAGAAGCGTGCCGATGCGGTCAAGCGCACGATGACGCTGCTCGGCGCGCAGGAAGCGCAGATCGAGTCGGTGAGCTTTGGCAAGGAGAAGCCGAAGAACCCGGGGCACGACGAGTCGGCCTGGGCCGAGAATCGCCGCGCCGACATCGTCTACGCGGGCGAATGACGCCGAAAGGACAGAGCGTGCCGCGATCGCAGCGCAACGGCGCCCTCTGGAGCGCCATGATGACCGGCCGCAGGCTGGTCGCGACCCTCGCAGTCGCGGCGTTCGCCCACACGGCGTCGGCGGCGCTCTTCGACGACGACGAGGCGCGCAAGCGCATCGCCGAGACCAACCAGCGGCTCGCACAGGTGCAGAAGCAGCTCGAGGACCGCATCGCCGCGATCGAGAACCGTACGGCGGGCATCGTCGAGGTCTCCCGCGAGATCGAGCTCTTCAAGGCCGACATGGCGAAGCTGCGCGGCCAGATCGAGGTGCTGGTGCACGAGCTCGCCGAGGCGCAGAAGCGCCAGCGCGACCTCTACGTCGACCTGGACTCGCGGTTGCGGCGCATCGAGTCCGCGCAGGCAGCGGCCCCCGCCGCTGCCGGTCGGCGCGCCGACGGTAGCAGGCGCGCGACGCAGCATCGCCGGGAGGTATGGCGTCGCCCGGCGGCGCAGCGATGCCGGGCGGAGCGCCGGGAGCTGCGGGGGCGCTTCCGCCGGCGACTGGCGCGGCCGCCGGCGCCGCGCGTCCCGCCGATGCCGGGGCGGAGCAGCGCATCTACGACGGCGCGCTCGAGCTCTTCAAGCGTGGCGACTATCCGGGCGCGATCGCGGGGTTCACGTCGTTCGTGCGCGCCTATCCGAAGAGCGCGCTCGCCCCGTCCGCGCAGTACTGGATCGGCAACGCGCACTTCGCGCGCCGCGACTACCGCGCGGCGATCAACGCGCAGCGCACGCTGATCGCCAACTACCCGGACAGCAACAAGGTCCCCGACGCACTCCTCAACATCGCCTCGGCGCAGTCCGAGCTCGGCGACAACGCCGGCGCCCGGCGCACGCACGAGGAGATCGTCGCCAAGCACCCGCAGTCGGAGGCGGCGGCGAAGGCGAAGCAGCGGCTGACCGGGCGCTCGTAGTCGGCGAGTCGCGATGACGGCCGCGACCGCGCCGCCGCGGCCGTTCGCCGCACGCATCGTCACCTGGCAGCGCCGGCACGGCCGCCACGACCTGCCGTGGCAGCAGAGCCGCGATCCCTATCGGATCTGGCTCTCGGAGATCATGCTGCAGCAGACGCAGGTCGCGACGGTGCTGCCCTACTACGAGCGGTTTCTCGCGGCGTTTCCCGACGTCCGGGCGCTCGCCGCGGCGCCGATCGGCCGCGTGCTGGAGCTCTGGGCCGGGCTCGGCTACTACCGGCGGGCGCACCACCTGCACGCGGCGGCACGTACGGTCGTCGACCGGCACGGCGGATCGTTGCCGCGGACACCGGACGAGCTTGCGGCTCTCCCCGGTGTCGGCCGCTCGACCGCAGCGGCGATTGCCGCCTTCGCGTTCGGCGTGCGCGGCGCGATCCTCGACGGCAACGTGAAGCGCGTGCTGGCGCGTCATCGCGGCGTCGAGGGCTTCCCGGGTGAGGCGGCGGTCGAGAAGAAGCTCTGGACGGTCGCCGAGGGGCTGTTGCCGTCGCGCGGCATCGAGAACTACACGCAAGGACTGATGGACCTAGGTGCGACAGTGTGCACTCGCTCCGCGCCCCGCTGCGACGCCTGCCCGGTTGCGGGCGACTGCGTCGCGCGCGTCCAGGGGAGCGTCGACCGATTGCCGTCGCCGCGGCCGCGCAGGTCGGTGCCGAAGCGCGAGCTCAAGGTGCTGCTGATCGAACGTGCCGGCGAGCTCCTGTTCGAGCGCCGTCCGGCAACCGGCATCTGGTCCGGCTTGTGGAGCCTGCCGGAGCTGCCGGTCGACGCAGACGTTGCCGAGGCCCTGCGCGGGCGCTTCGGCATCGAAGCGGGTGCGATCGAGGCGCTCGCGCCGATCGTGCACGGCTTCACGCACTTCACGCTGACGCTCCATCCGTTGCGCATCGCGGTGCGACGCTGGCGCCCTCGCGCCGAGTCGCCCGAATGCGTCTGGCTCGCGCGTAACGACGCGATGTCCGCGGCATTGCCGGCGCCGATCAAGCGGCTGATTCGCGACCTGCCCAAAAAGTAGGGTCAGACTCGACTTTCCGTTAAGGCGAAATTGGGGTCAGACCCCATTTCCGGGATGTGGGGTCTGACCCCAATTCTTGATCTCGGGGATGTCCGGCGAGGAAAGTCGAGTCTGACCCTACTTTTGGATCGTGGCGGCCCAAGCGCGCAGCGCAGGCGGCAGCTTCGCGTCGGCGTCGGGATAGGCGTTCCGGAACGCGAAGAGCTCGCGTGCGGCCTCGTCGAGGCGGCCGGCCTCGTGCAGCTCGCGGATGCGCAGCACGAACGACTCGGGCGTGCGCAGCGCTGCGACGCGACTCTCGGCGCTCACACCGGCGGCGGCAGGCGCGGCGGCGTCCGCCGCAGGCGAGGCGCGTTTTGCCATCAGCCCCGCGGCACGCTCCGCGACAGGCGCGGAAGCCACGGCTGCGGGCATGGCCTCCTCCTGCTTCGCGGTCGGGCTGCTCGCCGGCGGTGCGGCCATCGGGAACGGCTGCGGCGCCTCGGGGGTTCGAGGAGCGTCGGGTTCGGCCGCTGCGAGCTCCGGCGCCTCGGCGCGCTGCCGCGTCCCGCCAGGCGGTGGCGCGGGGGCCGGCCTCGGTTTCGCAGCAGGCGCCGGCTCGGGCGCACTCGCCACCTGCGCCTCCTCGCGAGCGGGGGCCTCGGTGCGAGCAATCCCGTCGGGCGTCGACGATACGTTCCGCGTCTTCATGCGCTCTGCTTCTTCGGCGATCACCGGCGCAGGTACCTCTGCCGGCTGCGCAGTACGCTCGGTGGAGGGCATGTCGGTGGCCCGCGTGGGATCGTGTGCCGTCCCGAACGGCGCGAGCTGCACGACGCCGAAGGCGATCGCACCGATGGTCGCCGCCGCGGCGAGTCCCCACCACCAGCGCGACGGCTCACGGGCTTCCGCGAGCGTGTCGTCGTCGCCCGCCGCGCGGGGACGCGACGCAACCTCGCGATGCGCGGCGGCGAGGATCGCCGCGTCCACCGACGCCGGCGGCAGTTCGGTCGACTGCGCGCGCCACGCGGCGTCGAGGGCCGGATCGCGTTCGGGGCCCGTCATTCGCGCCTCCTCATCTCACTCTGACCTGCGACCGTTGAGTGTCGGCGCGTCTCAGTCGCGCGGCGACGGCCCCTTCGGGACTTGGCTTCGCCCGCCGCGCTCATTCGAGATCCTCCAGCGCCTCGCGCAGCTTCGTCGTCGCGTAGCGCAGCCGGCTCTTCACGGTCTCGTCGCCGGCACCGGTCAGCGCGGCGATCTCCGCGAGCGACATACCCGCCTCCTGCTGCAGCAGGAACGCGTCGCGTTGTGCGGCCGGCAGTTGCGCGAGCGCGCGCACGAGCCGCTCGCCGATCTGCCTGGACGCGACGCGCGTCTCCGGCTCGTCGACGCGCGAGCCGTGGATCGCGTGCACGCGCTCGCGCGGCGCATCGTCGTCATCGTCGTCGATCGACACGAAGCCTGCCTGGCCCGACGCGCGCCAGTGGTCGACCACCTTGTGGCGCGCGAGCGTGTAGAGCCACGTCGTGAACCTCGCGGTCGGGGCGTAGGTCGCGCGGGCGCGAATCACGTTGGTCCAGACGTCCTGGAACAGCTCGTCGGCGGTCGCCGCATTGCCGCAGTGACGCAGCACGTACCGGTACACGGGTCCCTTGTGCCGTGCGTAGAGGTGGTCGAACGACGCGGCCGATCCGCCGGCATAGGCCAGCATCAGGTCCTCGTCGCTCGCGTCGTCGCAGGGGCGGCCCTGGGCGGGCATGGCCCGTGCAGTATGCGGGCCCTGCCCGGCGGCCGCAACGCGCGCGCCCACGACCTGCAGCACGGTCCGCTAGCGTGGATCCGGCACGAAGCGCATGCCCGGGAATGGCCGGGGTGCCTGGCGCGCGACATGGGCCGGACGATGCGGCACCACGCCGAGCGCGGCGAGGTTCTCGTAGCGGTCGTACTGGACCGCCAGCACCTGCGCGGGCTCGGATGTCGCGCGCACGAAGTTGACCTGCCGTGCCGACGACGATTCGGTGCGGCCGTGGCCCGTGCCGAGCTTCGCTTGCGGTGCTGCCGGCGCACCCGCCACGGCTTCGTTCGCCGCGCGCTCTGCCGACGACGTGTCCGCCTCGGCGGGTGCCGACGCCGGCATCGACCCGAGCCGCCCCGCGTGGTCGGCGCTTTCCTCTCTCGATCCGCCGGCAATGCGCTGCCGGCGCGTGACCACCGGCTCCGCGCGCTCGGCGAACACGGCGACGCCAATCACGCCGACGTCGAACGGCCGGCCGGTGCGCGCCGCGTAGCTGTCGCCCAGGTTCGTGAAGTAGAACGCGGCTGTGTGCGACATGCTCTTGCGCCAGCCGGCGATCTCGACGCTGCCCCACGGCTCGATCACGTAGCCGGACTGGTCGGGCGAGGCAGTGTCGCCGGTGATCACGTTGACGCCGTCGACGCTCGTCACGGCGAGGATGCGACGGCCGGTGCAGTTGCGAATGCGCACCGCGTACTCGTTGCCTGGGGCACCGACGACGTAGCGGCGGCCGTCCTTTTCGTACAACGTGAGCGCGCTGCCGGTGGTACGGTCGTACACGTCGACCGCGGCGAGCGGAGACGCCGGCGGCGCCCAGTAGGCGAAGGCCGGCGCGGCGAACGCGGCAGCGATGAGCGCGGCGCCGGCGCGGAGCGCCATGCGGCGGGAGATCGGGCGATTCGGGACCATCGTTTCCTCCGTTGCTTCGGGCGGGCCGGTGCGATGCGCGCCGGTCTGATCCTGTGAACGGCCAGCCGGCCGCGGCGGGGTCAGCCGTTCGTCGGCCGCGCAAGGGTGCGTGCCATAATCCAACGACGGTCAACGGGTAGTGCCCGCGTGCCGTTTATGCCCACATGATCATCTTCGACCTTGCGTGCACGCGCGGACATCGCTTCGAGGGCTGGTTCGCTTCGGGCGAGGTATTCGAGCAGCAACAGGCCGGGGGACACGTGCGCTGTCCCGTCTGCGACGACATCGAAGTCGCGCGGCTGCCTTCCGCGCACGTCGCGGTGGCGAAGGGTCGTCAGGTCGCGGTGCCCGCGCCCGCCGCGTCGCCACCCCCTCCGCCCGCGCCGCATGCGACCGCGGGACTGCCGGCCGAGGTGGTCGCCAAGCTGCGCGAGATCGTGCGCGGCACCGAGAACGTCGGGCCCCGCTTTCCCGAGGAAGCGCGCCGCATTCACTACAACGAGGCGCCGGCACGGGCGATTCGCGGCCAGGCCTCGCCCGAGGAGGCCGATTCGCTGCGCGAGGAGGGCATCGACTTCGCGCCGCTGCCGCCGTTCCTCACCGAGGACCGGCACTGATTCCCGCCGGCCGGGCGATTTGGCCGGTCCCGGGGCATCCGTTATAATGCGCGACTCGACGGCGGGCCGTTAGCTCAGTCGGTAGAGCAGCGGACTTTTAATCCGTTGGTCGCTGGTTCGATCCCAGCACGGCCTACCAACAGTCCCGGTCGGCCGCGCCGGATCGGCAAGGCGGCACAGCATTGCCCCGCAGTCTCCGGGCCGTTAGCTCAGCTGGTAGAGCAGCGGACTCTTAATCCGTTGGTCGTAGGTTCAAATCCTACACGGCCTACCAACACGTGAAGGGCCTGCTCCGAGAGGGGTGGGCCCTTCGAATCTTCCCCATTCGCGCGATCGAGGCCATCCGGCCCCGCTGCGCGGTCGGGCTCACCTCCACGGGAGACGCACGATGCAAGAGGTCCTGCAGTGCCTGAAGAAACACGGTCAGCGACTCGACCTCGAGATCGCCGCCGAGATGCGCGTGCCCCTGGCGACGGTGCGCAAGCTGCTCGCCGAGCTCAGCGCCGCCGGTGAGGTGGTGATGTGCCAGCTGACGCGCTACGAAGGCAGCAAGACGATCGAGGCGTGGCAGTGCCGGGTGTCGGGGTTCGTCCCGGCGCCGGCCCCGGGAAGGAAGCCGAAGGCGGCGTAGAGGCGACCGGAGGTCAGCGCGCGGGTCCGATCCCCGCGCGGAAGTGGCAACACGTGAGGGGCTCATCCCGAGAGGGGTGGGCCCTTCGTCTTCGTGGCGGGGACTGCGTAGTTCGTGCGCGACGCTTAACGCGGATGAAGGCAGTTTCGCCGACTCATCTCTGCAACATCCGGACTAGCCGCACCCGATCCCCGAGGCAGCCTCGCTCGCCGGAAGCGTCACGTCGAACGTGAAGTCCCAAGCGTAAGGCCTCCCATCGCTTGATCGCCCGCCGGTGATCCGCCCGCTCAGCTTGCCGCCCGGGCGCACGTCCCCCGAGATCCTTTCCACCTTGAAGTCCTTGGGGGCTTCGATGAGCCACTGCGCGCCTGCCATGGCCGACTTCCCGTGCGTGAAGCCGACGTCCATCGACTTCACGGCACCCGCCGCAGCCTTTGCCTGGCCGCCTCCGGGGCAGAACGCTGCCACCACCATCGTGCGTGGCTTGCCGTCCTTGAGCGAACTCGGATACGCGCTGGCGTGGAAGGCTTCCACTTCCTGAGGTGCGATGGGACTCTCGTTGAACCACAGGGTCACGCTGGGTTGCGGTTCGACAAGGAACGCGACGGCGCAGTCGCTCAGGGAGAACTTCTCTCCCGCCATGACACCGGTCGCCGTGCACTTCGACTGCGCGTACGCAGTCGCGGCGAAAGGCGAAAGGCAAAGGGTCGCGAGAAGCAATCCGCCCCGCTTCGCGGCAGGACTGCGGAAAAGCAAGCCCATCGTCATCTCCTCCGAGGTGGTGGAGCCGAAGGATAGTTGGGTTCCCTGCTCTGCTGCAATTCCTCAACGTACGCGCCGACGAGCGTCTTGGAACGCAGTCGGCATGCGACGTGCGCGCGTGAAGCGATGCTCGCCGATGCCGCCCGGAGGTCGGCTTGCAGATGATGATCAGCAGGCGTCCCGAATGATTCCTCGCACTCAGCGCAGGATCCCGTCGCCACCACTCACCCCCTGGTTCCAAGGCGTCGATCGGCGAAAGGCTCGACAACGGCGATCCGAGCCCGGCTCGTGCATGTCGATCGTCCACGATGTTTCGGAAGCGTCCGCCTGTACTGACGGGCGGCACCCCTGCCGCGTCGCCAACTGCGGTGCCGCGGGTCGGAACACGCGAGCCACGCTTGCCGAAAACTGGAACGGCGCTCGGCAATGCCGGAATCTGCCGTTGACGAACGTCAACGGATCACGTCGAAGGGGCGGTGATCGGGCACTCCGGCAACGATCTCGGGGGTATGGTCGATTGTGCGTTCCTGTGCCGCAGAGCCGCGGCTAGATGACCGTGGACCCACGACAGGAGCATCGATCCGCCATCCCCAGGTGGTGGCGGCCGTTCACGTTTGTCTCAGCTCCACACAACCCATGAGCACTTCGATGAAGAATATCCTCGCGCGAATGCCGCGCATTGTCTCGACACTTGTCATCCTGACCATTTCGGCAGCGAGCCTGCTCGCTGTCGCCTTCGCTCAAACCGTGAACGCCCAGAGCGCCGCGCTGCCGATCATCGTGTCGTCGGCGCAGTCGCAGGGGCTGATCGCACGTGGCGCCAAGGTCCTCGACTTGCGATCCGACAAGGACTACGCCGCCGGCCACATTCCGGGGGCGATCAGTTTCCCGTGGCGCGCACTGAACGTGGCGCAGGTCGATGGCCTGCGCAACGAGTTTGCCGGCGATCCGGTGTTCGAGAAGGCGATCGCGAATGCCGGCCTGAACTACGAGGACACGCTCCTCGTCTACGAGACTACGGCGCTGCCGGGCCGCGCCTACGTGATGCTGGAATACGCCGGCTTCGGTGGGCGCATCCACGTGCTCGACGGCGGCATCGGTGCCTGGAGCGGCGAGCTCAGCAAGGCGCCGGTCAAGCCCACGCCCAGCAACTTCCGCATGACTCGCAAGAGCGACCCGCGCGTCGACATGGCGTACGTTGCCCGGAAGGTCGGGGCTCCCGACGCGACGATCATCGACTGTCGCGATGAGTCCGCTTACGTCGATGGCCACATCCCGGGCGCACGGAGCATGCCGCAGTCGATGCTGCTGACCACGCAAGGGACGCTCAAGCCTGTCGAAGAAGTCGCCCGCCTGTACCAACGCGCGGGCGTCGAGAGCGGCAAGCAGGTGGTGTCCTACTGTGGCAGCGGTGTCTACGGCGCGAACAGCTTCCTGGCGCTGCGCAACCTCGGCCACAAAAACATCGTCTTCTACGATGCCAGCTGGGACGAGTGGAGTCGCGACCCGAACGCGAAGCAGGAAATTTCGCTCGCGAACTACGCGTTCGATCCGGCGCACTACCCAGCCGCAGCGGGCGGCCCCCGCTTCGTCGATCGCAAGGAGCTGCAAGCTGCGATCGACGACAACCGCAAGTCGGTCGTCATTCTCGACGTGCGGTCACCAGCCGACTACGACTGGGGTCACATTCCCAACTCGGTCAACGTGTTCTGGAACGACACGGTCGACACGAACCGCAAGCTGCTGCCGCCGCAGGATCTGCGCGCCATGTACGCGAAGGCCGGACTGTCGCCCGATAAGCGGGTCATCGTCTACGCGCGCGGCGGCTACCAGTTGTCGCACGCGTACACCATTCTCGGCCTGCTCGGCTACAAGGATGTGGCGTTCTTCACCGGCAAGTTCGAAGGCTGGAAGAGCAAGTAGAAGTTCGGCGACCCACGTGGATCGGGCCGTCGCGAGACGGCCCGGTGCCGATCGTCGCTCGGGTCGGCTTCCCCGACTGCTCGCACGTGACGGGCCCATCCCAAGAGGGGTGGGCCCTTCGAATCTTCCCCATTCGCGCGATTGCAGCAGCTTCGCACGGTCGGGCCTACCTCCACGGGAGACGGACGATGCAAGAGGTCCTGCAGTGCCTGAAGAAACACGGTCAGCGACTCGACCTCGAGATCGCCGCCGAGATGCGCGTGCCGCTGGCGACGGTGCGCAAGCTGCTCTCAGAGCTCAGCGCCGCCGGTGAGGTGGTGATGTGCCAGCTGACGCGCTACGAAGGCAGCAAGACGATCGAGGCGTGGCAGTGCCGGGTGTCGGGGTTCGTTCCCGCGCCGGCCCCGGGGCGCAAGCCGAAGGCCGCGTAGCGCGCGATCGGGGGGTTCGGGCGCGGATCCGATCACCGCGCGGAACCAAAGTACGTGAGGGGTTCATCCCGAGAGGGGTGGGCCCTTCGTCCATTCGTGACGCCGGCTGCGGTGCGCGACGCTGGTTCTGTCGCTCCCTGCCGGGTCCCGTCCCGGGCTAGAGCGTTTTCTCGTCGTCTTGTTGCGTCCGGCTCGGTCTAGCGAGAGCATGGCGGCTCGAGGAGGGAATCCTCATGGTCACCGTACCGCCGAACCGCCGCCTCGCGGCGGTCCTGTTCGCAGATGTCGCGGGCTACTCGCGGCTTATGGAGCAGGACGAAACCGGCACCCACGTCCGCGTGGGGCGGGTCTTCGCGGACGTGCTTGAGCCTTCGATCGACAGGGCCGGTGGCCGACTGATAAAGCGGACGGGCGACGGCATCCTGGCGGACTTCCCCAGTGCGACGGCCGCCTTGCGCTGCGCCATCGAGGTCCAGCGGCTGACCGAGGAGCGAAACCGCCCGGTTCGCCCGCGCGATCAAATCCGACTCCGCATCGGAGTCAACGTCGCCGACATCTTGGTTGACGAGACGGACATTGCCGGCGGTGGAGTCAATTTGGCCGCGCGCCTCGAGACTCTGGCACCGCCGGGCGGCATTTGCATCTCTCAGGCGCTCAAGGAGCAGATCCAGGAGGATCTCGGTGTCGAGTTCATCGACTGTGGGACGCAACGCGTCAAGAACATCAGCCGACCGGTCCGCGTTTTTGAGGTGTTGCCGGCGTCGGGGTCGGCAACGGCACGATGGCGCGCGCGTCTGCGGCAGGCACGTGCGTTCCCACGCTTGGCCTGGGTGACGGCGCTTGTCGCGTCGCTGGCGATCGGTGTCCCCGTGGCATGGCGTTGGCTGCAACCGGCCGAACTGAACAGTCTCGACAAGTTGTCGGTGACTGTCCTGCCGTTCCGGTCGGACTCTCCCGATCCCGCCTCACGCGAATTGGCGTCGAGGTTGCAGCGGCGTCTCCTTCTGGCGCTGAGCCCCGAGAGCAACATGATTACGGTCAAGGGACTTGCGACGGGGCTCATGCCCGACGACCGCTGGGACCTGCAGCGTGTACGCGGTGAGCTCAAGGCGCGGTACGCACTGGTAGGCGAGGTCGCGGAGTCTGGGCCAGCCAGAAGGGTGGAGGCCCGGTTGTTGGACACGACGACCAACACCGTATCGTGGGGCGACAGCTTCGAGATCCCCCGGCACTTGGCGAATGGCTCGCTCGAGATCGCGGCGAAGCGGATCACGCCCGGCGTCGTGCAGAAGGTGCTCGAACTTGAGATCGCTCGGGTGGCGAGGTCGCCACCGAGAAATCCGGACGCGATGGACCTTGTGCTGTTGGGATGGGCTGAATCGGTTGCCCGAAAGCCCGGGTGGGTTGATCGCGCGGACGCGCGCATCAAGGAGGCATTGACCGTCAACCCACGATTCGTCCCTGCCCTGCTCGGGCGCGCCGAGATCCTGAACCTAAGCGACCTACAGCCCGCCGACGATCGAGCAAGAGCAGACAGCGTTGCCGAGAGCGATCGGCTGACGTTGGCCGCAGTGACCGCTGATCCCGAGTGCGCAGCATCGTGGGCGATGCGGTCAGGCGTGCTTGCAGCGATGGGGCAAGTTGACGCGGCGCTCGCGAGCGCTGACAAAGCGGTTCGCATCAACCCCGTCAACGCTTGGGCCGTGAGCCAGCGCCTGGACCTGCTCATAAGCGCGGGGCGGGGAGCAGACGCAATCCTGCCACTCGACGAGGTCACACTCGTCTACGAGAAGCTTAACCTGGCAGACTTCATGCGATCGCAGTGTCTCGCCCGCATTTACACCGCCCACTTGGAAGACGCGCCGAGGGCCTGCGAGACGTGGTATGCAATGGACGGCAGCGTATCCGCTCTACGTGCACTCGTGTCCGCATATGGAAGTCGTGGCGACACGGAAAGGGCGGCCAAAGCCGTCGCCGCGCTGCTGAAGGCCGAGCCGAACTCCACGATCGGCTCGATCCGGCGTGAACGCCGTGGAATCGACTCCGCGAGTCCCATCCTGGCGTCGCAGGCGGAGAGTACGTACTACGCAGGGTTGAAGCGCGCCAACCTGCCCGAATAGCCGTCTTCTCCGCCGCTCGAACGGCAGTCACGCACGCCCCCACGATGCTTCGTCGGCCGGACCCGGGTTCGGCACTCGGCGCGCTGGCGCGTCGACGAACTCAGCGCCGCCGGTGAGTAGCGTGCCGAGCGTCCTCCCTGATCCGGGACTCAGCGGACCGGGGGCGCTGCCGCGCGCTGCTCGAAGCCTTCGAGCGATACGGTGACCTCCGATGTCGCGGGGCGATAGCGAATGCATGACAGGGTCGGGTAACGGCCACTCAATGCGACCGCCGCCGCCTTCTTGATCGGGAAACAGTCGTTCGGCCGCGACGCCAAGTACGCGAGGGTTACCATTTCCTCGTAAAAGGTCACGCGGCCCTCGTACGCGCCGTAGATCCACGTACGCGTGAATGGCACGCCGGTGAATTCGGGCGCCGTCAGGTCCACCAGATGATTGCCCATCGCGGGCGCCACCGCACCGACGTCCCGGAAGTCGGGGTGAATGTGGTTCGCCGGGACTGGTAGCCGCGCCTGCGCGAACTGGTCGCAACGCACACGCTCGGGGCCGCAGGTTCCGGACTCGATGGCGAAAACCTTCTCGATCGGCTCGATGTAGAAGTGGACGTCGAAATGCGGCTTGTCGTACACGCCGGGCGGGATGTGGCCGTGCGGGTTCCAGTTCAGCAGCGCCCACTTGAACGGCAGGTCGGGTTGTCGGCTCGCCTCGCTGGGCAACGGCAGCACCCACTCGTGCCAGCCCGCGCACTCGGCGTCGTGGTCGCTCTTGCCATCCTGATTCAGATCGAAACAGTGATGGCCGTCCGAGCGCGCCGCCGGCAGGTTCGCGAATGCGCCACCCGAGAACACGACACCGATGGCCTTCACCGCGCCCGACGCTTCGAACTCCGCGTAGCCGGCCGCTGTTCCATTACCTATCGTCGAGGGTGCGCCCAATGCGCGCACGTCCGGGGTGCCCTGCGGCGCGATCGCGCACGCGGCCAGCAGAAATGCAAGACTCAAGCACACAGAGCAATAGCGAATCATCACCGTCTCCCCGAGACAGAAGCCGACAACCATGCTCGCTTTCCGCCGCTCGGGACAAGCGGGCTCCGGCATCCTGGCGTGGAACGCGACCCGCATCGAATCGCACGACGTCCGACACTACCGAGGAGCGTCGACAGTGGTAAATACGGTGAACACCCACCGGAAGCGGTAGGCGAACAACCGGGTCGACAAGGCGGACAGTCACGAGGAACCCGACCGAAGCCAACCGGCCAATCGAGTCGCTACGGGTTGTTTCCCTTCATGGGAGCTCGGTGACCTCGAGCAACCGCCACGTGCCGGGGACACCCTTGAGCTCGGTCGCGGCCCTGTCCCGGAACACGATGCCCGAACCGATGACGAGGTCGGCAACCGTCCCGGAGACCAGGACCTCCCCGGGTTGCGCCGCTCCCATCACCCGTGCGGCGATGTGCACGCCAAGCCCGCCGACGTCGTGATCCCGGTGCTCGATCTCGCCAGTATGCAGCCCGGCGCGGATCTCCAGGCCCAGGACCCGCACCGCGTCCCTGATGCGCACCGCACAATGGACCGCTCTCGCGGGCCCGTCGAAGGTCGCCAGGAACCCGTCCCCCGTCGTGGTGATCTCCCGGCCGTGGAACGCGAGCAGGTTGCGTCGCACGACGTCGTTGTGCGCGGCCCGAAGCTCCAGCCAACGGGCGTCACCGATCTCGGCAGCGAGGTCGGTCGAGCCGACGATGTCGGTGAACAGCACGGTCGACAGTTCGCGATCGCTGGGCGGCGCCTCCCGCACTCCGGTGAGGAATTCGTGGATCGCGTCGAGCACCCGGTCGGACTCCGCCGTATGGAACGGGAAGCAGTCCGCGCCGGGGAGCTCGACGAATCGAGCCCCGGGAATGTGCTCGGCCAGATACCGACCGTAGGCGACGCGGTAGTGCTGGTTCTCCGCGCGGTGGATCACGAGCGTTGGTGCGGAGATCGTCGGCAGTATCGATCGAACGTCGATTTGCGTCACCCAGCCGTACATTCGGGTGGATGCTCCCGGCGGCATCGACAAGCCGCTGGTAGCGGACGAACCACTCGCGTATCCGCGGATCGTTGGCGATGCTGGGTGCGGTGAGCCCGAGCATGTCCGCGTTCTTGGCCCCAGTGCCGCTCGTAGAGCGCAAGCAGCTTCTCCGTCGTGGGCTCCGGCATGCCGATCGGATAGTCGGGCGCCCGCCGCCATCGGGCGAACGAGTTCACCAGGACAAGTGCGCTCACGCGCGACGGCCGGGTCGCCGCGAGGAGCATCGCCATCGGGCCGCCCTCGGTGTCGCCGATGACCGCCGCCTGCTCGGATCCCACCGCGTCGAGCACGATGCGCGCGTCGTCCATCCACTCCTCGAGCGTCGGGAGCGACGCGAGCGGCACCGGATCGGAGACGCCCGAGCCCCGCTTGTCGAAGCAGATCACACGACCGACGCGGCCGAGCCGGTGGAAGTAGTGGGCGAGCGACGGCTCGTCCCACATCGCGTCGAGGTTGCTGGCCCAGTTGGCGACGAACAGGAGGTCGCGCGGGCCCTCGCCCAACGTCTGGTACGCGACGTAGCCTGCGTTCGACCGCGCGTAGCGGGTGGGCGGATTGGGCATGCCGTCGTGAGCGCGTTCGTGACAGGCGCACGCAGTGGATCGGCTACTCTAGCAGGAAATTCGGCATGGGGCCGTCGTCGATAAGGCTGCGCGACGCCCGCTCGCGTTACGGGACGCGAGCAGCCTGGCCGCGGAGGCGGCCGTCGAGGCGCTGCAGGATGCGATCGCGCGCAGGAGGGAGAATTGAGAGTGAAGCGTATGGGACGCTTTGTGGTGCCGGCGCTGCTGGTCGTCGCGGTCGTGCTCGCCTGGCTCGGTACCGCGAACTCGCCGCTGCGCGAGTATTCCGTGGACGCCTCGGCGCAGGCCTACGTCGACCAGGGACTGAAGCGGGCCCTGGTGACCTTTGCGACCGCGCGGACGCTCAATGCCGCGCTCTCGCTCGCACAGGGCACGCAAGTCTCTGCGCAACCATTGGGCGTGGGCGTCCAAGTCGGGCTGGGACAGCTGCTTCGTCCCATCAACGAGATCGTCGGTCAATTCGCGGACCTGATGCTCGCTGCGTGCATTGCGTTCGGCGCCATGGAGATCCTGATCCGGATCGGCAGCCACTGGTCGGTGACGATCGCGCTGTCGACGGTCGCGTTGTGGTATCTGGCCCACTTCTGGCGCGGCACGGCCGCGCCTTTCGGCGTGGGGAAGGTTCTTGCCATCCTCCTCGTCATCCGGTTCGCAATTCCGGCGGTGTCGATCGCGAGCGACGTGATCTATCGGACCTTCATGGCCGAGGATTACCAGGCGAGCCAGCAGGCGATCGCGCTGTCGACGGATCGGATCACTCAGGACGCGCCGGTGCAGTCCGATCAGGCGCCTCCGACCAGGAAGAACGACGGCTGCTGGATGCTTCCCGACTGGCTGTGCCGGAAACTGGAAGCGGGATCGAACGTCGAACAGAAGTCGGAGCCCAAGGCCGACGCCGGCTTGCTCGATCGCGTCAAGGGGGCCGTGCTCGTGGACGTGCCCGGAAGGATCGGCAAGCTCGGGGAAGTCGCGGAGAGCATGACCCAACATGTCGTGAAGCTCATGGTGGTCTTCCTGCTGCAGACGCTGGTCGTCCCGCTCGCGCTCGGGTGGGCGCTGCTGCGGGGCGTTGGCATGCTGTTGCAGGCGCGCCCAGCAGTGGCGCCGCAAAGTCGGACAGGCGGTTGGCCAAGCACGTAAGATCGCGTCAAACTACGGTCGAATTCACTCTTCATCCAGCGGAGGTCAAGATGAGTCACGCGTCGATGCTGAAGGCAAGACGGCAGCACCAGAAGAACAAGAAGATGATCGAGTCCGCAGCCAAGGAGGCCAAGCGGCTGGCGAAGCAGGCATTGGCGGGGCCGGCGGTGAAGAAGGAAAAGGTGAAGAAGGAAAGAGTGAAGAAGGAGAAGGTCAAGACCGAGAAGGTGAAGAAGATCAAGCCCACCAAGGAGGAGCTCGGCAGGCAGGAATCGAAGAAGAGCAGTGCGGGAGCCGGGAAGAAGGGTGCGTCCTGACCCTTCTCACCCCGCGGGCGGCGATCGTCTGGGCGCGTAGCCGCCGGCCGGGGTCGTATGGTCAGTTGCCGTTACTATCGCCTTGAACAGAGAGATTGAAGAAATGCCTCGCAAAGAACCGGGATTCGCGGAACGCCTGCAGACGGCGGCCAAGGCGAAGCAAACCCAGTTGGAAAAGGTCCGTGCAGCGACAGTGGCCAACGAGCCGCAGGTGGCCGAACGGCAGGCGGCACGGGTCGAAGCGGCAGAAGCGCGCAGGATGCGCACGGCCGAGCAGAAGAAGTTGAACCGGGCCACCGCCGAACTCAAGGAAGCGCAGCGCGCGGCCGAGAGGGCCAGGCAGGCCCAGGAGGTCGCAGCAGAAAAGGCGCGCAAGGATGCCGAGCGCGCTGCCCGGGTGGAAGCCGATGCGGCGCTGAAGCAGGCTCAGAAGGCTGCGCGCGATTCGAAGTACGCGGCGCGCAAGGCGCGGCAAAAGTGGGCCCGCAGGCCTTCTCCCGGCCTGCTCAACTCGCCGTCGTGTTGCCGAGGTAGTCCCGCTTGCCGACCTCCACCCCGCTGTGCCGCAGGATGGCGTACGCGGTGGTCACGTGGAAGTAGAAGTTGGGGATCGCCCGGGCGAGCAGGAACTGCATCCCCTTGAACGGCGTGTCCTTGCCGCCGACCTTGACGACGAGGTCCTTGCCTTCGGTGCCGTCGATCTGCCCCGGCTTGATCGTGCCGAGGAAGGCGATCGTCTTCTCGACGCGCGCCTTGAGTTCGGGAAGCGTCGTCTCGTTGTCCTCGAACACCGGATTGTCGACGCCGGCCAGCAGCGCCGCCGCGCGCTTCGCCGTGTCGCACGCGATCTGCACCTGGCTCGTCAGCGGCAGCATGTCGGGGTAGAGGCGCGACGCCGGCAGCACCGTGGCGTTGATCTTCTTCGCCTCCGCATGCGCCTGTGCCTTGTCGAGGATCGTCGCGAGATTGCCCAGCATGTGGACGAAACACGGAATGCTGGCCTGGTACATCGAGATGGTCACGGGCAACTCCCTCACTGGTGAGCGCCATCGACCGGCAGCGATGCCGGCCGACGGTCGACCGGGCCGCCCGGCGAATCTGGCGCGAACGCGTATCGTAGCCGACCCGCGGCGGCGCCGAAGAAAATGCGCGTCCCGCTCCGCGTTGAATGGGACGCCGACGTCGGCACAGCCCTGATCGTCAGCCGTCGCGGTCCGTGCGGAACCGGTACCGGATCTCGCCGTGATACCACTCCCCGGCCTCGAGCGCCGTGGAGGGAAAGTGGGCGTGGTTCACCGAGTCCGGAAAGTGCGAGGGCTCGAGGCAGAAACCGCTGCGGAATCCGTACCGCGTGCCACCCTTGCCGATGTCCCGCGGCGCCCTGCCGTCGAGGAAGTTGCCCGAGTAGAACTGCAGGCCGGGTTCGGTCGACCACACCTCCAGGATCCGCCCCGAACGGGGGTCGTGTGCCCGTGCGTGCAGCCTGCTGGCGCCCGTCGCCTCGTGATCGATCACGAAGTGGATGTCGTAGCCGCCCGCATTCCGCAGGAGGTCATGGTCCGCGTCGATGTCTGCGCCGATCGCCTTCGGCGTGCGGAAGTCCATCGGCGTGCCCTCGACCTTTCGCGTGCTGCCGCTCGGCACCAGCGCCGGCGTGATCTCCAGGACCTCGTCGGACGGTACGGTCAGCAGCGTGTCGAGGATCGGGCTGCCGAGGTCGCCCGACAGGTTGAAGAACGTGTGCCCGGTGAAATTGACGACGGTCTTCCGGTCCACCGCCACGGCGTCGTACGCGGTCACGAGCTCGTTGGATTCGGTCACGCTGTAGCGGACGCGCAGCATCAGCGTACCCGGGAAGCCTTCTTCGCCGTCCTCGAAGCGCAGCGTCATCCCGACGGCCTGCGGGGACACTTGCTTCGCGGCGAAGGGAATGAACCGGGAGCCTCGCCTGCCGCCGTGCAGCGTGTTGCTGCGCGGCGCGGCAGGATCGGTCGAGACGTCGTTGGGCGCGAGGGCGTGTTCGACGCCGTCCAGCGCAAACCGGGCGTTGGCAATGCGATTGGCGTAGCGACCGATGAACGCCCCCATCGACAACTGCCCCGCGATCACCTGCTCGAGCGTCTCGTAACCCTGGGCGACGTCGCCGAGGCGGCCATCGCGATCCGGGACGAGAATCTGCTCGATGCGCGCACCGTAGTTGGTGATGCACACCACCATCCCGCGCTGGTTGCGCAGCGTGAAGAGATCGACCGGACGCCCGTCGATCTCCCGTTGAAAATTGCGGCGCTGCAGTTCGACGTACGGTGGGGCGGGATCTTTGGACATGCCGGCGCTTGAATCGCCGGCGAGCGACGGTCGCCGGCGAAGGGAAGGGGAATGGAGTCGACGATACCGCGACCTCCGCAACAAGGAAAGGCGTCACGCGTCCGCGAGTTGCACGACGGCCGCCTGCGCGACGAGCGACTAACGACGCGGGCCGAGGCGCACGCCAAGCGACTGAGCGATCTCTTCCTGCGAACCCTTCAACGTGCGCTTCCGCAGCACCTTCCTCCGGAGATTCGGTGGCACTATCACCCGTCGCTTCCAAAGCCGCTCCATGCCCTTCGCGCACAACTCGAAGGTCCCCGCGATGGTGACCGAGGGCGGCTCGTCTGGCGGGTGTGCAACCATCCCCGTGCCGCTGGTGTAGATGAAGCCGCCACTCCCGTCGGGACAACTGACGGTCCAATTGCAGGCACCGCCATCCATCGCGCAGTTGCACGTCCACGCACACGCGGCATCGTACTCGACGGTCGTTTTGCCGCAACTTACCTTCTTGGTCCCCGCCATGCTTGCTCCTTTGATGTGCGTTTTCGCTGCTGGTGCCCGGCACCACGGTATCGGTATAGGCTGAATCTCCTTGAAGCGCAATGAGAATTGCCCTGACTCGCATTCCACGGATGCTTGTCGGTACGGACTGAACGAACCACCGATGAGAGACTCGTTGCGCCGTTGCGCGATGGCGGTGTGGCGCAGTCCGTGTACGATCGATCCGCCATGAAGCACCCGACTGCATCTGCTCGCATCCTCGCTGACGCCTCCGCCCCTGCAATCGCGACGCTCGACAACGGCGTGCGCGTCGTCGTCTTTCGCCTGCCGCACCTGGCCACGGCAGCGGTCAGCGTCTTCGTGCGCAGCGGCAGCCAGCACGAAGACGCGCGCCAGAACGGCATCAGTCACGTCATCGAGCACATGGCGTTCAAGGGCACGCGATCGCGCGACTGCCAGCAGATCAATCTCGATGCCGAGCGGCTGGGCGCGGACGTCAACGCCCACACCGACAAGGACCACACCGCATTCCACATGCGCGGCCTCGCACGCGACGCCGAGGCCTTCGTCGGCATGCTGGGGGACATCGTCCGCGAGAGCACCTTCCCCGAAGCCGAGCTCGAGCGCGAGCGCGAGGTCCTGCTGCACGAGTACGCCGAGGTCGACGACGACGCGATGGAGACGGCGTTCAAGCTGTTCGACAAGGCGTGCTACGGCGATCATCCGGCGGCTCGCCCGGTGATCGGCAGCCGGGCGAACATCCGTAGGCTCACCCGCGCCGATCTGGCGGCGCATGTGCAGCGCCAGTTCACGGGTACCAACACCATTGTCGGGGTCGCCGGCAACGTCGATCCCGACCGGGTCGTCGCCGCGGCGCTGGACGCGTTCGGCGACATGCCCCGTGGGGCCGACAACCGCATCGCCGCGCCCGACTTCGTCGGCGGCATCCACGCGCGCCGGCTGACCGGCAGCAGCCAGGCACATGCCGTCATCGGTTTCCCGACCCCTGCGTTGCCGGGTGAGCACCACGCGTTCGTCGTGGCCGCCGCCCTGTTCGGCGAAGGCATGAGCTCGCCGCTGCTCGACCAACTGCGCGAGCGGCGCGGCCTCGTCTACCACGCGGACTGCTCGACCGACGTCCGGGACTCGTACGGTCAGTTCGTCGTCGAGGCGTCGACCGGTCCCGAGCACCTCCGCGAGTACTTCGCTGAAGTCACCCGGTTGCTGCGGGAACACGTCGAGGCCACCGATACCGTCGGACTCGAGCGTGCGCGCAACCAGATCGCCGTCCGCCGCCTGGGCGCCCAGGAAGTGCCCGCGCAGCGGCTGGAGCTTGCCGCCCTCGACCTGTTCGCCCTGGGTCGCGTGCGACCTCGCGAAGAGCTCCTCGCGGGCATTGCCGCGGTGACCCCATCCCAGGTGCGCGGGACATTTGCGCAGATGCTCGACGCCGGTGCCGCGGTGGGGCTGGCGGGCAGGATCGCCAGGGGCGAAGAGGACCGGATCGCCCGGCTGCTCGCGCGACGCGCGGCCATGGCGTAGCGACTCGGCACGGCCGCAGCCGACGGGTAATTCGCGTACGCTTGCCCGCTCGCATGCGCAATCGCGAACGATTCGTCGCCCTCGACCTCGGCTCCTCGTTCATCAAGGGCGCGGTGCTCGACCTCGGCGCGCTCGCGATCCGCCACGTCGAGCGCGTGCCGTTCCCGGATCCGATCCACGGTCTGGCCCCCGGTTTCCGCGAGTTCGACCCCCGGCAGATCGTCAGCGCAACGCGCGCGCTCCTCGAGCGCCTGCTGCAGCACGCACCGGACGCCGCCGGCATCGTGATGTGCGGCCAACTGCACGGCACGGTGCTGGCCGACGAGCGCGGCAACGCCGTCTCCAACGCGATCAACTGGCAGGACCAGCGCGCGCTGCAACCGTATCCGGGCGGCGGAGGCAGCTACCTCGACGAGATCGAGCGGAGGCTCGGCGCGGAGGATCGGCGTCGCCTCGGCAACGAGGCGCGGCCCGGCGTTCCGCTCTGCCATCTGTTCTGGCTCGCACAGAATGAGCAGTTGCCACGCGAGCGTGCCATCGTCGCCGCGATCCCCGATTTCGTCGTCGCCAGACTCTGCGGCAGCACGCCAAGGACGGACGTGACGTACGCCTACGGCCACGGTGCGCTCGACGTCGAGACGCTGGCCTGGCACCGCGATGCCATCGAGAAACTCGGGCTTGCGCAGGTCGATTGGCCCGAGATCGTTGCGCAGGGCACCGTGGTGGGAGAGGTTCCGGTCGGCGCACGCCGGCTGCCGATCTTCGCCCCGGTCGGCGACTACCAGTGTTCCCAGGCCGGGGCGTTCCTCGACGAAGGCGAGCTGTCGGTCAACATCTCCACCGGCTCGGCGGTGATCCGGTTGGCGCATGGGCTCGAGTTCGGGGACTTCCAGACGCGTCCATACTTCGACGGCCGGTTCCTCAGGACGATCACGCACATTCCCGGCGGCCGCGCGCTCAACGCGCTGGTCCGTCTGCTGAACGAGCTCGCCGCAGCGCAGGGTTATCGCCTGCGCGATCCGTGGGAGTACATCCTCGCCGAGGCCGAGCGGGCGGGTGCGACCGACCTCAACGTCGATCCCGCCTTCTACTTCAGCGCGATGGGCGAGCAGCGGCAGCATCACCAACGTGCGCGAGGACAACCTGACCGTCGGGCACCTCTTTCGCGCGGCCTTCACCGGCATGGCGGACAACTACGCGCGCTGTGCGCTACGCATCGCGCCTCAGCGGGACTGGACCCGGCTGGTGTTCTCGGGGGGCGTGGCGCTGCGAACCGTGCTGCTGCGACAGCTCGTCTGCGACCGGCTGGGGCGGGCTCATCGCCTCGCGGCCTCGGAGGAGGACACGCTGCTCGGGCTGTTGGTCCTCGCACTCCGCTTCACCGGCGCGCAGCCGACGGTCGCCGACGCCGTCGCCTTCGTCCGGGGACGCTATCGAGCGGAGCTTTGAGCCACGTCGTGCGCCCCTCTAACCGGGCGACGCGCCGGAAAACCGCAGCAGGACGGCCTCGCGCCGTCTACATGTCCTTCACGCCCGGGAGTGACCGCCGATGCGACTCAAGCGCAAGAAGCACATCCCAACAAAAGAGTCACCGTATCCGGAGGGCTCGGTCGGCCTGCTGATGGAGGCGCCGATCGCGGTGTTCCTGCCCACGCAGACGATCGAGGAGACGATCGAGACGCTTCGCGACGAGGTCAAGCACGCGTTCATCACCTATGCATGGGTGCTCGAGGCCGACGGCAGGCTGGTCGGTGTCGTCACGATGCGCGACCTGCTGTTCTCACCGAAGTCGGAACAGCTCGGCGACGTGATGCTGCGCTCGGTGTTCGCGCTGCAGGCGTCCATGCCGGTGCTCGACGCGATGAAGCTCACGCTCGACAAGCACTTTCCCGTCTATCCCGTCGTCGACGGCGACGGCAGGCTCCTCGGCACGGTGCGAGGACACAGCTCTGTTCGAGGCGCAGGCGGTCGAGCTGACCGCGCAGGCCGGCACCATGGTCGGTGTCGACCGCGAGGAGCGGCTCGCCACGCGCTGGCAGCGCAGCCTGATGTTTCGCCATCCGTGGCTGCAGTTGAACCTCCTCACCGCGTTCGTCGCCGCAGGCGTCGTCGGCATCTTCGAGGGCACGCTCGAGCAGATCGTGCTGCTCGCGATCTTCCTGCCGGTGCTCGCCGGCCAGTCGGGCAATACCGGATGCCAGGCGCTCGCGGTCACGCTCCGCGGGATGACGCTGGGTGAGCTCAAGCCCGGGGGCACGGGCGCCGCGGTGACCAAGGAGGCGATCCTGGGGTTTGCGAACGGGGCCCTGGTCGGCGTTTCCGCAGGGCTCGGCATGTTCCTCTACGCGTGGATGCAGGGCAACCCGCAGGCGTTGATGCTCGCTGTCGTCACCTGGCTCGCGATGGTGATTGCCTGCGTGGTCAGCGGCATATCCGGTGTGCTGGTACCGACGACCCTGCATCGCTTCGGCGCGGATCCCGCTACGGCTTCGTCGATCTTCCTCACGACAGCGACCGACGTCGTGAGCATGGGCACGTTTCTCGGACTGGGGACGCTGCTCCTGCTCTGAACGCCGATGCGGGCGGCTAGCCGGGCTTGGTCTTGTCGAGCTCGGCGAGACGTCTTGCGATGTCCTCTCGCGCAGGCAGGAAGACGTCCAGCACCAGCGCGTCCTCGTCCAGCGTCTCTATCCGATGCTCGACGTTCCTGGGAACGAAGGCGAACTCTCCGGGCGCCATGACGCGCGTTTCCCCGTCGACTTCCATCAGCATCCGTCCCTTGATCATGATCGCGATCTGATCGTTGGGATGGGCGTGGGGCTGCGGCTTGAGCCCGGCACCCGCGCCGTGGAGAGCGAGCATGGCATCGCCGAGCACGATGCCGCGCCGACTCATGCCGGCCGGAAGGGTCGGACCCGGCTCGTCGTCCTGGGGGATCTCGTCCCAGCGGTGAAATGCGGACACGGCTGATTTCTCCTTGCGTGATGTGGTCGGTTCCGTGAACGACGTCGCCACGCGCCCTACGCGCACAGCCAACCGCCGTCGACGGGCAGGACGTGCCCGTTCACGAAGTTCGAGGCGGGCGATGCGAGGAAGATCACGGGACCGAACAGGTCTTCGAGCTCGCCGAGCCGCTTCATCGGTATGCGGCTCATCACCCACTCGAGCTTGGCCGGGTCCGCGAGCAGCGCCCGGTTGATCGCGGTCAGCGTGAACACGGGTGCGATCGCGTTGACGTTGATCCCGCGCGGCCCCCACTCGATCGCCAGCGAGCGCGTGAGCTGATTGACCGCCCCCTTGCTGGGCGCATAGGCCAGGTCCTGGGCGCGGCCCTGGAAGGCACGCACCGAGGAGATGTTGATGATCTTGCCCCGGCCCGCCGCGAGCATTCTTTTTCCGGCGTGCTTGCAGCAGAGCACGATGGACTTGAGGTTGACGTCGATGACGCGCTGCCACTCGGTGATGTCGAATTCCGCCGCTTCCTGCAGGTGGATAGCCCCCTGGCTGTTGACGAGGATGTCGATGCCGCCGAGGCGGTCCACGACCTCGCGCATCAGGTCCTGCACCGAGCCCTCATCGGTGGCGTCCACGGAGACCGATGCGCCTCGGCGTCCGAGCGCCGCGATGGCCGCTGCGGTGTCGTCCATGCCTTGCGTGCCGAGGCCGGCGACGCACACGTCGGCCCCGGCCCGGGCGAGCCCGAGCGCCATCGCCTGCCCCAGCCCGGTATTGCCTCCGACGACCAGGGCGGCCTTGCCGCCGAGATCGAACAGCGGCGAGCTGCGGGCCTTGAGGACGAGATCGTCCAGATCGCGCATCACGTGTGCTCCCGGAACCTTACGCCGTGGGTGCCTGCGTCCTCGATCACCATGCGAACATCTGGCGCGGCAGAAACGTGCTCAGCGGCGGGAAGAGAATGAAGACCACCAGGGCCGCCACGGAGACGAAGAAGAACGGAATGGAGCCGCGGAAGATGTCTTCCAGCGTGACGTCCCTCTCGGCGACCGCCTTGGCGGCGTAGACGCACAGGCCCACCGGCGGCGTGAGCATGCCGATCTCGATCGCGAGGATCACGATCACGGCGTACCAGATGGGGTCGATGCCCATCGGCCCCAGGACCGGATGCAGCAGCGGAATCGTGATCGACAGCATCGAGATCGAATCGAGGAAGCACCCGAGGATCATGTAGAAGACGGCGACCATGCAGAGGAACCCGTAGACCGAGAGGTCCATCGCGATGATCCACTGGACGGTGCGTGTCGCGACGCCCGACAGCACTAGGAACTGGGAGAAGATCGCCGCGCCGCCGAAGATCAGGAAGATCATCGCCGAGGTCTTGGCGGTGTCCTTGAACGCGGTGACGATGTGCGGGATGGCCTTCCGCTTCTCCAGCAGGAGCAACAGCACGAGCACCAGGAAGCAGGTGATCGCGCCGGCCTCGGTCGGCGAGAACACGCCGCCGAAGATGCCGCCGAAGGTGATCAGGATGACGGTCGCGACCGGCCAGAGCGCGCGCAGCTCCAGGATCTTTTCGCGCCAGGGCGTCTGCCGCTTGGCGCTCCGGGTCACCAGGTTGGGACGGATCGTCGCGATCGCATAGATCGTCATCGCGTAGAGCAGCGCGAGGACCAGTCCCGGGGTGACGCCGGCAATCAGCAGCTTGCCGACCGAGTCCTGCGACAGGATGCCGTAGACGACCATCAGGATGCTCGGCGGAATGAGCATGCCGATGAGGCCCGACGAGGCGCAGATGCCGTAGGCGAGCGACTTGTCGTAGCCCTGCCGGCGCATCTCCGGTGCGGCAATGATCGAGAACACCGACGACGTCACGATCGACGAGCCGCAGATGGTGCCGAACAGGGTGCAGCTGCCGACGGTCGCGATGCCCACGCCGCCCCGGATGCCGCCGATCCAGTCGTTGAGGGCCTTGAAGATGTTGGTGCTGAGATTGCCGGCCGTGGCCAGGTACCCCATTGCGATGAACAGCGGAACCGTGATCAGCGCGTAGGACGCGACCTGGCTGTAGAAGACGTTCATCGCCCCCCACAGCGCCGGCTTGAGTCCTGCCAGCGCCCACGTGCCGAGAAAGCCGACGAAGCCGAGCGCCACGCCGATGTGAACGCCCAGCATCAGCAGCAGGATCAGCGCGGCGATCCCGAGCAGGCCAATGGTGAAGAAATCCATGCTAGCCGGCTCCTTGCGCGTTCTCCGTGGAGTCGGTCAGCAACAGGAACAGCTGATAGGCGCACTCCAGCGCGATCATCGCGGTGCCGAGCGGCATCGCCAGCTTGCCGATCCACCAGTACAGCTTGATCGCGGCGAGCATGGTCTCGTCGATGCGGAACGACTCCCAGAAGTTGAGCCAGCTCATGTACGCCATGATGGAAAAGAAGACCAGGCCGACGGCGTACGGGATGAGAGCGACGCGTTTTTGCAGCGTGCCGCTCATCCGTTCGGTGAGCAGGGTGACCCGCACGTGGCTGCCGGCCGCCAGCGCATAGGCCAGCGGCAGGAACACGACGTACGGCTGGATCAGCTGGCTGATCTCGACCGAGGCCGGAAACGGGGTCGCGAACACGTAGCGGAAGAAGGTGTCCGCGACGATCATCAGCGTCAGCGACAGCAGCGCGAGACTGGCCACCGTGACCAGCAGCATCCTCAGGAAGCGCAGCGTCTTCCCGATCGGGTGACCCGACTCAGCCATCCGTGGGCTCGGGTTCGGCCATCTCGTAGGCAGCCTTCTTGAGCGAGCTCTTCGTGTACAGGAAGACGAACTCGCAGGGCTCGTCGAAGGGGTTCGAGAACCAGTGCACGGCGCCCTTCGGCACCCAGATCGTGTCGCCCTTGGCGACCACGGTCTCATGGTCGTTCACGCCGGCCACGCCGCGTCCCGAGAGGATGTACATGATCTCCTCGGCATTGCGGTGGAAGTGCTTCTTGTGGATCGAGGTCTTCGGCTCGTAGCGGCTGTGCCCGAAGGTGATCTCGTTCGCGTTCACCGTCTCTTCGTCGATCAGGATGGTGCGCGAGGCGCCGTCGAGGTCCTTGATGGGCTCGTCGCGGCCATCCGCCAGCTTCAGTACGTACAACTTCGGCTCCGTCATGCTCGTCTCCGTCCCGTCGGTCCACGTGCCCCCGCAGTGACACGGAGGAGCCGCCACCGGCGGTGGGGACTCCTCCGCGCGGGCCTGCTTGCCGTCGCGCGAGGCGGCGTCAATTCCTGACGGCCCACTTTCTCGGCCACTTGTAGCCGAGCTGGGTGGTGATTTCCTGATACCGGTTCATGATCAGCCATCCGGGCAGGCCCTTCTTCTCCATCTCCGTCGCCCACTCGCTGGGAATGTCGTCGACGAGCGCGGCCCACTTGGCGCGTTCCTCGACGGGGAACGTCGAGAACGAAACGCCTTGCGTCTTCCAGGCGCCGAGGATGCGGTCACGCCACTTGGCCGCGAGCTCGTTGGCCATCACGACCTCGGCTTCCTTGCCGGCGTCCAGCATGATCTTCTGGACGTCCGGGGGCAGCGAGTTGAACTTCTCGAGATTGATCATCAGGTCCCAGGGGGCGCCGACCATCGCTTCCAGCTTGATGTAGTTGCGCGCCAGCTCCTGCACCTTGAACGCGTTCATGTGCGTGATCGGATGGAAGTCCATCTCGGTGATGCCGGACTGCAGCAGGTTGTAGCGCTCGCTCATCGGCGCGACGACCGGCACCAGCCCGGCGGGCTTCACCCAGCGCCCGAAGTACTGGCCGATCAGGCCGATCTTCCTGCCCTTCATGTCCGCGAGCGACGAGACCGGAGTCTTGCTGATCATGTCGTAGGGCATCGTCACGAAATTTGCGATCAGCACGGCGTTCTGCTTGGCAAGTTCCTCCCGGAACGCGGGAATCTCCTCGTACATCTGCCGCGTCGCCTTGTTGACGATGTTCATGTCGGTCGGGCCGAACGGCAGAACGTAGTGGTACGGGCCGAGCGGGGTCTTGCCCGGCGTGTAGATGCGGCAACCCAGGATGACGTCGACCAGGCCCTTCTGCAGGATGTCGAGATGCGCGGTGGGCGCGGCCAGCGACGACCCCCAGAAGGTCTCGAACGTGACGCGGCCCTTGGTGCGCTCGGTCACCCGGTCCATCCACCACTGCACGCCGTCGCTGTCGAGCACCTGTCCCGAGGGGGCGGACACCGACGCCAGTTTCAGCTTGATCGGCTTGTCGTCCGCCTTGCCCTGCGCCGCGGCAACGGCCGGCAGGGTGAGCGCACACGCGACAACGACGAGCCGGGACAAGTGCTTCAGTAGCTGGCTTTGCATTTTTCAACCCTCCTTGAAGTGGACCGGGGCCGGCGCGATGCTGCGACGCTGCCCGCGATCAGATCTCGCCTTGATAGCCCAGGGATCTCGCGATCCGCCGCGCCGTGTTCAGTTGATGCTCGCGCGATGCCTGCTCCGCGCCTTCGGCATCGCCGGCGAGGATCGCCCGCAGGATTCCGCGGTGCTCCCGGCACGCCTCCTCGAATCGTCCCGGCAGCTCGAGGGAGAGCGCCCGGAACTGCTCGCTCTGGTGGTAGTACTGCAGCGCGAGGTGCTCGATGCTCGGGGCGTGGGCTGCCTTGAAGATGATGTCGTGGAATTCGAAGTTGTGGCGCAGCATCGCCTTGAGGTCGACGCCCGACGTGTCGTGCTCCATCTTTTGGCACAGCGCCGTCAGCTTCTTCTTCTGCGCGTCGGTGATCCGCCGCGTGGCGAGACGGGCGCAGGCCCCCGCAAGCGCCGCGCGGATGTAGTAGATCTCCACCACCTGGTCGACGGAGAGCTTGCGCACGAACGAACCGCGATGCGCGATGTTTTCCACCAGGCCCGTCGCCACCAGACGATTCAGCGCTTCGCGGATCGGCGTGCGGCTCACTCCGAGCCGCTTCGAGAGCGAAAGCGTGTTCAGCGCCGACGCCGGGGGCAGCTTTCCGGACAGGATCTCGTCGCGGAGCGTCTCGAAGACGATGTCCTGCATGCTTCGGTACACGCTGCGGACGGACGCGTGGCTCGCCGCTTCGTCCAGGTGCGCGTGGTCGATCTTGGGTAGCAAGGGCGGGCCTCCTTGGCCGTTCGGGCGTCCCGCCGCGACCTTATGTGCCGGGATCGCGGCTCCGGGTTGCTGGTCGAGATATCTCTGGATCCAATCCACACCGTGCCTCGAAACGTCGAGTGGCGGGCTGGAATCCAACTGTAGCTTGACGGCCTCCCGGGCACATAATGTATACTGTATTTTGGATCCAAAAGCAACAAACCGAGTATCGCCATAGCGTCGATCCGTCGCGGACGCGCAGCGGCGCCCCGCGGATCGCCGAACAGGAGATCCATAATGAAGTCCGTCGTACCGGAGGCGATGCAGGCGCTCGTCCTGACGTCGCCCGGCAAGTTCGAGATCCAGCGGGTGCCGGTCCCGGCGCCCGGTCCCGGGGAAGTGCTGTGCAGGATCCGCGCAGTGGCGATCTGCGGCAGCGACCCGGAGATCATTCGCGGCGACTTGGCCGGCGTCTGGCCCCCGTCGTACCCCTTCACTCCCGGACACGAGTGGGCGGGCGAGGTGGTCGAGGTCGGTCCGGAAGTGTGCGGGTTCGCGCCAGGCGACCGCGTGGCCGGCGAAGCGCACAAGGGCTGCGGCTACTGCCGCAACTGCCTGCAGGGCCGCTACAACCTCTGTGAGAACTACGGGCGCCCCGAAACCGGGCACCGCCACTATGGCTTCATCTCTCCCGGCGCCTACGCGCAGTACAACGTCTATTCCGTCCGCAGCATCAGTCCGCTGCTGCCGGAGGTGTCGTTCCGGGAAGGGGCCCTGGTCGACACGGGCGGCGCGTCGCTGCACGGCATGGAACTCGCGGGCATCACGCCTGGAGGCACGGTGGTGATCATCGGCCCCGGGCCGATCGGACTCATCGCGATGCGATTCGCGAAGGCGTTGGGCGCGGCGCGAGTGATCGTCGTCGGGCGTGGCGCGCGCCTGGACGCAGCCGCGGCCATGGGAGCCCACGCCGTCGTCGACTTCGAAAAGGTGGAGCCGGTCGCGGCGGTCCGCGATCTCGCCGGCGATGCCGGTGTCGACGAAGTTCTCGAGTGCTCGGGAGCGCCCGGGACGTTCGCCCAGGCCGTGCGCATGGTGCGCAAAGGCGGCAAGGTGATCCTGGTCGGCGTCCCGACCGACAAGGTGCGCGAAGAACTTCCGTTCAAGTACATCGTGCACAACGAGATCGCCATCTTCGGCTCGCGCGCGAATCCCAACGTCGGGCGCAAGATCATCCGGATGCTCGCCGCCGGACAGATCGGCGTGCGGGATCTCATCACCCACACGTTCCCGCTCGAGGACTTCGCCAAGGGCCTCGACACGTTCGTCAACCGTCGCGACGGGGTGATCAAGGTGGTCATCGAACCCAACGGGGCCGAAGCATGAACCGGGGCCCGGCGCGAGCACCCGGCTGACACTTCGGACGACAAGGCCCCGTCGCGTCGGTTCCTATACATGGCATCCATCGAGATTCGCGCGGTCGACAAGGTGTTCGGATCCACGCAGGTCCTGCACGGCGTCGACCTCGAGGTCGCGGACGGCGAGTTTCTCGTGCTAGTCGGACCCTCGGGGTGCGGCAAGTCGACGTTGCTGCGCCTGATCGCCGGGCTCGACGAGGTCTCCGGCGGCGAGATCGTCATCGGCGGCCGCGTGGTGAACGACCTGGCGCCGAAGGACCGCGACATCGCGATGGTGTTCCAGAACTACGCGCTCTACCCGCACATGACGGTGCGGGACAACATGGCATTCAGCCTGAAGCTGCGTGGGGAGTCCAGGGCGACGGTCGCAGGCAAGGTGGAGAAGGCCGCGGAGATCCTCAACCTCTCGTCGTACCTCGACCGCTATCCGCGCCAACTCTCCGGCGGCCAGCGACAGCGCGTGGCGATGGGCAGGGCAATCGTGCGCGACCCGCAGGTGTTCCTGTTCGACGAGCCCCTGTCCAATCTCGACGCCAAGTTGCGCGTGCAGATGCGGGTCGAGATCAAGGCGCTCCACCAGCGCCTCCACGCGACCTCGATCTACGTCACGCACGACCAGATCGAGGCGATGACGATGGCCGACCGGATCGTCGTGCTCCAGGACGGACGCGTCGAGCAGATCGGCTCGCCGCTCGAGCTCTACGATCACCCGGCCAATCTCTTCGTCGCGGGCTTCATCGGTTCGCCCGCCATGAACTTCGTCCGGGGCCACCTGCGACGTCACGACGGAACGGTCTGGGTCGACGCCACCGAAGGCGTCCGCCTGCCGATCGATACCAATTTCGAGGGCCGGGACGGCCAGGAGGTCGTGTACAGCTTCCGGCCCGAGCAACTCTCGGTCGGCGCCGGCGGCATGGGCATTCCGGCACGGATTCTGGTGATCGAACCGACGGGCGCGGACACGCACGTCTACTGCGAGCACAACGGCGTGCAGATGTGTGCGGTGTTTGGTGAACGGCTCGCGCTGAAGCCGGGCGAGACCCTCTGGGTGCAGCCGAAGAGCGACGCGGTGCATGTGTTCGACTCGGCGACCGGGAAGGTCATCAGGTGAATGGGTCGGCAACTGTGGCAATCGACGTACGGGAGACGCAAAATGATCAATCGGAACATCAGGCGTACGGTGTCCTCACTGGCAGTGGCTGCGCTGCTGTCGGTGATCGCTGGAGGGGCGGCCTTGGCTGCCGATCCCCCCGCCAACTTCCCGAAGGACAAGGTCACCATCGAAATCTGGTGGCACGAGTACGGGCCGTTCACGGCCTACGTGAAGGAGTTGATCGAGGCCTACAAGAAGGTCCGGCCCAACGTGACGATCAACCCGGTCGTCACTTCCTCGGGCGACATCAATCAGAAGCTGACGGTTGCACTGGCCACCGGCACCGGGCCGGACATCATGGACCAGGATGCTTCGTTCTATGAGCTGTACTACGCGAAGGGCGTGCTGGAGCCGCTCAACCTGGCGGTATTCGGCGCCAAGAGCTACGACGAGTTCGCGGCCCGTTACACGCCGGGCGGCCTCGCGGCCGCAACGTTCGGCGGGAAGGTCTACGCGCTGCCCTACCAGGGCAACTCGATGAGCCTGTTCCTGTCGAACAAGGCGTTCGAGGCGGCGGGCTTGAGCCCGGTGAAGGACGCGCCGAAGACGTGGGACGACATGAAGGCGCTGGGGCCGAAGCTGAAGAAGGTGCAGGGCAATCGCACGGTGCAGAAGGCCTTCGACTTCCCGTACCACAGCCCGCGTTGGGAAATGCAGATGTTCCAGCCGCTCGTCGAGCAGTTCGGCGGCAAGCTCTTGTCCGACGACGGCAAGACGGCCTACCTCAACAGCCCCGAGGCGGTGAAGGCGCTGACCCTGTGGCGCGACGTCACCAAGGCGACGGGCGATCCGAAGACCACGATGAACACGCCGAGCAACCCGAACCAGGACTTCATCGACGGCCGCACGGCGATGTGGGTCACCGGGCCGTGGGCGACCTCGCAGATCCGGCAGTCGCAGATCAAGGACGGCTTCACCGTCGTGTCGTATCCCCAGGTCAATCCTGCGAAGCCGCACACGATCGTCTATGGCTGGATGTGGGGCGTGAACAAGGCCAAGCCGGAGGCGCAGAAGATCGTCGCGTGGGACTTCATCCGCTTCATGCTGGATAAGCCTGAAGAGTGGCTGGCGAAGGCGGCCTTCGTGCAGCCGGTGAAGGGCGTGAACGAGACGCAGGTGGCCAAGAACTTCCCGTTCTTCGACGTGCACATGAAGGACGTCGCGACGGCATCGTGGTACATCCGCTCCGAGTTCACGAACGAGATCGGCCAGGCCGTGGGCCGTGCCATTGAGCGCACCGTCTACGACGGCGTCGATCCCAAGGCGTCGCTCGATCAGGCGCAGGCCGAGATCGACAAGGTGCTGAAGAAGTAGCGTCGCAACAGGCCCGAGGCCTGAGGCACGGGTTCGGTGCGCCGAATCCGTGCCTCGCACGGATCCACGTGTCCGACACTTCCGCACCGAAGCAGGCACGGGCGCCTTCCGCGGGCGCCGCGCAGCGTTCGACGGCCAAGCCGCGCCTGCGGTTCAGCCTCGCCGCGCGGCAGGCCGCCTTCGGTGTCGCGATCCTGCTGCCGACACTGGCCATCCTGGCGATCTTCCGCTTTCTGCCGATGATCGAGGCTTTCTATCTCAGCCTGACCCAGTACGATCTGGTGCATCCGCCGAAGTTCATCGGGCTGGCGAACTTCGTCAGCCTCGTCGAGGATCCGCTGTTCCGGAAGTCGGCGCAGGTGTCGCTCACCTACGTGCTGTTCAGCGTCGTGCCGGTGCTGCCGCTGTCGCTGGGCCTCGCGGTGCTCTTCAACCGGAGCCTCTTCATCAAGAACGTGCTGCGCTCGGCCGTGTTCATGCCGGTCGTGATGCCGGCGGTCGTCATGGCTGTCGTGTGGACGTTCATGTACCAGCAGGACGGCGTGATCAACACGATCCTCGGCTGGTTCGGCATCGACCCGATCCCGTGGCTGCGCAGCAGCGCGTCCGCGCTGTGGGCGGTGATCCTCATCGGCATCTGGCGCGCGACGCCGTACTACATGGTGATCTTCCTGGCCGGCCTGCAGGCGATCCCCGCGGATTACTACGATGCCGCCGAGATCGACGGTGCCGGGGCGTGGGCGAAGTTCTGGTACGTCACGCTGCCGCTGCTCAAGCCCACCACGCTGCTGGTGATCGTGATGAACGTGATCGTGGCGATGAAGGTTTTCGCGGTGCCGCTGATCATGACCGGCGGCGGTCCCGCCGACTCGACGCGGGTGCTGCCGCTGTTCATCTACCAGACGGCATTCGAGTTCTTCGACATGGGCCGCGCCGCCGCGATGAGCGTGTTCCTGTTCGTCGGCGTCATGCTGTTCTCGTTCGTCCAGGTACGCATGTTCACGCGCGGGGACGAGCAGCGATGAGCCCGAAGGGCCGCCCCGAGGGCGAATCCACCCCGAAGCGCGTAAGCGCGGAGGGTAGTTCATGAGCATTGCCGCGACCCCGACCGCGACGTTGCGCGCGCGGCCGCCGACCCCGCCGCGAAGCGTTGCGCGCCGGGCGCTGCGCCACCGCACGTCGATCATCGCGTTCCTCGTGCTGCTCGGCGTCGCCTGCATCACGCTGCTGCCTTTTTACTGGATGCTCTCGTCGTCGCTGCGGACGATGGAGAACATGTTCAGCATTCCGATCCAGTGGATTCCCGATCCGTTGAACTGGCGCTCGTACGTGCTCGCTTGGCAGGCGCAGGACTTCACCCGCTACTTCCTCAACAGCGGCTTCGTCGCGGTGGCCATCACGCTCAGCAACCTGCTGCTCTGCTCGCTGGCCGGCTACAGCCTCACCAAGTTCCACTATCGCGGGCGGGGGGCCATGTTCATCCTGATCCTGAGCACGATGATGCTGCCGCTCGAGGTCACGATGGTGCCGCTGTTCCTGATCATCAAGCAGCTGGACTGGGCGAACACCTACCAGGGCCTGATCGTGCCCTTCCTGGTGGACGGCTTCGGCGTCTTCCTGATGCGACAGTACATGCTGAGCATTCCCAAGGACCTCATCGATTCAGCGCGGATCGACGGCGCGTCGGAGCTGCGTATCTTCTGGATGATCGTCCTGCCGCTGTGCAAGCCCGCGCTGGTGGCGCTGGCGGTATTCACGTTCCGCGAGGCCTGGGACATGTACATCTGGCCGCTGATCATCATCACGCGGGATTCGCTGCGCACGCTGCCGCTCGGGATTTCGCTGTTCATGAGCAGCTACGGCACGTCGTGGGACCAGCTGATGGCCATCGCAGTGCTGGGCACGCTGCCGATGATCCTGCTGTTCTTCTTCCTGCAGCGCGCCTTCATCCAGGGCATCGCCGCGACCGGCCTCAAGGAGTAGCGCGACATGCCCGAAGCGATGCGGGCGGTGGTGATCGCCCACTACGGCGGATCGCTTCTGGCTACGAGGCGGCCGCTGCCGCGACCGGGGCCCGGCGAAGTGCTCGTGCGCGTGCGCGCGAGTGGCCTGTGCAGCACGGATCTGCATCTTCTTTCCGGCCGCCAGCCGCTGGGCGAACTGCCACGGATCGTCGGCCACGAACTCGCGGGAGACGTGGTCGAACTGGGCGACGGCGTCACGCAGTGGCGGACGGGCGAACGCGTGACCGCCGCCATCGACGTCACGTGCGGCCATTGCCGCCATTGCCTCCGCGGCGCGACGCAGCTGTGCCGCGCGATGCAGCGCATCGGCTTCGAGCGGGACGGCGGGCACGCCGACTACGTGGCGGTGCCGGCGGCGAACCTGGTGGCATTGCCGGGGGAAATTGCCTACGAGGCCGCGGCGATTCTTCCGGACGCCGTCGCGTGCATGTACCACAGCCTGATTCATCAGGGCGGGGTGGGTCTCGGGCAGCGAGTCCTGATCCTCGGGGTCGGCGGCCTCGGCATCCACGGCGTGCAGATCGCGAGAAGCGCGGGCGCCGCCGTGCTCGCGACCAGCCGCCAGCCGCAGCGGGTGGCGCTGGCCGAGCGGTACGGCGCCGTGGGCGTCAACACGGCCGATGAGCCGCTCGAGGCCGCGGTGACGCGATTCACCGACGGGGAGGGCGTGGACGTCGTCGTCGACAACATCGGCAACCGCGCGAGCGTCCGCCAGGGGCTGAAGGCGCTCCGGCCCGGCGGGAAGTTCCTCGTTGTCGCCTACCTCGACGAGAGCTTCGAGGTGCCTTCGATCCCGCTCTTCAAGACCGAGCAGCAGATCATCGGGTGCCGCGGCAGCACCAGGCAGGACCTGATCGACGTCGTCCGTCTGGTGCGGACCGGACAGGTGACGCCGGTCCTCGGCGCATCGTATCCGCTCGAACGGATCGGGGAGGCGGTCGCCCGGCTCGAATCGGGCGATCTCGTGGGACGCATCTGGCTCACTCGTACCTGAGTCCTGCGCCGGACGAAGCAAACGACCAAGGGAGCACGACCGCGCATGCTCGTCTTCATCGGCACGTACACCGACCCGATCCTGTTCGGCACCGGCAAGGTGCTCCACGGCAAAGGCGAGGGGATCTACGCCTATCGCCTGAATCCGTCGACCGGCGCACTCGATCCCGTCGGCAAGACCACCGGGGTCACCAATCCGTCGTACCTGGCGTTCGATGGCAAGGGGCGATACCTGTATGCGGTCAACGAACTCAAGGCGTTCGAGGGCAGGCCGACGGGAACCGTGAGCGCGTTCGCCGTCGACCCGACGTCCGGAACGCTCCGATTCCTCAATCGCCAGCTGACGCACGGCACCGATCCCTGTCACGTGGTCGTCGACGATCGGCGCGATCACGTGTTCGTTGCCAACTTCATGAGCGGGAGCGTGTGCGTCCTGCCGGTGAACGACGACGGCAGCCTGGGCGAGGCCTCGGACTTCATCCAGCACGTGGGCTCGGGAATCGATCCCGTGCGCCAGCAAGGTCCGCACGCGCATTCGGTCACGCTCGACGCCTCGAATCGTTTCGCCTTCGTTCCAGACCTCGGACTCGATCGCCTGATGGCGTATCGGTTCGATCCGCGGCGTGGCATGCTCGACGCGAACACGGTGCCCTGGATCAAGATGAAGCCGGGAGCGGGCCCGCGTCACGTGTCGTTTCATCCGGCAGGCCGGTTCGCCTACCTGGTCAACGAGCTCGATTCGACCGTGGCGGCACTCTCGTATGACGGAAGTATGGGGACCTTCGAACACATGCAGACCGTTCCCACTCTGCCGGACGGGTTCGCGGGTGCAAGCACCTGCGCCGACATCCAGGTCGCTCCGTCGGGGGCGTTCGTCTACGCATCGAACCGGGGCCACGACAGCATCGTCATCCATCGCATCGATCCTCGCGATGGCACGCTCACGTACGTCGGCCATGAGCCGACCCGGGGCACCACGCCCCGGAGCTTCGGCATCGATCCCACCGGAAGGTACCTGCTCGTGGCGAACCAGGACAGCGATTCGGTGGTGACGTTCCGCATCGATCCGGACACCGGCAAGCTGCAGCCCACGGGGCAGGCGATGCTCGTGCCGACACCCGTCTGCGTGAAGTTTCTGGCTGCACAGTGAGGGCTGTGGCCGCGTTGCCGTCCTCCTCGCGACATGAGCGAGATCAATTTCCGCGGTGCTCCTTTCCGGAAGAATCCGCCATTCCCGACGGACCGGTTTCGACTCGCTCACCACGAATGCGCCGTTTTCGGCAACGCTGTTGCGCCTGGATCGCGATCTTCGCCGCGCTGCTCGGCGCGCTTGCGCCGACGGTCAGCCGTGCGACCGCGCGCGACGACGGCGGCGGCCTCCTGGTCGCGGTCTGCACGGCGGCCGGCACGCACTGGATCGCGCTCGACCGTGGCGCGGCAGACGATGCGGCGGAGAGTGGAGGCGGCAAGCGGGCACTGTCGCTCGACCGCTGTTCGTACTGCTTCGCACAGGCCGGTGCCGCGGCGCTGCCGGCGCCGTCAGCCGCGCTGCCGCTCATTGCGCCCGGGTGGACGCCGCCACCACTCGTTCCCGACGTCGCACCGCGGCCACGCGAGTCGTGGCCGCCGTCGCATTCCCGCGCACCTCCCGGCCGCATGTGATGGTGCGGCTGCCTGACGGCCTACGGCCGTTGGCGCGCCGCACCCCGCATCTCCTTCGCCTCGACTGACGTCGCCACGCGTCCATTGCGGACGCGGCGCGCCGGCTCGTCGGAATCGTCCGGTGTCTTCCGCGCACCCGTGCGCGAGGCGCCGCCATGCGTGCCGCTCGCCCGTCGTGGACGGCACCGTCAGGAACGTGAATCGACCATGCGCTACAAACTCAAGAGTCTTTCGATCGCCATCGCCGCCGCCGTGGTGGCGCCGGGGTGGGCCCACGCTCAAGGCACCGACCTCGGCAGCGTCTTCGTCACCGGCACGCGCGAACCCCCGACCGCCAGCGCGACCGTCGTCGACCCGTCCGTCGTGCGGACGCTGCAGCCCGCCACCAGCGACACGGCGACGCTGCTGCGGGGCGTTCCCGGCATCAGCTTCTACGGCGCCGGCGGCGTCTCCAGCCTGCCCTCGATTCGCGGACTCGCCGACGACCGCATCCGCATCAAGGTCGACGGCATGGACCTGATCGCGGCGTGCCCCAACCACATGAATCCGGCGCTGTCCTATCTCGATCCGTCGAACGTCGGCATGCTCACCGTCTACGCGGGCGTCGCGCCGGTTTCCGTGGGCGGCGACAGCATCGCCGGCACCATCCTCGCCACCACGCCCGCGCCGGTGTTCGCACAGCCGGGCGAGGGCTTGCTCGCAAAGGGCGAGGTGGGTGGGTTCTATCGCAGCAACGGCAACGCGATGGGGGGCAACGTCGCCGCTACGCTCGCCAACGAGTCGTTGAGCATGACTTATGCCGGCGCCGTCGCCGAGAGCGACAACTATGTCGCCGGCCGCGACTTCAAGACGTCGGCGTCCACCGGCCGCGTCGGCCACGTGCTGCCGCTCGACGAAGTGGGCTCGACGGCCTACAAGACGCGCAACCACGAACTGCGCTTCGCCTATCGCACCGGCGACCACCTCGTCGAAGCGAAGCTCGGCTACCAGGACATCCCCTATCAGCTGTGGCCGAACCAGCGCATGGACATGCTCGGCAACGAACAGTGGCGCGCCAACGTGCGCTACGAGGGCCGCTTCGGCTGGGGAACGCTCGAGGCGCGCGCGTGGCACGAGGACGTCGAGCACTTCATGGACTTCGGCGCCGACAAGCGCTACTGGTACGCCGCCGACTCCGGTGGTCCGTCCGCGATCGACGGCAAGCCGTGCGCGCCGCTCGGCCCCACTTGCGCCGCCGGCATGCCGATGTACACCGAGAGCGCGAACTCGGGCGTCACGCTCAGGGGCGAGGTCAATCTCACCGAGCGCGACCTGCTGCGCGTGGGCGGCGAGTACCAGCGCTATCGCCTCGACGACTGGTGGCCGGCCTCCGGCGGCGGCATGTGGCCGAACACGTTCTGGAACATCAACGGGGGCCAGCGCGACCGCACCGCCCTCTTCGCCGAGTGGGAGGGCCGGCGTCAAGATCAGTGGACCACGCTCGCCGGCGTTCGCTACGAGCACGTCGAAACCGACACCGGCCCGGTGCAGGCCTACAACAACGGCGTTGCGCCTGCGACGACGCTGGTGCCGGCCTTCAACAGCCGCGACCGTGAGCGCAGCGACGGCAACCTCGACGCCACGCTGCTCGTCCGCTACACCGCTGACGAAACGCGCACCGTCGAGGTCGGCATGGCCCGCAAAGTGCGCTCGCCCAGCCTCTACGAGCGCTACTCGTGGATGAGCCGCGGCATGGAGATGCTGATGGTCAACTGGTTCGGCGACGGCAATGGCTACATCGGCGACATGGACCTCGTGCCGGAGACGGCCTACACCGTCGCGGCGACGCTCGACTGGCATTCGGCGGATCGCCGACGCGAGTTGCGGGCGACGCCCTTCTACACCCGCGTCGCAGACTACATCGACGCCGTGCGCTGCCCGGCGCGCCTCGGCGGCGCGTGTGCGACGCAGACGCCCGGTGGGGGCAAGTTCGTGTACCTGCAGCTCGCCAACCAGTCGGCGCGGCTCTACGGCGTCGAGCTCTCGGGCCGCACGCCGCTCGCCGAGACCGCCGCCGGGGAGTTCGGGCTCGAGGGCGTGGCGAGCTACACCGACGGCGAGAACCGCGACACCGGCGACAACCTCTACAACATCATGCCGCTCAACGCGACACTGACGCTCACCCACAAGCGGGGCGAATGGGGCGCCGCGCTCGAATGGGTGGTGGTCAAGGCCAAGAACGACGTCTCCGCCGTGCGCAACGAGGTTGCCACACCCGGTTACGGCCTGCTCAACCTGCGGGCGAGCTACAGCTGGCCGAAGCTGCGGCTCGACTTCGGCGTCGAGAACCTGCTCGACAAGTTCTACACCCTGCCGCTCGGGGGCGCGTACCTCGGCCAGGGCACGACGATGACCACCAGTCCCGTCGGGTCGGTGCCGCGCTGGGGCCAGGCGGTACCCGGAATGGGGCGCTCGATCTACGCGGGGGTGACCCTGAAGTTCTGACGCAACCCGCCTGGCGGCGCCTACCGGTTCGGCAGCTTGATTCGCGACACCGTGTAGAGCGTCACGTCTTCCTCGGGCTCGTCACCGGGCGCACCGGTGAGCGGCAGCGCGAGATTGGTCACGAACATGTGATTGCCGACGATCACCAGGCTCGCAGGGAAGAGGAGGCCGTTCGGGGTGCCGTCGCGGTTGATGCCCTGGAACTCCCCGAGGCGGGCGACGATTCGTCCATTGTCGTTCAGCGCGACGACCTCGTCGGCCTGGTTTGCGGCGACCCACAGTCGTCCGCTGGCGTCGAATGCGATGCCGTCGGCGCCGTTGATGCTTTCCGCAAAGACGGTGACCGTGCCGGAGGCCATGTCGAGCCGGAGGATGCGGTCGTCGCCGGTGTTGGCGATGAAGAGCGCGGACTGATCGGCATTGAAAGCGACGCCGTTGGCGCCGAAGGGCGGATGGCCCGCCGTCGCGAGCAGCGGAGCGTGCGCCACCAGCGTCGGGACGCAGGGCGCGCAGGCCGCTGCACTGTCGATGCGCCAGATCGCGCCCTGGAACGAGTCCGACACGTACAGGTTGCCCGCCCGGTCGAACGTCATCGCGTTCGGCACCGGGAACGCATTGGAGCCGAACTGGATCGTGTCCTGGCTTCCGTCGGGGTTGTCGACCAGTCGATTGGCCGGCGCGCCGATGCCCGGGATGGTCGCGACGTCGGTGATGGGCCCCTGGAGGTCGGCGGCCACGCGCTGGATCGTCGAGCGTGCGAAGTTGGCGAAGTACAGGTTGCCGCGCGTGGCGTCGAAGGCCAGCCCGAGCAGCGCGGTGCCGGCAAGATCGCGCTGGCCGACCATCCTGCCGTTCGCGGAGAGTCGCAGCAGCTTGTTGGGGTTCGGCCCGATGAAGTCGAACGTTCCCACATAGACGTCGCCGGTCAGAGGATTGGCGGCGATCCCTTCGGGGAAGCGCACGCCTGCGGGAAGCGTCGCGAACTTCTGTGCGGCATTGCGTGCCAGCACGAGCTCGTCGGCTGCCCAGCCAGCGGGTACGCCTGCCATCAGACACACGGTTGCTGCGCAGGCGGATAGCAGTCCCTTCGAAAGCAATCTGTTCATCCTGACCTCCTGGATTTACATGGGGGCGGCTAGTCGAAGACGTGCCGATTCCGGCGGTGACGGGCGATGAAGTCCCAGTCGTAGGTGACGCCGAGCCCGGGCCCGGCAGGCACGGGCACGGTGCCATCGGCATCCACGCAGTCGAGCTGGTCCGAGTAGCCGCAGGCATAGACGGGAGGCACGGCGTTCGGGCAGTCCGGGCCGACCAACGCCACCTCGTAGTAGTTGGTGTTGCGCAGCGCCGCCATCAGGTGCCGATGCGCCGGGCCGCAGGCGTGGATCTCGGCGTCGAGCCCCAGCGCCTCGGCGAGGTGCGCGATCTTCAGCGACCCGGTGATGCCCATGTCGTACTCCGGATCGACGCGCAGGAAGTCGGTGCCGCCGGCGAGCACGAAATCGGCCTTCGGCTCGACGCCCCGGACGTGCTCGGTCATGAGCAGCGGCGTCCGGATCAGCTCGCGCAGGCGCTTGTGCGCGAACGCGGAGGTCCCGCCGTCGCGGAACGGATCCTCGTACCAGAAGTAATGCGCCTCGTCGCAGGCCCGGCCGACGTAGAGTGCGTCGGCGAACGTGCGCAGCTCGCACGCCGGATCGAGCATCAGCGTCATCCGGTCGCCGACCTGGCGCGCGACGTGGAGCACGTTCTCGGCCTCCTCGCGCGCGTTGCCGTCGTTCCACCCGTGCACCTTGAATGCGCGGTAGCCGAGTGCGTGGCACTGCTCAGCGAAGTCCGCGAACGCCTCCTTGCTGGCGAGGCCGCCGGCCCGGTCCCCGTGGTAGGTGCTGGCGTAGGCCGGCAGGCGCTTGCGGTAGCCCCCCAGCAGTTCGGCGATCGATGCACCGTAGTGTTTTCCCGCCCAGTCCCACAGCGCGATGTCGATCGGGCCGTGGCCCATGTGGTCGAACTGCCGGATGTCGCGCTTCAGGTCCTCGTAGATCGCGATCCGCTCGCGTGCGTCCTTGCCCACCAGCCGCGGGCAGAGCATCAGCGTCTGGCCCAGCGACGAGCGCGTGGCCACCCAGTGCGTGACGTACTCGCCGCAGCCCCCGTCGGCGGTGTGGATCGCGATCGCGTACTTGGCGAGGCCGACCGACGCGCCGCGCTTGAACGTGATCGACTGCGCCTGGCCGTCGCGCGCGAGGTTCTTCGCCTCGAACTCGAACTCGTCGACTTCGATCCGGGTGATCCTGCTCATCGCTCGTCTCTCTCCGTGTTGTCGTCCGCAGTCCGGACGGGGCCGGCATTCCGCCGCGGGCCTTCGCCGGGACATGGCGCCGGGAATCGGCTACGATTCTGCACGATCCGATTCCCGCGCAAAGCGTCCTCGCCGTTCCGGGCCGGGACCGTCGCGCGCACACCCAGGAGGAACACGATGAGGTCAGTTACCAGGATGCTCGCCCGCGCGGGCATTGCCGCGTCGATGCTGGCGTTTGCGCTGGGCGCACAGGCGCAGACCACGCTGCGCTTCGGTCACGCCAACAACGCAGGCGAGATCGCGTACGACCTGTTCGCGGAGTTCGCCGACAACGTGACGAAGAAGTCCGGCGGCCAGCTCACGGTGCGCGTCTTCCCGTCGGAGCAGCTCGGCAAGGAGGTCGACCTCGTGCAGCAGGTGAAGTCCGGTGCCCTGGACATCACCGCCCCGTCGATGGCGGCGAGCAGCACCCTGGTGCCGGCCTTCGAGATGCCCAGTGCTCCGTTCCTGTGGCGCGACTGGAAGGAAGCCGAGGCGGTCATCCGGGGCCCCGCGATGGATGCGCAGTTCAACGAGCTGCGCGACAAGCACAACATCCTGCCGCTGTCGAAGATCTGGTACTGGGGTTGGCGCAACTTCACGTTCACCACCAAGGAGGTGCGCAAGCCCGAGGACATGGCGGGCCTCAAGATCCGGGTGCCGGAGTCGCCGGTGTGGGTCGAGATGGTGCGCGGCTTCGGCGCTTCGCCGACGCCGATCCCGTTCGGCGAGGTGTACACGGCACTGCAGCAGAAGACGGTCGACGGCCAGGAGAACCCGATCCCGACGATCTTCTCGCGCAAGTTCTACGAGGTCCAGGGCTACCTGACGATGAGCCGGCACATGCTCCAGAACAACATGATGCTGATCAACAAAGCGAGCTTCGAGAAGCTGTCGCCCGCGCTGCAGAAGCTGCTCCTCGACGAGGCGGCGGCCGTCTCGTCGAAGAACACCCAGCTGCAGCAGGCGCGCGAGGCGTCGATGCTCGAGGACATCCGCAAGTCCGGCAAGACGAAGGTGATCGACAATCCTGATCGCGATGCCTTCGCCGCCAAGATGGCCGCGGTGTACCCGAAGCTCGAGGCGCGCTGGGGCGTGGACCACTGGAAGAAGATGCGCAGCGAGATCGACAAGGTTCGCGGCAAGTGATCCGCGGTCTCGACGACGCTCTGGCCCGCATCGAGGACTGGCTGCTGATCGTCGCGACCGCGACGATCGCGGTCCTGGTCGGCCTGGGCGTCGTCATGCGCTACGTGTTGAACGACCCGCTCACCTGGGCCGAGGAGTTCGTCGTCACCCTGTTCGTCTGGTCGATCATGCTGGGCATCCCGGCGGCGTTGCGCAGCAACATGCACATCCGCATCGACGTGCTGATCCTGCGGCTGTCGCCGCTGGGGCGTCGCGTCGCCGGCATGCTCGCCTGCCTCGCCGGGGCGGCGATAGTCGGCTTCGCGATCTACGCCGGGTTTCGCCACGCGAGCGACGTCTGGTCCAGCCTGACGCCGATGCTCGGCTTCTCGATGGGTTGGATCTTCGTCTCGCTGCCGATCGGGTTCGCGCTGCTGCTGCTGCACGCGGTTCGGATGCTCCTGGACGGCGGGCCGGAGGGCGTGTTCCGCAACGCCACCGAGCTCGTCGTCGACGACGCCGCCACGCGTTGAGACGTCCGGTCGCGTGCTGACGATCCTGCTGCTGGTCTTCGTGGGCCTGCTGCTGATCGGCGTGCCGATCGGACTGGCGATGCTGGGCTCGGCCATGCTGGTGATCGGCATCGAGGGCATTCCCCTTTCGGTCGTCGCCCAGCGCGTCGCCACGGGAGTGCAGTCTTTCCCGCTGCTGGCGATTCCGCTGTTCACCCTCGCCGGCGCCCTGATGAACGAGTCGGGGATCAGCGAGCGCCTGTTCGCCTTCACGCGCGCGTTCGTTGGGCACATCCGCGGCGGCCTCGCCCAGACGGCCATCGTCGGCAACGTGTTCCTGTCCGGCATCACCGGCTCGTCCGTTGCGGACTGCGCCGCGACCTCCCGCCTCTTCGTGCCGCAGCTCGTCAAGGCCGGCTACGGGCGCGGCTTCGCCGCCGCGGTGTGCGCGGCGGCGGCGACCCTCGGGCCGATCATTCCACCGTCGATCCTGATGGTGATCTACGCCTGGCAGGCAAACGTCTCCCTGGGCGACCTCTTCATCGCCGGCCTGATCCCCGGCGTGGTGATGGCCGGCGCCATGATGGCGGCGATCTCCTGGGTGGCGCACAAGCGCGGATTCCCCAAGGACGAGCGTTTCAGCGGAATGCGCCTCTGGCAGGAGTTCCGACGCGCATTCTGGGCGCTGGCGATGCCAGTGCTGATCCTCGTCGGCTTTCGCATGGGCGTGTTTACGGCCACCGAGATCGCCGCGGTGGCCGCCGCGTATGCCTTCGTGGTCGGGCTGGTGATCTACCGCACGCTGTCCTTTGCCAAGCTGCCGGCCATCCTGCTCGCCACGGCCAAGGAGACGGCGACGATCCTGGTGATCGCGGCGTGCGCGGCTCCGTTCGGCTGGATTCTCGGCATCGAGGAGGCCCCGCAGAAAGTCACCGCCCTGCTCACGTCGATCACCAGCGAGCCGTGGGCGATCCTGCTCATCCTGAACGCCGTGCTGCTGATCGCCGGCATGTTCATGGAGACGCTGGCGATCATGATCATCCTCGTGCCGATCCTCCTGCCGCTGCTCAACGCGGTGCAGATCGACCTCGTGCACTTCGGCATCGTGCTGCTCGTGAACCTGGTGATCGGCCAGATCACCCCGCCGGTCGGCGTTTTGATGTTCGTGGCGAGCGCGGTGTCGCGCACCCACCTCGGCCAGATCGCGCGCGAGATCTGGCTGTTCGTCGGGGCGCTGGTGGCCGCGCTCGCCGTGATCACCTACCTGCCCGAGCTGTCGCTGTGGCTCCCGCAGGTGCTGAACCGCTGAGTTGGCGCGGCACCAAGTCGCACGCGGCCTGCACGGCGTTCATTCACTGGTTGTGCAATACAGGACGGGCCGGCCGTCCTGCCCGCATCTCCGCGCTTGCCGCCGCGAGGCATCGCGCTTGCGCCAGATCGTCCGTTTCGCGCCAGCACACGGGCCGCGCCGCGACGGCTCGTCGGTCCGACGCGACCTTCGATCCGTTCCACGACAGGTCATTCGGCTTGGCGCGTGGCTTGCTTATCAGGCAGTGGAGACTCACGGCGCCATTCGGCACCGCGAACCTGTGTGTCACAAGTCGATCCGGCGACCCCTCACCGCCAAGGACTCGAGCTGCAACGCATCGCTCTTGATGAAACGAACCGTGCCGCAACCGAACCGCAGTCCTGTCCAGCAAGCCATGCGCGCGAACGCCGCGTCCGGATTCACGCTGATTGAGTTGATGGTCGGATTGGTGATCATCGCGATCATCGTGCTGCTTGGCACGCCGCACTACGCGGAGTTTATGGACAACACGCGCGTTCGCAACGCCACCGAGAGCATAGCCAGCGGCGTGCGCCAGGCACAGGGCATCGCGGTCCGTCGCAACGAGCCGGTGAAGTTCGTCTTGATCGCCTCCGGCTGGGAGGTGCGCGATGTCGAAAACGACGGCCTTCTCGCCGCGGAGCCGGTGCACGAGCTCGCCGCAGCAACGCCTCCCACGGTTGTCACCGAGCCGGCGGGAGCGAGCGAGATCACGTTCAACGGCCTGGGCCGCGCACTGGCGAAGAACCCGCCAGACGAGACCGAGCCGATTGTTCGCGTCAAGGTGAGCCCCACCGGTACCGGCACGCGAGCGCTCGGCGTGGCACTGGGCGTGCCGGGGGGGAGCGTCAAGGTGTGCGACCCCGATCCGAAATTCACCAAGGCCGGCTCGACAGACCCGATCGCCTGCCCCTATCCATGGTGACGACGATGTTCCGCCGGCTGAATTCCATGCGCGCTCGCGTGCAGGTGCCTCGAGCGCATTCGCGGAAGACCCAGCGCGGCATGATGCTCCTCGAGGTATTGATTGCCGTGATGGTGTTCTCGATTGGCATCCTTGGCATCGTCGGCCTCCAGGCTGCGTCGATCCGCCACGTCAACGACGCGCAGTACCGCGGCGAGGCGATCTTCCTTGCCAATGCACTGGTTTCGCAGATGTGGGCTGACGACCATACCGCGACGAATCCCACCTATCTGGACGCGACTTACGGCGACAGCGGCAGCGGGAGCGGCTATGCAGCCTTCAAGGAGATGGTGCGGCGGCTTCCTGGCACGGAGCTCTCCGGCAACGCGCCGGCCATCAAGGTCGCGCCCGGCCCGACGCCGACGAGCAGTGTCGTGACCGTGACGGTGTTCTGGCAGCTGCCCGGCGAACCGACCGCGCACAACTTCTCGACCTCCGCCGTCATCGGTCGCAATCCATGACTCCTGCCCAACGCACCGCCAAGGCTCGGCGTCGGCCCGCGTGGCCCATGCAGCACGGCTTCGGCCTGGTGGAGCTCATGGTGGCGATCGTCGTCGGCATGCTCGCCATCCTGGTGATCTATCAGACCTTTGCGGTCTCCGAAGGCTACCGACGGAACACGGTCGGCGCGAGCGACGCGCAGCAGGGCGGCCTGTTCTCGATGCTCACGGCCGGCATCGAGCTTGCCAACGCTGGCAACGCGGTGTCGCTCGCCGCGGAGGAGCTCTCCAAGTGCCGGCCCTTCGCCACGGATCCGGCAGCGACGTTTCAGCCGATTCCGGTGCTGATCACCGCCGGCGCGACGCAGGACGACCCCGACTCGTTCGTCGTCACTTACAGCACGACGCGCTCGATCGTGTACCCCGTTCCGCTGCTGAAGAAGTCGCCGGCGGCGAACAAGCTGTTCGTGCAGAGCCCCAACGGCTTCGCCGTCGGCAACCGCGTCATCGCGGTCCAGCAGTCGACGGGGAAGTGCGCGATGTCTGTGGTGATAAACCGCGCACCGAAGCTGGCGCCGGCGGAAGCGCCGCGCGATGGCGGCGAAGCCGAGCTGACGCTCGCAACCAGCGCGGCGGCGGACTTCATGGGCGACGCCGACGTCGATCCCGCGCGCGTGCTCGACATGGGACCGGCAGCCAATCCGCAGCGGATGCTGTTCGACGTGGTCGACGGCACTCTGCGCACCACCGACATCCTGACGCCGGGTGCGGGACCGGTCGTCATCGCGGACAACGTCGTCAACATGAAGCTCCAGTACGGGATCGACACGACCAATCCTCCGGACGACATCGTCGACGACTGGGTGCCGGCCACCGACGCGTGGGAGCGCATCGCGCTGCTTGCGCCCGCGGCCCTCACCGCCGACCAGAACCTGGCGAAGCTCAAGCAGATCAAGGCGATCCGCATCGGCCTCATCGTGCGCAGCAATCAGTTCGACCGCGATGTCACCGGCACGACGCCGTGGACGCTGTTCGACTGCCCGGCGCACGACGCCACCTGTCCCGGCCGCCTCACCGGCGTGCTGCCGGCGAACTGGCGCTACCGCACGTACGAGACCGTCGTTCCGCTTCGCAACCAGCTCTGGAACGGAGCGACGTGATGGCGCACCGCACCTACCACTTCTCTTTCCGTCACGCGCCGCTGCGCGCCGGCCAGCGCGGCATCGTTCTCGTCATCGCGCTGATCGTTATGGTCGCGCTGAGCCTCGCCGGCATCGCGCTGATGCGGTCCGTCGACACCTCCACGGCCGTGGTCGGCAACCTGGCGTTCACCCAGGCGTCCACCTTGCCCGCCAACCTGGCTGTCGAGGAGGCGGTCGCGACGCTGTTCGAGGACGAACTCATTACCAACGTCAATCAGGACCTGCCTGCACAGAACTACTACGCAACGCGGCAGAACGGCGAGGACACCCGCGGCATCCCGGACGTGTTGACCACCAAGACCAAGGCGTCGGCGTTGGCCCGCGTGCTCAATGCCGGCTATGGCAACGAGGTCCGCTACGTGATCGAGAGGATGTGCGCGCCTGGCATTCCGGTGACGCCGTCGCGCGCGGACCTCGTCAAGCACTGCGACATGCTGCCGCCGAAGCCGTCGGGCACGACGACGATGGAAACCGACAAGATCGAGCTGCCCCGCATTCCCCTCTACCGACTGACCGTGCGCGTCGACGGACCGCGGAACACCGTCTCATTTCTCCAGGCGATGCTGCGCTGAGCGGCGCGCGAAGGAGTCGTGCCATGCAAGCGAACCACTCGAAGCTCAGCAGAACGTCGAAAGCGGGCACGGATCGGATCTCGACTGGACCATCGCCGTGGCGCCGCGCGTTGGTGATCGTGGTGGCGACGCTCATCGCGCTGCCGCCGGCTGGTCCCGCGTTCGCCCAGCGCAAGAGTGCCATCGACGACGGGCTCGCCGACGCGCCCATCGGCGCGAAGAACTCGGCGAAGCCCAACATCATGATGACGCTGGACAACTCCGGCTCGATGAATTGGGACTTCCTGCCGGACCAGACGGTGGGCAGCATCAGCAACATCAACAACGGCGGCAACTACTGTCGCAACGCGTCGGGGGCAATGACGGAGGCCTGCGGCGGCAACGCGAGCGTGACCTACTACAAGATGTTCACGCAGGCAAACTATCCGATCGCCGGCGCCGCCACGCCAAAGCGGTCCACGCTGTGGGCGCCCGCGGGACGGGTCGCCGCCTTCAACGGCATGGCCTACAACCCGGCCATCGAGTACAAGCCCCCGCTGAAGCCCACGTTCGATCCAGAGAATCCCTCTCACAATGCGAACGTTCCGAACCCAATGTACGCCTATCCGGAGCAGGATGCATCGCAGACGGTCAACTGGACCAAGGTGCAGGTCGACCCGTTCCTGGCCCCCGGCACGACGGTCAACATCAACAACAGCACAGCGGCCGGGCAGATTATCGTCGGGCGCTGGTGCAACTCGGATTACCCGACCGACGTCAATTCTGGCGACCACTGCCGAGTCAACGGCCGGGCCTACCCGACGGGCACGAACGGCGCGCCGGCCGTCGCCGGTGACTGGCAGTATCCGGTCCGGCCGGCGGGATTCGATACCTCCAACACGCCGACGGTCGCGAACGCGAAGCCGAAGGCAGGCGCGTTCCACTACACCGAGTATGCCGTCTGGTGCAAGGCAAGCGGCTACTCCTGGTCGACCGCCAACAATCCCACCAACGCGGCGGGGACCGGCACCAACTGCCGACGCAACAACCAGACGTATACAGCATCGCCAGCGGTGACGGCGAAGTTCGACAACTATCCGGACAGCGACTACAAGTACCGCGTGTCGCAGGGTGCCGAGACGATTTCCAACGTGACGACCGCGGCTTGGCACTACTGGCGCGGCGCGGTCGAGTGGTGCAAGACTGCCGTCACTGCGGCGTCCTCCGGGAACGTCGTCAAGTGGCAGGGGTACGGCAAGTGGGCCGCCGGCGGGTGTCAGAGTTTTGCCGACACGACGTACAAGTACCCGCGGTTCTACAAGTACATGCAGGCGTCGGGGTACGACAACGACAACAACCAGGCGCTCGAACTCGTCGAACTCGACTTCAACAACCCGATTCCGCGTGACGCCTCGTACGTCGACGGCTCAGGCGTCACCGTCACGCAGACCCGTGACTTCGCCGTCGACACCTACAACGCAAACGGGGAACTCGTGAAGCGGTCGGAACTGACCAACTTCGCGAACTGGTTCGCTTATTACCGCACGCGCATCCTGGCTGCGAAGACCGCCGCCTCGCGTGCGTTCGCCAACCTCGACAGCAACTACCGCGTCGGCTTCAACGTCTTCAACAGCCCGACGGTCCCCTGGCTTCCCGTCAACGACTTCGATGTCGGCGGCACCGCGAGGGCCAACTGGTACTCGAACCTGCTTGCCGTGAATCCGAGCGGCGGCACGCCGACGTTCTCCGCGGTGACGCGCGTGGGCGAGTACTTCCGCGGCAGCTCGAGCCCGATCACCTACTCGTGCCAGAAGAACTGGCACATGCTGTTCACCGACGGTTACGCGAACGACACGAGCAACATCACCGGTCCCGCAGCCGGGAAGAACATCGACGGCACCAACGTACCGAATCCGCTGCCCACGCCCGCGTCGGCCGCGGATGCGGTGACCAACTACGATCCGACGCTCCTCGCGGGACAGCCGTGGCCCTGGAAGTACCGCGAAGGCACGACGGCGCAGAACAACACGCTGGCCGACCTCGCGACCTACTACTGGATGACCGACTTCAAGACAAGCGGCACCACCGCCACCAACAACGTGCCTGCCAGCGCGATCGACCCGGCATCGTGGCAGCACGTCAATTTCGCGGCCATCTCGTTCGGCACGCGTGGGACGCTCGACATGGCCAATCAGACGGCGACGCTCGCGAGTCTCGCCTCCGGCGCGAAGCGCTGGCCGGCCTGGGTCAGCAATGGGCCCGAGGCGGTCGACGACTTGTGGCATGCCGCGGTCAACGGGAGGGGGCGGTTCGTCAACGCCGCGAATCCCGATGAGCTTGCGATGGGCCTCGCGCAGATTCTGCAGGACATCGCCAACCAGGCGGGGTCGCGAGTTGGCGTCGGCTTCACCTCGACCACACTCTCCGGATCCGCCAACTACGTCTACAAGGCCAGGTTCGAGCCGGGCTGGGGTGGCAGCCTGAAGAAGGTGCAGATCAGTCCTGCCACGGGCAACGAGACCGGCGTCGTCGCCTGGAACGCTGCCGACCAGCTGGCGACGCTCCTGACGCCCTCGGTTGCCGATCCGACCCCCTGGCTCTCCGACAAGCCCGCGACCGCACGGAAGGTCGTCACGATGAACGGCACAACGGCTGTTCCGTTCCGTTGGGACGACCTGTCGGCGGCGCAGCGCGGCTCGCTCGACGGGAGCACCGCGCGGCAGAAGCTGATCATGGAGTTCCTGCGGGGCTCCAGCGCGAACGAGGGCCTGGAACTCGGAAAGTTCCGCCAGCGTTCGATGCGACTCGGCGACATCGTCAACTCGCAGCCGATCTACGTCGGCCCGAGTCCCAGGCAGCCCTATCTCGATACGACCGACCCCGGCTACTCGACGTTCAAGACGCTGGTTCGCGCGCCACGCGTTTACATTGGTGCCAACGACGGCATGCTGCACGCCTTCGACGAGGTCACTGGCCGCGAGGTCTGGGCGTATGTCCCGAAGGCGCTGTTCCGCAACGGCAGCAGCGGGCTGGGCGGTCTCTCCTATCAGGAGGGCGGCCTGCCGATGTTCCGCCACCACTACTATGTCGACTCGACGCCGCGCGCCGCGGACGTGCAGATCGACGGCCTGTGGAAGACGATCCTCGTCGGCGGTCTGGGCAAGGGCGGCAACAGCTATTACGCGATCGACATCACCGTTCCCGGCTCGCCGTCGACCGAGACCGAGGCCGACGTGGCCGCCAAGGTGATGTGGGAGTTCACGGATCCCGATCTCGGCCACACCTACGGCCGGCCGCTGGTGGTGAAGACCTACGCGCACGGGTGGGTGATGATCGTGCCCTCCGGCTACAACAACCCGTCGGGCGTGGGCAAGATCTTCGTCGTCGACCTCAAGACCGGCACGAAGCTCAAGACCTTCACGACCAGTGCGGGTACTTCGGCGTCCCCGTCGGGGCTCGCCCACATCAGCGGATACACGAAGGATCATCGAAACCAGTTCGTCGAGCAGGTATACGGCGGCGATCTTCTCGGCAACCTGTGGCGCTTCGACCTCTCCAATCCGGATGCGGACGCCTGGCCGCTCAACGTGACCGTGCCGCTTGCCCGGTTCGACAACGGGACGCCGCAGCCGGTCACGACTCCGCCGCAGATCGAGGTGGACATCGCCAACGGCGTGGATCGCTGGGTGTTCGTCGGCACGGGGCGATTGCTGGACGACTCCGATCTGCAGAGCACGGCCGCCCAGACGATGTACGCGATCCGCGACGGCACCTACGCGACTCCGAAGACGATCACCGCGGCGGTCACGCGCGGGTCGACCGGAATGGTCGCCGTCACGAGCAAGGATCCGCTCGCGACCAAGCCGGCGCTCGGCTGGTACGACGACCTGCCTGCTGGACAGCGGATCGTCACGCCGGTGCAGGCCGAAGCCTCGATAGTCGCCTACGCGGCGTCGCGTCCGCAGACCGACCCCTGCATTCCCGGCCAGCCAGCCACGCTGTACGCGCGCGAGTTCAGCAGAGGCGGCTCGCGCCTGCAGGATAGCGGTGGCAGCTTCGTCGAGAGCATCGACATCGATGAGGGCGCGGCCGGCATCGAGCTGATCGCCCTCGAGTCCTCCTCCGCGAGCGGCATGCCGGACATTCGCCTGAGCGTCACGCAGCTCAAGGACGCCACGCTCAGGACATTCCGGATTTCGCTGCCGCCGCTGGTGTCGAAGCACCGCATGTCCTGGCGCCTGATCCACGACTGACCGGCAGCCGGCGCGACACCGCCTCCGGCGTGAACGGGCCGGAGGCGGCAGGGCGACCGGGTTAAGGAGCTACCGCCCGACCATCGCCAGGACGTCCGCCTTGAGGAAGCGCTCGACAACGAGCATGAATCCGATCGAGGGCACGAGCAGCAGCAGCGCGGTGATCGAGGCGATCTGGTAGTTGCCGCCCATGCTGGCGTTGAACATGAGCAGCGGCAGCGTCATCACGTCGGGCACCCCCACGAAGTAGGTGCCGGTGAATTCGTCGAGCGATTCGAGAAACACGAAGATCGCGCTGGCCATCAGGCCCGGCGCCGCGAGCGGCAGCGTGATCGTGCGAAACGTGTCGAACGGCGAGGCGCCGAGGTTGCGCGCCGCCTCCTCCATCGACGGGTCGACGGCCGCGAATGCCGCCGAGGCGATCCACACCGCCAGCACGAGGCCGTGCGAGGCGTGGACGAGCACGACGCCGGTGATCGTGCCGGCGATGCCGAGTTCGTAGAACACCCGGGCTATGTTGACGTAGATCGGAAGGTTGGGCACCGCCTGTGGCAGCAGGAACGCGAGCAGGATCAGGCCGCGCCAGCGCAGCTTCAGCCGGGCGAGCGCGTAGCCCGCCGGAATGGCGACGGCGAGCGAGAGCGCCACCGTCAGGATCGCGATCCAGACGCTCGTGCCGAGCGCGGCGAGTGCCCCGCCTCGAGGACTGAACACGCGCGCCCAGAACGAGAAGCCGAACTCCGCGGGAATCTTGTGCGGGAAGTACCAGCGCTCGGCGAACGCCCACAGCACGAGGTTCGCGAGCGGGCCGAAGATCGCGAACGCGAGCAGACCGACGAGGAGCCCGGTGACGAGCGTGCCGCCGAGGCCACGCCGCGCGATCACGTCTCCGCCCGTACGACCGCGTGGCGCAGGTAGAACCACGCCCCGCCCGCGGCGAGCGCCAGCGAGGCGAGGCAGAGCGCGTTGGCCACGCCATAGTCCGCGTGCGTATTGATCCGGTAGGCGATGTCGACGGTGATCATCGTCGGCGAGTTCGGGTTGATCATCAGCGGCACCGAGAGCACCGAGAGCATGGTGACGAACGACAGCACGACACCGACGAGCAGCGTTCCCCGCACCTGCGGCAGCACGATCTCGAACAGCGCCCGCACGCGCGAGGCGCCGAGGTTGCGTGCGGCCTCGACGTGCTGGCGGTCGAGCGACGCCATCGCGCCGGCGAGCAGCAGCGCGACGAACGGCGTCTGCTTCCAGACGAATGCGATCACGATGCCGCGCCAGTCGAGCAGGCTCTGCGCGGCGAGCGGGTCGATCAGCCCGCCGCCGATCAGCACGTGGTTCAGCATCCCGTTCTTGGCGAGGAAGCCCCGCATCACCTGGCCGGTGACGATGAAGGGGATGAACAGCGGCCAGCGGTAGAGCCAGCGCAGCGCGGCGACCAGCCGCGGGCTGTCGCCGTATGCGAGGTAGCCGGCGATGGCGACGGCAAACGCGGCGATCAGTGCCGAGGACAGCAGCACGATCGCCACGGTGAAGACGAAATCGGTCGAGTAGAGTTCCCAGGCCTTGACGACGTTCGCCAGCGTGAACACGCCGCTGCGGTCGCGGAAGGCGCCGACCACCGACAGGCCGAGCGGCAGCGCGAAGAAGACCGCGATGATCGCGAGCGCCGGCGCGACCAGCAGCAGGCCGATCGCGCCGCCCGGGACGAGCGGGCGGCGTGTCGGCGTCGCGGCGGAAGGGTCTGCGAGCGTCCCGCTCATTTCACTCCGTCGTCGTTTCCGCGCAAGCGGGAATCCAGTTGCTTTCGCGCGCAACAGACGCCGGATCCACGCTAGCGCGGGGATGACGACGTTCCTTCGTCACTTCAGCACGACGCGCTCGTAGCCCTCGACGATGTCGGTGAAGTACTCCGACAGCGGGAACGGCCGGCCGAAGTTCGCGAGGTCCTGCGGCGAGATGTCGGTGAAGAGCTTGTTCCAGTCGGCGGGCGCCATCTTCGACTGCACGTGCTGCGCGTCGATGCCCGGGTACCAGTTGAACTTCTTGACGATCCCTTCGGCCTGGATCTCGGGGCTCGCCGCGAAGTCGACGAATTTCTTCGCCAGTGCGGCGTTGGCGGCCTTCGACGGGATCACGTAGTACATCGGCTGACCCGGGAGTCCCGGCGACGGCAGCGCGAGCTTGACCTTGGGATTCATCTTGCCGTCCGCCATCCAGGTGTAGAACATGTCGACCCACACCGGGCCCATCGCGATCTCGCCGCGGTTCAGCATGTCGAGCGTCCCGGCGTTGCCGGGCGTCATGACGACGTTCTGGTTGAAGGTCTTGAGGCTGGCGAGGGACTTCTCGATCGTGGCCTTGGCGGCCGGGTCGTAGGGTCCCTTCTCGAGCTTGTCGCCGAGCCCGCTGTTGGCCGCGACCCAGCCCATCACGAAGCCCACGCCCGACATGCCGCCTTTGACGCCGTTGTAGCCAAACTGCTTCGGGTTCTTCTTCACCCACTCGTTCAGCTCCGCGAACGACTTCGGCGGCGCCTTGACGAGGTCCGGGTTGTACGCGAACGCGATCTGGCTGTGGAACATCGGCAGCACGTAGCCGTCGACGTTCGCGCCGAGGGCGTTCTTCGCGCTGTCGCGCGTCACCAGCTTGCCCGCCGCGACGTCGTTGCGGTAGGGCATGAGCAGGTTCTCCTTCACCATCGTCGCGGCGCCGCGCTGGTGCACGACGGCGACGTCGGTGTCCCAGGCGGCCACGTTCGCCTTCTGCTGGGCGGAGAGCTTCTCGTAGATCTTCTGCGAACCGGCGTCGCCGGGTCCGGTACCGACCGCGCGGACCTTGACGCCCGGGTTCAGCTTCTCGAACCGAGGTGCGAGGAAGTCGTTGACGTAGTCGACCATGTTCTGGTCGCCGGCGGTCACGACGTTGAGGCTGGTCTGCCCGGCGGCGGGCAGCGCCGTCGCGAACAGCACGGCGGCAACGCTTGCGACGAGTGTGCGGATGCGCATGGACTCCTCCTTCGGGTGGAACGTGGGACGTCAGGGACCCGACGCCGGAAAGACAACGAGCGCTTCGCGCGGCACGACGACCGCGGCGTGCGAACCTTCGCTGCGTCGCTCCCCGGCGTGGGCCCACACCTCGCCGTCGGCCGTGCGGACGCGATAGCGGTAGCCCTGGCCGACGTAATAGACCTGGACGACGATGCCCGGCAGCGAGACGTCGCCGGCAGCGGGTTCGCCGGGCGCGTCGGCAAGCCGCGCCGAGTCGGCGCGGAAGTGCGCGTGCACCTGGCGCGCGCCCGGCGCCGCGGCCGGCGCGACCAGCACGCCGTCGTCGCGCAGCGCGAGCGTGAGCCGGTTGTCGGCGCCCATGAACCCGGCGACGAACGGCGAGGCGGGGCGGTGGAACACCTCCTCGGGCGCCCCGAACTGCGCGACCCGGCCGGCGTCGATCACCGCGATGCGATCGGCAAGCGTCAACGCTTCCTCGCGGTCGTGCGTCACGTAGACGGCGGTGATGCCGACCCGCCGCTGCAGCTCGCGGAGCTCGTGGCGCAGGTCGATGCGGACCCGGTAGTCGAGGTTCGACATCGGCTCGTCGAGCAGCAGCAGCGACGGGCTGACCGCGAGCGCCCGCCCGAGGGCAACGCGCTGCCGCTGCCCGCCGGAGAGCGCGGTCACCGGCCGCGGGCCGAAGCCTTCCAGCTGCAGCAGCGCGAGCATCTCCTCGACGCGCGCGGCAATCGCGTCGCGCTTCCAGCCGCGCATGCGCAGCCCGTAGCCGATGTTGCCGGCGACGCTCATGTGCGGCCACAGCGCGTACGACTGGAACATCATCGCCGCGCCGCGCTTCTCGGGCGGCAGCGCGAGCAGGTCCTGTCCGTCGACCTGGATCGACCCCGATTCGGGCTCGACGAACCCGGCAATGGCGCGCAGCAGCGTCGTCTTGCCGCACCCTGAGCTGCCGAGCAGCGCGACCAGCTCGCCCTTGCCGATGCCGAGGCTCACGTCGTCGAGCACGCGCGTGCTGCCGTAGCCGACGCAGAGCGACTCGATCGAAAGGTAGGCGGTCATGCGGGCGGGGAAAACGGCACGTTGGCGGGCGATCATGACGCGATCGTGAAGCGGCCGCAAACGCCGCCAGCGTGCAGCGCAGCATGCGGCGCCGCATTCCAGACACCCGGCAGCGATGATGGCGCGCGGATGACGCGGCGCAGCGCGAAGCGGTCCCGCGCGCCGCGGATCGACGTGCCGTCGGGTCGTCCCGGAACGCGCGACGTGCGCAGCGGACCTAGCGTCCCCAGCGCAACGACAGCGGATTGGCGGCGCGGGCGAGCTCGAGCAGGCCTGCGCGCGTCGCCGGGTGCAGCGGCTCGAGCGGGTGGCGCACGGCGTCGCTGGCGATCACGCCGCCCTCGGCCATCACGGTCTTGGTCGCGCGCAGCCCGCACTGCCGGTTCTCGAAGTTGATGAGCGGCAGGATGCGGGCATAAGCCGCGGCCGCTTCGTCCCGGCGGCCCTCGCGATGGTGCACGACCACCTCGCGGATGAGGTCGGGCAGGAGCGCGCTCGGCATCGTGCCGGTGGCCCCGGCGTCGAGGTCGGCCATCAGCGTGATCGACTCCTCGCCGTCGAACGGTCCGTCGATCGCGTCGTCCCCCGCCTCGATCAGCGTGCGCAGCTTCGCGGCCGCCCCCGGCACCTCGATCTTGAAGTAGCGCACCAGCGGCACCTCGCGCGCGAGGCGGACGAGGAACGGTACCGAGAGCGTGACGCCCGAGAGCGGCGCGTCCTGCACCATCAGCGGTATGCCGGCCGCGTCGGCGACGCGCGCGAAGTGCTCGAGCGTGCCCTTCTCGTCGGCGCGCAGCGTCGCGCCGTGGTAGGGCGGCATCAGCATCAGCATGCGCGCGCCGGCGGCGGCGGCGTCCCGCGCGCGCGCCGCGGCGATGCCCGTGCTGAAGTGGCTCACCGTGACGATCACCGGCACGCGATCGGCGACGTGGGAGAGGCAGAGGTCGGTCAGCGCGGCGCGCTCGGCGTCGGTGAGCAGGAACTGCTCCGAGTAGTTGGCGAGGATGCAGATGCCGTCCACGCCCTGGTCGACCATGCAGTCGAGCACGCGCCGCTGCCCGTCGTAGTCGACTTCACCGCCCGCGGTGAACGGCGTCGGGGCGATCGGCAAGACGCCGGCATAGGGCTGGGGCGTTGTCGCGGCCATCGTGAGCTCCTCGTCGTGACGGCGCCTCGGGCCGCAAACGCGCGGTTCCCGCGAGGCATCCTCGGTTGCGCAGTCTACGCGCCTCTCCGGCGCGTTGCCGCGCCGTCTGGAATTTGCGTTCCACACAGCGCGAGCGCAGAATCTTCGTTCCGACTGCGGCACCGGAACCACCTCTGCGGGGCGCGGTCGCCATCGGATTGCTCCAGGCTCCCGTCATGCAGAACCGCACCCGCTTCGCCGCCGACCGGCGCTTCGACGTCCTCTGCCTCGGCCGGCTCGCCGTGGACTTCTACGCGCAGCAGATCGGCGCCCGCCTCGAGGACGCGACCAGCTTCTCGAAGTACCTCGGCGGCTCCTCCGCCAACACCGCGTTCGGCTGCGCGCGCCTGGGGTTGCGCACCGGCATGATCTCGCGCATCGGCGACGACGGGCTCGGCCACTTCCTCGTCGAGACGCTGCAGAAGGAAGGCTGCGACACCTCGCACGTGTCGGTCGACCCGCACCGGCTCACCGCCGCGGTGGTGCTCGCGATCAAGGACCGCGACACGTTCCCGCTGATCTTCCTGCGCGAGAACTGCGCCGACATGGCGATCGCCGACGAGGACATTGCCGAAGACTTCATCCGCCAGAGCAAGGCGCTGCTCATCACCGGTACCCACTTCTCGACCGAGTACATCAACGGCATCTCGCAGCGGGCGCTCGACCGCGCGCGCGCGAATGACGTGCGCACGATCCTCGACATCGACTACCGCCCGGTGCTTTGGGGGCTCACCAAGCGCGGCGACGGCGAGACGCGCTACGTGCAGTCCGAATCGGTGACCGCGCACCTGCAGAGCATCCTGCCCAAGATCGACCTCGCCATCGGCACGATCGAGGAGTTCAACATCGCCGGCGGCTCGACCGACATCATCGCGTCGCTCGAGGCGGTGCGCAGGATCTCGGCCGCGACGCTGGTGGTGAAGCGCGGCCCGATGGGCTGTGCCGTGATCGACGGCGCGATCCCACGGTCGCTCGACGACGCCTTCAACGGGCGCGGCGTGACCGTCGAGGTGTTGAACGTGCTCGGCGCCGGCGACGCGTTCAACGGCGGCTTCCTCTCCGGTTGGGTGCGCGGCGAGGACTACGCAGCCTGCACGCGCTACGCCAACGCCTGCGGCGCACTGGTCGTGTCGCGTCACGGCTGCGCGCCGGCGATGCCGACGCGCGTCGAGCTCGACTACTTCATCGCCAACGCCGAGCGCATCCCGCGTCCCGACCGCGACGCGACGCTGACCCGGCTGCATCGCGTCACCGCGCCGCGCGTGCCGCGTGACGAGCTGTTCGTATTCGCCTTCGACCACCGCCCGCAGTTCTTCGCGCTGGCGCAGGAGGCCGGAGCGGACGAGTCGCGGCTGCCGGACTTGAAGCAGCTGCTGGTGGAGGCGGTGGCCGAGACCGAGCGCGATCGTGCGCTCCACGGGCGCGTGGGCATCCTCTGCGACGACCGCTACGGCCAGGACGCGCTGAACGCGGCCACGGGACGCGGCTGGTGGATCGGCCGCCCGACCGAGCTGCCGGGCAGCAATCCGCTGGAATTCGATCACGGCCGGTCGGTCGGGACCGCGTTGATCGCCTGGCCGGCCGAGCACGTCGTGAAGTGCCTCGCCTTCTACCACCCGGACGACACGATCGCCACGCGCCTCGAGAACGAAGCGCAGATCGCCGCGCTCCACGACGCCGTGCAGGCGAGCGGCCACGAGCTGATGCTCGAGATCATCCCGCCGAAGTCGCTGCCGCGCGCGGCCGACGCGGTGCTGCGCGCGGTGAAGCGCCTCTACAACCTCGGCATCCATCCGGAGTGGTGGAAGCTCGAGCCGATGGCGCCCGAGGCCTGGGCCGAGCTCGACGCGCTGATCGCCGAGCGCGATCCGTACTGCCGGGGCGTCGTCCTGCTCGGGCTGTCGGCGCCGGTCGCCACGCTCGCGCAGGGCTTCCGCGATGCCCGATCGAGCAGGAGCTGCCGCGGCTTCGCGGTCGGACGCACGATCTTCGAGGCGCCTGCGCGCGCCTGGCTCGCGGGCGAGATCGACGACGCGATGCTGAAGGCGCGCGTTCGCGCCACCTACGAGATGTTGATCGACGCGTGGCGGGACGCCAGGCGATGAAGACCGTCCGGCTGACGATGGCGCAGGCGCTGGTGCGGCACCTCGCCGCACTGCGCGTCGAGCGCCCCGACGGTGCCCGGCTCTTCGCCGGCGTGTTCGCGATCTTCGGTCACGGCAACGTCGCCGGGCTGGGCGAGGCGCTGCACGCCTATCGCGCGGACCTGCCGACCTATCGCGCGCACAACGAGCAGGCGATGGCCCACGCGGCGATCGCCTACGCGAAGGCCAGCGTGCGCCGCCGGATGATGGCGTGCACCACGTCGATCGGCCCCGGCGCCACCAACCTCGTGACCGCCGCGGCCACCGCGCACGTCAATCGCCTGCCGGTGCTGCTGCTGCCGGGCGACGTGTTCGCCTCGCGCGCGCCCGACCCCGTGCTGCAGCAGGTCGAGGACTTCCACGACGGCACCGTGTCGGCCAACGATTGCCTGCGCCCGGTGTCGCGCTACTTCGACCGCATCCTGCATCCGGAGCAGCTGCTGACCGCGCTGCCGCAGGGCGATTCACGTGCTCACCGACGCCGCGCTGTGCGGACCGGTGACGCTCGCGCTGCCGCAGGACGTGCAGACGATGGCCTTCGACTGGCCCGAGGCGTTCTTCGTGCCGGCGCCGGTCCGGTTCGTCGCGATGCCGCCCGCCGACGAAGAGGTGACCGCTGCCGCCGAGGCGATCCGCGCGGCAAAGCGTCCACTGATCATCGCAGGCGGCGGCGTGCTCTATGCGCAGGCGACGGACGCGCTGCGTGCGTTCGTCGACGCGCATGGCGTGCCCGTCGCGGAGACCCAGGCCGGCAAGGGCGCGCTGCCGTGGGACCACCCGCTGCAGCTGGGCGCGATCGGCGTCACCGGCGCGACCGCCGCGAACGATGCAGCGGGCGAGGCCGACGTGGTGATTGCGGTCGGCACACGGCTGCAGGACTTCACCACCGGATCGCATTCGCTGTTCGTGCAGGCGCGGCTCGTGTCGATCAACGTCAACGCGCTCGACGCATTCAAGCGGCGCGGCCTGCCGGTGCGCGCCGACGCCGGTCGCGGGCTCGCGGCGCTGTCGCGGTCGCTCGGCGGCTGGCGCGCCGATGCCGCGTGGCAATCGACCGCGCAGCAGCGCGGCCGGCGCTGGCGCGACGAGGTGTTGCGCATCACCGGCGTGCGCGCGGTGCCGCTGCCCTACGACGGCGAGGTGATCGGCGCGATCCAGCGCGGCGTCGCCGACTCGCCCCGCGACGACATCGTCGTCTGCGCCGCGGGGTCGCTGCCGGGCGAACTGCACAAGCTCTGGCGCACGGCGGTGCCCGGCGGCTATCACGTCGAGTACGGCTACTCGTGCATGGGCTACGAGATTGCCGGCGGCATCGGCGTGAAGATGGCGCACCCCGGTCGCGAAGTGATCGTCATCGTCGGCGACGGCAGCTACCTGATGCTCAACTCCGAGATCGCCACCTCGGTGATGCTCGGCCGCAAGCTGACGATCGTCGTCCTCGACAACCGCGGCTACGGCTGCATCAGCCGGCTGCAGCAGGCGGTGGGCGGGGCGCCGTTCAACAATCTGCTCGACGACTGCACGGACGGCGGCGGCACGGCGCCCGCGATCGACTTCGCCGCGCACGCGCGCTCGCTCGGTGCGCACGCCGAACACGTGGGCTCGATCGCGGAGCTCGAGGCGGCGCTGGCGCGCGCCCGTTCGTCGGACCGCACCTACGTGGTCGTCGATCGACACGTCGCCATCGCGCTCGACCGAGGCCGGCGGTTGCTGGTGGGAAGTCGCGGTGCCGGCAGTGTCGGAGCGCGAGGAAGTCGACGCGGCACGGCGGCGTTACGAACAGGACAAGCGACGGCAACTGCCATGACAGCCAGACACGCGGGCTCGAGGTGCGGATCGGCATCAACCCGATCTCCTGGAGCAACGACGACCTGCCGTCGCTGGGCGGCGAGATCCCGCTCGAGACGGCGCTCACCGAGGGCAAGGCGATCGGCTACGAGGGCTTCGAGCTCGGCAACAAGTTCCCGCGCGACCCGCACGCGCTGGGCGACGTGCTCGCCCGCCACGGCCTCGCCTGCGTCTCCGGCTGGTACTCGGGCGAGCTCGCGCGGCGCAGCGTCGCGGACGAGATCGCGGCGGTCGGGCCGCACCTCGACAAGCTCGCGCACAACGGCGCGACGGTGATGGTGTACGGCGAGGTCGCCGACAGCATCCAGGGGCAGCCGCAGCCCCTCTACCAGCGGCCGCGGCTGTTCCGCGACGACGCCTGGCGCGCCTACGGCGAGCGGCTCACGGCCTTCGGGCGGCACCTGCTGACCCGCGGCGTGCGGCTCGCCTATCACCACCACATGGGCGCGTACGTCGCAGGCGCCCGAGGACGTCGATCGGCTGATGGCGGTCACCGGCGAGGAGGTCGGTCTGCTCTTCGACAGCGGGCACATGGCGTTCGCCGGCGGCGATCCGGTGGCGATGCTCGGCAGGCACGTCGCGCGCGTCTGCCACGTGCACTGCAAGGACGTGCGTCCCGAAGTGCTCCGGCTGGCGCGCAATCGCGGCTGGAGCTTCCTGCAGTCGGTGCTCGCCGGCGCCTTCACCGTGCCCGGCGACGGCGCGATCGACTTCGACGCGCTGCTCGGGATCCTCGATCGCCACGGCTATCGCGGCTGGCTGGTCGTCGAGGCCGAGCAGGATCCGGTGGTCGCGCCGAGCTACGCGTACGCCGAGAAGGGCTACCGTCATCTGCGCGGCATCGTGGACTCGCTGCGCTCCGCCGAGCGCGGCGCGGCCTGATCGGGAGGAATCCGCCGTGAGCTTGCTCGTCAAGGCACATCGCGAGGGGCGCGAGATCGTCCGGGTGACGCCGCAATCGGCGGGCTGGAAGTACGTCGGTTTCACCGCCTTTCGGCTGGCTCGCCGGCGAGCGCCAGGTGCTCGACCTCGCCGGCCGCGAGATCTGCATCGTCGTGCTGTCGGGGCGCGTCAACGTCGACACCGGTGCGGCGCGCTTCGACGGCATCGGCGAGCGCGCGAGCGTCTTCGACGACCGCGGGCCCTATGCGGTCTATGCGCCGGACGGCGCCGGCGTGACGATCGAGGCACTGACGCCCGCCGAGATCGGCGTGGCCAGCGCTCCCGGCGGCGGCGCGCTGCCGCCGCGGCTGATCGAGCCGTCGACGATGCGGCGCTCGGTGCGCGGGCAGGGGGCCAACACGCGCTACGTGCGCGACATCCTGCCGCAGACGACGCCCGCGGAGCACCTGCTGGTCGTGGAGGTGCGCACGCCCTCCGGACACTCGTCGTCGTATCCGCCGCACAAGCACGACACGCGACAGCGCACCGATCGAGAGCTCGCTCGAGGAGACCTACTACCACCGTCTCGATCCGCCGCAGGGCTTCGCCTTCCAGCGCGTCTACACCGACGACCGCTCGCTCGACGAGGCGATGCGCCGTCGAGGACCACGACGTCGTGATGGTGCCGCGCGGCTACCACCCGGTGGTCGTGCCGTACGGCTACGAGTCGTACTACCTGAACGTGATGGCCGGGCCGAAGCGCGTCTGGCACTTCCGCAACGACCCGGCGCACGAATGGATGCTCGCGCGCTGAAGACGCGCGCCGGTGCGCGGCCGCCGAGCCGCCGCGTGGCGCCACCGAGTGCGCCGCGGCGGCCGGCAAGGGCAAGCCCGGCCGACCCGGTCGAGGCGCTGATCGCGCGGATCGCGACCGATTACGACACGCTGCCCGCACGGCTGAAGAGCGTCGCCCGCTATGTCGAGCAGCACCGCGCGAGCCTGATGGTCGACCGTGTCGGCGACATCGCCGAGCGCTGCGGCGTGCACCCGTCGGCGGTGGTGCGCTTCGCGCAGCGCTTCGGCTATTCGGGCTTTTCGCAGATGCAGCAGGTGTTCCGCGCCCAGTGGTCCGAGAGCGCCGCGCCGCAGTCGACGTACCAGCAGCGCATCCGCCGCCTGGTTGCCGAGCGCCGCGGTGCACTCACGCCCGGCGCGGTGGCGCGCGAGTTCATCGGCGCCAGCGCCGCCGGGCTCGCGGAGCTGGCCCGTGACTTCGACGACACTTCGTTCGCCGCCGCGGTCGGCGTGCTCGAGCGCGCGGAGCACATCTACGTCGTCGGCGTGCGCCGTTCCTACCCCGTGGCCGCGTACATCACCTATGCGCTGCAGCACATCGAGAAGCGCGTGCAGCTCGTCGACGGCACCGGCGGGATGGTGATGGAGCAGGTGCGCTCGATCGGTCCGGGCGACGCCGTCATCGCCATCAGCTTCACCCCGTACGGCAAGGAGACGCAGGCGTGCGTGCGCCACGCGCGCAGGAGCGGCGCGAAGGTGCTGGTGCTCACCGACAGCCGGATGGCGCCGCTCGCCCGCCACGCGCACGCGCTGCTGCTGGTCCACGAGGGCAGCGCGTTCGCGTTCCGGTCGCTCACCAACACGTTGTGCATCGGGCAGGCGCTGTTCGTCGCGCTCGCCTACCGCCTCGAGTCCAGCGTCGAGGAACACCGTTACCGCGGAGACTACGATGACTGAAGTGGCGATCTTCGGCGCCGGACGGATCGGCAAGATCCACGCCGGCAACCTCGTGCGCCAGCCGGGCGCGCACCTGAAGTACGTCGTCGACCCGGACGCGAAGGCCGCCGCCGCGCTCGCCGCGCAGCACGGCGCTGCAGTCGCAGAGACCGACGCCGTGTTCGCCGACGGGGCGGTGCGCGCGGTCGTGATCGCCTCGTCGACCGACACGCACGCCGACCTGATCGAGCGCGCCGCCGCGGCGGGGAAGGCCATCTTCTGCGAGAAGCCGGTCGATCTCTCGCTCGAGCGCGCGCGCCGCTGCGCCGAGGCGGTGCGGCGCGCCGGCGTGCACTGCCTGATCGGCTTCCAGCGGCGCTACGACCCGACGTTCGCGGCGGCGAAGGCGCGCATCGACGCAGGCGAGATCGGCACGCCGGAGATGCTGGTCGTGACGAGCCGCGATCCGGGCGCACCGCCCGTCGAGTACATCCGGCGGTCCGGCGGCATCTTCAGGGACATGCTGATCCACGACTTCGACATCTTTCGCTGGATCCTCGGCGACGAGGCGGCCACCCTGCACGCGACCGGCAGCTGCCTCACCGACCCGGCGGTGGGCGAGGCCGGCGACGTCGACGCGACCGCGGTGACGATCCGCACGAAGTCGGGGCGCCTGGCGCAGATCAACACGATCCGCCGCGCCGCGTACGGCTACGACCAGCGCTTCGAGGTGCTGGGCAGCAAGGGCATGCTGCAGGCCGGCAACCACCGGCCGACCGAGGTCGTGGCGTGGACCGCGCAGCACGTCGCCGCCGACAAGCCGGAGTACTTCTTCCTCGAGCGCTACCGGGTCGCGTACGCGAACGAGATGACGCACTTCTTCGAGACCCTCGCCAGCGGGACGGCGCCGCGCACGACGATCGACGACGGTGTCGCCGCGCTCGCGCTCGCGGAAGCCGCGACCACCTCGTGGCGCGAGCGGCGCATCGTGGAGCTCTAGATGGAAAGCCTGCGCGCCGGCATCGCCGGCATCGGTCGCATGGGCCGCCGCCACGCGGAGAACCTCGCGTGGCGCCTGTCGGGGGTGTCGCTGGTCGCGGCGTGCAGCCCCTCTGCCGACGAGCGGGTTTGGGCGAAGGGCACGCTCGGCGTCCCGCGCCTGTACGAGCGGTACGAGGATCTGCTCGCCGACAGGGAGGTCGACGCGGTATTCATCGTCACGCCGAACACGATCCATCCCGAGCAGGTCATCGCGGCGCTCGCCGCGGGCAAGCACGTGTTCTGCGAGAAGCCGCTGGCGCTGGATGTCGACGCCTGCCTGGCGGTCGAGGCGGAAGCCGCGAAGCACCCCGGGCGGAAAGTGATGATCGGCTACGTGCGGCGCTTCGATGCGAGCTACCAGGACGCGCAGGCGAAGGTGGCAGCCGGCGCGATCGGCCGGCCGTTCATGGTGCGCTCCGAGACGACGGACATGAACGACCCGTCCGGCTTCTTCGTGCGCTTCGCGCCGAAGAGCGGCGGCATCTTCGTCGACATGAGCGTGCACGACATCGACGTCGCACGCTGGCTGCTCGGCAGCCCGAAGGCGCTGCGCGTGTTCTCGACCGGCACGATCGCCGTGCACGCCGGCCTCGCAGACTGTGGCGACGTCGACAACGGCGTGGCGATCTGCGAGTTCGAGGGGGGCCGCATGGCCTGCTTCTACGCATCCCGGACGATGGCGCACGGCCACGAGACGGTGAGCGAGGTGATCGGCACCGCGGGGCGGCTGGTGATCGGCCGCGACGGCCGGCTCGCGCAGGTCGAGATCGCCGACGCCCACGGCATCCGCACCGAGACCACGCCCACGTTCTACGAGCGCTTCGCCGACGCTTTCCTGCGCGAGCTCGCGCACTTCGCCGACTGCGTGCGCAACGACCGTGCGCCGGCGCTGACGCTCCGCGACGCCACCGAGGCGACGCGCATCGGCATCGCGCTGCGCACTTCGCTCGTCGAGCGGCGCGTCGTGGAGCTCCAGTGACGGACCGACTGGCGTTCGCGCAGGCGCTGGGCCGCGAGGCGGGGATCATGGCGCACCGCGGCTTCGGCCGTTCGGCGGCGACGCTCAAGGGACGCCACGACATCCTCACGGCGATGGACGCCGAGGTCGAGCGCTTCATCCGGCGCAGCATCGCCGAGCGCTTCCCGGGCGATGCCGTGATCGGCGAGGAGGAAGGCGGCGCCGAGGGCGAGCGGCTGTGGATCATCGACCCGATCGACGGCACCGCCAACTACGCGCGCGGCATTCCGCACTACTGCGTCTCGATCGGCTACCTCGAGCACGGTGTGCCGACGCTGGGCGTGATCCACGATCCGTCGCACGATGCGCTCTACGCCGCTGCGCTCGGCCGCGGCGCATGGCGCAACGACGAGCGGCTCGCGGTGAGTCCCTGCGACGATCTCGGCGCGGCCACGGTCGAATGCGGCTGGTCGACCCGCCGCCCGGCCGCGGCCTACGTCAATCTCGTGGAACGGGTGCTGTCGGCCGGCGGAGCGATCCGGCGGGCAGGCTCCGGCGCGCTCGGGCTCGTCGACGTCGCCGCCGGCCGCGTCGAGGGCTACGCCGAGCTGCACATCAATGCCTGGGACTGCGCAGCGGGCATCGTCCTCGTCCGCGAGGCGGGGGGCTGTACCAACGACTTCTTCGCGGGCGACGGCCTTCGCGCCGGCAACCCGCTGATCGCGACCAATGCCGCGCTTTGCGATAAGCTCGCGGCCGTGGTCGGCATTCCCATGACACGCTGAACGGAGGAGACAACGATGCGCCCCTGGAACTGGATCCGCGCCGCCCTTCCGGCGATCGCGCTGGCCGCCCCGCTCACCGCCGCCGCGCAAGGCGAGGTGGTCGTCTACTGCACGGTGCAGGAGGAGTGGTGCCGGCCGATGGTGGCCGCCTTCGAGAAGGCGACCAACATCAAGGTGCTGATGACGCGCAAGAGCTCGGGCGAGTTCTACGCGCAGATCAAGGCCGAGGCCGCGAACCCGCGCGGCGACATCTGGTGGGGCGGCACCGGCGACCCGCACCTGCAGGCGGCCGAGGAGGGCCTCACGGAGGCTTACAAGTCGCCGCGCATGGGCGAGCTGCAGGACTGGGCGGTACGCCAGTGGGAGGCGTCGAAGGGCCGCACGGTCGGCGTCTACGCGGGCGCGCTCGGCTACAGCTACAACACCGAGCAGCTGAAGAAGCGCAAGCGCCCCGGCGCCGAAGTGCTGGTCCGACCTGACCCGGCCGGAATTCAAGGACGAGATCCAGGTCGCCGAACCCGAACTCATCGGGCACGTCGTACACGATGCTGGCGACCCTCGTGCAGCTGATGGGCGAGGACAAGGCCTTCGACTATCTGAAGGCGCTGCACAAGAACATCAACCAGTACACGAAATCGGGTGCGGCGCCGGCGCGCGCGGCGGCCACCGGCGAGAGCCTCGTCGGCATCACCTTCCAGCACGACGCCGTGGTGCAGGCGGTCAACGGCGCGCCCGTCGCGATCGTCTCGCCGTGCGAGGGCACCGGCTACGAAATCGGCAGCATGAGCATCATCAAGGGTGCGAAGAACATGGAGAACGCCAAGAAGTGGTACGACTGGGCGCTCTCCGCCGAGGCGCAGGCGGTCGGCTCGCAGGCCAAGGTGAGCTACCAGGTGCCGTCGAACAAGAACGCGCCGGTGCCGGCGCAGGCGCCGAAGCTCTCAGAGGTCAAGCTCATCGACTACGACTTCGTCAAGTACGGCTCGTCCGCCGAGCGCAAGCGGCTGCTCGGCAAGTGGGACAACGAGGTCTCGAAGCTGCCGAAGTAGCGTGAGGATGGAGCGACGCCGGGCTCCCGCTTGCGCGGGGGCGAAGAGGTTTCGCCGTCATCCCCGCGCAGGCGGGGATCCAGCGTCGTCGCTCTAGAGACGCCGAGCCTTGGGCATTTCAGCCCTTGCGAAGACTGCCGCGCCCGTCTTCGTGCCGGTCGGGCGCGATCGCGCGACCGCGGTGGTTGCGGCCGTTGCACTTGTTGCGCTCGCCGCGCTGCCCTGGGCGCTGGGCGGCGGCGCCTCGGCGCTTGCCCGCGCGAGCAGCGGCGCCGGCGCCTTCTGGCCCCTCGTCGCCGCAGCGGTGGCCGCGACGGCATTCGCGTGGCGCGGGCTCGATCGCGTCACTGCCGGCATCGCCGCCTTCGCCGTGCTCTGGGCGTTCGCGGCCGGCTTCGCGGCGGGACCGAAGGGGCTGTCGTTCGGCGTCGGCGCGGGGGTCGCGCTCCTCGCGCTCACCGTCGTGTTCGCGCGAGCGATCGCGAGGCAGGGGCGCTTCGCCGGCGACACGGTGGTGGCGACGATCGTCGTGGTCATCGCCGGCCTGCTGCTGCTCTTCGTGTTCTTCCCGGTCGGCAAGGCGCTCGTCGCCGCGCTGTTCGACGCCGACGGCCGGTTTGCACCCGGCCTCGCGGCGCAGCGCCTGCTCACCCCGGACATCTGGAGCCTGGGCTGCTTCGGCAGCGGCACGCGCTGCGGCGTCGCCATCAACTCCGCGGTGCTGGCGACGATCGTGGGCGTCGGCTCGACGCTGATCGGCCTCGTGCTGGCGCTCGTCGTGCAGCGCGGCGGGCAGCGCTATGCCGCGATCACGCGGCTGCTGTCGGTACTGCCGATCATCACGCCGCCGTTCGTGCTGGCGCTCGCGCTGGTCGTGCTGTTCGGCCGCACCGGGGTGGTGACGGGCTGGCTGTCGGAGTGGTTCGGCATTCCGCGCTCGCGCTGGCTCTACGGCCTGCCGGGGGTCTCGATCGCCCAGCTCCTCACGTTCTCGCCGATCGCCTTCATGATCCTGCACGGTGCGCTGCAGGCGATCAGCCCCGCGCTCGAGGAGGCCGCGCAGACGCTGCGCGCCTCGCGCTGGCGCGTGTTCCGCACGATCACGCTGCCGCTGCTCAAGCCCGCGCTCGCCAATGCGTTCCTGCTGGGCTTCGTCGAGAGCCTGGCCGACTTCGGCAACCCGATCGTGCTCGCCGGCAACTACGAGGTGCTGTCGACCAAGATCTTCTTCGCCGTCGCCGGCGCGCAGCACGATCCCGGACAGGCGGCGGCGCTCGCGATGGTGCTGTTGGCGCTCACGCTCGTCGCCTTCTGGATGCAGCAGCGCTGGCTGGGCAAGCTTTCCTACGTGACGGTGAGCGGCAAGGGCGACGGCGGCGTGCACGCGAGCCTGCCGCGGCCGCTGTGGGCCGGCTGCTTCACGTTCGCTGCGCTCTGGATCGTGTTCACGCTCGCCTGCTACGCGGTCATCCTGACCGGCGGCTTCGTCAAGGACATCGGCCGCGGCGACCTCTCGCCTCACCTCGGCCACTTTGCCTCCGGGTTCGCCGTCGAGTGGCGGGATGGCGGTCCGGCGTTCACCGGCTCGGCGTGGAACAGCCTGTTCACGACCATGCTCGTGGCGGCGGTCGCGGCGCCGCTGACCGCGATCGTCGGCCTGCTGTCCGCCTACGTGATCACCCGCCACCGCTTCGTCGGGCGCCGCGCGTTCGAGTTCCTGACGATGGTGAGCTTCGCGATCCCCGGCACGGTGATCGGCGTCTCGTACATCGTGGCATTCAACGTCGCGCCGCTCGAGCTGACCGGCGGCATGGCGATCCTCGTGATCTGCTTCGTGTTCCGCAACATGCCGGTCGGCGTGCGCGCCGGCGTCGCCGCGCTCGCGCAGATCGACAAGACGCTCGACGAGGCCTCGTCGACGCTGCGCGCCTCGACGGTGAGGACGCTGACCGCGGTGATCCTGCCGCTGCTGCGCCCGGCGATCGTCGCGACGCTGGTGTTCAGCTTCACGCATGCGATGACGGCGGTCTCGGCGGTGATCTTCCTCGCGACGGCGAAGTACAACCTCGCCACGGTCTACATCATCGGGCGCGTCGAGGCGGGCGAGTACCCGCTGGCGATCGCCTATTCCTCGGTGCTGATCTTCATCATGCTCGCGGTGCTGCTTGCGGTGCAGGCGGCGGTCGGCGACTCGCGGCTCGGCCGCCGCACCGCGGCGACGATCGCCACCGGACACTAGAATGAAAGTCGACAAGAAGAGCCCGACGTCCGGAGAGGTCGTCTTCGACCGGGTGAGCAAGCGCTACGGCGACGTGACGGCCGTCGCCGACGTGAGCTTTCGCGTTGCTGCCGGCGAGCTCGTCACGCTGCTCGGGCCGTCGGGCTGCGGCAAGACGACCACGCTGCGCATGGTCGCCGGCCTCGAGCCCGTGACCACGGGCAGGGTGTCGATCGGCGGCGAGGACGTGACGCTTCGTGCCGCCAACGAGCGCAACGTCAGCATGGTGTTCCAGTCGTACGCGCTGTTCCCGCACATGACGGTGCTCGAGAACGTCTGCTACGGGCCGGTGTCGATGGGCGCCGACAGGGCGAAGGCGCGCGAGCTCGCGCAGCAGAAGCTCGGCATGCTCGGGCTCGCCGGGCTCGACAAGCGGTTGCCCTCCGAGCTCTCCGGCGGTCAGCAGCAGCGTGTTGCCGTCGCCCGCTCGCTGGTGCTCGAGCCGGCGGTGCTGCTCTTCGACGAGCCGCTGTCGAACCTCGACGCCAAGCTGCGCCGCCACGTGCGCGAGGAGATCCGCGAGCTGCAGCAGGCGCTGGCGCTGACGGTGCTCTACGTGACGCACGACCAGGAGGAGGCGCTCGCGGTCTCCGATCGGGTGATCGTGATGGAGGGGGGGCGCATCGCGCAGGAGGGGACGCCGGAAGAGCTCTACGAGGCGCCGAAGAGCCGCTTCCTCGCCGACTTCATCGGCGATGCGAACCTGGTCGACGGCGAGCTGCGCGTCGAAGCGGGCGGCGCGACGTTCGAGGCGGGCGGCGTGCGCCTGCCGGTGCGCGCCGACGGCGTGCCGGCCGGACCGGCGGTGCTCGCCGTGCGGCCGCACCGCCTGCGCGTCGTGCCGAGCGGGCAGGGCCTGATCGAGGGCGTGTGCCGCCGCGTCGCCTACCTGGGCAGCCGTGCGGAGTACATCGTCGCCACTCCGTGGGGCGACCTGCTGGCGTTCGACGGCAACGCGCGGACCCGTGTCGCGCGCGAAGCGCCCGTCGGCATCCGTTTCGAGCCCGACGCGGTGATCGTGCTGCCGCGCTGAACTTGCCGCGAGCGACGGCAAGCCCCAAGTCATGACGATCGACGACCGCTACTGCTTTCTCCAGTCGCTCTCGCCGCGCGCGGGGGCGTATGCGCTCGACTTCTGGCGGCGTCGCGACGAGTTGGTCGTCGAGCTCAAGGGCCCGCAGGACTTCGTGAGCCACGCCGACCGGGCGGTGGAGGCAATGATCCGCGACGAGATCGCGCGCGCCTTCCCGGGCGACGCGTTCCTCGGCGAGGAGACCGCGAACACCATCGAGGGCACGCCCGAGCGCGTGTGGATCGTCGACCCGATCGATGGGACCCACAACTTCCTGCGCGGCATTCCCTACTGGAACGTGTCGATTGCCTACGTCGAGCGCGGCGTGCGCACCCTCGGCGCGATCTGCGATCCGGTCGCCGGCGCGGTCTACCACGGCCGGCGCGGCGGCGGCGCCTGGCGCACGGACGCCTCGGGCGAGACGCGGCTGGCAGCCGCCGCGGCGCGCGAGCTGCCCGGCAGCCTGATCTGCGTCGGCCACAGCGACCGCTTCCCCGACCCGCGCTACCTCGCGTTCCGCCGCGCGCTGATGGATCACGAAGTGGCCTTCCGCAACTTCGGCTGCGCGGCGCTGCAGCTCGCGCACGTCGCCGAGGGGCGCTACGACGCCTACGTCGAGCTCGAGCTGTCGTCGTGGGACGCGATGGCCGGGCTGCTGCTCGTCGAGGAGGCCGGCGGGTACGTCGCGCCGTTCCCCGGGCCGCAGGGGCTCGGCGTGCGCGCCCCCGTGATCGCGAGCGCGGGCGGCATCGGCCCGGCGCTTCACGCACTGGTGCGGGAGCATACGGGGATCGCCTGAACGGAGCGCGTGCCGCGTACCTCGCGCGCCCACTCCATGTACGCCTGCTCGGTGCGATAGCTGTAGTGGCGGTAGCGGATGCAGCGAGGGACTTCGTCAAGCAGGCGCGGTGGGTTGGAGGTGGCGGCAGACTCCTGGGTAAACCGCGCGTACCGAAGCAGTGCTGGCGTGGCGCCTTGCGCTTGCATACCCGCACCTCCCCGCTACGCTGCATACCAATCACACGACGCGACAGATGCTTGGCGTTGACGCCTCGTAATTGTGCGGCGTAGCCTGTTCGCATACCTATCACCCGAGCGACCTACTTCTCGTTGGACGGACAAGGAACAGGCGCCGCGGCTATGAGGACCCACAGGCGAAGGATTGGGACGGCACCGATCGGTACAGTCATCCTCCTGGCGGTGCTGGCTGCGCTCTCCGCACTGCTCGTGATCGCGGAGGCGCAGCCGGCGGGGAAAGTGCCCCGCGTGGCATATCTGAACGCGACTTCCGCGGCGAGTGCCACATGGGCAGTCGAGCCCTTTCGGCAAGGATTGCGCGAGCTCGGTTACATCGAGGGACAGAACATCCTGATCGAATACCGGTGGGCGGACGGGAGGTTCGAGCGCCTCCCTGCACTGGCAGCCGAGCTGGCCCGCTCCAAGGTCGATGTCATCGTTGCACAGAACACGGTTGCAGCCGTGGCGGCAAAGAATGCGACAAGTACGATTCCCATCGTCCTGGTAACAGCCGGTGATCCTGTGGGGTCAGGTCTCGCCGCGAGCCTGGCGCGCCCGGGCGGGAATGTTACCGGGCTGAGCCTGTTCCCGACTCTGGCGATCAGCGGCAAACAGCTGGAACTACTCAAGGAGGCATTCCCGACACTCCGCCAAGTGGCGGTTCTCGCCAATCCCGCGAATCCGCCGACGGCTGATCTGCTGACGGAGACCGAGCGTGCGGCGCGATACCTCGGACTGCAGCTTCACGTCGTGGAGGTACGAGAGCCAAAAGACTTCGATGGCGCATTCACCACCATCAAGAGCAATGGCCTCCCAGCTCTCTTGGTCATAGCCGATCCCCTGGTCAATGAGAACCGAGGCCGGATCGTTGGCTTCGCGGCTACGAACCGCCTCCCCGCGATCTATCCGTACAGGACATTCGTGGACGCGGGGGGCCTCATGTCCTACGGCGTGGATAACTCCGACCTGAGTCGGCGCGCTGCGATCTACGTCGACCGAATTCTCAAGGGCGCCAAGCCCGCCGATCTGCCCATCGAGCAGCCCGCCAAGTTCGAGCTGGTGGTGAACCTCAAGACCGCGAAGTCGCTTGCGCTGGCGATCGCGCCGTCGCTGCTGCTGCGGGCGGATCACGTGATCGAATGAGTTGCCGGTGCCCGCCCAACATCACGTTCAACCGGACGCGTGTCCTTCGGTCATCCGTTGGCGGCCTTGGCACGCGCCGGTCAACCTGAACTTCGGTCTGCCCATAGCAACCTGCCGAGGTTGCTCGCAACGCAGTGTCAATACACCAGTCCGCGAATGAACTACTACCTCATCTCCTTTCCCGGTTCGGCCATGAGCCACATCTCCGATGAGGACTTCCCCTCGGTGGAAGTGTCGGCCCACGCCGTGATTCGCGAGGCAAAGGCTGCAGGTGTCTATGTGTTCGGCGGCGGCATCGACGAAACCGTCCCGCCGGTCATGGTTACCGGGGAGGGAAGGGTGTCTCCAGAAACATACCCTGAGACAAGCGGGTTCAACGGAGGCTTTTGCGTGCTCAAGGTACAGACCCGCGAAGAGGCCGAACGGTGGGCAGCGAAGATTGCTGCGGGGTGCTGGTGCGCTCAGGAGCTTCGGCAGTTCATGTATGACCCAGAGTCATGAATGTCTGCGCCGAGTCAACGCAACGCCAACGCCGAGGGGTGCGGCCTACCGGAGGTGCCGCAATTGCCCGGGGCTCTGGCCTATGGGGCTACGCGAAACGAGGCGGTCGCTCGTGCCCAGGTGCTGGCGCTACGTGTTCTCGCCGAGCGTCTGAAGCACTCGGAAAGCGAACTCGAGTCGATCTCGGTCTCGGTGGCCGCTGCGTGAGTCAATGGCCCACGACCAAAGCGCGTCGCGTGCTGGCGGCGCTGCTCGGGCTGGGGTGGGTGGTCAAGCGGCAGTGCGGGTCGCATCGAACGTCGAGTCGCGCGGGGTGGCCCGACTTCGTTCTTGCCTTCCATGATCGCGACTAGATCGGTCCCAAGATGCTAGATGCTGTCGCCGAAGTACACAACACTCTGCGCAAAGGCGTGGCTGTCAAGCTGCTGGCCTGGCAGCCAAGCCCCGTATAGCCAGTTCAGCCGCCAGCAGCAAGGCCTATCCACTCGGTGCAGCCGGCGCTCGCGGCTCAGGTCGAACGTAGGGCATCACCTGGATCAACGAGGCAGTGATGGACATCGATACCGAGAAGGTGGACGAAGCGGTCCTTGCCATCCTCTATCTGACGCTCCACGATCATGTCCGCGCGTGGAAAGGCATCGATCGGGAGGCCATGGCTCGGCTGCATCAGAAGGGGCACATCGAAGACCCGGTAGGAAAGCAGAAGTCCGTGGTTTTCACTGACGAAGGCCGCCGCAAGGCCGCGAATTGCTTCGACAAGCTTTTTGCCAGGAGGTAGTGCATGAGCCTTCCCATCACCGATCTTGCGGAGGTGATGCCCAACCTGGCGTTCAACCGGACCGTCCTCGGCGCGGCTTCGCCGGGTGCGGCGGCCGGACACCTATCACGTTAGGCCACGGCCCGGAACCGTCCCCATGCTCAATCGCGCAGCGCTGATCGTCCGGCCCAGGCAACCCTACCTGGATTGGGCTGCTTCACTGGACGATTCGGGTCTGGTTCCCGACGTTCGCGGTGAAATGACGGTTTACTTGATTCCGGAGTTTGCGGATGACGACGAGGCGGCGGAGATACTTGGGGAGGTTTACGCAGACGTGTTCGAGCGGGAACTATTCGGGTGGCACACCGACGAGGCGGCCTGGCCGATGGACCGAACGCTTCAGCTGTTTCACGAGTGGTTCGAGGTCGAGCTCCACTCCCTGGTCGAGGATTTGTGCGGCGATGAACTCATCGATGACGAGGCCTGACCCCACGGTCAACCGGACCGTGTCCCGCGCGGTCCTTCGGCGCACGCAGGCACGGTCGCGCGCCTTCAACGTCAGGCGTCACGGGCATTGGTCGTAATCACTTGCAGGCAGGAGCCATCATGTCCAGGCTTCGCGTAGAGAGCTTCACGATCTCGGTAGACGGCTTCGGCGCCGGCCCGAACCAAGGCATCGACAACCCGCTCGGGGTGGGCGGCCGGTCGCTTCACGCTTGGGCCCTGTCCACGCGAACGTTTCAGAAGGCAGTGTTCGGCGGCGAAGGCGGGTCGACGGAGGGTATCGATGAGCACTTCGCTGCTCGCGGGTTCAGGAACATCGGCGCATGGATCCTCGGCAGAAACATGTTCGGCCCCGTGCGTGGACCTTGGCCGGACGAGAGCTGGCGCGGTTGGTGGGGCGAGAACCCCGTGTATCACGTCCCCGTTTTCGTGCTGACCAACCATGCACGTGCACCGCTGGTGATGGAAGGCGGAACGACCTTCCACTTCGTGACGGAAGGCATTGCCGCCGCGCTGGCCCAGGCCCGCGAAGCTGCCGAAGGAAAGGACGTTCGTCTTGGTGGCGGAGTCAATGTGATCCAGCAGTATCTTCGCCAGCGCCTGATCGATGAAATGCACGTCGCCATTGCGCCAGTCTTTCTTGGCGCCGGAGAGCGACTATTCGAAGGGATAGACCTTCCTGCCCTGGGATACGTGGTCACCAAGCACGAAGCCTCGCCACTGGCCACCCACCTGATTCTTACCCGACAGTGAGTGACGCCCGGCCCCTCGCTCGAACCGACCCGCTGCGGCAGGCAGCACAATCAAGCTGTTCTCGCGCTTCCACGCCATGAAGACCCAGTACTACACCGCAACCAGCCTCGACGGCTTCATTGCCACGGAAGACGACTCCCTGGAGTGGCTGTTTCCTCTTGGCGATGTCAACGACACAGGTTATCCCGCGTTCATCGCACAGGTCGGCGCTTTGGCCATGGGAGCGACCACCTACGAGTGGATCCTGCGTCACGCAGACAGGGGCGCGCAGGCAGCGGGCGCGGCGTGGCCCTACACGCAGCCGGCCTGGGTCTTTACGCACCGGGAACTGCCGAGAGTAGAACGCGCCGACGTTCGGTTCGTTCATGGCGGCGTCGAGGGGGTCCACGCGAAGATGGTTGAAGCCGCAGGCAACAGGAACATCTGGGTTGTCGGCGGCGGCGACCTTGCCGGCCAGTTCCACGACGCCGGGCTCCTCGATGAAGCCATCATCCAACTGGCATCGGTCACCCTTGGCCGGGGGAAACAGCTGTTTCCACGCAGAGTCACCAGTCCGCCCTGGCAGTTGTTGTCGGTTCGGCAAATCGGGCCAGGCTTTGCCGAGTTGCATTACAGGTTGCCCGGCAACCGCAACAGGAGTGCCGCTTGACGACTGTGTTGATCGGAGGCTGGAGGGAGTGTCACGGGGCACGGCGTCGCGACGGTCGCGTGTCTGGGACCGGCAGGCGGCCGCATCGGCGAACCGTTCGGCTTAAGCCTGCGGCACTGCCATGACCCCTCCCATCGCTTCACTGATGGCGGAATACAACCGCTGGATGAACGAGCGGATGTACGCGGCGGCGGCCACGCTCGATGCCGCGACGCTAGCGGCTGACAAGGGAGCCTTCTTCGGTTCCATCCTCGGAACACTGAACCACGTCGCGGTCGCCGACACGATCTGGATGCATCGCTTCGCTCGGCACGAGGCGTCGTTCGCCAGCCTTCGCGCACTCTCCGGCTTTCCGCAACCGTCTTCGTTGACGCAGCCCATCGCGCCGGACTTCGCGGGTCTTCGCCGCTACCGGCACGAACTGGATGCGCTCATCGTGCTGCGATGCCTGATCTCCCGGTGCGGCCGACACGCAACACGATGCCGCGGCTCGCGGCTGAACGCGAACGTTAGGCAGCACATAACGCACCCGCATCGCAGGTCCGCGAGTGGTGGCTTCGGTGTGGCGTACGATCGTCGCTTCTCCACGACATCGCCGGAACCATGCCAACCCCAGTGAAACGCGCCGCACCCACCACGGTCAAACGTGCAACCAAGAAGGCCGGCGAGCCGGTCTCGAAGCCCTTCCTGCGCTTCCACCACTCGCACGAGTTGCGAGCGAAGACACTCGAAGTTCTCGTGGCAGTCGAGAACGCGGAGCAGGCAACTGCCTACTCCGCGGAACTCATTGAACTGGTGCTTGAGCTGACCGAAAGCGGCATGGATCAGTACTTCCTGCGATCACTCAAGGCAACGAAGGCGAACTTCGTCGTGCAGCAGTCCGCCGCCCTTGGCTTGGCTGGCGTGCAGAAGGTGATGGGCACCGTCATCCGCAACATAATTGGCCGCATGGACGATCGGCAGTTGCTCGTGGTTTGCGGCTCCATTCGTCAGTTCATGGTGTGACACCTCCATTCCATCGCCACGTCGTTATCCCCTCCGGGCCCAGTGGCCTGCCACTGTCGCCCGCACGGCTCGGACGATAGGCTGCACATCGCACGCCACGCATGTCGGCCTCTCCTGACGCGCCCATCGAGCTGATTCCGTACAACCCGGCGTGGCCGTCGGCATTTGCCGAGGAGGCCGCCCGTCTTCAAGTTCTCCTCGCTCCCTGGCTCGCAGGGCAGGTGGAACACATTGGCAGCACTGCAGTGCCGGGCTTGTCTGCCAAGCCGGTCATCGACATTATGGCGCCCGTGGCATCGCTGCAGGAGTCGATCGGCGCAATCGGCGCGGCTCAGGGGGCCGGGTATGTCCACTTCCCTTACCAGCCAGAAGTCATGCACTGGTTCTGCAAGCCTTCGCCGGCGCTCCGAACCCACCACCTGCATCTGGTGCCGATCGGCAGTGCCCTGTGGGCTGACAGGCTCGACTTTCGCAACGCACTGCGCGGTAGTCCGGAACTCGCGACCCAGTACTTCCAGCTCAAGGCCGATCTTGCGCGCCGCCATCCGAACGACCGCGAGGCGTACACGGAGGGCAAGTCAGAGTTCATCACAGCGGCCTTGCGCCAGGGCCGAGGTGCGCACTGACAGCTTGTCAGGCATCGCAAGTCAAGGCCGTGGAGGTCGCACGCGATGAACGCAACTCGTGTCTCGGACGGGTGGGAACGCGGCAGCCCGTATGAGCAGTACATCGGCCGTTGGAGTCGCAGGATTGCCCCGCGCTTCCTGACGTGGCTGGATCAGCCTATGGGCCGGCGGTGGTTGGATGTCGGTAGCGGCACAGGCGCGCTGTCCGCGGCGATCCTTGATCACTGCGCCCCGAGCAGCGTGGTGGGAGTCGAGCCTTCGGAGGGGTTCCGCACCCTGGCGGTCCAGAATCTGGGCGGCAAGGTGAGCTTCGTTGCCGGGGATGCCTCAGCACTCCCGCTCGATCGCGGCGCCTGCGATGTCGTCGTCTCGGGGCTGGTACTGAACTTCGTTCCGGCTTTGCCTGCCGCCTTCGCGGAGATGAGGCGGGTCACCGCCAGCGGCGGAACCATCGCCGCCTACGTCTGGGACTACGCCGATGGAATGGAGATCATCAGGTACTTCTGGGACGTCGCGGCGTCCCTGGATTCTGGCGCCGCTCGACTCCACGAGGGGACTCGTTTCCCGGTGTGCACGCCATCTGCCCTGAGAGCGGCCTTCGAGCACGCCGGACTCGCAGAGGTGGAAACGGCGCCACTCGACGTCGTAGCGACGTTTGCCCACTTCGACGACTACTGGCGACCGTTCCTCGGTGGACAGGGGCCCGCGCCAGCCTATGCGATGTCACTTCCGGGCGAACAACGCGCTGCGCTGAGAGCCAAACTGCAATCGGCACTGCCACAAGCCGCGGACGGGGCCATCGCGCTCAGGGCGAGAGCCTGGGCGGTTCGCGGGACGACGCGCAGCGATGCCTGACCCTTCGCACGAGCGGACGCGCACCGGCGTGGCTCGTCCATCGCGCAACCGGCTCGTCTCGCCAGTTCTCGCCGCCAGACCCCGGCGGCGGGCCTCCCAGCGTGCCCGGTATCATTGGCAGCGTTTGCCATCCGGCTCCACGCCATACCAGACGTCGATCACCGATGGACCGTAGAACGTTTCTGCCTGGGGTTCTGGCGCTCGTTGCGCCGATGGCACTGCACGCGCAGCAGGCGGACAGGCGCGCGCGCATTGGCGTGCTCTCGTTCGCCTCGCCAGACCCCTTCCGAGAGGGGTTCCGTCAAGCGCTCGGTGACCTGGGGTATGTCGACGGACGCAATGCTGCGATCGAACACCTTGCGGCGGGCGGCGACGTCGATCGCCTTCCTGCGCTTGCCGCGGCACTGGTCCGCGCAAACGTGCACGTCATCGTCGCCAATGCGACGCCGAGCATTCAGGCGGCGATGAAGGCGACGGACCGGATTCCGATCGTGATGGCGACGGCTGGCGACGCGTTGCGCACGGGGCTCGTCACGAACCTGGCACGTCCTGGCGCCAACGTCACAGGCTTGTCGCTCGCGCTCGTCGAACTGGCCGGCAAAACCGTCGAACTCCTGCGTGAAGTTCTGCCTCGCAGCACGCGGTTCGCGTGCCTCGTGCACAGCGCGGACCCGCTGCATCGCGAATTCCTCGCCGAGGCCGAGTCGTCCACCAGAAGACTGGGCCTGCAATTCAGTCCCGCCGTTCTCGCTAGCGACCGGGAACTCGACGCAGCATTCCGTTCCCTCGCACAGAACGGGGTCGGCGGTGTTGTCGTGCAGCCGATATTCACGTTGGACCCCGAGATCCGGGCGACCGTCGTGAAGCTGTCGCTCAAGTACCGATTGGCCGCGGTGTCCGGGCTCCGGCGTTTCGCCGACGCGGGCGGCCTGGTGGCGTATGCCTCGGAATTCAGCGATCTGCCGAAGCGCGTGGCAATCTACGTCGACAAGATCCTCAAGGGCGCAACACCAAGCGAATTGCCGGTAGAGCAACCGACACATTTCCAACTCGTCTTCAACTTGAAGACCGCGAAGGCTCTCGGCGTCGCGATCCCGCAGCACCTGCTGTTGCGAGCGGATCATCTCGTCGAATAGCGCGGTGGACACATCCCGGACCGCCACCGCGCAGATCGGCGTCGAATGCGAGAGCGCACTGCTTTCGGCGACTGCCTGGGTTCCGTGCCAAGCGCACCGACTGCCCTCGGCGCCCGGTCCCTCTCACGCGAGGTCTCTGAACCCGATGCCATTCCTTCCACGGGAGTTCACCGTTCCCGCCGTCGTCCAGACGGACCGCTTTCGCCTGCGCTCCATCACGATCCACGACGCCTTCAAGGATTACGATGCGGTCATGTCGAGCCGAGACCACCTCTGGGGCCGGTTTGGTGACATCTGGGGTTGGCCCGACGCGGACCTCTCGATCGAGCAGAACATCATCGACCTCGCGTGGCATCAGAAGGAGTTCCAGCTACGCTCCTCCTTCGACTATGCCGTGATGTCGCTGGACGAAAGCCGACTGCTGGGTTGCGTCTACATCGATCCACCGCACGCAACGGGGACGGACGCGGACGTCTGGTTCTGGGCAAGGACGAGCGAATTGTCGACCGGGCTCGAAGAAGAACTCGGTCGGTTCGTCGCTTCCTGGGTGGCATCGGCCTGGCCGTTCAAGAAGGTCACGCTGAATGGGCAGCTCCACGTTCTGAATCCGACTGCGGAGGGCTGACCCGTCGCGCGATTTCCCTCAGCCCAGGCATTGGCCCTCGAATGTCCCATTCCGTTCTCGTTTTCAGCACGTCGGATGCACCGCCGAAGGACAGTCTTCGCGTCGTCGACGCGGGACTCGAAGCACACAACCACGCCGTTGCCCCGCTGGCCGACGTCTCCCCAATGGCCGCATTCGCAGCCGATCCATCCGGCAAAGTGATCGGCGGCGCGATTGGAAGGACTTGGGGGCGGTGCTGTGAACTCCTTCAGCTCTGGGTGACGTCGGAGCGCCGGGCTGCGGGAGTAGGCTCACGGCTGTTGAGCGAATTCGAGGCCCACGCCAGAGGGCGTGGCTGCAACGTCTTCTACCTCACGACGTTGAGCTTCCAGGCGCCGGACTTCTATCGCAAGCATGGCTACAAGGTGCTGGCGGAGATCGCCGGCTATCCGAATGACATCGTCAAGTACCTCATGCACAAGGTCGAGAGCTGACCAATTGCCCGAGCGGCCAGCGGATCTCGACGTAGAGGTGCCGGGAACCACATGATCGAGGGTTCGTGCCACTGCGGAGCGGCTCGTTGGACGCTCGCCGAGCTCCCCGAATCTGCGACGGCCTGCAACTGCACGGCCTGCCGGAGGTATGGTGTCCTTTGGGCCTATGGCTACGAAGGCGAGAACATCACGGTGTCCGGCAAGACCATCCCGTACATCCGCGGGGACTCGCTCAGCTTCAACTTCTGCCCCGGTTGCGGGGGCGTCACGCACTGGCGGTCGTTGCAGCCGAACGCGGAGGGGCGCAGGAGGATCGCGGTGAACCTGCGGATGACGGAGCCCGGTCCCATCGCCCATATCCCGATCGATCACTTCGACGGCCTGGACAAGTGGCAAGACCTGCCGAGGGACGGCCGGTGCATCCGTGACCTGTGGTTCTGACGCAACGTCATGCTTCCGCTCGAACAGCCGATGCGCATCGCGGTCCTCACCGCTGCGCATGCGCGGCAATACCGCGCGCTGATGCTGCACGCCTACGAGCACGCCGCGGATGCGTTCACATCGACAGTCGACGAGCGCGCTCGCGAACCGGAATCCTGGTGGATCCGTCGCATCGCCGATCCAACCGGGATGGCCGTTGCGTTCGGAGCCTTCGAGGGAGCCGAACTCGTGGGCACGGTTGCGCTCGAGTTCTCGGCAAAACCCAAGACGAAGCACAAGGCGCTGGTCATCGGCATGTACGTGATGCCGAAGTGGCAAGGCAACGGCGCGGCCCGGGCCCTGCTGCAGGCGGCCATCGACCGGTGCAGGTTACGGGACGACATTCTGGTCATGCAGTTGACCGTCACGGAGGGAAACGAAGCCGCGACCGCCCTGTATCGAAGCGCGGGCTTCAGGCCGTTCGGTACGGAGCCCATGGCCATCCGCACGCCCGCCGGATTCAGGTCCAAGGTGCACATGTGGCTCGACCTTTCACCGTTGCGCATGCCGCAGGAACCCGTCACAGCGAGGTCGCCGTGAACATCGAAGAATTCATGCAGGGCTACAAGACCGCGTGGGAACGACGCGATCCGTCGATGTTCGCTGCCCTGTTCCTGCCGGATGGCCAGTACCACAACACGCCGTTCCAGGTGCAGCACGGCTCGGGGCAACTCGTCGAGTACTGGAAACGCGTGCAGCTCCAGGAGGACGTTGAGGTCACCTTCGAAGTCCTGGCCAGCACGGCCACGTCGGGCATTGCGCACTGGCACACCACCTATCAGGTCGCCTCGGAGGAGCTGTTCCAGATCTGGGCCAGGTCCACGGGCACCAGCCTCCTTGCGCGCAAACCCGGCGATCTGTTGCCGCGGATGGTGCTCGACGGCGTACTTCAGGCCTCCTTCAGCGGTGGCTTGTGCGCGGAGGCGCGCATCTGGTGGCACAGCATGCCCGAGGCCGCGCGCACCTCCTCCCGGTAGGCTGCAGGCACGTCACTCGCCCGCCTACTGCTTTGCGAAGTCGCCGGCGAACGCCCAGGCGATGCGGTCGCGGGCGAGATGCTTGCGCAGCGCGGCGTTGGCCGCGGCGACGTCGACCGCCTCGATCGCGGCATCGAGTTTCGCCGACTCCGCAAACGTCCGGCCGAGGTAGGCCTGGCTCACCAGCGCGGCGACCAGCGTACCGTCCTGCGCGCGGTTCGTGCGTCGCTCCTCGAGCAGCGCGCGCTTCGCGTTCGCCACCTCCTCCGCGGTGAACCCGGTTTCGATCGCGCGCGCGAGCTCCTCGTCGAACGCCTTGCGCACCCGCGGCAGTTCCTGCGGCGGGAAGATCGCGTAGACGCCGAGCGAGCCCAGGTCGTCGATCTGGCCGGGCTGCAGGAACGTGCCTGCCGAGTACGACAGGCCTTCCTTTTCGCGCAGGCGCGCCGGGATGCGTGCCTCGGGACCGCCGCCGAGGATGCGCTCCGCGACGGCCAGCGCCGCGTAGTCCGGGTCGAGGTCGCGTACCTGCGCGTTGGTCGTCCCGAGGATGATCGCGTTCGGCTTGTCGGGCGTGTCGAAGCGCATTTCGGTGCGCGAGGTCGGACGGTAGGGGTTCGGCACCCGCGCATAGGGCGCTGCGGCCCGCCACGATCCGAACAGTTGCTCCAGCAGCGCTCGCACCTCGGTCGGATCGAAGTCGCCGACGATCGCCACCTCGCCGTGGCTTGCGCCGACGAAGCGCGCGTGGAAGCCGGCGACGTCAGGGACCGTCACGCGCGCGATACCGGCCAGGTCCTCGTCCAGCGTCGCCGCATAGCGCACGTCGCCCTTGGGATACGGATTGTCGTGGCGGGCGAGCGCGCGCTGCGCGATCGCGGTAGGCTCGGTGCGGCTCGCCTCGAGCTGCGTCGCACGCTCCCGCTGCAGCTTTTCGAACTCGGTCGCCGGGAAGGACGGCGTACGCAGGGCCTCCAACGTCAGCTGCAGCGCGGGCCCGAGGTTGGCGCGCACCGTCTCGCCGCCCGCCGACGTGGTCGTCGAGCCGCCGCCGAACCCCACTTTCGCGCGCAGACGGTCGATCGCGTCGTCGAAGGCCTGACGGTCGCGGGACTTGGTGCCGCGGGCGAGCATCGCACCCATCAGCGAACCCGTCGGCGGCGTGCCGAGCAGGCTCTGTTCGTCGCCCTGGTGCAGCCGGACCGAGAAGCGCACCACGCCGCCGCGGGTCGCTTTCGGCAGCAGCGCGACCTTCATGCCGTTGCCCATCGTGTAGCGGATGGTGCGGGCGTCGAGGTTCGCGGGCGTCGGATCGAACGCCTCGACGGCGGCCGCGGTCTCGTCTCCCTTGTAGTTGTCCACCAGCGCCGCGAGATTCACCGGCGTCGCCTCGGGCGCGCGGTCGGGGTTGGACTCCGGCAGAAACAGGCCGACCGTGCGGTTCGCGGGCTTGAGCCACGCCGTCGCCACGCGCTGCACGTCCTCCGGCTGCAACTTGCGCCAGTGGTCGCGGTAGAGGAAGAACAGGCGCCAGTCACCGGTGGCGATCGCCTCGGACAGCGACACGCCCGCCTTCTCGGGATCGTTGAAGACCTCGTCGAAGGACTTCAGCGCCTTGGCGCGGACGCGCTCGACCTCCTCGGCGGTGATCGGCTGCTTCGCGACGTCGCCGAGCGCGGCGAGCATCGCGTCGCGGGCGGGCTCGATCGCGTCCTCGGGCGCGACCTGCGCCCAGAAGACGATCGTGCCGGGATCCGCGAGCGTGATCGTCCAGTTCTCGACGCCGGTCGCCTGCTTCGTGTCCACCAGCGCCTTGTAGAGCCGCCCTGCCGGTGCGACGGTCATGATCTCGCCCAACGCTTCCATCGCCACCGCGTCCGGGTGCGCCCCGGACATCGCGCGGTAGAGGACGCCGATCAGCTTCTGCGAGCCGACCCGTCGCACGACCGCGGTCCGCTCGCCGTCCTGCACCGGCTCGGTGGTGTAGAGCCGCGGCAGCGCACGCGTGGGCTTCGGAATCGCGCCGAAGTGCCTGGCGACGAGCGCGAGCGTCTTCGCGGGATCGAACTTGCCGGCGATCACCAGCACCGCGTTGTCGGGCTGGTAGTAGGTCTCGTAGAACGCCCGCAGCCGTGCGATGTCGACGTTCTCGACGTCGGAGCGCGCGCCGATCGTCACGTTGCCGTAGTTGTGCCAGTCGTAGGCGAGCGCCTGCAGCCGCTTCCACAGCACGAGGCGCGGGTTGTTCTCGCCCATCTCGAACTCGTTCCTCACCACCGTCATCTCGGTGTCGAGGTCGGCCTTGGCGAACTTCGACTGCGTCATGCGCTCGGCTTCCATGCGCAACGCCCAGTCGAGGCTCTCGTCCGAGGCGGTGAACGTCTCGTAGTAGTTGGTGCGGTCGAAGAACGTCGTGCCGTTGAACTGCATGCCGCGGCGGCCGAGCTCCTGGAAGACGTTCGGGATCGACGGCGTCCCCTTGAACACGAGGTGCTCGAGCAGGTGCGCCATGCCGGTCTCGCCGTAGTTCTCGTGCCGGGACCCGACGAGGTAGGTGACGTTGACAGTCGTCGTCGGCTTGGTCGCGTCGGGGAAGAGCAGCACGCGGAGCCCGTTGTCGAGCCGGTACTCGGTGATGCCCTCGACGCTCGCGCCGCGGGTGACCCCGGCGGGAAGCGCGGTTTGCGCCTGCGCGGTGAGCGCGGCGCAGGCGAGGAGCGCGAGGAGGGCGAAGCGGTGGAAACGGGTGGTCAGGCGCATGGGACGATCGTTCGTTCGGTAGGGTGGCGAGTATAGCGAGCACAGCTCGGTGACCGCCTTCCGACCGCCCGGGGACGGGAAAGTGCTGCGGACGGCGACGGAGCGCGCTTGTCGCGGGGCAGGACGGCGCCGAAGCCGACGCGCTGCCGCACCGCGGCCGGGATTGACGTTTACGTAAACGTCAACTAGGCTGCCCCGATCGACGCCGCCGACCAAGGGCGCTGCGTCGGCGTTGGATTAAGCTAGCAGGCTCCCCGGGCGCCCGGTACGCCGACGCGCGCGATGCCGGGGCACGAAAGCGAGGCTTCCCGCGATGAACGATGCGAGCCGACCCCCGCTCGTCTACAGGCCGGTCCACAAGGTCCGGTTCGTCACGGCCGCGAGCCTGTTCGACGGCCACGACGCCTCGATCAACATCATGCGGCGCATCCTCCAGGCGAGCGGCTGCGAGGTGATCCACCTCGGCCACAACCGCGGCGTCGAGGAGATCGTGCAGTGCGCGATCGAGGAGGACGCGCACGGCATCGCGATCTCGTCCTACCAGGGCGGGCACGTCGAGTTCTTCAAGTACATGATCGACCTGCTGCGCGAGCGCGGCGGCGGCCACGTCAAGGTGTTCGGCGGCGGCGGCGGCGTCATCGTGCCCGCCGAGATCGCCGAGCTGCACGCGTACGGCGTCGCGCGCATCTTCTCGCCCGAGGACGGGCAGCGCCTCGGGCTGCAGGGCATGATCAACGAATGCGTCGCGGCGTGCGACGTCGACCTGGCCGTCGAGCTGCCGGCCTCGCTCGACGCCCTCACGTCCGGTGACCGCTTCTCGCGCACGCGAGCGCTGGCGCGGTTCATCACCGGGCTCGAGGGCGGCAAGGTGTCGGGGAAGCTCCACGACGCGCTCACCCGCGCGGCGGCACAGCTCGCCACGCCGGCGCTCGGCATCACCGGCACGGGCGGCGCGGGCAAGAGCTCGCTCACCGACGAGCTGGTGCGGCGATTCCGGCTCGACCAGGACGACCGGCTCAGGATCGCGATCCTGTCGATCGACCCGTCGCGGCGCAAGTCGGGTGGGGCGCTGCTCGGCGATCGCATCCGCATGAACGCCATCGGCCATCCGCACGTCTACATGCGCTCGCTCGCGACGCGGGACACCGGCTCCGAAGTGAGCAAGGCGCTGCCCGACGCGATCGCCGCGTGCAAGGTCGCCGGCTTCGACCTGATCCTGGTCGAGACCTCCGGGATCGGCCAGGGCGACGCCGCGATCGTGCCGCTCGTCGACCTCTCGCTCTACGTGATGACGCCCGAGTTCGGCGCCGCCTCGCAGCTCGAGAAGATCGACATGCTCGACTTCGCCGACTTCGTCGCGATCAACAAGTTCGACCGCAAGGGAGCGCAGGACGCACTTCGCGACGTGAGGAAGCAGGTGCAGCGCAACCGCGAGCGCTTCAGCGAGTCGCCGGAAGCGATGCCGGTGTTCGGCACGATGGCCTCGCGGTTCAACGACGACGGCGTCACGGCGCTCTATCACGGCGGTGCGCGCGGCGCTTGCGGAGCGCGGGCTCGCGTTCCAGCCCGGGCGGCTCGCGCCGCCCGCGACGAAGTACTCGACCGGCCAGAGCGCCATCGTGCCGGCGGCGCGGGTGCGCTACCTCGCCGACGTCGCGGGCGCCGTGCGCGACTATCACCGGTGGTCCGCCGCGCAGGCGCGACTCGCGCGCGAGCGGCAGCAGCTGACGGCGACGGCGCGAAGGCGATCGCTCGCCGCGGGAATCGGGGATCCGGAGTCGTTGACGGAGAGACGCTGGACCCGCTGCGCGGGCGCGAGCCGGCGATCGACCCGCTGATCGCCGACCGCGAGGCGCGGCTCGACCCGCGCGCGCGGAAGCTCCTCGACATGTGGCCGCAGACGAAGGCGGCCTACGCGGGCGACGAGTACGTGGTGAAGATCCGCGACCGCGAGATCCGCACCAGCCTCGTGTACACGTCGCTGTCGGGCTCGAAGATCCGCAAGGTGGCGCTGCCGCGGTTCGAGGACGAGGGCGAGATCCTGCGCTGGCAGCTCGCCGAGAACGTTCCGGGAAGCTTCCCGTTCACCGCCGGCGTGTTCGCGTTCAAGCGCGAGAACGAGGACCCGACGCGGATGTTCGCGGGCGAGGGCGACGCCGTTCCGCACCAACCGGCGCTTCCACCTCTCGCCGACAACATGCCCGCGCAGCGGCTGTCCACCGCGTTCGATTCGGTGACGCTGTACGGCTTCGATCCCGACCGCCGGCCGGACATCTACGGCAAGGTCGGCAACTCCGGGGTGTCGATCGCCACGCTCGACGACCTCAAGGTGCTCTACTCGGGCTTCGACCTGTGCGACCCGAAGACCTCGGTGTCGATGACGATCAACGGCCCGGCGCCGACGATCCTCGCGATGTTCATGAACGCCGCGGTCGACCAGCAGGTGGACAAGTTCCGCGCCGACAACGGCCGCGAGCCGACCGAGGACGAGGCCGAGAAGATCCGCGAGTGGACGCTCGCGACGGTGCGCGGCACGGTGCAGGCCGACATCCTGAAGGAGGACCAGGGCCAGAACACCTGCATCTACTCCACGGAGTTCAGCCTCAAGGTGATGGGCGACATCCAGGAGTGGTTCGTCCACCACAACGTCCGCAACTTCTACTCGGTGTCGATCTCCGGCTACCACATCGCCGAGGCCGGCGCGAACCCGATCAGCCAGCTCGCGTTCACGCTGGCGAACGGCTTCACCTACGTCGAGGCGTACCTCGCGCGCGGCATGCACATCGACGACTTCGCGCCGAACCTGTCGTTCTTCTTCAGCAACGGCATGGACCCCGAGTACACGGTGCTCGGGCGCGTCGCGCGGCGCATCTGGGCGGTGGCGATGCGGAACCGCTACGGCGCCAACGAGCGCAGCCAGAAGCTCAAGTACCACTGCCAGACGTCGGGACGCAGCCTGCACGCGCAGGAGATCGCGTTCAACGACATCCGCACGACGCTGCAGGCGCTGATCGCGACGTACGACAACGCCAACTCGCTGCACACCAACGCCTACGACGAGGCGATCACCACGCCGACCGAGGAGAGCGTGCGCCGGGCGATGGCGATCCAGCTCGTCATCAACCGCGAGTGGGGTCTCGCCAAGAACGAGAACCCCAACCAGGGCGCGTTCATCATCGACGAGCTGACCGATCTGGTCGAGGAGGCGGTGCTGAAGGAGTTCGAGGCGATCGCCGAACGCGGCGGCGTGCTGGGGGCGATGGAGACCGGCTACCAGCGCGGCAAGATCCAGGAGGAGAGCCTCTACTACGAGCACCGCAAGCACGACGGCAGCTACCCCATCGTCGGCGTGAACACGTTCCGCAACCCGCACGGCGACCCGACGCCGGACAAGCTCGAGCTCGCGCGCTCGACGCCGGAGGAGAAGGAGTCCCAGCTCGCGCGGCTCGCCGATTTCCACGCCCGCCACGCCCACGAGGCGCCGGCGGCGCTGGCGCGGCTCAAGGACACGGTGATGGCCCACGGCAACGTGTTCGGCGAGCTGATGAACGCGGTGCGCTGCTGCTCGCTCGGCCAGATCACGCACGCGCTGTTCGACGTCGGCGGGCAGTACCGGCGCAGCATGTAGGGACGCCAGCAGGAAAGTAGGGTCAGACTCGACTTTTCCCGGAACTTGATTCCGCAGCGCGCTGAAAAGTCGAGTCTGACCCTACTTTCGGCGCCAGTGCTACCTGTCGCGTTGCCAGGCGCCCGACGCGACGGCGGTCACGTTCCCGCGTCCGATGCCGATGTCGGAGAGCTCGCGGTCGCTCATCGCGGCGAGAATCCTCAGGTCGTGCGCGGCGCGGCGCCGTTGCGCGATCCAGCGGTCGAGGCCGGCCGCGGTACGGCGCGCAGTGCGCGCGGCGGCCGCGAGGGTGCGTGCCAGCGCCTCGAGCGCGAGTGCAGCCGGATGCCGCGAGACGAAGGTGTTCATGCGACCTCCATGACGAGGAATGGCAGGACGGGGACAGACACGCGGTGGTGCGCGTGGGCGGCCGAGTGCTCCTCGCGCTCGATGCGCGCGAGCTCGACCGACCGGTCCGCGACGACGTGCACCCGCGGCAGGCGGTAGACGGGACCCGCCGGGGCGAGCTCCCCGGTGAAGTCCCCGATCATGGGGCGGGCCGACGGTTCGGAACCGGCCGGCGCGCCGGCGAACCCCAGCAGCGCCAGCGTCAACGTGGCGGCGAAGGTCAGCGCGCCGAGCGTCCGGGGAACACGACGAAACTTGCGGTTCATGGTGCCTCCTCGAGGCATTGGGTGACGCTGGTAAGACTAGTGGACCAAGAGCCGCAAGGGAATCGATAATTTTCGACCATATTGGTAAGCTAGGCTGACCAAGATGAGCCGCCTGCCTCTCAACACGCTGGTTGCCTTCCGCGCCGTCGCCGAATCGCAAAACCTGCGTGCCGCCGCCGAGCAACTGCACCTCACGCACAGTGCAGTGAGCCAGCAGATTCGTGCGCTGGAGGAGCGCCTCGGTTTCGCGCTGTTCGATCGCCACGGCCGTCGCGTGGTCCTCAATCGGGCCGGCGAGGCGCTGCTGCGCGCGGTGCAGGGCGCGCTCGTGCGCCTCGACGAGGGCGTGCAGGCGGCGCGCTCGGCCGCAGCGGGCGACGCGCCGGCGCTGCGCATCACGGTGCTGCCGTCGTTCGCGCACCGCTGGCTGTTGCCGCGCCTCGCGCGGTGGCGCGAGCGCCACCCGCAGCTCGCGCTGGAGATCGACGCGTCCTATCGCACGGTGGATCTCGTGCGCGAAGGTTTCCACGCGGCGGTGCGCGAGGGGCACGGACCGTGGCCGGGGCTGCATTCGGAGCGGCTGTTCGAACAGCAGGCGATCGTCGTCGGGTCGCCCGCGGCCGCGCGGCGGCTCGAAGGCGCGGCGGTGGACGCGTTCGCGCGCGAGCCGTTGCTCGGCGAGGACGTGGCGTGGAACGACTGGTTCGCCGCGGCGGGACTGGCGATCGGGGTGCGGCCGGTCGCCTCGTTCAATGACGCCGGACTGATGCTGCAGGCCGCCGAGCAGGACCTGGGCATCGCGATCTCGCGCGAAATGCTCGCCGCGGATGCGCTCGTCGCAGGACGTCTGGTGAAGCTCTCGCCGGTCGTGATATCCCATCCCGACGTGCGCCCGTACCACTTCGTGTACCCGCCGCACCTCGAGGACTGGCCGCCGCTGGTCTCGCTGCGAACCTGGCTGCGCGAGGAGATCGAGCAATCGCAGCGGTCGCTGCAGGCGGCGACACGCAAGCGGAGCGTGCGCGCCCGCTAGACGGGCAGTCGACGTGCCGCAGCGGCAACGGCGCACTGCGCGACGAGCGCAGTCGTCGTCGCGACGCCGCCAGGGACCCACGCACGCGGATCGCGCGGCCGTGACGTCCCCCGATGCGCTGCCTTGAGCGGGGGTGCCCCGCGTGCTACGTTGTCCGACCCGGACAAGCGCCAGCACGTCCGTCCCTTGCACCGAACGCTCGAGCCACGATGTCCGACGCGCCGCCCACGCCCAGCGACCGTGCCGCGTCGCCAGTGAACGTAATCGACGTCGGCATCGGCGATCCCGAGGCTCCCGCCAACGCGATCCCGAACGTCCTCGCGAACCTGGTCGAGACCGAGACCTGGCGCAATGCCGCCACCGTCGTCATGGGTCTCTCGCTGCTCGCGCTGGGCTGGTGGGCGTTCAACGGCGTGCGCGACGCGATCGCGCGCACGCAAGTGGCGGGACTCGACGCGCTGCTCGGCAGCGTGGTGCGCGGCGTCGACATCTGGGTGCACGATCGGCACGCCGGTGCGCAGCGGCTGGCGGCTGCGCCCGACGTGGTCCGGGCAGTGCAGAAGCTCGCGCAGGCGGCCCGCGACGCGCCGGCGTCGGCCTGCGGCCTCCCGGAAGTGGCCGAGCTCGCGCGGATCCTTCCGTCCGAGTACCGGTCCGCCGAGAAGGTGGCGTACATCGTCCTCGACCGCGAGGGCCGCGTGCTCGCGACCAGCCAGCCCGTCGCCTGCGGCGAGCGCATCCGTTCGGAGTCGTTCCGCGTGCGAGTCGATCGGGCAATCGACGGCGCGGTGCAGTTCGTGCGGCCGCAGCCGGATCCCGTCCTCACGTTCGCGGCGCAGGGCACGGGTGGCGTGCCCACCGCGTGGGTACTCGCGCCGATCCGCGCTCCGGGCGCTCGGACGACGGCAGTGCTGGCCATAGGCGTGCGCACCGACCTCGAGTTCGCGCGTCTGTTCACCGCCGGACGTGCCACGCCGACGACGGAGACGTATGCCTTCAGCGAAGACGGCACGCTGCTCACGCCCACGCGCTCGATCGACGAACTGGTCGCTGCGGGGCACGCAGTCGAGCGCAACGGCACGGGCGGCGTCTTCACGGTCCCGGTTCGCGACCCCGGCGGCGACCTGCTCGACGGCCACCTGTCCCTGACGGAAGCTGCGGCGCGGCCGCTCACGCAGGCCGCAGCGCTTGCCATCGCCGGGCGCGGCAAGCCCGGCGAAGCGGAGCAGCGCGGCACGCTCGAGGAGCCCTATCGCAACTACGCGGGCCGCGAGGTGATCGGTGCCTGGCGGTGGCTGCCGGACTACCAGATCGGCGTCGTCGCCGAGCGCTCGACCGTGGAGGCGTTCGCGGCAATGCGCTACCTGCGGGTGAGCTTCGCCGTGATCGGCGGCTTCGTCCTGCTGTCCCTGCTGGCGGCGCTGACCTCCGGGATGTCGCTCGCGCGCCTGCGCCGGCAGTTCGGGCAGCTGCAGAAGCTCGGCGCCTACACCCTCGAGCGGCAGATCTCCGAGGGCGGCATGGCGACGATCTATCTCGCGCGGCACGCGCTGCTCAAGCGGCGTACGGCGATCAAGATCCTGAAAAAGTCGATCGGCAGCGACGAGTTCGCGCACCGTTTCGAGCGCGAGGTGCAGCTCGTGAGCCAGCTGCGTCATCCGAACACCGTGCAGATCTACGACTTCGGTCGCACGAGCGACGGTCAGCCCTACTACGCGATGGAGTACATCGAGGGCGTGACGCTCGCGGAGCTCGTCGACCACTCGGGCCCGGTACCGCCCGGGCGGGTGATCCACATCCTGCGGCAGATCGCGGCCGCACTGCGCGAGGCGCACTCGCTCGGGCTCGTGCACCGCGACGTCAAACCGGACAACGTGATGCTGTGCCGTCGCGGCGAGGACGACTTCGTCAAGCTCCTCGACTTCGGGCTGGTCAAGGACGTGCTGCGCGAGGAGACGCGCGACGTCACCAAACAGATCCGCATCCTCGGCACGCCGCGCTACATGTCCCCGGAGCGCATCGTGAATCCGTCGGACGTCGACGCGCGCGCCGACCTCTACGCGCTGGGCGCGGTCGGCTACTTCCTGCTCACCGGGCGCAACACGTTCGAGGGAGAGGACAGCCAGGACATCGCGAACCAGGTGCTGCACGCCGCCGCGCCGCGCGTCTCGCAGTCCGTTCCGAGCGTGCCCGAGGCGCTCGATGCGCTGATCGCCGCGTGTCTCGAGAAGGACCGGTCGAAGCGGCCGCCATCGGCGGAAGCGGTGGTCGAGGCGCTCGACCGGCTTTCCACCCGGCTCGCGTGGACGCAGCGGGACGCCGAGGCCTGGTGGATCGCGTATCGCGAGGGGAAGGCGGCGGCAGACGCCACGGCGGCTGCGGCGGCACCCGCAGCGAAAGCCTGAACGCGACGACGGGCGAAGCCGAGGTTCGGTCGATCCGCTACCGGGCGCCGGCGCGCTCCAGTATCGCGACCATGTCGCGATAGCCGCGTTGACGGGCGAGGGCGAGCGGCGTGGCGCCGCCCCGGTCGGCGAGATTCACGTTCGCGCCGGCGTCCACGAGCGCCATCAAGGTGGCCGTGTGCCGGGGGCCGCCATCGCCGAGGACGATCGACTCGATGAGTGCCGTCCAGCCGAGGTTGTTGACGTGGTCGAGCGGCGCGCCAGCGCGAATCAGCCGGCGCACGACCTCGACGTGGCCGAGGTGCGCGGCGGCAATGAGTGCCGTGCCGTCGTAGCGGCTGGTGACGCTCCTGCCGCTCGCGCCGAGGTCGAGCGCGGCCTCGAGCGTGGCCGTGTCGTTCGCGACCGCGGCAATGGTCACGACGTCGTAGCGGTCGCGTTCGAGCGCGTTCGGATTCGCGCCGGCACGCACCAGCGCGCGCATCGCCTCGATGTGTCCGGCGTACGCGGCGACGTGCAAGGGTGTGCGGTCGTGGCCGTCGCGGGCGTCGACCGGCGCGCCTGCGGTCACCTGACGGGCGATCGCCGCCGCGTCGCCTGCGTGCGCGGCGGCAAACAGGCCTGTGTAGTCGGCGACCTCCCGTGGCGAAGGCGCGCGCTGCGCGGCCGCCGGGCCGGCGGGGGCCAGCGCGGCAACGAGTGCGAACACCCCCGTCGCCAGAGCACGGATCGTCGATGCGTCCACTGCCCCATTGTGCACTGTCCGCACCACCGTGCGTTCGCGTACCATGAACCCATCCATCGACACGCGACGAAGAAGGACGCGCCGCCTTGGAAGATTCCCCGAAGTGGGCCTTTCCCACGGAGCTTCAGCCGGATCCGGAGGATGTCGGGTTCGACCTCGACGCGGCGCTCGAGTCGATCGTGACCGTGCACGCGGAGATTCCCGAGGATGCCTTCACGGCGTCGATCCTGGGTACCGAACGCGTGGGCAGCGGCGTCGCCATCCGCGGCAACGGGCTGATCCTGACGATCGGCTATCTGATCACCGAGGCCGAATCGATCTGGATCACGACGCTGGACGGCCGCGTCGTGCCGGGTCATCCGCTCGCCTACGACTTCGCGTCGGGCTTCGGCGTGGTGCAGCCGCTCGGGACGCTCGCGCTCACGCCGCTGCCGCGAGGCACGGCACAGGCGTTCGAGGTCGGCGACACCGCGATCGTGCTGGGACGCGGCGGGCGCGCCCACGCGCTCAGGGCGGAGGTGTTCGACAAGCGGGAGTTCGCGGGCTACTGGGAGTACGTGCTCGACGAGGCCCTGTTCACCACGCCGGTGCACCCGGAGTGGAGCGGCGCCGCGCTCGTGGACGCGAGCGGGCGGCTCGCGGGCATCGGCTCGCTGTTCGTGCAGGAGACGATCGGCGACCGTGTGATCAAGGGCAACATGTTCGTGCCGATCGACCTCCTCGTCGGGATCGAGGACGACCTGGTGCAGCGCGGCCGCTCGCGGTACCCGCCGCGTCCCTGGCTGGGGATGTACGCCGCGGAGAGCGACGGCCGCGTGTTCGTCCAGGGCCTCGTCACGCACGGCCCCGCCGCCGAGGCCGGCGTGCAGCTTGGCGACGCGGTGGTCGAAGTTGCGGGGGCCCGGGTCGCCGGACTCGCGGACTTCCTGCGACGGATGTGGGCACTGGGGCCCGCCGGCGTCACCGTGCCACTGACCGTGTCGCGTAGCGGCAACGCGTTGCCGCTGGTCGTGGCGTCCGCCGACCGCGAGGACTTCCTGCGCAAGCCGTCGCTTCAGTAAGTGGGGTCAGACTCGACTTTCCGCCCGGATGTCGAGACCGCTCACCCACCGCGGGGAAAGTCGAGTCTGACCCTACTTACTGCAAATGGGGTCTGACCCCAGTTACTTGTCGCCCGCGGCGTCCCTGGCGCGGAGCTTGGCGCCGACGTACGCGGCGTGCGACAGGTGTAGCAGGTCGGCCACCTTCCGGATCACGTGCTGCTCGTGCGCCGACAAGGTCGCGTCGACATAGGCGACCTGCCAGAGCAGTTCGACGATCCGCTCCTTGTCGTCCGCGCTGAAGTGGCGGTTGATGAGCGAGGTGAACGGGTAATAGCCGACCGCGTCGCGGACCTCGGCCTCGGCTTCGGCCACGAGCGATTGCGCCTCGTCACCGGCGAGGCCGAACCGGCGCCCGACGGCGGCTTCCACGGTCGCGCGCTCGGCTTCGGCGACGCCGTCCGATCGCATCACTTCCACCAACAGCGCGGCGGTGGCGAGCTCGAGCTTGCGTCGCGCGGCCGTGGGATCGGCGGCATTGGCGCCGGCGGGGTCGAGGAGCTTCTTCAGGCGGGAGAGCATCGTGGCGAGCGGGCTGCGCAAAGACGCAGTGTAGCCGTGCGCCGGGCGCCGGCGGACACCGTTCGATGGCGCTCGCCATGCGGCGGTCAGCTCTGCAGCTCGACGAAACGCTTGAAGATGTCGCTTTCGGTGATGATGCCGACGAGTCGGCCGTCTTCGACCACCGGCAGCCCGCCGATCTTGCGCTCGAGCATCGTGCGCGCGACCTCGTTGAGGTCGGTGTCGGGGCCGACGCTGACCACGTTGCGGGTCATGACGTCGCTGATCTCGACGCGCGACTGCAGGTAGCGCATCGCGGCGACCAGCAGGTCGCGCTCGACGACGATGCCCACCAGCTGGCCGTCGTCGTCGACGACCGGCAGGCGCCGCAGCTTCTTCTCCTGCATCAGCGAGAGCGCCTTCTGGAAATCCGCGTCCTGCCGGACGGTGACCGCCGGCCGGGACATGCGGTTGCGAACGAGCATGCTGCCTCCTCCCGCCGGCTATCGGGGCGCCGGCTCCATCTGCGAATTATGAGAGCACGCGCGCGTGGGTCGCGAACGTCGGTTGCGCGCTTCTTGACGCCACACAACGTTTCGGACGGACGTGCAGATGGGTCGATGCCGAAAATGCCTTGTGGCCCGAACGCGCCGCTTGATGCGAATCAATGGACACGCAGCAAGGGCGCTCCGAAGCGTTTCGGGAAGGGGGGATTCTGATAGGATAAATGGGAATCATTTGCAACAACCGCTCCCGCCGCGGCAGCGCCACGACCGATCCGGCCTCCCTTATGGACTCCTGCGCAGACGCGACCCTCGCGGTCGGCCGGCCTTGCACGACGACGACGCGCTCGACCTACGTGCTCGTCGGGGCGCCGAACGTCGGCAAGTCGGTCGTTTTCCATCGGCTGACCGGCACGTACGCCCACGTCTCGAACTACCCCGGCACGACGGTCGAGGTCGCGCGGGCGCCGCTGCGCTTCGAGAGCGGGGCGACGCTGCTCGACACGCCCGGCGTGCTGGCGTTTCCGTCGCGCAGCGCCGACGAGCGTGCCGCGATGCGCGCACTCCTCTGCGAGCACCCGCGCGCGCTGGTGCAGGTCGCCGACGCCAAGCACCTGCGGCGCAGCCTGGCGATCACGCTGACGCTCGCGGAAACCGGGCTGCCGCTCGTGCTCGCGCTCAACATGAGCGACGAAGCCACGGCACGCGGCGTGCGGCTCGACCTGCCGGCGCTCGCGCAGGCGCTCGGCATCGACGTCGTGGCGACGGTCGCGACGCTGGGAGAAGGCGTGGGACGCCTGGTGGAGTCGATGCCGGCGGCTCGCATCCCCCGGCTTCACGCCGACTATCCGGCCGCGGTCGAGGCGGCGATCGCCCATGCCGCGCAGCGCGTCGCCGCGCGCGTCGACCGGCTGCCGTTCGCAGCGCGTGGGCTCGCGATCCTGTTCCTCGCGCGCGACCCCGAGGTCGAGCACTGGCTCGGCGCCCGCGATGCGGAGCTCGCCCGCGATCTCGCTGCGCAGCGCGACGCCGCGGAGGTGGTCGGCGAGCGCTTCGCGGCGGCGATCGCCCGCTCGCGCGCCGAGGCGGCGGGGACGCTCGCGAGCCGCACCGAGCTCGTCGCGCCCCGGCCGGCGGAGTCGCGTGCCGCCGTCCTCGGGCGGCTCGCGCTGCACCGGCTCTGGGGCCTGCCCATCCTGCTTGCCGTGCTCTACGCGACCTATCTCGTCGTCGGCGTGTTCGGCGCCGGCACGCTGGTCGACCTGACCGAGGACCGCCTCTTCGCGGGGCTCGTCAATCCCGCGGTGACGGCCTTCGTGCAGGCGCACGCGCCATGGAGCTGGGCGTCCGACCTGATCGTCGGGCCCTACGGGCTGTGGACGATGGGCATGACCTACGCCGTGGCGCTGATCCTGCCGATCGTGACCACGTTCTTCCTGGTGTTCGGCGTGCTCGAGGACTCGGGCTACTTCGCACGGCTGTCGGTGCTCGCCAATCGCGGCTTCGCGGCGATGGGCATGAACGGCCGCGCGGTGCTGCCGATGGTGCTGGGCCTCGGCTGCGTGACCATGGCTACGCTGACCACGCGCATCCTCGCCACCCGGCGCGAGCGGCTGATCGCGACGTTCCTGATGGCGCTCGCGATCCCCTGCTCCGCGCAGCTCGGTGTCGTGCTGGGCATGCTCTCCGCGCTCGGTTTCGGCTGGACGCTCGCGTGGGCCGTGGTGCTCGTGGTCGTGCTGGTGCTCGCCGGAGCGCTCGCCGCGCGCCTCATCCCCGGCCGGCGCATTCCGCTGCTTGCGGAACTGCCGCCGCTGCGCTGGCCCGTGGCCGGCAACGTCGTCAAGAAGACCGCGGGTCGACTGGTCTGGTACCTGCGCGAGGTGATCCCGCTGTTCCTGCTCGGCACGTTCCTGATGTGGCTGATGGACCGCACCGGCGTGCTGCCCTGGATCATCGAGCGCGGCGAGCCGCTCGTGACCGGGTGGCTGGGGCTGCCGAAGGAGGCCGCGGCGGCGTTCGTGATGGGCTTCCTGCGCCGCGACTTCGGCGCCACCGGCCTGTTCGCGCTCGGCGCCGCGCTCTCGCCCGCGCAGACGCTCGTGGGCATGGTCACGATCACGCTGTTCGTGCCGTGCATCGCGAGCATGCTGATGATCGTCAAGGAGCAGGGTGCGCACGTCGCGGCGCTGATCGTCGCGATGGTCGTGCCGCTCGCGCTGCTGGTCGGTGGCCTGGTGCGCATCGCGCTCGCCGCGCTCGGGATGTGGGCGTGACGCGCTTGAACCGGACGCTCGACACCGTCCCGCCCGGCCACACCGTGCTGCTCGCCCGGATCGACGACTCGCTCGCGCCGGACTTCCGGGAGCAGCTGGCCGCCTACGGCTTCGTGCCGGGGCGTGCGCTCGAGGTGCTGGCGCAGCAGCCGATGACCGTGGTGGTGTGCGACCACGTCGAACTCGCGCTGGAGGCGGCGATCGCGCGTGCGCTCGTCGTGCGCGAGGCCGGAACCGCCGCGTGACGGCCGTGCAGCGGACGCGCTCGCTGCGCTTCGCGCTGCGGCGCGCCCGGGAGGATAATTCGCGTTTCCCCTGCACGGACTTCCCATGAGCACGATCAGGAACGTCGGCGTGATCGGCGCCGGCACGATGGGCAACGGCATCGCGCAGGCCTGCGCGGTCGCCGGCATCGACGCGGTGATGATCGACGTCGCCGAGGCGCCGCTCGCGAAGGGCGTCGCCAGCATCGCCGGCAGCCTCGAGCGGCTGGTGAAGAAGGACAAGCTCTCGGTCGCGGACCGGGACGCAGCCCTCGCCCGGGTCAGGACCTCCACCGACTATGCCGCGCTGGGCGGCCTCGACCTGGTGATCGAGGCTGCCACCGAGAATCCCGCGCTCAAGTTCGAGATCCTGCGCCGGGCCGACGGCATCGCGCGGCCGGACGCGATCCTCGCCACCAACACGTCGTCGATCTCGATCACGCAGCTCGCCGCGGTGACGAAGCGGCCGGACCGCTTCCTCGGCATGCACTTCTTCAACCCGGTGCCGATGATGGCGCTGGTGGAGCTGATTCGCGGCCTGCAGACCTCCGACGCCACCGTCGCAGTGGCCGACGCGTTCGCCAAGGTCCTCGGCAAGACGCCGATCACGGTGCAGAACAGCCCCGGCTTCGTCGTCAACCGCATCCTCTGCCCGATGCTGAACGAGGCGATCTTCGTCTATGGCGAAGGCATCGCCGGCGCGAAGGAAATCGACGAGGGCATGAAGCTCGGCTGCAACCATCCGATCGGCCCGCTCGCGCTCACCGACATGATCGGCCTCGACGTGCTGCTCGCGGTGATGGAGGTGTTCGCCGCCGACTTCGGGGATTCCAAGTACCGCCCCGCGCCGCTGCTCAAGGAAATGGTCGCGGCGGGGTGGCTCGGCCGCAAGACCGGCCGCGGCTTCTACACCTACGAGTCGAGATAGGCCCGACGATGAGCTACCAGACGATTCTGCTCGAGGAACAGGCCCCCGGCATCTTGCTTCTGACCGTCAACCGGCCCCAGGCGCTCAACGCCCTCGCCCCGCAGGTGCTCGCCGAGATCGGCGCGGCGGTGCAGGCGGCGACCGACGCCTCCGCGCGCGTGCTGCTCGTGACCGGCGCCGGCGAGAAGGCGTTCGTCGCCGGTGCGGACATTGCGGCGATGCGCGACATGTCGCCGCTCGAGGGGCGCGAGTTCGCGATCCGCGGCCACGCGGTGATGCGCGCGCTGGAGCTCGCGCCGTTCCCGACCATCGCGCTGGTCAACGGCTTCGCGCTGGGCGGCGGCTGCGAGCTCGCGCTCGCGTGCGACTTCATCGTGGCCTCCGAACGGGCGGTGTTCGGGCAGCCGGAGGTGAACCTCGGCATCGTCCCCGGCTTCGGCGGCACGCAGCGTTTGACGCGCCTCGTCGGCAAGGGGATGGCGCTGGAGCTCTGCACGACCGGGCGCCAGGTCAAGGCCGACGAGGCGCTGCGGATCGGGCTCGCCAATCACGTCGTCCCCGCCGGGGAACTGCTCGGCAAGGGCCTCGAGCTCGCGCAGATGATCGCGCAGAAAGGTCCGCTCGCAGTCCGCCTCGCCAAGCACCTCGTCCAGCACGGGCAGGACCTCGACCTCGCCAACGCCAACGTGCTCGAGGCCGACGTGTTCGGCGTCGCCTTCGCGAGCGACGACCGTCGCGAGGGCATGGCCGCGTTCCTGGACAAGCGCAAGCCGGCGTTCACGGGGCGGTAACGACGCGTTCCGCGACGCGCGCGGCTATGCCTCGCGCGCAACCAGGTCGAGCCGCACCTCGCCGATGCCTTCCATCGAGGCCTCGAACCGCGCGGCGTGCTCGGCGCGGAAAGGGGTGGTGAAACTGCCCGTGGTCACGACCTGGCCGGCGCGCAGCCCCCCCAGCGTGTCGTCCCCCCTGTGCGAGCCACGCGCGGATCGGTTCGATCGGATCGCCCTGCGGGTGCCCGCCCACCTTGTCGTGCACCAGCTCGCCGCCGACCGAGAGCCGGCAGCGCAACCGGGTGAGGTCGAGGTTGCGGAACTCCCGCGTCGCGCCACCCGTCACGTAGCCGTCGTTGCCCGCGTTGTCGGCCAGGAAGGCCAGGAACGGCACCGCCGGAGGCTCGCCCAGCCGGCCGCGGATCAGCTCGATGCCGACCAGTGCCGAGTCGATCGCCGCGACGATCCCGTCCCGCGACGTCTCGCGCGACGGGAGGTCGCGCGCCAGGCGGAACGCGAGTTCGACCTCCACGATCGCGTGATCGCCGGCGGCGAGCGGTCGGGTTGCGGGCGACGGCACGATGCCGGCCTGGTAGAGCGGGCCGGCGAACGGCACGCCGTCGGGACTGAAGCCCACTTTCCACCCGCCGAGCTGCGCGCCGAGGCGCCGCGCGACGTCGGCCTGCACGCGCATCGCGGCGGCGGCGTCGGCCGGGGCGAGCGCTGCTTCGAATCGGCCCGCGCCGTGGCGGCGGGCGTCGACGAGTCGCGCTGCGAGCGCGTCTGCAGGCAATTGCTTCGTTGGTCATGGGGGTCTCCGGGTTGAGCCGCACCACGCGGAGCGGCATTGAACGTTGCTGCACCTGTCGACGTGTCGGTGACGCCGTCCGGTCAGCCTTCGAAGCGGCGCAGGCCGCCGAGGTCGAGGACCGTCACGGCGCCGTATTCGATCCGCAGCAGGCCGCGCTCCTCGAGCACCTTGAGCCCGCGGTTGACGCGCTGGCGCGACAGGCCGACCAGCTGGCCGAGCTCGTCCTGCGAAATCGGCAGCGTCGGCCCGATGCCGGGATAGAGCAGCGGATTGAACAGGCCGGCGAGCCCGCGCGCGAGCCTCGCGTCGGGTCCCAGCAGCCGGTCGTGCTCCACCATGCCGATGAACTGCCCGAGGCGTTCGTTCAGCTGCACCAGCAGGAAGCGGTTGAACGCGACGCTCTCGTCCAGCAGCGCCATGAACGTCGCTCGCGGCACGTAGGCGATCGTCGAGTCGCGCAACGCCACGATGTCGTAGCGGCGCGGCTCGTCCTTCAGCAGCGAGCCTTCGCCGAACCAGCCTCCGGACGGGATGCCGGTGAAGCTCGTCGGCTTGCCGTCGGCGGAGACGTTGGCCATCTTCACGAGCCCGTCGACGACGCCGATCCAGTGCTCCACGGACTCGCCCTTGCGGCAGACCAGGCTGCCGGCCGTCGCCTGGCGAACCAGCGTTTCGGTCGCGACGCGCTGGCCGAGCGCCGACGGCAGTGCGCCGAACCACGGCGCCGCACCCAGCATTTCAGCCAGCATTCGGGGCATCGGAGGCAGTGAAATGTCCGCGCGACGACAATCGCGGCCGGGTCGAGCGGCTACATTCGGGTAGCACGATTCTACGCGGAGCACCCGACGTCCATCGGAAACACGATGCACGCGCGCGAATTGGGTAACATAGGCTGAAGCGTAGCCGCAGGCTCGCGCCGGATGCGCCGTCGCATGCGCACCGCCGCACCGGACCGACCGTCCCCGAAGAGACGGCGGCCGGGGTGACCCTGCGGTCTGGCAGTGGCGGGCGCCCCCGACAGGGGTCCGTGTCGCGCGCGGGGCATCCTCCCTGCGCGCCGGAGGAGGAGATGGCAGGGAACCACGACACGTTCCCGCGGCTCATGCTCGAGCACGCGCGGGTGCGGCCCGATCATCCCGCGACGCGGGAGAAGGACCTCGGCATCTGGCAGACCTGGACGTGGCGCCAGGTCGCCGACGAAGTGCGCGCGCTCGCCTGCGGCCTTGCCGCGCAGGGGTTCCGGCGCGGCATGCACCTCGCGATCATCGGCGACAACCGGCCGCGCCTGTACTGGTCGATGCTCGCCGGGCAATGCCTCGGCGGCGTGCCGGTGCCGATGTACCAGGACGCGCCCGCGGCCGAGTTCATGTTCGTGCTCAACGACGCCGAGATCGACTTCGCGGTCGTCGAGGACCAGGAGCAGGTCGACAAGGTGCTCGAGGCGAAGCCGCAGGTGCCGACGCTCGCGCACATCTACTACGACGACCCGCGCGGCATGCGCAACTACGAGGGCGTGACGAGCTTCGAGCGCCTGCAGCAGATCGGCCGCGAATTCGACCGCGCGAACCCCGGCTTCTTCGACGCCGAGGTGGCCAAGGGCCGCACCGACGACGTCTCGGTCATGCTCTACACGTCCGGCACCACGGGCAAGCCGAAGGGCGTGCGGCAGACGCACCACGCGTTCATCTCCGCCGCGGCCGGGGGCTGCGGCTTCGACAAGCTCGGGCCCGACGACAGCATCCTCTCGTACCTGCCGATGGCGTGGGTGGGCGACCACCTGTTCTCGCTCGCGCAGTGGGTGTACGCCGGCTTCACGATCAACTGCCCCGAATCGGGCGACACGGTGATGACCGACCTGCGCGAGATCGGCCCCACCTACTACTTCGCGCCGCCGCGGGTGTTCGAGAACCTGCTCACCCAGGTGATGATCCGCATGGAGGACGCGAGCCGCCCGAAGCGCTGGATCTTCCACCGCTTCATGGACGTCGCGCGCCAATGCGGCGCCGAGATCCTCGACGGCCGGCCGGTCGCGACGGGCGACCGCCTCAGCTACGCGCTCGGCCAGCTGCTGGTGTACGGGCCGCTGCGCAACGTGCTCGGCATGAGCCGCATCCGCGTCGCCTACACCGCCGGCGCCGCGATCGGGCCGGACCTGTTCCGCTTCTACCGCTCGATCGGCATCAACCTGAAGCAGCTCTACGGCTCGACCGAGACCTGCGCGTACGTCTGCCTGCAGCCCGACGGCGGCGTCAAGCTCGACACGGTGGGGCTGCCGGCACCCGGCGTCGAGGTGCGGATCGCCGACGGCGGCGAGGTGCTGGTGCGCGGGCCGATGCTGCTCAAGGAGTACTACAAGCGTCCCGACGCGACCGCCGAGTCGATCGACGGCGAGGGCTTCTTCCACACCGGCGACGCCGGGTACTTCGACGGCGACGGGCACCTCAAGATCATCGATCGCGCGAAGGACGTCGGCAAGCTCCGCAACGGCGGCATCTTCGCGCCCAACTACATCGAGAACAAGCTCAAGTTCTTCCCGCACATCAAGGAGGCGGTCGCCTTCGGCGACGGCCGCGACATGGTGTGCGCGTTCGTCAACATCGACATCGGCTCGGTCGGCAACTGGGCCGAGCGGCGCGGGCTCGCCTACTCGGGCTACACCGACCTCGCGGCCAAGCCGGAGGTCTACGAGCTGATCCGGGAGTGCGTCGAGCAGGTCAACGCCGAGCTCGCCGCCGACCCGGCGGTCGCCGACTCGCAGATCCACCGCTTCCTCGTGCTGCACAAGGAGCTCGATCCCGACGACGACGAGCTGACGCGCACGCGCAAGGTGCGCCGCGGCTTCGTCGCCGAGAAGTACGCGGTGCTGATCGACGCGCTGTACTCCGGCAAGGCCGTGCAGCACATCGCCACGCAGGTCAAGTTCGAGGACGGCCGCACCGGCATGGTGGCGGCGGACCTGGTGATCGCCGAGGCGAAGACCTTCCCCGCCGCGGCCGGAAGGCAGGCCGCATGAGGAAGGGCCGCATGAGGGAGGCCGCATGAGCGCCGAGAGCGAACGCCGCATCGGCGACGTGATCCTCTCGCTCGAGAACATCTCGCTCGCCTTCGGCGGCGTGAAGGCGATCTCCGACGTCAGCTTCGACGTGCGCGAGCACGAGATCCGCGCGATCATCGGGCCCAACGGCGCAGGCAAGAGCTCGATGCTGAACGTGATCAACGGCGTCTACCACCCGCAGCTCGGGCGGATCACGTTCCGCGGCGTGCAGCGCAGGCAGATGGTCCCGCACGAGGCCGCGCGCCAGGGCATCGCGCGGACGTTCCAGAACATCGCGCTGTTCAAGGGCATGACGGTGCTGGACAACATCATGACCGGCCGCAATCTGCGCATGAAGGCGACGATCGTCGAGCAGGCGATCCACTTCGGGCGCGCCAAGCGCGAGGAGCTCGAGAACCGGGCGAAGGTCGAGGAGATCATCGACTTCCTGCAGATCCAGCACATCCGCAAGACGCCGGTCGGCCGCCTGCCCTACGGCCTCAGAAGCGCGTGGAGCTGGCGCGCGCGCTCGCGGCCGAACCTTCGCTGCTGCTGCTCGACGAGCCGATGGCCGGCATGAACGTCGAGGAGAAGCAGGACATGTGCCGGTTCATCCTCGACGTCAACGAGCAGTACGGCACGACGATCGTGCTGATCGAGCACGACATGGGCGTGGTGATGGACATCTCGGACCGGGTCGTCGTGCTCGACTACGGCCGCAAGATCGGCGACGGCACGCCCGACGAGGTGCGCGCCAACAAGGCGGTCATCGACGCCTACCTCGGCGTGGCTCACTAGCTTCCGAGCGGAGCGACAACGGATGGCATTCTTCTTCGAAGTCCTGATCGGCGGCCTGCTCTCCGGCGTCATGTACTCGCTGGTGGCGCTCGGCTTCGTGCTGATCTACAAGGCGTCGGGCGTGTTCAACTTCGCGCAGGGCGCGATGGTGTTCTTCGCGGCGCTCACCTTCGTCGGCCTGCAGCAGGACTACGGCATCAACTTCTGGGTCGCGTTCGTGCTCGCGCTCGGCGCGATGATCCTGCTCGGCCTCGCCACCGAGAAGTTCGTGCTGCGCCCGCTCGTCAACCAGCCGCAGATCACGCTGTTCATGGCGACGATCGGCCTCACCTTCTTCATCGAGGGGCTGGCCCAGCTGCTGGGCGGGGCCAATGTCCGCGGGCTCGACATCGGCATCCAGGACGAGCCGATCGAGGCGATCACCAACGCGACGGGCATGAACATCTCCCGCTTCGACCTCGTCGCCGCCGGCATCGCGGCGCTGCTGGTGGTGTCGCTGGCGCTGTTCTTCAACCGCACCCGCATCGGGCGGGCGCTCCGCGCGGTGGCCGACGACCACCAGGCCGCGCTCGCCGTCGGCATCCCGCTGCACCAGATCTGGGGCATCGTCTGGGCGGTCGCCGGGTTCGTGGCGCTGGTCGCCGGCCTGCTCTGGGGCGCGCGCAACGGCGTGCAGTTCGCGCTCACGTTCGTCGCGCTGAAGGCGCTGCCCGTGCTGATCCTCGGCGGCTTCGAGTCGGTGCCGGGCGCGATCGTCGGCGGGCTCATCATCGGCGCCTCGGAAAAGCTCGCGGAGGTCTACCTCGGTCCGTACGTCGGCGGCGGCATCGAGGGCTGGTTCCCCTACGTGCTGGCGCTCCTGTTCCTGCTGGTGCGGCCCGAGGGGCTGTTCGGCGAGAAGCACATCGACCGGGTCTAGGGCCCGCTCCCACCCGCGACCCCAGCGCTGACAGGTCCTGACCCATGCTCTACCGCGAAGCCGGCCAGTTCAAGTCCACCTACACGGCGGACCAGCAGATCTTCCCGATACGCCAGGACCGGGTGGCGGTGTTCGCGCTGCTGGCCGTCGCCTACGTCGTCGTGCCGCTGATCGCGAACGAGTACTGGCTCTCCGCGATCCTGATCCCGTTCCTGATCTTCGCGCTCGCCGCGATCGGCCTCAACCTGCTCACCGGCTACGCGGGACAGCTGTCGCTCGGCACGGCGGCGTTCATGGCGGTCGGGGCGTTCGCCGCCTACAACTTCATGCTGCGCGTTCCCGGCATGCCCGTGCTCGTCGCGTTCGTGCTCGCCGGCGTGTGCGCGGCGCTCGGTCGGCATCCTGTTCGGCCTGCCGAGCCTGCGCATCAAGGGGTTCTATCTCGCCGTGGCGACGCTGGCCGCGCAGTTCTTCATCGTCTGGGCGCTGACCAAGTTCGGCTGGTTCTCGAACTACAGCTCGTCCGGCGTGATCAACGCGCAGAAGATCGAGATCCTCGGCTACACGTTCGACCAGCCGTTGCCGAAGTACCTGCTGACGCTGACCATCGTCGCGGTGCTCGCGCTCGCGGCCAAGAACATGGTGCGGAGCGCGATCGGCCGCGCCTGGATGGCGGTGCGCGACATGGACGTCGCCGCCGAGGTGATCGGCTTCCCGATGCTGCGCACCAAGCTCACCGCCTTCGCGGTCAGCTCGTTCTACTGCGGCGTCGCCGGCGCGCTCTACGCGTTCTGCTACCTCGGCACCGTCGAACCCGAGGGCTTCAACCTCGACCTGTCGTTCCGCATCCTGTTCATGATCATCATGGGCGGCGTGGGCAGCATCCTGGGGTCCTTCCTCGGTGCGGCGTTCATCGTGCTGTTCCCGATCTTCCTCAACACCGTCGCGGGGCCGCTCGAGCACGCGCTCGGCGTGAGCCTGCCGCCCGGGATCATGTCGAACCTCGAGCTCATGATCTTCGGCGCGCTGATCATCCTGTTCCTGATCGTCGAGCCGCACGGACTCGCGCGGATGTGGCAGATTGCCAAGGAGAAGCTGCGGCTGTGGCCGTTCCCGCATTGACGCATTGCAGCATCGACGTGCGACGGCGGACGTCGACACGGAATCCGGGACGGCGCGTGCTGTTCGGCGCACGTCCTGTTTGGAGTCGGAATCCTAGGAGGAGGGGCAACATGAAAGCAGTGAAATCGGCGCTCGTGGGCGTCGCGATGCTCGGGCTGGCCGGCGCGGCTCACGCGCAGGAGCAGTTCATCCCGATGGCCGGCTACTGGGTCGGGCCGTACGCGGCCGGCGGCTCCGGCATCTACGGCGGGTTCATCGACTACGTGAACATGATCAACGCGCGCGACGGCGGGCTGAACGGCGTCAAGCTCACCTACGAGAAGTGCGAGACCGAGTACAACAACGCCCGCGGCGTCGAGTGCTACGAGCGGCTCAAGAACAAGGGGCCGACGGGGGCCTCGGTGTTCCACATGCTGTCGACCGGCATCACCTACTCGGTGATCGACAAGGCGACCGCCGACAAGATCCCGGTGATCTCGATCGGCTACGGCCGCACCGACGCCTCCGACGGCCGCGTGTTTCCCTACATCTTCCCGCTGGTCACGAACTACTGGTCGCAGAACACGGCCAAGATCAAGTTCATCGGCATGAAGGAAGGGGGGATGGACAAGCTCAAGGGCAAGAAGATCGTGAACATCTATCACGACTCGGCCTACGGCAAGGAAACGATCCCGGTGCTCGACGCGCAGGCGAAGAAGTACGGCTTCGCGGTCACGCACATCCCGGTGCCGCATCCGGGCAACGAGCAGGGCGCGCAGTGGCTGCAGATGCGCCAGATCAAGCCCGACTGGGTGATCCTGCGCGGCTGGGGCGTGATGAACCCGACGGCGCTCAAGGCGGCCGCACGGGCGGGCTTCCCGCGCGACAAGATCATCGGCGTGTGGTGGTCGGGCGCCGAGGAGGACACGATTCCCGCGGGCGACGCCGCCAAGGGCTACATCGCGGCCGGCTTCAACGTCGCCGGCGACGGCTATCCCGTGATCGGCGAGATCAAGAAGCACGTCTACGGCAAGGGCAAGGGCGAGATGGAGGACAAGTCGCGCATCGGCTCCATCTACTACAACCGCGGCGTGGTCCACGGCATCATCACCGTCGAGGCGATCCGCAAGGCGCAGGAGAAGTACGGCAAGAAGTCGCTGACCCCCGAGCAGGTCCGCTGGGGCATCGAGAACCTGGAGCTCGACGAGGCCCGCCTGAAGGCGCTCGGCGCGACCGGCTTCATGCAGCCGCTCAAGGTCACCTGCCTCGACCACGAAGGCGGCGGCGCGGTCAAGTTCCAGCAGTGGGACGGCACGAAGTGGAAGGTGATCACCGACTGGGTACAGCCGGACAGGAGCTGGTGCGGCCGATGATCGAGGAGTCGGCGGCGAAGTACGCGAAGGAGAAGGGCATCACGCCGCGCGACTGCAGCAAGGAGTCGTAGCGCAGCCGCATCCGCTCCGTCGTCGTCCCCGCGACAGCGGGGACGACGACGGCCGATTGTGTTCCCGCAACCCCCTACGCCACGACCCGCCATGTCCGCAGCCGCGCCGTCCGCCGCCACCTCGGCGACGCCCTACCTCGCGATCAACAACATCGAGGTGATCTACGACCACGTGATCCTCGTGCTCAAGGGCGTGTCGCTCAGCGTCGCCGAAGGGCGGCATCGTCGCGCTCCTCGGCGCGAACGGGGCAGGCAAGACGACGACGCTGAAGGCGATCTCCAACCTCCTGCACGCGGAGCGCGGCGAGGTCACCAAGGGCACGATCGAGTTCAAGGGCGCGCGCATCGACAAGCTGACGCCGAACCAGCTCGTGCGCATGGGGGTGTGCCAGGTGATGGAGGGCCGCCACTGCTTCCAGCACCTGACCGTCGAGGAGAATCTGCTCACCGGCGCCTTCACGCGCAGCATCTCGCGAGCCGAGCTCAAGGCCGAGCTCGAGCGCGTCTACCACTACTTCCCGCGACTCAAGCAGCGCCGCACCAGCCAGTCCGGCTACACCTCGGGCGGCGAGCAGCAGATGACCGCGATCGGCCGCGCGCTGATGGCGCGGCCGACGATGATCCTGCTCGACGAGCCGTCGATGGGGCTCGCGCCGCAGATCGTCGAGGAGATCTTCGGGATCGTGCAGGACCTGAACTCGAAGGAGCGCGTCTCGTTCCTGCTCGCGGAGCAGAACACGATGGTGGCGCTGCGCTTCGCGAACTACGGGTACATCCTCGAGAACGGCCGCGTCGTGATGGACGGTGCGGCGAAGGACCTGTCGACCAACGAGGACGTGAAGGAGTTCTACCTCGGCCTCTCCACCGCCGGGCGCAAGAGCTTCCGCGACGTCAAGCACTACCGGCGGCGCAAGCGCTGGCTGGCCTAGACACCACGGTCGCCCGCGCGTTGGCGGGCGGCGCCCGCCATCCACCCCGGCGATCGGCATGAATACCCACTACGACGCACTCGAGACGCGCGACCCGGAGGTGCGCGAGCGCGACAGCCTCGGCCGGCTGCCGGTGCAGGTCGCGCACGCCATGGCCCGAGCGCCGGCATTTGCCCGGGCCCTGGCGGGCATCGATCCGCGCGCCGTCACCTCGCGTGAGGCGTTGGCGAAGCTGCCGGTGATCCGCAAGGGGGAGCTGCTCGACCTGCAGCAGGGTGCGCGCCCGTTCGGCGGCCTTGCCGCATCGGGCTACGGCGAGCTCGCGCGTGTGTTCGCCTCGCCCGGCCCGATCTACGAGCCGGAAGGGCGCGCGCCGGACTGGTGGCGCCTCGCGCGGGCGCTCTACGCCGCGGGGTTTCGCCGCGGCGACCTCGTGCACAACTGCTTCTCGTACCACTTCACCCCGGCGGGCTCGATGCTCGAAACCGGCGCGCACGCGCTGGGCTGTGCGGTGTTCCCCGGCGGGACCGGGCAGACCGAGCAGCAGGTTCAGGCGATCGCCGATCTCCGGCCCGCCGGCTACGTCGGCACGCCGTCGTTCCTGCGCATCATCCTCGAGAAGGCGCGACGAGCTGGGTGTGGTCCTGCCTTCGCTCACGAAGGCGCTCGTTTCCGGCGAGGCGTTTCCGCCTTCGCTGCGCGACGCGCTGATCGCACGGGGCATCCACGGCTACCAGGTCTACGCGACCGCGGACCTGGGCAGCATCGCCTACGAGACGCCGGCCCGCGAGGGTCTGACCGTGGACGAAGGCGTGCTGCTGGAGATCGTGCGGCCGGGCACCGGCGACCCGGTGCCTGACGGCGAGGTCGGCGAGGTCGTCGTCACGACGCTCACCAACGCCGACTACCCGCTGATTCGCTTCGGCACCGGCGACCTGTCGGCGGTGCTGCCCGGCGTTTCGCGCTGCGGCCGCACCAACGTCCGCATCAGGGGCTGGATGGGGCGCGCCGACCAGACGACGAAGGTGAAGGGCATGTTCGTGCATCCGTCGCAGGTGGCGGCGATCGTCGCCCGCCACGCCGAGATCGGGAGGGCCCGCCTGGTCGTCGACAACCCGGACAGGAACGACCGCATGACGCTGCACGTCGAGCCGCGCGAGGGGCGGACGGCGCCCGATCGAGGCGATCGTCGCGTCGATCCGCGACGTCACCAAGCTGCGCGGCGAGGTGCGGGTTCGCGGCACCGGCGAGCTGCCCAACGACGGCAAGGTCATCGACGACGTGCGGGTCTACACCTGACGCTCGGCGGTCGACGCGGTCGGCGGCCGGCGACGAGAGTGTCAGAGTGGCGCCGGGCCGTGGTTCGGCCGCGCGCTCGGTCAGTTCGCCGTCCGGACGCCCGCTCTCGACCTATTCCGTTGAAAAACTCCGTGCCGGATCTGTTTTCGGTGTCAGTGGCGGGCGGCAATAGTTTGTGCGGGAAACGTCTCGCGTGTGTTCGTCGCGTCAACGGTCTTCGTCCCGCTTCAAGCGGTGGACATTTCGCTGCTTTCTGCCATCGGTACCAGCCATTTCGCCATTCGTCGTAAGTTCTGCGCAGCCGCTGCCAATAGAAACTCATCGCGAGCCCCACTGAGGCCACGCAAACGCAGGCGTCCCAACTTCAGGATCCGTTTGAGGTGCGCGAACAGCATTTCGACCTTCTTTCGGTCCTTGCGCGACTGCTGGTAGGCATCGGTCTTCGCAATGTCGCGAGCGACATCCCGCGCGGACTCATGGACACTTCGAGCGATCTTCCGCCTCGGCGTGTTCGGACAGCAGCGCGCCTTCATCGGGCATTTGCTGCAAACGGCTTGGGTGGCGTGATAGATGATGGTGTTGGCTTTGGTGATGTGCGTTCGAGGACGCTTGAAGGCCCGCCACTCGCTCCGCAGCGGCTGTCCCTGGGGGCAGCGATACTCGTCGGCCTGTTCGTCCCACTCGAATTCACTGCTCGATAGCGTGTCGTCGTTGCGTTGGGTCTTGTCCCACACCGGGACATGCGGCTCGATCGCCTTCTCGTTCACCATCCAGCCCAGGAAGTCGGCGGCCCCGTAGGCCATGTCGCCGATTAGGCGCTCGGGACTGAGCTCGAAGCGCTGCTCCACCCGCTCGATCATGGTCCGCGTGGCGTTGACCTCCGCGGTTCGCCAGGCGGGCGTCGCCTCGACATCGACGATGATCCCGGCCTGAACGTCGACCAGATAGTTGGTCGAGTAGGCGTAGAACGCCGGGCCACCCACCGCGGTCCACCGCGCGGCAGGGTCCGTCGGCGAGACCGACGCGGCCGGGGTGCCACGCTCGCCTTGCGCATCGAGGGCCGCCAGGTACTCGCGCACCGCACGGGTACCGTGGCGCGGATCACGCAAGTCCGCCACGTCCTCGCGGGCCATGCTGCGACTGCGATTGGCGTCCGCTTCGATCAGGCTGGCGTCGACCGCAAAGCCTTCGCCGCCGACCAGACCCGCCTTCAGGCAACGCTCCACCACGCTCTCGAAGACCAGGCGAAACAGGTCGCTCTCGCGGAAGCGACCGTGGCGGTTCTTCGAGAACGTCGAGTGGTCCGGGACCGTATCCTCCAACCCCAGGCGGCAGAACCAGCGATACGCCAGGTTCAGGTGGACTTCTTCGCATAGCCTCCGTTCGGAGCGAATGCCGAAGCTATAGCCAATCAGCAGCATCCGCACCATCAGCTCCGGGTCGATCGATGGCCGTCCGGTGTGGCTGTAGAACGGCGCGAGTTGCCGGCGCAGATCGCTCAGGTCCAGGCAGCGATCGATCCCGCGCAGCAGGTGATCGGCCGGGACATGCGACTCGAGATTGAACGAGTAGAACAGCCGATCTTGATTGCCACCTTGCTGACCCATCATCTCGACACCTCGTTGCGCGCAGGCCTGCTCCTACGACCATTCCAGCGCGCCACGGTTCATCGAGTTTTTCAACGAAATAGACCCCTTGCAGAAGTTCGAGCAACCCGGAAGCTGCCATCCAAGCCTCTGGAAGCTGACGTTCAGAGCACGCAGTCCTCAAGTGTTGCCGACTGGCCGGCCGTGCAACCTATGCCGGGCGAGGACTCCGGACTCAATGCAGTGGGCGGCAGCGCAATGCTGCTTAGGGTCTGCCTCCGTGGTCCGGTTGTACTGTTGTCGCGTCTACGCAGCGTCGGCGCCACGATTCATGTCTGCAGCTCTCCCGGCTTTCGTCGCAGGGTATCCGACGGGAGTTCACCAAAGCAATCCTTGTAGGCGCGTGAGAACTCTCCGAAGTGCCAGAAGCCCCAGTTGAGCGCCTCGGTCGACACCGTCGTCGATCCCTGCGTCGCTGCCAGCAGCGTCTGGCGCACGCGGTGCAACCGGACCCGGATCAGGTAGGTCACCGGTGTCATTCCCATGACCTCCTTGAACGCGTATTCCAGGCTACGCTCGCTCACTGCTGCGACTCTGCACAGGTCGCTCACATAGAGGGGGTCGCCGGTCTGGGACAAGGCATAGTCTTCGGCGATCTTGACGATGCGTGTTTGCGCCTGCATGGTCCGATCGCTGCGGTCGGGCTCGAAGTCGTGTGCCCCGCCGAGGACTGCCAATAGCAGCTCGACCAGCTCGACGTGGGCGGCAATCCGCTCCGTTTCCCGCTCATTGAACAGCGCCGGTTGCCGTGCGGCGGCATCCACCAGTCGCTTGCCCCATCCAAACAGCCGCCGTGCACTCTCGTCGTCGACTTGCAGCGTTTGCACGCCGCGCGGCAGGCGAAACTCGCCTTCGCGCCGGCGGGCCACGAAATGCGCACGGATCTCGTCGGGCGGAAGCAGAAAGGTCATGCTCTCGTAGCCGGCGTCGGCAACGAAGCTCGCCTCCACATCCGGCGCTGCCGCGAGCATCAAGCCGGCACCGACCGGTATTCCGTTCACGGTCCCTTTCGATTTCGGTCCGAACGTGACGTAGGCGACGAGACCCCTGCGGGCGCTCGTGCGCGTCCGCACGCGACGATTGGTCGAATAGAACACGACCGCCGACGCCCCGAGACGAACGATCACCCGGCGCACCCGGAGCGACAACGGCTGGAGCTGCACCGCGTCCTGCTCGATGAGCTCGATGCCCGCGCCGGCCGCCGTGGGATCGCTGATCTCGACCACCGTGACGGCTGGCTGCGCACTGGTGAGCGGAGGGTGCTTCACGATCGCGTTCTGCGGAATTCCGATAGACGATCAGGGGCGAAACCGCAAAAGTGTAGCAGTGGGCGCGAAGACGACGGCGCCGGGGCTCCGAGCCGGATTCATGGGGTCCTCCTGCCTGTGACGACTGACCTCGACTGCGTGTCGAAGCATGAGCGGATATCTGCGACCTGGTGCACCTCCGTGAAACTGCAACAAGTGAGCGAAAGCTGCTTTGCGGTCCTGAACGAGAAGAACCGCGCGTGCGATTCGAACTCGGGATTCGTCAACCGCGGTGGCGGCGTGGTCATCGACACCCAGGCGGACCTGCCCCACGCGCGGCGGATGATCGAGTTGTTCGGGAGCGTCTGGCAGGGCATGCCGAAGCACGTGGTCAACACGAGCGAGGACGGTGACCACGTGTCGGGCAACCAGCTCTTCCCGGGCGCGGAGATCATTACACATCGGACGGCACCGGACCGCATGCAGCAGGCCGCCGACCCGTCGCAGTACCTTGCACCGCCCGCAACGCTGTTCGACGACCGCTACACCATCGATCTGGATGGCCTGGAAGTGCAGCTCATCCACGTCGGGCCGTGCCAATGCGCGGCGGACACGATCGTGCACGTGCCCCGGGAAGGGGTCGTGTTCGCCGGCGACGTGGTGTACCGCGAGTGCACGCCGATGGGCTGGCAAGGCAGCGGCGAGAAGTGGCTGCAGAGCCTCGACCTGATCGTCTGGCTCGATCCGGAAGTCATCGTTCCGGGACACGGGCGGCCGTGCGGGATCGAAGGCGCGATGGAGATGAAGGCCTACCTCGAGTACGTGCGCGACGAGTCGAGGTGGTGCTTCGAGCGCGGACAGTCCGCGCTGGAAGCCGCCAAAGAGATCGAGCTGGGGCCGTATCGCGCGTGGCGATGGCCCGCGCGCCTCTATGCAAACGTCGAAAGCGCGTATCGGGAACTCCGCAACGAGGCCGCGCCCGTGCCCGCGGAGCCGACACGGGATCGTGACGCCATGGTCGAACTGGCGAAGGCGCGCGGGCTCGAGGTCGAGTTCTGATCCCCCGATACGCGAAGGAATTGATTATGGACACCCTGCTCCCGCGCCCCCCTCGTGACCACATCGCCAGGCCGGGCAACCTGCGACCTCTGCTGAAAGCGCTCGGGATCGTCGGCATCGCCGCGGCGCTTGCCGCGCCCTCGGTACTGCTCGCCGCAGACCCCCCGCGCCGGCCGAACATCGTCGTCATCCTCGGCGACGACCTCGGGTACGCCGACATGGGTGCGTTCGGCAGCGAGATCAGGACCCCGAACCTCGACGCGCTGGCGAAGGAGGGTGTGCGCTTCACGAACTTCTACACGCACGCGAGCTGCTCGCCGACGCGGGCCACGTTCCTGACCGGTGTCGACCCTCACCTGAACGGACTGGGCAACATGGACGAGTGGACCGCCCCCAACCAGCGGGGCGCGGTCGGCTACGAGGGCTACCTCAACAACCGCGTGGCCACGCTGCCACAGCTGCTCAGGGGCGCCGGCTATCACACCTACATGGTCGGCAAGTGGCATCTGGGCAAGGCGCCGGATCAGATCCCGGCCGCGCGCGGTTTCGAACGCGACTTCTCGCTACTGGACGGTGCGGGCAGCTACTGGGACATGACGAACTTCACCGGTGCGTCGCCGAAGTCGGTCTTCACCGAAGACGGGCGTTACCTGACGGCACTCCCCAAGGACTACTACGCGACGAAGACCTACACCGACAAGCTGATCGGCTACATCGACGCCAACCGCGGCGACGGCAAGCCGTTCTTCGCCTACGTCGCCCACCAGGCGCCACACGACCCGTACCACCTGCCGCGGGAGTGGCGCTCGCGACACGTCGGCGCGTACGACAAGGGCTGGGACGCGGTCCGCCAGGAACGACTGAAGCGACAAGTCGAGCTCGGCATCCTGCCCGCAGGGACAGAGCTCGCCGAGCGCATGTGGTTCGTGCCCGATCCCATCGTGCTGGCTCCGGCCTCCCGGGCGATCCTCGGCAAGAAGATGGAGCTCTACGCGGGCATGGTGGAGAACCTGGACTTCCACATCGGCCGGCTCATTGACCACCTGAAGAAGATCGGCGAGTACGAGAACACGATCTTCGTCGTGTTCGGCGACAACGGCGCCGAGGGAACCGATCTGTTCAAGATGATCGCCGGCTCGCCCGGGTCGCGCGACTACCTCTTCGCGGCGATCAACTGGTCGCAGACCCATCCCAATGCGTGGGGCGACCCTGGTTCCTATGTCGGGTACGGCCCGATGTGGGCGCAGGTGTCGATGACGCCGTTCAGCCAGTACAAGGGCTGGCTGGCCGAAGGCGGCATCCGCAACGCGCTCATCGTCAGCGGACCGGCGGTGGCGCGGCCCAAGGGGAGCATCAACCATGGACTCATGCACGTGGGCGACCTCATGCCGACATTGCTCGAGATCGCGGGCACCCGTTATCCGGGGACACACGAAGGGCGCGAGCTCCCCGCGCTCATGGGCAAGTCCTGGCTTCCGATGCTGGCGGGCGATGTGGAGTCGCCGCGGACGGACAAGGACTTCGTCGCGTGGGAACTCTTCGGCAATCGCGCGGTGCGGCAGGGGGATTGGAAGCTCCGCTGGCAATTCAAGCCCTACGGCAAGGCTGATTGGGAACTCTTCAACCTCGCCGCCGACCCGGCCGAGCGCAAGGACCTCGCCGCCGAGAATCCCGACAAGCTGCGCGCCCTCGTCGCGCTCTGGGACAGCTATGTCCGGGCCAACAACGTGGTGCTGCCGAGTCGCTCCGCGTTCGAGACGCTGGAAGACCAGCTTCCGCCACGAACGCCGGACGACGCCGGCTACCCCCCGCTCATCTACAAACGACAGTTCGTGCCGCCCAAGGACTTGCTGGCCGATCCGAAGCCTTGAGCGTTGCCGATCCGAGATGCCATCCATAGGGACGACGAATCATGAACAATGACGCAAGACTCACGAAGCCGATGGCCACGGTGCGATGGGTCGTCGCAACGCTCTTCGCCATGGGCTTGCTCGGTGGACCGCAGGCGCTGGCGCAGGTCCCGGCACGCTTCTATTGGAAGCCGCTCTCCGGCGCGAGTGCCGTGCCGCTCATCGTCAACTCGATCAGCGGCAATACGAACCCGTTCGATCCGGCGCACACCGTGACGCCCGGCGCGGAGTTTGACGCGACGATGGCGCTGGCGGGCTACGCGCACGTCTTCTCCCTGTTCGATCGCTCGGCGATGGCGGCGATCATCCTGCCGATGGGGCGGATCTCGGGGGACGTGACCCTGCCCGGCACGACCTTCAACCAGTCGGCCAGCGGGTTCGGCGACCCGATGCTCGAGTTCAACATCAACATCCTCGGCCCGAAGGCGCAGCAGAACATCCCGGACGTCATCCGCTACGAGCCGGGATTCTCCGTCGACCTGCTCGCCGACCTGGCGCTGCCCATCGGCGAGTACGACAGCGACCAGCAGCTCAACATCGGGCAGAACCGCTGGTACGGCCGCGTGGGCATGCCCGTCATCTGGCAGCTCGGCGACTGGGTGCCGGGCCGGCGCACGACCCTCGAGCTCCTGCCGGCCGTCTGGTTCTTCGGCAACAACAGCGATTACGTCGGACAGACGCTGAAGACCGATCCGCTGTTCCAGCTGGACGCGCACCTGACCCGCGACTTCACCGAACACTTCTGGGGTTCGCTCGACCTGGCCTGGTACGACGGCGGCAAGGCGACCATCAACGGCGTCGCCGGAGAGAAGCTCAACAACCTGGGCGTCGGGCTCACGCTCGGCTACCAGGTCAACCCCAACCTGGCTCTCACGTTCGGCTACAAGTCGACCGTGAACGACAGCGCGCCCGGCGACCTGCGCATGGACGGCTTCATGATCTCGCTCGTCTACGGGTGGCACCCGCTCATCGAAGGCTCGCGACGGCTGAAGAGCGAGTGAACTGGCGAGGAAGCGGCAACTGCGCAGGAGATGAGCATGCCCGACCCTACGCAAAGCAAGCCAAGTGGCGCACCGCGAACCGAAGCGCCCTATCTATCCGCTGACGAACGCCGCGCCAAGGGGAAGGCGCTGCGCGCCAAGGTCCCGCGTTCGTCGCAGGCAGGCTGGGAGGCGCACAAGCTCCGCCGCCATCCGGTCGAACTCCTGAACGAATCCAATGCCGGCCGCGTGGAGCACCTGGTCCCGATCCGCTTCGGCCGCATGGCAGCCTCGCCGTTCGCGTTCTACCGCGGCGCGGCCGCGCTGATTCTTCATGGCGGCGGACAACGACCCGCTGTTCCTGCAGGTGAAAGAGGCGCGTGCCTCGGTGCTCGAGCCCTACGCGGGCAAGAGCCTGCATCCCAATCGTGGCCAGCGTGTAGTGGTCGGGCAGCGCATCGTGCAATCGGCGACCGATGTGTTCCTCGGATGGACCCGCGGGATGAACGGACGCGATGTGTACGTCCGCCAACTTCGGGACATGAAGATATCCGCGGTCATCGAGGACTGCGACACCAAGATGCTGCGGAATTATGCGCGCATGTGTGCGCATGCGCTGACCCGCGCCCATGCCCGATCCGGGGATGCCGCGATGATCTCCGGCTATATGGGGTCCGGGCAGACTTTCGATGGCGCCATCGGCGAATTTGCAGTCGAATACGCCGATCAAAACAGCAAAGATTATCGCGCGTTCACTCGGGCAATCCAGGAGAAGCGAATCGAGACGATCGTCGAGAGCTAGACACGGCCCACTCCCCGTATTGACGGTTCCTGCCAGCTTATCGGCGTTGTAATAAATTATGAAGGGAGTACAGAAATGCCAAAGACATCTGCGCTGCTGTTGGCCATTTCCGCAGCTTGTGTTGCCGGGGCCGCCAACGCCGCCGTGGTTTACTGCACTGCACCGGGCATCCCCGCAGGCTGTGTGGTTCGCCCTGCGGTACCGGCTGCGGCCGCCGCCGCCGCCAAGGTAGCGTATTGCACCGCGCCGGGCGTGCCCGTGGGTTGCGTGGCAAAGCCGGCCGCGAGCACGGCGACCGCCAAGGCTATCTACTGCACGTCCCCTGGAGTTCCCGTAGGCTGCGTTGCGCGCCCGGCAGCGAGGGCTGCCGCGGTGACGCCTGGCGTGGGGGCGCCGGGTCGCGGTGCGGTCGACCCCGGCATCAACCAGCCGGGCGCCCTGGGAAACCGCGGTGGCGGTGCGCCCGGCGTCGGCGTTGTGGACCCAGGAGTCAATCAGCCCGGTGCCGCGGGAAATCGCGGCGGTGCTGCTGTGCATCCCGGCGTAGGCGCCTCAGAGGTTGGCGTCAACAACGTCGGCACCAACGGGCCTGGCGTCGCCAACCAGAACGGCGGCGTGAATCGAGCTGGGCGACGTTGATCTGACCAACGCTGCGGCGCCGGTCGAGACCGCGCGAAGTACCGAGAGCAGGTAAACAGAGCGTCAATCGGTCACGCTCCGCATTGCTTTCTCAGCCGTGCGCGTCAGCACCTGAATCCAGGATCAAATCTGCGCCGCCTCGCGAAGAGGTTCGCGCTTGGCACCGCTGTAGGGCTGGCCGTTGATTGACTTGATGAATGGCCGCTCTGAAGGAAATTGAGCGGTAGCGCCGACGGGCCGGAAATGGCCGGTCAGCGACCGTCGAGTCTGAACGCGCGCGGTTGGATCGTCGAGAGTCGCAGAACGACCCTCCGCCGACACTGGAGTCAACCAAGAGCGGACGCCTGGGGTTTGATTGCTCAGGAACCTGGGCGTCGTTCACCGAGCCTTCGCGGCGACCGCAGGGCCGCTGCGCAGCCGCCCGGCCATGCGCAGCCCGTCGCGCGCGTTCAGGCCCATCAGCGCGAGGTTGGCCGCACCCGCGACCAGTTCGATGGCCTGCACCACGTAGAAAGCGGTGTCGAACGAGCCGGCAGCGGCCCATCGGTTGAGCACGATCGCGCACGGCACCAGCACCAGCAGCCCGTTCGCAGCGATGAACGGCATGCGCTTCTTCTTGGCGTCGACCAGTCGGCCCTTGCGCGACCTGGCGAGAAACATGCCGCTGCCGCCCGCGGCTGCCATCAGTGGAACCATGATCCACAAGCCCGGCGTGACGATGAGCGACTTCAGCTGGGCCACCGCGGCGTGCGAGCCGAACAGCTCGGTGAGGATGGTGGACAGGAAGAAGGTGGCGATGCAAAGCGGGGCGAGGAGCCCCGCGATGAGATGAGCACGTTTGGGCATGACGATCCTCCTGGGCAGGTCGCGAATCAAGCGGCGCAGAGGTTGGGCACGGCGACCCTGGCGAAGAGGTGCGGCTGCGCGACTGCACTCGACGGGTAGGCGGCCAGCGCGCTGACGAAGTCCGGGTGCGTGAACGCAGCGCGGAAGCTGTCCACCGACTCCCACAGGGCGTAGTTCATGAACATGTGGCTGCCGCCGATGGCGCGGTGCAGTTGCGTGGACAGGAAGCCCGGCTGCTGCTTCATCCAGATTGCATCCTTCTCCCATGCGGACATCAGCGCCGGGATGTCGGCCTCGGCCACGGTGAACAGGTTCACCAGGACGACCGGGTCGGCTTTGCTCTGCAACTGCTGGTCGATCGGACATGCGGGATCGAGCGGGCGAAGGTTCAGCATGGCGGGTCTCCGGTGTGTAGTGGGTGTGTGCACTGTAGGAAGCGCGCCGAGGCGCGCATAGACCGAAGGCCGAGACACACTGTTTGGCATTCGCCGACAATCGCCAAACGCCCGACCGGAGTTGCCCGATGGACCGATTCGATGCCATGCGCGCGTTCGTGCAGGTGGTGGAAAGCGGCAGCTACACCAAGGCCGCCCTCCAGCTGAACCTGCACAAGGCCACCGTCAGCCAGCAGATCCAGCAGCTCGAAGACAAGCTCGGCACGCGGCTGCTCACGCGCACGACCCGCTCGGTCACCCCGACCGAAGAGGGCCTGGCGTACCACGAGCATGCGTGCGCCATCCTGCAGCAGGTGGACGAGGTGGAGTCGCAGCTGCGCAAGGGCACCAGCGCACCGGCGGGGCACCTGCGCGTCGACGTGCCCGTGGCCATGGGCCGTCTCGTCTTTGCGCCCGAGATCCGCGGCTTCCTCGAGCGCTATCCGAAGATCACGATCGAACTCGGGTGCACCGACCGGACCGTCGACCTGGTACAGGAAGGGGTGGACTGCGCGCTGCGCGGCGGACATTTGCCCGACTCGCGGCTGTCGGCCCGCCGTGTCGGCGACCTGCGCTTTGCGCTTTGTGCCGCGCCGCACTACATCGAGCAGCACGGGTTGCCCGGCACACCCGAGGACCTGGCACGCCACCATCAGGTCGGGTATGTGCTCGCGTCGACCGGCAAGGTGCGCCCCGTGACCTTGACGCGCGAGGGCCGCAAGGTGGAGTTCGACGTGCCTGCGCGCTTTCAGACCACCGACAGTGCGGCGGCCTTGAGCGCGGGCCTGGATGGGCTGGGCATCATCGTGCTGGCGGAGTTCGTGGCCAGCCACTACCTGACCAGTGGCGCGCTGGTGCGAGTCCTGCCTGGCTGGCAATGTCCGTCGCTTCCGCTGCACCTGGTGACGCCGACCACCCGCAAACGTGCTGCACGTGTGCAAGCCTTCATGGACTGGGCGCATGCCCTGCTGCTTCGCCGCCTGGGTCCGCAACTGGACACCTATTGAAGCGACGGAGTAACAATGGCGGCGTCCAACGGCGCGAGCCAAGTCAATGGAGCGGTTACATCAGTCGCCTTGCCTGACTGAACCATGCCTGGCCAAGATGGCCGCGAGTGTCGGCTTGGCGAGGTCCGCATGGAAGACCGCTCCTGGCCGGGACCGTGAGTCGAAATGGGGCTGGACCGCGCCGACTATGGGACGCACTCGATGCGAAGGACCAAGGCGACGTTGATCCATCGGCGCACCAAGAACCTCAGTGCCGCACAACTGCTCCTCGGCCACTCCAGGCTGGAGTCGACGGTGCGGTACCTCGGCATCGATGTCGATGACGCTCTCGAGATCTCCGAGCAGAAAGAGATCTGATGGGTCCACAGCGGCCGCACCTGCAGTCGTGCCGGAACCTCCGGCAGCTGCAAACCGACATTCTTGCCGGACGAGCCCCAGCGTCGGCGGCAGGGAATCGAGCCGGAATGCGCCGGGCGCAGCAAGGGCAACCCGCCCGGTGGTGTGTGGCGCCGAACGTGGTAGCAAAATTGCTAACCCCGTGCCGCGATCGAACGCCCGCGCAATGGCGCCTAATCCGGCCCAGGCTCGTCCGCATGGCGGATAGTCATGCATTCCGGTGCGAGTTAGCATTTTTGCTAACTGCCTCCGAAAGAGAACACCGCAATGAACGAGCAGGATCGCGCACTTGCGAGGAACATCGAGCACCTCATTTCGAAAGGTGGACGGGAGGCAAGGCGCGGGCGAGCGCTCGCAGCGGATCGCACGTTGCAGGTGCTCGTCGCCGACCTTGTCGCCGCCCGCGCGGCGGCGGGCATGACGCAGCAGGATGTCGCCGACAGGATGCCGAGTACCAAGAGCGTCGTGTCGCGCCTTGAAAGCGGCGTGTACACGCGCCCCACGCTGACGACGATCGAGAAGTACGCGCGGGCAGTCGGCGCCATCGTCGAACTCCGCGTTCGGACCCGGCGATAACGGTCTGACGGCGTGTCGCATGCGCTTCGGTGAAACGACCGAATGCGGTCCGACGCACGTCTGCTCAGGGTTGCGAGTGCCAGTTCGCTCGGGGCGGGAGCAGTCACTGGCCGCGTCGGCGCACGTCCGGGTTTGCGCCTGCTGCAGGCATCTATCCCCAATCCAGAAGCTCGTCTGCGCCTCTGGTCAATCCGCGCTACCGCGACCCCGATTGTCGGCAGTCCCAAGTGTCACGAACCCTTCCCCAAGTGAAGTGGGTCCCTCCGTCTGGGCACCTGATTTCGGACCGACTTGCATCCTGCCTCGCGAATGCAGGTCTTGGGACGTTCGGGCGGAGAGGGCGGCATGTACGCGCCCTGCGTCCCGTTCGCATTCGAAGGCTCGGGGCGAACGGGCCCGAGGATCCAGAATTCGGCCACACCAACGGCCAGGGTGGCGGCCGGCGCGGGGTTGCGCACCGGGTTCGCGCATCGGCTAAACTGGCGAGAGAGGGTGGATTGCCGGTAATCGGGATTCACCCGGGACCCGCCGGGCTGCCGTTGCCGGATTCCGCCCGGCGCGCAGTGCGGCGGTCCTCATCCTTCGACCCGAACCGACACCCGTCCTATCTCGGTCGCACAGCATGCCGGAACGGCTCGAAGGCGCGCGCGTACTCATCTACAGCCACGACACGTTCGGGCTGGGGCACCTGCGCCGCTGCCGCGCGATCGCCCACTCGCTGGTCGAGCGTTTCAAGGGGCTGTCGGTGCTGATCCTGTCCGGCTCGCCGATCATCGGCAGCTTCGACTTCCGTGCCCGCGTCGACTTCGTGCGCATCCCGGGGGTCATCAAGCTGCACAGCGGCGAGTACAAGTCGCTCGGGCTGCACATCGAGCTCGACCAGACGATGGCGATGCGCGCGGCGATCATCCGCCACACCGCCGAGGCATTCCGGCCGAACCTGTTCCTCGTCGACAAGGAGCCGCTGGGGCTGAAGGGCGAGGTGGTGCCGACGCTCCAGATGCTGAAGGCGCAGGGCGCCCGTCTCGTGCTGGGGTTGCGCGACATCATGGACGAGCCGACGCTGCTCTCCCGCGAGTGGGAGAAGAAGCACGTGATGCCGGCGCTCTGCGACCTCTACGACGAGATCTGGGTATACGGGCTCGAGGCGCTCGCCGATCCGCTCGCCGGCATCGAGTGCCCCCCGGCCGTGCACGACAAGGTGGTCTACACTGGCTACATCAGGCGCACGCTGCCCTACGCCGAGCGCCCGCCCGAGCGTCCGTTCGGCGACGAGCCTTACATTCTCACCACCGTCGGCGGTGGCGGCGACGGCATGTCGGTCGTCGACTGGGTGCTCGGGGCGTACGAGCACGACCCCGCGATCCCGTTCAACTCCGTCGTCGTGCTGGGGCCGTTCATGAGCCCCGCGCGGCAACGCGAGTTCCGCGCTCGCGCGGACGCGCTGCCCCGCGTGCGCCTGCTCACGTTCGACAGCACGCCGGAGTTCCTGATTGCCAATGCCGCGGGCGTGGTCTCGATGGGCGGCTACAACACGTTCTGCGAGATCCTGTCCTTCGACAAGCCGGCGATCCTGATTCCGCGCACCGCCCCGCGGCAGGAGCAGCTGCTGCGTGCGTCGCGCGCGGCCGACCTCGGGCTCGTGCGCATGCTCGACATCGACAGCGGCAACGACCCGGCGGTGATGGCGGCTGCGCTGCGTGCGCTGCCGCTGCAGGACAAGCCGTCCGCGCACGGTGCCGCGACGATGCTGCGCGGCCTCGACACGATCGGCCGGCTGGCGGGGCGCTACCTGCCGGCACGCCGGCGCCGCGTGCGCGCGGCAGTTGCCGCGGGGTGACGTCCCGCCCGGTCGCGGCGGATGCCGTGACCGTCCTGATCTGGGTCCAGCACCTGCTGGGCAGCGGGCATCTCGAGCGGATGCGCTGGGTGGCCGAGGCGCTCGCGGACCGTGGCGCGGAAGTGCATTTCGCGAGCGGCGGCATGCCCCGGCCCGCGCGCATGCCGCGCCACGTCCGGGTGATCCAGCTGCCGCCGGTGCAGGTGGCGGACGCACGATTCAAGCCGCTGCTCGACGCTGCGGGCCGGCCGTTGACCGACGCCTTCCGGCGCGCGCGGGCGGAGGCGCTGTGCACCGCATACGACGCGGCCCGGCCCGACGTGGTCCTGCTCGAGACCTGGCCCTTCGGCCGGCGTGCGTTCGCGTTCGAGCTCGACCCGCTCCTCGCGCGCATCGCTGCCTCCGTGCCAGGGCCTTGCGTCGTCGCGTCGGTGCGCGACCTGCTGCACGTGCGCGCCGATCCCACGCGCGACGCGGCCGTCTGGCGCGTCGCAAGGGACAAACTCGAGGAGATCCTCGTGCACGGCGATCCGGCGTGCGCACGCCTCGAGGACACGTTTGCCCCGGCCGCGGACGGCGCGGTCCGCGTCACCTACACCGGATACGTCGTGGCGCCGTACGGTCCCGTCGCCATCGTGCCGGCCGACGCGCGCCACGAGATCGTCGTGGCGGCGAGCAGCGGCGACGCGGGCCGGGAACTCCTCGCCGCGGCGATCGCCGCGCGCGCGCACTCGGCACACGCCGCGCTGACGTGGCGGGTACTGGTCGGCCCCGGCGTTCCCGACGCCGCGTTCGCGGCGCTCGTCGACGCAGGACGGCAAGCCGGGACGATCGTCGAACGGCATCGACCGGACTACCGGGATCTGGTGGGGAAGGCGCGCGTTTCCGTGTCGCAGGCGGGGTACAACACCGTCCAGGACGTGCTCGGTGCACGCACGCCCGCCGTGCTCGTGCCCTTCGCCGCCGAGGGCGAGACCGAGCAGGCGATGCGCGCCGCACGGCTCGGGGCGCGCGGCCTCGCCGAGGTGGTCGACGAGCGCGACCTCGCGCCGCCGGTGCTCGCGGCGGCGATCGATCGCGCCGCGCTCCGCGGCGTCGCGCCGCCGTGCCCGTTCGCCACCGATGGTGCTGCGCGATCCGCCGCGCGGATCGTCGAGATCGCGCGGCAGCGGGAAGCGGGGGCGGCGTGACGTTCGCCCGCCTGGACGACGAGCTGGCACGCTGGGCCGATTGCGGGCGCGAGGCGACGTTGTGGTGGCGCGACGACGACGCCACAGCGATGACGCCCGCACTCGCGCCGCTGCTCGAACTCGCGCGCGCCCACGATGTTCCCGTCGTGCTTGCGGTCGTGCCAGCCGCTCTGGAGGGCTCACTCGTCGCCGCGGTCGCGACCGCGCCGCAATGCACCATCGTCCAGCACGGCTTCGCGCACCGCAACCATGCGCCCGCCGGCGCCAAGTCGCGCGAGCTCGGGTTCGACCGCCCGCTGGGGGTCGTGGTCGCCGAGCTCGGCGCCGGCAGCGAACGGCTGCGCGCCGCCTTCGGCCCGCGCTTCGAGCCGGTACTGGTGCCGCCCTGGAACCGCATCGATCCGCACGTCGTCGCCGTGCTGCCGGCGCAGGACTTCGCGGGGTTGTCCACGTTCGGCCCGCGCACGGGCCGCGACGCCGCCCCCGGCGTCGTTTGCTGCAACGCGCACGCCGACCCGATCGCATGGCACGACGGCAGGCGCTTCGTCGGCGCCGAGCGCGCCCTCGACGCGATACTCGAACACCTTGCAAGCCGCCGCCAAGGCCACGCGGACCCCGACGAGCCGACCGGGCTGCTCACCCATCACCTGGTCTTCGACGTCGAGGCGTGGCGGTTCGTCGGCGAACTGCTCGCGCGCACTCGGCGGCATCCGGCGGCCCGCTGGGTGGGCGTCGCGGAAGCGGTGCGCCATTCCCGGTGAAGCGCGAATCGTCGGCCCGCAGGCCGCCGCGGACCGTTACTTGCGGCCGATCAGCATGAAGCGCCGGTAGCGCTTGCGCGGCTGCTCGCCTGCGAAGAGCAGTTCGGCGAGCGGGGCCTGGGCGCGGAACGCGGCGAGGTCCGGCACGCAGTTCACGTGCTCGTCGATCGCGTAGTAGTCGTTCGACTGCAGCGCGACGAGCTGTCCGTCCGGAACTCCGGCGAACCAGCCGCCGAAGTCGGCGAGGTGCTCGCAGGACGTGTTCACGATCAGGTCGGGATCGGCGCCACGCGCCGCAGGGGGCGGGTACGCGAACCCGTGCATGTCGGCCGTCACCGCGGCGAAGCGTCCCGTGCGCACGTGGGACGCGTTGATCGAGCGCGCGATCGCGGCGCACCGCGGATCGATGTCGACGCTCACCACGCGGGCGATCGCGAGGCGCCGGTCGTCGAGCAGGATCGCCGGCAGCACGCCGAACCAGCCGCCCAGCACCGTGACCGTGCCGAAGCGCCCGCCCGCCGCCGCGGCGAGCGCGTCGGCAAGCCAGCGTTTCGAGGCGATCTGGTTGGGATTGAGCGCGTGGCCGAGGTCCGGCTCGTGATGGCGGGATGCCGTCGCCGCGATGTCGGCGACGAACGGCGAATCGAAATACGTGGCGAGTCCGGACAGGATGTCCGTGCAGCGCTCGTCGCGGTCGTCGGTCACGGATCGCTCGGGTCCTGGGGTCGAAGGAGCATACCAGCCGGGTGCCATGCCCCGGCTTCCCGTCGGGGCGGCTTTCCTGGACCGGGCGGGTTGCCGTATGCTAAACGGTACCCGGCCCGTGGACTGACGGCGGCGGGCGCCGGCCCCCGACGCGGAGGAAACCTGGTCGTGAGCGTTGAGCAGGAAGCGGCAGTACTTGCACGCGTACCGACGTTCGCGAAGCTCGATCCTGCGCGCCTGAAGCTGCTTGCGTTCACTAGCCGGGCGCTGCGCTTCGACCCCGGCGACACGCTGATCCGCGCCGGAGACCCGTCGGACAGCGCGTTCGTGATCCTCGAAGGCACGGTCGAGTTCCTCGGCGGCACCGGCGACGATGAATTCGTCATCGGCACGGCCGGGCCGCACCTGATGATCGGCGAGATGGGCGTGATCATGAACGCGCCGCGCACGATCAACGTCCGCGCGCGCGATCACGTGCGCGTGCTCAAGATCAACGCACCGGTGTTCCTGAGGCTCCTGTCCGAGAACCCGGACGTGTCGCTGGACATGATGCGCCAGCTCTCCGAGCGGCTGGCGGCGACGACCAAGCGGCTCGAGGCTGCGCAGAAGGCACTGGGCGGTGTGGGTGCTGCCGACCATCCTGCCGTGCGCGGCTGAACCCCGCCGTCGCTACCCGACATGAAGCTGCCGCACGCATCGGAGGCGCGGTTGGCGGCGGTGTGGCGACGCTGCCACCCCGGCGATGCCGCGCGCGATGCCGGTCAGGTCTTCGCGGAAGTCGCCGCCCACTACGCCGAACCCGCGCGCCACTATCACACGCTGCTCCACATCGACGACTGCCTCGCCCGGCTGGACGCGGTCGCGGACCTGGTGGAGAACCCGGACGCGGTGGAGACCGCGATCTGGTTCCACGACGTCATCTACGCACCCGGCGTGCGCGACAACGAGGCCCGGAGCGCCCGCTTCTACCTGCAGCGCTCGGACGGCGCGACGCCGCGCTTCCGCCTCGCGGTCTGCCGCATGATCCTCGCGTCGCGCCACGTGCGGCCCATGCTGGACGCCGACCCGGGCTACATGGTCGACATCGACCTGGCCGGGTTCGGACGACCTTGGGCGGAGTTCCGCAGCACCACCGACCTGATCCGCGCCGAGTGCCCGCAGCGGACCGACGGCGAGTTCGCCGCAGGCCTCGCGCCGTTCCTGCGTGCGCTGGTCGCGCGGCGGCGCATGTTCGCCACCGAGTGGTTCCGCGAGCGCTGCGAGGCGACCGCGCGCCGCAACGTCGACCAGCTGCTCGAGGAGTGGCGCCGGGCCGGGTACCTGCCGCGCGGCGCGTAGGTCCGCCGGAGCTACGCGTCGCGCAGCGTGTAGACCGGCGTCGGCCGGCTGCGACCCCGCACCTGCACGTCGCCGATCGGCGCGAACGCGAAGGCGTGCGGTCCGGCCTGCTCCCACGTGCGCTCGGAGACGATGATGCGCGTGCCGTAGGTCTTGTTCAGCGCCTCGAGGCGTGCCGCCAGGTTCACCTCGTCGCCGATCACCGTGTACACGAGCCGATCCGGCGTGCCGAGCAGCCCGCAGGTCATCGGTCCGGTGTTGATGCCGATGCGCACCGACAGCTGGTGTCCATCCCCGAAGGTGCGCGCGGCGCACAGCGCGATGATCTCCAGCGCCGCCTCGACCGCGTGCGCGGCATGCCGCGGGTCGCGGCGCGGCGCGTTGAACGTGGCGACGATCGCGTCGCCGAGGAACTGGTTGATCACGCCGTCGCGCCGCCCGATCGGTGCGGCAGCGCATGCGAAGAAGTCGTTGAGCGTGCCCACGACCTGTTCCGGTTCGAGCCGCTCGGAAAGCGTGGTGAAGCCCTCGATGTCGAGGAACAGCACCGTCGCTTCGGCGGTCTCGCCCTGCCCGGCGGCGAGCGCGTCCTCCGACGTGCGCGCCTGGTCGACGACCTCGCGCGGCACGAACCGGGCGAGCTCCTCGTTGCTCGCGCGCTCGACGGCCATGTACTCGACCAGCCGCCGCGCGCGGCCGGTTGCGAATGCGAGCACCGCCGTGAAGATCAGGATCGCCACGATCTTGTCGACCTCGGCGCCGATCAGCACGCTGTTCGACGTGAGGTAGGTGACGTAGTCGCGCGTGACCATGGTGTCGCGCGGGTCGATCGTGATCACGTAGAGCACGAGCAGCAGCCAGCCCGCCGCGGCCACCAGGCCGGCGATGACGACGTAGCGCGCCTGGAAGTTGAGGGTCCGCAGCGCGATCAGCACGAACACCCACATCAGCGTCGGCGACTTGAGGACGAACGACGGCGGCTGCTCGTACTGCAGGTGATAGCTGAAGATCAGGCCCATCAGCAGCGCGACGTCGACGACGATCGACAGGTAGACGAAGCCGTGCGGCAGTCGCCGCGCGTACGCGAGGGCGAGGCGGACCAGCGTGAACAGCGCGTAGGCGGAGAGCACCCAGGGGACGGGAGCGAACGGCGCTTCCGCACCGAACTTCTTCGGCGAGATCGCGTAGAGCACCGCCATGAAGACGATGAACGCGAGCTGCGCGACGCCGACCAGGATCTCCGAGCGCTCCTCCTGGACCCGGATGCGTTCGCGCACCCGCGCCGGGAGCAAGCCGCGCTCGGGCCGGTCCGCTCCGCTCAGGCGCAAGGTGTCGAGGAGCCGCTGCATCGCGCGATCGGGGAGGGTGGACGGTGTGGAGACTGCGCGGCTCGGGTGCCCGCACGACCGGCTCGCCACGCTGCCGGCAGCCTGCAGCTTACGCCCGCGGCGCGGCGTCGCGCGTCCCGCCCTCCCCCCGCAGCAGCGGGACGTTCCATTCGACGGCGCCCAGGTGCCCGCGTTCCGCCTCGAACAGGTGGACGCGATCCGGCAGCAGCTTGACCGGGGACTTGGAGACCATGTCCCAGCCGGTGAGCTTCGCAACCAACGCCCGCAGCACGCCCTGATGGGTGACCGCCACGACCGGCCCGTGCCCGGCGGCCACGCGGCCGAACCAGCGCCCGATGCGTTCCTGGACGTCGCGCGGACTCTCGCCGTCGGGAGGGCGATAGTCGACGCCCAGCGCCTCGGCCACCGCGTAGACCGGACCGAGTTCGGCGCGTAGTTCCTCGAAAGTGCGGCCTTCCCACGCACCCCAGTCCATCTCGATCAGGTCCGGGTCCACCTGCGGCTCGGTGCCGCAGAGCAGGCGCGCCGTCTCGACCGCGCGCGCGAGCGGGCTCGCCACGACGCGTGCGCCGGCGACCGCCGCGGGCAGCCGCCACGCGGCGACTTGTGCGCGGCCGGCGTCCGACAGCGGGATGTCGGCACGGCCCTGCATGCGGCGAACGTCGTTCCACTCGGTGCGGCCGTGGCGCAGCAGCGCGACGATCATCGCGTCGCCTCGCGCGCAGCGATGACGCGTGCCAGCACTGCGTCCAGCGCGCGGGCCGCGGACGCGAGGTCGTGGCGCTCGCGCGCGTGAGCGCGAGCCTGCCGCCCCATCACCGCGCGTCCCGCGGGATCGTCGAGCAGCGCGCCGACCGCGGCGGCAAACGCGGCGGTGTCGCCGGGCGGCGTGAGTCGCCCGGTGCGGCCGTCGTCGACGATCGCCGCGACGCCGGGCCGGCGCCCGGCGACGACCGGCACGCCGCAGGCCTGCGCCTCGAGCAGCGCGAGCCCGATCACCTCCGCCACCGCCGGCCAGACGAAGAGGTCGGCACCGGCGAGCAGTGCCGCGACGGTCGCGGGGGGCTGCGTGCCGACGAAGCGCACGCGTCCCGGTGGAAACGAAGCGAAGCGCGCGTGAACCACGTCCGCCGCGGCGCCGCCCCCGACGACCACGAGGTGCCAGGGCCGGTCGAGCAGGCGCTCGAGGGCGTCCGCGAGCGCCAGGTAGCTTGCGAGCTTGTCGCCTTCGCGCATCATCGCCACGGTGACGAGTCTGGGCGAGGCACGGCGGTGGCACGAGCGCGCGCGCCGCGGCGCGTGCGGCGTCAGTCGCCCCCGCGGCGGCAAAGGCGGCGACGTCGAAGAACGGCGGCAGCGCGGCCGTGATCGCCCCGGGCGCGCGCGTCGCCGTCACGTGCGGGACGTCCGCAGGGTTCACGCAGATCACCGCATCCGCGTCGCGAATCGCCGCCGCCGCCGCGGCGTGACCTGCCTGCCAGTCGCCATCGCGCTGCTTCGGCGCCACGGACGCTTCCGCGATCACGTAGGGAATCGCAAGTGCGCGGGCCACGCGCGGCCCGAGGTGGTCCGGCGCCTTGTGGTAGACGTGGTAGGTGAACCACAGGTCGGGCGCGGCGGCGCCGGGGCGCTGCCAGCGCCGGATCAGCCGCCGCGCGAACGCCGCGCCGACCGCCGCGATGCGCGCCTGCCGCGCGGCGTCGCCACGGCCCTCGAAGGTGCGCAGCCGCGAGGCGAGCGCCACCTCGTGGCCCGCGGCCGTGAGCGCGGCGACGAACATCCGCGCGAGCAGGCGGTCGCCCGAGGGCACCGGGTGCCCGGGCCACTTCAGCGGCGCATAGAACGCGATGCGCATCGGCGTGGCGGCGACCGGGTCACGTGGACGCGACCGCGCCGCCGAAGCGCTCGACCAGCCGGTCGATGCCACGTTCGAGCGAGAAGTCGCGCAACGTGCGCTCGCGCCCGGCTTCGCCGAGCCGCGCGCGCAGCGCAGGGTCGCCGACGAGCCGGGCGAGCGCTCGCGCGAGTGCATCGCGGTCGCGCGGCGCCACGAGCAGCCCCGTGACGCCGTCCTCGATCAGCTCCGGGATGCCGGACACGTCGGTGGCGACGCACGGCAGCGCCCTGGCTCTGCGCCTCCATCAGCACGTTGGGCAGTCCGTCGCGGTCGCCGTCGCCCGCCACGCGCGACGACAGCACGAACACGTCGGCGGCGCGATAGCGCGCGAGCACGTCCGGTTGGGTGAGCGGGCCGAGCCACGTCACGCGCTCCGCGATGCCGAGCGCTTGCGCTTCCTCCGCGAGGCCCTGCAGCTGCGGCCCGCCGCCCACGTGCTCGAAGCGCCAATCGAGTGCCGCGGGCAGCCGGGCCAGCGCGGTCAAGAGGTCGTCGTAGCCTTTCTTCTCCACTGCGCGGCCCACCGAGAGGATGACCACCGTGCGCCTGCCACCCGGCGCGGCGGCGGTGTTCGCGTCCGGTGGCGGAAAGCGCTTCGCATCGATGCCGTGATAGACGAGGTCGACGCGCGCAGGCTCGGCGGCAAGCGAGCGCAGGTGCAGGGCGTTCGCCCGGGTGCAGGTGGTGGCCCAGGCACACGAAGCGAGCTTCTCGCGCTTCTCCCAGTCCGGCGTGGTCCAGATGTCCTTCGCGTGCGCCGAGACGCTCCAGGGGAGTCCGCGCATCATCGCGGCGTAGCGCGTGACCGACGCCGGTGTGTGCAGGAAGTGGGCGTGGAGGTGCCCGACGTCCGGCGCCAGTTCCGACGCGAGCACGAGCGCCTGTCCGAAGCGGCGCGCCCGATTCGCGGTGCGGTCGCGAGCGAAGTCCGCCCGCCACGCGGCCAACGCCGTGGGATACCCGGACAGGCGGCGGGCGGCACGCCAGGCACGCAGCACGCGGAGCGGTTCGTCGCGGAGGTATTCGGGCAGGTAGGCGACCGGCGCCGCGATCTCGTCGTGGACGGGATGCGCCGCCCCGTCGGTCGGATGACGCAGCGAGTAGATGGCGAGGGCGAGACCGCGCCGCTCCAGCGCGGCGAGCTCCTGCGCGATGAACGTCTCGGAGAGCCGCGGATAGCCCTTCAGCACGACGCCGATGCGACGCGCGCCCGCGCGGGCTCCCGGCGAGGGGGCGAGCATGGTCGGGGGCGATGGTAGCATTCGCCGGACACCGCGCGGGACGATGTGGGGAGTCGCGACCGCAGCGGTCGCCGGCCGCGCGCCGGGAGACAGGGGAGCCGTCGCGGCATGGAGCGGTCGCTGTTCCGTTACATCTGGCACCACACCTGGCGCGACCAGGTGCTGCTGCTGATCGTCACGATCGCGAGCCTGCCGCTCATCTACATCAACCTCGAGCTGCCGAAGCGCATCGTCAACGACGCGCTCGGCGGCAAGCGGGGCTTTCCCGTCTCGGTGTTCGGCTACGAGTTCGCGCAGGTCGAGTACCTGATGCTGCTCTCGTTCGCGCTGCTCGCGCTGATCACCGTCAACGGCGGCATCAAGTACTGGCTCAACGTCTATCGCGGCGTGGTCGGCGAGCGGATGGTGCGCAGGCTCCGCTACCAGCTCTACGACGCGATGCTGCGGTTCCCGCTCCCGCACTTCAAGAAGACCTCGTCGGGCGAGATCATCCCGATGGTCACCGCCGAGACCGACCCGATCGGCGGGTTCATCGGCGAGTCGATCGCCTCGCCCGCGTTCCAGCTCGGCCTGCTCGTCACCTACATGACGTTCATCTTCATGCAGAACTTCTGGCTCGGGCTCGCCGCGGTCGCGCTCTACCCGCCGCAGGCCTGGCTGATCCCCAAGCTGCAGCGCAAGATCAACCAGCTCGCCAAGCGGCGCATCCAGACGACGCGGGAGTTCTCCGACCGCATCGGCGACGTGATCGGCGGCGTCACCGAGGTGCGCGCCAACGACACGATGCGCTACGAGCTCGCCGACGCGTCGCATAGACTCGGCACGATCTACGGCATCCGCGTCGACATCTACAAGCGCAAGTTCTTCGTCAAGTTCCTGAACAACTTCCTCGCGCAGGTCACGCCGTTCTTCTTCTACGCGATCGGCGGCTACTTCGTGATCCAGGGGCAGCTCACGGTCGGCGCGCTGATCGCCGTGATCGCCGCCTACAAGGACATCATCGACCCGTGGAAGGAGCTGCTCAAGTGGTACGAGACCAAGGAGGACGTGCGGGTCAAGTACGAGCAGATCGTCACGCAGTTCGACCCGCCCGGCACGCTGCCGGAGACGCTCATCACCGGCGCGCCGGCGACGCTGCCGCGGCTCGCGGGCCCGCTCGTCGCGAGCGGCCTGCGCTACGAGGAAGACGGCACCGAGCGGGTCGAGTCGCTCACCGTCACGATCGAGCCGGGCGAGCAGGTGGCGATCGTCGGCGCGGGCGACAGCGGCAAGGACGACGTCGCGAGGCTCCTCGCCCGGCTCGCCCACCCGTCGGCGGGACGGCTCACGATCGGCCCGCTGTCGCTGCCCGACGTGCACGTCGCCGTGACGGGCAGTCGCATCGCGTACGCGTCGCGCAACGCCCACGTGTTCTCGGGCACGCTGTTCCACAACCTGGTCTACGGGCTCAAGCACCGGCAGGTGCGCCCGGCGACCTACGAGGGCGAGGCGGCACGGGCCGAGGCGTTGCGACGCCGCGATGCGGCAGCGGCGGGCAACGCGACCGACGACATCCACGCGTCGTGGATCGACGTCGAGGTGACCGGCGTCGAGGATCCGCAGACGCACGGGCTCGACGTGCTGCGCGTCGTGGCGATGGACGAGGAGCTGTTCGCCTTCGGTCTCGCGAGCCGCGGCAGCGTCCCGTCCGAGCTGGAGTCGCTGGTGCTCGAGGCGCGCGCGCGCCTGCGCGACCGGGTGCGCAGCCCCGACCTCGCCCCGCTGATCGAGCTGTTCGACAACGAGCGCTACTTCGAGAACGCGACCGTCGCCGAGAACCTGCTGTTCGGCACGCCGATCGACCCCGCCTTCGCGCCCGAGCGGCTCGCTGCCAACGTCGAGGTGCGCAAGCTCCTCGACGACATGGGGCTCGCGGCGGACCTCGAGAACGCGGGCATCGAGGTGGCGCGGCTGATGCTGGAACTCTTCGCCGACGAGCCGCCGGACAGTCCGCTGTTCGCGGAGTACAGCTTCATCTCGCCCGAGGACCTCGACGACTTCCGTGCGTTGCTGCGTCGCCTCGACGACAAGGGGCGGGGCGCGCGTCCCGCGCGAGCGCACGAGATGCTGCTGTCGCTGCCGTTGAAGCTGGTCGCGGCGCGTCACCGGATGGGTATCCCGGACGAGGCGATGCAGCAGCGGCTGGTCGCCGCGCGCCACGAGTTCCGCCGGCGCTTCGCCGACCGGGGCGTGGTCGAATTCGCCGATCCTTCGCGTTTCTCCACGGTGATTTCGATCCGCGACAACATTCTCTACGGGCGCCCCGCCTACGAGCAGGCGCGCGCGCCGGAGCGCCTGACGGAGCTGGTGCGCGAGGTCGCGCGCGAGGTCGGCATGGAGACCGCGCTGATCCGCAGGGGCCTCGACTACGAGGTCGGCGCGAGCGGCGCGCGGCTCTCCTACTCGCAGAAGCAGCGGCTCGCGATCGCACGCGCGCTGATGAAGAATCCCGACCTGCTGGTCCTCGACGAGCCCACCTCGGGTCTCGATCCCGCCATCGAGCGCCGGGTGATCGCCGGCGTGCTCGAGTGGGCGCGCGGACGCACCGTGCTCTGGGTGCTGGGGCAGCCGGCGCTCGCCAAGGGCTTCGGCCGGGTGCTGGTGCTGGAGCAGGGGCGCCTCGTCGAGGACGGGGCGTTCGACGCCCTGGCGACGGACGGTCGCGTGCTGCCGAAGCTCCTCGCGTAGCAGCGAAGCCGCGCACCGCGACCACGCTCCCTGAATGGCACTCAAATCCACGATCTGCAAGGCCGAGCTCGGAATCGCCGACATCGACCGCGGCTACTACCGCGACCACGCGCTGACCATCGCCAGGCATCCCTCCGAGACGGACGAGCGGATGATGGTCCGCGTGCTCGCCTTCGCGTTGCACGCGGACGACGCCCTGGCCTTCGGGCGCGGCCTCAGTGCCGACGACGAGCCCGACCTGTGGCGCCGCGACCTGACCGGCGCGATCGAGCAGTGGATCGACGTCGGGTTGCCGGACGAACGCGACGTGCGCAAGGCCTGCGGCCGCGCGCGGGAGGTTGCCATCGTCGCCTACGGCGGCCGTGCGGTGGACCTGTGGTGGGCCGGCGCGCGCGACGCGCTGGAGCGCCAGGCGCGGCTTGTCGTGCGCGAAGTGCCGCTGGACGCGAGCCGGGCACTGACGCGGCTGGCTGGCCGTTCGATGCGCCTGCAGTTCACGATCCAGGACGGGCACGTCTACGTCGCCGACGGCGCGTCGACGGTCGCCGTTGATCTCCGTGTCCGCAAGGGCCCATCGGGCACACGCTGAACACGGCCCGCCTGCTGCGCCATGCCTGTCGAACGCCAAGCAACGCTGTACGTCGTTTCCGACGGTCGCGGCCAGACCAGCGCCACGGTGTTGCAGGCGGCGCTCGTGCAGTTCCATGGCCAGCGCTACACGATCGTGCGCGAGGCCAACGTGCGGACCGTGGAGCAGGTCGAGGCCATCGTCGACGCTGCGGCGCATACGCACGGTGTCGTGGTCTATACGCTGGTCGCCAGCGAAACCCGTCGCGCGATGCGGCAGGCCGCGGCAAGCCGCGCAGTGCCCGTCGTCGACGTGCTCGGGCCCGCGCTGTCGGCGCTGCACGATCTGTTCAAGCGCGATCCGCAGGCCGAGCCCGGCCTGCTCTACGCGAGCGAGCGGGAGGGTTTCGACCGCCACGAGGCGATCGACTACACGCTGAAGCACGACGACGGCCGCCGTCCCGACGGGCTCCCGCGCGCCGACGTCGTGTTGGTCGGCGTCTCGCGCTCGGGGAAGAGCGCGACCTGCTTCTATCTCGCCTACCAGGGCGTGAAAGCCGCGAACGTGCCGCTCGTGCCCGGCCAGGAGGTGCCGCCGGAACTCGCGGCACTGCCGAAGGAGCGCGTGATCGGACTCTGGGTCAATCCGGGGCGGGTGATCGCGATGCGCGAGGCGCGGGCGCGCCACATGGGCGTCGCCACGCAAGGCGCCTACACGGACCTCGAACTGGTGCGGCAGGAGGTGCGCGCCGCCCACCACGTCATGTCCTCGCAGGGCTGGCACACGATCGACGCGTCCTACATGGCCGTCGAGGAAATTGCGCGCGACGTGATGCGCCTCCGCGGCCTGCCCGAGCGCAGCCTCGGCTGAGCGCTGCGGGCTCCACTCTGCCATGCTCTTCGATCCGGATCGCCACGAAGCGCTCGGCGATGTCCCGTGGGACGCGTCACGGGTGCGCGACGCCATCCGCTCCATCGTCGACGACATCGAGCACCGCTGCGTGGCCAGCGGGCGCTGGCCCGTGCACCCGCTGGACGACGAGGGCGACACGCCGCGAACCGGTTTCAAGGGTCTCTACCTCGGCCGCGCCGGCGTGCTGTGGTCGCTGTGGTACCTGCAGCGCCGCGGCGCGGTGGCGCTTGCCGGCGACCCGTGCGCGGGCGTCCGGGACGCCGACGCCGCGTACCGCGACGACCCCGACACCGGTAACGTGGTGCCGTCCTACTACCTCGGCGAGGTGGGCATCCTGCTCGTGTTGTGGCGCATGACGGGATCCGGCGCGGCGGCGGACCGGCTGCATGCGTCGATCCGGTCGAACATCGGGAATCCGACCCGCGAGGCGCTGTGGGCGGCCCCCGGAACCATGGTAGCGGCCTGGCACCTGTGGGAGGCGACCGGCGAGGAACGCTGGCGCGTGCTGTTCCTGGAGAACGTCGACGAGCTCTGGCGCACCTGGTGCTTCGACCCGCGTCTGCAGTGCCACCTCTGGACGCAGGATCTGTACGGCCACGTCGTGCAGTACCTCGGCGCGGCGCACGGCTTCGCGGGCAATGTGTATCCGCTGCTGAAGGGCGCCGCGCTGCTCGACGCGGATCGTCGCGAAGTGCTCTACGAGCGCATGCGTGGCCACGCTGCGCGTCACCGCAAGGTTCGAAGACGGCGCCTGCAACTGGCCGCCAGGGACGTTCGCGCCGCGACCCGGTCGACCGGATATGCTGATGCAGTGGTGCCACGGCGCACCCGGCGTGGTGACCGCGTTGGCGGACTTTCCGCCGCATCGTTCAGCCGACATGGACGCCATGCTGATCGGCGCAGGCCGCGCGATCTGGCAGGCCGGGCCCCTGGCCAAGGGTCACGGCCTCTGCCACGGTACGGCGGGCAACGGCTGCGCGTTCCTCGCGCTGTTCCGGCGTACCGGTGACGAAACATGGCTGGAACGTGCACGGTCCTTTGCCATGCACGCCCTGGCGCAGAGCGAGCGGATGCGGCAGCACTACGGGCAGGGGCGCGACACGCTGTGGACGGGCGACCCGGGGCTCGCCGTCTATCTGTGGCACTGCCTCGACGGAACAGCCGGGCTGCCGGCGCTGGACATCCTGCAGTGACCGACGCCGCTGACCGGAACCGATCGCCGCGTCGCGCTCCCGAGCGTGGCGCGATGACTCCGATCAACCCCGCCGAGATCGAGTGGTCCGCGATTCGCGCCCAGGGGTCGGGCGGGCAGAACGTCAACAAGGTGTCGACCGCGCTGCACCTGCGCTTCGACATCAGCGCCTCGTCGTTGCCGGACGCGGTCAAGGATCGGCTGCTCCATTGCGGTGATCAGCGGATCACGAGCGGTGGCGTCCTGATCATCAAGGCGCAGCGATTCCGCAGCCAGGAGCGGAACCGCGAGGACGCGCTCGCACGGCTCCAGGAGCTGGTGGACGCCGCCGCGTCCGTGCCGCGCGAACGCCGGGCGACCAAGCCCACCCGGGCATCCCAGCGGCGGCGCATCGACGCCAAGGTCAAGCGGGGCCAGACCAAGGCCGCGCGCCAGAGGGTCCCGGGCGAGTGACCGTGGGGCGGCGGCGCGTTCGTGCCGCCTTCGCTATCACTCAGTGAGTGCTCACTTGCGCCCTCTGCGGGTGACTTGGTGCAATGCAATATTCATGATTGGTTCCATCCAATCATGCGATCGTCATGATTCAAAAGGATGATTGGATTCAGCGTGCATCGATCACTATGTTTCGATGCTGCATTGCAACATAGCTCGCTGAACGTCCGACCTGCGGACACCGGAGACCCCATGGAAAAGCACGATCGAATCGAACTCGCTGATGCAAGGCCCCTGAGGGGCGTCAACCTGCTGATCCTCGGCTTGTGGATGCGCTCGGCCATCGCCGGCGCGGCGTTCGCAGCCGCCGGCGTCGCGTCCCTGTTCGACCCTGGACGCGGCGTGTCGCTGCCTGCCGCGCTGACGTGGATCGTGGCCGGCGGTGCGTTCGCCTGGTTTGCGCGGCGCCGCTCGATCACGTTGCTCGACGGGCCCGACCGCAACCCACGGCCCCGAGTCGACCGCGACGACGCGTCGCAAATGCACTCGGCCGCACGTGCGCCGGCGTCGTCCTGACTTGCTTCGCCGTCGGGCGGCGCCGGCTGTTCAACCCGTTCCAGCGTAGGGAGAATGCCTCATGGACTCGCCAGTAGCGGTAGTGACTCCCCGCAAGCGCATCGCCCTCGTCGCCCACGACCACCGGAAGGCGGATCTGCTCGAATGGGCCCAGTACAACCGGGACCTCCTGGCCAACCACGAGCTGATGGCCACCGGGACCACCGGCGCGCTGCTCGAGGAGACCCTCGACATTCCCGTGGTCAAGCTGCAGAGCGGCCCGCTCGGTGGCGACCAGCAGGTCGGGGCGCGCATTGCGGAGGGCGCGGTCGACCTGATCATCTTCTTCTGGGACCCGCTGCAGCCGCAGCCGCACGACCCCGACGTCAAGGCATTGCTGCGTATCGCGGTCGTCTGGAACATCCCCGCGGCCTGCAACCGGGCCTCGGCGGACTACATGATCTCCTCCCCCTTGCTGACCTCCGAGTACGAGCGGCGCCTGCCGGAGTACGAGGACTACCGGAACCGGATGGTCAAGGTCAGGGACGCGGTGGACGACGTGGCGCAGGCCGCGGCGGGTTGACACGCCGCGGCCTCCGTCCGATAACGCCTGCACCCATGCGACTGCTGCTCACCTCGGACCTGCACTACAAGCTGCGGCAATACGACTGGCTGATCGGATCGGCGGCAAGGTTCGATGTCGTCGTCGTCGCGGGCGATCACATCGACGCGTTCCTGCCCGTCCCGAGCGAGGTCCAGATCGCGGCGCTGTCGGCCACGCTGACCGCGGTCGCAAGGCAGAGCCGCCTGCTGGTCTGCTCGGGCAATCACGATCTCAACGCCAGAAACGGCGAGGGCGAGAAGACCGCGGACTGGCTGGATGCGGTGCGGAGCGCGGCACTTGCCGTGGACGGCGACTCGGTCGTAGTCGACGACGTGCTCTTCACCCTCTGTCCGTGGTGGGACGGTCCCCACGCGCGTGCGCGTCTCGAGCGCGAGCTCGACGAGCGGTCGAGGCAACGCAGCGGCCGATGGATCTGGGTCTACCACGCGCCGCCGGAGGGCGCGTTGAGCTGGACCGGCAAGCGGCACTTCGGCGACGCGCTGCTCGCGGAACTCATCCGGCGCCACTCGCCCACCGCGGTCCTGTGCGGGCACATTCACGAGGCGCCCTTCAAGTCCGGGGGTTCCTGGATCGACCGCGTGGGCGACACGTGGCTGTTCAACGCCGGCGGCCAGATCGGCGATGTCCCGGCGCGAGTCGAGATCGATTTCGCCCGGCAGACGGCGCGTTGGATCTCGCTCGCCGGTGCGGACGAGCGGAGTCTTCAGTAATCGGGAACGTCGGCGCGTTCCGAGCCCGGCTTGATCGCGGACGGATGCATCGCCACGAGGTTGCCGAGGACCTGGTCCATCAACGCGAGGTGGCTGTTGCTGTCGGCATACTGGCGCTTGATGTCCACCAGGTAGGCGGTCACCGCGGTCAGGCGGCGCGCGAGCAGCTGCGCAATGGCGAAGGTGAGGTCCGGGCGGGCGCGCACCGACGCGGACGCGTCGTGGATCACGTAGACGATGCTGTCGCGGGCGGCCACCACGTTCGCCGTCGGGGCCGAGCCTAGCACCGCCGAAATCTCGCCGAGAAAGGCACCCGGCTCGTTCACGACGGTGACGCGAACGTCGTTTCGCACCACCTCGAAGGCGCCCGCCTTGAGCACGTAGAGCCGGTCCGCGCGGACCGCTTCCTCGATCAGCGTATCCCCCATCGCCACGCGGATCTCGGGCAGACCGCTGCACAGCGCGAGCACGTCGTTCATCAGCTGCTGCGCGTCTCGACGGCGCGCTTCGTCAGGGCGGCCAGGTACGCGCTCTCCTTGGCAGCGAGCGCTTCCTGACCTTCCCAGCCCATGCGGCACGCCGGACAGCTCCATATCGGCGCCTGCAGCGATACCTCGAACACCCGACCCGCCGCATCGCACGCCCTGAAGCGGTCGTTGACGATGCGTTGCACGGTCTTGCTGTTGCCGCAGCGTGGGCAAGTCTCGTTGTGCATGCCTGTGCTCCCGCATCAACCATGCCAGCTGATCGCCGTGGCGAACCGCAGCAAGTCGTTGATCGGCATCGACTCTGCGGAACCACCGTCGAGCCGGTACCGGTTTTCAACAAGTCGCGGCGCTGACTTGGTGCGAGGCTGCACCACTACCGCGCGCGCCTGCTGGCCGGCTACCGGTACGGATCGGCGGCGTCGCGCAGTCCGTCGCCGAAGAAGTTGAAGGCGAGGATCACGACGATCACCGGCGCCACGGGCAGCATGAGCCAGGGATAGAGCGCGACGACGTTGATGTTCTGCGCCTCGTTGAGGAGCACGCCCCAGCTCGTGATCGGCGGCCGCAGGCCGATGCCGAGGAACGACAGTGCGGTTTCGCCGAGGATCATGCCCGGGATCGACAGCGTCGCTGCCGCGATCAGGTGGCTCATGAAGCCGGGGAGCAGGTGCCGCGAGATGATGCGCGACGGCTTCGCGCCCATGAGCCGCGCCGCGGTGGTGTAGTCTTCCTCGCGCAGCGCCAGGAGCTTCGAGCGCACCGCGCGGGCGAGGTTGGTCCAGTCGAGCGTCGCCAGGATCATCGTGATCCCGAAGTAGACGAGGAGCGGGCTCCACGTGACCGGCAGCACGGCCGAAAGCGCCATCCACAGCGGCAGCTCGGGGAAGCTGCGGATCACTTCGATCACCCGCTGGATCAGGTTGTCGACCCAGCCGCCGTAATAGCCGGCGATGCCGCCGAACAGCAGGCCGAGGCTGAACGAGACCGCGATGCCGAGCAGCCCGATCGTGAGCGAGATGCGCGTGCCGTAGATCACGCGGGAGAGCACGTCGCGCCCGAGGCGATCGGTACCGGCAATGAACAGCGTGCCGCCTTCCCCGGGACAGACCAGGTGGAACGAGGCCTCGAACAGTCCCCAGAAGCGGTAGGAGTCGCCCGAGCAGAGGAAGCGGACCGGATACACGCGCGAGGTGTCCTCGGCGTACTCCCGCCGCAGCGTCTCCATGTTGAGCGATTGCACGAGGCCGTAGGTGAACGGACCCGACGAACCGGCCCTCGTGGATCCAGCGCACCTGCTGCGGCGGTGCGTAGATGAAGTCCGTGTGCCGGCTGTGCAGGTGATAGGGCGCGAGCACCTCGGAGACCAGCGTCGAGGCGTACATGATCGCGAGGATGATCCCGGCGACGACGGCGACCTTGTGGCGCTTCAGCTTCCACAGCATCAGCTGCCACTGCGAGGCGAGGTAGAAGCGCTCCTGCTCCGCGGTGAGCGCCTCGGTGCCCTGCGGGTCGAACGGCTCCTTCGAGACGTAGTGGGGCAGCGGGCCGCTGCGGACGCCAGTGCGGCGCGTTGCTCACGGCTCGCTGCCTCGAGGAACGACGATCGCTGCCGCGCTCGTCATCTCGCGACGCCTCCTTCCAGCCGGATGCGCGGATCGAGCGCGGCGAGCGCCAAGTCGGAGATCAGCACGCCGACGACGATCATCAGCGCGAGGAACATCAGGAACGACCCGGCGAGATACATGTCCTGGCTCTTCAGCGCGGCGAGCAGCATCGGGCCGGTGGTCGGCAGCGACAGCACGACCGCGATGATCTCGGCGCCCGAGATCACCGCCGGCAGCAGGCTGCCGATGTCGGAGATGAAGAAGTTGAGCGCGATCCGCATCGGGTACTTGCGCAGCAGCTTGCCCGGCGGCAGGCCCTTGGCCCGCCCGGTGACGACGTACTGCTTCTGCAGCTCGTCGAGCAGGTTGGCGCGCATCTTGCGGATCATGCCGGCGGTGCCGCCGGTGCCGATCACGATCACCGGGATCCAGATGTGCTCGAACAGCGACTTCCACTTCTCCCACGACCACGGCTTGTCGATGAATTCCGGGTCCATGAGGCCGCCGATCGACGTGCCGAACCAGACGTTGGCGAAGTACAGCATCACCAGCGCCAGCAGGAAGTTGGGGATCGCGATGCCGAGGAAGCCGAGCAGCGTGAGCCCGTAGTCGCCCCAGCTGTACTGGTGCGTCGCCGAGTAGACGCCGATCGGGAACGCGATCGCCCAGGTGAACAGCACCGTGACGAACGACACCACCATCGTCAGCAGCAGCCGGTCGCCGATCACCTCCGACACCGGCATGTTGAACTCGAACGAGTAGCCGAAGTCGCCCCGGAACATGCCGGCGACCCACTGCACGTACTGCTGCCACATCGGCCGGTCGAGCCCGTAGTGCTCGCGCAGGAACGCGATCTTCTGCGGGTCGACCGACTCGCCCTGCGCCTGCAGCTCCGCGATGTAGCTCTCCAGGTAGTCGCCCGGCGGCAGCTGGATGATGACGAAGATGATCAGGCTGATCGCGACGAGCGTCGGGATCATCACCAGGATGCGGCGGAAGACGTACGAGAACATCGCGGCGGCGCCCTACGAGCGCGGGGCGGCGTCGAGCCAGAAGGTGTCGGGATGGTAGATGCCGAAGTAGGCGCCCGGGTCCCAGTTGTACAGCGCCTTCGACGGGACGTTGCGCAACGCGCGGCTCACCACGACCGGCTGCGGGTTCCCCGTCACGGTGCCGATGGTGAACTGCTGATCGGCGTGGATCGCCAGCATCCGCCTCCAGATGCGCGCCCGCTCGGTGCTGTCCGGCGCCTTCTGCCAGGCCTCGTACAGCGCGAGGAGCTCCTTGGCCTCGGGCAGGTCCGGCGGCTGCCCGCCCTTGCCGTGGCTTTCGACGTGGTTCCCCCACAACGGCCACTGCAGCTGCTCCTGCTTCATCGGCGCGAGCTCCTCGGGGCTCATGTCGGCGGTCGCGAGCCCGTTGTCGAGCCCCTGCCACACGGACATCATCGATTGCCCCGAGAACACCCGCTTGCGGAAGATCTCCCGCTGCGACGGCCGCGAGAACAGCGCGATGCCGGCCTGGCGCCAGCCGTCGCGGATCAGCTCGAGCACGTCGGTCTCCTCGGTGCTCTCGCCGGCGGTGTCGACGACGACCTCGAGCGGGCGGCCGTCGGGCAGCAGGCGCAGGCCATCGGCGTTGCGCCGGGTGAGGCCGATCTCGTCGAGCAGCGCGTTGGCGCCTTGACGTCGAAGCGGGCCCAGGCCGTGCGGAATTCGGGTTCGAACAGCGGGCTCTCCGGCAGCACCGTGTTGTTCGAGGGCTTCGCCAGCCCGAAGAACACCACCTGGTTGATCTCGTGCCGGTTCATCGCGAGCGACAGCGCGCGGCGGAAGCGCACGTCGCGCATCAGGGTCCGCCACGCCGGGTCCTCGGTGTTGAGGTTCGGGTACAGCGCGATCTGCGAGCCCTTCACCGTTTCCCAGAGCCGCACGTCGAAGCCGCTCCGCTTCTCGTTCTTCTTCAGGAACGTGTAGTCGTCGAAGCGCAGGTAGCGGGCCTGCAGGTCGACCTCGCCGGCGCCGGTCTTCGCCGGCATGAGCTTCTCGTCGGCGATGCCGATCAGCACGCGGTCGATGTAGGGCAGCTGCCGTCCCGCCGGGTCGACGCGGTGGAAGTAGGGGTTGCGGTGGAAGACGAAGCGCGTCGCCGGCGGCGCGGTCAGGTTGACCCAGGGTTCGAGCGTCGGCAGGTCGGGATTGTCGAAGCGGTACTGCTCGTCCTTCTTGTGGTGCAGCCCGGCCCAGTTGCGCGCCTTCTTCTCGGCGGCGAGCGCCTTCGCCTTGTCCTCGCCGATGTGGCGTGCGTGGAACTGCTTGAGGTAGTGCGCCGGCCGGTAGATGAAGAGCGGCGACGGCCCGGCGAGCGCCGGGAGGAACAGCGGATTGGGCTCGTCCCACGTGTAGCGGACGGTGAGCGGGTCGGGGAAGTTGACGCGCGGCCCCTTGCCGTTCACCAGCAGCACGTTGGGCAGGCCGAGCGGCGACAGCGCCTTGTTGTTGGCGATGTCCTCCCAGAAGTAGCGGAAGTCCTCGGACGTGAACGGGGCCCCGTCCGACCACCGGTGCCCGGGGCGCAGTCGAAACGTGAAGTCGCGGTCGCCGACGTTCTCGAAGCTCTCCAGCAGGTCGGGAACGAACTCCAGCTTCTCGTTGTAGCCGACGAGCCGCGCGTACCCGTACACGACCATCATGCGGATGTCGCGGTCCTTGGCCATCAGCATGCGCAGGTCGCCGCCGTACTTGCCCGGCACGCGCGCCTTGCCGTCGAACGGCACGACCAGCGGCTTCGCCGGCAGCCGCGCCGCCATCGGCGGGAGCTTGCCGTCCTTCACCGCCTCGGCCAGCATCGGCGGTTCGTCGAAGGCGGCGGTCGCAGGAACGGCGACGACGGCGAGCCAGGTGCAAAGCGCCAGCGCGACCCCGCGGCGAAAGCAGCACCTCATGCTGCCACCTTGGCGAGGTCCGCGCTGCGCGACGCCCGGACGCGATGTCCCGCGCCGAGGTCGTGCATCACGCCGGCGTCGTCCGTCGTCCAGGCGAACGGCGCCGGCCAGTCGGCCGGATCGCGCGACGCGCCGTCCATCACCGCGGCGAGGTCGAGCCGCCGGTCGAGGTCGGGATACGGCACGGCGGCCAGCAGCGCCCGCGTGTACGGATGCACCGGGTTGCGGAACAGGATCTCGCGCGGCGCGATCTCGACGATGCGGCCCTTGCACATCACCGCGATCTCGTCGGCGATGTAGTCGACCACGGCCAGGTTGTGCGAGATGAAGAGATAGGTCAGGCCGAGCTCGGCCTTGAGGTCCTTGAGCAGGTTCAGCACCTGCGCCTGGATCGAGACGTCGAGCGCCGACACCGGCTCGTCGCACAGCAGCAGGTCGGGCTTGAGGGCCAGCGCGCGCGCGATGCCGATGCGCTGCCGCTGGCCGCCCGAGAAGCTGTGCGGATAGCGCGACAGGAACCGCGGGTCGAGGCCGACCAGCCGCATCAGCTCCTTGACCAGGTCCGTCTGGTAGTCGGCGTCGCCGACCTCGTGGATGACGAGCGGCTCGCGCAGGATGTCGTACACCGTCATGCGCGGCGAGAGCGAGCCCATCGGGTCCTGGAAGATGTACTGCACGTGGCGGCGGAAACGGAGCAGTTCCGCCGCGCCCGCCGCGGCGACGTCGATCGGCGCGCCGCCGTCGTTGTAGACGATCCGCCCGGTGTCCGGCGTGATCGCGCGCATGATCATCTTCGACAGCGTGGTCTTGCCGCAGCCGCTCTCGCCGACCAGGCCGAGGCACTCGCCGTGGCGCACCTCGAAGCTCACGTCCGCGACCGCGCGCACCGCGTGCGACTGCGAGCCGAACCAGCCGGACTTGCGCGTCGTGAACGTCTTCGACACGTCCTGCACCGAGAGCTGGATCTGGCCCGCGCCGGCGGTCCAGGGCTCGTGCGCGCGCACCAGCGGGCCGGCCTGGTGGTCGATCTCGCGCACCGGCTGCAGGCGCTCGCCCTCCTTCATGTCGAAGTGCGGCACCGCGCGCATCAGCGCCTGCAGGTAGGGGTGACCCGGCGCGCGGAAGATGTCCTGCACCGTGCCCGACTCCATCACGCGGCCGCGGTAGAGCACGACCACCTCGTCGGCGAGGTTCGCGACGACGCCGAGGTCGTGGGTGATCAGCAGCACCGCCATGCCGAGCTTCTGCTTGAGGTCGGCGAGGAGCGAGAGGATCTGCGCCTGGATCGTCACGTCGAGCGCGGTGGTCGGCTCGTCGGCGATCAGCAGCGACGGCCGGCAGATCAGCGCCATCGCGATCATCGCCCGCTGCCGCAGGCCGCCGGACAGCTCGAACGGATACATCTTCAGCGCCCGCACCGGGTCGGGGAAGCCGACCAGGCCGAGCATCTCGGCGGTCTGGCGCATGCCGTCGGCCTTCTCGACGGGGTGGTGCAGGAACAGCGCCTCGCTGACCTGGTCGCCGACGGTGTGCACCGGCGACAGCGACGTCATCGGCTCCTGGAAGATCATCGAGATGCGGCCGCCGCGGATCGCGCGAAAGCCCGGGCCTTCCCGGTCGAGCGTCGCGATGTCGACCGGGGCGTCGGCGCCCTTCGGGTCCGAGAACAGGATCTCGCCCCCGGTGATGTGGCCGTTGTGCGGCAGGATGCCCATCATCGCCTGCGCGGTGACGGACTTGCCCGAGCCGGACTCGCCGACCAGCGCCACGGTGCTGCCGGGCCGGATGCGGAACGACACCTTGTCCAGCACCGGCACGCGCATGCCGCGCACGTCGAACTCGAGGGAGAGTTCCCGAACGTCGATCAGGTGGGTCATCGGGGCGCCCCGAGCGCGGTGTCCTTGCCGGGACGGCATGGCAGGTTGGTGCCCGCGAGCATAAGCGTACGCGGCGCGTTCGTGAAGGGGGCACGGGCTGCCGCCGGTCGATGTTGCGTTGCGTCGACGTCTCCGGCGGGGCGATCCCGTGCCGCCGGACCCGGATCGCCGCGGCTATCGATCAGTCCCCTCCCTTGCGGAAAGGCTCGATACCGGGGTTGGCGCGGCGCAAGCGCCGCTGAACGTGGCCTGGAACGCCCTGTCGGGCAGCATCAGCTCCTGGCGACGACAGCGTTGAGCATGGCCGCGGACATCCCCCGCTCGCCGCGCTTGCGCAACTCTTCGGCCGCGCTGACGCGATCCCGTTCTTCCCGATTCTGACTGAGCTTCCACTTGCCGACCATCCGGGTGATGTCGATCTCGATGCCCACGATGGCGGTCAGCATCTGGTCGATGTACTCCTTGGACGAATCGGTCATCCGCCACGGCTTGTCCGATCCGGCGCGAGCCTCGTTGACGCGCGTGAGGCGCGCCACCACGCCGCGCACGAACCTCTCGTCATCGCGGATCGTGAGCTTGCCGTGGACGTGCACCGCCTGGTAATTCCAGGTGGGCACTTGCCGGTGCAACTCGTGCTTGCTCGGATACCAGTTCGGTGAGATGTAGGCGTCCGCTGCTCGAAAGATGACGAGCGCGTCGTCGCCGGCCCGTGCCTCCTGCCAAAGGGGATTGGCGCGGGCGACGTGAGCGAGCAACTGCCCGCGCTCGCCGGCGTTCGGGTTCAATTCGAACGGCAGGTGATTGGCGTCGAGTCCCTGCGGGCCATTCAGTACGAGAATGCCGAGCGGGTAATCGGTGATGACGCGGTGCAGCTCTTCGGTCCGCGTTTCTTCAAAGTGCTTAGGAAGGTACATGGCACGTTCCCTTGCGTGTTCCCGAAGTCTGCAATCTTGCTCGACCTCGCCGCGGGCAATCTTGCCGGCCGACGTCGGAGTTGAGCGGCACGCCGACCAGACACTTGCAGGATGAAATGGTCATCCGGCGCGTGCGCTCGAGCGCGGGGTCGCGCCCATGCTAGCCGTGTTGCGCCAACTCTTCGCGCAGAGAGCGCCGCGGCGCAGCGGAAGTGAGTGGTAGTGCATCGGCTCGGCGGGCGTCGGGACCGGGCGTGTCAAGGATCGACATTGGGAACGCAGGCAACGACACCGGCGCCCGTGCCCTCGGGCTGCCAGCCTTTGCGAATCATCTCCGCACGCGCCAGCCTGTCGATCGTGTACCGGTGGTTTGGCGCGCCGCTCCGGCCGCGGTTGTAGAGGCGGTAGAGCGGAACGCCTCGCGTGCATGACCCGTCTGCAGCCGTTGGGTACACGTAACCGACAACGCCTTCGAGGTTCCAGTCTGCGTTCGATCGAACCAGATCGCACTCGTCTTGCCCGATGGCGTAGAAGTGCGAACTTCGGGGCGCAAAGCGTTCGGTAAAGAACCGGCAAACGGGAGTGCGTTCATCAGACGAGTCGCTGAACATCCCGAAGCGAAACGCGCTTGCTGTCGAGTTGTAAGGGGCAATGCGTTCCCACCCGACGAACTGACCGGTCTCGATCGCCAGCTTCTCTTCGTCGTTGACCGTGAAGAAGTAGTGATCGAAGCCCGCATGCCAGTACTGATACGCCTCGCTCGGCGGCATCGGCACGGCCGGTTGGCCCGGCGGCGGCTCACTCACAGTCACGGTCCAGGTTCCCACCAGTTGGAACGGTGGAACGAAGCGGCCACAGAACGTTCGGTAATACTGCAACACATACTCGCCGGGCGGGAGTGGCGTTACCGTCACGTGTGCCGTGTAATCGCCAGGGGCGGCAAAACCGCCACTACCGATGCAACCTTCGACCCGAATGCTTTGCCCTTCGATTTTGGCGGCGTGCGGCCCGACGAGAAACCCGGAGTGGGGCACGACGTCGTACAGGGTCAGCCGAAGCGGTTGATTCGAGACCGGCTGAACAGGCTGGTAGGCAAGGGTGGCTGCGTCAACCCGACCGAGGCTCGCGGCGACGACCGCCAGGACCGCGAGCATGGCATGCACGAGGCTTTGTTTGGCGGGGCGACTGACGTCGGTCATCTCGCGCACCGGCCTGCTAACGCATCAAGGCAACCGGCGACCCCCGCGGGGGCGAAGCCCCGTTGGCGGGCGTTCGGTTGGCCGTGAGGCCAGGGGTTGCGCATAACGCTCGGCGTAAGCATCGAGAAGCCGCCGAATCATGCGTTGGTACTGCGTATTGTGCTTCTGTGCCTCGCGCTTGAAAAACTCCACGCTTCTCTTGCTTAATGCGAGCGTGATCTTCACGCCCTCCTCACGAATGGCGAGGTCCTCTGGCGGGGGGAGGAAATCGGCGATCACCCGGGGATTGCCGATTGGTTCATCGGTGTACTTGATTTTCGTGGTCATAGATCTGCTTTCCTTTCCGCCAGTAGCCGGCACCGAAAATGCGTATGACGCCGGCGCGATAGGTGAAGCGAACAGTAAGAACGCCGGACTCGACACGTCCAAAGCAGAAATAGCGTCGTTCTCTCGAGCTGTGCTCGACATCCTCGGCGATTACACGGCATGCGTCGGCAAAGGCCAATTGCGCGGTGGCGAAATCGACGCCGTGCTTGAGCCGATTCGCCCGATCCTTGGCGGGATCCCAGTCGAATCGGGCCTTGGCCATGGCGGTATATTACCGGATAGCCATACAAAAACCCATACCACAGGGAGCCTGCCGCGCGCGCGGACCGAGGCGTGACTGCAGTGGCGGGGGATGGAAACGACGAGGGCCCGCCTTCGGCGCGGGCCCTTGCGTCTGCTCGTCAACGTCCGAAGGCGTGGCGGCGGAAATCTGCTACCTATCGATGCCGCCCATGCAGATGTACTTCACCTCGACGAACTCGTCGATGCCGTACTTCGAGCCCTCGCGACCGAGGCCGGATTGCTTGACGCCGCCGAACGGCGCCACCTCGGTCACCATGAGGCCGGTGTTGACCCCGACCATGCCGTACTCGAGCGCCTCGGCGACGCGCCAGATGCGGCCGATGTCGCGCGAGTAGAAGTAGGCGGCGAGACCGTACTCGGTGCGGTTGGCGAGCTCGACCACCTCGGCGTCGCTCTTGAACGGAATCAGCGGCGCGACCGGGCCGAAGGTCTCCTCGCGGAAGATCTTCATGTCGGGCGTGACCGCGGTGAGCAGCGTCGGCTCGAAGAACGTGCCGCCGAGCGCGTGCCGCTTGCCGCCGGCGACGACCTTCGCGCCGCCGGCCGTCGCGTCGGCGATGTGCTCCAGGACCTTGGCCACGGCGTCCTGGTCGATCATCGGGCCTTGCGTGACGCCGGGTTCGGTGCCGGGGCCGACCTTCAACGAGCGCACCTTCGCGGCGAACTTCTCGGCGAACGCGTCGTAGACCTTGTCGTGCACGAAGAAGCGGTTGGTGCACACGCAGGTCTGCCCGGCGTTGCGGTACTTGGAGATCAGTGCGCCTTCGGCGGCGGCGTCCAGGTCGGCGTCGTCGAAGACGATGAACGGCGCGTTGCCGCCGAGCTCGAGCGAGATCTTCTTGATCGTCGGCGCGACGTCGCGCATCAGCTGCCGCCCGATCTCGGTCGAGCCGGTGAACGAGAGCTTGCGCACCGCAGGGTTCGCGCACAGCTCGCCGCCGATCGCGCTCGACTTGCCGGTGATGATGTTGACCACACCCGGCGGGAAGCCGGCACGGTGGGCAAGCTCGGCGAGCGCGAGCGCGGAGTAAGGCGTCGCGCCCGCGGGCTTCAGGATCACCGGGCAGCCGGCGGCGAGCGCCGGCGCGACCTTGCGGGTGATCATCGAGCTGGGGAAGTTCCACGGCGTGATCGCCGCGCACACTCCGACGGGTTCCTTGACGATGACGATGCGCCGGTCGTTGGCGATCGTCGGGATCACGTCGCCGTAGACGCGCTTCGCCTCCTCGGCGAACCACTCGACGTAGGCGGCCGCGATGGTCACCTCGCCCTTCGATTCGGCGAGCGGCTTGCCCTGCTCGGAAGTGAGGATCAGTGCCAGGTCGTCGACGTTCGCGACCATCAGCTCGTACCACTTGCGCAGGATCGCGCTCCGCTCCTTCGCGGTCTTCGCCCGCCACGCCGGCCACGCGCGTTCAGCGGCCTCGATCGCGCGCCGCGTCTCGGCGGCGCCGAACACCGGCGCGGTGCCGATCGGGCGACCCGTCGCGGGGTTGACCACGGTGTGGGTCGTACCGTCGTCGGCGTCGTACCACGCGCCGTTCACGTAGCACTGCTGGCGCAGCAGAGTCGGGTCCTTGAGCGCCGGGGCGGCGCGTTCGAGCGTGTCGGGGGCCATCGCGGATCTCCTTGCAGCTTAATCGCGCATTCTAGCGCCCGCGGCCTCGCCGGGCGCAGCGGTCGGGTCGCCGCGTTGCGGCCAGTGCGTTACGTGTCGGCCGGTGCGAGCCGGGGCTGGCGGCTGACGAGCAGCACGCCGGCCAGCACGAGCGCGGCGCCGGCGAGCTGGATCGCGTGCATCGGCTCGCCGAGGATCACGGCGCCGAGTCCGATCGTGAACACGGGGCCGAGCGAGCCGATCAGCGACGAGGCGTTCGCGCCGATGCGCCGGATCGCCTCGGCGACGAGCCAGGTCGGCAGCACCGTCGAGAACACCGCCATCGCGAGCGACAGCAGGTGAATGCGCGGCGGCACGTCGAGCGCCGCCAGCGGCCGCGTCAGCGCGAACTGCGCCAGTACGAACAACGTCGAGGCGAGCATCGCCCAGGCGATGAAGCGCATCGAGCCCAGCCGCGCGATCGCGCCGCCTGCGCCGACCAGGTACAGCGCGTAGGCGAAGGCGCTGCCGAACACCAGCGCGCCGCCGACCGCGATCGCCTGCGGATCGCCGGAAACGCGCAGGTCGTGCCAGAACACGAGCACGATGCCCATGTACGAGAGTGCGAGCGCCTGCCACGCGCGGCGGCCGACGGGCTTCCTGTGGAAGGCGGCGTTGAGCAGCACCACCATCGTCGGGTAGAGGAACAGCACCAGGCGCTCCAGCGCCGCGGTGATGTAGGCGAGGCCCATGAAGTCGAGCAGGCTCGCGAGGTAGTAGCCGACGAAGCCGAGCCAGACGAGCGCCCGCCAGTCCGCGCGTCCGATCGGCGCGGCGCCGCGTCCGGACCACCAGGCCATCGCGACGAAGAACGGCGCCGAGTAGAGCATCCGCAGCGCGAGGAGCGTCGTCGCGTCGATGCTCGACCAGGCGTAGGCGAGCTTGATCAGGATCGCCTTGAACGAGAACCCGAGGACGCCCGCCACGGCGAACGCCGGGCCGATCCAGCGCGACGCGCCGGCGCTCACTGCCAGTCGACGACGCCGGACCAGGCGCTCGCGAGCACCACGAGCCCGAAGGCGATCCGGTACCAGGCGAATGGCACGAAGTCGTGGCGGCTCACGTACCGGATCAGCCAGCGTATGCACAGCAGCGCCGAGGCGAACGACACGACGAAGCCGAGCGAGAACACCGGCAGGTCGTCCATCGACAGCAGGGCGCGGTCCTTCCACAGCGAATACGCGCCGGCGGCGACCAGCGTCGGCACGGCAAGGAAGAACGAGAACTCGGTAGCCACCTTGCGCGACAGCCCGAACAGCATGCCGCCGATGATCGTGGCGCCCGATCGGGAGGTTCCCGGGATCAGCGCGAACGCCTGCGCGACGCCCACCTTGAGCGCGTCCTGCCAGCTCATGGCATCGACGTCGGTGACGCGCACGGAGTGCGGTCGCGCCTTCTGCCGACGCTCGGCCCACAGGATCACCAGCGCGCCGCCGATGAACGCCAGCGCGACCGGCACCGGATGGAACAGGACCGCTTTGATGTGCTTGCCGAACAGGAACCCGAGTGCGGCAGCCGGGACGAACGCGACGACGAGGTTCTGCGCGAAGCGCCGCGCCGCGGCATCGCTCGCGAGACCCGCGATCGCGTGGCCGAAGCGCGCCCGGTACTCCCAGACGACGGCCATCATCGCGCCCGACTGGATCGCGATCTCGAACACCTTGGCCTTGTCCCCGACGTAGCCCAGCAGCGACCCGGCGATGATCAGGTGCCCGGTCGACGAGATCGGCAGGAACTCGGTCAGGCCCTCGACGATGCCGAGGATGAGCGCGGTGAGGAAGTCGGGGGCTTGCAAGCGGGAGGGACGACGACGACGCGGGGGCCGCGGATTTTCTCACGAAACCCGCGTCCGCCCGTCCGGGGCGACCGGCGCGCGCACGCGCCGCATCGCCTTCGGTCGGAGCCTACTTCCCGGCGCGCTGCAGGATCTCCATCGCCTGTGCGACGACGTCGTCGCTGCCGGGTTCGATGCGTCCGTGCGGGGTCATCTCGTTGACGATCTCGGGGAAGATCTGCGCGAGGCCGCCCGTCGCCTGTTCCGGCGACAGGCCCATTTGCTGCGCCGCCTGGCCGATCGCGTCGCGTCCGAAGATCTGTTCGATCACGTCGGCCGATACCGGGGCATTGTCGCCAGTGCCCACCCAGGAATCCGCCTCGCGACCGTAACCCTGCTCCTGCAGTCGCCCGAGCACGTTGCCTAAGCCGCCGTTGCGTTGCAGCATCTGCAGGGCGATCATCAGCAGGCCGCCGAGGACCGCACCACCCATGCCGCCACCAGTGCCGGCCTGGTTCGTCGGCATGCCGCCGCCACCCATCTGGTTCAGCAGGTCGCCGAGGCCACCGCCACCCGGCGCGCCGCGCGCGCCGCCGCCCCCGATCTGGTTGAGCAGGTCGCCGAGACCACCGCCGCCCGGCGCACCACGCGCGTTGCCGCCGATCTGGTTCAGCAGATCGTCGAGACCGCCGCCGCCACCACCGCGTTGTTGTGCCATGCCGCCGAGCACCTGGCCCAGCAATCCGTCGAGCAATCCCATGTCGCACTCCTGATCACGAACATCCCGGCAAGAGGATAACCCGCACCCGTTCCGTTCGCACGCGCGCCGTATACGCGGCACTGTCACGCGGCGCACGCGCGCGGCCCGGCAGGGGGTTACCGTTTCGTGTCCGTTCTCGAAACGGTAACCCCCTGCCGGGTTGCGCGCGACCGGGTCTCTCTGAATGGCGGGCGACGCGACGTCGGGAAGCGGCCTCGGTTTCGGAAACGGACACGAAACCTCGACCGCTTCCCAACCTCGCGCCGCTCGGTCGCTCACGCGCTAACGCTTGATACCCAGCTCTTCCATCACGCGCGCGAGCTCGGCCTTGACCTCGGCGAGCTCGCGGGCGAGCGCGTCGACGTTGTGCCTGAGCGCGGCGATCTCGCCGACGCCGATCGCGCCGGACGCGGTCGGCACAGCCACCGTTTCCACGGCGCGCAGGTCCGGCGGGCCGGAGAGGAGATGCGCCCACCGGTTCTCGCGTGCACCGGGCGCGCGCGGCAGCTCCACCACCATCGGGCCCGCACTCCGCGACGCCAGCTCGGCGAGGTAGGCTTCGACCGAGGAGACGTCGGCGAACCGATGCAGGCGCTCGCAGTTCTGGCGAATCTCCGCGGGCGTCTGGGGCCCGCGCAGCAGCAGCGTCGCGACGAGCGCGACGGACTCCGACGGAATGCCCAGCACGCGCCCGACGTTCTCGGCGTAGCGCATCACGCGCCCGCCCGAGGACTCGACGACGAGCGCGAGCTGGCGCAGGTGGTCGACCGCCGCCTGCACCTCGGCCTCGGTGGCCTCGAGCACCGGGTCGCGGCTCGTCTTCTGGTTGCAGCCCGACACGAGCGCGTTCAGCGTGAGCGGATACGTGTCGGGCACGGTGTGCCGCTTCTCGACGAGCACGCCGAGCACGCGGGTCTCGAGCAGCGACAGGGCGGGCAGGTTCATGGGGTGCGGTGGTCGGGGTTGCTGCGCAGTGTAGCGCGGCGCTGCGGGACTCCGGAGGAAAGCGCGCCGCGTCGACCGCGGCCGGATGCTGCTATCGTGGGAGCCGGTGCGCCACGGGCGCGGCAAGGGAGCGGTACGAGATGGCGAGCCAGGAAGTCACGAGCATGGCGCTGTTCTGCGACTTCGAGAACATCGCGCTCGGCGTGCGCGACGCGCGCTACGAGAAGTTCGACATCAAGCGCGTGCTCGAGAAGCTGCTGCTCAAGGGCAGCATCGTGGTCAAGAAGGCGTACTGCGACTGGGAACGCTACAAGGCGTTCAAGGCGCCCATGCACGAGGCGAACTTCGAGCTGATCGAGATCCCGCACGTGCGGCAGTCGGGCAAGAACTCCGCCGACATCCGCATGGTCGTCGACGCGCTCGACCTCTGCTACACGAAGGCGCACGTCGACACCTTCGTCATCATCAGCGGCGACTCCGACTTCTCGCCGCTGGTCTCGAAGCTGCGCGAGAACGCGAAGCTGGTGATCGGCGTCGGCGTGAAGAACTCCACGTCGGATCTCCTCATCGCCAACTGCGACGAGTTCATCTACTACGACGACCTGGTGCGCGAGGAGAAGAAGCGCGTCGCCAAGCGCGTGGCGAAGGGAACCACGAAGGCGGCAGCGAAGCCCGCGGTGGAGGCGCCCACCGACGTGCCCGCAGAGGCGGCGCCCGTGGCGGGGCCGGCCGAGGAGGCCGCAGCGCGAACGAAGTCCCGCAAGCGCACGTCGAAGAAGGCGGCCGCCGAGGCCGCCCCCGCCACGAGACGCAGGCGCGCGTCGAAGAAGACCGCTGCCGAGCCAGAGGACGCGGCGGCCGGCACCGCGACGCCCGAGCCCGCGGAAAGCGCGCCGGCGCGCGTCGAGGGCGGGAAGATCCAGGAGGCGCTCGAGCTCATCGTCGGTACGGTCGAGGCGCTCGCCGAGGAGCGCGGCGGCGACGACAAGGTCTGGGGCTCGATGGTCAAGCAGGCGATCAAACGCGTGAAGCCCGGCTTCAACGAGTCGTACTACGGCTTCCGCTCGTTCAACGCGCTGCTCGAGGAGGCGCAGACCCGCGGTCTGCTGTCCCTGGAGCGCGACGAGAAGTCGGGCGGCTACGCGCTGCGCGTCACGCCGCCGGGGTGAGGTAGCGGACGAACCACGCCGCCGCGAGTCGGGCCACCTCCTCGAGCGTGCCCGGCTCCTCGAAGAGATGGGTCGCGCCGGGGACTACCCCAAGCTCCTTCGGACAGCGCAGTTCGGCAAGCGCCGCCTCGTTCAGCTCGATGACGCCGTAGTCGTGTCCGCCGACGACAAGCAGCGTCGGCGCCTCGACGCGGCGCAGCGCGGCCGGGCCGGCGAGGTCGGGCCGCCCACCGCGCGACACGACGGCGACGACGTGCGTCGGGAAGCGTGCGGCGACCTGCAGCGCCGCCGCGGCACCGGTGCTGGCGCCGAACAGTCCCACCGCGAGGTCCCGCGTGCGCGGGTCGTCGCGCACGAAGCGCATGCCGTCGGCGAGCCGGCGCGACAGGAGCTCGATCTCGAAACGCCGCTGGTAGTCGGTGTCCTCGGCCGGCGTCAGCAGGTCGAACAGCAGCGTGCCGAGACCGGCGGTGCGGAGCGCCCGTGCCACGAAAGTGTTGCGCGGGCTCTTGCGGCCCGATCCGCTGCCGTGCGCGAACAGCACGATGCCACGCGCGCCGTCCGGCACGACCAGCGCGCCGTCGAGCTCGACGTCCCCGGCGATGATCGATACGGCAGCCTGCACGGCAGGCATCGTCACGCTCCGACGTCGCCCGCGGGCGGCGACGCGGCGCGGGCGAGGATCGCCTTCACTTCGTCGTCGTCGACCTGGGGAAACGACCCGTAGAACTGCCCGACCGCGTAGAAGTCGGGAGGCGTGGCGAGGCAGACCACCTCGTCGGCATGGGGCGCAACCTTGCGCACGCTGTCAGGGGCGCCCACCGGGACCGCACAGACGAGCTGCGCCGGGCGCTTCGCACGCACCGCGTGCAGCGCGGCGATCATCGTCGCGCCGGTCGCGAGGCCGTCGTCGACGACGATCACGGTGCGGCCCGCCGGGTCGAGCGGCGTCCGTGCCGGCGTGTAGCTCGCCCGCCGCTCCGCGAGCACCGCGAGCTGCGCCGCCTTCTCGCGCGCGAGGTACCCCGCGTCGGCGCCGGCGCTGGCCGCGTAGTCGGCGATGTACGCCCAACCGGTCTCGTCGATCGCGCCGACCGCGAACTCGGGCTGGCCCGGGGCACGCAGCTTGCGCACGAGCGCGACGTCGAGGTCACCCCCGAGCGCGTCGGCGATCACGCGGCCCATCGGCACGGCGCCACGGGGAATCGCCAGCACCAATGGATGGCTGCCCCGGTAGGTGGCGTCGAGCGCTGCCGCAAGCCGCTGCGCCGCGTCGGTGCGGTCGCGAAAGTACATGCGGACTCGTTGCCCTGTCGCGCTGTGCGCTCCCACACCGGGAGCGATCTCGTGGCGACCGTGACACCGTACTGCGACTGCGAATCGCGGTGTTGACCGCCGTCAACGCGAGGGCGCGGCGCGTCGCCGCTTTTGCGGTGTCAGCCTTTGATGCAGATTTTCGGCCGCAGGCGCGCGACACGGCGCGCGAGGCCCGCGCGCTCGGTCGCCTCGGCAACCCGGTCGACGTCCTTGTAGGCACCGGGCGCCTCCTCGGCGGCGCCGCGCATCGATCGCGTGCGGATCAGGATGCCGTGGCCTTCGAGCTCGCGGATCAGCTCGCGTCCCTGCCAGCGCTTCAGTGCCTGCGCACGGCTCATGGCCCGACCCGCGCCGTGCGACGCCGAGCTCCACGCCTGCGCTTCGCTCGCGGCGGTTCCGGCGAGGATCCACGAGGCGGTGCCCATGCTGCCGCCGACGATCACCGGCTGCCCCACGTCGCGGTAGCGCGCGGGAAGCGCCGGATGCCCCGGGCCGAACGCGCGCGTCGCGCCCTTGCGGTGCACGTACAGCTGGCGCGTCCTGCCGTCGACGACGTGCTGCTCCGCCTTGCAGGTGTTGTGCGAGACGTCGAACAGCGTCTCCATCGCGGCGTCGCGGAAGTGGCGCGCGAATGCGGCACGCGTGAGGTGCGCGAGGATCTGCCGATTCGCGAGCGCGCAGTTGATCGCTGCATTCATCGCCCCGAGGTACTGCCGGCCCTCGTCTGATCGGATCGGCGCGCAGGCGAGCTCGCGGTCGGGGAGTGCGATGCCGAGCCGTGCGGCGCCCTTGGCGAGCGACAGCAGGAACTCGGTGCCGATCTGGTGGCCGAGCCCACGTGAGCCGCAGTGGATCGACACGAGGACCTGGCCCTCGAACAGCCCGAACGCGCGTGCCGCGTCGGCGTCCTCGATGCGCTCGACCCACTGCACCTCGAGGTAGTGGTTGCCCGAGCCCAGCGTCCCCATCTCGCCCAACTGGCGCTGTTTGGCAAGCGGCGAGACGTTCGCCGGTACCGCGTGCCCGGCCCGGCCGTGCTCCTCGATGAATTCGAGGTCCGCGGCGTCGCCGTACCCGTGGGCGACGGCCCACTGCGCCCCGCCGGCGAGCACGTCGTCGAGCTCGGGCACGGTGAGCCTGAGCGGGCCTTCCTCGCCGACGCCGGCGGGAACGTCCCGGTACAGCGCGTCGGCGAGCTTCAGGAGCTTCGGCGCGATCGCATCGAGCGTGAGTCCCGTGCGCATGCAGCGGATGCCGCAGGAGATGTCGAAGCCGACGCCGCCGGCGGAGACGATGCCGCCCGCCTCCGGGTCGAACGCGGCCACGCCGCCGATCGGGAAGCCGTAGCCCCAGTGCGCGTCGGGCATCGTCATGGCCGCGCCCACCAGTCCGGGCAGGCGCGCGACGTTGCCGATCTGCTCCAGCACCTTGTCGTCCATCGATGCGAGGAGCTCGCGCGAGCCGTAGAGCACGACGTCGTGCCGCCGCTCGCCGCTGCCGCGCGGCAGTTCCCAGGACCATGCGTCGCGGGCGCGGAGGCGGGAGAGGTCCATCGCCGACTCCTTCAGACGTCGACGACGCAGCGCGCGTCGAAGCCGCCGTCGACCGGGCGCACCGACAGCGCAGTGAGCGTCGCACCCTTGACGCCGGTGCCGCGCGCCAGGTCGTCGCGCCACGGTTCGCCGCGCGCACGCCCGTGCCAGCGGTCGCCGTCCCGCGCGAGCGAGAAGTCGGCGAGCGCGAGGTGCCGCGCGGCGGCCTGCCCGAGCAGTCCGTTTAGCCACGTGACGAGTGCCAGCTCCGCGTCGGCCTCCTCGAACGCAACCTCGACCTCGTCCCGCATCGCGACCTCCCGAGGCTCCCACATCAGCGCGAACGTTGCGCGCGCGGCATTCTCGAGCGCCTGCTCGATCGTGGCGCCGCGGCCGAAGACACCGACGTCGGCGTCGTGGTCGAAATAGCCGTACAACGGGCCCGCGACCGGCTACTTCCTGCAGACGTGCCTGACCACCATGTCCGCGGAGCTGCCGGCGGGCTCCTTGAGGAACTCGATCTTCTGCGCCTTGTTGCGCGAGAAGATCCTGCCCTTGGCCTCGTCCTCGAACAGCACGACCTCGAGGCCCGCCGCGGTCATGTCCTTGCAGTTGACCTGCATGGTCGAGCGCATGCTGGTGATGCCGCCGCCGGGGGTGTCGAGCGCGCTCTTCATCTCGGTCCGGTAGCCGACCGTGGTGACCCCCTTGGCGCTCTTCACGCTCGCCGTGTCGACGAAGACCTTGTTGCCGTTCGCGTTGTCGCCGATCGCCAGCCAGCTCGGCGCGGCGAGCGCGGTGACGGCGAAGCCTGCGAGCAGCAGTGCCGCTGCGGTACGCATGGATTCTCCCTCCTCGGTGTCCGGCGCCGGCGTGTCGGCCCGCGCCACCGGGTCATTCTGCGAGCGGGCCACGCCCGCCCCCTTGCGCGGGATCAAGTCCCCCGGACCCTGCCCTGCCACACGATCGCCGAGGCGTTGCCGCGCAGGGCGGCGAAGAACGCGAGCGCCTCCTCGAGGCAGAGGCGCGCGCGCTCGCCGAGCGGCGCCCCGAGGTCGAAGCGCTCGCCGCGGATCGCGAGTTCGAAGGCGGGAGGCGGCGCGCGGCCGAACGTCGCCTCGAACGCGCCGAGCACCACCCCCGGCGCGACGCCGTGGGTGGTGAACGTCGCGGTGCGCGCCGGCTCGACGCGGCGGAACACGTACGGCGCCTCCGCGGTACGGCTCGCGTCGACGAACAGCACGAGATCCCGGCCGTCCAGGTCCATCGCGTGCTCGGGCTGCAGCTGGAAATCGTCGACGAAGGTCGACTCCACCCCCTGGGGATCGGGCAACGCCTCGGCGCGTGCGAGGAACGCCGGACCCAAGCCGTCGTCGCCGCGGCTCTCGTTGCCCCAGGCGAGCACGACGAGCCGGGTCGGCGGCATCAGCCCGGGATTCGTTCGACGCCGCCGTCGCCGTCGCGGCGCAGGGCATCGACGCGTGCCCCGGCGGCATCGACCAGCTCGACCTCGAGCGGCATCTGTCCCAGCGCGTGCGTGGCGCACGAGAGGCAGGGGTCGAAGGCGCGGATCGCCACCTCGATGTGGTTCAGCAACCCTTCGGTCAGCGTCCGCCCGTCCAGGTAGCGCTTCGCCACCTGGCGGATCGCCTGGTTCAGCGCCTGGTTGTTGTGCGTCGTCGAGACGATCAGGTTGGCGCGCATCACCTGGTCGTTGGCATTGAGCCGGTAGTGGTGGATCAGCGTGCCGCGGGGTGCCTCGATCACGCCCACGCCGCGGCGACGGCTCTCCCCCTTCACCACCAGATCGTCGCCGAGCAGGTCGTCGTCGTGGAGGAGTTCCTTGATCTCCTCGGCGGCAAACAACATCTCGATCATGCGCGCCCAGTGGTAGGCGAGCGTCGCGTGGATCGGCTGGCCGCCGCCGAAGTCGACGAACTCGCGGCGTTCGGCGTCGGCGAAGGGCGTCGGGATCTGGTCGCAGTTCTGCACGCGCGCGAGCGGCCCGACCTTGTACCAGCCCGCCTCGGGGCCGAGCTCGCGCAGGTACGGGAACTTCATGTACGACCAGGGCTTTACCTCTTCGGTGATCAGGTCCCAGTAGCGCTCGTAGCTCGCGTGGTCGAAGATCACGCGCCCCGCATCGTCACGCGCGCGCAGGTCGCCGTGGTAGAGGTCGAGGCTGCCGTCGGCGGCGACGAGCGACAGCATGTTCGAGCGGAACGCCCCGAAGCTGTTGTACAGCCCGACGTTCGCGAAGTGCAGGCGCTTCACCAGCTCGACCGCCTCGCGGCTCCAGCCGATCATCTTGTAGGCGTCGGCGAGCAGCAGGTCGCGCTCCTCGGCGGTGACCCGCTTGTTGACGCCGCCCGGAATGGCGCCGGTGCCGTGGATGCGCTTGCCCGCGGTCACCCGGATCACCTCCTGCCCGTACTTGCGCAGCAGCACGCCCTTCCGCGCGATGTCCGGGTACTCGGCGGCGACCCCCACGATGTTGCGCTTCTCCATGGGCGAGTCGAAGCCGAACAGCAGGTCCGGCGAGGCCAGGTGGAAGAAGTGCAGCGCGTGCGACTGCAGGATCTGCCCGTAGTGCATCAGGCGGCGGATCTTCTCGGCCGTCGGCGTGAGGCGCGTCGCGCCGACGATGATGTCGAGCGCCTTGGCCGCGGCGAGGTGGTGACTCACCGGGCAGATGCCGCACAGGCGCTGCACCATCACGGGCAGCTCCCAGAACGGCCGGCCCTGCACGAACTTCTCGAAGCCGCGGAACTCGACGATGTGCAGGCGCACCTGATGGACGCGGTCGTCCGCGTCGAGCAGGATCGTCACCTTGCCGTGGCCCTCGACCCGGGACACGGGGTCGATCGCGACGCGGCGCATGCCGGTCTGCGTGGGCGCAGTTTCGAGGTCGACTTGCATTTTATTGGGCCCCCCACGCTTGCGGCGTGCGCCGCTGCGCTGCCCCCGAGGGGGCGGAATGATCGCCTTGGGACGGCCCTGCGGCGCTCATGGCGTCAGTCGTAGTGGATGAGCTCGCGCGGCACGCGCGGCTCGCGACCGGCGACGATGTCGGCCAGGAACGACCAGATCGCGTCGGCCGGCGGCGGGCAGCCGGGCAGGAAGTAGTCGACCTTCACCACTTCGTGCAGCGGGTGCACCTTGTCGAGCGGCAGCGGCAGCTCGGGATCGTTGGGCATGCAGCCCTTGGCGAGGCCGGGTTCCGTCAGGTAGACCTCCTGCATGCACGTGCCGAGGTCGAGGTGGTTGCGTTGCGCCGGCAATCCGCCGTTGATCGCGCAGGCGCCCACGGCCACCAGCACCTTGCAGTTCCTGCGGAATTGGCGCAGCACGTGCACGTTCTCCGCGTTGCAGATGCCACCCTCGACGAGGCCGATGTCGCACGGCCCGACGTGCTTGATGTCGGTGAGGGGCGTGCGGTCGAATTCGACGTGCTGCAGCAGGTCGAAGAGCCGCTCGTCGATGTCGAGGAACGACATGTGGCAGCCGAAGCAGCCGGCGAGCGAGGTCGTTGCGACCTTGAGCTTGCGGGGCGCGGCGTCCGTCATCGCGATTCGCCTTCCCGCGCCGCGCGCGGCGCATCGCCCTTCGCCTGCGCGCTCACCGGCTCGAGGTCATAGCGACGCTTGCCGATCGGCACCGCGAAGCCCACGCGCTTCTTCAGGATCACGCCGACGGGACAGACCTCGACCGCCTTGTCGGTCACCGCGATGTCGGTGTCGGCGAGCCGGCCCGACTCGGCGTTGACGATCAGGTGCTTGCTCATGCCGCGGCCGGAGAGTGCGAACACGCTCTTGCCATCGACCTCGGCGGAGGCCCGCACGCAGAGTTCGCAGAGGATGCAGCGGTTGAGGTCGAGCAGCAGCCCCGGGTGCGATGCGTCGATCGGCCGGTTCGGAAAGAAGTGATCGAGGTCGGTCGACAGCACGCCGAGGTCGTACGCCACGGCCTGCAGCAGGCAGTTGCCGCTCTTCTCGCAAGACGGACAGAAGTGGTTGCCCTCGACGAACAGCATCTGCACCAGCGTGCGCCGGTTCTCCTCGAGATCGGGGGCCGCGCACTCGATGACGAGTCCGGCCTGCGCGGGCAGCGTGCACGCGGCGACGGTCTGGCCGTTCGCACGCACCGTGCAGACCTTGCAGCTGCCGTGCGGCTTGAACTCGCGGTGGTAGCAGAGGTGCGGAATGTAGTGGCCGGCGGTGAGCGCGGCCTGCATCACGGTCTCGCCGGGCGTGAACGGCACGGCGGTGCCGTCGAGCATGAACGTGTCGCGGTCGGGCGTGGGGTTCATCGGGTTGTTCCTGCCGTCTGCCCGGGCCCCGGTCAGTCGACCGCGCCGATGTGCGCGCCCGCGTCGTCGCGGCCGGTCATCGCGCGGGCGCGCGCCAGCGCGCCGTCCAGGTCGAACGCCGGCTCGAACTCGGTGGACTGGAGCCTGCGCTCGTACGCGGGCCGGAAGCGCTTCAGCGTGTCGACGAGCGGGTTGCAGGCGGTGTGGCCGAGCCCGCAGTGCGACGACGCCTGCAGCAGGCGGGCGAGCCGCTCGATCCGCGCGAGGTCGTGCAGCGAGCCCTTCTGCTCGGCGAGCTTGTCCATCACGTTGCAGAGCAGCGTCGTGCCGACGCGGCATGGCGTGCAGAAGCCGCAGCTCTCGTGGGCGAAGAAGTGGGCGAAGTTGCGCGCCACCTCGAACATGTCGCGCGACTCGTCGAAGACCATGAAGGCGCCGGCCGTGGGCAGGTCCTCGAAGGCCAACTGGCGGTCGAATTCCGCGGCGCCGACGCAGATGCCCGACGGCCCCGACACCTGCACCGCCTGCGTGCGCTCGGCGCCGCAGTCCGCGAGCACCTGGCGCACGGTGACGCCGAACGGGTACTCGTAGATGCCGGGCCGGGCGCAGTCGCCGGACACCGACAGCACCTTGGTGCCCGCCGAGCGCGTCGTGCCGATCGCCCGGTACCAGACGCCGCCGTGGATGGCGATCAGCGCCGCCGCGCAGAACGTCTCGACGTTGTTGACGACGGTCGGCTGCTGGCGGTAGCCGTGCGTCACCGGATAGGGCGGGCGGTTGCGCGGAATGCCGCGCTTGCCCTCGAGGGATTCGATCAGCGCCGACTCCTCGCCGCAGACGTAGGCGCCCGCGCCGACGTGGATCGTGATGTCGAAGTCGAAGCCCGGCTGTCCCGCGATGGTCTTGCCGAGCAGGCCCTCGGCGCGCCGGCGCGCGAGCACCGCGCGCAGGTGCGGCAGCAAGTACGCATACTCGCCGCGCAGGTAGAGAAAGCCCTGGCGGGCGCCGATCACGTACGCGCACACCGTCATGCCCTCGATCACGAGGTCGGCGTGGCTGGTGAGGAGCACGCGGTCCTTGAACGTGCCCGGCTCGCCTTCGTCGGCATTGCAGACCACGTAGCGCCGTGCGCCGAGCGCGGTGCGGCAGGCCTCCCACTTGAGGCCGGTGGTGAAGCCGGCGCCCCCGCGACCGCGCAGGTTCGAGCGCTTGATCTCCTCGAGCGTCTCGGTCGGACCCTGCGGGATCATCGGCACCCGCTCCCGCCACGACCGTTCGTTGGAGGCGAGCTCCGGGTCGCGCTCGCCGCGGGCGATGGCGGCGCGCAGTGCGTCGCCGGGGCGCACGTTGGCGCCGAGCAGGATGTCGCTGCGGTGGACGTTGTCGGCGATCGCGAACAGCTCGGCCGGCCAGTCGGCGAGCGGCACACGGTCGCGGATCAGGTCGGCGATCGTATCCACCCGCGCGTCGTCGAGGCGCGGGATGGCGATGCCGTTGACGAGCAGCCCGGGGCCCTGGTCGCACATGCCGGTGCACGAGGTCGTTGCCACGGACACGAGGCCGTCCTCGGACACCTTGCCGCGCTCGATCCACAGGTTGCGGCAGAGCCGGTCCAGGAGGGCTTCGCTCCCGGCCATGCGGTCCGTGACGTTGTCCGAGAACAGCACGTGATAGCGCCCGACGGGCTCGAGGTGCAGGAACGCGTAATAGCCGGCGACGCCTTCGACCTGCGCGCGCGGCAGTCCGAGCCGGGTGGCGATGTAGGTGATGGTCGCCGGCGGGAGCCAGCCGTCGACCTCCTGTGCCGCGCGCAGGATCTGCACCAACAGGGTCGGCTCCCCCCCATGGCTCGCGAGCGCGCGGTCCAGCGCACCGACGTCCAGCGCCGGCGGAGAAGGGGCACCGATCATGACTCGAAGCCTGAACCTCCCCGCATCGGGGCACGCTGACGCAGGTCAACCCGCCTCCCGTTCCCGGTCCCGGCCGCATCCGCCGCGGCACTCGCCGCACCGGTGGGTGCCATTGCGAACCGGCAACGTGCCGTTCGTCAGGCGCACGTCCCGGCGCCGACGGGATGGACGCCGGTCGCACCACCGCCGCGGCCGTGGGCCCCGGCCGCAGGCGCCGCCGCAGCGGTGCGCACGATGCCGGCTCGGACCGCGTCGATACCTACTGCCGTTGACGAGCGTCAAGGCGCCGGCGTGCCGGAATCGCTACTTGTAGGCGATCAGCAGGGCGCCAGCCCCGATTCGATCTCAAGGGAGTCGACGATGCGGTACCGCGGAACAGTGGCAATGGCTGTCGCCGTGACGATGTGCTCGATGGCCGCGACGGCGCTCGCGCAGTCGCGGGTGGCCGACCTCGGCAAGCGCGAGTTCGAGGCCAAATGCGCGGTCTGCCACGGCAAGGACGGCAGCGGCGTCGGGCCGTACGCCGAGAACCTCAAGCATCCGCTGCCGGACCTGCGCACGATGGCGAAGCGCAACGGCGGCGTGTTCCCGGTCAGGGCCACGTTCGAGATGATCGAGGGCGCCGGCAAGGGTCACGGACCCCGCGACATGCCGGTCTGGGGCCTCGACTACACCGAGAAGGCGGCCGAGCTCTACCCCGACCTGCCGTACAACCAGGCGGCCTACGTGCGCACGCGCATCAACGCGCTGATGGAGTACCTGATCCAGATGCAGGCGAAGTGACGGGCGAGCCCTACGCCTTCGAGTAGATCTCGCCGCCCTTGGTCACGAACTCCACGGCCTTCGCCGCCATCCCCGTCGCCAGCGCCTCGCTCTCGGCCACGCCCTGCTTCGCCGCGTAGTCGCGCACGTCCTGCGTGATCTTCATCGAGCAGAAGTGCGGACCGCACATCGAGCAGAAATGCGCGAGCTTCGCGCCCGATTGCGGCAGCGTCTCGTCGTGGAACTCGCGCGCCGTGTCCGGGTCGAGGCCGAGGTTGAACTGGTCCTCCCAGCGGAACTCGAAGCGCGCCTTGGAGAGCGCGTTGTCGCGGAGTCTGCGCGCCGGGGTGGCCCTTGGCGAGGTCGGCCGCGTGCGCGGCGATCTTGTAGGCGATGACGCCGTCCTTGACGTCCGCCTTGTTCGGCAGGCCGAGGTGCTCCTTCGGCGTCACGTAGCAGAGCATCGCGGTGCCGTACCAGCCGATCATCGCCGCGCCGATCGCGCTGGTGATGTGGTCGTAGCCCGGCGCGATGTCGGTGGTGAGCGGCCCGAGCGTGTAGAACGGCGCCTCGTCGCACAGGCGCAGCTGCTCGTCCATGTTCTCCTTGATCATGTGCATCGGCACGTGGCCGGGGCCCTCGATCATCACCTGCACGTCGTGCTCCCACGCGACTTGCGTCAGCTCGCCGAGCGTCGCGAGCTCGGCGAACTGCGCCTCGTCGTTGGCGTCGGCGATCGAGCCGGGCCGCAGGCCGTCGCCGAGCGAGAAGGCGACGTCGTAGGCCTTCATGATCTCGCAGATGTCCGTCGAACCTGCGTGTAGAGGAAGTTCTCGCGGTGGTGCGCGAGGCACCACTTGGCCATGATCGAGCCGCCGCGCGAGACGATGCCGGTCAGGCGCTGCGCGGTCAGCGGGACGTAGCGCGAGCAGCACGCCGGCGTGGATCGTGAAGTAGTCGACGCCCTGCTCGGCCTGCTCGATCAGCGTGTCGCGGAAGATCTCCCAGGTGAGCTCCTCGGCGCGGCCGTCGACCTTCTCCAGCGCCTGGTAGATCGGCACGGTGCCGATCGGCACGGGAGAGTTGCGCACGATCCACTCGCGCGTCTCGTGGATGTTCTTGCCCGGTCGACAGGTCCATCACCGTGTCGGCGCCCCAGCGGGTCGCCCACGTCATCTTCTCGACCTCCTCGTCGATCGACGAGGTGACCGCCGAGTTGCCGATGTTGGCGTTGATCTTCACCAGGAAGTTGCGGCCGATGATCATCGGCTCGGCTTCCGGGTGGTTGATGTTGGCCGGAATGATCGCGCGGCCGCGGGCGACCTCGTCGCGGACGAACTCGGGCGTGATCTGCTGCGGGATGCGCCGCGCCGTACGACTGGCCCGGGTGCTGGCGCGTGACCGCCGCGGGGAGCGTGGCGAGCATCGCGTCGCGCCGCAGGTTCTCGCGGATGGCGACGAACTCCATCTCCGGCGTGACGATGCCGCGGCGCGCGTAGTGCATCTGGGTGACGTTGCGTCCCGGCTGCGCGCGGCGCGGCCGGCGATGGAGGTCGAAGCGCAGGCCGGCGAGCGCGGGGTCGTCGAGGCGCGCGCGGCCGTAGGCCGACGTCGGGCCGTCCAGCGCGACCGTGTCGTCGCGCTCGCCGATCCAGCGCTCCCGCAGGGCCGGCAGGCCACGGCGGATGTCGATCGTCGCGGCAGGGTCGCTGTACGGGCCCGAAGTGTCGTAGACGACGATCGCGGGATTCCTCTCGGCGCCCTCGGTTGACATCCCCGACGCGGGCGTGTCGCTCTGCTCGATCTCCCGCATGGGTACGCGCAGGTCCGGGCGCGACCCCTCGACGTGGATCTTGCGCGAGCGCGGCAGCGGCGCGACGGCGGCGGCGTCGACCGCTGCGTCGCGCGCGAAGAATTCGTCCTTGGCGTTCATGGGGCTCCTCGGTGGCTCGCCGGCTGGCGGCGGAGGAGCGTTCGGCCCTCCGTGGAGGGCGCCGCTTCCCTTCGCCGGCATTACCCGGATCAGGTTCTTAGGGTTTCTCTCACCCGCCTCACGGCCGTTCAGGCCGCGCCGGCAGGACCCCTAGCGTCGGCGCAAGATACGCCAATCGGCGCAGCGTCACAACCCGGAGGGCCCGCGCGATGCCAGAATTCCGGAACGAGGTCGGGCTTCTGGTCGCGGGGGGCCCGGGAGAGGGCATGGCGAACGAATCGGCGGCGTGCACCGAGTGTGGTGCCGCGCTTCCTGCGGGGGCGCGGTTCTGCCCGCAGTGCGGTGCGCGCATCGCGTCCGCCGCCGGCGGTGAGCGCCGGCCGGTGGCGATCCTCTTCGCCGACCTCGCCGGTTTCACGCGCCTGACCTCGGAGAACGACCCCGAGGCCATCCGGGACCTGCTCGGACGGTATTTCGCGGCGGTCGACGGCGCCGTCGTCCGCGCGGGCGGCGCGATCGACAAGCACATCGGCGACGCGACGATGGCCGTGTTCGGCGCACCGGTCGCGCACGGCAACGACATCGAGCGCGCGGTGCGCGCCGCGTTCGAGATCCACGACGCGATGGCCGCGCTGTCCGCCGAGTTCGGTCGCGCGCTGGCGGCGCACGTCGCCATCGCGAGCGGAGAGGTGGTCGCGGCATCGGTCGGCAGCGCGGCGCGCAACGACTACACGGTCACCGGGGACGCGGTGAATCTCGCGTCGCGGCTCGAGGAACTGTCACGACCGGGCGAGACGATCGTCTCCGACGCGGTGCGCCGCGCCCTCGGCGACCGGCTGGACGTCGCGTCGCGCGGCGCCGTCGAGGTGCGTGGCCTCGCCGGCGCGCAGCCGGTCTGGCAGGTGCGGTCGCTGCGCGACGCGCCGGCCGTCGCGGGACGGCTCGTGGGCCGTGCGCGCGAACGCGAGCGGTTCGCGGCGATGATGCGCGCGGCCAAGGCCTCCGGTCGCGGCGCGACGCTCGTGCTGCGCGCCGACCCGGGCGTCGGCAAATCGCGACTCGCGGAGGCGTTCCAGGACGACGCGCGTCGCGACGGCTGGGCGTGCCATGCCGCCGCCGCGCTCGACTTCGGCGTCGGACAGGGACGCGACGTGGCGAACGTTCTCGCACGCTCGCTGCTGGCGCTTCCCGCAGGCGCATCGGCCGCGGACTGCCGCGCGCAGCTCGACGCGGCGGTCGCCGCGCGGCAGGTTGCCGACGACGACGAGCCGTTCGTGGCCGACCTCCTCGGCATCGCGCAGCGCGGGGGAGGTCGTTTCGAGGCGATGGACGCGTCGGTGCGGGCGGTCGGGCGCGTGCAGGCGCTGTGCGGACTGACCGCCGCCGCCGCGCGCGAGCGGCCGCTCGTGCTCACCGTCGAGGACCTGCACTGGGCCGATCCGCTGCTCCTCGACGCGCTCGCGGCCTTGCGCGACTGCGCGCGGGACCGGCCGATCGTGCTGCTGCTGACGACGCGGCACGAGGGCGATCCGTCGCGCGCGTGGCCGCCCGGCAGCGTCGAGACGCTCGCGCTCGAACCGCTCTCGGAGGCGGAGTCGCTCGACCTCGCCCGGTCCGTTCTGCATGCGGCGCCGGAGTTCGCGCGCCGCTGCGCCGAACGCGCGCAGGGCAATCCGCTGTTCCTGGTCCAGCTGCTCCAGGCCAGTGGCGAGGACGAGGCCGTGCCCGAGACGATCGGTAATCTCGTGCTCGCGCGCCTCGACCGGCTGCCGACGGACGAGAAGAGCGCGCTGCAGGCGGCGGCGGTCGCAGGCCAGCGCTTCCACCCCGCGCTCGTCGCGCACCTCGTCGGTCGGCCGGCGGCGTTCGCGGAGGCGCGCGCACGCGGCCTGGTGCGCGACGGCGGCGTGCCCGAGGAGCTCGCGTTCGCGCACGCGTTGATCCGCGACGGCGTCTACGCGTCGCTGCTGCACAGCGCCCGGCGCGCGCTGCATGGGCGTGCGGCGGCGTGGTACCAGGGACGCGACCCGGTATTGCGCGCCGAGCATCTCGAGCGCGCGGAGGACGCGCGGGCCGCGGAGGCGTTCCTCGACGCTGCGCGCGCGGAGGCCAAGGCGTTGCACACCGATGCGGCGCTGCGCCTGGCGCAGCGGGGCGCGCGCGTCGCCCGCGCGGACGCCGTCGCCTTCGTGCTGGAGATCCTCGCCGGCCGGCTCGCCCGCGACCTCGGCGACGCGCAGGCCTCCGTCGCTGCGTTCGGCCGCGCGCTGGCGCGCGCCGGCGACGACGCCCATCGCTGCCGGGCACTGGTCGGCATCGCAGCGGGTCACCGCCTGACCAGCGACGCCGAGGCGGGCTTCGCCGCCCTCGATGCCGCCGGGCCGATCGCGCAGCGGCTGCGCCTGACCCGCGAGCAGGCGCGCATCGCCTACCTCCGGGGTGCGCTGCACTTCGCGCGTGGCGAGCTTGGCGCGTGTGCGAGCGAACACGAGCGGGCGCTCGCGCTGGCAAAGGAGACCGACGACGAACTGTTGCAGGCCCACGCGCTGTCCGGCCTCGCCGACGTGCTCTACGCCACTGGGCGGATGGCGTCGGCCCGCCGCGCGTTCGGCGACTGCGTCGACCTGTGCGAGCGGCACGGCGACATCCACTTCTCCCTGCCGAACCGCAACATGATGGGGATCTGCGAGTTCTACCTGGGCGACCTGCGCGGTGCGCTCGCGCAGTCGGCACGCGCATGGGAAGCCGCGCGGCGCATCGGCCACCGCGTGGCGGAAGTGATGGCGGACGAGGTCGCCGGTTTCGCACTGGTCGGGGCGGGGCACGACGCCGAGGCGGTCGAGCCGATCATGCGCAGCCTGCCGCTCGCGCGCGCGATCGGGTCGCGCCGCTTCGCCGCGATCGACCTGGTGATGCTGAGTCACATCGCGCGCCGCGCCGGCGATCCGCACGGTGCCCGGCGCCATCTGGACGAGAGCGCCGAATTGCTGGAGCCGATCGGCCCGAAATTCGCCGGACCGATGCTGCTCTCGGCGCGTGCCCGCGTCGCCGCGTCGCGCGAGGAATGCGCGCGTCTGCTGGCCGAAGGCGAGGTGCTGCTGGCCGACGGCGCGCTGTCGCACAACCACTTCTGGTTCCGCGGCGACGCGATCGACGCGGCGCTCGAGACGGGCGACGCCTCCAGCGCGCGCCGGCACGCGGAGGTGCTCGAACGCTATGCGAGCGTCGAGCCGACGCCCTGGAGCGAGTTCACGGTCGCCCGCGCGCGGGCGCTCGCCGACGCAATCGACGGGCGGGGTGACGTCGCGGCGATTCGCGCACTGCGCGAGCGCGCGAGCGCCCTGGACCTGCGCGCGGCGCTGCCCGCGCTCGACGCCGCCCTCGCCGGAAAGTAGGGTCAGACTCGACTTATTTCTCGTCCTGCTCGGAAACTGGGGTCAGACTCGACTTTCCTTGCTCGCCCGGCGGCGTTTCGGTTCCTCGTGCCCGGGAAAGTCGAGTCTGACCCCAGTTTCCGAAAAGTCGAGTCTGACCCTACTTTCCCCACCAGGCGTGGAAGTGGTGCACCGGGCCGTGGCCCTTGCCGACGTCGAGCCGGTCGGCGTGGGCGATCGCCTGGGTGAGATAGTCCTTCGCACGGCGGGCGGCGGTCGGGACGTCGGGCGACTGCGGAAGCAGTGCCGCCAGTGCCGCGGAGAGCGTGCAGCCGGTGCCGTGCGTGTTCTTGGTGTCGACGCGCGGTGCCGTGAGCTCGATCATGCGGTCGCCGTCGTGCAGGAGGTCGATTGCCGCGCCGCCGGGCAGGTGCCCGCCCTTCAGGTACACCCAACGCTCGCCGGCGTGCGCCATCTTCTCGCGCAGCCGCTCGGCGCAGCGGACCATCTCTTTCACGTTTTCGGGCGCCCGCATCTCCAGGAGCACGCCGGCTTCCGGCAGGTTGGGGGTGATCATCGTGGCGAGCGGCAGCAGCGCTTCGGCGAGCGCGCCGACGGCGGCACGCTCGAGCAGTCCGTGGCCGCTCTTCGCGATCATCACCGGGTCGAGTACGACGTGCGGCGGCTGCCAGTGCGCGAGGCGCTCGGCGACGGCGACGATCACCGGCGCCTGCCCGACCATGCCGATCTTCGCCGCGTCGACGCGGACATCGTTGCACAGCGTGTCGATCTGCATGCGCACGAAGTCCGGCGGGACGGGGAAGATTCCCTCGACGCCCACGGTGTTCTGCGCGGTCAGCGCCGCGACCACCGCGCAGGCGTACGCGCCGTTCGCGGAAATCGCCTTCACGTCGGCGAGGATTCCGGCGCCGCCCGAGGGGTCGACACCGGCGATGGAGAGGACATTCGGAATGGCGCGGTCGGCGTTCATGCGATGGGGGGCGCCGCGGGTGCGACGGTTCCGCTACCATGTTGCCATAGCTGATCCGACACGATGATCGTCCGATTGCGTGGGGCGCTGTGGCTGGCAGCGGCGGTCGGCGCGCTGATCCCGTCGTCCGGATGCGCGCCGGTGCCGGTCGTGCAAGCGCCGGCCGCGACGCCGGCGAGGGCGGTGCCCGGCGCGAGCGCTCCACGCGCCGCCTGGCTCGCGCCCGGTCGGCTGCTGCTCGCCTACCCGCAGGCCGGTGGCGACGTCTTCCTCGAAGCGACCTGGCCGGTCGCGACGGGCTCCGGCGGAGTTACCCGCCATGCGGTCGCGCAACTCGACCTCGCGGTCAACGTGCCGATCGTCGAGACCGACCCGGCGTTGCGGCCGGTGCGGCTGCACGGGCGCGCGGATTGGGACGCACTGCTGCGCGAGGTCTTCGCGGACCTGGCACCCGCCGATCCGGGGCAGGCCACGCTGGTGGCCGTGCAGGGCGTCGACATCGTGTTCCACCGCGACGGCGGCGGGGTGCTGCGCACCTGGCTGCACGAGCGCAAGCCGGCCGAGCTCGCGGTGGTGCGCACGCTCGGCGAGCAGGAGTTCGCGCATGCGGTCACGGTCCATCTGGCCGCCCGCTGGGGCCCGTCCTTGCCGCTGCTGTTCGCCACCGGCCACCCCGACACGGGCGCGGGCTACGTGCTGTTCGATCCGGCGGCGGGCCAGTCGGTGCTGATCGCGCCGGCGGCAGCCCCCGATCCTGCCGCGAGCATGGGTGCGATGGGGGTTTCGCTCGACTTCGCGCAGTCGCTGCTGCTGCAGAGCCACGTGCTCGCCCCGCTGACCCGGCCGTTCGCGTCGACCGAGCGCTTCCTGACCCAGGCCGCGCAGAGCGCGATCGCGGCGGTGCCGCGTCCGGTGGGCAACGCCGAGCCCGTGCCGCCGCTCGCGAGCGGCCCGCCGATGGACGTCACGGCCTGGGAACGCGACCTCGACCGCCTCGTCGATTCGCCCCGCTACGGCGGACAGATCCGGCTGCTGATCGACGGGGACGCGTTCTTCCCGCGCTTCGTGCAGGCCGTGCAGGATGCCCGCGAGAGCGTGGACATCCGCATGTACATCTTCGACCGCGACGCCTATGCGGTGCGCATCGCCGACCTCTTGAAGGCGCGTGCGCGCGAGGTTCGCGTGCGCGTGCTCCTCGACGAGCTCGGTTCCATCGGTGCCGGGGCCGACGCGTCGCGGACCCCCTATCCGTATTCGGTCGAGGCGGGCGCGAAACCCGTCTCCGCCGCCGGCTACCTGCGCGAGGGATCGAACGTCGAAGTGCGGACGCTGCCGAATCCCTTCCTGACGTCGGATCACACCAAGGTGCTGCTGATCGACGGCGAGCGCGCGTTCGTCGGCGGGATGAACATCGGTCACCAGTATCGATACGTCTGGCACGACCTGATGGTCGAGGTCGAGGGGCCGATCGCGGCGCGACTTGCGCAGGACTTCGACGAGGCGTTCCACCGCGTCTTGCTGGCCGGACTTCCGGAAGCGGCGCAGGTTCGCCGGGCGCCGGCGGCGGCACCCGCGGCGCCGGGGATGGTCGAGGTACGACCGCTGTACACGCGCCCCGCCGACCCGCAGATCCTGCGCGCCCAGCTGGCGGCGATCCGTGCCGCCCGCCGCGAGATCCTGATCGAGCAGGCCTACGTGTCGGACGACGCGATCGTCGCCGCGCTGGTCGCGGCACGGCGGCGCGGCGTCGACGTGCGCGTCATCCTGCCCACCCGCGGCGATTCCGGCTTCATGAACAGCGCCAACGTCATCGCGACGCGCGCGTTCCTGAAGAACGGCGTGCGCGTCTACGCCTATCCGGGCATGACGCACGTCAAGGCCGCCCTCTACGACGGCTGGGCCATCGTCGGCTCGGCGAACTTCGACAAGCTGTCGCTGCGCGTCAACGGCGAGACCTGTGTCGCGACCTCGGATCCCGGCTTCGTCGGTGCGCTGCGACGCGACCTGTTCGAGCGCGACTTCACGCGCGCGACCGAGGTCACGGTCGTGCCGGAGGCCGGCTGGACGACGTACGTCGCGGACTTCGTTGCCGATCAGCTTTGACCTTCGCGCTGTATCATCGGCGCCGGTACCGCCGGGTGCGGTGGAGAGGCGCGGATGACGACGTTGTTGTGGATCCTGGCCGTCGCGATGATCGTCATCGGCGTCGTCGGCACGGTGCTGCCCGCGCTCCCCGGCGCGGTGTTCGTGCTCGCAGGCATCGCGTTGGCCGCGTGGATCGGCGGCTTCGCCGAGATCTCCGGCTGGACGGTCGGCGTGGTGGCTTTGCTCGCCGTGCTCGCCTTCGCGGCAGACTACGTCGCGGCGATGCTCGGCGCGAAGAAGGCGGGCGCGAGCCCGCTCGCGATTGCCGGGGCGGCGATCGGCACGATCGCCGGCGTGTTTACCGGCTTCGTCGGGCTGCTGTTCATGCCGCTGGTCGGCGCGGCGATCGGCGAGTACATCGCCGATCGCAATCTGCTGCGTGCAGGCAAGGTCGGCGTCGCCACGTGGATCGGCCTGCTGCTCGGCACGGCCGTCAAGGTCGCGCTCGTGTTCACGATGGTCGGCATCTTCGTCGCCGCACTCCTGATCTAGGGCCGCATGGCCGACGCTGCCGGCAGTGCGCTGGTCTCGCGCCGCAACCTGCGGCTCGCTTCGGGACTCACCCTCTTCGCGTACGCGGGGCTGCACCTCGTCAACCACGCGCTCGGCCTGCACTCGCTCGCGGCCGCCGAGGCGATGCTGGCCATCGCCGTGCGCGCGTGGTCGAGCCTTCCCGGGGCCTTGCTGCTCTACGGCGCCGGGGCGATCCACATCGGCCTCGCCTTCCTCGCGCTTTATGAGCGGCGCACGCTGCGCATGCCGCCGATCGAGGCGCTGCGCTACGCGCTGGGCTTCTCCATCCCGCTGCTGCTGATCGGCCACGTCTTCGCCACGAGAGTCGTCACGGAGATGGGCGGCAGCCCGACCTACGAACGCGTGGTCTGGGCGATCTTCGAGGGCGACCGTGCCTGGCGGCAGTTCGTGCTGGTGGCGCTGGCGTGGACGCACGGCTCGATCGGCATCACGTTGTGGCTGCGGCCCCGCGACTGGTTCCCACGGGTGTCGCACGGGCTCCTCGCCGTCGCCGTGCTGCTGCCCGTGCTCGCGCTCGCGGGCTTCGTCGCGATGGGGCGCGAGCTCGAGGCGCTGGCCGACGAGCCCGCGTTCAAGGCCGCGCAGGCCGCGTACGCCACCGAGCTCGACGTCGCCCAGCGCCGCAAGCTGGAGGCCGATCGAGATGGCTGGGGCGGCGCCTTCTGGCTGCTGCTCGGCGGAGTGGCCGTCGCGCGCGGCGTGCGTCGTGTGGTCCAGTCGCGACGGCAGGGGACGGTGGCCCTGCGCTATCCCGATCGCGCGGTGCGCGTGCCGCGCGGCTTCACCGTGCTGGAAGCGAGCCGCGCCCACGGCATACCGCACCTGTCGGTCTGCGGTGGCCGCGCACGCTGCTCGACCTGCCGCGTGCGCGTCACGCCGGCGACGGGCCTGCCGCCGCCGTCGGCCGAGGAGTCCGAGACGCTCGCGCGCATCCGCGCGCCGCGCGACGTGCGTCTCGCTTGTCAGTTGCGGCCGCTCTCCGATCTAGAGGTCGCGCCGGTGTTCGCGAGCGACGGCTCGTTCGCGCCGCTCGGGGCTGCGAGCGTCGAGCGCGAGGTGGTGGTGCTGTTTACCGACCTGCGCCGCTGGACGGGCCTCGCCGAACGGCAACTCCCGTTCGACCTCGTGTACGTGCAGAACCAGTTCTACGCCGCGGTGGGCGATGCGGTCGCCGCGGCCGGTGGCGTGCCCAACCAGTTCGTCGGCGACAGCGTCATGGCGATCTTCGGGCTCGAATGCGATCTCGCCACGGCCTGCTGCCAGTCGCTGGAGGCGGTGCGCGGCATCGAGGCGCGCATGCGCGAGGTCAACCAGCGCATGCAGCGGCAGTTCGCGCACTCGCTCGACTTCGGTGTCGGACTCAATGCCGGGCCGGCGGTGATCGGCGACGTCGGCTGGCGCGACACGCGCACGATCTCGGCGGTCGGGGACACGGTGAACACGGCGGCACGGCTGCAGGAGCTCACCAAGGCGTACGCGGTGCGCATCGTGCTTGCCGACTCCGTGGCGGCCGGCGCCGGATTGCCCGTCGACACGCTGCCGGCCAACCAGATCGAGGTGCGCGGCCGCCGCGCGCCGCTCACCGTCTACGCCGTGGCGACGGCCGACGCGCTGCCCGTGGCGCGCAAGGCGCCGGTGTAGAATCGACGCTGCCCGCGGGTGTAGTTCAATGGTAGAACGGCAGCTTCCCAAGCTGCATACGAGGGTTCGATTCCCTTCACCCGCTCCACCCCATTTCGCTGCGGCGCATGCGGGCGGGATCGATGCGATCTCGCGGTGCGCGTGCCGTGCGTTTCACGACCCACTGACCCCCAAGGAGACCGTCGATGCGCGACGCCGGCCTGCCCGTGACCCTGATCGTCGTCGGCCTCGTGTGGCTGGCGTGGCAGTTCCGCCTGTTCCCGGACATCGACTGGATTATTGCCGCCGGACTCGTCGCCGGCGGCATCGCGGTGATGGCCTTCGACGGCATCACCAAGTCGTCGGTCGTGATCGGCCCGTTCCTGATCGCCACCGGCGCCGCGTGGGCGCTGCACGAATTCCAGCGCGTCGACTGGAAGTACCTTATCCCCGCGCTCCTCATCGTGCTGGGTTCGCTGATGCTGGTCGCGCGCAATCCCGCCATTCCCGACCGCAAGGCACAGAAGGCCGACAGGCCCTAGCCGCGTGCCCTCTGCGTCCACGATGAGCGCGCCGCCCCGGGCCAACGCGCACGTGCCGCTGTCGGCGGTGATGCTGGTGCTGGGAGCGACGTTCTGCTTCTCGGTGCTCGACTCGCTGTTCAAGCACCTGTCCCAGTACTACCCCGTGCCGATGCTGGTCTGGGCGCGCTGGACCGTGCAGGCGCTGGTGATCCTGGCCTGGCTCGCGCCGAAGTCGGGTTTCGCGCTGCTGCGCACGCGCAAGCTCACCGCGCAGCTGTTCCGCGGCGCGATCCTGATCGGCTCGTCGCTGTGCTTCATCAGCGCGTTGAAGCACCTGCCGCTCGCCGAGGCGACGGCGCTCAACTACTCGACTCCCGTGCTGGTGACGATCCTCGCGGTCGTGTTCCTCGACGAGCGCATGACGCCGGCGCGCGTTGCGTTCGTGATCGCGGGATTCGTCGGCATGCTGCTGATCGTGCGTCCGGGCACCGAGCTGTTCCAGGGCGTGGCGCTGCTCGCACTGGGCTCGGCGTGGTTCTACGCGATGTTCCAGATCACCACGCGCAAGCTCGCGGACGAGGAGTGGCAGGCGCTGCTGTTCTATCCCGCGCTGGTCGGCGCGGTGGCCCTCTCGGCGATGCTCCCGTTCGTCGACTGGCCGGCATCGTTCCCCTGGCAGGACGTGGCGCTGATCGGCGCCGGCGGGTTGCTGGGCTCGTTCGGCCACTACCTCTTCCAGCTCGCCTTCCAGCGCGCCGATGCCTCGGCGGTGACCCCCTTCACCTACGCGCAGCTGGTGTGGGCGACGCTGGTCGGCTGGATCGCCTTCGGCGCCTTCCCGCCCTTCTGGACGCTGATCGGCATGCTCGTGATCATGGCGAGCGGCCTCCTCATCACCCTCTACGAGCAGCGGCTGGCGCGCACGTCGGCCGGCGCCGCCGCCCCCACCACCGTCGATTGATCCACAAATATGGAGTGCATCTGATGGCAAATCCCCGCATCGGTTTCGTCGGCCTCGGCCTGATGGGCCACGGCATCGCGAAGAACCTGGTCACCAAGGGCTTTCCGCTCACGGTCCGCGCGCACCGCAACCGCAAGCCGCTCGAGGACCTGCTCGCGGCCGGCGCCAAGGAGGTCGCAACCAATGCCGACGTCGCCAAGGCGTCGGACGTGGTGATCCTCTGCGTCACCGGCGCGCCGCAGGTCGAGGAGATCGTGTTCGGCGACAACGGCATCGCGAGCGTCGCGCGCGCCGGCATGATCGTCATCGACACCTCGACGTCCGAGCCCGCGACGACCACCAAGACGCGGGAAGCGCTGGCGGCGAAGGGGGTCGCGTTCGTCGACGCACCGCTGTCGCGCACGCCGGTCGAGGCCGAGCAGGGGCGGCTGAACACGATGGTCGGCGCCGACGACGCGACGTTCGCGAAGCTTGCGCCCGTCTTCGCCGCGTACTGCGAGAACGTGGTTCACGCGGGCCCCGCCGGCCACGGCCTGGTGCTGAAGCTCATCAACAATTTCGTCGCGCAGGCGATGTGCGCGGCCTTCGCCGAGGCGATGGCCGCCGCGACGAAATCCGGGCTGTCCATCGACAAGCTGCACCAGCTGATGTCGGCGGGCCCGATCAACTCGCCGATGTTCCAGCTGGTCGTCGGCAAGGCGAAGGACGGCGACCTGACCGGCCTCAAGTTCACGCTGGTCAACGCCGCGAAGGACCTGCGTTACTACACGCACTTCACCGAGTCGATGATGCTGCCGTCGATCATGGGCGAGGCCACGCACCAGACGCTGGTGATCGCGAACGCGCTGGGCTTCGGCGACAAGTTCGTGCCGTCGCTGATCGAGGCGCAGGAAAAGCTCACGGGGTTGTCCATCGTCCCGCGCAACCAGTGAGAATCGTGCCGATCGTCGAATCCTGCACGGTAGTGTCGTCGCTCCCGCGAAAGCGGGAGCCAAGCGGCGCACTGTGGAAAGTCGCTGGGTCCCCGCTTGCGCGGGGACGACGAGACGATGACATGCACTTGCGCGAGTCTCGATAGATGGCCGCCAACCCGCCGCTGCCGGAGGCCCTCGACTTCGCCCACGCCACTGCCGAGGCCGCAGGCCGCGTGATCCTGCCGCACTTCCGGATCGCGATGGAGGTCGAGAACAAGGACCGTGCCGGCGGCTACGACCCGGTGACGGTCGCCGATCGCGCTGCGGAGACGGTGATCCGCGACGCGATCCGCGCGCGTTTCCCCACCCACGGCCTGCTCGGCGAGGAGCACGGCCGCGAGGCGGGGAGCGAACCCTGGACGTGGGTGATTGACCCGATCGACGGCACGAAGAGCTTCGTGCTCGGCCAGCTGCACTGGGGCGTGCTGATTGCATTGAACGATGGCACGCGACCGGTGCTGGGCGTGGCCTACCAGCCGTTCGTGGGCGAGGCGTTCGTCGGGCGTGCCGGCAGCCCGTCCGAGTGGCGGCGCGGGGATGAGCGCCGGCCGCTCTCCACGCGCCGCTGCGCGAGCCTCGCCGACGCGCTCGTCGTCACCACCGACCCGCGCTTCTTCGCGCCGCCGCGCGAGGCCGCCGCCTACGCCGCGGTCACCGAGGGTGCGCGCTTCACCCGCTACGGCGGCGACCTGTACTGCTACACGCAGCTCGCGATGGGCCTCGTCGACATCGTGATTGAGACCGGATTGAAGCCCTACGACATCCAGGCGCTGATCCCGTTGATCGAGGGTGCGGGCGGCGTGGTCACCGACTGGCGGGGCGGCGACTGCCAGAACGGCGGGGACGTGCTTGCCTGCGGCGACCCGGCGCTGCACGCCGAGCTGCTGCGCCGCATCGCCGCGCGCGGCTGAAGCACGCACCCACCGTGCGACTGCTGCTGCTCGGAGGGACGCGTTTCCTCGGCCGTCACGTGGCGGAGGACGCGCTCGCACGCGGCCACGAGGTGACGATGTTCACACGCGGGCGGACGCCGCAGCCCTTCGGCGATCGCGTGCGCGCGCTCACGGGCGACCGCGATCCACGCGTCGCAGCCGGACTCGCTGCCTTGGAGGGCGGCGCGTGGGACGCAGTGATCGACACCTCGGGCTATGTGCCGAGGGTGGTCGGCGCGTCCGCCGCGCTGCTCGCACCGCGCGTGCGCCGCTACGTGTTCGTATCGTCGCTGTCGGTGATCGCCAGGCCCGATCGGCCCGGGCTCGACGAATCCGCGCCGGTGGCCGTGCTCGATGATCCCGCGACCGAGGACGTGCTGCCCAACTACGGCGGACTCAAGGCTGCGTGCGAGGCCGTCGTGCGCGACGCGTACGGCGACCACGCGACGATCGTGCGGCCGGGCCTGATCGTCGGCCCGCACGACGCTACCGACCGCTTCGGCTACTGGGTCGCGCGCTTCGTGCACCCGCGGCTCCTGGGCGATCGGCCGCCGCGCGCGGTGGTGCCCGCGCCGCGCGAGCGTCCGCTGCAGTTCATCGACGCACGGGACCTCGCGGCGTGGCTGGTCGACCTCTGCGAGCGCGACGTCGAAGGCACGTTCAACGCCTGCTCCCCCGCGGGCCAGTGGACGATGGGCGATCTCGTCGACGCGTGTGTCGCGGCATCCGCCGACCCGCCCGTGTCGACGTGGGTGGACGAGAAGACCCTGCTCGACTTCCACGTCGAGCCGTGGACGGGACTGCCGCTGTGGATTCCCTCGACCGAGGCCGACGCGGCAGGCTTCATGAGCGTCGACTGCGACCGTGCGCACGCCGCGGGGCTACGCACCCGTCCGCTCGACGAGACGGTGCGCGACACGGCGGCCTGGCTCGCGGCGCGCGACAACGCGGGGGCGTGGCAGCACGTGCTGTCCGCCTCGCGCGAGCAGTTGCTGCTGTCGGCCATCGACACGCGCTGACGTTTCCGCGGACCGACCGCGCATGGGGGTTCGTCGGTAGCACGATCGGAATCCCGGTCAGCGTGTCCTTTTCGGGCTCCATCCGGCACGCACGGCGTCGCGCCGTGCGTCCATCGACGCGCTGCGGCACGCGCAGTGCAAGTTCAGCTTCGCGCTGGATTCGCCAGCGGATTTTCCCAGCGCAGCCCAGCAAAACGGGCGAAGTCGCCGTCCGTCGAACACAGTGTCAAGCCGTGCTCGATCGCCAGCGCGGCGAGGTGCGCGTCCGGGACGAGGCTCGCCTGGATGCCACCGGCAGTGACCAGTCTGCCGAGCAGCTCCAGGTGTCGTTCGGTCGGCTGCGGAATCCAGCTTGCCTCGGCGTCGAGCCACGCTTCGACTTGCCGCCACGCCTGCGCCGTTGGCTCGGGGCGCTCGAACACGCGCGCGTTCGTGACAAGGCGCAGGAAGCCCAGCAGGCTCGGCCAAGGCAACCCCACGCGCCCGCCGCCGCCCAGTTGCCCGTCGAGCCATTCGCGCGCCACTGCGTGCTGGGGAAACGAGCCTACGTGCGCGTAAATGAGCAGGTTGGCATCGACGAGAATCACCGGAATGTTTCGCCTTCCGCGACGGCGAGAGCTTCGGCGACGTTGTCGACGTTGGACAGCAGGCATCGCCCAAGGTCAGCCGTTGTCGTACGGAAACGCGCCTGTTTGCGCCGCGGCGCCGTCATGTGCTTCAGCCCTTCCCGCAGCGCCTCGTTGACGATGTCCTTGAGTTTGGCATCGCGGTCACGGCGCAGCCGCTCGACGACCGCGGCGACGTCCTCGTCCAACGTGAGGGTCGTTCTCATGCATCAAAGCATAGAACAATTGATGCTTTGATGTCAACATTTGCGAGCGCCCACGCTCCCACGAGTAGAGGGGGCCGGCGCGAGGTTCGAATTCGTGGCTGGCGTGGAGGTCGAGGGTTGTGCGGCGGGTCTGTTGCTCGACTGAATTGTTGCAGTGCCGCGCGAGCGCTGCTCTGGCCGAAAGGCGACCTTGCCGTCTTTCGCAGGTTGCACCTAGACTGCCGGTCCCCGATCCCGCCCGGCCGACGCGGCCGGACCCGCGCGAGGAGCGCGCCATGGCCGACGACCGCACCACCGACCTCTGGGACAACCCGCTTCGCACCGACGGCTTCGAGTTCATCGAGTACGCGGCGCCCGACCCCGCGGCGCTCGGCCGGCTGTTCGAGCAGATGGGCTTCACTGCCGTGGCGAAGCACCGCAGCAAGGACGTGCTGCTCTACCGCCAGGGCGGCGTCAACTTCATCGTCAACGCGGAACCGGCGAGCTTCGCGCAGTCGTTCGCGCGCGTGCACGGGCCGTCGATCTGCGCGATCGCGTTCCGCGTCGGCGATGCGGCCCACGCGTACCGCACCTGCGTCGCCAACGGCGCGTGGGGCGTCGAGGCCCACCCGGGCCCGATGGAGCTCGCGATCCCCGCGATCAAGGGCATCGGCGACTCGCTGATCTACCTCGTCGACCGCTACGCGCGTGGCGGGCAGGGCGTATCGATCTACGACGTCGACTTCGTACCGTTGCCCGGCGTCGACCAGCAGCCGAAGGGCGCGGGACTGACGACGATCGACCACCTCACGCACAACGTCTACCGCGGCCGCATGGACGAGTGGGCGAACTTCTACGAGCGCCTGTTCAACTTCCGCGAGGTGCGCTACTTCGACATCGAGGGCAAGCTCACGGGCCTGAAGTCGAAGGCGATGACCTCGCCCTGCGGCAGGATCCGCATCCCGATCAACGAATCCTCCGACGACAGGAGCCAGATCCAGGAATACCTGGTCGACTACCGCGGCGAGGGCATCCAGCACGTCGCGCTCGGCACCGCCGACATCCACGCGACGGTCGAGACGCTGCGGGGGAAGGGTGTCGCCTTCCAGGACACGCTCGAGACCTACTACGAGCAGCTCGCCACCCGGCTCCCCGGCCACAAGGAAGACACCGAGCGGCTGCGCCGCAACCGGATTCTCCTCGACGGGGCTCCGGCCAAGGACGAAATGCTGCTGCAGATCTTCACCAAGAACGCGATCGGCCCGATCTTCTTCGAGATCATCCAGCGCAAGGGCAACCAGGGCTTCGGCGAGGGTAATTTCCGGGCCCTCTTCGAGTCGATCGAGCTGGACCAGATCCGGCGGGGCGTGCTGAGGCCGGCGGGTTGATCGCCGTTCGGCCCGGTTCCGGCCCCTGGAGACAGGATTCGGCAAGGGCCGAGCGGCGGCGCCGCTCCACCCGGGGCAAGCCGTCGGCAGGCCCCAAAGATGCGCGAAATGGGGTAAGTTCGCTGCACTGCGGAATTTCCCCGGCCTGATGCGCTCCAACATGGTGCGGCGCTCGGTACCCGGACTTGCGGCCTGCCGAAACGGCCCCAAATTCAGTCGGTGCCGATAAAAGGGATGCGAACCGTGCCCCTTTCTGTTACGCTTCAAGGCTTTGCTGCTGCCCACGCACGTTAGTGCTCACTCCTCTCGGATTCTCGCTGCTGCGCCAGCTTTCGGACGGCGCCTTCCACTCCGGCGAAGACCTCGCCGCCCGGGTGGGGCTGACGCGCGCCCGCGTCTCGCAGTTGCTGCGCCAAGCCGAGACCGCCGGGTTGTCGCTCGAGCGCGTGCGCGGCCGCGGCTATCGACTGGTGGCGGCACCCGACTTCCTTGACGCAAGCGCGGTACGCGCGGCGCTCGTCGAGTACGGCGTCACCCTCGCAGCCAACGGGCTTTCGCCGCTGAAGGCGCAAAACCTGGACGACGACATCGGGTTGCCCGGCGCCGAAGTGGTGCCCGAAATCCTGTCGCGACCGCCGATCCACCTGGAGATCGTCGACCAGATCGACTCGACCTCCTCGGAATTGCTGCGCCGCGCACCGCGCCGCGACATCCACGGCGCGGCGATCGCCGCCGAGTGGCAGACCGCCGGACGCGGCCGTCGCGGACGGGCGTGGAACGCCGTCGCCGGCGGCAGCCTCACGTTTTCGCTGGGCTGGCGTTTCGAGCAGGGCGCGGGATTCCTCGCCGGCCTGTCGCTGGCCGTCGGGGTCGGCGTCATCCACGCGCTCGAGAAGGAAGGCATCCAGGGCGTCGGCCTGAAGTGGCCGAACGACCTGATCCACCGCCACCTGAAGGTCGGCGGCATCCTCGTCGAGCTGAACGGCGACGCGCTCGGTCCCTCGACCGTGGTCGTCGGGGTCGGCTTGAACGTGCGCATGCCGCGCGAACTGAAGCGCGACATCGCCCAGCCCGTCTCCGACCTGACGTCGGTGGTCGGCCGCGGCGCGCCCGCGATCGACCGCAATCGGCTGCTCGCGCGCCTCATCTCCGAGCTCGCGGTAACGCTGTCGATGTACGCGCGCGAAGGGTTCGCACCGTTCGCCGCGGAGTGGCAGCATCGTCACGCCTACCAGGGCAAGCCGGTCAAGCTGCTGCTCCCGGACGGCGCCGCGGTGCTCGGCAAGGTCGCCGGTGTCGACGCGAGCGGCGCGCTCGTGCTCGCCGACGGCCCGCGCCGCGCCCGCTTCCTCGCCGGCGAGATCTCGCTGCGTCGCGCGTAGCGCGCGCATTCCACGAGGGCGTGCGCGTGAGCAACACGCTCGTCGTCGACGTCGGCAACAGCAGGATGAAGTGGGCGGTGGTCGGCCCGCGCGGCACGCTGGCCGCGGGGATCGTGCCCAATGCCGAGCTCGGCAGCCTCGCGGTCCGCGACTGGCAGGGCGTGCCGCGACCGGCGCGCGCCGTCGGCGTCAACGTCGCCGGCGAGGCGGCCCGCGTGCGCGTCGAGGGCCAGCTCGCCCGCTGGCGCTTGCCGATGGAGTGGATCACCGCCACGGCGTCGGCCTGCGGCGTCGTCAACCGCTACGAGCAGCCCGGCCAGCTCGGCCCGGATCGCTGGGCCGCCCTCGTCGCCGCGCGCCTGCGCTCCCTCGAGCAGGAGAGCGAGCCGCAGCCGGTGGTCGTCGTCAACGCAGGCACCGCGGTGACGATCGACACGCTCGACGCCGCGGGCGTCTTCCGCGGCGGCATGATCCTGCCCAACATGCGGCTGATGATGCGCGCGCTGGCCGACAACACCGCGGCGCTCAAGGTCGCGCCCGGCCGGTTTGCCGACTATCCCACCAACACCGCCGACGCGATCTACACGGGAGCGCTGTACGCGGTGTGCGGCGCGATCGAGCTCGCGCGCGGGCGGCATGCCTCGGGCGGCGCGCCCATCCAGTGCTTCATCGCGGGCGGCGCGGCGCCCGATCTCGCACCTTATCTCGCCGGTCCCGTGGAGCTCGTGGATAATCTCGTCCTCGAAGGGGTGCTCGCACTCGCGAACGAACTCGGCGGACCGCGCTGACGCGCGGAGATCGCCGACGGGCGCGTCCTGCACATCCCTCGCGATCGATGCGCATCGTCGTCATCCTGCTGCTCCTCGCCAACCTCGCGCTCTTCGCGTTGACGCGGCTCGACGCCTATTCGGGCGGCGAGAGCCAGCGCCTCGGCGAGCAGGTGCAGCCCGAGAAGATCAAGCTGCTCACGGCCCAGGAAGTCGCCGCGCTCGGTCCGGCGAAGGCCGCGTCGCTCGCGGACGTCTGCATCGAGTGGGGCCCGCTCGCCGACGCCGAGCGCAACCGCGCATTGGCCGAGCTGGCGCCGCTCGGCATCGCGCAGCTCGTGTCGCAGCGGCGCATCGATGCCGAAGGGTTTGCGGTGACGCTGCAGGGCTTCGCGAGCCGCGCCGCCGCCGAGCGGCGGATCGCCGAACTGCGCGGGCGCAACATCAACGACCTCTCGGTGGTCGACCTCGGCCGGGGGCAGTTCGCCGTCTCGCTGGGGATCTACCGCACCGAAGCCGCGGCGAACGGCCGCGCCGATGCGCTGGCGCAGCAGGGCGTGTCCGGTGCCCGCGTGGCGCCGCGCGCCGGCGGCGCCGCGCAGACGGTCCTCGTGATACGCGATCCGCCGCAGGCGGCCGTCGCCAAGCTGCGCGAGCTCGCACCGGGCTATCCCGGCACCGAGATCCGCGTCGGCGCCTGCGAGCGTCCGGCGTGAGCGGTCCGGCATGACCATGGACCGCGACGCGCTGGTGTCGAAGGCGGCGGCGCTGGTCGGCGAGTTCGAGCTCACCAAGCCGTCGATCACCGCGGGCGGCACCGGTGCCGCACTGGAGACCGCCGGCGGCATGGTCTACACCGGCATCAACCTCGACCTCGCCTGCGGCATCGGCTTCTGCGCCGAGCACTCGGCGGTCGCCGAGATGCTGAAGTCGCGGGAGACGGTGGTACGCCGCATCGTCGCGGTCAACGAGGAGCGCATCGTCGCCCCGTGCGGACGCTGCCGCGAGATGCTGGTGCAGGTGGATGCGCGCAACCTCGACTGCGAGGTGCTGCTTCCCAACGGCGCGTCCGCGACGTTGCGCGAGCTCTTGCCCTCGGCCTGGCTCGAGCACCACATCGTCCGCAAGCGTCCGTGATCCGGCACGCGAGCGGCGCGGGGGACGTGACGTTGGCCCGGCGACTGTTCGAGGAGTACGCCGCCTGGCTGGACGAAGACCTGTGCTTCCAGGGCTTCGCCGAGGAGCTGGCGACGCTGCCCGGCAAGTACGTGCCGCCGCGAGGCCGGTTGCTGCTCGCCGGACCGCCCGGAGACGCCTTCGGCTGCGTCGCGCTGCGCCCGCTGGACGAGGGCGCCGATGGCGCGGTCGGCGAGGTGAAGCGGCTCTACGTCGCGCCGCGCGCCCGCGGACAGGGCTGGGGCCGCAAGCTCGCGCAAGCCGTGATCGACGAGGCGCGCGTTGCGGGTTACGCGCAGCTGAAGCTCGACACGCTCGAGCGGATGACCGACGCGCGGCGGCTGTACGAGGCGCTGGGCTTCGTGCGCTGCGACCCCTACTATCACAACCCGCTGGGGGCGCCGGTCTACATGGCGCTCGACCTGCGCGCGCCGGGGGGCGCGACGTGAGCGGGGCGCGCGACGATGCGACGCCGACGCGGCCGGTAGTGACGGCCGACGAGGCGGCGGCGATCGAGCGGCGCATCGGCGCGCTCGAGGCGCGCATCGGCATCGAGGTCGTCGCAGCGGTCGAGCGGCGCTCGGACATCTACCCGGAAGTACCCTGGCGCGCGTTCGCGCTTGGTGCCGCGCTCGCTGCGTTGGCGGTGCTTGGCGTGCTCATGTTTGGCGCCGACTGGGCTGCGCCGCGCGCGTGGCTCGAGCAGGCGGTGGCGATCCTCGGCACCGGGGCGCTCGCCGCGCTGGGCAGCGCGTTCGTGCCGGGGTTCGGGCGGCTGTTCATACGCACGGGCCGCATGGAGGAGGAAGTGCGCCAGCGCGCGCAGGTGGTGTTCCTCGCGCGCGAGCTGTTCGCGACCCCCGGCCGCGACGCGATCCTGGTGCTGGTGAGTCTGTTCGAGCGACAGGTCGTCGTGGTTCCCGACGTCGGTTGGCACGGCTGGGTGGCCGATCAGGAGTGGCGCGCGATCGTCGGGCGGATGACGCCGCTGCTCGCGCAGGGGCGCGTCGTCCAGGCGTTCGACGCGGGCTGCGGCGCAATCGAGGAACTGCTCGCCGGAAGGGGGCGCGCAGGCGGACCCGCGCGCGGCCTGCTTTCGGACGCGCTCGTCCAGGGGGAAGGGCCGCGCGAATGACCGCCGTCGGGCGTCGCCTCCACACCGGCTTGGCGTTCGTCGCGCTGCTTGTCGCGGCGTTTGCGATTGCTGCTGCCGACGTGCCCTTTCTCACCGGGCGGATCGTCGACAACGCCGAGATCCTGTCGCCCGCCGCGCGCGAACAGCTCGACGCCAAGCTCGCGGCACACGAGGCGGCGACGTCGAACCAGGTGGTCGTGCTTACGCTGGAGTCGCTCGACGGCGAGAGCATCGAGGGCTTCGCGACGCGCGCCTTCGACGAGTGGAAGCTCGGGCAGAAAGGCAAGGACAACGGCGTGCTGGTGATCGTCGCACCGAACGATCGGCGCATGCGCATCGAGGTGGGCTACGGGCTCGAGGGCACGCTGACCGACGCGCAGGCCGCGCGGATCATCCGCGATCGCATGACCGGCTTCTTCAAGGCCGGCCGCTACGACGACGGCGTCACGGCAGGCGTGGACGCGATCGTCGCGACGCTCGAAGGGCGCGCGGCCGAGGCGACGCCGGCCTCGGCCGAGCCGAAGAAGAGCAGCGGCTTCCTCGACGTCGAGGGCCTCGACGAGTTCGAGGCCGACCTGCCGCCGTGGCCGATGCGCATCCTGCTCGGCGCGTTCATCTTCGGCGTCATCGGGCTCTTCACGGTCGTCGGCGTGCTGACGCCCGGCATGGGCTGGTTCCTGTACGTCTTCCTCATCCCGTTCTGGGCGATGTTCCCGATCATCGTGCTCGGCGTGCGCGGCGCGCTTGTGGTCTTCGCGATCTACGTCGTCGCCTTCCCGATCGCCAAGCTGATCGTGTCGCGCAAGGATTGGTACCGCAAGGCGAAGGCCGATCTCAGGAAGACCGGCAGCGCCACCGTCGGCGGCATGGTGATCACGTCCAGCGGTGCGCGCAGCGGCGGCTCGTGGTCGTCGGGATCGTCCGGCTCGTCGGGCGGATTCTCGGGCGGCGGCGGAAGCTCCGGCGGCGGCGGTGCGTCGGGAAGCTGGTGATCGCTACCGCGAGGCGGTCGCGCGCACCCCGAAGCCCTGCGCATCGCCCGGCCACGCCGGCGGCTCGATCGCCACGTCGTCGAAGCCCGCGGACTCGAGGAGCGCGGTGATTTCCCCCGCGTCGTACCAGGTGATCGCCAGCGCCTCGTCCTCGCGCTCGATCGCGCCGCCGGCACCGCGCCGCTCGTAGCGAAGCATCATCGACAGCAGGCGCGCGTCACGATCGACCGTGCTCTCGCTGCGCAGCGTGATGCGCGCGCCGCTGGCGTCACGCACCGAGCGGACCTCGACCTCCGCCGCGCCGGGCGGATGCAGCGCCGCGTCGGGTACGCGCAAATCCAGCAGCAGCATTCGCGGGGGCACGAGATGTGCGCGGATGCGGGCGAGCGCCGAACGCGCGTGCGAGGGGTCGACCAGGAGCTGGAACGAGCCGGCCGCGACGAACGCGGCACCGTAGCGGAACGGCAGGTTCAGCACCGCCATGTCCTGGCGCACCAGCGTCGCGTCGAGGCCCGCCGCGGCGATCCGCGCGCGACACGCGGCGAGCATGGCCGCGGAGGTGTCGACGCCGTGCATCGCGAAGCCCCGCTCGGCCAGCGGCAGCAGCAGCCGGCCCGATCCGCACATCGGCTCGAGCACGGGGCCGGCGTCGCGCGGCAGGCGGTCGAGATACCAGGCGAGCTCGGCGTCGTCCGGGCGCGGCTTGTCGGCGTCGTAGAACTGCTGGCAGAGCGGGCCGTAGGCGCTCATTCGCACAGCTTACCGCCCCGCCCCGGAGCGAGAAAGCAGATCTACCCCGCAGCCGCCCTGCTACTACAGCTGCTCCCAGGGGAGGCCTTCCTTGCGCCAGCCGCCCTTCGTGCCGCGGTGGTGGTCATCGTCGAGCGGCCCTTCGAAGCCCTCGAGGACGTTGTAGACCTCCTTGAACCCGGCCTCCTCCAGCGCGAGCCCGGCGTCGATCGAGCGATGGCCGCTGCGGCAGATCAGGATCACCGGCCGATGCATGCTGGCGACCTTCTTCACCTGTCCGACGAAGTGCGGATTCACGTCCCAATCCGGGCCGTCGTTCCAGGCGACGTGCTGCGCGCCCTTCGGATGGCCGACGAACAGGTACTCCATCTCGCTGCGGCAGTCGACGAACACCGCCTGCGGATGCTTTTCGAGGAATTCCTGTGCTTCCTTCGGCTTCAGGTGCTTCATGGCGGTATCGTGTGGACGGCGGACCGAAAACGGTAGCACGCCGGCGGCGCATCACCAAGGAACTGCCGGTTCCATCGATATGCCGAGACCGCCCGGCGGCCTGTCAAGCCGAACCTTCGCGGGCAGGCGCCGGTGCACTAGAATTCAGTCAGTTAGCGCCGATTTGAGACGGGGCCGCCGGCCCCGCAGCTTGCGGGCGCTCTACAAATCCAGCTAAAGCGGATCGGCGAACCCGTCCCGCTGGCCGCTGGGCGGGTTTTTTGTTGCCGGAACGCCGACCGAACAGGCCACGCCATGCAGCCCGACCGCACCGCAGAGCTCACGCGTCTGATGCGCGAGCGCATCCTCGTCCTCGACGGCGCGATGGGCACGATGATCCAACAGCTCAAGTTGGGAGAATCCGACTTCCGCGGCGTGCCCGCCTGCGGACTGCATGACCACGGCCACGACCTCAAGGGCGACAACGACCTCCTCGTGCTGACCCGGCCCGAGGCGATCGCGGCAATCCACGACGCCTACTTCGAAGCCGGCGCCGACATCGTCGAGACCAACACCTTCAACGCCACCTCGATCGCGCAGGCCGACTACGGACTTTCCGCGCGGGTACACGAGATGAACCGCGCTGCGGCCTCGATCGCGCGCGGCTGCGCCGACCGCTGGACCGCGCGTACGCCGGACAAGCCTCGCTTTGTCGCCGGCGCACTCGGGCCGACCAACCGCACCGCCTCGATCTCGCCGGACGTCAACGATCCCGGCGCGCGCAACGTCACCTGGGACGAGCTGGTCGCCGCCTATCGCGAGGCCGCGCTCGGACTGGTCGAGGGCGGCGCCGACCTGCTGCTCGTGGAAACCGTGTTCGACACGCTGAATGCGAAGGCGGCTCTGTTCGGCCTCGAGGAGGCGTTCGACGCGGCCGGTGGACGACTGCCGATCGTCATCTCGGGCACGATCACCGACGCCTCCGGGCGCACGCTGTCGGGGCAGACGCCGACGGCATTCTGGTACGCGGTGCGTCACGCGAAGCCGTTGGCGGTGGGCCTGAACTGCGCGCTCGGCGCGGCGCTGATGCGGCCCTACCTCGAGGAGATCGCGCGCGTGGCCGACTGCTTCGTGTCGTGCTACCCCAACGCGGGGCTGCCGAACCCGATGTCCGACACTGGCTACGACGAAACGCCCGCCGAGACCTCGCGGCTGGTGCGCGAGTTCGCGCAGAGCGGCTTCGTCAACATCATCGGCGGCTGCTGCGGCACCACGCCCGCGCACATCCGCGCGATCGCCGACGCGGTGCGCGGCATCCCGCCGCGGGTACGGCCGGTGGAATTGGCCACGGAGGCGGCTGCATGAGCCAAGACGTTTTCTGTTACCTGATCTCTGTTTCCTGATGCCTGCCATGCGCCTCGCCGGCCTCGAGCCGCTCGTCATCGACGACGATGCGCTGTTCGTCAACGTCGGCGAGCGCACCAATGTCACCGGCTCGCGCGCGTTCGCGAAGCTGATCCTCGCCGGCGATTTTGCCGCCGCGGTCGAGGTCGCGCGCCAGCAGGTCCAGAACGGCGCGCAGATCATCGACGTCAACATGGACGAGGCGATGCTGGATTCGCAGGCGGCGATGGTCCGTTTCCTGAATCTGATCGCCGCGGAGCCGGACATCGCGCGCGTGCCGGTGATGATCGACTCGTCGAAGTGGGAGGTGATCGAGGCGGGATTGAAGTGCGTGCAGGGCAAGCCGGTGGTGAACTCGATCTCGCTCAAGGAGGGCGAGGCCGAGTTCCTGCGCCAAGCCAGGCTCGCCCGGCGCTACGGCGCCGCGGTGGTGGTGATGTGCTTCGACGAGAAGGGCCAGGCCGACACGCTCGAGCGCAAGACCGGCATCGCGCGGCGGTGCTACGACCTGTTGGTCGATCGGGTCGGCTTCCCGCCCGAGGACATCATCATCGACCCGAACGTGTTCGCGGTTGCCACCGGCATCGACGAGCACAACAACTACGCCGTCGACTTCATCGAGGCGACGCGCTGGATCCGCGCGCACCTCCCGGGCGCCAAGGTCTCGGGCGGCATCTCCAACGTCTCGTTCAGCTTCCGCGGCAACGAGCCGGTGCGCGAGGCGATCCACACGGTGTTCCTGTTCCACGCGATCCGCGCGGGACTGACGATGGGCATCGTCAACGCCGGCCAGCTCGGCGTCTACGACGAGCTCGACCCGGTGCTGCGCGAGCTCGTCGAGGACGTGATCCAGAACCGCCGGTCCGACGCGACCGAGCGGCTGGTCGCCTTCGCCGAAAGCTACAAGGCGAAGGGGAAGAAGGTCGAGGAGGACCTCGCGTGGCGCGACGCGCCGGTGGAGAAGCGCCTCGAGCACGCGCTGGTCAAGGGCATCGCGACCTTCGTCGTCGAGGACGCCGAGGAAGCGCGCGCGGCCATCGCGGCACGCGGCGGACGGCCGATCGAGGTGATCGAAGGTCCGCTGATGGCCGGCATGAACGTCGTCGGCGACCTCTTCGGCGCGGGCAAGATGTTCCTGCCGCAGGTGGTGAAGAGCGCGCGGGTGATGAAGCAGGCGGTCGCGCACCTGGTGCCGTACATCGAGGCGGAGAAGGCGGCCTCCGGCGTCGCGTCGAAGCCCAAGGGCCGCATCGTCGTCGCCACCGTCAAGGGCGACGTGCACGACATCGGCAAGAACATCGTCGGCGTCGTGCTCCAGTGCAACAACTTCGACGTCGTCGACCTCGGCGTGATGGTGCCGGCGCAGAAGATCCTCGCCGCGGCGAAGGAACACAAGGCTGACGCGATCGGGCTATCGGGTCTGATCACGCCCTCGCTCGAGGAGATGGCGCACGTCGCGGGCGAAATGCAGCGCGAGGGCTTCACGATGCCGCTCCTGATCGGCGGCGCGACCACCTCGCGCGTGCACACCGCGGTGAAGATCGCGCCGCACTACGCGGGGCCAACGGTGTACGTGCCCGACGCCTCGCGTGCCGTCGGCGTGACCACGTCGCTCGTCTCCCCCGAGCAGCGCGACGGCTACGTCGCCGAGATCGCGGCCGACTACGCGAAGATCCGCGAGCAGCACGCGCAGAAGAAGGGTCCGGGAATCATCCCGCTTGCCGCCGCGCGCGCGAACGCCTTCCGCCCGGATTGGTCGGCCTACGTGCCGCCCAAGCCACTGTTCACCGGGCGACGCGAGTTCCGCAACGTCGATCTGAGCGAGATCGCCGCGCTGATCGACTGGGGCCCGTTCTTCCAGGCGTGGGAGCTCGCGGGGCCGTATCCCGCGATACTCGACGATCCTGTCGTCGGCGAAGCTGCGCGCAACGTGCTGGCGGAGGGCCAGGCGATGCTCGGGAAGATCATCGACGGCCGGTGGCTCACCGCGAGCGGTGTTGCGGGCTTCTGGCCGGCCAATGCGCGCGGCGACGACATCGTGCTGTGGCGCGACGCGTCGCGGGAGGAACCGGCGCTCGTCTGGCACGGGCTGCGCCAGCAGAACCCGCGACCCGAGGGCAAGCCCAACTACGCGCTCGCCGACTTCGTCGCCCCCGAGGGCGGGCCGCCGGACTTCCTCGGCGCGTTCGCGGTCACCGCGGGGCTCGGCATCGAGCGCAAGCTCGCCGCGTTCGCGGCGAAGCAGGACGACTATTCGGGCCTGATGCTGAAATCGCTCGCCGACCGGCTCGCCGAAGCATTCGCCGAGTGGCTGCACCGGCGCGTGCGTGCCGAGCTCTGGGGTTACGCGCGCGACGAGTCGCTCGACGTGCGCGCGCTGGTGCGTGAGGAGTACCGCGGCATCCGGCCGGCACCCGGCTACCCGGCGTGCCCGGACCACGCGGTGAAGGCGCCGCTGTTCGACCTGCTCGACGCCAGGGCGATCGGCATGGACATCACCGAGAGCTTCGCGATGATGCCGGCGGCGTCGGTGTCGGGCTTCTACTTCGCGCACCCGGAGGCGCGCTACTTCGCGGTGGGCCGTATCGGCGACGACCAGCTCGCCGACTTCGCCGCGCGTACCGGTATCGACATCGCCGCGGCGCGGCGCCGCCTCGCGCCGAACCTGGGGTAGCGAAAGGACGGCGATGGACGCGCCCGTCGAGATCCGCTCGCGGCTGCCGCGCGTCGGCACGACGATCTTCACGACGATGTCGGCACTCGCCGCCGAGCACGGTGCGGTCAATCTCGGTCAGGGCTTCCCCGACTTCGACTGCGACCCGAAGCTCGTCGCGCTCGTGCACGACGCGATGCGTGCGGGCCACAACCAGTACGCGCCGATGACCGGCGTGCCGGCGCTGCGCCGCGCGATCGCGGCCAAAGTCGAGGCCTGCCACGGCGTGCGCTACGACGCCGACGCGGAGATCACCGTCACCGCGGGCGCCACGCAGGGGCTGATGGCGGCCATCCTGTGCAGCGTGCAGCCCGGCGACGAGGTGATCGTCCTCGAGCCCTGCTACGACAGCTACGTGCCCGGCATCGAGCTCGCGGGCGGCGTGCCGGTGTACGTGACGATGGACGCGCCCGACTATCGCTTCCCGCTCGAGCGCATCGCGGCGGCAATCACGCCCCGCACGCGTTTGCTGCTGCTCAACACGCCGCACAATCCCACCGGCCGTGTGTTCGGCGCCGAGGACTTGCGTGCCTTGGCGGACCTGCTCTCCGATACCCGCGTGCTCGTCGTCGCCGACGAAGTCTACGAGCACATCGTGTTCGACGGCGTGGCGCACGAGAGCGTCGCGCGGCATCCGGGGCTCGTCGAGCGCGCGTTCCTGGTCTCGAGCTTCGGCAAGACGCTGCACGCCACCGGCTGGAAGGTGGGCTACGTCTGCGCGCCCGCGGCGATGACCCGGGAGCTGCGCAAGGTGCACCAGTTCATGGTGTTCGCGGTGAACACGCCGGCGCAGCACGGCATCGCCGCGTACCTCGCCGATCCGTCGCCGTGGCGGGAGCTGTCCGCGTTCTACCAGGCGAAGCGCGAAGTCTTCCGTGCCGGCCTCGCGTCGACGCGCTTCGAGCTGCTGCCGTGCGAGGGCACCTACTTCCAGTGCGTGCGCTACGACGCAGTCAGTGACCTGCCCGAGGCCGAGTTCGCGCATTGGCTGACCCGCGAGGTTGGCGTGGCGGCGATTCCGGTGTCGGCGTTCCTGCGGCGTCCGTCGGTGACGCGCGTGGTGCGTTTCTGCTTCGCGAAACGGGAAGAGACGCTCGCTGCGGCGCTGGAACGGCTGGCGCGGATCTAACGTTCGACCGCGAGGATGCGCAGCGCCGCGTGCGCCGCGCCGAAGCCGTTGTCGATGTTCACTACCGCGAGGCCCGACGCGCAGCTCGCGAGCGCGGCGTCGAGCGCGGTGCGGCCGCCCGCGCCCACGCCGTAGCCCACCGACGTCGGAACGGCGATGACCGGCGCGGCGACGAGGCCGCCGAGCACGCTGAACAGCGCCCCTTCCATGCCGGCCACGGCGATGACGACGCGATGGCGGCGAATTTCTTCCAGGCGCTCGGTGAGCCGCCACAGGCCGGCGACGCCGACATCGAGCACGAGGGTGGTGTCCTCGCCCTCGAAGGCCAGCGTCCGTGCGGCTTCGCGGGCAACCGGCGAGTCGGAGGTGCCGCCGGCGACGATCGCCACGCGCGGCTCGCCTTCCGGCGCGGCCAGGCCGCCGAGCACGGCAGTGCGCGAGACCGCGTCGAAGTCGAGTGCGCCGCGCGCTGTGGCCGAGAGACGCTCGAACTTGTCATCGGCGAGGCGCGTGAACAGGAGGCGCTTCGAGAGCTCCAGCGCGTGGGCGACGATCGCGTCGATCTGTGCCGGGGACTTGGGCTCGCACAGCACCGCCTCGCTCGTGCCGGTCCGCGCGGCGCGCTCCCAGTCGATGCGGTGCTCAACCATCGCGGGCGTTCCGCAGAAACGCCGCGCCGCGCGCGTAGCCGCGCACGCCGACGAACATCCGTCCGGACTCTGCGCATGCCGCGTGCCCAACGGTTTCGGCAACAGCACGCGCATTGCCGGACGCGTCCCCGAGCTCGATCGCAACGCCCGCGTGCGTGACGCGGCAGCGGATCACCGCGCCTTGCGGCAATTGCGCGGCGAGGCGCGACTCGACCGCGTCGATGAATTCGAGGTCGTCGGCATCGATCGCGATGCCCGTCTCGACGCGGCTCGCCAGGCACGGCTGCGCCGGCAGGCGCTCGAGGTCGGTCAGGCCCAGCGAGGCGGCGATCGCGTAGACGGCGGCCTTGTCGAGGCCGGCCTCGACGTACGGGTGCACGACGCGACGCTCGGCGGCGGCCTTCAGTCCCGGACGGAAGTCCGAGAGGTCGTCGGTGTTCGTGCCGGAGGCAATCGTGTCGGCAGTGTGCTCGCGGATGCGGTCGTACAGGTTGGTCTTGCAGAAGTAGCAGCGGTCGACCGGGTTGGCGCGGTAACGCGCGTCGGCCAGCTCGCCGGCATCGAGCACGCGCAGTGCCCAACCGTGGCGCGCGGCGTGCGTCTCGACGCGTGCGCGCGCGGCTGCCGGGACTGCTGGGCTCGTGGCGTGCATCATCGTCGCCTGCGTGCGCGAGTGTCGATGCGCGACGTGCGCGAGCGTCATCGAGTCGACGCCGCCGGAAACCGCGATCGCGAGCCGCGGGTGGCGGTCGAGTACCTCGACCAGCGCGGCGAGCGCGGGCTCGAGTGTGCCGGGCGCGTTCACTTCGCTTCCTCGTCGTCGAGCGCCCGCGCTTCACCAGCCTGGCGAACGCGCCGGCGCGCGGCGAGCCCTGGCGCTGCCGCGACGTCGTCGTGCGCAGCCTTCGCCGTCGTCGTGCCGTCAGGGCGATGCGCGACCTTCACGCGCAGGTGCATGCCTTCCGCATCGACGCCGACCTCGTTGCGCGACAGGACGCGGCGGCGCTCCTCGCGGAAGCGCAGCCCCAGCGTCGACGTCTCGGCGAAGCACGCGTCGGCAACGGTGTCGGCGGCGGCAATCCGCGCGAGCACGCGGAAGTCGGCGACGATGCGCCCCTTCTTGCCGGCGCGCGTGCCGACCGACACGTCGATGGCGCCGTCGACCGCGCGCAACCGGTCGGCTGCGAGCGCCAACTCCTCGCCGGTCATGTCGTCGACGTCGAACTCGACCAGCGCGACGCGCTCGTCGGCGATCGCTTCGCGTTGCTCGAACACCAGCGCGCGCAGCACGTTGGGCACGCCGGATAGCGTGCGCGTGCCGGCGCCGAAACCCTGCGCCAGCAGCCGGCCACCGACGTGGCCGGCGTCGATAGCCTCGGGTGAGACCAGATGGCGCAGGATGGCCGCGCCGGTGGGCGTGACGCGCTCGCCGCTGATGCCGTCGTCACGCCACGGATACCCTTCGAGCAGCCGCGCAGTTGCGGGCCCCGGCACCGGCAACACGCCGTGTGCGGTGCGCACCGTGCCGCCGCCGCGCGGCGGGGCGGAGGCGCTCCACTGCGCGCCGTCGAGCGCCGCGGCGATCGCCCCGGCCGCGACCACGTCCATGCGCGAGTCCCAGTCGGCCAGCTCGTGGAAGTGCACCGCGTCGCGCGTGGTGCCGTGCACGCGCGCCTCGGCGTCGGCGAGGAGTTCGAGCAGCGCCAGCGCGTGCCGGCGCGCGGCGGCGTCGAGTGGTGCTCGCGCGAGCTCGTCGCGGATCGCCAGGTAGCCACTGCCGTGGCCGTCGTGCCGATGCGTGTCGGGGTGTCCATGGAGATGAGTTGCAGCGTCGGCCCCCGGAGCCGATGCGAGCCCGAACGCCAGCGCGCGCAGGCCGCCATTCGACGTGGCGCGAAACGCCGGCGCCGGCGCGCCCGCCGGCTGCATCACCGTGAGTGCCGCCAGAACCGGCAAACGCAACCCCGGCAGCGCGTCGACCATCGCCGCGACGAACATGTCGCCGGCGATGCCCCCGACGAGGTCGAGATGGATCGCCAGCGACGCCGGCGCGGGCAGGGCAGCCTCGGTCGGCGATTCAGGCGACGACGGGGACGACATACGGTCCTTCGGGAACCACCGCGAGCGCGGTGTCGCCGGCGCGCGCGAGCGCCGCAGCGAGCGCGGATTCGACCGAACCGACGTTTTCCACACCGGTGAGACGTCGATCGTCGTCGCCCAGGCCCGTCGTGTAGAGCTGCACGAGGCCGGCGCGCATCGGCTTCAATTGCATCTCGGTCTGCCACTCGTCGACGTCGGCAAAGCGTTTGGCGAGGAGCGTCTTCAGGAAGGCGTCGGGGCCGAGCTCGACCAGGCGTGCTTGCGACGCGCGAAACTCGTGCGAGCCGAAGCCCTCCGAGCACGCCGAGGCGACGATCAGCGTGCCGCCGGGTTCGAGGATGTCGAGCGGCGTCACCATGCCCTTGACGGTCTGGTAGTAGGTCTTGTCGAGCGGGTCGCCGGCGGAAGAGGTAAGCACGGTGGCGAAGCGCCGCCCAACCGGCACGCGCGTCGCTTCCGCGACGAACGCGACCGCCTCGAGATGGCTCGCGATCACCTCGCCGAAGTCGACGTGCACGAGGTCGCGGTCCTCGTCGATCACGGTGTTGAGCGCATAGACCTCGCCCAGCATGCGCACGATCGCGAGCTGCTCCTCGTGCAGCGGGTTGCCGTCGAGGTTGCATTGGATCGCCGCCGGGTCCTCCATGAAGCGCGCGCTGTGGAAGGTGCGGATCGTGTCCTCGTGCGCAACGCCGGGGGCGATCACCTTGCGCCCGCCCGACCAGCCGGCCATGAAGTGCGGCTCGACGAGGCCTGTGGCGATGCGCAGGTCCGCCTCGACGAAGCGGCGGTCGAGCTTTACCGGCGTGGCGCGCTTCGGTGTGATGCCAAGGTCCACGTGAGCCGCCGCGTCGCGCGCGAAGTGGTTCTCGACGCGCACGTTCTGCATCACCCAGGGGTCGCCGACCACCGCTTCGAGCTCGGCGCCCTCGTTCGGCCGGTGCAGCCCGGTCGCGACCAGCACGGTGATGCGTTCTCGCGGTACGCCCGCGGCGATCATGCGCTCGATCAGCGGCCGCAGGAACAGGTGGTTGGGCACCGGGCGCGTCACGTCGCAGATCAGGATGCAGGCGCTCTCCTTGCCGCGTGCGAGTTGGTCCAGCGGCGGCGCCGAAAGCGGCCGCGCCAGCGCGTCGGCGACCGCGCGTTCCGGATCGGGCAGCTTCGCCATCGGCCGTTTGCGGATCACCGTCGCGTTCGCGCCCGGGGGCAGCGCGACGCGAAGCTCCGTCGTGCCATAGAGCACGTCGACCGTCTCGCTGCCTGTCGCCGTCGTCATGGGGCCTCGCGGAAGGGGGCGCTGCGGCATCGCTCCGGGGCGGAGGGCGCTGCGCAAGTGACGAGTTTACGGCGGAACGTCCGGACAGGTGCCGGCGGAGTTACCGACGTTGCACGCGGGCCGGCGCAGGCGGCAGACTCGCGCCATGTCCGGATCGGCCGATGACCCCAACCCAGGCAGTGGCTTCTACGCTGCACTGCCTGCCTTCCAGCGGTTCGCCGATGTGGCCGATGCTTCACGCTATCGCCCGCTACCCGACGACTGGTGGATCGGCGTCACCGACGTCGTCGGCTCGACCGCGGCGATCGCCGCGGGCCGCTACAAGAGCGTCAATCTCGCCGGGGCGTCGGCGATCAGCGCCGTCATGAATGCGCTCCAGGGCGCGTCGTTCCCGTTCGTGTTCGGCGGCGACGGCGCGACGCTCGCGGTGTGGCCCGACGCCCGGGATGCGGTCGAGGACGCGCTCGCGCGCACCGTTCGCTGGTGCGCCGAGGATCTCGGCCTGGAGTTGCGTGCCGCGCTGGTGCAGGTACGCGACATCCGCGCCGCCGGCCACGACGTCGAGGTCGCCCGCTTCCAGGCGGCGCCGCAGGCCTCCTACGCAATGCTGGCGGGCGGTGGTGTTGCCTGGGCGACCTCGGCGATGAAGGACGGCCGCTACGCAGTGACACCGGCACCGCCCGGCGCGCGTCCGGATCTCACCGGACTGTCGTGCCGCTGGACGCCGATGCCGGCGCGGCACGGCGCGATCGTCTCGCTGCTGGTGCAACCGCGCGCGGGCGCGCCGCGGGATCGCGTCGAGCGACTGCTGCGCGCCGTCGTCGCCGAGATCGCGAGCCTGGATGGCGAGGGCACGCCGGTCCCGGCCGAAGGCCCCGGCTTCCGTTGGCCGCCGGAGGGGCTGGACCTGGAGGCGCGCGCGGGCCGCAAGCCGGGCGTGCCGATGTGGCGGGAGAAGCTCAAGCTGGTATTGGCGACGCTCGTTGCGTGGATCCTCGACGTCACCGGCTGGAAGGTCGGCGGCTTCGACCCGGCCAACTACCGGCGCACCACCGCCCGCAACGCCGACTTCCGCAAGTTCGACGACGGCCTGCGCTTGACGATCGACTGTGACGCAGCGACGCAGTCGCGCATCGAGGCGCTGCTGCGCAACGCTGCGGCTGAAGGACTCGTCGACTGGGGCCTGCACGCGCAGTCGGCCGCGCTGATGACCTGCATCGTGCCGTCGTTCATGCGCGACGACCACCTGCACTTCGTCGACGGTGCCGACGGCGGCTACACGCGCGCGGCGCTGGCGATCAAGGCAGGCGGCGCGGCGCCGCGCTGACGGCCTACAATGACGCCATGATCGGACAAGGCTTCGAAGACCGCTACCTCACCGACGACGAGACGCGCGCGATCGTGCGCGACGGCCTCGCGTCGCTTGCGCTCGATGGCAAGCGCGTGCTGTTCCTCATCCCCGACGGCACGCGCACGATGCCGATGCCGCGGATGTTTGCGCTGTTTCGCGAGCTGCTCGCCGGCAAGGCGCGCGCGGTCGACTTCCTGATCGCGCTGGGCACGCACCAGCCGATGGACGATGCCGCGCTGTCGAAGCTCGTCGGCGTGCCGGTCGTCGGCGGGCGCGTCGGCGAGTCGCGCATGTTCAACCACGAGTGGCACGACCCATCGATGTTCGCGAACCTCGGCACGATTCCCGCCGCCGAGATCGCGAAGCTCTCCGGCGGGCGCCTCGCGCAGGACGTGCCGGTGGCGTTGAACCGCCGCATCTTCGACTACGACCAGCTGATCATCTGCGGGCCGGTGTTCCCGCACGAGGTGGTCGGCTTCTCGGGCGGCAACAAGTACTTCTTCCCCGGCATCGCGGGCCCGGAGATTATCAACTTCACGCACTGGCTCGGCGCGCTGATCACAAATTACGAGGTGATCGGCTCCGGCTACACGCCGGTGCGCGCGGTGATCGACCGTGCCGCCGAGATGGTCACCGTGCCCACCGCGTGCTTCGCGTTGGTGGTGAAGCCCGACGGCCTCGCGGGTCTCTACTTCGGCTCGCCGCGCGAGACCTGGGAGCGCGCCTCCGCCCTGTCGTCGAAGCGCCACATCGTCTGGCTCGACCGGCCGATGCGGCAGGTGCTGTCGGTGATGCCGCCGATGTACGCCGACGTCTGGACCGCCGGCAAGGGCATGTACAAGATGGAACCGGCGGTCGCCGACGGCGGCGAGGTGATCATCTACGCGCCGCACATCACCGAGGTCAGCGTCACGCACGGCAAGGTGCTCGAAGAGATCGGCTACCACTGCCGCGACTACTTCGTCGCGCAGCCGGAACGGTTCGCAAAATACCCGGGCGGCGTCGTCGCGCACTCGACACACGTCAAGGGGATGGGAACGTACGACCCGGCGACTGGCATCGAGAAGCCACGCGTCACGGTGACGCTCGCTACCGGCATCAGCGAGGAGCGCTGCCGCAGGATCAACCTCGGCTACCGCGACCCGAAGTCGATCGACGTCGCGGCGTGGCAGGGCCGCGAGGCCGAGGGCATCCTGGTCGTACCCCGCGCCGGCGAGATGCTCTACCGCGTCAAGCGGTAGACACGTTCAGCGGCGGGCGATCGCCGGCGTCGCCGGCGGCTTGCCGCCGACGACCCGCACCGGCGCGGGCGGCGGCTCCGGCGCCGCCTCGGGACACGCGGCCCCGAGCGAGGCTGCCTGGCCGGCGTGGACCTGCGCATCCTTGGCGCGGCCTGCCTTTTGCGCGACCGCGGCCGAGCCGCACAGCGCCTCGACGTCCGCCGGATTCAGCGCCAGCGCGCGGTCCAGCGTGCCCTTGGCCTTCGCAAGTTCGCCCGTCTCCGCCTGCAGCAGGCCGATCCGCACGATGCTCGCGATGTCGCGGTCGTCCATCGCCACGGCGCGCTCGAACGCGATGATCGCCTCGTCGGTCGCGCCCCACGCCGCCTTGGCCTCGCCGAGACCGCGCCAGACCTCCGGGCGTTCCGGGGCGAGCGTCGTTGCCTTGGCCAGCGCCTCGGCGGCTTCGGCGTGCTGCTTGAGCCGCGAGAAGCCTGTCCCCAGTGCCAGCCACGCGTCGGCGTTGTTCGGGTCCTTGCGCGTCCACTCGGCGGCGTGGAGCACGAGCACGTTCCAGTTGCCCGCCGCGGAGAGCTCGGCAACCTTGGTCGCGAGCGCCTGCGCCTGTGTCGGATCTGATGCGGGGGCACTCGCCGCAGCGCCGGGCGCGGTCGCCGCTGCTGGTGCAGGCGACTTTGCCGTGCCCGACGGGCCGTTCTCGCCCTTCGGCGGCGCCGCGACGGCAACGGCCGGCGGCGCAGCGGAGTCGCTCAGCACGAACCACGCGCCCGCAAGCACGACCGCGCCGCTGACGGCGACGGCGAGGATCCGGTTGCGCGTGAGGAGTCCCGCGAAGCCCCGGCCGGCCACTGCGGCCTTTGGCTCCGGCTGCAATTCGCCGAGCACGCGCGTGCGGCGCTCGGCGCGCTCGTGCCGCACCTCGCGTCGCGCCATGCGAATCGCGGTCGCGCGTGCCTTGAGGTAGGCCGCGCGGGCGGCCGCCTCGTCGCCGTTGGCCAACGTGACGGCGCGCATCCACGAGGGCTGGTCGACCTGCCCGGCTTCGAGCTCGAGCGTCGCCTCCGCCAAGTAACGCTCGGCGGCGCCGGCCGGCGTGATCGTCGGCGCACCGATTGGACTACCCTTCGCGCTGGCGCGCTCCGGGTCTGATTCGCCCTCGGGGCGGCCCTTCGGGCTCGACGGACTACCCTTCGCGCTGGCGCGCTCCGGGTCTGATTCGCCCTCGGGGCGGCCCTTCGGGCTCATCGGCGTGACGCCGGACGGCACCGCGGCGATCGGCGAGGGCGCGACGTACGACATGGACGGCGGCGCCGGTCGACGTTCGTCGATCGGCTCCAGGGTCAGTTCGAGCGGCGCTTCCATCGCCGGCGACGCCATTTCGGGCGCGTTCGCGGCAGCGGAGGTCGACGGACGGAGGTCTTTCGCCGAGAAGCGGGGCAACGTCGGCAGGCTGGCGAGGTCCTGTTCCGGCTCGACCGCGCCGTGCGATGCATCGGCATCGTCGACCAGGCTGAGCTCCGGCAGGTCCGGATTGCGTGCGTAGGCGTTCATGACTGCGGCGTTGCAAGCTCCGTACCAAGTCGGCAGTTCACCGTCATCCCGTGGGGTACAAGACCGCCTGTCGGTGCCGATGCCCTGCCCGAGTGCGCGCAATGGGAGCGATCGAGGTAGCCTCGAAGCGGAAAGTCGCCGGGCTTAGAATCGAGCCATGCTGCGGACCGCACTCGGGGTGATATTGCTTGCGGCGATCGCGTGCGCCGATGCCGCGACGCTCCGCGTCACGCATCCCTACGGCGAAGTGATCGATCGGGGCGTGGCGAGCGCGGAGATCCAGGCGAGTTATCCGGACCGGATCGACTGCACGATTGCACCGGCGGTGGCGATTGCCGGCAACACGGTCACGATCACCGCGCGCCGGCTCGATCCCGGCGCACCGCCCGGGACCTGTCCGGCGGAGGTCGCCGTGCCGATCGGCCAGCTCGCGCGCGGTGCATGGCGCGTCCAGTTGCGCGTCATCGACACCTTCGGCGTTGGACTCGTCGAGAGTGCCTTCCTGGAAGTACGCGTGCACGCGCCGGACTCGACCTGCAACCGGTATCCGGCGGGGCGGGCCGTCGTCGAGGTTCGGCATCGCACGCTCGACGGCCAGCGGTTGCGCGACCGTATTGCGAGCGACCCGGTGTTCGCCGCCCGCGTCGGCAGTCCTTTCGACGCAATGCTGATCCTCACCCTCGATCCGGCGGTCGCGATGCTGCGCTACGACTGGCTCGACAACCCGCACGACAAACGGGCGCTGCTAGAGAGGACCGGCGAGTTCGACCGGCTTTACGCTTACGACGGCGGCGCCTGCTTTGCCACGCCGCCACCGGACCTGTTCGGCTCGATGATCGAGTATCACCACGCGGGCCTCGACCACTACTTCTACACGGCGAATCCCTCGGAGATCGCCGGCCTGGACGATGGCACGGGTGCGCGCGGCTGGACGCGAACCGGCAGATCGTTCCGCGTGCTTCGGGAGCCGGGCTGCCCGTACGTGCGCCACGAGCAGGCGGCCTATCGCTTCTTCGGCAAGCCCGGCGTCGGGCCGAGCTCGCACGTATTCACCGTCGACCGCGAGGAGTGCCGCATCGTTGCCGACAGCGGCGCGTGGCTTTACGAAAGCGCGCCATTCTGGGCGACGCCGCCGGACTCGACCGGAGGCTGCAGCCGCCCCGGCGAAATCGCGCTCTACCGCGTGTGGAAGTCCTTCGGCGACTCGAACCACCGCTTCACGACCGAGCGGGCGGTGGTCGAGGAGATGAAGGCGAAGGGCTGGGTCGACGAAGGCATCGCGATGTGCGTGCGCGCTTCGTGACATGCCGCGCGTGAAGCGAAAAGGCCGCGGTTGCCCGCGGCCTCATTCGTTTTCTGCGGTTGCGTGTACCGCTACGCCGCCTTGACCGACGGCAGCCCCGCGAGCGCCATCGCGAGCTCGGCCTCGTCGTAGTCGAGGTCCTGCAGCTTGCCGCCGAAGTAGTCGATGTACGCCTGCATGTCGAAGTGGCCGTGGCCGCAGAGGTTGAACAGGATCGCCTGCGAGCGGCCCTCCTCGCGGCAGCGGATCGCCTCGTCGATCGCGCCCTTGACCGCGTGGTTGGCCTCGGGCGCGGGCACGATGCCCTCGGCGCGCGCGAACGTCACGCCGGCCTCGAACACCTTCGACTGGTGGTAGGCGCGCGCGCCGATCAGTCCGAGCTCCTTCAGGTGCGACACCATCGGCGCCATGCCGTGGTAGCGCAGGCCCCCGGCGTGGAAGCCCGGCGGCGTGAACGTCGAGCCCAGCGTGTGCATCTTGGTGAGCGGCGTCAGGTGCGCGGTGTCGCCGAAGTCGTACGCGTACTGGCCGCGCGTCAGGCTGGGGCACGCCGCCGGCTCGATCGCGACGATGTCGACCTTCTTGCCGCCGCGCAGCTGGCGCCCCAGGAACGGGAACACGATGCCGGCGAAGTTCGAGCCGCCGCCGGTGCAGCCGACGATCACGTCCGGGTAGTCGCCGGCCATCTCCATCTGCTCCATCGCCTCGAGCCCGATCACGGTCTGGTGGAGCAGCACATGGTTCAGCACCGAGCCCAGCGCGTACTTGGTGTCCTCGCGTTGGGCCGCGACTTCGACGGCCTCGCTGATCGCGATGCCGAGGCTTCCCGGGTGGTCGGCGCGCTGCGCGAGGATCGCGCGGCCCGACGCCGTCTCGTTCGACGGCGAGGGCGTGCAGCGCGCGCCGTAGGTCTCCATCAGCGCGCGGCGATACGGCTTCTGGTCGTACGAGACCCGCACCATGAACACCTGCACTTCCAGCCCGAACAGCGCGCCGGCGAACGCGAGCGAGCTGCCCCACTGCCCGGCGCCGGTCTCGGTCGAGAGGCGCTTCACGCCGGCTTCCTTGTTGTAGAACGCCTGCGGCACCGCGGTGTTGGGCTTGTGGCTGCCGGCCGGCGACACGCCCTCGTACTTGTAGTAGATGCGCGCCGGCGTCTGCAGCACCTTCTCGAGGCGGCGCGCACGGTAGAGCGGCGTCACGCGCCACTGCCGGTAGACGTCGCGCACCGGCCCGGGAATCTCGATCTCGCGCTCCGTGGACACCTCCTGCGCGATCAGCGACATCGGGAACAGCGGCAGCAGGTCCTCCGGACCGATCGGCTGGCCGGTGCCCGGGTGCAGCACCGCGGGCAGCGGCTTCGGCAGGTCGGCCTGCAGGTTGTACCAGGCCTTGGGGATGCGTGATTCGTCGAGCAGGTACTTCACCGAGTCGGTCATTGCAGGCTCCGGGGGCGGCGGAGCGTCGCGCCCGCCACTGGGTTTGGGTCAGGAAAAAAGGAAGTGTAGCTCTCCATCACGCGGCGGCTGCACGAGCGACGGCGTCGCCCCATGCGGGGCAGGGCCCGTGCGCACATCGAGAACACGTCGCGTGCGGCCGCGCGTTGATGCCGGTCAACGTTGCGCGACGTACGGCGACTACGATGGTTTGCACGGGGCTCGACAGTCGTGCGGGCGCGTGCCCGTCGGCGGGCGTCGGGACCGTGAACTGCGCAGGGCATTCCGTGAGCGCGCGGGAACAGCGATGAAGCGCGATTCGCGCGGATACTACTCTCCATGGCTGCTTGCCGTGGCCGCTTGGCTGCTGCTCGCGGGCTGTGCGACCGCGCCGCAGCCGACCGGTGTCGGCGCGGCCTCAGGCGGCGGCTCCCACGAAGGCAAGGCGGAAGCGGCAGCGGCGACCGTGCCGGCCCGCCCGGCGCGAACGGTCGCGGTCGTGTCCGCGCAGTACGTGCCGGAGGTCGGCATCTTCCCCGCGTCGCACGCCGCCGCGGAAGCCGCAGCGAAAGGCGCGGCGATCGGGGCTGCGGCGGGCGTGGTCCAGGCGCTGGGTGTCGGGCTGCCGCGCTCCTCGTACCGCCGGTGGGAATCGGGCTGGTGCTGGCGTACACGGCGCTCGGTGCGGTCTCGAGTGCGGCGGCCGTCGCGCCGGATTCGCGGATCGGTCCGCCGCTGCCGGGCGACGCCGCACCCGGCCTGCGCGAGCAGATGGTGGCGAGCGTGATCGCCGACATCGGGCGTTTCACGCCCTATGGCGCCGCCGTCGTCGCGGGCATCGGCCCGCGTCACCGCGACGACGTCCCCGATTATCGTCATCTGGCCGCGAAGGGCTACGGCGACGTCGTCGAAGTGGCCGCGACGCAGGTCGGCCTCGCCGGTCAGGGCGGCGCCGATCCGATGTTCACCCTCGTCGTCACGGCCCGCGCGCGCCGCATCGACACCGCGACCGGCGTCACGACGGCATCGCGGGGCCTCGTCTACCAGTCGCCGCGGTACACCCGGGACGAGTGGCTGCGCGAGCAGGGCGTGCTGATGCGGACGGTGATGGCGCGCGCCCAGGCGACGCTCGCGGGGCGGATCGTCGACGACCTCATGCTGCACGCCGAGTTCGCGACGGATCCCGACGCGGAGCGGCTGCCGTCGCTCTGCGGCCTCGCGCCGGTCGACCCGCCGCCGGACTGGCGACGCGACCCGGTGTACGAGCGCGAGCTCGCGCAGGCGCGCGTCGCCTCGGTGACGCCGACGCTCGCCTGGGAGGCGCGGCCGCCGCGCGCGTGGCCCTACGACGGCGTGCCTTGGGAGCGTGCCGCCGACCTGCGCTACGACCTGCGCATCTGGTCGGCCGAGGACCACATTCCGCGCGACCTCGTCTACGAACGCGTCGGGCTCGCCGGCACCACCCACGCCGTCGAGACGGCACTCGCGCCCCGCGCGTCCTATTTCTGGAGTGTGCGGCTGCGCTACACGCTCGACGGCGAGCCGCGGGCGACGCGCTGGAGTGCCGCGAGCCGGCCGGCGTTCCGGTTCGTCGTGCCGATGGGCGGCGCGCTGTTCCACGCCCCGGTGTCGGGTGGCGCGTCGCCCGCACCGACGTGCGCCACCGCGTCGCTGTCCCCCTGCGCGTGCCTCGACTTCATCCCGGCGGCGAACTACCTCTGGTTCCGCACGCCCTGAACCTCGCGGGCGTCAGCCCGGCGCGGGCGGCATCTGCGCGAACTGCGGCAGCGTGTCGGTGATGTCGAACCAGGGGGCCTTGTTCGCGACGAAGATGTGCGCCATCGGCCGGATGCCGGGATCGGTGTCGAGCGATCCCGCAGGGACGACGACGATGCCGCGCTCGGCGGAGATGCGCGGCACCTTGCTGCCGCAGCGCGAGCAGAACGCGACGGCGTGGAACTTGGCGTCCGGTACCTTGTACTCGCGCACCTCCGACTCGCCGCGCGTGAAGCGGAATGCGTCGACCTTGTAGAACACGTTCGTCGCGTGAGCGGCGCTGCGCCCGAGCCGGCAGCGCTCGCAGTGGCAGTTCATCATCCGCAGCGGTTCCCCGCGGATCTCGTAGGCGACCGCGCCGCACAGGCAGCTGCCCTCGGTGACGCCCTCCCGCGGCACGGCCTGCGGGCGCGGCACGCCCTCGGCGGGGAACCCGGGCGGATAGACCTCGTGTTGCGGCAGGTGGTCGGTGATCGCGTACCACGGCGCCTTCGAGCCCGCGAACATGTGGCCCTCGGGGCGCCGCCCGAACTCGCCACCGAGATTGCCGGCAGGGGCCAGCACGATGCCCATCGCGGCGAGGGTGCCCGGGGCGACCGATCCACACCGGCCGCAGAACGCCCGCGAGCCCTGCGCGGAGGACTGGTAGCGAACGACCTGGTCCTCGCCGGCGATCCAGCGGAAGCCCGATGCCGGCGCGACGGCGTAGGTCGCGAACGCTGCGCCGTGCTGCTTGCGGCACATCGAGCAGTGGCAGTTCATCATCGACGTCAACGGCCCGTCGATCTCGTAGCGCAGCGTGCCGCAGAGGCAGGTTCCCTGGATCATCGTGTTCTCCCCGTGGCGGGCCGACCCCGCCACCCGCGACTATAGGATGGCGCGCCCCCAAAGGAAAACGCCGCGGGTTCGCCGCGGCGCTTTCGAGAGACGCGTCGCGAGACGTTACATGCGCTCGATGATCGCGGCGATGCCCTGCCCGCCGCCGATGCACATCGTGATCAGGCCGTAGCGCTTGCCCGTACGCTGCAGTTCGTACATGCACTTGACGGTCAGGATCGCACCGGTGGCGCCGATCGGGTGGCCGAGGGCCACCGCGCCGCCGTTCGGGTTGACCTTCGCGCCGTCCATGCCGAGCTCCTTCGACACGCCGAGCGCCTGCGCCGCGAACGCCTCGTTGGACTCGATCACGTCCATGTCGGAGAGCTTCAGGCCCGCCTTCTTGAGCGCGTTCTGCACGGCGGTCACCGGCCCGAGGCCCATGATTTTCGGGTCGATGCCGGCGTGGCCGTAGGCGACGAGCCGCGCCATCGGCTTCAGGCCCTTGGCCTCGGCGGCCTTGCGCTCCATCAGCACGACGGCCGCTGCGGCGTCGTTGATGCCGGACGCGTTGCCCGCCGTCACCGAGCCGTTCTCCTTCACGAACGCGGGCCGCAGCTTGGCCATGCCCTCGACGGACGCGTCGCCGCGGATATGCTCGTCGGCGTCGAACATCACCGGGCCCTTCTTGCTCTTCAGCTCGATCGGCAGGATCTGGCTCTTGAAGTGGCCGGCGGCAGTGGCGGCCGCGGCGCGCTTGTGGCTCTCGACCGCGAACGCGTCCTGCTGCTCGCGCGTGATGCCGCATTTGTTCGCCACGGCCTCGGCGGTGATGCCCATGTGCACCGTGTCGAACGGGTCGGTCAGCGCGCCCACCATCATGTCCATCATCTTCGCGTCGCCCATGCGGGCTCCCCAACGCGCCGAAGGCACCAGGTAGCCGCCGCGGCTCATGCTCTCGGCGCCGCCCGCGACCGCGGTGTCGGTGTCGCCGAGCAGGATGTACTGCGACGCCGAGACGATCGCCTGCATGCCGCTGCCGCACAGGCGGTTCAGCGTCAGGGCCCCCGTGCCGTGCGGCAGCCCACCGTTCACGCACGCGAGCCGCGAGATGTACATGTCCTTGGGCTCGGTGTGGATCACGTTGCCGATCACGCACTGCCCGACGCTCGCCGGGTCGATCTTGGCGCGGGCGACGGCTTCCTTGACCACGCGCGCGGCGAGGTCGCTGGGGGCGATGTCCTTCAGGCTGCCGCCGTAATCGCCGATGGCAGTGCGTACGCCGGACAGGATGACGACTTCTCGGGTGTCGTGGGTCATGGGGTGTCTCCTCACAGGGGGCCACCATGATACTCGGACCGGCGGGGCCGACGGTTGTCGCGCGTCAACGCCGCCGGGGTCCCGGTACCGGCCTCGGGCCCGCAATCGCCGGCCGATGCCGTAACATGGCGCCGCGACCGCGGCAGGCGACCGTCAGGCCCGCCGGCGCATCCCGACCCCCCGGAGGAGCACGCATGAATCGAGTCCGTCCGTCACGCCTCTTCGCCGCCGTTGCCGCCGCATTCGCGCTCGGCCTGTCGGCGGGTGCCGCTGCCTACCCCGACAAGCCGGTGCAGTACATCATCCCGTTTCCCGCGGGCGGCGAGTCGGACATCGCCGCGCGCCTGCAGGCGGTGACGTTCAGCCAGAAGTTCAAGCAGGAGATGGTGGTCATCAACCGGGCCGGTGCCGGCGGCGCGCTGGTCTGGCAGCAGCTCAACGGCTACCCCAACGACGGTTACACGATCGCCGGCATCAACCTGCCGCACATCGTGCTGCAGCCGCTCGAGGGCACCGTGAGCTACAAGACCGACGAGATGACCCCGGTCTACTTCTTCCACTACACCCCCGACGCGCTGATCGTGCCGTCGGACAGCCCGATCAAGACCTTTCAGGACTTCGTCAAGACGGCGAAGGACAAGCCGGGCACGCTCAACATCGCCGGCTCGGCGCTCAACTCCGCGAACCACGCGGCGCACGAGAAGATGAACAAGGAGTTCGGTGTCAAGACGACCTACGTTCCGTTCAAGGGTACCGGCGACCTCATCGCCTCGGTGCTCGGCGGCCACGTCTCCGCCGCGATGTCCTACACGACGCTCGCGATCCAGCAGAAGGGCAAGATGCGCATGCTGGCCGTCGCCACCGAGAAGCGGCTGCCGCAGTTCCCCGACGTGCCGACGTTCAAGGAGCTCGGCGGGAACTGGGTCGACGGCGCCTACCGCGGGGTCGCGGTGCCGAAGTCGACGCCCGAGAACGTCCGCAAGCAGGTCTCCGACATGATGGACGCGCTGAACAAGGATCCGGAGCTGCGCAAGAAGATGGTCGACGGCGGCTTCGAAGTGATCGACATCGGCTACGACCGGATCCCGGCATTCATGAAGGAGCGCACGCAGGACTACATGGGTACCGCGAAGCTGATGGGCCTGGTGAAGTAGGGGGCGCGGCGTGATCCTCGAAATTGCCGACATCACGATCGAGCCCGGCCGACAGGCCGCATTCGAGGCGGCGATTCGCCGCGGCCTCGAGACCGTGGTCAGCCGTGCGCAGGGCTACCGGGGCTGGAAGGTCAACCACGGCGTCGAGCGCCCCGAGCGCTACGTGCTGATGATCTTCTGGGAGACGCTCGAGGACCACACGGTCGTCTTCCGCGGCGGGCCGCTGTTCGCGGAATGGCGCGCGATCGTCGGCCCGTTCTTCGCCGTGCCACCGGTGGTGGAGCACTTCCACCTGGTCGGCAAGGCGTAGCGCAGTCCTCAGGCCTCGATCGCGAGACGCGGCTCGCGGCGCACGTCGTCGAGCAGCGCCTCGGACACTTCGATCGTGCTGAGGTCGAGCGTGTTGCGGATGCGCACGACGCGCGGCCGCGCGAGGTCGACGCCCGGCGTGCAGCCCAGCGCCGCGCGGATCGTCTCCGCCTCGTCGGCGAGCGCGATCGGAATCCGCCCCGACTCGGGGTAGCCGGCGGCGATGCTGTTGGCGTAGGTGGCTTCGCGGTCGATCTCGCCGACGACCGCCTCGACCGTGAAGTCCGCCGCGCCGAGGCCGATGGCGTTGCCGTGCGTGGCTTCGGTGAGCCCGAGCACGACGATGCGCTTGATCTCCGGGCCGTCGTAGCCCTGCAGCGGACCCTTCACCGTGCGCCCCATGATGTTGGGATCCATGCCGGCGCCGGAGATGTCCTTGCCGATCTGCTCGACGACGAGCACGTCGATCGCGGGCAGCATGATGCGCGCCATCAGCCGCTTCGCCATCACCAGCAGCTCGGCGTCGCGGCGCAGGAAGTCCGCGGCGGGCACGGCTTCGACGTGCGCCGTCTCGTCGTAGGCGTTCTCGACGATCGCGATCCCGAAGCCCACCTTCGTGTGTTGGAGGACCCGGGTGGCGACCTCCGGGAGCAGCTCGCCGAATTTCGGGAAGCCCTCGCGGTGCAGCCGCGAGCATCCCGCGTGCTTGGCGAGCCCGATCGCGAGCATCTTGCACAGGCCGCTCTCGACGCGCCCGCGGAAGTCGGTGTGCGGCTTGACGCGTGCGAGCGGCACAACGAGGTCGGCGGCCAGCGCTTCGCTCGAGAAGTGGATCGGCACCCCGCCGGCGGTCTCGGCGATCACCGTGGTCGCCATCGACGACATCACGGGCACGCCCAGCGCGGCCTCGGATACGCCGTAGCGCGCGAGCAGGTCCCGCTGCCCGTCGGCGGTCGCGCCGCCGTGGCTGCCCATCGCCGGCACGATGAACGGCTTGGCGCCGAGCGCCTTCAGCCCGTCGACGAGCGACCGCGCGATGCGGTCGATGTGGCGGATGCCGCGCGAACCCACGGCGACGGCAACTTTGGCCCCCGGGGCGACGAGCGACCGGATCGCCGGCTTCGCGAGCTCGGCGGTTACCGCGGCGGCGGCGTCGGCAAGCTGCGGGGCGTCGAAAGTCTGCCGGACCCGATGCATCCGCGGCAGGGGAATGGAGCGCGCTTCTTCGGTGAGCACAGGCATGACGGGACCCGCTATCGCTGCGCCGCGGCTGGACGATCCGCGACGGGGTGTTGATGAACACGCCGAGTGCGAACCCGGCGACCAGGATCGGCATGATGCCCCGGATCGCCGTGCCGCGCTTTGCGCGCGCTCAGACAGGTCGCATCGAACCGATCTGCGCGTGCGAAGGCAGCATCGCCAGCACCGCCTCGGCCTTGCGGGCGAGGTGCGCCCGCATCAGTCTCGCCAGCCCCTCGCCGTCGCGCGCGCGCAGCAGCTCGACCATCTGCTGGTGCTCCCTGACGGCGGCGTTCCACTTGCCGACGTCCAGGTTGGAGCGGAAGCGCAGGTTCTGGATGCGCAGGTTGAGCTTGTGCGCCATCTCGTCCAGCACCGCATTGCGCGAGGCGGCCAGGATCGCGTCGTGCACGACGCGATTGAGCCGGTAGTACTCCGGCAGGTCGTGACGGGCGTGACAGGCCTGCATCTCGAAGGTCAGCGCCGCGATCTCGCCCACCTCCTGATCGGTGATGTTGCGGCAGGCGAGCTCGGCGGCGAGTGCCTCCAGCGCGCCCATGATCTCGAAACTCTGGCGCACGGCTTCCGGCGACATCTGCGCGACGAACGCGCCCCGGTTGGGGATGACGGTGACGAGGCCGTCGTGCGCGAGCAGGCGCAGCGCCTCGCGCAACGGCGTGCGCGACACGTCCATCCGCTCGCACAGATGGCGCTCGTTCAGGCGTTCGCCGGGCGGCAGCTCGCCTTCGATGATCATCTCCCGGAGCCGGTCGGCGATGGCCGTCGGCAGCGTCCGGTATTCGGTCGGCAGGGCGATGACGGCGGTGTCGTTCATGCGTTGGTATACCGATAGGCGGCCTAGGCGGCGCGGCCGAACAGAGACTTATGTGAGACAAGTTTGCACCAGTCGGGGGCTATTGACAACGGGATGGAAGCGGCGTACGGTTTTTTGTATACCAAATCGGCTCGGTCTCGCGACCTGCTGATCGACCGGCGATCTTCCCGGAGAGGCCCCAGATGACCCACCGTTCGCCACGACCCGCCGGCCGCCATTTCCTGCAGATTCCCGGCCCGACCAACGTTCCCGACCGGGTGCTCCGCGCGATCGACCGACCCACGATCGACCACCGCGGTCCGGAGTTCGCGCGCCTCGGGCGCGACGTGCTCGACCGCATCCGGCTGGTATTCCAGACGCGCTCGCCGGTCGTCATCTACGGCGCGTCGGGCACCGGGGCCTGGGAGGCCGCGCTGGTGAACACGCTGTCGCCGGGGGACGTCGTGCTCATGGTGGAAACCGGTCACTTCGCCGCGCTGTGGAAGCGGCTGGCCGAGCGTCTCGGGCTCGCGCCTGTGTTTCTCCCCGGCGACTGGCGGCACCCCGCGGACCCCGAGGCGATCCACGCCCGTCTTGCCGAGGACCGCGCGCACGCGATCAAGGCCGTATGCATCGTCCACAATGAGACCTCCACCGGCGTGACCAGCGACGTCGCGGCCGTGCGCAAGGCGATCGACCGCGCGGGCCATCCGGCGCTCTTGATGGTGGACACGATCAGTTCGCTCGCGTCGATCGACTACCGTCACGACGAGTGGGGCGTGGACGTCACCGTCGCCGGCTCGCAGAAGGGACTGATGCTGCCGCCCGGCCTCGCCTTCAACGCGGTCAGCGACAAGGCGATCGCGGCATCGAAGGGCGCGAAGCTGCCGCGCAGCTACTGGGCCTGGGACGAGATCATCGCGTCGAACGCCCAGGGCTACTGGCCCTACACGCCGTCCACGAACCTGCTGTACGGACTGCAGGCCGCGCTCGACCAACTGCTGGAAGAGGGCCTGCCCAACGTGTTCGCGCGCCACGACCGGCACGCCGAGGCCACCCGTCGCGCCGTGCGGGGGTGGGGCCTCGAGATCCTCTGCGCCGATCCGGCGCGGTACTCGAGCTCGCTGACCGCCGTGATGATGCCGGCCGGGCACGACGCCGACGGGTTCCGCCGCGTGGTGCTCGAGGCGTTCGACATGTCGCTCGGCACCGGGCTCGCCAAGGTCGCAGGCAAGGTATTCCGGATCGGCCACCTTGGCGACTTCAACGACCTCACGCTCATGGGCACGCTCGCGGGCGTCGAGATGGGCCTCGCGCTCGCCGCCGTCCCGCACCGCGCGGGCGGGGTGCAGGCCGCGATGGAGTACCTCGCCGCCGCGCGCGCCCAGCCCGCGTCCCGTTCCGCCGTTGCCGCCTGACGCGCATTCCACGCCGTCCCCGCCCGCCCCACGAAGGAGCCCCACCATGCCTCTACGCTTCGCCATCGCAGCGCTCGCTGCGGCCTGCCTCGCCACGCCTGCGCTCGCGCAGGAGAAGATCAAGTTCAAGGCCATCGGCCAGCCGCTCGCCACCGGCCTCGTGCAGAAGAACAAGGAACAGCCGTTCTTCGAGTCGCTGGCGCAGAAGACCGGGCTCCCCATCGAGGTCGACTACAAGCCGATCGACACCCTCGGCGTGAAGGACACCGAGCAGCTGCGGATGATGAAGTCCGGGCTGTTCGAGATCGTGTCGCTGCGCGTGTCGCAGAACTCGCGCGACGAGCCGATGCTGCTCGGCCTCGATCTCGTCGGCCAGAACCCGGACTACGCCACCGGACGGCAGACGGCGAAAGCCTGGTTCCAGCCGCTGGACGAGCGCCTGCAGAAGCAGTTCGGCGTGAAGCTCCTCGGCATCTGGCCGTTCGGCCCGCAGGTGCTGTTCTGCAAGAAGCCGATCACCAAGCTCGCCGACGTCAAGGGCCTCAAGGTCCGCGTCTACGACCAGAGCCTCGCCAAGTTCATCAGCTCGCTCGGCGGCACGCCGGTGGCGCTGTCGTTCCCGGAAACGCACCAGTCGCTGTCGCTCGGCGTCGTCGACTGCGCGATCACGGGCCCCAGCTCCGCGAATTCGGCCGGTTGGCCGGAAGTGTCGACGCACCAGCTGGCGATCGGCTTCCAGGTCGCGCTCAACGCCTACACGATCACGCTGAAGGCGTGGAACCAGCTGAAGCCCGACCAGCAGGCCAAGCTCAAGGCCGCGTTCGACGCGCAGACCGAGGAGGTGTGGAAGTACTCCGAGGAGCTGTTCGCCGATGCCGTCGGCTGCAACGCCGGCCGCGAGCCGTGCGTCCACCACAAGCGGTTCAAGCTGGTCGACGTCCCGGTGACGAAGGCCGACATCGACCTCGTCAAGGTGGCGGTGCGCGACATCTCGCTGCCCGCGTGGGCCGAGGTGTGCGACCAGACGAATCCCGGCTGCTCGCAGAAGTGGAAGCAGACGGTCGGCGCCGCGATCGGCATCAAGTAGGACCACGCAGCAACACCGAAGGCTCCCGTCATGAACCCCGTGCAACGCTTCCTGGCGTGGGTCTTCGGTGCGATCTTCCTCGCGCTGTCGGTGGTCGTCAGCGTCGAGACGCTGGCGCGAAAGCTGTTCAACTACTCGATCCAGGGCGCTGACGAGCTCGGCGGCTATGCGCTCGCGGCGGGCTCGGTGATCGCGTTCTCGCTGGCGCTCGTCGGACGCAACCACATCCGCGTCGACGTCTTCCACGAGCGCTTCCCGCCGCGGGTACAGGCGGCGATGAACGCGCTGTCGTATGTCCTGCTCGCGGTCCTGGCTGTGCTCATCGCGTTCGTGGCGTTCAAGGTCGTGCAGGACACGCGAGCCTACGGCAGCACGGCCCCGACGCCCTGGCAGACGCCGCTGATCTGGCCGCAGGGGGTCTGGTACGCGGGGCTCGTCGTGTTCGCGCTCGTCACCATCGGCTACGCCGCGCGTGCCGTGACGTTGCTCGTCCAGGGCCGCATCGACGAGGTCAACCACCACTTCCAGCCGAAGAGCGTGAAGGAGGAGGTCAAGGAGGAGGTGGACGACTTCGCGCAGCGCAGCGGCGGAGCGGCACTGCCCCGCCCGGCAGCCGCAGCGCCCCCGGCCACCCGGGAGCCGGCATGACGCTCGCGATTCCTGCCGCGGTCGTGTTCCTCGTGATGCTGGGGATGATGCTCGTCGGCCTGCCCATTGCGGTGTCGATGGCCGCGGTCGGCATCCTCGGCGGCGTCGCCGCCTTCGGTGCGCCGTTCGTCGATTCCATTGCTCCCGTGGTCTGGGGCACGCTGAACGAGAACCTGCTGACCTGCATCCCGCTGTTCGTGCTGCTGGGCGAGCTGCTGCTGCGCTCCGGCATCGCCGACCGCATGTACACGGCGCTCTCGGCGTGGCTCGGCGGACTTCCGGGTGGACTGCTGCACACCAACATCGGCGCATGCGCGCTGTTCTCTGCGACATCGGGCTCCTCCGTGGCCACCGCGGCGACGATCGGCACCGTCGCGCTGCCCTCGCTGCACGCGCGCGGGTATCCGATGCGCGGCGCGCTGGGTACGCTCGCCGCCGGCGGCACGCTCGGCATCCTGATCCCGCCGTCGGTCAACATGATCGTGTACGGGTCGCTCACCAACAACTCGATCGGCAAACTGTTCATCGCGGGCATCATCCCGGGCATCCTGCTGACGTTGTGCTTCATGGCGTACATCTACGGCAGCGCCGTGATGGGGGGCAGTGGCATGCGCGAGGCCCCGTTGCCGCTGCGCGAACGCGTCCGCACGCTCAGGTACCTCATCCCGCCGGTGGTCGTCTTCGGCATCGTGATGGGCAGCCTCTACTTCGGCATCGCCACGGCCACCGAGTCGGCGGCGCTGGGCGTCCTCGTCGCGCTGTTCTTCGTGTGGCGCATGGGCAAGCTCAACCGCGAAGTGCTCGAAACGTGCTTCCTGCAGACGGCGCGCACCAGCGGGATGATCCTGCTGATCATCGTGGCGGCGTTCATTCTGAACCTCACCATCGGCCTCACCGGAGTGGCCGACGCGATCACCAAGTGGGTGACGTCGTTCGGGCTGTCGGCCACGGCGATGCTGCTCGCGCTGATGCTGTTCTACCTGGTCCTCGGCATGTTCATGGACGTGCTGTCGATGCAGGTGGCGACGATCCCGATCACCTATCCGATCATCGAGGCGCTCGGCGTCGACCCGATCTGGTACGGCATCTACATCGTGCTGATGTGCGAACTCGGCATGATCACGCCGCCGGTGGGGATGAATCTGTTCGTCGTGCACGGCATCCGCCCCGACAAGGGCGGCATCCAGGACGCGATCTGGGGGGCGCTGCCCTACGCCGTGATCATGCTGCTGTTCACGTTCCTGCTCATCGCGGCGCCGTGGCTCGCGACGTGGCTGCCCGGCAAGATGGCCTGAAGCACAGCGACTGCGTCGTGGCCGGTACCGTACCCGGGCCGGCGGAACTGCACACTGCGGAGGATGGATGGGTCTCAAGACGGAGATCTTGCCAGCGTTCTATCAGGACTCGGTGGTGCTGATGCGCATCTCGGCGCAGGTTCGCGCGCGCGTGGCGGTCCGCGAGGTCGCGCTGTTCATGGGCACGCCGGCCAACCACGCGCTGCTGCAGCAGGCGGGACTCGCCACGGCCGCCGGGCAGGCGGCCGGTCCCAACGACCTCATCGTGACGGTGAGCGCGGACGACGAACGCGCCGCCGCCGAGGCGATCGGCACGGTGAAGGAACTGCTGGCGGAGACGAGCCGGTCGCGCGAAGCCGCCGCCGAGCACCGGCCGCGCACGCTCGACTCGGCGTTGCAGACGTTGCCGTATGCGAACCTCGCCGCGCTGTCCATTCCCGGGGCCTACGTCCGGGACGAAGCCATGGCGGCATTGCGCCGCAACCTGCATCTCTTCATCTTCAGCGACAACGTGCCGATCGCCGACGAGATCGCGCTGAAGCAGGAAGCGCTGCGGCGCGGGCGGCTGTGCATGGGGCCGGACCAGGGCACGGCCTACCTCGGCGGGGTCGGGCTGGGTTTCGCGAACGTCGTCGCGCGCGGGCGCGTCGGCTGCGTGGCCGCGTCGGGCACCGGGCTGCAGGCGGTCGTGTCGCGCCTGGACGCGCTCGGCGAGGGCGTCTCGCACGCCATCGGCGTCGGCGGGCGCGATCTGTCGGAGGCCGTGGGTGGAACGATGACGCTGTTCGCGCTCGACGCGCTGGCCGCCGATCCCGCGACCGAAGGCATCGTGCTGGTCTCCAAGCCGCCGCATCCGTCCGTGCTCGACCGGGTCGAGGCGCGGCTCGCCGACATCGCGAAGCCGACGGTGATCTGTTGCGTGGGTGCGAAGCCACGCAGGCCCGGGAAGGTCGTGTGGGTCGACACGCTGCAGCAGGCCGCCGATGCGATCGTCGCCGCAATGGCCGGCAAGCGATGGGACAGCGCACCGCTCAGCGACGCGAGCCAGGTCGGCACGTGCCTGCGCTCGCTCGCAGGTGCGGGATGCGGCGGCCGCCGCATCCTCGGCCTGTACACGGGCGGCACGCTCGCCTACGAAACCGGGCACGTGCTGCGTGGCGCGTTCGGCGACGATCATCCGCACCGCATCCTCGATCTCGGCGACGACGAGTACACCGTGGGCCGGCCGCATCCGATGATCGATCCGCGCACGCGCGGCGAGATGATCGTGCGCGCCGGCGACGATCCCGGGATCGGCGTGCTGCTCGTCGACCTCGTGCTGGGCAAGGGTGCCCACGAGAGCCCTGCGGCCCCGCTGGCCGAGGCGGTGCACGAGGCGCGCCGGATCGCACGGTCGGGCGGGCGCGACATCGCCGTGCTCGCCGCGGTGATCGGTACGGCGCGCGACCCGCAGGGCCTCGCGTCGCAGACGGCCCTGCTGCAGGAGGCGGGCATCGCCACGCTCGCGACGAATGCCGACGCCGCGCGGTGCGCGGCCATGCTGGTCCACCCGCGGTTGCGGGCCGAGTGGATGCGGGAGATGGCGTGATGGAAACCAAGGGCCTGCCCGAGTCGCTCTCCGTGATCAACGTCGGTCTCGAGAGCTTCGCCGACGACCTGCGCGCGGACGGCGTACCGGTGGTGCAGATGGACTGGCGGCCGCCCGCGGGCGGCAATGCGCGGCTCGCCGCGCTGCTCGCCGAACTGGACGACGAGGAACGGGATGAAACGGCCCCCACGCTCGCTTCGCTCGCTGCCCCCCGGAGGGGGCGCGTCAGTCCCTCGGGGCGGCCCGTCGGGACTGAGATGAGCATCAAGGACGCCAATCAGGAGTGCGTGGACCGCATCCAGGAAGGCACGGCCGTCTGGGTCGACCTCTGCCTCGCGCGGGACGTGGTACCCGGCATGGGCGACTACACGGTGTTCCACGCGGGACCGCCGCTGCCGTGGGACCAGATGCCCGGACCAATGCGGGGGGCGATCATCGGGGCCAGCATGTTCGAGGGCTGGGCGAAGACGCCGGAAGCGGCGGTTGCCCTCGCGGAGAGCGGCCGGCTGCGCTTCGATTCGAGCCACCACCATCAAGCGATCGGGCCGATGTCGGGGATCATCACCCCGTCGATGCAGGTGAACGTGGTGCGCAACGACCGCTTCGGCATCGACACCTACTCGACGCTGTACATGGGCATCGGCAAGGTGCTGCGGCACGGCGCCTACGACGAGACGGTGATGGAGAAGCTGCGCTGGATGAACCACGAGCTCGCGCCGCTGCTGCGCCGGGCCGTCCACGCGGCCGGAGGCATCGACGTCAAGAACATCGTCGCGCAGGCGGTGCAGATGGGCGACGAGATGCACAACCGCAACAAGGCGAGCAACGCGCTGCTGCTCGTCGCGCTGGCGCGGCACCTGGTGGCGGTGGGGGAGGCGGGCGAAGTGGCCCGCGCGCTCAAGTTCATCGAGGACGCGGGGCACTTCATCCTCAACCTGGTGATGGCGGGAAGCAAGGGCATCATGGACGCCGGCGCCGGCATCCCCGACTGCACCGTCGTCACCGCGATCGCGCGCAACGGCCACGAGACGGGCATCCGGGTGAGCGGCACGGGCGAGCGCTGGTTCACCGCGCCGGCCCCGATGATCGAGGGCGTCTACTTCCCCGGCTTCGGTCCCGACGACGCCAATCCCGACATGGGCGACTCGTCGATCACCGAGACGGTCGGCCTGGGCTCGCTCGCGATGGCGGGCGCCCCGGCCGTGGTCGAGTACGTGGGCGGCACGCCTGCATTCGCGCTCGAGACCACGATGAAGATGTACGAGATCACCGTGGCGGAGAACAAGGCCTACAAGCTGCCCGGACTGCAATTCCGCGGCACCCCGCTCGGCATCGACATCCGCAAGGTGGTGAAGACCGGCATCACGCCGGTGATCAACACCGGCATCGCCTGCAGGCGCCCCGGGGTGGGCCAGATCGGCGCGGGCCTCACGGCGGTGCCGATCGCGTGCTTCGAGAAGGCGCTGGAGGCGTTTGCCGCGATGCGCGCGGCTGCGGCACCGGCGGGTGCCGCGTGAGCCGGTATCGGAACACCGACATGCAACTCCACGAACTGAGCGCCCGTGCCGCGGCCGACGCGATTCGCCGCGGCGAGCTCACGTCCGAAGCGCTGGTGCGCGCCTGCCTCGACCGCATCGCCCGGACGGAGGATCGCATCCGCGCCTGGGCCTGGCTCGATCCCGACCAGGCGATCGCGCAGGCCCGCGCGGCGGACCGTGCGCAGGCGGACGGCGCGCAGCTCGGCGCGCTGCACGGTGTACCCGTCGGCATCAAGGACATCTTCGACACCGCCGACATGCCCACCGAATACGGCACGGTGCTGCACCAGGGCCGACGGCCGCGCGAGGACGCGACCGTCGTGGCGCTGCTGCGCAAGGCCGGCGCGGTGATCATGGGCAAGACGGTCACCACCGAACTGGCCGTGTACGCACCGGGCAAGACGACCAATCCGCACGACGAGCGCCGCACGCCGGGCGGTTCGTCGAGCGGCTCGGCGGCGGCGGTCGCGGCGTGCATGGTGCCGCTCGCCGTGGGCACGCAGACGAACGGATCGCTGATCCGTCCGGCGTCGTACTGCGGTGTCTACGGCTTCAAACCCTCCCACGGCGCGATCTCCCGCCACGGCGTACTGAAGCAGTCGCTCACGCTCGACCACGTCGGCGTGTTCGCGCGCTCCGTCGAGGACGTCGCGATGATCGCCGGTACGCTCTACGCCTGGGACGGCAAGGACCTCGACGTCGCACCGGCAAGCCACCTCGAGCTCCCCGCGCGCTGGGAACACACGCTGCCCGGGCCGCCGCGCATCGCGTTCGTGAAGACGCCGCTGTGGCCGCAGGCCGAGCGCATCGCGCAGGAAGCGTTCGTGCAGCTCGCCGAGAACTGGAGCGACGTGGTCACCGAGGTCGACCTGCCCCCGGCATTCGACTCCGCGCTCGAGTGGCACCGCACGATCATGGAGTCGGATCTCGCCAACAGCTTCGAGGACGAGTACGCGCGCGGCCGCGACCGGCTGAGCGACGTGCTGGTGCAGATGATCGAGCGCGGCCAGCGGTACACGGGCGTGAGCTACAGCAAGGCGCGCGACGGCATCGTCGTGCTCCAGCGCGCGCTGGAGCGGCTGTTCGCCGAGTACGACGCGATCCTCACGCCGGCCACGCAGGGTGCGGCGCCGAAGGGACTCGCCGCCACGGGCAGCCCGATGTTCTGCACGATCTGGACGCTGTGCGGCGTTCCCGCGCTCGGCATGCCCGTGCTGCAGGGCGAGGACGGCATGCCGATGGGGGCGCAGCTCGTGGGTCGCAAGGGGCACGACGCACGCCTGCTGGGCGTGGCGCGCTGGCTGGCCGAGCGCGAACGGCGGCACGCGGGCAGCGCGGACGTGTCGCAGCAAGGAGAGGGCGCATGAACGAGCACGTTCACGCAGGCCCGCGGGTGATCGCCGCGCGGCCGCTGACCGCGGAGGCGTTCGCGCCCTACGGGCAGGTGCTGCAGGGCACCGGCCCGGTGACGGAGCGCAAGGAGTTCGCGTCGCGCATGCAGAACGGGCGGCCGCACGCGAAGCCGAACATGACGTACATGAAGGTCCTGCCGGCGAGTGGACGGGTGCTGTTGCGCGCGGTCGAGCGTCATCCGTTCTCCAACCAGACCTTCGTTCCGCTCGCCGGGACGCGGCACCTCGTGGCCGTCTGTCCGTCGGCACCCGACGGCAGCCCGGTGGCCGAGCGTCTGGAGGTGTTCGTGGCCTCCGGGTCGCAGGCCGTCAACTACGACGCCAACGTGTGGCACGCACCGCGCACCGCGCTCAGCGCGCCCGGCGAGTTCGTGATGTTCCGCTGGGACGATGGCGGCGCGCAGGATACCGAGCTGATGGCGCTCGCAACGCCGATCGCGGTCGAGCTTGCCGAGCTCTGATCCGATGGCTCTCGCGGTCCGCGCACTCTCGGGCGACGTGGCATGCCTGGCCGCGCTTCGCCGCAGCCTTCGCGGGCGCGTGCACAGCGTCTTTGCGCGCGTGGTGAACGTAATCGTGCCGGACGGCACGCTGCTCACGCTGGCGAGTCGCGCGGTGGACGATGCACCGGACACGCTGGTCGTGGACCTCGGCACGTTCGACGGCCGGGGTGTCGCGGTCGGCGAGCCGGTCGCGGCGCGCGACGGCGTCCTCGCTGTCGGCCGAAGCCTCGTGGTCCGCTTCGACGGCGCGCGCCCGTGGGTGCCCCTGCTGCCGTGGTATCCCGCACACGATGCGCCGCTGCGTCGCAACCTCGATGCACTGCGCACGTGCGTTGCCGGCCTCGATCGCGGTGCGGAGGGCGAAACGTCGCCGCCGTCGTCGGCCGTGGCGACCGCCGCGACGGCTCGGCTCGCGCAGCACGCGACCGCGCTCGGCCATGCGCTCGAACGTGCCGACCTCGAGACCGCACGGGAACAGGCCGAGGCGCTGGTCGGGCTGGGCCAGGGCTTGACGCCTTCGGGCGACGACGTCCTGGTCGGGCTGTTCGCGGTGCTGCACCTGCCTGGGGGGCCGTGCGAGCCGTTGCGCGATCTCGGCAGGCAGATCGTGGCGCGCGCCGCGCCTCGCACGCACGCGATCAGCTTCTGCGCGTTGCGTGCCGCCGCGGAGGGCCGTGTCCGTGCACGCATCGTCGCGCTGCTGTCCGCGATTGATCGCCGGCGAACGCGACACGATGCTGGCCGCGCTGCGCGCGGTCCTCGCCATCGGCTCCACGTCGGGCCGCGACATCGTGGCCGGCATCGTGCTCGGCTTCGAGGTCCAGCTGCACCACGCGTGGGCGCAGCGGAACGCCGCGTGATGAACGCCGAGCCACGCCACGCGGACGATGCGGGCTTCGAATTCCCGCGCCGCCTCATCGTCGCGATCAGCAGCAGCGCGATCGACCCCCTCGACGGGACCGGCACGCCGCAGGCGCTGAAGGAGCACGCCGCGGCGACGGCGCAGGCGATGCTGCCGCTGCTGCTGCTCGACAACCAGCTCGTGATCACCCACGGCAACGGGCCGCAGGTGGGCAAGCTGCTGCTCGCGAGCGCCGTGGCGCGCGGTCGCATCACGCCGCAGTCGCTGGACATCCTCGTCGCCCAGACGCAGGGCGGCATCGCCTACCTGCTGGCGCAGGCGTTCGAGAACGCGCTGCGCGCGGTCGGCAGCCCGCGGCACGTCGTGGGTCTCGTCACGCAGGTCGAGGTGGATCCGCAGGACCCGGCGTTCGCCGCGCCCAGCAAGCCGGTCGGTCCCTACTTCACGCAGCTCGAGGCGCAGGCGCTGGCGGAGCAGTTCGGCGTGACGGTGAAGGAGGACGGGCGCGCCTGGCGCTACGTGGTGCCGTCCCCGCAGCCGCAACACATCTGCGACATCTCGCTCGTCGAGGCGCTGATGTGCACGCGCACGGTCGTCGTCGCGGGCGGCGGCGGCGGCATTCCGGTCGTGCGCGACGGGATCGGCTGCCGGCGCGGCGTCGAGGCGGTGATCGACAAGGACCTCACCACGGCTGCGATGGCCGACGTGCTCGGCATCCGCGACATGATGATCCTGACGCGCGTGCCGCGCATCGCGCTGCGCTACGGCCAGCCGGACCAGCAGGACCTCGGACGGGTCTCGCTGTCGGAGATGCGCCGCTACCGCGCCGAAGGGCACTTCCCGCCCGGCACGATGGGGCCGAAGGTGGACGCCGCGATCCGCTTCGTCGAGGGGGGCGGCCGCTGCGCCATCATCACCAGCCTCGACCACGCCGTCCCCGCGCTGCGCGGCGAGACCGGGACGCACATCGTGGCCGACGAGTGGGTAGACGCTGCGGCTGCCGACGTGTCCGTTGCAGGCGTCGCAGGAGCCGGCACGTGAGGCTCGCCGCCGACATCCCGAGGCGGCTGATCGTCGCCGTCGGCGGCAACGCGATCGACGCGGACCGCGGCGACGATTCGCCGGAAGCGCAGAAGGCCATTGCGGCGCGGACGGCGCAGGCGATGCTGCCGCTGCTGCTGCTCGACAACCAGCTCGTGATCACGCACGGCAACGGGCCGCAGGTGGGCAAGCTGCTGCTCGCCAATGCGATCGCGCGGGAGCGCATCCGCCCGCTGTCGCTCGACATGCTCGTCGCGCAGACGCAAGGTGCCACCGCCTACATCCTCGCGCAGGCCTTCGAGAACGCGCTGCGCGCGGTCGGCAACCCGCGCCACGTGGTCGGCCTCGTCACGCAGGTCGAGGTCGATCCGGCCGATCCGGCGTTCGCCCATCCCACCAAGCCCGTGGGCCCCTTCTTCCCGGAAGCGGAGGCCAGGGCGCTCGCCGAAGAGCTCGGCGTGACCGTGCAGGAGGACGCCGGCCGCGGCTGGCGCTACGTCGTCCCGTCGCCCAAGCCGAAGCACATCTGCGACATCTCGCTCGCGCAGACGCTGATGGCGATGCGCACGGTGGTGATCGTCGGCGGGGGCGGCGGCGTGCCGGTCGTGCGTGATGCCCAGGGCTGCCGGCACGGCGTCGAGGCGGTGATCGACAAGGACCTCACCACCGCCGCGATCGCGAACGTGCTCGGCATCCGCGACATGATGATCCTCACCGCGGTGCCGCGCGTGGCGATCCACTTCGGCAAGCCCGGGCAGCAGGAGCTCGCCACGGTTTCGCTGTCGCAGATCCGGCGCTACCAGGCGGAAGGGCACTTTCCGGCGGGCAGCATGGGGCCGAAGGTCGATGCGGCGATACGCTTTCTCGAAGGCGGCGGCCGCCGCGCGATCATTACCAGCCTCGAGTCGGCGATGCCCGCGCTCCTCGGCGAGACCGGCACCCACATCGTCTCCGACGCCGATTTCGCTGCCTTGCAGGCGAACGGCGGCGCGTCGGGCGCATTCGCGGCCTCGCCGCCCGCCGGCCGGCGGTAGCGGGGCACCGTGCTGTGCACGACATCCGGTGCGCGGGAGCGAATGGCGACGACGGGTCTTACAGCGCGCCCGTTCGTCGCCGGGGCTTTAAGCGCAAGTGACGGATGTGCAAGGAAAAAACGCGCGTGGCGTGCATCCTGCTACGTAATACGCAGCGTTACTGCTTGAACGATTGGGCGGCCCACCGGGTCGCCCTTCTTTTTGTGCCGGGGTCGACTTCCGTACTCATCGATCGACCCCGTAGTACATCCACGGGGCCTGCAGGAAGGGGTGCAGCCTGAGCCCGCGCAACCACGGCTGCGCGAGCCGGTTCTGGTAGCTGTAGGTCTCGAGGATCCAGGGCGCATAGGCGACGACCAGCTCGTTCATGCGCCGGTAGGTTGCCTGCCGTTCGGATCCCTCGGGCAGCGCGCGCATGCGCTCGTAGGCCTGGTCGTACTCGGCGAGCTTCAGCCGCGCGTCGTTGGACAGCCCGATGTTGCGGCTGTAGAGCGGCGAATAGAACGAGTCGGCGTCGGGGACGTTGGTGATCCACGCGAGATTCCAGATCTGCAGCTGGCCCGCCTCGGCCATCTTGTTCAGCTCCGGCCACTTCTGCACCAGGAACTCGGTGCGCAGCCCGATCGCGGCGAGGTTCCGCGTCCACAACTCGCTCGCCGCCCGATCGGCGGCGACCGGCGTCGCGCCCTTGCGCAGCTGCAGCGGCTTGCCGTCGGGCATCTCGCGGAAGCCGTCGCCGTCGCGGTCGCGGTAGCCGAAGCGGTCGAGCAGCGCGCGCGCGGCGGCGGGGTCGAACGGGTCCTTGATGGCGAGCGCGGGCGAGTGCCCGGGCACCGGCGGGGGGATCATCTGCGTGGCGGGCTCGGCCTGGCCGTTGGCGAGGACGCGCACGTACTCGCGGCGGTCGTTGGCCATCGTGATCGCGCGCCGCAACGCGATCTTCTCCGGCGTGTAGCCGCCGACCACCGGATCCTCCATGTTGAAGTACGTGAACGCGAGCGATGGATCGACCTGACGGTGCAGGCGCACACCGGCCTTCGCGAGATCGGGCTTCAGGTTCGCGCCGTCGAGGACGGTTTCGGCGAGCGACGAGGGCACGTCGACGTAGTCGAGCTCGCCGCGGCGGAAGGCCAGCAGCCGGGGCTGCGCCTCCTCGATGATCGCGATCTCGATCCGCGGCGACAGCGGCAGCTTGCGACCGGTGAGACCCTTGGCGGCCTCGGCATCCGCTGCGTTCCCGGGAGGTGCAGCCGGAAAGCGCACGTCGCGGAACGCGGGGTTCGACTCGAGGACAATGCGCTGGCTGCGCCGCCACTCCGCGAGCCGATAGGGCCCCGTTCCCACCGGATCCTCCATCACGCGACCCGTGCTGTCGCCCTTGGCCGCGACGACCTCCCGGGCCACCGCCGCAAAGGCGGTCGTGGTGAGCAGGTGCTGGAACGACCAGTTGGGATCGCGGAACTTCACCTGCAGCGTGTAGCGGTCGAGCGCCTTCAGGCCCTCGATCGGCGCGGCGTAGTCGAGCCTTCCCGTCCGTCGCGCCTCGGCGAGGACCGGGTCGAGTCCGACGAGCCGGTTCTCGAGCAGGTAGAGCGAGTACGAGCGCACCTGCGGGTCGAGGATGCGCTTGATGCTGTAGACGTAGTCCTCGGCGGTGAGCTCGCGCTTCGCGTTGCCGAACGCCGGATGCGGCGCGAAGTGGATGCCGCGTCGCACCTTGATCGTGTACGTGCGGCCGCCGTCGCCGATCTGCGGCGGTCCGTCGGCCGTGTTGGGGACGAGCCTGGCGGGACGCGCGAAGTAGTCGTAGGTGTACAGCGGATCGAAGATCGCGTTGCACACCCGCGCCGAATAGGCGTCGTAGATCGCCTGCGGGTCGAAGCCATTCTCGGCGATGGGGAAGGCCACGCGCAGCGTGCCCGCGACCGGGCCCTGCGCGCCGGCGGCGCCGACGATTGCGGCGGCGGCGACCAGCAGCAGCGAACGCAGGCGGCGTGACGCGGTCATGACGTGGCGGTCTCTCGGGAGAGTTCGGGTGACCGCGCCGTTATACTGCGCGCGGCATTCGCGAGGCAAGCCCATGAAGGTCCACGGCATCGTCAATTGCAATACGGTGAGAAAGGCACGCGCGTGGCTCGACGCGCACGCGGTGCCCTACGCTTGGGTCGACTTCAAGAAGTCGCCACCGTCGACCCAAGATCTCGCGCGCTGGTGCGGTGCGGTCGGCTGGGAGACGCTGCTCAACCGGCGCGGCACGACCTGGCGCGCGCTCGACGACGCGGCGAAGGCCGCGGTGACGGACGAGCGGACCGCGATCGCGCTGATGGTGGCGAAGCCGACGCTGATCAAGCGGCCGGTGGTCGAGACAGGCGGCGACGTGCTCGTCGGCTTCACCGAGGACGGCTACGCGTCGCGCATGAAGAAGTAGGGTCAGACTCGACTTTCCCGACACAGCGAAGATACTCGCGACACCGTCGGAGGAAAGTCGAGTCTGACCCTACTTCTTCGACCCGGCGGTCGCGGGGACGTTATCATCGGAGTTGCAGAACATCCGCATCGTTCCATGGTGTCGATCGCACTGTCCGTGCTTGCCATCCTCGTCTGCGGCGCGCTGGGAGCGCTCGCGGGCTTCGGCGTCGTCGCGGCGATCGGCTGGGCCGGGACCGGGGGCGCAATCGCGGCGGCGGTGATCGGCATGGTCGTCGCCACGCTCGCCTGGGCGGCGGGTGTCGTGCTGCTGCGGAGGCTCGGATGGCTGCGCTGAAGCCTGCCGTTGCCGCTGCGACAGACCGGCTCGACGCGGCGTTCGTCGCGGCGCGCCAGATTCCGCGTCTCACCGCAGCCGATCCCGACTTCGACGTCGCGTGCGCCTACGAGGTACTCGCCGAGTTGCACCGGCGACGCATCGCGCGCGGTTGGCAGGCGGTCGGTCGCAAGATCGGCTTCACCAACACGACGATCTGGGCACGCTACGGCGTCGACCGGCCGATGTGGTCGCACGTGTGGGACCGCACGGTGGCACACGCGGTGGACGATCGCGTGGAGCTTGCGCTCGACGGGCTGATGGAGCCGCGCATCGAGCCGGAAGTCGTGTTCGGCATCGCGGGTCCGCTGCCGCCCGGCGACGACCCGCTCGACATCCTCCGTGCGGTCGCGTGGATCGCGCCCGGCTTCGAGATCGTGCACAGTCCGTTCCCCGGGTGGAAGTTCGGCGCGGCCGACTGCGCCGCCGCCTACGGCCTGCACGGCCGGCTTGCCGTCGGCCCGCGCGTGCCCGTGACCGACGCGAACCGCGCGGCGCTCGCTGCGGCGCTGCCCACGTTCGAGGTGACGCTGTCGCGCGGGCACACGTTGATCGAGAGGGGCGTGGGCGGCAACGTGCTCGGCAGCCCCGCGCGCGCACTCGCGTACCTGCGCGACGTGCTCGCGGCGCAGCCGTGGGCCCGGCCGCTCGCGGCTGGCGAGATCGTGACCACGGGCACGATTACCGATGCGCACGCGGTGCGCGCCGGCGAGCGCTGGTCCTCCGACTACGGGGGGCTCGACGTTCCCGGATTGACAGTCGCGCTGCGTTGACTACGCTGTCCGCCGTTCCCCGACTGCGACTACCGGGTTCGTGGGATGGCCGGTCCCCTGGCATGCGCACAGACTGCTCCCGTCGCAGCGTGCCGCCCGGCCTGGCGGCGTCCCTCGTTGCCGCGAGTTGGCAGGCGGATCGGGGACGACAGTTCCCGCTCGACTGCGCGGGAGAGGAGAGCAGCACGATGATCGATCGAACGTCGCGGCCATGCGGCGCACGCGCATGCATCGGCACGCAAGCGGGTCGACGGGCCCTGCCGGGGCTCGTCGCCGCGCTCATGCTCGCGACGCTCACACCGGCTGCCGCGGCGGTCGGTGCGAAGTGCCCGGGAAGCACCAATGCCGGTGCGGTCACGCCTCAGTACTCGAACGGCCTGCTGCGCTGCCAGCGCGTGGCGATCGCGCATCCGACCTGCCCGCCGACCCACCTCGACTACGAGGTGCTGCCGGGCGCGGACGCGTGCCGGATGTCGAACCATGCGCCACCGACGGGTTCGCGTACCGCGGCCCCCGTGTGCCCGGCGAACATGCACCGGGTGATCGACGCCGGCACTGCCAGCCGTGACCAGTGTCGCGGTGCCTTCGAGTTCGTGCCACCGCTGCTCGGTGACTACTGACCGCAAGTGCGGCATGAATCGCGCGGGCGCCGCGGCCCCTGCACGGCGGATCATCGCCACGCGTGACGACATCTCCGCTGCGTCGTCGCCTGCAGAGGCGCGCCGCTGTACGATAACTGGCCGCAGCCATGGGCCCCGGGCCGACCTCCGCCTGTCGATGACCGTGCGCGATTGCCGATGAAGCAGACGATCCTCACCCGGTCGATCGTGGCCGCATCCCTGGGCCTCGCACTTGCTGTGGCGGCACTGGTGGTTCTCGTCGTGCGCGGTCTCGAGCTGCCGACGCGAATGGCCGCGACCGGGGACGAGGCGCTCGCGCTGGTGCTCGATCGCGTGCTCCAGCGCGGTAACCAAGGGACCTCGCCCGGGCTGGCCATCCGTCCGCTGATCACGCCCGTCGACGACGCCGATGCCACGGCGCTGGCCGGCCCGGTGTGCGAGGGGATGGCCAATCGCCTGGTGCGCGTGCCGGGACTGCGTGTGGCGTCCTGCCGCTCGACCGGCGTTGCGCTCGCCGCGGATCTCGACGACCGCGCATTGTCCCGGCTGCTCGCCATCGACCACGTGATGAAGGGCGAGATCCGCTCGCTGCCGGCGGGTCGCCTGCACTTGCGGCTCGAACTGCGGGACGCGCGCGACGGCACACGGCGCTGGGCCATGGACGAGGACATCGCGCTCGCCGACCTGCAGATGCTGCCGGTGCGTGTGTCGTCCGCGACTGGCGCGGCACTGGGCATCGCCGACGCGCCGCCACCCCCGCCTCCGATCGATCCGCAAGCGCACGCCAAATTCATGCGCGCGCGGGAACTGGCGCGACGACCATCGATCGACGACCGGCGCACGGCCGTGCGGTTGCTGGACGAAGTGCTCGCCGTCGAGCCGGACCACCTGGAGTCGCGTTTCCTGCAGCACAACGTCAAGGGCTGGCTGCTCGGCAACGACGGCAGCGGCACCAGCGTGGAGTCGCTCAACGCGGCGCGCGCGGCAAATGTTGCGGAGGGGCTCGCGCTGGCGCGGCGCCTCGTCGAGGCCGACCCCCAGGACGTGCGCGGCCAGTGGCTGCTGCTCGCCGACGAGTTCGAGTTGCGCCACTGGGTGGACGGGTTCCGCCGCCTGGGGCGCATGGTGCAGGGCAACCCTCGGCAGCCGGGCGTACTGCGCCTGTCCGCGCGGGTGCACCTTCACGCCGGATACCTGGATCGCGCGCGCGAACTGGCGATTGCCGCGGCGAGGCTCAATGCCCTCGACGCGGATGCCTACGAAATCCTCGCACTGGTGGCGGGCATGCAGCGGCGCGACGCCGAGATGCGCGAGTTCATCGCCATCGCGCGCCAGGTCGGTCACGAGGGACTCGGTCCCGTCCAGCTGGTTGAGGCGTGGCGCCGGCGCGATTGGGTCGAGGTCGAGCGCTCGCATACCGCGTGGATCGGCTGGGGCGGCAAGTGGTCGGCAGACTGGGTGCCGGCCTGGGTGCGCGGCCTCGCCGATCCCGCCGAGCGCGAGGCCGCCGCGCAACTGCTCGATGCCCACGACGCCGCGACGCGCCAGCACTTCGTCAGCTACTTCTTGGAGTACGCGCTGCTGGGCGACACCGCGCGCAGCCTCGCATCCGTTCGGCATCACGCGAGGATGCCGCCGGCCACCTGGATGCAGAACCTCTGGTGGCCCGAGCTCGCCGAAGTGCGCCGGTCACCGGCGTTCGTCGCGGCGATGAGCGATCTCGGTTTCACGTCGCTGTGGGACGTGTATGGCGCGCCCGACTTCTGCCGGCGCGGAGCCGACGGCGCCTGGTCCTGCGGCTGAACCCGCCTCCCGGGGCGCTCCCCAATTCATGGCATGGTCGCGGCCCGCGCGCGGGCCGATGATCGTTTGCGTCGCGCGTGGGACGCATGCGGGCCGGACCCGGACCGCGTTCGATGCTCCTGCCGATCATTGACGCAACCGAAGGAGGCTCGACGTGAACCACCTGCTTATTCCTGCCACGTTCGCTGCGATGCTCGGGCTCGCCGCATCCACGGTCCACGCCGGCGCACAGCAGGGCGTGCGTTGTCCGAGCGGCTTCGCGGCCGTCATCAGCGACGCCAACCGTGCGCTCGTTTGCCGCAAGACGGTGACCTATGAGAGAGATTCGATCTGCCCGCCCCTGTTCAACAAGATGCTTCCCGCCGGCTCGGACAGTTGCCAGAACGAGCTCACCGGAAGATCGGTCGCTTCGATCATGGTGCCGCCCGTTCCCGTGCCGGGACAGCCGCTGGAGTCGGACTTCAAGCGCGTCGTCAGCGCGACCGGAACCGACAAGTTCGTCGCCACGCAGCAACAGTTCGCATTTCCGGAGGGCCGTCCCGTACCTCCCTACATCGGCGATGCGAGCAAGGGCGTGTCCTGCCCCACGGGCCACGACGGCGACAAGGTGTTCGACGGTCGCGGCATCCGTTGCGACAGGAACGACGGTGTTCCGCGCTCGGCCGACTGCGACGGCATCGTCGGTTGGGAGTGGAAGCGCGACCACAACGGTGCCGAGGACCGGTGCCGGCACCTCGTCACCGGCGAAACCGGGCCGACGAAGCCCGAAGGCATGACCAAGGTCCAGCACAACCTGGAGCGCCAGTCGGACGACATCGGCTGGGTGCTGAACAAGAAGTCCGGGGCCCGCGACACCTGGCAGCGCAAGACCTACGCGTTTCCGATCAACTGAGCCGCGACGACGAGGGGACGCGAGATCGAGCCGTTGTCGTCGTTACGCATCACGCCGTCGCGCTCCCCAATTCATGGCATGGCGGCGATCCGCGAGTGTGTCGATCATCGGCTCCGTAGTGTGTGCGGTGTTCATCGAACCCATTGAAGGAGGCTTGTCGTGAAACAACTTCTGATTCCTGCAACGATCGCTGCGATGTTCTCGCTTTCCGCTGCCCCCGTTTACGCCGGCGCGCAGCAGGGCGTGCGCTGCCCGAGCGGCTACAGTGCCGAGATCAGCGACGGCAACCGCAAGCTCGTCTGCAGCAAGAACGTGACCTACCAGCTCGACTCGATCTGCTCGCCGCTGGCGTTCGGGCCGTCCGGGGCCAAGGTCAGCGGCAACGTCGTGATGGAGCCGACCGGCAGCGACATGTGCCTCGCCGCGGTGACCGGCAACAAGGTTCCGTCGGTCATGTCGCCGCCGCAGCCCGGCTATCCTCCGGCGTCCTCGTTCACTCGCCAGGTGAACCAGAGCGGTCCCGACAAGTTCGTCTCGTCGCGGAAGGAGTACAAGTATCCCGAGCAGGGGCCCGTCTACGTCGGCGACGCGAGCAACGGCGTGAAGTGCCCCTCCGGCTACGACGGCGACAAGATGTTCGACGGCAAGGGCATCCGCTGCGACAAGCTGGACGGCTCGCCGAAGCCGGCCGATTGCGACGGCGTCGGCGTGGGACCGGTGGCGGTCGGCTGGGTGTGGACGCGGGACCATGCCTCCGGCGGGGAGGACCGCTGCGTACCCGTGGGCAGCGGCTCGCATGGGCCGACCAAGCCGCAGGGCATGACCAAGGTGCAGCACGATCTCGAGCGCCAGTCCGACGACATCGGCTGGGTCCTGGACAAGAAGTCCGGTGCGCGCGACACCTGGCAGCGCAAGGTCTACAAGTACCCGGACAAGCTCTGACGCTGCCGACGCCGGGCGCCGCGGAATGCCGCTGTTCGAAGCCGGTCGACGGGCAGTCGAAACGTCACATGCACGGCAGCAGCAGCGAGACCGTGGTGCCCCGGCCGGGCGCGCTGACAATGTCCAGCGTGGCCCCGACTTCCGCCGCGCGCCGACTCAGGTTCGCGAGGCCGCGTCCGCCGGCTGCGGTCTGCGGATCGAACCCGCTACCGTCGTCGCGCACCCGGATGCGCACGCCGTCCTTCGCGGCCACGGCGTCGATCCACAGCGTGTGGGCATGACCATGGCGGATCGCGTTGGTCACCGCTTCCTGCAGCATGCGCAGCACGTGCAGCACGCGGGCTGGCGTGAGTCCGGGCACGGTCGGCAACAGCTCGACGTCCCAGTGCAGGTCGACCTGCGCCGCGCGCAGGCGCGGCGCCAGGCGGTCGCGGAACATCGCCAGCACCGCGTTCAGGTCGTCGTCGACCGGCTCGAGGGAGTCGATCATCAGCCGCATGTCGGCGAGCGCGTCCCGGACGGTCGTGGCGAGCTCGGCGGGTCGACGATGCCCGGCCTCGAGCATCGCGAGCATCGATACCAGATGGCCGCCCACGCCGTCGTGCATGTCGCGCATCAGCCGCTCGCGCTCGGCGGCAATGGTCCGCTCGCGTTCGAGCTCGCGCACGCGCTCGAACTGGGAGCGGAGCTCCGCGGTGCGCGACTGCACCATCGCCTCGAGGTCGATGTTGAGAAGCTCCACTGCGTTCAGCGTTTCGACGAAGCGCAGCAGGAGCAGCCAAGCCGCGACGCCAAGCAGTATCGGTGCCGCGATCGGCACCGCCGGCACCGCATCCGGCGCGAGCAGGCGCAGCGTGCCCGGCAGGTCGTGGATCGCAGCCGCGGCGAGGGCGATGCCGACGCAGGGCATGACCGCGGTGCCGGCACGGGACCTCCACGCGAGCCCGAGTCCGGCGAGCGCGAAGACCCCGAGCGCAAGCGCGCGCACTGCGTCGGCACCCGCGCCGGAGGGCTCGGCGATAGCCACGAGCGAGGCGAGGCCAGCGCCGAACACCGCCACCGGAACACCGGGGCGTTGCCTGGCCTGCAGGCGCTCCGTCACGACCCAAAGTGCGGCGGCGGCTGCGGCGGCGGTGGCGGCAAGCCAACCGTCCCAAACAGCGGCCTGCCAAGGCGTCTCGATCCACATCGAACTGAATGCATGCACCGCCCAGGCGCACGTAGCCGCGGCCAGCACCGCATAGTCGGACTCCCGTCGCCGGTAGAACCAGACCGCGCCCATCGTCAGTCCGAGCATCGCGGCGGCCGTGGCCATCACCTGCGGAATCGTGACCGCCAGCAGTACGCGTGCCCGCATCGGGTGCTCGAGCGTCGTCTCGGGACCAAGCGCCAGGGCCGGCATGAAGCCGGTGCCGGCACGGCCCGACTTGACGAGCACGTAGACGCGATTGGTGCCCGGGTTCCACAGCGCAGCCGGCGCGCTCGCGAGGAGCGGGCGCGGGCCGAGGCGTGCGACCGGGTCGGCGAACCGTCCCCCCTGACCGATCAGGCGGCCGTTGAGGTAGACCGCCACGTTGTCGCCCTGCGCCGTGAGGAACACGGCCTGCGCGTCCAGCGGCAGGTCGTCCTGCGCGACGTCGAACCGGTACCAGGCGGTCCGGCAGTCGGCACAGTCCGCCTGCCATCGATGCGGCAGCGGACGTTCCCGCGCGCGGTCGCTGTCGATCGTCTCGGCGAACAGTGCGCGCCCGAGCAACAGCGACTGTGGAGCGGCGACGAGCCGGTCCAGCGTCCAGGGCGACGCGGCAATGGCGAGCAGCGCCGGCAGCAGCAGGATGCGCCGCAGCGGGCGCGTCATGGCCTCGTCGGCGGAAGCAATCCCAACTGCATCGCCTCGAACACCGCCTCGCCCCGCGAGTTGACCGCGAGCTTGCGGTAGATCTGCTTGATGTGGGTCGTCACGGTGTGCGGCGACATGCCGAGGGTGTCGGCGATGCGCTGGTAGGAGAGTCCCTTGGCGATCAGCTGCAGCACTTCGTTTTCGCGTGGCGTGAGCGGCGAGACCTGCGACGCGCCCGCCGGCGCGTCCGCGACCCGGAAGCGCTTCAGCAGGTGCCGGGCGATCGCGGAACTGATCGGCGATTCGCCGGCGCGCAGGCGGGCGATCGCCGCGACGATCTCGTCGGCGCTCGCGTCCTTCAGCAGGTAGCCGGTGGCGCCGGCTTCGATGGCCGAGACCACATGGCCCTCGTCGCCGAACACGCTGATCACCATCGACTCGGACTGCGGAGCGATGCGCCGCGCCGCCCGGATCAGCTCGATGCCGCTGCCGTCGGGAAGCTGCAGGTCGACGAGCAGCACCTGCGGGGGCGGATGCGCCGCGAGCCAGGCCAGCGCCAAGCGCAACTCGCCGAACGCGGCGGCGAGCTCGAGCCCGGGCGCGCCGGCCACGATGCCCGCAAGCCGCTCGCGCGTCGCCGGATCGTCCTCGAGCAGCAGCACCGTGACCATGGCATGCGGATGTTCCCGCAGGCCGCGCGCGGGCGCAACCGTGTGCCCTCCCGCATTCGCGGGATGGTCGAGTCCGGCCCGGGATCGGAGACTTCACTCCGAACGCCATGAAGCCCGCTCCGCTCCCGTCGCTCGCAGCTCCGCTCCAACGTGCCGTCACGATGGCCTGCGCCGGACTGCCCGCCGTGCTTGCCTCGAGCATCGCGCTGCCGGCGTCGATCGAACGGCTCGGCACCGAAGAGTGGTTCGCGCCCGACGCGACGATCACGCTGCGCATCGACACCGAGGCGGCCGCCCAATCGCACGACTGGCGGATCTTCGTCGGCACGACCGACGTCACCGTGCTCGTGCGGCGGGCGGCTCCCGACACGCTGGAGCTGCATCCCTCGGGGCTCGCCTGGCCGGTCGGGGCAACGGAACTGGTCGTGTGGCACGTCGACGGCAAGGTCTGGACCGAGCGTGCGCGGCTACCGCTCAAGGTGCTCACCGCCGGCGGCTTCGAATCGAGCGAGTTGAAGCCGACGCTCGACCTGCAGACCAAGGGCCGCGGCGGCGAGAGCGGCACGCCGGCCAGCGCGCGCGGCACGTTCGTCGACGAGGTCATGCAGGCCGGCGTCGAGTGGAAGGGCGTGCGGGGCGGTTGGACGTTCGACACCACGGCGCAGTTGAGCGGCACGACCTTCCGCGGCGAAGCGCTGCGCTTCGGCGAGAAGGGCGAAGACGCGCCGAAGGTCGACCTCGGTTCCTATCGCGTCGGCGCGGTACAGGGGCGCTGGGGCGCGGAGCTCGGCCACGTCACCGCCGGCAGCCATCCGCTGCTCGCGTCGTCGTGGGCGACCCGCGGCGCCGGCGTGCGCGCGCCGCTCGGCGCGCACGCGGACATCGCGATGCACGCGATGAACGGCAACGCGATTGTCGGCTGGAACAATCCATTCGGCCTCGAGGACAGCGACAACCGCGTGTACATCGTCGCCGCCGGCGCGGAGCTGCTGCCCGATCGCCCGGGAGGGCTCCGCGCCGAGGTCACGCTGCTCGACGGTTCGGTGCTCTCGCGGGCCGACTTCAACGCCGGGCAGGTGGCGGACGCCGAGGAGAGCCGCGGCCTCGGCTTGCGCCTGCTCGGCAACTTCCTCGACGGGCGGTTGCGCTTCGATACCGCGGTGTCGCGCTCGCGATTCGTCAATCCGTACGATCCGCTGCTCGCACTGAACGGCGAGCTGCGGCCGGTGGAGCCAGCGACGCGCAATGCGTGGCGCGCCGACGTGCAGGGCGACGTGCTGAAGCAGTCGGCGGCACTCTCCGAGCGCTATCCGCTCGACGTCACGCTGAGCTGGTTCTACGACCGCGCCGCACCACAGTACAAGAGCCTCGGCGTGTCGCTCGACAGCGATGTCCAGCTGAATCGCCTGGGCTTGCGCGCGGCGATGGCCGGTGCCCAGCTGGTGCTGATGGCGGCGCGCAAGGAAGACAACCTCGACGACATCCCCACGCTGCTGACCACGCGCACCGACACGCTCGGCGCGACGCTCGAGCTGCCGCTCCCGACGTGGGCCGGTGGGGACAAGCCCGCTGCAGGTTGGCCGACGGCGAGCCTCAACTGGCAGACGGTGCGGCAGCGGGGCATCAACGAGCCGCCCACCGGAGAGTCGGGGTTCGCGCCGACGCACCGTCCCGACCAGCGCAACGACACGCTGCAGCTCAACCTGGCGTGGGCGTTCGAGCGGGGGACGCTGGCGTGGGGCATCACCGGCAACCGCCAGGACAACCGCCAGCCCGGGCGCGAGAACGCGGACTTCGACAACCTGTCGACGCAGCTCTCGGCGTCGTGGACGTTCAGCGAGTCGCTGCGCGCGACCGCGGGACTCAACTTCGGGCGTCAGGACAACCTCGAGACGGACCTCGCGCAGACGACGTACGGCGCGCAGCTCGGCGTCGACTGGCAAATCGACGAGAACTGGTCCCTTTCCGGGCAGCTGGACGTGCGCCACGGCGGCGACTCGCGCGACCTTTCACTCACGCGCGGCAACCTGGTCCAGCTGCAGTTGGCGCGACGCTTCGCGCTGCCGCTGTTCGGCCGCGAGATGCCTTCGCAGGTGTTCGTCCGCGCCGCGCATCAGGACGACTTCAGCGAGAACCGGGTCTTCCAGCAGTCGCTCGACCAGCGGCTGTGGTGGGTCGACTTCGGCATTTCGTTCAAGGTCTTCTGAAGGATCGGCGATGCGAACCCCGATGCGTTGGCTCGCGACCATGGCCTGGCTGCTGCTGTCGACGCCGGCCATCGCGGTGATCGGCGTGAGCCCGTTCGGCGTCAACGTACGCAGCACCGGGCCGACGTCCATCTACCTGACCTTCCAGGGACTCGACGCAGGCGAGGCGCCGGTCGACGCCTACTGGTGCGGCGAGCTGCAGCCCGGCGTTCTGGCCGGCAACGAGCTCTTGCAGTTCCCGATTCCCGTCCAGACGAGCGACCCCTGCGTGCGTGGCACGATCTTCGGGCAACTGCCGTCTGCGCTCGACCGTTCGCGCCAGAGCGCGAGCGGATCGTTCACCAACCTGACCGACATCATGACCATTCCGGCGTCGGTCGCAAGGCGGGCCTACCAGGCCGCGCAGGCCGGTGCCAACTCGGCGTTCTTCTACGTGCGCCGCTTCAGCGGACCGTCCGGCGACCGCTTCGTGGTGGTGACGTGCCGCATGGGCGGCGGTGGGGCGCGCACCGCACTCGCGCTGCTCGACGTGCGGGTCGGGTTCGACGGCCGGCGCGACACGGTGCTGGCGGTAGCTCGCGGCGAGGCCCCGCCGCGCGCGGGCGCGCGCATCCTCTACAACGGCACCGGCACGCTGCGCGGCCGCTGGGAGGTCATGCAGCCTGGCGATCCGGAGCCCTCGGACACCGACCTGCTCACGGAGGCGGCGCTGCCACCGGAGCAACGCTCGTTGCAGCGGCGCTACCTGGTCGTCGGCCGTTTCGAGGTGTTCGTTCCACCCACCGGCGAATTGCTGTTGCCGGGGCCGGACCCGGCGCGCATACCCACGTTGGCCGAGGGCCCCTACAAACTGCTGTTGCGCATCGAGGCCACGGATGATCGCGAGTCGCTGTCGGACACCGGTGGCGGCCGACTGGCGTTCGCGGGCGGCGTGGCGGGATTTCCGATGCCGGTGCTGCGCTACTACGTCGGGACGGCCGACACGCTGGCCGCGATCGGCAATGAAGGCGCACTGGCGCCGGCGCCGGACGCCGAAGTCGAGGGCGCGCTCGAGTTCGCGTGGATCGATGTTCCCGGCGCGCTCTGGGCACGCCTCGAAGTGCGTGCCGAGCAGACCGAGGTGCTCGCGGCCGTGGTCCCCACGGGCGTCGGACGCTATCTTGCGCCGCCCTGGTTTGTCGAGGCGCAGCGCGGCAAGCCGCTCTCCTGGCGCATCGTCGCGTACCAGGGCGGCGGACGCGCGTTGGCCGGGACATCCTGGCGCGCGGTCACGGTGCGCTGATCGCCGCTCGCAGCGAGGTTCGGGCGGCGGCCCGGCCGTAGGGCTCAACGTTCCGCGCGCGCGACCACCGCGTAGCGCAGTGGCGTCCCTGGATCGATCGCGTCGAACGGATAGCAGGTGACGAGCGCCAGCGTCGTCGCGCGGTCATCGGCCGGCAGCGCGAGCGACGCGCGGTCCGCGACGAACGTCCGCTCGACGCGGTAGCGGCGCGTCGTCCCATCGGCGGACTCGACGTACAGCGCGTCGCCGCGGTGCAGGTCGCGCAGGAACGCGAAGTGCGTGTCGCGGTGGCCGGTGACGACCGCATTGCCGTGCGTGCCCGGCGTCGCGGTGCCCTCGACATGTCCCGGTCCCCACGCGAGCGTGCGGCCGTTCGCGCCGGCGAGCACCAGCAGGTCGACGTCATGGGCCGGGGCGCGCAGGCGCGCGACCGGATGCGTGTCGGCCCACGGCCAGGGCTTCACCACATCGCCGCGCACACGGCCGGCCTCCCAGGAACGCATGAGCAGCGCCTGGCCGAGCACGGCCTTCGCGTGCACGTAGGTCGCCTGTCCGCCGTGCCAGAGTGCAACGAGCAGGCAGGCGGCCCCCAGCGCAGTGAGCAGTCGTTGCAGGCGCGTTTGATGCGCACGGCGACCGAGCGGGGAAGACTCGCCCGGACCAAAGCCGCGGAACTCGGTGCCGGGTGCTGCACCCTGCGCTTCCGCGAAGGCCAGCGCATCCACCGCGGCCCGGCCGAAAGGTCCTCCCCGCTCGATCGCCATGCGCACGATCTGCTCCTGTGTCGCGTGATGTGCGGTGGTCAGCGCGGACGCCCGGTGGCGACGCGGCTGACCCCGATGAGCAGCAGGCCGGCCAGCAGTGCCGCGAAGGCGATGGCGACGTGCCATGCGGATGCCGTCGCCGTCTGCGGCAGGCCGCCGAAGATCGCCTCGAACTCCTGCCCGTGCGGCAGGTTGCCGGGAATCGCGGTACGCACCGCCGCCACGCCCACCGGCATCGTCGGCGTCACGTCGACGGCGACGAGGCTCGTGTGGCGGCTGACCAGGTGGTGCGCGAGCGCGACCTTGACGATCTCCGCGCGGACGTTGTCCGGATTCGCCCCGCCCAGCTGCGCATCCGCGAGCGCCTCGATCTTGCCGCGCGCCCACAGCGCGTGCACGCCGTCGTGGCCGCCGGCCGCGGAGAGCGGCAGGCGGGCCGACCAGGGCCGGCCCGCGAACCGGCCGCGTACCACGATCTCGCCGTCGAGCGCCGGGAGCGAAGCGGTCGCGACGATCGGCTCGCCGGCGTGGAGGTCGGGCACTTGTCCGGGCCAGGCTTCGCTGCCGGCCGGCCAGTCGATCGCGACGTCGGTGAGTACCGGACTTTCGAGCTTGCGGAACAGCTCACCCATCCGCGCCTGCACTTCGCCGACGTCGCCGATCGTCGTGTGCGTGCCGCGGCCGAACTGCGCCGCCTTGCGCATGAAGTGGCCGTTCGGCGCCGACCCGATGCCGACGGTGAAGAGACGCCGGTCGCCGAGCCGTTCGCGAATGAGGCGAAACAGTTCGTCCTCGTTGCCGACGGCGCCGTCGGTGAGGAACACCACTTGGCGCAGGAGCCCGGACGCCGTTTCGCGCGGGGCGAGGGCCAGCGCGAGCGCCGCGCGCATCTCGGTGCCGCCGTCGGCACGAAGTGAATGCACGAACGAGCGCGCGCGGCCGAGTGTCGCCGGATCGACCGGCATCGGCACGGCGAAGAGCGCCCGGGCGCGCGAGTTGAATTCGACGACGTTGAAGCGATCGCCCGGCTGCAGGCGCTCGAGCGCCAGCGCGAGCGCCGCCTTCGCCTGCACGATCGAGCTGCCGCCCATCGAGCCCGAGGTGTCGATGACGAACGTCACTTCGCGCGCGGTGCGCGGCATCCCGGCATCGGGCAGCGACGGCATGAGCATCACCATGGCGTAGCCCCGACCATCGTGCACCTCGCCGAATACGGCAGCGGCGGGTGCGCTACCCGGTTCGGGTATCCACGCGATCTCGAAGTCGCGGTCCGCGGGCACCGGCCCGTCGAGGACCACGGTGTAGCGATGACCGGGCGCCTCGGTCACGCGCGCCTGGTGGTAGCGGCTGTCGATCCTGCCGAGCGGAACCCCCGCGTCGATGTCCACCGCGAGCGTCACCGGATTCACCTTGCCGAAGTCAGGGTGCACGATCGGCGGTGTGATCCGTGACGCGTCGTCCACGGCGTCGGTGTCCGGCGACCAGCCGTCGAGCGCAATGGGCATCGCGAGCGGGGTGCCGGGGATGTAGCGCGGCGTGATCGCGAGGGGAAAGCGCAGCGAGAAGGCGCCGTCGACGAAGCGCAGCGTCTGCTGGTACTCGATCGCCACCTCGATCGCCTCGCCGGGGCCGATCGCGGCCACGCGCGTGGTGAAGAGGTTCGGGCGTTCCTGGTCGACGAGCGCGGCCTTGCGGCCCGACCGCTTCGCGTCCTCGTACACCTTGCGCGCCGCACCGCGCTCGCGGATCACGCCGACGATCCGGCGCGTCCCGATCCGCACGTCGAGATGGTCGACCGCGGCGTCGTCCGGCAGCGGAAACACGTAGATCGCCTCGCGCCAGTCGTGCGACGGGTTGACGAAGCGCTGGGTGACCCGCGCACGCGCGACGATGCCGGAAACGTCGATCGCGACGTCGGTCGCCAGCAGCGGTGCCGCCACCGGGGCGCCGTCCCCCTGCAGCAACAGCGTGCCCGAGGACGGCGCCTCCGGCGTCGCCGGCATCGCCGCGTCCGCGGCGGATGCGATCAGCAGCGCGGCTAGCAGCAGCGCGACGCTTGCGGCGAGGCCGACGGCGGTGGCTTCGGCGGCAAGGCGGACGAATTCGCGCAGCCCCCGTTGGGGGAGGAGGCCGGCGCGAAGGGAGCGGGTGTTCATCGTGTCCTCGGGGCACGCCGCCGCGGGTTTCAGGTCCCGCGGCGGCGCGGGTTCCGGCAGTCGAGGGGGTCGCCACCCGCGCGGTGGCGTTCGTCCCGCGTGCGGATCGCGCCGGTTGCCGGTCCGCCACGCCTCGCATTGCGCGCCCCCATCGTGGGTGCGCGGGGGCGCGATCAGGGCAGGCCGCCGATCAAAGATGGCGAACCGCGGGCAATCCCGGCGCGGCGGCGAGCGCGGGCAACACGCTGCGCTATAGTCGGCGCCGAGAACGGGGGTCAGACCCCAATTTCGAGAACTGGGGTCTGACCCCGATATGACCACGACATGAGCCGACGCATCGCGATCGTCGAGGATGAGCCCGCCATCCGCGCGAACTACGCGGACGCGCTGCGGCGGCACGGCTACGAAGTGGCCGCCTATGCGAGCCGTCCCGAGGCGATGGCGGCGTTCCGCACGCGGTTGCCCGACCTCGCGGTGATCGACGTGGGACTGGGCGACGAGCCGGACGGCGGGTTCACGCTCTGCCGCGATCTGCGCGCCATGTCGGAGACGCTGCCGATCGTGTTCCTGTCGGCGCGCGATTCCGACTTCGACATCGTCGCGGGACTGCGCATCGGCGCCGACGACTACCTCGCCAAGGATGCGAGCCTGCACCAGCTCACGGCGCGCATCGCGGCGCTGTTCCGGCGCGTCGACCTGCTCGCGGCGCCGCCCTCCAGCGAGGACGTGGTGCGCCGGGGCGAGCTCGAGCTCGACGTGAAGCGCATGACCGCGAAGTGGCGGGGCGCCACGCTGCCGCTCACGCTCACCGAGTTCTGGATGGTGCACGCGCTCGTGCGACATCCCGGGCACGTCAAGGATCGCGACGCGCTGATGCACGACGCCAACATCGTCGTCGACGACGCGACGATCACCTCGCACGTCAAGCGCATCCGGCGCAAGTTCGAGGCGCTCGACCCGGCGTTCGACCGCATCGCCACCGTCTACGGCATGGGCTACCGCTGGCTCGCGGAGGGCGGCTGCTGATGGCGCGGCCGCCCTTCCGGCTCGGCATCCGCGCGAAGCTCCTGCTGGTCCTCACCGTCTTCCTCGCCATTCCGTGGCTCGGCTACGCGTACGTGCAGGAGGTGGAGCGCGTGCTGCGCGAGGCGCAGCAGCGCACGCTCGCCGGTACCGCGCAGGCGGTCGCGACCGCGCTGCACGATCGCCCCGCGCTGTTCGCGCGCCCCCTGGGTGGCGACGGCACGGGCGTCGGAGAGGCCGCCGGCGCGGCCGAAATCGAGGCGATCCTGCTGGGATTGTCGCGCACGACGGCGCGCATTTTCGTCGTCGATCGCCAGTCCAACGTCATTGCGCGCGTCGGCACGCTGCAGCGTCCCGAACCGGCAGAAACCCCGCAGCCGCAAGGGGCCGCGCGCGTGGCGGCGTGGTTCGAACGACACGTCGTGCACCCGCTGTACGCGCTGCTGCTCGCGCAGCCGACCGAGGACTTCAGCGACGACTTCCTCGGGCGCCCGCTGCCGTTCGCGAGGGAGGTCGACCGCGCGCTCGCCGGCATCCTCACCGTCGACCGGCGCACCTCGCGCGACGGCCGCGTGGGCATCGTCGCCGCGGCACATCCGGTGTGGGCCGGCGATTCGGTCGAAGGCGCGGTGGTCGTCGAGGAGACGACCAACGCGGTGCTGGCGCAGCGCAACCGCGCGTTCGAGCGGCTGTTCACGCTGGTGCTCGCGCTGACGCTCGCCGGGGCGACGGCACTCACGGTGTTCGCCTCGCGGCTGTCGTCGCGCATCCGCCGGCTGCGCGACGAGGTCGAGCAGGCGATCGACGCGAAGGGGCGGGTGCGGCGCATCGCCGCAGGATCGACGGCAGGCGACGAGATCGGCGACCTGTCGCGGAGCTTCACCAGCGTGCTGTCGCGACTCGCCGACTCGGTGTCGCACCGCGAGGCGTTGGCGAGCCGCCTCTCGCACGAATTGCGCACACCGATCGCGGTGGTGAGGAGTTCGCTCGACAACCTGCAGGGCGACATCGTGTCGCCGGGCGCCCGCGTGTACGTCGAGCGCGCGCAGGGCGGCCTCGACCGGCTCGCGCAGATCCTGACGCGCATGAGCGAGGCGACGCGGCTCGAGCAGAGCATCGATCGGGCCGAGTTCGAGCGGCTCGACCTCGCCGAGCTGGTGCGCGGCTGTGTCGAGGGCTACCGCAGCGCCTACGCGCCGCGCGAATTCGTCGTCGATGCGCCGGTCGAGGCGGTCGCGATGCGCGGCGCGCCGGATCTCCTCGCACAGATGCTGGACAAGCTCGTCGCCAATGCGGTCGAGTTCGGCGTGCCGGCGCGGCCGATCGAGGTACGGGTCGAACGTGAGGGTGGCGTGGCGCGGTTGTCGGTGGCCAACGAAGGGCCACAGCTGCCTGTGGCGCTCGCCGACCGGCTGTTCGAATCGATGACCTCGGCGCGCGACGAGGCGCACCGAGGCGGTGCGGTCCCTCACCTGGGGCTGGGGCTGTACATCGTGCGGCTGGTCGCCGAGGCGCACGGCGGCGGCGCGCAGGCGGAAAACCGTCCGGGCACGAGTGGCGTCATCGTCACCGTCACGCTGCCGATCGCGTAGCTTCCACGCGCCGAAGCGTGGTGCCGTCTGCCGGTGGTCTATGTGGGTTGCCCGATAATCGGCTGCGGTGGAGCCGCGGCACGGCTCCACGTATGCTCTGCCCTCGGACTAGCCTCGGACGCACGAGGCACCGTGCCGCCGCTCGCGGCAGGACACCGCTGGAGATGCACCGCTCGTGGCTTCGATCATCGTCCTCATCTTCGCGATCCTGCTCTGCCTCGTCAACGCGGTGGTGTGGACCCTCGTCTCGGAAATGCCGTTCATGGGCCTCGCCTGGCTGCTCGCCGCCTTCGCCTGCTTCTACCTGCAGAAGTGGAGCCGCGGATAGCGCGCGTCCTGTTGCCGAAAGCTGCGCGCTGCTGCATGAGCTCCGGATGAAGCCCACGCGCGGTCGCGGCGACGTCGTCTTGCCTCGTGTCGATCTCGAGACGGCGCGCCTGCGGCTGCGGCCGGTGTGCCTCGAGGATGCCGAGACGCTCTACGCGTCGATCCGCGAGTCGATCGAGCCGCTCGCCCGATGGATGGACTGGTGCCACGCCGGCTACGCACGCGAGGACAGCGACGCGTGGATCGCGTCGACGCGCTCGGCGTGGGAAACGGGCGGCGCCTACGAGTTCGTCGTGTTCGAGCGCTCGGGCCGGCATGTCGGTGCGGTGGGCCTGAATCAGTTCAGTCGCGAGAACAACTGCGCGAACCTCGGTTACTGGGTGCGCCAGTCGAGCCAGCGGCAGGGTTTCGCGGTCGAAGCGGTGCGACGGATCGCGCGCTTTGCCATCGATGAGGCGAAGTTCCAGCGCGTCGAGATCGTCGCCGCGGTGGACAACGTGGCGAGCCGGCGCGTCGCCGAACGCGCCGGCGCGACGCTCGAGTGCGTCGCACGCAACCGCCTGCTGCTGCACGGCGTGCCGATCGCTGCGGCGGTGCACTCGTTCGTGCCGGGTGACCTCGAAGGGACCGAAGCCGACGGCTCGGCCCGGTAGCAGGCTGGAGTTGCCCGGCCGCCGCGCATCTTGGCAGCCATGCCGCCACGACGAATCACGCTGCCAGGAACACTGCCGTGGTTCAGGTCAGGGAAGAGCGCAGAACGCAACGCCCTCCAGCTTCCAATACCTTCCCACCATCTGGCTCACGATCTCGGGTCGAGTTGCAAACCGATGGTTCGAGTCGACTCCCCTCCAGAAGCCGTTGTTATACAGCCGATACACCGGCTTCGAGTAGTAGAAGTTGAGACATTGCCCGTTCGTCGGTGTTCCGGCCGGGAATGCCAGGCCCTCGTAGTTCCACCGCGGTTGATCCGGCGGCGTCTGCGCTTGAAGCTGCTTCAGGAAATTGCACTCGGTCGCATCGAGGGTGAAGAAGTGACTGTTGGGACCGGGGCTGACCGAGCCGTAGAACCTGCAGAGCATCCGGCCGTTGGGATGGTAGGCAAGCGACTCGACATAGAACGTCTCACCCGTGCGCTGCCAGCCGGGACCCGCGCCACCGGCATCGATGATCGCCGCTTCCGGAGGGGTGCTCAGAAAGTAGTGATCGAGAACCGCGTTGTGATACTCGATGACGAGCGTGCGTTCCAGAAGATTCGTCTGCGCCAGGGCGTGCTGTGAAAGCATCCCGAACGCTACCGATAACAACAGTATGAGTGGGCCCTGCGGCTTCATCCTGTATTCCTTGCGTATGCGTACGATCGCGTCCGCGCCTCCGCGCTGCAATCTCCCCGGCCGCCCGGAGACCCTCGGGAATCGTGATTCGTTACATCCTACGCGGGGGGTGGGCAAAGGTTGCTTGCCCAGGATCAATCAGATGCAGATCGAGGTTCCCGTGTTGTTCCGCAACTCCGACTGTGGCGTGGCAGAATCATAAATTTCCTGCAACCTCTCGTTGAGCGCCCGATGTCCACCGCCATCACCGTCGACCGCACCAACTTCGACTCCGTCGTGCTCGAGGGCTCGGCAACGACCCCCGTGCTCGTCGACTTCTGGGCGCCGTGGTGCGCGCCCTGTCGCGCGCTCGCGCCGATCCTCGACAAGATCGCCGCCGAGTTCGCCGGCCGCGTCACGCTCGTCAAGCTCAACACCGACGAAGAGCAGGAGATCGCGAGCACCTACGGCATCCGCGGCATCCCGAACTGCAAGCTGTTCGTCGACGGCCGGGTCAAGGACGAGTTCACCGGCGCGCTGCCCGAGTCGGGCGTGCGCGACTTCCTCGCCAACGCGCTGCCCTCGCCTGCGGCGCCGCTGGTCGCCGCAGCGATCGGCCGGCTCGCCGCCGGGGATGCCGCGGGCGCGCTCGTCGACCTCGATCGTGCGCTGGCGCTGGCGCCCGGTGACGAGGACGCCGCGCTTACAAGGGTGGAGGCGCTGCTCGCGCTCGGCCGGGGCGAGGAGGCGGCGGCGGTCGTGGCGCAACTCACTTCGCCGCCGGGACGCGGACGCCCGGTGCGCGACGAGCGCCGGCTCGCACAGCTCGCGGCGCGCACGACGCTTGCCGCCACTGTGGGAGGCGACCTCGCGTCGCTCGCAAAGCGCGCCGCCGCGACGCCGATCGACTGCGCGGCAAAGCTCGACTACGCGAACGCGCTCGCGGCGCACGGCGACTACGAGCCCGCGCTGGAGGAACTGCTCGCGATCGTGCGCGCGGACCGCGGCTTCGGCGACGACGCCGGCCGCAAGGGCATGCTGACCATCTTCGAGGCGTTGGGCGCCGACAGCGACCTCGCGCGGCGCTTCCGCCGCGAGCTCGCCTCGGCGATCAATCGGTAACCGCGGCGACCCCCGGCGGGTCGGGAGGGTTCCGGGATGCGACGTTCACTGCTGCTGGCATTGATACTTTCCGCCGGCCTCCTGGCGCCCGCGCTCGCGAACGCCCAGTACTACGGCTATGCGACGCGCAACGTCAACGTGCGCGCCGGTCCCGATCGATCGTACCCGCTGGTGGGGTGGCTGCAGGAGGGCACCGAGATCGAGATCTTCGGCTGCCTCGACACCTGGCGCTGGTGCGACATCCAGGGCGGCGTCTATCGCGGCTGGGTGTACTCGGGCTTTCTCGCCTATCCCTACGAGGGCGGCTGGGCGACGATTCTCGAGACCGGCCCGGAGTCCGGGCTGCCGATGCTGTCGTTCACGCTCGACGTCTATTGGGATTCGTACTACACGACCTGGCCTTGGTACGACCAGTGGTCCTGGTGGTCGAGCCGTCCGCCGATCTACTACCGCCCATGGCACCCGCCGCCGCGACCGCCGGTCGTGCACCCGCGGCCCCCGATCGGCGTCGTGCCGCCGCGACCGCCTGCGGTGGTACCGCCGATCGCGAAGCCACCGGGCGGGAAGCCACCGAGCGCGGTGCCACCGGCGACGCGTCCGCCGTCGGTGTCGCGGCCGCCGAGTGCGGTGCCACCGACGGCACGGCCACCGGCGACGCGGCCGCCTTCCGCGATTCCCCCATCCGTCCCGCCGCCAGCGATCAACCCCGCCGGGCCGACGCCGTGGCCGGGACCGCCGCCGTCGATCAGCCCCGCCGGGCCCACGCCACGGCCGTTGACGCCACCGTCGCAGTCGGCTCCGCCGGCCGCGGCGCCCCCTCCATCGCCCGCGCCGCGACCGCATCCCCGGGCGGCGCCGGGGTAGCCGACCCGCCCTGGCGCGCGGGCGCCCCGGCGACGGCGTGGCGGCGGACCATCTCGCGGACGATGGCTTCGAACTGCTCCACGATCTCGTGGCGCAGGAAGCGCCGCGCGATGACGTCGGGGAAGAGCGTGCCCGGGATGGCCTCCACGTGGTAGGTGAGCCGCGTACCCGTGCCTTCCGACGCGAACGTGGTGGTCGAGTCCAGCTTGTCCATCGTGCCGCGCAGCTGCGTCGAGTGGATGGTCGCGAAAGGCGCGAGCGTCACCTGCCGCTCCGACTCGAAACGCAGTGCGAGCGGCCCGAAGCGCGCGACCCCGTACTGGAGAATGGTGAGCACGTTGCCGTCCCGCGCGACGATCCGGCTTTCGGCCAAGTTCGGGACGAACGCGTCCATGTGCTCGAAGTCCGTGAGAACGGCCCAGGCGACCGACGGCGGGACGGGCGCGCTGAACGTGGCGTCGACGACGAAGGTCCGACCGGCCTGGCGCAGGTCGATGTCCACACGCGTCACGGGTGGTTCCGCCGCAGCAGCGGCCGGAAGGACGGCGATCGCGGCGATGCACGCCACCCGCCGCCAGTCCCCCGGCAGGAAGCGGAACCGCCGTTCGCGGACGGGCGCCCGGGCGACCGGTCGTGCGTGGGATCCTGGCATCGTGTCGGGGCGGGGCACCGGTCGGCGATAATGCGCGGATGGCGCGAAACCCGTGCCTCGCGAACAGCGTCGCACCATGCTTCCTTCCGCACCGATCGTAGCCTACCCCGCGCTCACCAGCGCGATCCTGCTCACGATGTCGAACGTCTTCATGACGTTCGCGTGGTACGGCCACCTGAAGCACCTGCAGGCGAAGCCCTGGTGGATCGCCGCGCTCGTGGCCTGGGGCATCGCCCTCTTCGAGTACCTGCTGCAGGTGCCGGCGAACCGCATCGGGTACACGGTGCTCTCGCTCGCGCAGCTCAAGATCCTGCAGGAGGTGATCACGCTCTCGGTGTTCGTGCCCTTCGCGATCTTCTACATGGGCGAGCCGCTGAAGCTCGACTACCTCTGGGCCGGCCTGTGCCTGATGGGTGCGGTCTACTTCATCTTCCGGTAGCGCTGTGACCAACACTGCCCGCGCGGCGCCGCCCGCGTTCCTGCCGCTGTACCTCGCGTTCGCGGCCGGGTACCTGCTGTCGTACCTCTACCGGACCGTCAACGCCGTCATCTCGCCGGAGTTGACGCGCGAGCTAGGACTCGCGCTGGGCTCGCTGGGGCTCCTCACCAGCGCGTACTTCGTGGCGTTCGCGGCGATGCAGATTCCGGTCGGCATGCTGCTCGACCGCTACGGACCGCGCCGCGTCGAGCCCGTGCTGCTGGCGATCGCTGCCGCGGGGGCGCTGTGCTTCGCGCTGGCCGACGGCCTCACCGGCCTCACGCTTGCGCGCGCGCTGATCGGTGCCGGCGTCGCGGCGTGCCTGATGGCGCCGCTGAAGGCGATCGCGCTGTGGTATCCGCCGCAGCGGCAGGCGTCGCTGGCCGGCTGGATCATGGTGGCGGGGGGCATGGGCGCGCTCGCCGCGACGACGCCGCTCGAGTTCGCGCTGCGTTTCGCGTCGTGGCGCACGATCTTCGTCGTGCTCGCCGCGCTGACCGCGGTCGTGGCGGTGTGGATCTGGCTCAAGGTGCCCGACGTGCCGAAGCCCGCGGCCGCGCCGAGCTTCGGCACGCAGTGGCAGGGCGTGCGGCGCGTGTTCGGTCATCCGCGCTTCTGGTGGATCGCGCCGCTCGCCGGCTTCGGCTTTGGATCGTTCATGGCCGTACAGGGACTGTGGGCCGTGCCGTGGATGCTCGACGTCGCGGGACTCACCCGCGCCGCCGCGGCAACCCACCTTCTCGCGATGGGCGTGGTGATGCTCGTAGCCTACCTGCTCCTCGGCCTGTTCGCGACCGAGCTCGACCGCCGCGGCATCCGCGCCCGCCACCTGTTCGCGGCAGGCTTCGTGCTGAACACGGTCGCGCTGGCGCTGATCGTCGCCAACGTGCCGGGCGGGGTGCTCTGGTGGTCGCTGTACGGCCTGGGGGCCACGGCCAACATTCTGGCCTTCCCCGTGCTGAACGAGGGCTTCCCACGCGACCTGACCGCCCGTGCGAACACCGCCGCCAACCTGGTCATGTTCGTCGGCAGCTTCGCGACGCAGTGGGGCATCGGGCTCGTCGTCGACGCCGCGCGCGTCGCGCTGGACGTGGACACTGCCACGGGCCTGTTCTACGCGTTCGCGCTGGTGCTCGTCCTCGATCTCGTCGCGCTCGCGTGGTTCGCGCTCAACTGGAAGCGCTTCGCCGTCCACGTGCCCGAGCCGCATCCCGCGTAATACATGAAACGGCCCCCACGCTCACTGCGTTCGCTGCCCCCCGAGGGGGCTGGTCAGTGGCTTGGGACGGCCCGGCGCCACTGACATGCACCTGCACATCCTCGGCATCTGCGGCACCTTCATGGGCGGCCTCGCGGCAATCGCGCAGGCGGCCGGGCACCGCGTCACCGGCTGCGACGCCAACGTCTATCCCCCGATGTCGCTGCAGCTCCGCGGGCTCGGCATCTCACTCACGTCGGGCTACGAGGCCGTGCAGCTCGACAACGTTGCCGCGGACGCGGACCTGTTCGTGGTCGGCAACGCGATCACCCGCGGCAACCCGCTGATGGAGGCGATCCTCGACCGCGGGCTGCCGTACACGTCCGGACCGGAATGGCTGCGCGACCACGTGCTGGCCGGACGCTTCGTGCTCGCGGTCGCCGGCACGCACGGCAAGACGACGACGTCCGCGATGCTCGCGTGGATCCTCGAGCACGCCGGACTGAATCCGGGCTTCCTGATCGGCGGCGTGCCGCTCGACTTCGGCGTCTCGGCGCGGCACACCGACAGCGCGTTCTTCGTGATCGAGGCCGACGAGTACGACACCGCGTTCTTCGACAAGCGCTCGAAGTTCGTCCACTACCGCCCGCGTACGGCGATCCTCAACAACCTCGAGTTCGACCACGCCGACATCTTCCCGGACCTCGCGGCGATCGAGACGCAGTTCCACCACTTCGTGCGCACGATTCCCGCCGGCGGCCGCATCGTCGTCAACGCCGAGGAGGCGAGCCTCGCCCGCGTGCTCGCGCGCGGCTGCTGGTCGTCGGTCGAGCGCTTCGCCGGGGCCGAGGTCGCCACCGCCGAAGGCCACGCGCCACCCGAGTGGCGCGTCGCGCCCGACGGCAAGGTGACGCACGCCGGCGCGCCGCAGGGCCACGTCCGCTGGCCGACCGACAGCCCGCTCACCGGGCGCCACAACCGCATGAACGCGCTCGCGGCGATCGTCGCGGCGCGGCACGCGGGCGTGCCCGTCGAGGTGAGCCTCGCGGCCTTGGCGACCTTCCGCGGCGTCCGGCGCCGCATGGAGGTGCGCGGCACGGTGCGCGAGGTGACCGTCTACGACGACTTCGCGCACCACCCGACGGCGATCGCGACGACGATCGCGGGCCTGCGCCGGCAGGTCGGCGCCCAGCGCATCCTCGCGGTGCTCGAGCCGCGCTCGAACACGATGAAGCTCGGCACGGTCAAGGACCGGCTGCCGGCGGCGCTCGCGGAGGCCGACCACACGTTCTGCTACGCGAACCACCTCGGCTGGGACGCAGCGCAGACGCTCGCGCCGCTCGGCTACCGGGCGTCGGTGCACGACGACCTCGACGCGATGGTCGCGGCGATCGCGGCGAGCGCGCGCAGCGGCGACCACGTGCTGGTGATGAGCAACGGCGGCTTCGGCGACGTGCACGCGAAGCTCCTCGCGGCGCTCGCCGCCTGACGGAGGTGCCCCGGATTGTCGCGGCCGAAGATCGTCTACCTGCACGGCTTCCGCAGCTCGCCTGCGAGCGTCAAGGCCACCGCGGTGACCGCGGCGGTCGAGGCACTTCCCGAGCCGATCCGGCCGCGACTCCACGTGCCGGCACTCGATTTCTCGCCTGCGCATGCGGTGGCCGCGGTCGAGGCCTGGATTCGCGGCAACGTAGAGGCGCCGGAACGGTGGCTGACGTTGGTCGGCAGCTCGCTCGGCGGTTTCTACGCGACCTGCCTCGCCGAACGGCTCGGTGCGCGAGCCGTGCTCGTCAATCCGGCGATCCGACCCTACGACGATCTCGCCGCGTACGCGGGCGCGCAGACCAACCTCTACACCGGTGCGACGTTCGTCGTCACGCCGGCGCACTTCGACGAGCTGCGCGCGATGGCCGTCTCGAGCATCACGCGTCCCTCGCGCTACTTCCTGCTGGTGCAGTCCGGCGACGAGGTGCTCGACTGGCGCGAGGCGGTGGCGTACTACGGCGGTGCGTTCCAGTACGTCGAGAGCGGTGGCGACCACGCGTTCCAGGGTTTCGCGGCGCAGATTCCGGCGATCCTGCGCTTCGCGGGGGTGGTCGATGAGTGATCGCCGCGACGACGTACGTCTTCCTGACGCACCCGCGCCGCACGGTGCGGCGCATTTCGGCCATGTACGCGCGGCTGCCTGACTCGCCGCGCGACGTGGTCACCGTGACGATCGACGGCGAGCCGTTCGACGCGCGTGCCGGCGACACGGTGGCCGCGGCGCTGCTTGCGTCCGGCCGACTTGCCACGAGGACGACGCCGATCTCCGGCGCGCCACGCGGGCCGTTCTGCATGATGGGCGTGTGCTTCGACTGCCTGGTCACGATCGACGACGTGCCCAACCAGCAGGCCTGCCTCGTCACCGTCGTGCCGGGCACGAACATTCGCACGCAGCACGGCAAGGTCGCGCCCGCGCCATCTCCGGGAGTGGGGGGATGACGCGCATCCACGACGTCGCCGTGATCGGCGTGGGTCCCGCCGGGCTCGCCGCCGCCACGGCGACCGCGTCGCTCGGCCTCTCGACGATCGCGTTCGACGAGTCGCCCTCGCCGGGCGGCGCGATCTACCGCGCGCTCACCACGACGCCGGTGCGCCGCCCGGAAGTACTCGGGCCGGACTACTGGCGCGGCGGCAACCTGGTGCGCGCATTCCAGGCCGCCGGGGCCGAGTACCTGCCGGCGACATCCGTGTGGGGTGTGGCGCGCCGCGACGATGGTGCGTTCGACCTCGGCGTCACCGGGGGGCGCCCCGCGGCGCGCGTCGTCGAGACGTTCGCCGCACGTGCGCTCGTCATCGCCACGGGCACGCTCGAGCGTCCGTTCCCGATACCGGGCTGGACGCTGCCCGGCGTGGTGACGGCCGGAGGCGTGCAAGCGCTCCTCAAGCACGCGGCGCTGGTGCCGGAGGGACGCGTCGTGTTCGCCGGCTCCGGGCCGCTGCTGTGGCAGGTCGCGTGGCAGTGCCTCAACGCGGGAGCCAACATCGACCTCGTGCTGGAGACGATCCCGCGCGGGCGGCTCGCCGAGGCGATGCGTCACGCGCCGGGATTCATGTTCTCGGGCTACCTCGCGCGCGGGCTGGAGCTGGTGCGCTCGGTGCGCCGCCGCACGCGCGTGGTCGAGCACGTCGAGGCGCTCGAGGTACAGGGCACGAGCCGCGTCGAGCGCGTCCGCCATGCGTTGGACGGTACGTGGCAGGAAGCGGCCGCCGACGCGCTCGTGCTGTCGCAGGGCGTCGTGCCGAACCTGCACCTCGCGGCGGCGCTCGGCTGCGAGATCGCGTGGAACCCGACGCAGGCGTGCTTCGAGCCGGTCGTCGACGACTGGGGCGGCACGACGATCGGCAACGTCTTCGTCGCGGGCGACGGCGCGGGCGTGGCCGGCGTGGAGGCGGCGATCGCGCGCGGCCGGCTCGCAGCACTCGCTGCGGCCAACGCGCTGGGTCGCGTCGACGCCGCGCGTCGCGACGCCGACGCCGAGGCACCGCGACAAGCGGTCGCTCGCGGGCTGCGTGGCCGGGCGTTCCTCGACGTGCTCTACCGTCCTGCCGACGCGTTTCGACGTCCGCACGGCGACACGCTGGTCTGCCGCTGCGAGGAAGTCACCGCGCGCCAGGTGCGCGACGCGGTGCGGGCCGGTGCGACCGACGTCGACGCGCTCGCGATCGCCACCCGCTGCGGCATGGGGCCGTGCCAGGGGCGCTTCTGCGCGCTGACCGCGTGCGAGATCGTCGCCGAAGAGCGCGGCGTGTCGCCGGCGGACGTCGGCCACCCGCGCGTGCGCTTCCCGGTGCGTCCGGTCACGCCAGCGGAAGTCGCGCACTGTCCTGCGAACGAAGCCACCCAGCATGCGGTCGACTCGGGCCAACGAAAGCGGCGTCCGACATTGGAAGGCGACGGGTAGAAATGCCGAGCGTTCGGCGAGTGTCGCGGGCCAGGATCGTCGCCCGACGAGCGATTCGGATGTCGGAGGAGGTTGGGAAAGGCGCGGTGGGGAGGCGGTCGAGCTAATTGAACGGTGGGACGACCGGCGCGTCGTAGCGCTCGGACGCGCTTTGGCGGATCCGATGCGGCTTTCGACGCGTTAACGCGCTGTCGTCCACAGTCGCCGCGATCGACCATGGGTTGATCCGAACGCGGATCCGTATTTGTCCGCATGTCCCGCTGTCGTTGGACTCACCCAGCCCCCTCAAGTACCGGCGTAGATGAGCTATGATCCGAACAGGGTCTGGCGGACGACACCGTTGCCGGACGGGGGCTTCACCAATGAACTGGGAGAGATCGAGATGACTAGAACTGCATTGGGCTTGTGTGTTGCCGCGGCGCTGCTCGCATCGACGGTCGAGGCCAACGGTCCTGCTGCGTCCATCGACACCTCTACCGGGCAGCCCGCCGGCGTGCTCAAGGCGGGCCACGTCATGTCGCCGATCACTGCGTCGGAGAAGGCACAGATCGCGGAACGGCTGTCGCTGACGCAGTCGATACTCGAGCGCATCGCGCCAGAGGCCAAGGCACTGGGCCTCTCGGGCGGCTGGCGAAGCAGTATGTCCAACCAACTGCTCGCGCTGCCGGTCGCGCAACTCCGATCAGTTGCCGTGGTCGGCGGCTACGCCGCAACGCTTGACGCGGTCCGTAAGCCGACCGCGACGATGCAGAAGGCACTGGGCGACGCGAACCAGGATCTCGTCTACCGTCCCGTAACGCCTTGTCGGTATATCGACACGCGGAACGTCGGGGGCAAGATCAGCGGCTCACGCACATTCGACTACGACGCCGCGAGCGAGGCTTACGGTGGCGACGTGGGATGTCGGCCGTATGCGATGTTTGGCGGCGGCCTGCTGGCGCTGTCGATGAACTTCACGATCCTCGATCCCGGCGGCGCGCCCGGTTTCCTGCGGGCCAAGCCGTTCGGGAGCACGAGCGCGACGAGTCTGGTGAACTGGTACGCAGTCGGGCCCTCCGTACAGGTAGGCAACGCCGGGATTGTCACAAACGACAACGGCGCGGCGGCGGAGGAGCTCCAAGTCGACACCTCGTCCAGCGTACACGTCATCGCGGACATCTTCGGCGGCTTCGTTCGCGCGACGGAGAACGCATCCGCGCTCGAGTGCACGACCGGCGACTCCGGCAGTGTATCGGTGCCGGCATTCTCCGACGGCGACGTAACGGGCTCAGCGTGTGCGGTGGGTTATTCGTTGACGGGCATTTCCTGCCACTGGGGCGGTTCCGCCAATAACGGCCCCTTGTTCACCTTCGTGCTGAACGTCAACGGCACAGATGGCCGGTGCCGTGCACATAACGCCACTGCATCGGCACAAAACCTATACATACGCAACAAGTGCTGCCGAGTTCCTGCCTATTGAGCGGCACTCAATCCCACTGGCTGTAGACGAAGGCCCCGGATCGGGGCCTTCGTCGACCGGGTCGACTCCTAGGTGCTTGGCCGCTGGCAGACGGACTCCTGCGTCGTTTGCGCGATTGGCATCCGACAGCACAACGCGTACCTCTGCACGCGCCATTGGATCGTATCCGTACTCTCCTACTGGCAGCTCCGCTCGTTCAGGAGCGCGCACCGGCCCCGAGGTCACGATCTTGGCCTCGTCCTGCGTAGCCCGTCTGATGTCTTCGGATCGCCGGCCGGGTAGCCGCCCTACCCGGCCCGCTGTCCGGTGGCGCGGCGGCATGCCGACCTCCTCGGTGTGCTAGAACTTGAACAGGCCCTTCAGCTTGTTCACCGCGTCGGCCGCCTCGTCGACCGGGCTGGGCGCCTGTTCCGGCGCTTGCTGCGACGGCGCAGCGCTGTCGCGCGGCGGCTGGCGCTGCCCGCGCCGCGAGGACCGCGAACCGCCGTCGTCCTCCATCCCGAGCGGCGTCATGCCGGTCGACTTCACGCGCACCTTGACGGCCCAGATCGGCTCCCACGTGGCCTTGGGGTCGGCCGGGCGCGGCGGGTGCGCGAGGTTCAGTTCCTCGCCGTAGGCGATGCCCTGCAGCATCGCGCCCTCGACGCCGTCGAAGATGCCCCTGGGAATCGCGCACGTCGAGGTCGAAGGCGGCATCACCACCTTCTCGGAGATCATCCGGCGCAGGAAGTCATTGGGGAGGAAGCTCATCAGGCCCCAGCCCGCGTCCTGCACCTCGCTCGAGGTCCAGATGATCATCTCGGCGCCGTCCTTGCGCGAGCCGAACGCCTGCAGGAAGTAGCCCTGCGCGTTCGGCACCCCCGCCCACGACAGCGCCATCGGACCGGCGATCGGTCCCTGCGCGTTGATCTCGAACGGTCCCATGAAGTCCTGGCGCTCGCCGATCGCGAAGCGGATGTCGGGCGTCACCGCGCCGCGCACCAGCTGGTCGCCGCGCAACGACGCGTTGGCCGGCACCTGCTTCGGCTCGCGCTCGTTCGGCCAGCGGTACTGCGCATTGCGGATCGCGCTCCAGCGGTCCGGCGGCGAGCGGCTCACGAGCGCCTGCCCGAACTGCTGCAGCGTCATCTTCTCGGTGTCGGCGATGCGCGGCTGACCGGGCCGGATGGTGTCGCCGCAGCCCCAGTAGACGAGCATCCGCGCCTTCGGCTTCTCCGGCAGCTTGTCCTCGTCGTACTGCTCGCCACGCTGCACCGGCGGCGGCGCGAGAAGCGGCAGCGCGGGCCCCATGTTCATGCCCGGCGGAATCTGGTGCTGCGCCTCGGGCGCGCCGGAACCCCGGTGCGTGGAACGCAGGCCGAGCCACAGTTCCTTCTGCGGCCCCATGCCCATGCCGCCGGGCATCGCCATGCCGCCCATCATGCCGGCGCCTCCGGCAGGCATGCCCGGGATCGACATCGTGCGCGTCCCGACGTCGACGCCGTAGGTGGAGATCGGCGGCTTGGACTGCTGCTGGCCGTACGCGGATGTGCAGGCGAGTGCGGCGACGGCGAGCGCGACGGTACGGCGGGCGTGGAACATCGGTCTTTCCCTTGGCGAGCGAGATATGGGCACGGCGATTGTAGAGCAGCGCGAGAGGCTCGTTGCGCTCACCCGCGGGACGGCGGCGCGGCGGTCACCGGCGGTGCTCGAAACGGTCCGCGGCAGCGGCCGGGCGACGCGAGGTCGCGGCGTATACTCGTCGCATGCCTGCAACGCTCGCCGACCAGCTCGTCGTCGCGATCAGCAGCCGCGCGCTGTTCGACTTCGAGGAGGAGAACCAGGTCTTCGAGACGTCGGACGACCGCGCCTACATGACCGTGCAGCTCGAGCGTCTCGAGCAGCCGGCCAAGCCCGGCGTCGCGTTCCGGCTGGTGAAGAAGCTCCTCGCGTTCAACATCGGCGAAGCGAAGCGCGTCGAGGTGGTGATCCTGTCGCGCAACGACCCGGTGTCGGGCCTGCGCGTGTTCCGATCGGTGCGCGGCGCCGAGCTGCCGATCGAGCGCGGCGTGTTCACCCGCGGCCGCTCGCCGTTCAGCTACCTGTCGCCGCTCGCCGCGAACCTGTTCCTGTCGGCGAACGGCGAGGACGTGCGCGCGGCACTCGTGGCGGGCTTTCCCGCGGCACTCGTCTACACGCAGTCGCCGACCGCGGATTCGCACCCCGAGGAGGTGCGCATTGCCTTCGACGGCGACGCGGTCCTCTTCGCCGACGAGGCCGAGCGCGTCTATCAGGCGCAGGGACTGTCGGCGTTCCAGAGCCACGAGGCGCGGCACGCCGGGCGGCCGTTGCCGCCGGGACCGTTCAAGCCGCTGCTGGAGGCACTGCACCGGCTGCAGGTCGCCTCGAAGTCGGGCCGCATGAAGCTCCGCACCGCGCTCGTGACCGCGCGCAGCGCACCCGCGCACGAGCGCGCGATCCGCACGCTGATGGACTGGAACATCGGCATCGACGAGGCGATGTTCCTCGGCGGGCTCGAGAAGGGCCCGTTCCTGCGCGAATTCGAGCCCGACTTCTACTTCGACGACCAGACGCGCCACGTCGAGAGCGCGTCGCGGCACGTGCCCGCGGGCCACGTGCTGCACGGCATCGCGAACGAGCAGAAGTAGGGTCAGACGAAATAGTAGGGTCAGACTCGACTTTCCCCCGACGCCCGGTGGTGACGAGCGTTGGTGGCGGGAAAGTCGAGTCTGACCTACTTTTGGACCCTACTTTTGGGGTCAGTGCCGCGCGTCGGCGAAGAACAGCTGCTCGCCGCCGACCTTGTAGCTCGCGATCGCCGCCTGTCCTTCCGCGGACACGAGCCAGTCCATGAACGCGCGCCCCTCTGCCTGCTTGACGTGCGCGTGCTTCGCCGGGTTGACCAGGATGACGCCGTACGGGTTGAACATCTTGCGGTCGCCCTCGACCACGATGCCGAGCTCGCCGCGGTTCTTGAACGACAGCCAGGTGCCGCGATCGGCGAGGATGTACGCGTTCATCGACGAGGCCGTGTTGAGCGCCGGTCCCATCCCCGATCCGGTCTCGCGGTACCAGGTGCCCTTGCCCTCGTTCGGGTCGACGCCCGCGTCCTTGAAGTAGCGCAGCTCCGCGGCGTGCGTGCCGCTCTTGTCGCCGCGCGACACGAACGGCGCCTTCGCCGAGGCAACGGCCTTGAGTGCTGCCGCGACGTCCTTGCCGCCGGCGACCTTCGCCGGATCGGCCTTCGGGCCGATCAGCACGAAGTCGTTGTACATGACGTCGCGGCGGTCGACTCCGAAACCGTCGGCGACGAACTTGTCCTCGGCGGCGCGATCGTGCACGAACACCACGTCGGCGTCGCCGCGGCGGCCGACGTCCAGCGCCTGGCCGGTGCCGAGCGCCACGACCTTGACCGCGATGCCGGTCTTCTTGGTGAAGATCGGCAGGATGTGGCCGAACAGCCCGGACTGCTCGGTCGAGGTCGTCGACGCGACGACGATCGACTTGTCCTGCGCGTACGCCGGAAGCGCGAAGGCCGCCGTCGCGAAGGCCGCGATGAGCAGGGTGCGTCGGTTCAGTGCCATGGCAGTTCTCCTTTCAGGAAGGCGTCGGCCTCGGCCGTCGCCGGATTGCGGAAGAAACGCTCGACCGGTGCGCGCTCGGCAATGCGTCCGCGGTCGACGAACAGCACCTCGTCGCCGAGGCGCTGCGCCTGGCCGAGGTTGTGGGTGATCATCACGATCTTGGTGCCCGAGGCGTGGATCGACTGCACGATCGACTCGATCTCGCGCGTCGCGCCGGGGTCGAGGTTGGCGGTCGGCTCGTCGAGGAACAGCACGTCGGGCTCGAGCATCCAGGCCCGGGCGAGCGCGAGCCGCTGCTGCTCGCCGCCGGAGAGCACACGCGCCGGGCGATGGGCGAAGCCCAGCAGGCCGACACGGTCGAGCGCGATCCGCGCGCGGCCTTCGCGCTCGTGCCCGGGCACGCCGGCGACCGCCAGGGCGAACGTCAGGTTGCCGAGCACGCTGCGACGCAGCAGCACGGGACGCTGGAACACCATCGCCTGCCGGCGCGGCTCGCCCGGACGCTCCGGATGCGACCACAGCACGCGTCCCGCGGTCGGGGCGAGCAGACCGTGGCAGATGCGCATCAGCACGCTCTTGCCCGCACCGTTCGGCCCCAGGATCACCGTCCGCGGGCCCGCCTCGAGCACGAAATCGATTCCGGACAGGATGTCGCGCCCGCCGGCAGCGAAGCCGATGCCTTCGAGCGCGAGCGGCAGCATCGGCGCGCCGGACTTACGCATGATGGCGCTGTGCGCGTTCCTTGAGCAGGTGCGCGCCGACGTTGAGCAGGAAGACGATGCCCAGCAGCACGACGCCGAGCCCGAGCGCCAAGGGCAGGTCGCCCTTCGAGGTCTCGAGCGCGATCGCCGTGGTCATCACTCGGGTCACGCCGTCGATGTTGCCGCCGACGATCATCACCGCGCCGACCTCCGCGATCGCCCGCCCGAAGGCGGCGAGCACGATCGTCACCAGCGAAAAGCGCAGGTCGTGCAGCAGCGCGACGGACGACGCCACCGGGCCTGCGCCGAGCGAGTGCATCTGCTCTGCATACTCGCGCCAGGCATCGGCGACCGCCTGCCGAGCGAGTGCCGCGATCAGCGGGAAGATGAGCACGGCCTGCGCGACCACCATCGCGGCCGGCGTGAACAGGATGCCGAAGGCGCCGAGCGGACCGGCGCGGGAGAGCAGCAGGTAGATCGCGAGGCCGACGACCACCGCCGGGAGTCCCAGCAGCGCGTTGACCACGACGACCAGTGCCTCGCGGCCGGGGAAGCGGGCGACCGCGAGCGCGGCCCCGAACGGAAGCGCGATGACCGTCGAGATCAGTACCGCCGACAGACTCACGCGCAACGACAGCCAGACGATCTCGAGGAGCTTGGGCTCGAGCGAGCCGATCAGCCGGAAGGCCTCGCCGAACGCGGCGCCGAACGTGTTCACGCGGCGGTCCGGGCGGGGGCGCTTGCGCGAGCACACCGACTATTGGCAAACTGTTGCATATTTGAACTGGACGGCGGGCGTGCATCCTAGCTCAAGCCAGACGTCGCACAAATATGCAAAAGAATGCCAATAGGCGGCGCCTCGTCCCGGCGATCCGCTGGATCACGCAAGGCCCTGCCGGCGATCCGGCCGAGGCGCTCGATCCGCGCCTGCTGACGATGCTGCACAGGATCGCCGCGGGCGGCACGCTCGCCGACGCCGCCGCGGCCGCCGGCATCGCCTATCGCTCGGCTTGGGGGCTGTTCGACGCAGCGGAGCGCGCGCTGCGCGCGCCGCTCCTCGAGCTGTCGCGCGGCCGTGGCGCGCGCCTCGCCGCGCTTGGGCGGACGCTGCTCGACCGCGATCGCGAGGCAGAGGCGTGGCTCGACCGGCGCCAGGACGCCTTCGAGGTCGCGCTGCCGACGGCGCAGGATGCCGCGGGCGCGTTGCTGGTCGTCGCGAGCCACGACCTCGCGCTCGCCGCGCTGCGCGAGGGCTGGCACGCCGACGGCATCGCCGACGTGCAGTTCAAGGGGAGTCTCGACAGCCTCGCCGACTATGCGCGGGGCGAGGCCGATGTCGCGGGCTTCCACGTGGTGCGCGAGACGGATCTGCCGGGTACCGGCGTCGGACTCCCGCTCGACCCGGCGCGTGACGCCGCGATCCCGTTCCTGGTGCGCACGCAGGGCCTGCTGCTGCCGAGGGGCAATCCGCGCCGCGTGCGATCGCTCACCGACGTTGCGAAGCAGGGGCTTCGGTTCGTGAACCGGCAGCAGGGATCCGGTACGCGGGCGATCGTCGACGCGCTGCTGGCACGCGACGCGATCGCACCGTCACGGATCGTCGGCTACGGCAACGAGGAGTTCACGCACGCGGCGGTCGCGGCGACGGTGGCGAGCGGCGGCGCCGACGTCGGGTTCGGCGTCGAGGCGGCGGCGGCAAGCCACGGCCTCGCGTTCGTGCCGTTGCTGCGGGAGCGCTATCTCTTCGCCTGCCGTCGCGACCGGCTCGACGCGCCGTCGATCCGCGCCTTCCGACGCGAGCTCGCCAGTGCGCGGACGCGGCAGGTGGTGGCGGGACTGCGCGGCTACGCGCTGGATGCGGCGGATCCCGAACCGGTTCCGCGGTAGCTTGCGGCGACCTCGACGCGCCGCCCCTCGCGCGCCGAGCGGTAGCCGGCCTCGATCACCGCGAGCGCGCGAGCCATCTCGGCGAGCCCGGTTTCTGGCGGGCGACCGTGCCGAACGTCCTCGACGAAACGCCGGACGTAGTCGGCATAGAAGGCATCGGTGTCGAATGACGCCGGTACGTGCTTTGCCGCGCCGTTCATGTCGCGCACGACGAGGCCGCCGGCGTCGGTCTCGACGTAGCTGCGCCGACCGCTCATCGTCAGCCGGAACTCCCGGAACGGCGCGGCGTCGGGAAAACGATAGCCGACCGTGACGTTCGCGACCGCGCCGTTGCCGTGCAGCAGCGTCAGTACCGCGAGGTCCTCGACGGCGCGGCCGTGCTGCACGGCGCTCGTCAGCCCCGAGACTTCCACCACCGGGCTCCCGGTCAGCAGGATCGCAAGATCGACGAAGTGCACCGCGAGATTGATCGCCGCACCACCGCCGCTCTGCGCCGGATCGAGCATCCAGGCATTGCGCCAGCGGTCGTAGCGCGCGGGTGGGCCGGCGATGAAGCGCACCGCGACCTCGAGCGGCGGGTCGTCGCGGGCGACCGTCATCAGGTGACGGCCGAGGTCGGCGAAGCGCTGCACCAAGCGGTACTGCGACCGGCACGCCGGCGGCCTGCGCTTCCGCGTGCAGCGCTGCCACCTCGTCCGCGGTGCGCGCGCACGGCTTCTCGAGCGACAGCGGGAGCCGCCGGGCGAGCACGGCCCGCGCGAGCGCCGGCATGTCGCGGTGCGGACCGGACACGAACGCGCAGTCGAGCCCGCCGGCATCGAGCAGCGCACCGAGATCCGCGAACGCCGTCGCGCCGTGGGCAGCGGCGAGCGCGTGCGCCTGTGCGGGATCCGGATCCCAGACGCCGGCGACCTCGAGGCCGGCGGGCGCGAAGCCGCGCAGCATCAGCGGCACGTGCCAGTGCGCGACCCCGATCAGCGCGGCACGCATCAGGCCGCCCGTGCGTAGGCTCTGCGAGAAGGCGCCGCGCGTGCCGTGCAGCACGCCGCGATCGAGGAAGATGTTGGTGATGAGGTCGCTCGCCTCGGCGAAGCCCGGCAGCCGCCGGCCGTCGAGCCCGCGCGGTCGCGGCAGGTCGATCGGGATGATCCGCTCGATCCGGCCCGGGCGCGGCGACATCACCACCACGCGGTCGGCCAGCAGCACCGCCTCGTCGATCGAGTGGGTGATGAACATCACGGTCTTGCGGCTCGCGAGCCACAGGTCCTCGATGTCGATGCGCATCTGCTCGCGGGTGAGCGCGTCGAGCGCGCCGAACGGCTCGTCCATCAGCAGGATCTTCGGATCGTGCACCAGCGCGCGCACGATCGCGGCGCGCTGCTTCATGCCGCCCGACAGCTCGCGCGGCAGCGCGCCGGTGAAGTCGCCGAGCCCGACCGCCTTCAGGAGCGCGATCGCGCGCGCCTCGTAGGCCTTCGGGTCGAGCCCCCGCAATTCGAGCTGCAGCAGCACGTTGCCGAGCACGGTGCGCCAGTCGAGCAGCGTGGCCGCCTGGAACACGATGCCGAGCCCGGTGTGCGGCCCGTCGACCTTCGCGCCGGCGATGGCGATCCGTCCGGTCGTGGCCGGGACCAGTCCGGCGACGAGGCGCATCAGCGTGCTCTTGCCGCATCCCGAGGGGCCGAGCACGGCGACGAACTCGCCGTCCCCGACCTCGAGATCGACCCGGTCGAGCGCGTGCACCTCGGCGCTGCCGCGCCGGAACGTCTTCGACACGCCCTCGCAGGAAATGGCCGCCGTCGCGGCGCGGGGCGCCGCGGCGACGTCGTCGTGCGCCTGCATCACCCGGCCGCTTACTTGCCGCTGGCGAAGCTGTAGTCGTAGTGGTCGGCGGCCTTCGCCTCAATTTTCATGCCCTGGTACTTGGTCAGGATCGACAGCGTCTGGTCCCAGTACGAGGCCGGCGCCACGCCGAAGGCCATCTGCGCCCCGTCCGGCGGCGGGATCAGCTTGAAGCTCGCCTCCATCTGCGCGCGCAGCACGCTCTCGTTGATGCCGGGCTTGGCCTTGGCCGCCGCCTTGATCGCCGCGGCCGGGTCTTCCATCGCCGCCTTCCAGCTGCGCTCGGTCGCGCGGACGAAGCGGCGCACCAGGTCGGGCTTCTCGGCGATCACCTTGTCGTTGGTGAATGCGGCGACGGTGAGCGTGTTGAACTTGTTGTCGGCGAAGCGGATCACGTTCACCTTGCGGCCCTGCGTCTCGATGGTGACCGCCTGGTCGTCGACGCCGCCGAGCAGGCACTCGGTACGGCCCTGCAGCACCGACACCGGCTTCGCGGCCGGGTCCATGAACACCAGGTTGATCTTCTTCTCGTCGAGGCCGTTGGCGCCGACCAGGCCGGGCCACATCTGGTGCAGCGCGTCGCCCGCGGTCACGGCGATCTTCTTGCCGTAGAGATCGGCGAGCGTGCGCACGTTGGCGTCGGCGGCACAGGTGACGCTCAGGTTCGAGGTGCGGAACAGCGACATGATCACCTTGACCGGCGCGCCCTTGGCACGGCCGGCGATCACCGCGCCGGTGTCGGCGAGGCCGAAGGTGTCCTCGCCGTTCGCCACCAGCTGCACCGCCGCGCCGGAGCCGCGGCCCTCGTTGATGGTGAGGTCGATGCCCTCGTCGCGGTAGTAGCCGCGCTCGACGCCGAGGTAGTAAGCCGGGTGCTGGCCGATCAGCACCCAGTTGAGCCGCAGGCTCGCCTTGTCGAGCGCGAGGGCGGGGGTCGCGGCGAGGCCGATGAGGCCCGCCACGAGGAGTTGGCGCATGCGTGTCGTCACGTTCAGTTCCTCCGTTGCAGTGTTCCCCGTCTCCGTCGACGGGTGTTCGATGGCGCCGGCCGTCCCAAGCCCCGCCCCCTCGGGGGCAGCGAACAAAGTGAGCGTGGGGTCGTTTCACCTGCGGCGCCGGGCCGGGTCGCTTCGTCTCAGTTCGGCCCCGGCACGTCCGCCTTGGCCTGCGAGACATGCCAGGGAATGGCGAGCCTCTCCACCGCCTCGACCAGGTAATAGATCGCGAGGCCGACCAGGGAGAGCAGGATGATCGCCGCGAACACCTTCGCGGTTTCGATGAAACCGTTGTATTCGAGGATCAGGTAGCCCAGTCCCGCGTCGGAGCCGACGAACTCCGCCACCACGGCCGCGGTGGCGGCCATCGCCGCGCCGACCTTGAGGCCGGTGAAGATGCTCGGCAGCGACTGCGGCAGCCGGATCTTGAGGAACATCTGCCACGCGCCCGCCCCGGTCGAGCGCGCGAAATCCTCCACGTCGGAATCGAGCGAGCGGAAGCCGGCGATGGCGCTGATCACGATGGGGAAGAAGGACAGCAGGAACACCAGCATCACCTTCGGCATGAAGCCGAAGCCGAACCAGACGATGAACAGCGGCGCTACCGCGATCTTCGGGATGATCTGGAACACCACCAGCAGCGGATAGAGCGTCGTCTGCACGAAGCGCGAGAAGGCGATCAGCAGTGCCAGCGGAATGCTGACCAGCACCGCGACGGCGTAGCCGACGACGATGATCTGCACCGTGACCCAGGTGTTCCAGAGCATCCGGCCCGGCTGCGACAGGAAGCCCTCCCACACCGCGCTCGGCGCCGGCAGGATGTAGCGCGGCGCCTTCAGCACGTGCACCGCGATCTCCCATCCCGCGAACAGCAGCACGAAGGTGATGAGCACGTTGCGGTAGCGCGAGAGCATCGCGCCGAAGCGGGCGCCGATGGATTCGCGCGTCGGCGGCGAAGCCAGGGCGGTCATGCGTTCGCCCCCACCGCCTTCGCCGTGCCACGACGCTTCGCCTCGTCGGCGGGCATCGCGCGCGGATCCGCCTTCGCACCGTAGCCTCTGGCGTGGCCACGCTGGCGCGTGCGCAGCCGCCAGACCGCCTCCAGTTCCGCCACGGCCGCCGCCAGCGCCGCGTGGATGTCGGCGTAGCGCTCCGGCGTGATCCGCGAAATCGGGCCGGCGACGCTCAACGTGCCCGCCACCGGCGCGTCGGGACGGGCGTCGGTGCGGAAGGTGGCGGCGAGCGCGACGATGCCGGGCTCGGCTTCCTCCACGGCAATCGCGTAGCCGCGCGCACGGGTCTCGGCCAGGTGGCGCTTCAGATCCTTGACCGTCGCTCGTGCCCGGGGCCCGAGCCGCAGGTGCGAGAAGAACCCGCGCGCGCAGACGATGCGCAGCGCCTCGTCCTCCGGCAGCGTCGCGAGCCACGCCTTGCCGGTGGCGGTGGCGTGCAGCGCCACCTCCTGCCCCATGTCGGCGTCGTAGCGGAGCCCGGTGGTCGCACCCTGGGCGCGCGAGACCCAGGCGAGCGTCTCGCCCTCGACCACGGCGAGCCGGCAGTATTCCTGCGTGCGGCGTGCGAGCCCGTCGAGGATCTCCTGCACGACGTCGGTGACCACGCGCACGTCGAGATCGTGGAAGGCGAGCGTCGAGAACCGCAGCGACAGCGCGTAGTGCAGCGTGTCGGCGTCCTGCACCACCCAGCCGCGCTCCACCAGCGTCGAGAGGATGCGGTGCACCGCGCTCTTCGGCGTGTCGACCCGCGTTGCGATGTCACGGAGCTCGAGCCCGCCGACGGCGCCCGCGAGGCACTCCAGCACGTCGAGACAGCGGGCGACCGCGGCGACCGTCATTCGGTCCGGACCTTGTAAATTTGAACTGTGGTTCTATACTGGAACGAAATTCCAGTTTTGTCGATAGGCACACGGCAGGCAGGCACGGGAGGCGGCAATGGCGCTGGCGGGCGAAGGGGCGGTGGCGATCTGGCACGACATCGCGCCCGAAGGACGGGCGGCGTTCTACGCCTGGCACGGCGAGGAACACATGCCGGAGCGCGTCGGCATCCCCGGCTTTGTGCGCGGCCGACGCTACGTGGCGATCGACGCCGACCTCGAGTACTTCAACCTGTACGAAGCGTTGAGCCCGCAGGTGTTGACGGGTTCCGACTACCAGAGCCGGCTCAACGCGCCGACACCGTGGACGCGCGAGGCGGTGCGCCACTTCAGCCGCGTCTCGCGCTCGATCTGCCGGGTCGCGGCGACCTTCGGCCGCGGCCACGGCGGCCTGGTCGCCACCTGGCGCTACGACGTGGACGAGACGCACGCCGCCGCCCACCTCGCCCGGATGGGCGGCGAGATCCTGCCGGAGGTGGTCCGTCGGGCGGACGTCGCCGGCGTGCACCTGCTGCTCGCCGACGCCGATGCGAGCGCGGTCAAGACCGAGGAGCAGAAGGTCCGCGCCGAGGCGAACGTGATCCCGCGTTGGATCGTGGTGCTGGAGAGCTGGGGCGACGAGGCCTCGTTCGCCGCCCTATGCGACGCGGTGCTCCCGGACGACCTGCTGCGCAGTGCCGGGGCGCGGGGGCCGCTCGGCCGCGGCCTCTACCGTCTGCAGAATTGGCGCTGCAAGACCGACTGGACGCCATAGCGCGCCCCCGCGCAACCTCGTCATTCCCGCCCCCGCCTTCGCGGGGGCAGGGCCGCGGTAATCCAGAGTCGTCGAACGCACAGGGACGCTGGGCCCCCGCGTGCGCGGCTACGGCGGGACGGCGCCGTTGTCCGTCCCGGCGTAGGTAGCCGCGACCAGCCAGTCGACGACGTACTGCATCGCCTGCGTGACGGTGTCGCCCTGCGCGCGGCGCCGCTCGAACAGCTTGATCTGGACGTGCGCGCTGGTGCCTTCGTCGAGCAGCCGGCGGATGCGCGCCAGCGCGGGCTCGCAATCGAGGCGCGCGGCATCCTCGGCAACGTCCTCGAGCAGATCGAGCACCACGGTCCGGCACGCCACCGGCGGCTGGCCGTCGAGCGTCAGGAACTGCGCTTCCAACCCGGAACGCTTCGCGCGCCAACGGTTCTCGTCGATCAGCCGGCGCGTGAACGGCGTCCACGCCGTGGCGGCGTCCGGATGGCGCACCATGCGACTGACCAGGCAGCGGTAGAGCGACGCGATGGCGACGGCGTCCTGGACGCGCGTGCACACGTCGCAGATGCGCAGCTCCAGCGTCGGGTAGCGCAGCGCGGGCCGGATGGCCCACCAGAGGAAGCTCGCGTCCTTGGCCGCGCCGCCGGCAGCGAGCAGCTCGACGAACCGCGCGTACTCCGCCTCGTCCCGGAAGTGGTCCGGGATGCCGGTGCGGGGCCACTCGTCGTAGGCCGCCTGCCGATAGCTCATCAGCCCGGTGGGGTCGCGATTCCAGATCGGCGAGGACGTGCTGAGCGCGAGGAATGCCGGCAGCCACGGCATCACCCGGTTCATCAGCTGCACGCGATCCACTCCGGGGGGAACCGCGACGTGCACGTGCAGCCCGCAGAGCACGTTGCGCCGCCCGACGATCTGGAACAGGTCCATCAGCCCGCGGTAGCGTGCCTTTGGCGTCTCGGTCTGCTCGCCCCACGCGGCGATCGGTGGCGTTCCGGCGGCGAACAGCCGCAGGTTCTTCTCGATCGCGATGTCCGCCACGCCGCGGCGCAGCCGAGTCATCGTCTCCAGTGCCTGCGCGTGATGCTCGAACACGGGCGACACGAGCTCGAGCTGCGAGCGCAGGAGCTCGGGCGCGACCGCGTCGCCGAAGCGCCGGCGGCAGGCGCGCAGCAGCGAAGCCGGCACGTGCGTGGCGAGCGAGCGCGACTTCGGGTGCGCGAGGAAGAACTCCTCCTCGATCCCGAACGTGAAGGCGAAGTCGTCATGCATGGCAGGGTTGCATCGGGTTGGAGGACAGGCGCGCGTCGTGCTGGCGCATCGCGGCCGCGCGCGGCGGATCAGGCCGGGCGCCGCCCGAAGAACGGATAGCGGGGGTCGGTGTAGCCCGGCGTCGACGGGTGCCCCGGACGCACCAGCGAGTCGACCAGCGCCTCGTCCTCGCCGGACCAGGCGGTGCCGATCGCGGCGGTGTAGTCGTGCCACTGCGCGAGCGTGCGCGGACCGGCGACCACCGACGAGACGATGCGGTTCGCCCACAGCCACGCGAGTGCAAAGGCCGTCGACGTGCGCCCGGTGCGTTGCGCGTGCGTCGCGAGCTGTTGCGCGATCGCGTACGACTCGGCGCGATGCTCGGTTTCCAGGAAGCGCTCGTCCCGGACCGCGGCGCGCGAGTCGCCCGGTGCCGTACCGTCGACCGCGTACTTGCCGGAGAGCACGCCGCGCGCGATCGGCGAGTAGGCGGCGACGCCGATGCCGTAGTGATCGCAGGCGGGCAGGATCTCGACCTCCGGCATGCGGTTCAGCAGGTTGTAGTAGGGCTGGCAGATCACGGGCGGCGGCACGTTCTGGCGCGCACACTCGTGCACCACCTCGGCAATGCGCCAGCCGTGGTAGTTGGAGACGCCGAAGTAGCGGATCTTGCCCGCGCGGATCAGGTCGCCGATCGCACCGACGGTCTCGGCGATCGGCGTCGTCCAGTCGTCCTTGTGCAGGTAGTAGACGTCGATCCAGTCCGTGCCGAGTCGGCCCAGGCTGTCCTCGCAGGCCTGCACGAGCCAGCGCCGCGACAGGCCGCCGTCGTGCGGGCGCGCGGAGAGCACGTTGCCCGCCTTGGTGGCCAGGATCCACTGCCGCCGGTGCGGCTTGATCGCCGCGCCGACGATGCGTTCCGACTCGCCCTTGACGTAGGCGTCGGCGGTGTCGATGAAATTCACGCCGGCCTCGCGCGCCGACGCGACGATGGCGTGCGCCTCCTCGGCGCTGGTGCGGTCGCCGAACGTCATCGTGCCGAGGCACAGCACCGAGGCCTCGAGGCCGGAGCGGCCGAGCCGCCGATATGCCATCTTGCTCATGGGTTCCTTCGCTGATCCGATTGACGGGTTTCCATCGACGGTCGTGTCGCCGCCGCCGGTGATCGCGCGCGACGACGGTGCGCTGCGGTCAGCCGCGCGCCGCGCGCAGCCGCTCGACGTTCGGCACCGGCAGTGCCCGCCGCAGCACCGTCTCGGCGAGCCAGACCGCCGCGCGCCGCGCCCGCCCGGCCACGACCTCGGGCGGCATCTGCAGGTAGTCGTCGTTGTAGACGTCGAAGCTGTAGTTGCCGTAGTAGCCGATCGAGTCGAGGCGGGAGACGAACTGCGCCAGCGCGTCGCTGTGCGCGCCGTCGCCGGGGAAGACCCGGAAGTGCGTGGCGGTGGTCGCCTGCTCTTCCGCGGAGCGGACCTCCTGCCACATGTAGTCGGAGATCTGCACGAGGAACGTCTGCACCGGGTCGAGGACGTCGAGGTCGTCGAGCGGCACGCCCGAGGCGAGCACGTCGAACGCGTCGACCGCGACGCCGACGTTGGGGCTCGCGACGCGCAGCACGAGGTCGGCCGCCTCGCGGAAGTCGCGCGCCGTGCGGCTCCACGGCAGCGACTTGTAGGCGATGCGTATGCCGAGCGGCACCGCCATCACTGCGAGCTTGCCGAGGTCGGACGCGATCGCGTCCGGTTCCGGGCTCGCGTGCCTCGACGTCGACGCCTCGACCAGCAGCAGCCGGCCGCCGAGCGACGCGCAGAGCTCGAGCATCGCCTTGGCGACGTCGACCTTGTAGGCGTGCAGCTGGCGGTCGAGGCCCTCGAAGTCGCGCAGCGCCTCGAGGCCGGTGACCTCGAGCCCGCTGTCGCGCACCGCACGCACGCCGGCCGCGGTGCCGCCCGGGTGGCCGACGACGTCGGCCGCGGTGATCATCACCTGCGAGAAGCCGGCCTCGCGCACCGCCGCGAGCTTGGTGTCGAGCGACCCCGCGAGCGACGCGGTGTCCATCCCGAAGTCGTGGAAGATCATTGCGCGGCGGCGGTCCGGGGGGCGCTCTTGACGAGCTCGAACATCACACTGCCGAGCAGCGGCTTGGTGAGCGCGCCGCGCTCGCTCGAGTGCACGCGCTCGGTGGCGAGGAACTCGACGCCGCGCTTCTCGAGGCTCGCGACGGCGGCGGGCACGTCCGGCGTGCCGAGGCCGACGCGCTGCAGGTGCTCCTCCATCGGCGCGAAGCGCGCGGTGTCCTCGGGCTCGATCAGCTGCAGGAAGAACTTGCGGCACGGGCTCTCGAGCAGCAGGCCGCGCGGCATGATGCCGAAACGCGTCTCCTCGGGCAGCGGACGGAAGCCCATCAGCTGCGAGTAGAACTCGACCCAGTCGGGCGTGCGGTCGGGGCCCACGTACTGCACGATGCCGAAGAAGTGCAGGCCGGCCACCGCGGGCGGATGCGGGTCCACCGTGGGAATCGCGCGGAAGTCGATGTCGTAGATCGAGAACTCGTCGTAGCGGTCGATGAAGTAGATGAGGCTCTCGCCGACGCCGTGGATCGCGGGGATGTTGAGCTCCATCGCCTGCGCGCGCACGGGAATCTCCCACGCGCCGAGCTCCAGCGCGCGCCGGTACGCGTCCTGCGCGTCGCGCACACGCAGCGCGAAGGCGCTGATCACCGGTCGCTCGACCGGCTGCACGGTGCGCGGCACGTCGGCGGGCTGGGCGTTGACGATGACGTTCATCGTGCCCTGGCGGTACAGCTCGACCTCGCGCGAGCGGTGCCGGGCGATCGGCCGGAAGCCCATCGTCTCGAGCACGCCGCCCAGCGCCTGGGGCTTCGACGTGGCGAACTCGATGAACTCGATGCCGTCGAGTCCAAGCGGGTTCTGCGGTTCGGGGATCGCCTCGCGGTCGGTCGCGTGGGTCATCGCGTTTCCTGGTGGGGTCTCGAGCACCGCGCCGGGCGCGGCATCGAGCACGCCGGACGGTCGCGAACGATCATAGCGCATCCGGCGGCACTGTCGCCCGCAGTGGCACGCGCGCAACTGTGACTGGTTCCGCTAAGGAAGCATTTCCCGCGCCCATCGTCGTTCCCGCGCAAGCGGGAATCCAGCGTCGTCGAACGTCCAGAGACGCTGGGTCCCCGCTTGCGCGGGGACGACGAGGATGTTCAGTGGTTCTAGGGCAGCAGCAGCGCGCCCAACTCGAGCGCGGCCCGCTGCAGGGGCCGCAGGAAGCGTTCGGCCATCTCGGCGTCGCTCATCAGCCGTCCCTGCACCAGCACGTTGATGCCGGCGACGTAGTGCCCGCCCGCGTCGCGTACCGGGACCGCCATCGTGCAGATGCGCGGTTCCATCAGCTGGTTGGCGAACGCGTAGCCCTTGTCGTGCACGCCGTGCACGAGCGCACGCACCTGCTCCGCCGTCGCCGGGGTGTGCTCGGTATAGCGCTGGAAGCGCGCGCGCCCGAGGTAGACCTCGAATTCCTCGCGGGGCAGGTGCGCGAGCAGCACCAGGCCGATCGAGGTGCAGTACGCGGGCAAACGTCGACCCACGTTGAGCGAGGGGGACATGATCCGCGACGTCGTCGAGCGCGCCAGGTAGACGATCTCGTCGCCGTCGAGCATCGCGAGCGAGCTCGACTCGTGCAGCGCCTCGCCGAGGCGGTCGAGGATCGGCTGTGCGAGTACCGCGACCGGCGACGACGACAGGTAGGCGTGGCTGAATGAGAGCACGCGCGGCCGCAGGAAGAAGCGGCGATGCTCGTCGACCGCGACGAAGCCGAGCTTGGCGAGCGTGTGCAGGCTGCGGCGTGCGGCCGCGCGGGGAATGCCGGTCAGGTGCGAGACCTGCGCGATCGACATCCGTCGACGTTTGTCGGACAGCGACAGCAGCACCGAGAGGCCGCGGGCCAGCGCGGTGACGAAATCGGGATCCTCGCCAAGACGCTCGATCACCTCCGTGGGCAGTGCATGGTGGTCGGTGGCGAAGAGCGGATCGGCCACGAGCGCCGGGCGGAGGCGTGCCTTCGCGGGTACGACGGAGGCAGGCGCCTTGGGCGTGGCGGGAGCGTCTGGGGTGATCGTGGGCATCGTGCGGTCCTGGATTCGAGGTCTTCCGGTGCGATGCGGCGACAGGGCAAGGCGACGGACGCACCAGACCGAGGCAGTGGGGACCACGATACGCGAAAAATGAACACCGTCGTATTTTGTGGGCGCATGGCGCACGGTTTGTCGATACGCGCCCTTGACCGGGGTGAAGCCGCCCACCTATCGTCACGGTAACGACGCGCCGGTTGCTCCGTTAGTCAGAAGAGCGTTCAACGCCATCAGGCCGACACGGCGTATCGCCGGACCGCGTTCGAAACGAGACTCGACACCCATCCACGGAGGATTCAGACCATGTCGTCGTACAAGCATTTCCTGGCCGCGTTGGCGCTCACCGCCGTCGCCGGCACCGCCGCCGCCGCCTTCCCGGAGCGCGAGCTCTCCGGCGTGATCATGTGGGGCGCGGGCGGCGCGACGGACGTCGTCGCGCGCGCGCTCAACCCGCACGCGGAAGCGGTGCTCGGCAAGAAGGTCGTGCTCGTCAACCGTGCCGGCGGCACCGGCGCGATCTCGACCAACTTCGTGATGAACGCCCCTGCAGACGGCTACACGATCCTGTACGGCGCGGAGAACCCGCAACTCCACCAGGTGCTTTCGCTCGCCGACTTCGGCTACGAGAAGTTCACGCCGGTGACGATCCTCGGCCGCGGCGTCGCGGTGGTCGTGGTCAAGGCCGATGCGCCCTACAACTCGCTGAAGGAGTTCGTCGAGGACGCGAAGAAGAAGCCGGGCAAGCTCAAGATGGGCTCGACCGGCCCCGGCGGTCTGCCGCACACCGTCGGCTCGATGCTGAACTCGGTGACCAAGTTCCAGGTGATCATGGTGCCGTTCGACGGCGAGGGCCCCGGCATGACGGCGCTGCTCGGCGGGCACGTCGACATCATGCCCGTGGGCGTCGGTGCCGCGGCCGAGAACATCAAGGCGGGCCGTGTCAAGGCGCTGGCCGTCATCGACGCCGAGTCGATGTCGCTCGCGGGCCAGGCCAACATCCCCCCGGTCACGAAGGACTACCCGGAGTTCGGCAAGTACCTGCCGTGGGGGCCGTTCTACGGCGTGTTCGTGCGGCGCGACACCCCGGCCGACGTGACCGCGACGCTGACCAAGGCGTTCCGCACCGCCGCCGAGAACCCGCAGTTCGTGCAGCTGATGAAGGACCGCGGCAACGTGCCGATGAACATGTCGGGCGCGGAAGCCGACGCGTTCCTGAAGAAGTGGCAGTCGGTGACCACGTGGGTGCTGCAGGACGTCGGCGCGGCCAAGGTCTCGCCGGAAAAGTTCGGCATCCCGAAGCCCTGATGTACTGACGTTCCCGGCGCCGCCGGGGCCTCGAGCCGCGCGGGCCCCGGCGTTACCCGGGACCCGGGCGGCTCCGTTCACCTTCGCTAACTTTCGCTCACTTTCGCTCACCGCGAGGAACGTGCGATGACCCCGGCCGACCGCCGCCTGCCCGGCGAGCTCGTCTTCGTGCTCGTGCTGCTGCTCTTCGGCGCCACCGCGCTGTGGCAGGCGTTCCGCATCTCCGGCCTCGCGTCGTGGAGCTCCCCGGGGGCCGTACCGATGCTGGCGGCGCTGGTGATGCTCGTCGCGGCCGTGCGGGTGGCGGTCGCGACCATGCGGCGCCCGCCGGCCGAAGTGCCGCCGGGCAGCACGCTGTCCCGCGAGTTCGGGCACGCACTGGTACCGCGGGTCATCGTCGCGTTCACGCTGCTGATCGTGCTGTACATGTTTGCGCTCGAGCCGCTCGGCTTCGTCGTGGCCTCGTTCCTGTTCCTCGCGGCGGGGATGTGGGTGCTCGGCAGCCGACGCTTCGTCTACAACGCGGTGATCAGCGCCGTCTCGCTGGCCGTCATCTACGTGATCTTCCAGACCGCATTCTCGGTCGTGCTGCCGGACGGCGTGCTGAAGGGCGTGCTGTGACGAGCGCCGGCACCGAGGAGAGGTAGCGATGCCCGAAGCCGTCTCCTACTTCTTCATGTCGTGGACGAGCCCGTACCTGCTCTTCCTCACGGCGGCCGGTACCTTCGCGGGCATCTACGTCGGGGCGATCCCCGGCCTGTCGGTGACGATGGCCGTGTCGATCCTGATCTCGTTCACGTTCAAGTGGAACGTCAACGAGGCGCTGGCGCTGATCGCCGGCATCTACCTCGGCGGCGTCTACGGCGGCTCGCGCAGCGCGATCCTGCTCAACATCCCCGGCGCGCCGGCGGCGATCGCCACCGCGCTCGACGGCTATCCGCTGGCGAAGCGTGGCGAGGCGGGTGCGGCCATCGGGCTCACCACGGTGGTCTCGGTGCTCGGTGCATTCATCGGCATCGCGGCACTCGCGGTCGGCGCGCCCGCGCTGTCGAACCTCGCGCTGCTGTTCGCGCCGCGCGACTACCTGCTGCTCGCGATCTGGGGCATCCTGCTGGTCGGCAGCCTCTCCGGCAAGTCGCTCGCCAAGGGCGTATTCGCGGGCGCGCTCGGCGTGCTGATCGGCATGGTCGGCCTCGACCCGATGACCGCCGAGGGCCGCTTCACCTTCGGCTCGATGCAGCTCACCAGCGGCGTGCCCTACGTCGCCGCGATGATCGGCTTCTTCGGCGTCTCGGAGGTGCTCGCACAGCTGCACTTCCTGCAGGTCACGCCGGTCAAGCAGGACGTCCGCCACATCGTGCCGTCGTGGGGCCTGCTGAAGAAGCACCTGCCGCTCGCCACGCGCTGTTCGGCGATCGGCACGGTGATCGGCGCGCTGCCGGGCGCGGGCGGCGACATCGCCGCGCTGATGGCCTACGATCACGCCAAGCGCACCACGAAGCACCCGTCGCGGCCGTTCGGCGAGGGCGCCTACGAGGGTCTCGTCGCGCCGGAGTCAGCGAACAACGCCGCCGTGCCGGGTGCGTACATCCCGATGCTGACGCTGGGCATCCCCGGCGACGCGGTCACCGCGGTGATCATCGGCGCGCTCTACATCCACGGCCTCAAGCCCGGACCGATGCTGATGCTGGAGACCCCGCACCTGTTCTGGTTCTGCGTCGGCAACCTGGTGCTCGCGAATCTCTTCCTGCTGCCGATGGGCCTCTCGGGCATCAGGATCTTCGCCAAGATCGTCGAGACGCCGAAGGCGATCCTGCTGCCGCTGATCCTCGTGCTGTCGGCGGTCGGCACCTACGCGATCGAGAACAACCCGGTGCACGTCTACTGGATGCTTGCGTTCGGCGTCACCGGCTACTTCCTCAAGATGTACGGCTTCCAGGTGGGACCGGTGATCCTCGGCATCATCCTCGGCCCGCTGATCGACGTCTCGTATCGGCGCGCGATGATCTCCGCGGGCGACGACCCGCTGGCGTTCCTCGGCGAGTTCTTCACCAGCCCGATTTCCGCGATCCTGCTCGCGGCGCTCGCGCTCACCGTGTTGTCGCAGACCCGCCTGTGGGCCGCGACGGTTGGCCGCCTGCGCCGCGCGCCGGCAACCTGACCCCGCGACGCGTCACGACCCCCGTTCCGCAACCGCCACCCGACTCCGATCTTCCACTCCCGCCCGGGCCCCTGCAGTGCGCCGGGCACACGCAAGAGGACGACACGCCATGGCCGCCGACGAACCGAAGAAGGGCATCACCGACGAGCAGAAGCAGGAGCTGGACGAGTGCTTCGCGCGTGCGCGGAAGGCGCTCGCCGTCACCGAGACCTACGACCAGGCGCGCGTCGACCGCCTGTGCCAGGCGGTGGCCTGGGCGGTGGCGAACAAGACGACGTTCACGCGGCTGGTCGACATGGGCATCAAGGAGTCGGGCCTCGGCGATCCCGAGAGCCGCATGGGCAAGCGGATGAAGATCCGCGGCGTGCTGCGCGACGCGCTGCGCCAGAAGAGCGTCGGCGTGATCGAGGAGATTCCCGAGAAGGGCATCGTCAAGTACGGCAAGCCGGTCGGCATCATCGCCTGCATCGTGCCGACGACGAACCCGGACCTGACGCCGGCCGGCAACGCGATCTACGGCATCAAGGCGCGCAACTGCGTGATCTTCTCGCCGCACCCGCGCTCGAAGAAGACGTCGTTCGAGACCGTGCGCCTGATGCGCGAGGCGCTCGAGCGCGAGGGCGCGCCAGCCGACATCCTGCAGTGCCTGACCAAGGTCAACATCCCGATGTCGCAGGCGCTGATGGCGCGCGCGGACCTGATCATCGCCACGGGCGGCCAGCCGATGGTGCGCGCCGCCTACAGCTCCGGCACGCCCGCGTACGGCGTGGGTGCCGGCAACTCGACGATGATCATCGACGAGACCGCCAACATCGAGGAGGCGGCGCGCAACACGCGGCTGTCCAAGACCTCGGACTACGGTTCCGGCTGCTCGGCGGACGGCAACCTGATCATCCAGGCGTCGGTCTTCGACAAGCTCGTCGCGCAACTGCAGAAGGAAGGCGGCTACCTCGCCACACCCGAGGAGAAGGAGAAATTGCGCCGCGCGATGTGGGACGACGAGCGCCATCGCACCGTCGAGACCGTGGCGATCGCACCGCAGCAGCTCGCGAAGATCGCGGGCTTCGAGATCCCGGCCGACCGCAAGTTCATCATGGTGCACGGCGACGGCATCGGCCGCGAGCACCACTTCTCCGGCGAGAAGCTGACGACGCTGCTGGCGCTCTACAAGTACCAGAGCTTCGACCAGGCGCTGGAGATGATGCGCGGCGTCTACGAGGTCGGCGGCAAGGGCCACTCGTGCGGCATTTATTCGTTCGACCAGAGCCACATCCACGCGCTCGCGATGGCCGCGCCGGTGTCGCGGATCATGGTCCGCCAGCCGCAGTCGAAGGCCAACGCCGGCGCGTTCAACAACGGCATGCCGATGACCTCGAGCCTGGGCTGCGGCACGTGGGGCGGCAACATCATCTCCGAGAACGTGCACCTCAAGCACTACATGAACACGACGTGGGTGTCGGTGCCCATCAAGGAGGACAAGCCGTCCGACGAGGAGCTGTTCGGCGACTTCTACGACCCGGCGCTGGAGGGGGTCGTGGAAACCATAACGACCTGAGCGACCGTGACGACGCCAATCGTCGGCACTCGTCGTTCCCGCGCAAGCGGGAACCCAGTGTCGCTGAACGAGAGACGCTGGGTCCCCGCGTTCGCGGGGACGACGCCAGGATAGCGTGAGGAAACCGTGGCCAAGTCACCTGAAGAGCTCATCGCCGAAGCGTCCGCCTGGTGGGACACGTCGATCATCGACATCCACCCGGGGAAGATCGCGATCCGCGGCTATCCGATCGAGCAGCTGATCGGCCGCGTGCGCTTTCCCGAGATGATCTGGCTGATGCTGCGCGGCGAATTGCCGACACCGGCGCAGTCGGAACTCCTCGAGGCGGCGCTGGTGCCGGGCGTCGACCACGGCCCGCACGCGCCGTCGATCGCGATTTCGCGCATGGCGGTCACCTGCGGCCTGCCGGTCAACGGCGCGATGGCCTCCGCGGTCAACGTGCTGGACGACATCCACGGCGGCGCCGGCCAGCAGTGCATGGAGCTGTACCGCACGATCGACGACGAGGCGGGCAAGGAGGGCGAGGAGGGCGACCTCGTCCAGGCGGCGGCCCGCGTGCTCGAGCGACGCCGCACGGCGGGCGACAAGGTCGTGCCCGGCTTCGGCCACCGCTTCCATCCGGTCGACCCGCGCGTCGCGCCGCTCTACGCGGTGCTGCAGCGCGCGCAGGCCGCGGGCGCGATCGACGGCCGCTACGCACGGATCGGCCGTGCAGTCGAGGCGGCGCTGCAGGCCCACAAGGGCAAGCTGATCCCGATGAACATCGACGGCATCACCGCCGTGATCTTCTGCGAGCTGGGCTTCGAGCCCGAGCTCGGTCGCGGCCTGTTCATCCTCTCGCGCTCGGTGGGGATCCTCGCCCACGCGTGGGAGCAGAAGCAGCGCGGCCGCCGCATCATGGGGCCGATGCCGCCGTCCATTCCCTACCAGTACAGCGGCCCGGCGCGTCGCGACCTGCCGGCCGAGTTCGCCGCGCGCGACAAGCGCGGCTAGCCCCCACCACGCTCCCCGAACCCGAACGTCCAAGGAACTCCGATGAAGGATTTCGTCGCCAACCAGCTGGTCAAGTATCTCGAAGCCCGCGGCGTCAGGCACGTCTTCGGCCTGTGCGGGCACACCAACATCGCGGTGCTGGCTGCGCTCTCGAAGAGCCGCAAGATCAAGTTCATCAACACGCGCCACGAGCAGGTCGCCGCGCACGCGGCCGACGGCTACGCGCGCGCGACGGGCAAGGCGTCGGTGCTGCTCACGCACCTGTCGCCGGGGCTCACCAACGCCGCGACCGGTGTGGCCAACGCCGCGCTCGACTCGATCCCGATGGTGGTGATCGCCGGCGACGTGCCGACGCACTACTACGGCAAGCACCCGCACCAGGAAGTCAACCTGCACGCGGACGCCCAGCAATACGAGATCTACCGGCCGTTCGTGAAGCGCGCCTGGCGCGTCGACTCCGCGCATCTCTTGCCCGAGATCCTCGAGAAGGCGTTCACGCTCGCCGAGAGCGGCCGCCCGGGCCCGGTGCTGGTCGACGTGCCGATGGACATCTTCTCCAAGGAGATCGACGCCGCGCTGTGGAAGCGCGTCGCCGCCAACACCCACTCGCTCGCGAAGCCCTCGCTCGACGAGGACACCGCCGAGAAGATCGTGCGCCAGCTGCTCGACGCGAAGTCGCCGGTGATGTACGTCGGCGGCGGCATCCTGCTCGCCCAGGCCGCCGAGGAGATGCGCGCGCTGGCCGAGCACCTGTCGCTGCCGGTCGCGCACACGCTGATGGGCAAGGGCGCGCTGCCCGACGACCACCCGCTGATCCTCGGCATGACCGGCTTCTGGGGCACGAAGTTCATCAACGACAAGTGCAAGGGCGCCGACTGGATCCTGGCGCTCGGCACGCGCTTCTCCGAAGCCGACTGCAGCTCGTGGGAGGACAAGTACACGTTCCGCTTCCCGCCGACGAAGCTGATCCACATCGACATCGATCCGGCGGAGATCGGCCGCAACTACCCGGTGGCGATCGGCGCCGTCGCGGACCTCAAGGAGGCGCTGAAGGTCCTGGTGCGCGTCGCGCGCAGGATCGCACCGAAGGGCGTCAAGCGCGACAAGCTGGTCGCCGAGATGGCGGCCAACCGCAAGAAGTTCGTCGACGGCAACCGCAAGGCGATGCGGAGCGACGCCTGGCCGATGCGCCCCGAGCGCATCCTCGCCGACCTGCGGCGAGGTGCTGCCGCGCGACGCGATCCTGTGCACCGACGTGGGCTGGAACAAGAACGGCGTCGGCCAGCAGTTCCCGATCTACACGCCGGGCACCATCTTCACGCCCGGCGGCTTCGCGACGATGGGCTTCGGCTCGCCGGCGGCGCTCGGTGCGAAGGTCGCGCTGCCCGACCGCGTCGTCGTTGCGCTGATCGGCGACGGCGGCTTCGGCCAGAACCCGGCGCCGCTCGCCACGGCGTTCGAGGAGGACATCGCGGTCGTGTGGCTGATCATGAACAACCACGCGTTCGGCACGATCGCCGGCCTCGAGGCCGCCCACTACGGCACGACGTTCGCCACCGTGTTCGAGAAGGACGGCAAGACCTGGTCGCCCGACTACGCGGCGATCGCCCGCGCCTACGGCGTCGAGGGCATCAAGGTCGCGTCGGCCGCCGAGCTGAAGCCCGCGCTCGCGAAGGCGATCAAGTCGAAGAAGCCCGTCGTCATCGACGTCTACATGAAGAACGAGCCGGTACCCACCGCCGGCCACTGGAACATCATGGACATCTACTCGCCGGGCAAGAAGGTGCATCACGTCGCAACCGGCGGCTGAGGCACGAAGTGGGAGGCACAACGGCATGAAACAGGAATTTTCCCTGGCGCATCTCACGGTGCTCGGCTGCCCGCCGCCGGAGATGACCTACATCGCGGCGCGGGCCGGCTACGACTACGTGAGCATCCGCCCGATCTACATGGGGCTGCCCGGCGAGCCCGATTACTCGCTCGCCGAGAAGCCGCAGATGCTGCGGCAGTTCAAGCGGGCGCTCGCGTCGACCGGGGTGCGCGTCCACGACATCGAGCTCGCCCGGGTCTACGAAGGCCTGCATCCGACCAAGTACCTGCCGGCGATGGAGGTGGCGGCCGAGGTCGGCGCCAAGGCGGTGCTGTCCAGCATCTGGGGCGGCGAGCGCGAGTTCTACATCGAGAAGTTCGGCGAGATCTGCGACCTCGCGCGGCCCTTCGGCCTCACCGTCGACCTCGAGTACGTGCCGATCGCCACCGTCAGCAACCTGGCGATGACGGTCGACGTGCTGCGCGCGGTGAACCGGCCCAACGCGGGCCTGATGATCGACACGCACCACTTCCACCGCGCCCGCGACAACCCGGCGGACCTCGACGGCTTGCCGCCCGAGTGGTTCCACTTCGCCCAGCTGTGCGACGCGACGGCGGAGATCCCGACCGAACGCGCGGAGATGATCCGCATCATGCGCGAGGGGCGACTCTACGTCGGCGAAGGCGGGATCGACGTCGCCGGCATTCTCGCGCACATCCCGCCCTGCCCGTATTCGATCGAGTTGCCCAACAAGGAGCTGCACGAAGAGCTCGGCTATGCGGAGCACGCGACGCGCTGCCTGGAGACGCTGAAGGCGTACCTGGAGGAGCACCCGACTGACCGGGCGGCGCGCGACGCGCGCAGTCCGGGACGGGCGAAAGGCGGGACGCGTCGCACGTCCGCGACCACGTGACTGGAGCGACAGCATGAAGAAGCACATCAAGGCGGTCGATGCGCGCGGCAGGAAGCTGGGCGGGGACACTCCGCTCATGTGCGCACCGCTGGTCGGCCGCACGCGCGAGCGGCTGCTCGCGGAAGCGACCCGGGTGCTGAAGCAGAAGCCCGACCTGGTCGAGTGGCGCGTCGACTTCTTCGACGCGATCGGCGATGCGGGTGCGGTGATCGAGACGGCCCGGGCACTGCGCGAGGTCGTCGGCAAGCGTCCCGTCATCTTCACCTGCCGTGCAGAGGGCGGCGGCGGCGAGCGCATCGCGCTTGCCGGGGAGGCCGTCGTCGCGCTCCACGAAGCGGTGGTGGCCAGCGGGTTCGTCGACTTCGCCGACTTCGAGATGGACCACGATCCGGAGCACGTGCGCCGCGTGCGCGAGAGCACGCGCAGGCACGGCGTCCGGCTGATCCTGTCGTACCACAACCTTGCCTACACGCCGGGGCTCGAGTACCTGATCGACCGCGTGCTGGAGGCCGAGCGGCTCGGTGCCGACGTGGCGATGCTGCAGGTGATGCCGCGCAGCCGCAGGGACGTGTTGACGCTGCTGGCGGCGACCGAGCAGGCCGACGACCGGGCGCGGATTCCGCTGATCAGCATGGCGGTCGGGCCGCTTGGCGTGGCCTCGCGGCTGGTCGGTGGCCTGTTCGGGTCGTGGCTCAGCTTCGCCGTCGCGGAGTCGGCGTCGGCGCCGGGGCAGATCCCGATCGGCGATCTCGTCACGGTGTTCGACATCGTCCGCCGCGCCCGCGGCGGCGAGATGCTCTGACGGCGCCCTCGCCGAAGTGGCGGGGTCCGAATCCGCCACTTTTCCGACCACGAACCCGCACGACAACGTTCCCATGATCAGCGGCAAGACCACCCTCATCGCCCACATCGGCTATCCGACGGAGTCGTTCAAGGCCCCGCTCATCTACAACCCCTGGTTCGACAGCAGGGGCATCGACGCGGTCGTCGTGCCGATGGGCGTCAAGGCGGACGACTACCCGACGTTCCTGCGTGCGGTGTTCCGGCTCACCAACATCCGCGGCGCGCTGGTGACCATGCCCCACAAGGTCACCACGGTCGGGTTGGTCGACGAAGTCACGCCGACGGTCGAGATCGCGGGATCGAGCAACGCGGTGCTGCTGCGGCCGGACGGCACGCTGCTGGCCGACATGTTCGACGGCACGGGCTTCGTGCGCGGCATCGCGCGCAAGGGCTTCGAGGTGCGCGGCGCGCGCTGCCTGGTCGTGGGCACCGGCGGCGTGGGTTCGGCGATCGCCGCGTCGCTGGCCGCGGCCGGCGTGGGGGCGATCGCGCTCTTCGACACCAACCGGGGCTCGGCCGAGGCGCTTGCCGGGCGCCTCGCCAAGCACTATCCGGCGCTCGACGTGCACCTGGCCGCCAGCGATCCCGCGGGCTACGACCTGGTGGTCAACGGCACCCCGCTCGGCATGAAGCCGGGCGATCCGCTGCCCTTCGACGTGTCGCGCCTCGAGC